>CAVTFW010000010.1:0-640823 GCA_963734105.1 Candidatus Acidiferrales bacterium | reverse complement strand
GGACCCACCTGCGCCCTTGTTTAAAGAAGTTCGAGAGTTGATTCTCCGCAAGTGCCCACCCGCCAAAGAAAAGCAAATACGGGTCATTTTTGAGAAGCAGCCCTTCGGCGAACTCGAACGCCTCGTCACACAAAAGCTTTTGGACGTCATCAAGAAGGTCGCCAAGGAAGAATTGAACAGTGAAAACTGGCTCCACTTGGTCGCTCGACTCGCCGGCCAAAGCTATGAACAAATGCGGGTTACCCTCCTTGAGTTCCTGGATACGGATGTCTTCAGCTTGTCGCACGAAAACTGTGTTTCCTTCCTCGATCCAGTCATTGAATCCTGGGACGTCGATCTAACGACCTTTGGTATGGAAATTGTCTTAAATCGGAGGATAGCCTCGGGGGATCCAAGGAGATTTGAGTTTGTTGAAACGGGACCTGACCAACCAGAAGTAGAGCCGGGATTCAAAGAATTCCTTAAGGATAGTTCGCTCAGCGGGACTGCCACCAAGGAAGAAATGGAACTGCTCAGGAATCTAAGGTTCAACGGAAAACGCCCCACTCCAATTTATTATTACCGAGAATTGCAAAGCCTCAGAGACCCGCTCCATTTTCGTGAGGCATAGAGTGGACCGAGTCGGAGAATGACGCGCTTTCTCTCCCTCGCACTGGCCGATTTAGAATGTGGCGGAGTCAACAGAGAAACCGAACGCCTGTTCGCCTAGCTGTTGAGGAAATGTTGGACCACGGAGATCTGGTGGGTTTCCATGGGGCGAGGTTCTGACGAGAAGGGGCTGGCGATTTCGCCAGCCCCTTGATACTTCGTCTTCGGTCCAGGTCTCTTCAGCGAGCCCCTGCCGCGGCCGCCAGGGCCGGCGTTCCCACATTCACCTTATTCTGCTTCGGCTTTGCTTCCTCGCGCTTCGGGATGTGAGGGTCAGCACACCATTCTGATAGTCGGCTTTGATTGCGTCCGATTTCACGGAGTTCGCCAGCGAGAAGCTCCGGCTAAACGAGCCATACGCGCGTTCGACGCGCAGATAGTTTTCCTCGTTCACCTTATTCTCAAACTTGCGTTCGCCGCGGATTGTGAGAATGTTGTTCTCAACGCGGACGTCCAGTTCTTGTGGATTCACATCCGGCAGGTCCGCCTTCACGACCAACTCATGCTCGGTCTCGTAGATGTCGACGGCCGGAGCCCAAGGGGTCAAGTTCGACTCCTCGCCCGTACGTCCCACCATATCGCCAAACACACGATTGATCTGTTCTTGCAGGGTCGTTCCCTCGCGGAAAGGTTGCTCCCAGCGATTCATTGTTCTCATTTTGACCACCTCATTAAATGTTTAGGGATCTGTCTTGGCCAAGGGCAATTTCAGATAACTCATGTCAGCTCAGATTGCCGTCGGGCTCTATCGGTACTTAACAAACATAAGTAACTTAACTTATTTTGTCAAGTGCAATCTTATGGTATTTTCTGTAATTAATTGCAAATAGTTAAGTCAGAACCGAGATCTGCCGCCGCGTGTCCCCTTGATCGTAATATGCGAAGAGGGTGTTCACTCTTCCGGGTTGCAGCCCTATGCTTTGGTTCAAGCGGCAGCCGATCGTGCGCGGTCCCTCACCGGAGGGTGCTTAGCCCGAAAGAGAGGCGCGCTTTCCTGGATATGTCGTGACCGGGCGGAGACAGTCACATAGCGCACTCCTAGGAAACGTTTCGAGGCCTCCGAGGCCACTCGCATGATTTCCAAGGAGTTAAATTCCGCCGACTCCAGGTTCGCAAGGATTTGATCGACTGCCCTGCGGAGTGTCTTTTGCTCGTCAAGACCGAAAACGGTCGCTCCGATTTCACCAGGCTGCCAGGAGAAGGTCCAGCCCGCTTCGTGGATTATTCGACCCAATCCGTACCCATCGGGATTTTTGACTAATCTCCAGCCAGATGCAAAGGGCTCACTTTCGAATTGCAGGACTGCCGGCAAGAGTGTGCTCTCCTTGATCAGGATCGTCCCCGTTTTGATGGTGTCTGGCATTGGGGTTCTGCTCGGTGTCTACAGTGGCACATTGTTTGGCAGCAGCTGGCGCCGGCGGTTAGATGTTTCGTAAGCGTCCGATTCCACTTTCAATTACCCACAAGTCGATAGTGTGAGATAGGACCAGTACTTTCTATTGGCTGATTGGCTGAGCGTCTCTCGCGCTGTGGCTTCATGCACGGGCTGGCTTGTGCTGAACTGCCGTTATGACGAAGCGGCAGGAGTCGCAACACTCACTGAGGGTTGATCACGCCAGCGCCTCCCAAACCAAGACCTGGATCGATAGTGAACTTGTCGGCAGCGAGTTCCGCGATGCCCGACTCAACAAGCGATTTAGGAAGCTTTTTGAGCAACTCTCCGATGGTATTGGAGAGAGCATTCCTTTGGTTTGCCAGGACTGGGCCAACACCAAAGCCGCGTATCGTTTTCTCTCCAACCAGCGCGTCAGCGAAGCAGAGATTCTTGCTGGACATTTTCAAGCGACGCGTGATCGATTCGCCGCCACGGACGCCATGGCTCTGATCCTCCATGACACCACCGAATTCTCTTATCATCGAGCCGACGTCCAGGCCGTCGGCATTCTGAAGAAATCCTTCACAGGACAATACAAAGCCGGGCGTCCACAGAACTACACCGTCTGTGGGATTCGGATGCACTCCAGCTTGGCGGTGACCACCGCTGGACTTCCCCTGGGGCTGACGGCCATGAAGTTCTGGACCCGCCGCGAATTTAAGGGCTGCAATGCGCTCAAGAAGAAAATCAATCCGACACGCGTGCCGATTGAAGAGAAGGAGAGCATCCGCTGGCTGGAAAACCTGACCCAATCTACTGCCCTGTTGAACGACCCGCAGCGCTGCGTGCACATCGGCGACCGGGAGAGCGATATCTACGAGCTTTTCTGTACTGCCGAGTCGCTGAGCACCTATTTCCTGGTGCGCACCTGCGTGGATCGCTTGGCAGGTGACGGGAAACATACGATTGCCACAGAAATGGAGGAAGTGCGCATACAAGGACTGCATCGCCTTCAGGTGCGCGACGAAAAGGGTGATTGGTCCGAAGCCGTTCTGGAAATCAGATACCGTCGTATCCAAGTTCTTCCGCCCATCGGCAAACACAAGGAGTACCCCGAACTTATGCTCACGGTCATTCATGCACAAGAACGGGGCGAACCACGCCAGCGGGAGAAAATCGACTGGAAACTGATAACCAACTTGCCGGTGCGCTCGCGCGCGGAAGCTATTCAGAAACTGGAGTGGTATAGCATGCGCTGGAAGATTGAGACGTTTCATAAGATTCTCAAGTCTGGTTGCAAAGCGGAAGAATCGAGGCTGAGAATGGCCGAGCGTCTCGCCAGGTTACTGGCCGTGTTTTGCATTCTCAGTTGGAGGGTTTTCTGGCTAACGATGATGAACCGTGCGGTGCCCGCAGCGTCTCCAGCGTTGGTCTTCACCGCACTGGAAATTCATCTGCTCGATCAGTTGGTGAGAAGCAAAGACACGCGGCAACCACAAAGAGGTTCGCTTTCAACTTCCTCACCAAACTCGCTCGATTGGGCGGCTACCTGGCACGCGGCGGGGATTCTCCACCTGGGAATCGGGTGATCTGGAGGGGGCTGTCGCGCCTGACCGATATCGAGCTCGGGTTCGCCATGGGAGCAGAACTTGTGGGTAATTGAAAGCCGATTCCAACCGTGTGTACTAAGAGTGTCTGAATAAAGATGATGGGCTTTGTGGGCACAATGGTTTGTGTCCACGAAGAGGGATCGTGGACACATCGGTTCAGACACTTCAAGTCAGAGAGCCAAAGCATCGGCGCCGAACGATGCAGGAGCGGCGAGCGATCGTGGAAGAGACGCTGTTGCCTGGGGCGTCAGTGTCGCGAGTAGCGCGGCGACACGATGTGAACGCGAACCAGGTGTTCTACTGGCGAAAGCGATATCGCGAAGGGCAACTGGGTGGTGGCGCGGCAACCAGTCTCTTGCCTGTGAAGATCGCGAATGAGCGAACCACAGGGGCGGTGAAGGAAGACGATGTTCTTGCGCGATCAGGAACCCTGGAAATCAAGCTCAGCAAAGGAACGCTCCGAGTAGCGGGAACCGTGGATGTAGCGGTACTGCGTGTCGCGATCGAGTGCCTGGTCGGATGATCGGGCTGCCCGCAGGAACGCGGATTTGGATTGCTGCGGGAGTGACGGATCTGCGGCGAGGATTTACGGGTTTGAGCGGAATGGTGCAGACAGCGCTCCAGGAGAATCCGTTTTCAGGTCAGGTCTTCGTTTTTCGAGGTCGCCGGGGTGACCTGATCAAGGTTCTGTGGTTCGATGGTGACGGGTTATGTCTTTTCGCGAAACGACTGGAGCGAGGGAGATTTATCTGGCCGCAAGCGACAAGCGGAACCGTGGCACTGACACCTGCGCAGTTATCGATGTTGCTGGAAGGGATCGATTGGCGGCGACCGGTGCGCAGTTACGATCCGCAGATGGCGGTGTGAGCCAGTTGATAGAGAATTCATTTGCCATGAAATGGGATCCTGGCATACTGCGCGCATGGCTGCTCCACGAGCGACGCTTCCAGATCTCGACGCACTCGATCCCAACGAACTAAAAGCCCTGATCGTCTCCCAGCATGAACTCATCGTGTCTCGCGATAGTGAGATCGAACAGCTGAAGCTGCTGATCGCCAAGTTGCGGCGCATGCAGTTCGGGCGGAAGTCGGAGAAGTTGGATCGGCAGATCGAGCAGTTGGAGTTGCGGCTCGAAGCGTTGCAACTGAACGATGCCGAGAAAGCCGCGGCGCTACCGGAACCGATAGCGAACCTGAAATCAGTAACGCGATCCGCACGGAAGCCGCTACCAGCGCATCTTCCACGGGAAGTACGAAGCTACTTGCCGAAGCAGGAAGCCTGCCCGGACTGTGGCGGTGAGCTGAAGCATCTCGGCGAAGATGTTTCGGAGATGCTGGAAATCGAACCGCTACGGTTCAAAGTAATCCGCCAGGTTCGGCCGAAGCTAGCTTGCGCAGGTTGTGAGCGGATCGTGCAAGCAGAAGCACCCAGCCGGCCGATCGCACGAGGTATAGCGGGCCCGGGACTTCTGGCACATGTGCTGGTCTCAAAATATGGCGATCACTTGCCGTTGTACCGCCAGTCGGAGATCTACGCTCGTGAAGGAGTGGAGCTGGATCGTTCGACGCTGGCAGACTGGGTGTGCGAAACGAGCGCGCTGTTGGAACCTTTAGTGGAAGCGCTGCGACGTCACGTGATGGCAGCAGAGAAGTTGCACGCGGACGACACGCCGGTGCCGGTGTTGGCGCCAGGGAATGGAAAAACCAAGACTGGGCGACTATGGACTTATGTGCGAGACGATCGGCCGGCAGGGGATAGAACGCCCCCCGCGGTGTGGTTCGCCTACACACCGGATCGCAAGGGGGAACATCCGAAAGCGCACCTGAGCAAGTTCCAGGGCACGTTGCAGGCAGATGGTTACGCGGGGTTCGAGCAGATCTACGAAGGTGGCCACATTCAGGAAGCGGCTTGTTGGGCGCATGTTCGGAGGAAGTTCTACGATCTCGAACAAGCCCACAAGTCTCCGGTTGCGAAAGAAGCTCTTGGGCGCATCGGGGCACTCTATGCAGTGGAGAGTGACATTCATGGACGAGCACCTGAGGAACGTCGCGAGATCCGCAATATTCGAAGCCGGCCGTTGCTTGAATCGCTGAAACAATGGCTGGAAGAGACCTTGGGTAAGCTCTCGAAGAAATCGGACACAGCCATAGCAGTTCGTTACGCACTCGGACGATGGGATGCGTTGATGCGTTACTGCGACGATGGCCGACTGGAGATCGATAACAACGCCGCGGAACGAGCGTTGCGCGCTGTGGCTCTCGGCAGAAAGAACTACTTGTTCGCCGGTTCGGACCGAGGTGGCGAGAGCGCCGCGGCGATATACAGCCTAATCGGCACGGCGAAACTAAACGGAATCGATCCGGAGTCTTATCTGAGAAACGTGCTGTCACGCATCGCGGAACACCCGATCAATCGCATCGAAGAACTACTCCCCTGGAAGCTTGCTGCAGACGATACTGAAGGCTCGCGTCACGCTGCTTAATCAAATACTGCTGCTCGTCAACATGGCCTCCGGATGGCGCTTACGGTTTCCGCACTGACTAAGCCAGCGATGAATCCGACTGTTACCCCCATGTGTATCGCGTGCTCAAATTCCCGGTCGCGCTCCACCATGTAAACGGGGCCACCGCTGTTGCCTTCAAATACGGCGAAATCGAAGAGGAAGGTCTTTGTCTGAGCAGTCGGTGTCAGGGGAAAAGAAGCAATTTTGCCGCTGCGAAGTACCGGAAAACCGCTTTGGTTTGACTCTATACCGAACGGATATCCTAAGCACAAAAGCGTGTCACCCGGATGAATTTGAAATTTCTTCAGCATTTCGTCGTCCGCGAGCAGAGCCGTCGTCATCAATGGGATAGAAATTCCGTCTGGAAGGCTCACATACATTACCGCCACATCGGCATTCGGATGTTTAAGCCATAGCGGTCGCCCATTGTTTCGAATTTGCAGGACCATTGGTACCTTCTGCCAATCACCTTGTTGCGTCTGCTTTCGCAGATTCAAAATCGCTACGTCCCCGGCGATGCCGTCCAAGACGTGCGCAGCAGTTACCAAAACATATCGCGCCATAGTTGTTTGACTGCTGAGGGGTCGCCCAACTATGAATGCGGTTCCTAACGAAGAGGGCTGTCCCGGCCCAGACATACTTTGAATTTCGAATGTTGACTCCATAAGAACTGTGTTTAACTCGGGGAGGTCAGGTTTCGGCGGTGGAGGTGGAGAAGGTTGTGGTGTCTGGGCCGGGCCTTGCGCAAAAGAGACCTGCAAAACGCTCAATGAGAGCGCAATTACCAAGAGACAAATTCTCACGGACTGGGTACCTCAGACGTGATGTTACCAGAGGATATCCTGTCGCACAATTACGCGGAGTCTATTAAACTTCGGATGTAATTTTGCGCACGTCCGTCCCCCCACATTTGCCCATTCTGCTCCAAATTAAATCTTGGGAGGCCCTGAGATTTCCTTCGGAGGCCACTTCTTGTCTATGCGCTCCAAAATGAACGCCGCCTCCTCGATTACCCGGTTCGGGTTTGTCCGATGCGGTGCTCGTCATCGCCCATTGAGTATCTTCCGTAACTTTTCCTTTCTCGTTTCTTCGCCCGGATACCCGGACTTCTCGTTGACCCACTTCAACAGCTTCGGAACATTGACGACGTGCCGAGTCGGTTCCTGGTGAATCTCCACTTCAACTTGCCCGATGGTTTCCCCCGAGTTGGATTCCCAGCCCACATCGCTTAGTTGATTCAAGCCGCGAATCACTGCGTCATATAAAGACTCCGCGTAAACGACAACGCTGTGCTCCGTGTCGTGAGAGTCTTTCAACCGGACAACGCACTTGTTCAATGACATGATGAACTCGGAATGAAGGATCGGCAGAGGAAGGGGAGATCAGTTTACATCTTTTTCCGGAAAGACAGTGGCGGATCAAAAAACAGGTACAGAGCATATCCTTACCATTGCGCCGCACGCGCTCTCGCGCTAATGTAGGCGGACTCAGGGCAGCCCATGACCGAACAAATAGCAAAGGAGTCGGCCATGGAAGCAACAAGGAGGCTTCAAATGCAAAGAAGATTGATTTGGGTAACACTGTTCAGCGTCGCAATAGGTGGTCCCAGCGCTGTATCACACTCGAAAGGTCCATGCCACGCCGGTTCAAGAGCAAGGAGGCTGTAGCGTTGCCAGCCTCAAAGGAACCTATGCCTTCCGCAGGACGGGCGTGAACAATGTCGTGGGTGGCCCTATCGCTCAGATTGGCATCAACGTCGAAAACGGAGAAGGGAAGATCAACCTGATCCGCACGACCAGAAGCAGCAACGGTGTAATCCTAGACTGGTTCGATCAGACGGAGCCGGGAAGCTACACGGTCGATCCGGACTGTACCGGGACGTTTTTTAACAAATTGAACAACCTCGTCGTCCTTGACGGAGGCAAGAGATACTACTTGCTCGCCGTGTCGCCGGGAACGATTGTCACGGAAGAGGGGACGAGGCTGGAGGAGAAGGAGAAAGACTAACGGTGCGCTGACTAAGTTGGATGCATACTTCTCCATTTGAAGCGGTTGTGTGGGACGAGTGTCGGTCAACTGTTGAAATATCGCAATTACACTCCCAATGCCAAGGTCCTGGAACGGAGCTGACTATTTCCTTTCCCACAAATCCTGAAATAACTTGATCGTCGCAGGGGCGTGCCCACCGTAGTGATTATTGGCGAAGGCAAATATCTTCAATACCTTCTTGTTATGCACCATCGACTTGAACACGTCCACCCAGTTCTTCAAGTCGTTTTTCCGGTCAACGACAGTCTTGTCCCATGTCTTCGTTTGCTGCTCGATCCCTTTGCGGTCCCCAAGCCAGCGCACATACGAAAAATCCGCCGTCACTAGATCGAGCTTCTCTTTCATTTCCCACGGACGCGGCACCCAGCTTTGGTCGATCAATGCAAGTGCAACCCCGCGCTCCCGTAGCATGTCGGCGAAGCGAGCATCCATCCAATTTTTGTTCCGAATCTCGATGGCGAATTGGTAGTCCTTCGGGAGTGTCTTTAGAAAAGGTTTGAGGACCGCGAGGAAGTCGGCCTGTGTTTTGAATGCCTTCTGATTGAAATATCCGAACTGAAAGAGCAGAGGCCCCAACTTATCGCCCAGGGCATCCATCGTTTTGAGGAAGTACTTGAGATCATCCTGGCAGTCAACGAGCACTTTCTCGTGCGTGATTACCTGCGGGATTTTTGCGGCGAAGATGAAGCCCGAGGGTGTTTTGGCATCCCAGCCCAGTACGGTCGAGAGCGCCGGGGTACGGTAAAAGGTGTTGTCCAGTTCAACCGTGTCGAACTTCGTCGAGTAGTAAGACAGATAGTCGGCGGGTTTCATGCCCTTGGGGTAGAAGCTGCCTTCCCACCCTTGGGCGGTGAATGCGCTGGTGCCGATTCGAATCTCGGGCATAGGAGTTGGATTCTATAAAATTGTGGCAGGAAACAAAATGGCGTGCTTCCGCTGTTCGTCCATGTTGGCTCGCTGATTGGTGTGCAGAGGAAAGAGGGTACAGTCTACCAGAACGCAGTGGCCATTTACTCTGTGAAGTGCACATCATCCGCCGCTGGCTTCTTCGGGCGGTCTTCTATTGCCTTGCTAACGTGCCGTGGTAGTATCCGCGCATGAGCAATCCACCCATTCAACCGCCTGTGCAACTTCCTGATATAGAACCGCCAGAAGCACCTATGCCGCGCCAGCAATCAGAAATTGAATACGACCGTCTGATCGGATATGGGAAATACCTGATTAAAGTTACGTACGGCAGCATTGCTGTCGTAATCGCTGTGGGAGTTTTTCTGTTTATAGGCACCATGAAAGACTTCAAAGAGGACGTTAAACAAACCGCAAAAACAGAAGCACAGAAAGCAATGAATGATGCTCTCGACAAGCCGCAGCTTCAAGCGACCATCGACACCGCTGTCAAAAGCAAAGTTGGGCCATTGGTGGATGCCGAGATTGACAAAACATTAGGACAAAGAATCAGCGATTTGGATGCCGAGCTAGCTGACATGGTTGATCTCGCTAGTCGCGCATCGAGCCTCAAGATCAATTTCTATGACCCAAAGTCTCTCCGTTTTGTTCTGGATAAACTAGATAGTCCGCGTTCGAGAGTTAGAGACCTTGCTAGGCATGTGCTCCGCGAAACGGCTCAAGAAGCCGAGACTGCTATCAAGACACACCAAAATGGCGTAGACCTCGGCAAGTCGGATTACTTTTTCACGCCTGAAGATGCAAAGTACTTGATGTTGATAATCAACGGACCTGACTCAGACCTCAGAAATATGGCGATGGCTTTCCATGACATGAAGAGATTGACCAACTGGAACGTCGAAATGTTTGATATCAAAGCCGCCAATCAGTGGTGCCAGCGGAACAAGCCAAGATGCGAGAAGTGACGCCGAG
This sequence comes from Candidatus Acidiferrales bacterium, assembly GCA_963734105.1. Classification (GTDB taxonomy): domain Bacteria; phylum Acidobacteriota; class Terriglobia; order Acidiferrales; family UBA7541; genus Acidiferrum. The sequence goes on along the minus strand of CAVTFW010000010.1, from coordinate 630,760 downwards.
AATGATTGGAGGGATGATGATGACGCTGGCACGATGGAGCCTACTAATAAACGCCTTGTAGGACGACCGTGGATGCTGGAGGCAACAATGGGAAGACTCACACCAATTTCTATCGTATTAGCAACGATCTTGTGGGCAACCTGCACCAACTCTCAGCAAAACAGTTCTGATATGGATGAACAGACGAAAGCCCAAGTCAAACAGTTGCGCTCTATATCGGAAGCTATCAAAGCCTGTCACAGCGAGGAATCTCAAGACACTGGAAATGGAAAGTTCACCTATCGGACCCCCTTCAAACGTCATATGGGATGTGAAGCCGAATCCTTCTGTTCGTGCCCCGTACTTGGGCTACATCGAGTTCTCCGTGCCGCGAGGGTTTTCGGCATCCGAAAAGTATTGTAATAAGCACGCGGAATTGTGCGCCCAACTGTGGCACCAACCCGCTGTCCAGCTTCGTTTCGAATTTGATTTAGGTCCAGACGGATTGGAGTTGATGAAGCAACTTGCCAAGTCGAAAGACGATAAGGAGTGGCACGACATTCCGCCCAGTGCCGCCGTGCTAGCTGACACGTGTTGGTTGAAGGCCGCTCGCACGGGAGAAACGAAGCGATGAGTAAATACCCTGCGGTATGCACCAACTCTGAATGTTCTGTGAATCTGGGGTCAGCACCTGAGCACCGCCACGAAATCCTGTCCCCGATCTGTCCCCACTCTGTATCCAAAACCCCCTGTGCGGGGCCTATTCACCCCTCTCATGCCTATTTACACCTATTGTAAACCTTGTGTTCCCAACGAGGCGGGTACTGCCTGAGGCATTATGAGTCCGCTGCTCTAACCGCTGAGCTACAGGCCCGCCTGTTACCAACATACCATAGGCGGCGACGCGCTAATCAATTCCAACATCTTGCGATGGGCACCGATCAAAAATTGTGTTGGATGCCACGAAGCGCAGGATAGAGCTTTCGGTATTCTTGATACTGGAGGCTCATCCGTTCGACGGTTTTCGGATTTGGTTGAATCCGCCGCGCCACCCGCACGGAAGTTTCGCAGGCCGCCTCGACGGACGTCCAATTCCCAATGCCCACTCCCGCGAGTAATCCGGCGCCGTAGGCCGCTCCTTCGTCCGCTTCGATCAATTCCACCGGCATGCCGTAAACGTCCGCCTGAATCTGTTGCCAAAGCTGGGAACGCGCCCCGCCTCCGCCCAAACGGATCGATTCAATGGGTACGCCAATCTCCTGGAACAGGGTGAGAGAATCACGCAGGCTGAACGCGACTCCTTCCAAAATCGCTCGAATGACATGCGCCCGCGTGTGTTGTGCGGTAATTCCCACCAGTGCTCCGCGAGCGTTCGGATCGAGATGCGGCGTGCGCTCGCCCATCAGATAAGGGGTCCACAGTAGTCCTTCCGCTCCCGGCGGTGTTTTTGCCGCTTCTTCCGCCAGCTGCTCATACGGATCGCGGCCATCGTCTTTTCCTGCGCCGAATTGATCGCGGAACCATCGCAAGGTAAGTCCCGCGCCTTGCGTCACCCCCATAACGTGCCAGCGATTCGGAATCGCATGACAAAAAGTGTGGATGCGGCCCCTGGGTTCGAGCACCGGCGCGCTTGTCGCCGCAAACACAACACCCGACGTGCCAATGGTGGCGCTCACGGCTCCAGGTTTGACGATGCCCATTCCCACGGCGCCCGCGGCCTGGTCGCCTGCCCCGGCCACCACAGGAATGCCTGGCCGCAGTCCCGACGACTGCGCGCCTTCCTCGCTGACTTCCCCGCTGATCTCCTGCGACTCCAACACCCTCGCCAGGCAAGCTTCGTCCACCCCCGAAATCTCCAGCATCGCCTTCGACCAACGCCGGTGGACAACATCGAACATGAGCGTGCCGGAGGCGTCTGCAACATCGATCGCCCGCGCCCCGGTAAGGCGGAAGCGAATATAGTCCTTTGGCAGCATCAGCGAACGGACGCGCGCCCAGATTTGCGGCTCATGGCGGCGGACCCACCAAATTTTCGGCAACGTGAATCCAGTGAGCGCGGGATTCGCCGTCAATTCAATCAGCCGCCGCGCGCCGACCTGCGCGGTGATTTCGCGGCATTCTTCCTCCGTACGCTGATCGCACCAAAGAATCGCGGGCCGCAGCACCTGGTCCTGCCCATCCAGCAAGACGAGGCCGTGCATCTGGCCTGTCAGCCCAATCGCGGCAATGTCCTCTGGGAGTGTGGAACTTCTCGCAATACATTCCTTGATCGCCTGGCACGCAGCCCGCCACCAATCCTCCGGGGACTGTTCCGCCCACCCGATGCGCGGCGAACTCATGGGAGCATGCTCGGCCGTGGCAGCGCTGATTACGCGGCCCTGCGAATCGAACAAGACGGCGCGCGTTCCGCCCGTGCCGACATCAATTCCCAAGAGATGCATTTGTTGCGGTGGCCTTCCCTGGAATTTGTCCCGCAGCTTAACGAACGGAGAATCGATAAACCGTTGTGGAATGGAATTCGCTTCCCGGCTTCAGAACGGTAGATGGAAAATCCGGGTGATTGGGAGAATCCGGATAGTGCTGTGTCTCCAGGCAGAGCGCGCTGTTCCTCGGGTATGCCACTCCACCCTTGCCCTTGACCGAACCATCCAGAAAATTAGCGGTATAGAATTGCAGGCCGGGTTCCGTCGTCAGCACCTCGAGCACCCGGCCGCTCGCGGGATCGTAAACCTCGGCGGCTTCCGTCAATCCCTTGCCGCCGCCATCGATCACGAAATTATGATCGTAACCGTCGTGGCCGAGTCGAAGCTGCTCGTCGTCAGCGTTGATGCGCTCGCCAACCGCGTGCGGCTTCAGGAAATCAAACGGCGTGCCCACAACCGATTTCAGTTCTCCCGTGGGAATGAGCCCCGAATCAACCGGCGTAAATCGCGAGGCATTCAGCTTCACTAGTTCGGCAAGGATCGTGCCATTGCCCTGGCCGGAAAGATTGAAATACGAATGGTTGGTCAGATTCAAGACCGTGCCCTTATCGGTGGTCGCGGAATATTCGATTTTCAGGGCGCCGCCGCTCAGCGTGTAGCGCACCGTGACCGACAAATTTCCCGGATAGCCTTCCTCGCCGTCCTTGCTCAGGTATTTCAGCTCCACGCCGTCGGCAATGATTTTGCCTGCCCAGATGTGATTGTGGAAACCATTCGGTCCGCCGTGCAGTGAATTGTCCCCGTTGTTTTTCGTGAGCGTGTATTCCTTCCCATCCAGCGTAAATTTCGCGTGCGCAATGCGGTTCGCGTACCGGCCCACAATGGGACCGAAGAAAGAAGCTCTCTTCGAATGAGTGTTCTCGTAATACCCAGTGGGATCATCGAAGCCGAGAACCACGTCCCCCACCTTGCCCGTGCGGTCCGGCACCCTCAGCGAAAGTACTTCTCCGCCATAGGTCATCACCCGGACTTCGACTTTTTCATCTTTGAGCGTGTAGATTTCTACGGCTGCCCCGTCCGGTAATTTCCCACCGTCCTGTTTGCTCACTTGTGTTTTCGCCATCGCCCCTCTCGCAGCCCCCGCAAACAAAATTAGCACCGCCGCAAACTGCCTGAAGTGTCTCATGATTCCCCTCTCGCTCACATTCTATGGCGCCCACGAAAGACACACAACTTGAGGGAGCTCAATGGGAAGCGGCCGCGAAGACTTAATCTCTTGTTTGACATGGCCCCCGCTGCTACTCCGCGAGCTATTCTTCCTCCGCAACATATTCAGTGTTTCTGCTGCGCTGCCCTCCCGGAGGGCCGGATTTTTTCCGCCGGAACGATTCCCTGCCCTTCGAGAACGCTGTAAAACTTGTCGGCCACCAGGTCCTTCAGCGTCTCCACCAGGCCAGAGGGCCAGCGAATTTCCAGGCTCTCGATCTTCGTTGCTTTGCCCAAACCAAAATGCACCCGAAGGTCGTTCTGCGATAGATAGCTCCCGCCGCTCTGAATTTCGTCCGTTTGCGTCATCCCGCCGGCCACCAGCTTCAGCCGGGCCCCAATCGCCAACCGGTTGCTCTTCGTGCCCGCCAGTTCAAAGCTCACCCAGTGGTTTCCAGCGATGCCATGGTTTTTCAAAACCATCGGTCCTCCATCGAGATTGCCGATCACGACGTCCATCTGCCCATTATTGAACAAATCGCCCACCGCGAGGCCGCGCGAAACCTGTGATTCCATCAGCGCCGCGCCCGCTTGTTTGCTCGCGTCGCAAAACGTCCCGTCTTTCTGGTTCATCTGCAGAACCTTCGGCTCGCGATAACGCGTTACCGACGGCAGCGTGTCCACCTGGGGATAGACGTGGCCCGACACGGCGATCAAATCCAACCAGCCGTCATTGTCAAAATCCACAAACGCAGTTCCCCATTTCACATACGGCAGCGAGGGAACCGCCACACCCGATTTATACGAAACATCCGTGAAATTCCAATTCCCATCGTTCCGAAATAACACGCTGTATTCGTCCGAAAAATTCGTGATATAAAGCGACGGCCGCCCCGTGTGGTTATAATCCCCGATGGCGACGCCCATCGAAGCCTGCTCCGAACCGTCCTCATCCACCGCCGTCCCTGATTCCAACCCAATCTCAGAAAATTTCCCGTTTCCCTCGTTCTTATAAAGGAACTTTGGCGTGGAATCGTTGGTCACATAGGCGTCCGGCCGCCCCACATTATTAAAATCCGCCCAAATCACCTGCATGCCGTAATATCCGTTCGGGTCCGACACTCCCGCCGCTTTCGAAACGTCCGTGAACGTCCCATCACCATTGTTATGGAAGAGAGAATCTCCCGCCCCCTTCAATCCCCTCGGCCCGCACTGCACTTCCATCCCGCGATACTTGCAGTTGGCCGTTTTGCCGAACGCCGGCAGTTCATCCAGCTTTAAATCGACGTAGTTCACCACCATCAGGTCCAAGTTCCCATCGCCATCGTAATCACCGAACGACGCGCCCGTGGACCAGCGTCCGTCTGCGACTCCGGCGCTCTTCGCCACATCGGTAAAAGTTCCGTCGCCGTTATTGTGGTACAACACATTTCCGCCAAAGCAAGTCACATAGAGATCCGGCCAGCCATCGTTGTCGTAATCTCCGACGGCGCCACCCATCGCCATACAGGGTGTTCCGATGCCGGCCTTTTCCGTCACATCCGTGAATGTCCCGTCGTGATTGTTGTGATAGAGCGCGCCGCGGCTTTTCTCTCCTTTCAACGCCATCTCCACCGTCGGCGCATTCGTAAAATAAATGTCCAGCCACCCATCGCGGTCGTAATCGAACAGGATCACTCCGCCGCTCATGGATTCGAGGATGTATTTTTTTGCCGGGTCGAAAGTGTGCTGAAACGTAATGCCTGTTTTCGCGGTGATGTCCTCAAGTTGCGGGATGGCGCGCCCGGCGCAAACAACCGCCTTCGCCCCCGGTGGCGGTGGAGGCGGTATCGGGTGCGCCTCCTGCCCATAAGCAATTTTTGCCCCAGCAAAAAACAGCAGCCCCGCGCCCAATATCCTGGAACCGACTCGCCTCTTCACCTGAATCCCATCCGCCTATTCGACTCCCACCGGTTGCGATCCTCGGAACGCATAGTAGGCGATATACAAATAGCAGATCACCGGCAATATAAACGCGTGATGCACGCCGATTCTGTCCGCGATCGCCCCCTGCAAGACTGGAATGATCGCTCCGCCAACGATCGCCATGATCAGCAGACCGGAACCATCTCCCGTTCGTGGCCCCAATTTTGCAATTCCCAGCGTAAAGATGCTGGGAAACATGATCGAATTGAAGAACCCCACCAGGATGATGCTCCACATGGCCACGTGGCCGCTCGTCAGCATCGATATCATCACCAGCGTCGTCGTCGACAATGCCGCGATTCCCAGCACCGTCCCCGTCTTCACCTTCTGCAGGATTGCTGAACCGATGAAGCGTCCCACCATCGCTCCGCCCCAGTAGTAAGCCACCAGCTTCGCGCCCTCCACCTCGGGCAGGTTGCCGATCTCCGGCTGATTGAAATAATTGATCAGGAAGCTGCCAATGGAAACTTCCGCGCCCACGTAAGTGAAAATGCCGACGCAGCCCAAGATCAGGTGTCGGTACTTCCAAAGACTTCCCTCATGGCGTCCGTCCGCGTGCCTCTCCACGCTCGGAATTGCCGGCAACTTGAACATCCCGATCAAAACCGCGAACACCACCAGCGCAACGCCAATCACGATATACGGTACTTTTACGGACGCAGCCTGCTGAACTCGAAACGCGTGCGTCGCTTCCGCAGTCAAGTTCGTGATCGCCTCTTTATTTTCACTGCCGCCGAGAATCAGCAGCCCGCCGATCCAAGGCCCGATCGTTGTTCCCAGGGAATTGAACGCCTGCGTCAAATTCAACCGGCTCGATGCCGTCTCTGGCGGTCCCAGCACAGCCACATATGGATTCGCCGCCACCTGCAACGCGGTGATTCCCGCGGCAAGCACCATCAAAGCGCCCAAAAACAGCGGATACGACGCCGCACTGGCCGCCGGCACAAACAAGAACGCTCCCAGCCCCATCGTCAGCAACCCCACCACCATGGTCTTTTTGTACCCGATGGCGTCGATCACTTTCGCCGAAGGAATCGAAAAAATAAAATAGGCCGCGAAGAACGCGAACTGGATCAGCATCACGCGCGTGTAATTGAGCTCGAATACCGATTTCAGATGCGGCACCAGTATGTCGTTCAATACCGTTACGAATCCCCAGAAGAAAAACAGTACAGTCACCATCGCCAACGCCGCGGGGTATCTTTCGCTTCCCCCTGTTCCCGCCGCTGTTTGCGAACTGCCCGTAGTCGGTATGGCCATTGTTTCTCTTTTCCCCGCTCTCTCGCGGTCCCTTGCCCGCCCTAGATACTGCCACACCTTTTCTCCAACCCGAAAAGTTTCTCGTCACAGCTTCGCTCAACTCTTCTTCGATTCCTGCAAAACGTTTCCGCCATCCACGACAATCACTTGCCCCGTGACGTACGACGCCTCCGGCGAAACCAAGAAACAGACCGCAGCCGCAACTTCTTCCGGCGTTCCGGCGCGGCCCAGCGGCGTGTACTTCGCGGCCTCCAACTCATCCGGCAGCGAGGATCCCGTCGCAATCCATCCGGGCGCAACCGCGTTCACGGTGATGCCGTACAAACCAGTCTCGATGGCCGCGGCGCGCATCATTCCATCCATCGCGCCCTTCGCCGCGCCATAAGCGCCGGAGCCGGCGTTGCTGACGAGCGGCCCCGTCACGGAAGAGACATTCACGATGCGTCCGTACTTCCGCTGCTTCATTAGCGGCAGAACTTCCCGCGTCATCAGGAATGCCGTGTTCAGGGTCATCGCGATCTGCTGTTGCCACTCGGCATACGTCAACTCATCCAGCTTGTCGTTCCCCGGCTGCCTGCCCTCGCGCGCCATGCCGGCGTTATTCACCAGAATATCGAGCCGCCCACCACGTTTGTGCGTGGACGCGACCAGGTCCTTCACCTGCCGTTCGTCTGTGAGGTCCGCCACGAAAGAAAATACCCGGCTCCCGGAAGGATCAAGTTCTCTCGCACGCTCATGAATGCGCGGGCCCGTGGCTGTAATAATTAGGGCCGCCCCTTCTTCGAGAAGCCTCCGTGCAATGGCAAATCCGATCCCCTGCGCGCTTCCCGCGCCGGTCACAATTGCTACTTGTCCTTTGAGTTTTTCACCCATGCAGGATTTTCCGGGAATTCCATGAGGTCAGCAGGCAACGAGGCCGTCCCATCGAACCGCCTTGTCTCCGGATTTTGTCAGGCTCACGCGTGGGAAACGACCGCCTGATTCTTCTCCACCGCATGCGCCAGCCCGGCCTCGATCACGTCCAGGCCTTCGTCGAACTGCTCATCCGTCACCACCAGCGGCACAAGGATGCGCATGATGTTGTTGAACGTGCCCGCCGTGATGGTCATCAGCCCGTGCTCGTAACAGTAGCGGCCCAGCTCCTTCGTCTCCGTGTCTGCGGGCTTGCGGCTCTCTCGATCGCGCACCAGCTCGATGGCGCACATCCCGCCAAGTCCGCGAACGTCGCCAATCAGTTGCCATCTCTTCTGCCAGCCCCGCGCACGCTCTTCGAAGCGCTTTCCGATGGCCGTGGAGCGCGAAAGCAGCCCGTCTTTCTCAATCGTTTCGAGTGCGGCCAGCGCGGCAACACAGGAGAGCGGATTGCCCGCGAAGGTGCTGCCCAGCCCGCCCGGCTGCGGCGCATCCATGATTTCCGCGCGCCCCGTGACCGCGGCGATCGGCAGCCCGCCTCCCAGCGATTTCGCGGAGGTAATCAGGTCCGGCTCAACGCCATAGTGCTCGATCGCAAACATCTTGCCCGTCCGTCCGATCCCGGACTGCACCTCGTCGGCGATGAACACGATGCCGTACTTCTGGCAGATTGCCTTGATTGCTGGGAAAAATTCCTTCGGTGGCACGACGAAGCCGCCCTCGCCAAGCACCGGTTCGGCAATCACCGCCGCAACGGAATCAGCAGAGACCACCCGCCGGAACGTATCCTCCAGATGATGTGCGCAGGCGACCTCGCACGAAGGATATTTCAGGTTGTACGAGCAGCGATAGCAGTACGCGTACGGGATGCGATAGATGTCGCTCGCAAACGGAGCAAATCCCGCTTTGTACGGATTCGTCTTGCTGGTCAACGACATGGTCATCCACGTGCGCCCGTGGAATGCGTCTTCGAAGCAGATTACCGCGGGACGCTTCGTGTACGCGCGCGCGATTTTCACCGCGTTTTCTACCGCTTCCGCGCCGGTGTTGATGAACAATGTCTTCTTCGGGCCGCTGATAGGCGCCAGAGCGTTCAGCTTTTCCGCAAGCGCAATGTAGGACTCATAAGGCGTCACGCCAAAGCAAAGGTGCAGGAATTTGCCGATCTGATCGCGCAGCGCCGCTTCCACGCGTGGCGCGCGATGCCCGGAATTCAAGCAGCCGATTCCGCCGGCAAAATCCAGGTAGCGGTTTCCATCCACGTCCTCAATCCACGCTCCTTCGGATTTGGCGGCGAAAATCGGGGAGACGAGATGCGGTCCCCGCGGAATGGCGGCTTCCCGGCGCGTGAGCAGCGCTCTTGATTGGGGGCCGGGTATTTCGGTGCGAATCTGAATCGTTTTCATGGCTCTTCTTCCCCTTCCCGAATCCATTCGAACAACCGTTTCTCTGCAGTAGGTTTTTCTGTACTCCTGGCTGTTAGCTGTCGGCTACTGGCTGTCAGCTTTTTTCAGTACCAACCAATTGGCGTTTCATCAAGGTTGACGAACACCTGCTTGGTTTCCAGGTATTCCTCCAGTCCCCAGGGCCCGAGTTCCCTGCCAAAGCCGGACTGCTTGTAGCCGCCCCACGGCGCTTCGACGTAGGTCGGCTGCATGTGATTCACCCAGATAATTCCGGCGCGAAGAGATTTTACGACGCGGAACGCTTTATAAATGTCCCTGGTCCACACCGCTCCGGCCAAGCCATACGGCGTATCGTTGGCGATCTTGATGGCATCGCCCTCATTTTCGAATGGAATCACGGAAGCCACGGGCCCGAAAATCTCCTCGCGGGCGATGCGCGCGCTGTTGTCCACGTCATAAAAAATCGTCGGCTCCACGTAGTAGCCCTTCGCGAACGCCTTCGCTCGCCCGCCGCCGATCGCGGTCTTCGCCTCTTTCTTGCCCAGTTCCAAGTAGGAGCTCACGCGGTCATACTGTTCCTTGCTGACCAGCGGCCCCATCTTCGTGTCGCGCTCGAGCGGCGGGCCAAGCTTGATCCGTTTGGCCTTCTCCGTCATGGCCTCGACAAACCCCGAATAAATCTTCTTTTCCACCAGGATGCGGCTGCCCGCCGAGCACACTTCGCCCTGATTGATGAACACCCCGAACAGCGCGCCATCCACCGCGGCTTCCCAATCGGCATCCGCGAAAAACACATTGGGCGATTTGCCGCCGAGTTCAAGTGTCACGCGCTTTAACGTGTCCGCAGCGCTCTTGACGATGATCTTGCCCACCGCCGCGCTGCCCGTAAACGCAACCTTGTCCACCCCAGGATGCGCCACCAGCGCGGCTCCGGCGATTTCGCCCACCCCGTTAATAATGTTCACGACGCCCGGGGGCAGGCCCGCCTCTTCCAGCCAATTCGCAAATTCCAGCGCCGTCAGTGGCGTTTGCTCCGCGGGTTTCAAGACGCAACAGCAACCCGCCGCAATCGCCGGCGCCAGCTTCCATGCCGCCATCAGCAGCGGAAAATTCCACGGAATAATCTGCCCTGCAACTCCCACCGGCTCGCGCATCGTAAAGCTCAACGCGTTTGCGGGCACTGGATTCACGTGCCCAGTAACCTTGTTCGCCAGTCCGCCGTAATATTCGAAGCAGGTAGCAACGTCCGCGATATCGTACTCGGCCTCGACAATCGGCTTCCCGCAGTTGCGCGCTTCGATTTCCGCCAGCATCGCCGCGTTCTGGCGGATTTTCTCCGCCAGCTTGAACAGGATGCGCCCGCGGTCCTGCGCGGTGGTCTGCGCCCACGGTCCGGAATCAAACGCGGTTCGTGCGGCCTTCACCGCCATGTCCACGTCTGCCGCCGTCGCCGACGCGACCTGAGCAATCACTTCCTCGGTGGAAGGATCGTAAACGGGAAAAGTCTCGTGCGAAGGGCCGCCGACCCACTGTCCATTCACATAATTCTGGTAGGTTTTCACCGTTGGTTTTGCCGTGCTGGACATCGTGCCCCTCCCAACCTCATATTCTCAATCGGCCGGCGAACCGGCTACCAGTTTGCGCGCTGCTTTCCGCCCGCCATAAACGTAAAAGAAAAATGCCGCCAGCCCGATAAACAGCAGCGTTCCGCCAACCATCCAGATTTCATACGAAACAATCGAGGTAATCTGCTGCGCGGGGAAATACGCCAGCGCAATGCCCAGAATCGTGGTGACAAGGCCGCTGGTCCCCGCGAACACCAGCGTCCCCTTCCCATAGTGGCCGCGCACAAAGTTTTCGTCGAACGCAATCTTCAGCAGCGCGCCGAACACGTACAAGAATGGTATTAACTGCAGTACCACCGCCAGCGACAGCAGCCGTTGGAAGGATTCCTGTACACGGCCCGTCACCAGGAAGTTGGCAATCACCAGGATCATTGAAACCGAAGCGTGCACGATCAGCGCCGCGTAAGGCGTCGCGTATTTCGGGTGAATCTTCCCGAGCCACGCGGGCATGTACGAATCCAGCCCCGCCACAAACGGAATCCGCGCCGATCCCCCCAACCACGCCGAGCCGATCCCCGCGATGGACAAACTCAGCAGGAAAGCGAACGGCGCCACGATCCACGCCACGCCCACGCGCCCTGCCATGTGGCTGACCGCCTGCACAATTCCTTGCAACACGCTGATGCTGTTCTTGTCCACGGCCACCAGTAGCGTCAGGGTTGCGCCAATATAAAGAAAACCGGACAGCAGGCCGCCCCAAGCAACCGCTCCCGGCAATGACTTTCGGGGATTTTCAATTTCATCCCCCATGATCGAGGCCAGTTCCAAGCCCACCAATCCAAAACAAATCACGCCGAACGAATTCAAGACGAATCGCGGGTTGGCGGGAATCTGAAAATCCGCCCAGCGGATATTCGTCCCGAATTTCAGGCACACGATAACCCCGAGCCCCATGAGCAAAAATGCCGCGATGAAGGTGCCGATGCCCCCAAGGTTGTTGATCCACTTCCCCACGCCGAGCCCCATCACGTTCAAAACCACAAGAAGAGTGAGGAGCACAACGGACGCACTGAGCGTGAATGCACGATTTTCGGCCAGGCCCTCATGGCCCGCGCCCAGCACAAAAACCGACACGCCGACGAAATAAAGCATGATCGTCGGCACGTACATCATGTTGTTCGTCCAGTAGCACCACCCGGACAAGAATCCGTGCCAGTCGCCGAACTCTTCCTTGGCCCACAGGTACACGCCGCCTTCTCCCGGATAACGATGTGCAAGTTCGATCACAGCGATCCCCTGCGGCCAGAAAAACAGGATCAGGGAAATCAGCCACAGCCAGATGGTGACTCCACCGTTCGCCGCAATCGACGGCAGCACGTTCAGGTTAAATACGGCCACCACAAAAAGCAAAACGAGGTCGCGGCGCCCCAGCACCCGCTTCAGATGCGGGTGCTCCGCCGCGGAATGGGCGGAAATCGCCGCACCCTTCGTTACCTCGCCGCTCAATCCATCCTCGCTTTTGTAGGGCCCGCCTTCCTAGGCAGGCCACCACGTTCGCAAGACAAAAGAATCACTTTTTTTACTTCCTTCAACTCATCCAGTTCCTGAACTTCCCGCCTCAGTGCCCCGCGGCGCCAACGTACTTCAGCCCGCGATCCTTCTGCGTCTTCGCCAGGCCCGGGGCAACTTCTTCAAAGACGGCAATGTGCTTGTCGATCTCGGCCTCGGTGTGCTGCACGGAAACGGTCCACTGTTCGTCCCACCAATACGGCATCGCGAGCACGCCGCGGTTCACCATTCCGAACCAGAACTGCCGCCACAGGTCGATGTCGATCTTCGTCCAATCGCGGTAATTGCGGATTTCTTGCGGATAGAGCATCAGCGCACCGTTCACTCCGGCCTGTATCACATACGCTTCCAACCCAACCTTCTTCACGATTGCCCGGTAGCCTTCCGCCAGTTTCTTGCTCAGCTTGTCCACGTGTGCGTAGTTCTCTCGCGTCAGCACTTCGCGGAACATCGCCAACCCCGCGGCCATGGCAAAGCGGTTGGTATTGTAAGTTCCCCCGTGGAAAACTTTGTGCTGAACGATCAGGTCCATCACCGCCCGGCCGGCGCCAAACGCCGCCAGCGGCACGCCACCGCCGATCGATTTCGCCAGTGTGATGATGTCCGGCTTCACGCCAAAGTATTCGCTGGCACCGCCCCATCCGAGCTTCGCGCCGGTCTTAACCTCGTCGAATATCAGCAGCGCGCCGTTCTTGGTGCAAATTTCGCGCAACCCTTCCAAAAACCCCGACTGCGGCATGCATAGCCCGACATTCATCATGATGGGTTCGAGGATGACCCCGGCGATCTGCCCGGGGAACTGCTTGAACCGGTTTTCCACGCTCGGCAAATTATTGAAGGTTGAGACCGTCACGTTGTCCAAAACCGCCTGGATCACGCCTAGCCCGCCAGGAACCGAATTTGGCGCGTTGATGTCGCCCGCGTCTTCCACCTTTGGTTTCACGCTCACAAGCGCGGTGTCATGCAGCCCGTGATAGCAGCCTTCAAAGCGCAGAATTTTGTCGCGCCCCGTGGCGGCCCGCGCAATCCGGCAAGCGTGCATCGTCGCTTCCGTGCCGCTCGAGCCGAACCGCACCATATCCACCGGATACCGCTCGCAGATCTCTTCGGCAAGCTCGGCTTCCATCCCATGCGGCATTCCGAACGTTGTCCCATTCACCAGCGCCCATTGCACCGCCTTGACCACCGCCGGGTGCCCGTGCCCCGCCATCAACGTCCCGAAACAAAGGTTGTGGTCGATGTATTCGTTCCCGTCGATGTCCTTGATCTTGCTCCCGTGCCCTTCCGCCACAAAGATCGGATACGGATCGTACGCGCGGTAATTGCTGGCTACGCCAAGCGGGATCCGTTTCTCCGCTCTCTTGTGCGCCTCGGCGGACTTCGGCGTGCGCTTCTCGTACAGCGCCATCTCTTTCTGTAGTGCTTCGTGCATTTTCGTGCTCCGTCCAGGTAAGCCCTTCCATGGTCACCTGTGGCAGGTCTGTTCCCTGCGGTCAGTATCGGCGAGGAAAACTTCGCGGTTTCTGCGGCAAACTGCCCTTCTAGTTTACGCCTTTCCGTATAGTTCCGACACGCCCCGGCCTGCGCTCCGCCTCAGCGTTCCGTTCCCTCTGCGGAAGAAAGCGCGGCCCTCTCGAGGCGCGCTCCTTTGCGCACCCACCCTCAGAAGAGGATCTTCAAGGCGAACTGCATCACGCGCGGAGGCTTCGCCGTCAGGATCTGTCCAAAAGTCGCGTCCGTGAAGTTGCCATCGGGGTTGTTGAACTGCGTGTGATTCCATGCGTTATAGAATTCCGCACGGAATTCCGTATTTATCTTTTCCGTAAGCGGCGTCATCTTTGCAATCACCAGGTCCGTGTTGTTCAGCGCCGGGCCGCAACAGAGCGAGTGTGGCGTGTTTCCGAAGCTGCCCAATTGCTGCGGGCACGTCGTTGACACAACGGGGTCGCAGAAGGTACCCGGGTTGAACCAGAAATTTGCCGGTGTAGAAGAGCCCGCCGGCGTAAACGGCACCTTTGGATTCAAGCGCTGAACCGACGCGGTCGAGTACGGAGTATTTGTGGACTCAAAGAAGATACTGGACTCCAGCTCCGCATCATTCTGATCCTGCACGCGAATCGGGAAGCCGCTCTGATAGGTAATGATCGCGGAAAGTTGCCAGCCATTGATGAGTTTGCCGGTCACGCCTTCGTGTTTGGGAATGGGAAGCTGCCAGACCGGGCTGAAGACGAAACGGTTTTTCGCATCCAGCAGCGACAATCCCCTCGTCGCATTCGCATTGATCGGATTCAGCTCGTTCTCGAACGATGCGCCCTGGTCGATCGCTTTGCTGAACGTATACGATGCCTGAAACAGTAGCCCGTGAGAAAAATTCTTCTCCACCGAAACCTGCAGCCCGTTGTAATTCGAGTTGGCGATGGTATTTTCGGCAAAAATGTTGCTGAAAACCGGCACTCCATCGGCGGGGCAACCCACCCCTATGTTGGGGCCAATAGGATTGCAATTCGGTGAGGAATACGGCCGAATGCCAACCAGTTCGATCGGCGTGCCGCCGGCAGCACCCGTGATCGTGCAGCCAGGGGGATTATGAGGGTTCAGGTACGGACACGGAATATTTGGCCCTCCCGCTGGATTTGGAATGTACGGCATGTGGAAGACGTCTCCGGCCGGCAGGGTGAAGGAATACGCATTGTCTGAGCTGACTGTGCTGCAACCTTGCCCGTAAGTTGCCAGGTCCAGGCAGGTTTGCGTGTTTCCATAGTCCAGGTCTTGCGACGCAAGCAGGTGGTGCGCCTGCGTGCCAACATAAGCCACCCGCAGCAGCATGTCCGTCGTCAATTGCCGCTCGATCGTTATGTTGTATTGTTCGGCATATTGCGTTCGCAGATGCGGCTGGAATTCGCCGAATAGCAGAATCGAGCGGAAAGCAGACCAGTCCACGCAGCCTTTGGGTCCTGCCGGATCAAAACACGGCGTCGATGGCGTCTGTGTGATGATTCCCCCCGCATTATTCGGGGATTGCACTCCGTTTTGCCCGATATATGGCGTGTTGAATATTGGGTTTGATTCAAAGGAGCTGACTCCGAAGGGTGGCTCGGCGCTGAACTGCTCCAACACCAGTTGTTCGATTGGGTTATAGAAAATCCCATATCCCCCGCGGATCGTGGACTTGCCGGGGCCTCCCGTAATTTTGGCCAGTAGCCCATCCTTCCATCCGGGGCTGTAGGCCAGACCGATTCTTGGCGCGAATGCTTTGTAATAAGTAGTGGTCAGCCCTCCCGGAACTCCCTTATCGCCGGGAAACACGAGTCCCGTGGGGAAGTACGCATTATTTGCGGATGTCGGCCCGCAGTCCGGAGAGCTTGCCCCCAAACTAGCCTGGCTCGCAGCGGACAACCAGCACGGATACTGAGTGGTGTCCTGTCCCGGCCGAAACGTTTGCAGCCGATTCCCGCTGTCTACATACGGCGTATTCAATTCCCAGCGCAGCCCGTAGTTCAGCGTGATGTTCGGCTTGATTTTCCAACTGTCCTGCGCGAACAAATATAAGCCGTAATTCGTTAAGTTTTCGCCCTGGGCGGCGCCTTGCGTGAACGACGTGGGGAGGCCCAGAAAATAGTTGGCATAGCCATCGCCGGAAGTCAGGGTGTCCCCGACCCGGTAGGCGCAAACGCAAAATCGCCATTAATGTCGAAATACAAGAACTGATTGAACTTCTGCACCCGGAAATCTCCGCCGAATTTGATGCTATGCGTTCCGATCACTTTGCTGTAGTTGTCGGAGAACTGGTAGGTATTTCCCGTCTGCGGCAGTTCTCCTTCGAAGTTGTTCCCGATTCCAAATCCGCCGGCCACGCTTATAAAGGGCACGCCCTCTCGCCCGGGGATGTTCGTCGTGATCCCCGCGCTCGGATTGCCGGGATCCGCAAAACATGCTGACGCCGATACGGCCGATCCGCAGGCATCGTGCAGGCTGGGAAGTAGATTGACGGGGTGATTCAGGCTCCCCTGGCCCTCTCGGAAATAGTTGAACCGCAGTTCATTCACTGCCGACGAGCCGATCGTGGATGTCTCGCTCACATTCAGCTGCTGCACCCGCGTTTTGAAAATGCCTCCGAATCCGGGGATATTGGCTCCCGCCGCCTGGAAATTGGAGAACGGCTGCGTTTGGTTCACGTCATCGAAATAATAGTAGGCGGTCAAATGCTGCGTCGGCGAGAAATTGTGGTCGAACCGGAGAGTGAACTGATCATCGTTCTCCACAAGGTCCGGCGCATAGGACACCGTTCCCGTTCCTACGGGCGCTACATACTTGTTATAGAGCGCCGACGCCGTGGGATCGAAACATGCCGTGGGAATCTGCCCGGTTGGAAATAGCGTGCTGTAGAGAAGAGGTGTTGGCGCCGTCGACCCGGGCGGCAACGCCGCGATCGCCGCTAGCGCCGTTTCCCCGCCCGGCGAGATGGCTCCAATGGCGTTCGCGCAGCCAGTTCGGCTGTTTAACACACTTGCATAGTTCTGGTCGCTTATGGCGCCGCCAAATCCTCCGCTGGGCATCACGGCAGAGAAGTCCCCACCCGCCTCGGCCGCCGTCGGCAGGACAACCGCGCCGGACGAAATTCCCTGTCTCAGCCGGTTACCCTCATAAGAACCAAAAATAAACGTCTTGTCTTTCTTGATCGGACCGCCCAGCGTCACTCCAAACTGATTTTGCTTGTAGTCGGGGACCGTCGTGTCAAAGAAACCCTTCGTGTTCAGCACGTCGTTCCGGAAAAATTCGTAAACGTCGCCGTGGATCACATTCGTTCCCGATTTTGTCACTACGTTAACCACCGACCCCGAGTTCCGTCCATATTCCGCGTCGAATGTGTTTGTCAATACCCGGAACTCCTCGATCGCATCCGGCGACGGCTGAATCGCAGGTCCGTTTACGAAAATGTCGTTTCCATCCCCGCCATTCACCGTGTAGTTGTTCGACCGCCCCCGGCCCCCGTTCACCGATACGACTCCCGGATTGTCGCTTCCATAAAATAGATCCGCGCCCAAC
This sequence comes from Candidatus Acidiferrales bacterium, assembly GCA_963734105.1. GTDB lineage: Bacteria > Acidobacteriota > Terriglobia > Acidiferrales > UBA7541 > Acidiferrum. Next base: position 613,429 of record CAVTFW010000010.1, on the reverse strand, counting down.
TGCGATTGCACTCCGGGCTGCAACTGCAGCAACTGATACGTGTTTCTTGTACTCAGCGGCAGCTCCCTCACGGATTGTTCCGTCATTACCGCCCCGAGTTGCGTCGTCGTCGTGTCGAGGACCGGCGGCGCGCCCGTCACTTCCACTGTTTCCGTCGAGCCGCCCACTTGCAATGCCACGTCCACGCTGGCAATTTCGTTCAATACCAGCACGATTCCCTTGCGCGCGGACTTCTTGAATCCAGCCGCCGTGATATCAATCTCGTAGCTGCCCACCGGCACTTCCAGAAACAGGTACTCGCCCGTCGCCGATGTCTGCGCCTCGCGCGACGCGTTTGTCCCTTCATTGATAAGGGTAACCTTCGCTCCGCCCACTGCCCCGCCGCTAGGATCTGTAACCGTTCCCCGAATCCTCCCGGCGGTGCTCTGCGCGCCGGCATCCGGCACGGCCAGAAGGGCCGCGACTGCGAATAAGGCCGTTAGGAGAACACTTCGGCGACACACGGACTGCAGTTCCTGGCGCTTTGCTTGATTCATTTCCTTCACCCCTGTTATCCGAAAATCGCTTCCCCGATAAGCGATTTTCCTGGTTGCTACCGCACCTTGAACCTTACTATAATCCAGTAAACTTAGAGAAAGCCGGGACTCGTGTCAAGCAGAAAGAATTTGTCGGCCGCATCGGATTCTTTGCCGCGCCAGCGCCTTCTTCGCATCTCGGAAGTTGCGCGCCGCCTCCGCATTTCCTCTTCCGCGCTCCGCGCCTGGGAAGCTCTTGGCCTCGTTTCACCGCACCGCACTGCCAGCCGCTATCGCCTCTACGACGAGTCCGATGTCCGCCTCCTCCAGCGCGCCATCTTTCTTCGCCGCGCGCGCGGCCTCAATCCTGCCGCGATTGTACACGTTTTGAAAAAACAGGGCGTTGTCGCGGCTCCCCCTGACGCCCGTCACTCCCCCGGTCAGAAATTCCGCCGCCTGCGCGTCAAACGCGGCCTCTCTCTCGCGCAGGTCTCGCGTGCCACCCGGGTTTCCGTCGGATTCCTCAGCGCCCTCGAGCGCGGCCAGATGCGCTCCTCGGTCGCCACTCTCCAGCGCATCGCACGCTTCTACAAAACCAACATTCTTTCCATGTTTGAAACCAACGGCGAAGCTCAGCCGCTCGTCCGCCCCTCCCAGCGCAAAATCCTCGAAACCAGCCCCGCGGTCCGCATGGAACTCCTCGCCTTGGGCAACACCGCCATGGAACCTCACCTCTTCCGCGTCAAACCGGGCGGCGGCAGCGGCGAATCTTACACCCATGAAGGCGAGGAATTTCTCCACGTCCTGCGCGGTGAATTTGAAATCTGGCTGCACAAGCAGGGTCATTACGTCCTCAAGCCCGGTGACAGCCTCTATTTTGAAAGCTCCACCCCGCATCGCTGGAAAAATCCCGGACGATCGGAAGCCTGGATCTTGTGGGTCAATACCCCGCCCACGTTCTGATTTTTTTCCGACCGGCGGCCGCACAAGTTCTTGCGCCGCGGGATGGGGTGCTTGTGCCGTTCCTCACGTTCGCCGGAGGCAATATCGTCCATGAAGCTGACATGCCCTAAGTTGCTGCTTCTGCTGGCCTGCGCTTTTTTCCTCGGCTCCTGCCAGAACAAGGAGGAATCGCTCAGCCTCCTGGTCTGGGAAGGCTACGCCGATCCTTCCGTCGTCCATGCCTTTGAAGAAGCCCATCATTGCAAGGTTTCCGCCTCCTACATGGGCTCGAGCGACGACCTCGTAGCCAAGCTCCGCGGTGGCAGCGCCTCCAACTACGACGTGATCTCACCTTCAAGCGACGTCGCCACTTCCATCGCACGCACCGGCCTCGCGGAACCGCTCGACCTTGCGAAGATTCCCACCTACTCCCAGCTCTCCCCAAAACTGCGCGCCCTCCCGCTCGTGAAAATCAACGGCCAGACTTTCGGCGTCCCTTTCATGTGGGGACCGAATCCTCTTCTGTACGACACCACCGCCTTTTCTCAACCTCCCGATTCCTGGGCCATCTTTTGGGATCCCAAATTCAAGGGCAAAATCTCCGTCTGGGACGATCTCTCCACCCTCTATATGGCCGCTCAACTGCTCGGTTACGATAAGCCCGACCCCTCCCAACTCTACAATCTCTCTGACGAGCAACTCGCTGCCGTGAAACAAAAGCTTCTCCTCCTCAAGCCGAACGTCCGCAAGCTCTGGTCCACTGGCGGCGAGCTCACCAATCTCTTCGAGAATCACGAAATCGTTGCCTCCATGGGCTGGCCTCTGATGACCAACCAACTTCGCCAGGCCAACTTCCCCATCGCCGAAACCATCCCCAAGGAAAACACCACCGGCTGGATCGATCACCTCATGATCACCAAGGCCAGCCCACACAAAGATCTCGCCCACGCCTTGCTCGAGTTCATGGTTCAGGCGCAAACCCAGAAAGAAATCACCGACGTAACCCACTACACTCCGGCAAACCCCTCCGCCGCGCAATTCATGACCGACGCGGAGAAAAAAAGCCTGCACCTCGACGACCCGGACGCCTACATGCAACGCATCTACTTCTGGCAGGACGTCCCTCGCCGCGCCGAATACATCCAAATCTGGAACGAAGTGAAAGCCGCTCAGTGACAAGCTCTCCTTCCAACTCTCCACCTTTGGCGGCCGCTTCCCCGGCGCAGGGTGGGGTCTTGTTGGAGGTTCGCAACATTGCCAAGCGTTTCGGTTCCGTCAACGTTCTAAGAAATATCTCTCTTCAAATTGCTTCGGGCGAATTTCTGACTCTTCTTGGTGAGAGCGGCTCGGGGAAAACAACTCTTCTTCGCCTGATCGCCGGCTTCGAACAGCCAACCTCCGGCGAAATCTGGATGAGCGGCGCGCGCCTCGACACCCTCCCTCCCTACAAGCGCCGCGTGAACACTGTCTTTCAGCAATACGCGCTCTTCCCGCATCTCTCCGTCGCGGACAATGTCGCCTACGGCCTCCGCGTCACCGGCTCATCCGCTTCTGAAATTCCCACGCGCGTCGATGCTGCCCTGCGCATGGTCAAAATGCAGGACTTTGCAGCCGCCCACCCTTCTCGCCTCAGCGGCGGGCAGCAACAGCGCATCGCCCTCGCCCGCGCACTCATCAATCGCCCGCAACTTCTTCTCCTCGATGAGCCTCTCTCCGCTCTCGATGCCAATCTTCGCAAGCAGATGCAAGGCGAGCTGAAATCCCTTCAGCGCGAACTCGGCATCACGTTTCTCTTCGTCACACACGATCAAGAGGAAGCCATGGCGCTTTCCGATCGCATCGCTCTTCTGAAAGACGGCGCACTCGAGCAAGTCGCTTCTCCCCGCGAAATCTACGCCTCTCCTGCAACCAGCTATACGGCGCAGTTTATCGGGCAGACCAATCTCCTCCGCTCCGACGTGCGCGAAGGAATCGCCAATTGCGGCAGCCTGAGCTGGCGGGCCAATACTCCGAATGGCCCCGCGCTGTTCTCCCTCCGCCCGGAAGCCATCCGCCTTGCGTCGGAAGCATCCCCGCCGCCCGATGCTGTGCGCTTTTGCGCGCTCATCCACCGACAGATTTTCTCGGGTTCCGTCGAACAGCTCGAAGTCGACTGCGCCGGCCAAGTTCTCCGCGTCCAGATTCCGGCACGCGGCGTCCTCACCGGAATACATGAATTTGTCTTTGAGCCCGCTGACGCAATTCCCGTCAGCGGGTGAGGCGGCCATGTACTCTCGAGCCTACAAAACGATCGTCTCCGCCCCTCCCCTCCTCTGGGTCGGCCTTTTTCTCCTCCTGCCCTACGCGCTGATGTTTGCCCACAGTTTCTGGCTGGTGCGCGATGGTTTTATCGTTCACGAATGGAATCTCCAGAACTACGCCAAGCTCTTTCACAATTCCGTCTACGTCGAAGTTCTCTTCCGCACCATGCGCATCGCCGCCAGCGTCACCTTTCTTTCTCTCCTCCTCGGCTATCCGCTCGCTTACTTCATGTCCTTCCACGCGAGTGTCCGCAAGGATCTTCTCTATCAACTCGTCATCGTTCCTCTCTGGGTCAGCTACCTCGTCCGCGGCTACGCCTGGAAAACCATCCTCGGCTCCGATGGCGTGCTGAACGGTTTCCTCCAATACCTGCACATCACCAATGAGCCGGTCAGCTTTTTCCTCTACAGTCCTTTCGCCGTCATCCTCATGCTGACCCACATCTACACGCCCTTCGTCTTCCTCCCGCTTTACGCATCTCTCGAACACATTCCGCGCAATCTCATCGAGGCTTCCCACGATCTCGGCGCTAGCCCGCGCGCCACATTCTTTCGCGTCATTCTCCCGCTCTCTCTCCCCGGCCTGCTCGCGGGAGCCACCTTCGCTTTCGTCCTGACTCTGGGCGATTTCCTCGCTCCCCTTCTCGTCGGCGGTCCTTCCAGCGTGATGATCGCAAACATCGTGCAAAGCCTTTTCGGCACCGCCTACGACTGGCCGCTGGGCGCCGCCATCTCCGTCTGCATCCTGCTTCTCACTATCTCCCTGCTCTTCTTGACGGAGCGTCTCGAAAAGCGGTGGTCCTTCCGATGAGCGCCGCAGCCTACAAATCCGGCCGCGCTCCGTTTCTCCGCGCCTTTTCCGTCCTCGTCTTCGCCTTCCTGTATCTGCCCATCGTCGTGCTCATCCTTTATTCTTTCAATCGCGACGGCGTCGGCGGCTTTCCTCCAAAACACTTCACGCTCTCCTGGTATCGCCAACTCTTCGCCGACGGCGCCATCTGGGATTCCGTCCTCAACAGCCTGTTCGTTGCCTTTGGAGCCGTAGCCCTGTCGCTAACTCTCGGCCTCCTCGCCGCTCTCGCTCTTGACCGCGCCAATTTCCCCGGCAAATCGCTCTTCCGCCGCCTCGTCCTTCTTCCTCTCGTCCTACCCGGCATCATCACCGGCCTTTCCCTACTCATGCTCGTGGTCTCCGTTAATCTTCACCTCAGCCTCCTCACCGTGTTCCTCGGTCACGGCACCGCCCTTATCTCCGTCGCCACCACCGAACTCTTCGCCGGCCTCCAAAAAATGGATCGCGCCCAAGAGGAAGCCTCGCTCGATCTCGGCGCCACTCCCTGGCAAACCTTCTGGCGTGTCACTATTCCCAATCTCAAGCTCTCTCTCATCGCCGCAGGTCTGCTCATCTTCACTCTCTCCATGGACGAAATCGCCGTCACCATCTTCCTCATCGGCCGCGACAATACTCTCCCTCAGGAAATCTGGAGCCGCCTCCGCATTGGGATGACCCCCGAAATCAACGCCATCTCCACCCTGATTTTTCTCATCTCCGTCATCCTGATCTTGATCTGGTACCAGATTCGCTCGCGCACCATCGGCAAACAAGCACGCGAACTCTTGGGGCGCCCTTAGGAGGATTCATCCGCATGTCTCATACCCGTCGTGATTTCATTAAATACATCGTCGCTGGTTCCATCGTCTCCGGCTGTCCCGTCGATAAAGCCCTCCTCGCCGACCCCGAAGCCAAATGTCCCTCAGCCATGGTTGGGGGCGAGCATTTCGCCACGTGCCACCAAGTTCGCGATGGCCACGCCTTCGCCAAGCCCGATGCGACTCGCACTGTCGATATCGCCATTGTCGGCGGCGGCATGGCCGGTCTCTCAGCCGCTTATTTCCTGCGCGGCAAGGACTGGCTGCTCCTCGAAAAAGAAGACCACTTCGGCGGAAACGCCTACCAGGAAGAATTCGCCGGTCAACCCTATTCCACCGCCGCCGCTTACGATTTTCGCGGCAGCCACAGCGACCAACTCGCCAAGGAGATCGGCCTCCATCTTCTCCCCATCGACATGCCCGACCCCACGATCGACAACGGCGTCTACACGCCGGACACCTGGCGAAGCGGCCTCTCTCAACTCCCCTATTCAAAAGGAACGATAGCCAGCTTCAAAAAATTCTCCGAAGCCATCCTGAAATTGGATCCACGCAAAGACGTTCTCGAGCTGGACTCGAAGCCCTTCACGGACATCACCCGCGCCTACGCCCCGGAAATCACCAAGTGGTGGGACGCCTACGGCCCCTCCAACTGGGGCGCGCTCACCGAAGACACGACCGCCTTCATCGGCGTGAGCGATGCGCAATATCTCATCAAAGGCGAGGACAGCACGCGCGTCATTCTTCCGGGCGGCCTGGGCTGCATCACGCACAAGCTCGTGGAGCTGATGATGCCCAAGTACGGCGAGCGCATGCTCGGCGGCGTCACCGTAATCTCTGTCGTTCCCGATGCCGACGCCGTTCGCGTCACTTACGTGCACGAAGACAAGCTCATCACCGTCGCCGCAAAAGTTGTCCTCATGTGCGCTCCGAAATTCATCGCTTCCCGCATCGTCGCCGGATTGCCCAGCGACCAGAAGCAAGCCATGCGCCGCATCCGCTATTCCCCGGTGCCCATGATCAACATGATTTTTGACAAGCAGATCTATCGCAAAGGTTACGACAACTGGTGCCCCGGCAATTCCTTCACCGACTTCATCGTCGCCGATTGGACCATCCGCAATCAGCCCGGCTACAAACCCAAATACGAAATCCTCACTTTCTACTCCACCTTGCGCGAATCCGAGCGCGCTCTGCTCCTCGAAGAAGACGACTGCAAAGCCTTCGCCGCAAGGGTCCTGAAGGACTTCCAGAAGTTGCTGCCCGAATTCAACGTCGATCCCATTGAAATCCATCTCTATCGCCGCGGCCACGCCATGATGATGGCTGTCCCTGGCCAATTCACAAAGAACCGCATGATCGCGTCCCGCCCGATGGACCGCATCTTCTTCGGCAATTCCGATTCCGGCGGCCCGGAATCTCTCTCCACCGAAGCCGTCCGCATTTCCCACGCCGCCGCCGAGTGGGCCGAACTCGTCCTAGCCGGTAAACCCGGCGCCGCCGACATAGCCCACAAAGCCCTAACCGCCGTCGACTTCTAGCTCGCGCACCTAGGCCACCCGTGGCACAGCCATTCCTGGCTGTGCTCTTGGGTTGCTCCCGTAGGGTCCACCTTCTGCGGCGGACCGCCAACTCAAACCCACCTCAACTCGAAATCGCGCGCTCAAGAACCTCGAATCTCCATGCTCTCCTCAAAAAGCCCTTCCCGATCATCCCGCAACCGCCACGAACTCATCTCCCGCGCAACCCCGCTCCGCACGCTCACAATAATGTAGCTGTACCACGGCCACGCATACTCCCGGTCAACCTCGCTCGGCCTCGCCGCATGATCCGGGTGCGAGTGATACCACCCGATCACATCCAGTCCCCGCGCCGCGGCCGCTTTCTCCGCCTCCAGCACATCCTGCGGCGTCACCAAAAATCGGTTCCGCCGCGAACTCTTATCCATCGCGCGCATTCCACGCGATGAATCCTCCTGCCGGTTGACCAACGCAATCAGCTCCACGATCTCGCGCGGCTTGCCCTCCGCCCCTTCGCCCCCACCATCGCACCCCAAAAGCGCCCCGCAGCACTCTTCCGGATACGTCTCCGCCCCATGCCCGCGAATCTTCTCCGCAACCTCCGCGCTCATCCAGATTGTGCCCGCTTTCGCGTTCATCGCAACGATCATAGCTCACCCCAGGTTCCCAATTTTGGCTTGCAAGGGTGGGCGAAAATGTCGGCGCGCCGACATTTACTGAATCGGTAGATAAATCGTAAGTATTACTTGAGGATTGTACCATGGATGGGGACCCCCCACCCCCCTGTTTTGCGTAAGTGCGGGAATAATTGGGGTTACGGCTGAGTGGACCGTATGTGCGGGAATAGTTGGACTTAACGGAAGTGCCGAGTGACGGGTGGCGAGTGGCGAGAAAAGCGATCCACCCCTCCCCCCTCCTCCAGTTTTTCGGTACAGCGTGGTAAGCGATAGATAAAAAAGGGGATAGGACGAAGACAGATCGGTACGGGAATCGGTACAAGTTGGGAAGTGCAGGAAACCCGGGCAGTTGAAGGAGGGACGGAAGCTGTACAGGAAGTGGTCCGGGGAAAAGAGGATGGACGAAAATGGAGCGGCCCTTCGCGGCGAGCGCTTCCCAAGCAATTCGGGGCGAGCAGGGTAAAGAGGATACGAATGGGCACAAGAGCAGCGTCCCCTCAACATAGCGGTGGAAGGATAGCACAATATATACCAATGTGCAATTATTATTTATAGAGTACTAGAATTAAAGCTCGCACGAGGGAGAGGGAAAGAGGACGCGAAGATCCAAATCGCCAACCCTGAAGGGCCGCTGGGAATGCTTCCGCGGACGCTGTTATATCTGGGGAGAGAAGATTTATCGGGGAAGGCTCTACGGATTTCTGGACAATCTTTTAATTCCAATATGAGTATTGGGCCTCGGTCTGAAGAAGACTTCTAAGTGCGTGATGCATAAGAACATCCAAAATTGCGAGGCATGCAAAGAAAGGTCCTAATCTTGCTACTGAGATGCTAGCGCAATCAATACCTCGGTCTGTGGCTAGGGTATGAAGTGCGTTGGGTTGGAGTAATAGGCCGGACGTAATTCGACAGCGAATTCAGTCTGGCCCGAGACGCTTTTTGTTTTGTCCAAGCCTTCCGGCTGCGGAGAATGTGACAGTTCGCACGCACATTGTTCCGCGGTCATTCCGCGAGTGAGTCTTCAGTAGAGCAGGGCATCTCCGCGCGCAAGTTGATGAATTCACAATGGGGGTTGCAAGAATGACGCGGAATCTATGTGTGTTTTGTGCGGTACTGCTTAGCCTCTTTTTCTTTTCAAGTCTTGCGCAGGCGCAGGACGTCGCAGGCCTTACCGGTGTAATTACGGACAAGAGCGGCGGAACGGTAGCCGGCGTCGATATCACGGTGGTGGACACGCGGACAGGCGCGGTGTACACGGCGCAAACAAAGGACGATGGAGCGTACAAGTTTCCCAAGCTCCCGCCGGGGCCGGGATACGAATTGACCGCCTCGAAGGAGGGATTTCAGAAAATTACCATCTCAAATCTCTACCTGCCTCTCGCTATTACCACGACGCAGAATGTCACGTTGGAAATCGGCTCAGTGACCGTGAGTGTGACGGTTCGGTCCGAAGGTTCCGTCAGCCTGAACACCACAGACAGTACCATCGGCAATAACTTCGATGTTCGAGCGGTCGCTGACCTTCCAAACGAGTTCCGTGGCAGTGCCGCGAACCTTCTGCGGTTGCAACCCGCCGTGGTTTCCGCCGACTCGGGTAACAACTTGGACGACCAGGGGGCAAGTCGAAACGGTTCCGTGGCCGGTGCCCGCGCCGATCAGGACAACATCACCGTGGATGGCATCGATGCTTCAAACTTCTCAATTGGCCAAGCCTTCGCGCAGGTGGCCCCGACCCCGATCGATGCCATTCAGGAGTTCCGCACGGAAGTCGCCAATCCGCTTGCCGACATGGGGCGCGGAAGCGGCGCACAAACCATTATTACCACCAAGAGCGGCACAAACAACTGGCACGGCAACGCCCGCGAATATAATCGCAATACGGATGCGGAAGCGAACGACTTCTTTAATAACAAGAATGGTGTCGCGCGCCCCACTTTGAACCGCAATCAGTTTGGCGGCAATCTTGGCGGTCCGGTGAAGAAAGACAAGCTTTTCTTCTTTTTCGACTACGATGGACGGCGCGATGCATCAAAGACGCCGGTTACCACGATCGTGCCTCTGGACCAAGTGCGCGCGGGGGGAATCTCCTACATCAACAACAATCCAGGCTGTACCGCAGCGAGCACGCTGGTGGCTACTCCCCAGTGCGTAACGACACTGACTCCGGCGCAGGTAGCCGCCTTGGACCCATGCTCTAATCCCGGGGCCGCCCAAGGACCGTGCACCCAGAACGGTCAACCTGGGGGCACGGCGGTTGCGCCCGGTTTCAACCCGCAATTGCTGGCGCTGATCAACAGCCGTTATCCGCATGCCAACGATCTAGCCGCAGGTGACGGCATCAACACGGGCGGCTTCCTGTTCAATGCGCCCGCACCGCTAACCGAGGACACGTATACGACGCGCATCGATTACGATCTGAGCACCAAACAGAAGTTGTTCACACGGTTTAGTTTTTACAATGTAGACGCCATTCAACCCGGCCTTCCTTCAATTCAATTTCCGGGTGATCCGATCACCAATCCTGCGACAACTCAAGACCGTGCCTGGGTGCTCGGTGATACCTGGACCATCAGTTCTAATGTTGTAAACCAGTTCGTTTATGGTGAGTCGCGCGCCGGATTAGTGGCCATTTCGACACTAACTGGCTCGGCCAATCCGGGAGGAGATCCGGGCGTTTACGCGGGTCTCAACTGGCTGTTTCCCACAGGAATCACAGCGCCTTACGCTCGCCCAGGCGGCACGTCCAGTCTCGATCCAGTGCCTACTTTCCGGGACGACGTTAGCTGGCAACGCGGCAAGCACTCCCTTACAATGGGCGGCGTGTTCCGGCCGATCCGGACACGCAGCCAACTTGACAACAATTTTATCTTTACCAACCAGGGACTGCTCACCATCAACGCACTGGACCCCAACTTGCGACCCGCCAACATTCTGAATGACCCCAACGGCATCGCCGCTTCCAACTGGGATGGGGCGTTTTCCGCCTTTCTGGGCATCGAATCGTTGCAATTCTCGGCATTTAACTATAACAAGACGGGCGCGGTAAGCCCCGCAGGGGATGGGGAGCGCCGCGACTACCGCTATTACGAGACGGAAGCCTACGTCCAAGACTCCTGGAAGCTGCGAAGCGACCTGACGGTAACCTACGGGCTTCGATATGGCTATGACTCGGTTCCTTACGAAAGCGTGGGCAACGAAGCCACCACGAGCGTGCAGTTAAACAATTTGCTGGAGACTCGCATACAGAACGGGCTCGCCGGCATCTCCGGTTACAATGCTGCACCCTTGCTGACTTATGACCTGGCGGGCAAGGCCAATCCGCATGCACCTTCGCTATTTGGCGCAAGTCCGTATGACTTCGCGCCCAGAGTCGGCATCGCCTGGAATCCCAGCTTCCGCGGAGGGCTATTGGGAGACGTCTTCGGAGAACGCAAAACCGTGCTGCGCCTCGGGGCTTCTGAAATCTACGACCATACTGCGCTGAGCGCGATCAACTTCGTCGAGGACCAGAGCAATTACATCTTCTCGACCACCAACACCTTTGCCTTCGCCGGGAGTCCAGAACAGTATTTGGCCGGAGCGCCGCGGTTCACTAGCGTGGGCGCGCCGATCGCGAACCTGGCGGCACCGCCTTTTCAGAATTCGGTTACTCCGAATACCGGAGCGGGATACGGTTGCACCGCCGCCGTTCCGGTGTGCGGCACGGCTAATAATAACTTCGGAAATTATGTGGTCGATCCGAACTTTAAGACCCCGTATTCGTACGCCTTTTCCGCGGGTTTGCAGCGGGAGTTCCGCGGTGGATTTCAACTCGAACTGGACTACGTCGGCCGTTTCGCCCACAGGCTTAGCGCGTTGGCCGATGGCGGACAGTTGGTCAATTTCACGGACCCAGCCTCGAAGCAGACCCTGGTCGGTGCGGTCTCAACCCTCGAGCAGGACGCTCGCCAGAGTGTGCCGGTGGGCTCGATCACGGGGCTGCCGTTCTTCGAAGACCAGATGGGTTCGCAGGCAGGGCCAGGCTGCGGGGCCTTAGGTTTTGCGAACTGCACGCAGTATGTTTACGCCACGAACATGGTGCCACTGGCGCAAGGAAACACGTTCAACGTGGTCAAGGCGCTGGCACAATCGCAGTTACTTCCAGCGAACGTGGGAATCTCACCGCAGTTTGTCAGCAACTATTACTACGCGAACAAATCCTTCTCCAACTATAACGGGTTGATCGCCATCGTTCGGAAGCGCCTATCCAACAACGTGCAGACGGACTTCAACTACACCTTCTCCCATTCCATCGACAACTTCTCCGGGGTCGCGAATAGCGTGGGCAATCCGTTCAACAACGCGCAATCGATCCTTTGCGACGCAACCAACCTGAACGTTTGCAGAGGCAATTCGGAATTTGACGTGAAGCATCAGATTGTCGGAGACGTTATCTACGATCTGCCTTTCGGCCGGGGGCAGAGCTTTGGCCGAAATTCCGGGCCCTGGCTGAATGAACTTATTGGCGGTTGGCAGGTTTCCAGTATCTACACGTGGCGCACGGGATTTGCCTTTCCCGTGCAGAATGGCGTATCTACCGTAAGCTTTGGGGCCACCGGGTACCCCATTTTCAACGGCAACTCCTCCGCCCTCGCCGTCAATCCGCACACGGATGCAAACCTGAGCGGGAATGGCATCCAGCTATTTGCGAACCCGCAAGCTGCGCTCGGCACATTTTCCGCGCCGACCGGCCTGCAAACCGGCACTCGCGACGAGCTGCGAGGTCCTCACTTCGCCAACGTGGATCTCGCAGTCTCGAAGAACTTTCCACTGTGGAGCGAGAAATACAGAATTCAATTCCGCGCCGAGGCTTACAACGCCTTTAACCACGTCAATTTTGCGCTGCCCTCTTCCATCAACATCAATGCCACGAATTTCGGGCAGATTACGTCAACCTCGTCCGTCTCCGGCGATCAAAGCGCTCGCGTCTTGCAGTTCGCGTTGCGATTTGAGTTCTAGCTGGGCAGGAACAGTCAATCTGACAGGGGGCCGAAGCTAGGCTCCCTTTTCTTTTCTTTTCTTGTTGCGGTACCTAGCCCGGATTTCTCACCAGTTGTGAATTGAGGCACTGGAGGGAAGGTAGTGTCCGGATTTTTTCGCACGTTCCGTTCGCCGGAAACAGACGGGGAAAGGCTCACGCAGACTGTTTGAAATCACGCGCGCCCGGCGGGCAGGCCGGTATTGGAGCGAGTTTTTGAAGTGCCCTTACGTCGGACCCTTGGCTCCCCTCGCAGCTCGGGGCCAGCAGAGCAAGCCTGAACGTCCGACCCCCTAAAGAGAGAAGCAGCCCCAAGAGCGGAGCAACCCCAAGAGCACAGGCTGAAGCCTATGCTACGAGAGCCAGGAGAAAATCAGGTTCCTCGCGCCGTTCAAGGGGCGAACGAGGCTCGGAATGACAAATTTTGGCGGCGCTGGCAGGAGTTGCAGAGGTATTAGATGGGGTTGAATGAGGAAATTCTTTGCTGAGGGCGCCTGGGATTGGAGCGTTTGTCGGCCCTGGATCATCAAAGGTATGTACCAATGCATCGGATGGGCGCGTCTCTGCCGGTTGAAATGGCCCGGGCGGGAGTCGCGGGCCCTTCGTGGCTTGGGGTAAACCGCTACGAGAGAGCGGTTTGGGAGTGCTCTTACGCCCAAGCTCCCGATCGGGTCCGCCAGATGCTCCCGGACCAGTTGGGGCGGGAGTGACGGGGCGGGACAGGCAGTGCTCTGGCCCCCAAAGTGCACTTGTAGCATGGCTTCGGGGCTTCCTTGGGGAATCCAGGACGATGCGGGATTGAGATTTGAGGTAAAATAGCCGCCTGGTTAACTTATGAGCACGACACCTACAGTAATCGCGGCGGAGCAAGAAAACCTGCTGCAACGCGTGAAAGGCGCCTTCGGCGCGGGGTTTTTCCTGCTGATCCAGCAGTCGCCGCGGCTGGTGCGGCTGCATCGCAACGAGCAATTGTGGGCGCTGTTCCGGGTCGCGCTGGGCTGTTTTGGGGCGGCGCTGGTGATCCTGCCGCTGAGCTTGTGGCACGGGTATATCACGGCGGTGGCCGGGCTGGGACTGTTCATGGTCTCCATTCTGCTGCCCCCGGCGGAACTGGAATCCGCCACCGACCGCAAGGCGCGCGAGCTGGGAGCGCAAACGGTTGTGAGCGGCGGCGAATACCGTCTGACGAATTCAGGGGAGGCGGATGCTCCGGGAACGGCGGCGCAGCTTTTTATTTCGCCTTCGCAGACGTGGGCGCTGGCCAAGAATTTCGAGCCCCTGGTGGTGATCACCACGGGCGAAATTTCCAGCTTGGACGTGGAGCCGTGGGAGGACCGCTGGATGTTGCGCGTGCGCTGGAGCGAGCACAAGGCGGAGTTCGTGTATAAAGGAATTTTTGCCGAGCGCTTCGCCCGCCTGGCCGAAGAATCGCTGCGCCAAGCCAACCTTTCGACTCAGCCAAAACCGGACAAGAGCCGCGCCGCCCGCGCCTGACCCACGCTTCCGATTGCGCGCGCCGCCATCCCCGAAAAAAATTGTTTCTTGACCCTTCCCGGGCGCTATCTGTGCGAAAATAGAAGCATGGCCAGAGGATGGGAAAGCAAAGACGTTGTCTCGCAACTGGAAGCAAAGGAAACCTTGGCAGAGAACTTAAGCCGGAGCCAGAAGCAGGCGGAAGAAGCGCGCCGGGAGCTCGAGCGCAGCGGGCTGAGTCTCTCCCGGACGCGGATCCTGAACGACCTGGAGAACGCGACGAATCCGAATCACCGCAAATCGCTGGAAGCCGCGCTGGCGCACCTGGACCAGAAGATTGCGGAACTGAGCTGAGATTTCCGGGGATGGAACGAGACGGCGCGGCGTTCGTGCCGTTTGCCTAATCCGTGAAGACCACGCCGACCGCAGTCATTCCTTTTTCCGCAGCAGCTTCCAACCTCACGACATAACCCCGCAGGCGCATTTCCTGGACACCGTTCGCGCCGGGAGTTTCAATGACAACTTCGAGTTCCGATTGCAGGCGCGGGCTGTGCTTGAGAGAGATGAGCGCGCCCTGAAGAGCGAGATCGCGCACGGTGGTTTCTTCCTGGAAAGGCCTGCCATCGGAAGTGAGGCCGCTGACGCAAGCGTGGAATTGGGCTTCGCGGCGGAGCGAAGTGCGCGATCCGGGCATGTGCGCCTGAACGGGCTGGCCCGCAGCGCCCAGGGTGATCACCATGCCTTCACTGGCGGCGAAGACGGAATCGAACTCTTCGCGGGCGTCCCGCAAGATGCCATCGACGATGCGATCGGTGGAATCCGGGTCGTGATGGAAAAGGACCACGGTCTTCGCGTCGACTTCGCGTGCGATGTTCACGCCTTCTTTCCAGGAGGAATGGCCCCAGCCCTTGCGGGTAGTAGCGAGTAGCGCGGGAGTGTATTGCGCGTCGTTGATGAAGATGTCCGCGCCGGCGGCCAGCGCGCGCAAACTTTTTTCCAGGGCGGGATCGCCGGGTTCGTTGTCGGTGGCGTAGGCCACGGTGCCGGCGGGGGTTTCGATGCGAAAGCCTAGGCATCCTTGCGGATGGTTAAGCCAGCGAGCGGTGACGGTATTTTCGCCGACGCGGAAACTTTCGCCGCCTTCGAGCTCGCGGAATTTTCTTTTCGCGCTCATGGCGGAAAAATCGACGGGGAAGTAGGGCAAGGCCATTTGCGTTTCAAAGACCTGGCGCAAGGAATCCCGACCGAGGAATTTGGAGCGGAAACTGTAGAACTGAAATTCGTTTTTCTCGACGTAGAGTGGAGCGAAAAAGGGCAAGCCCTGAATGTGGTCCCAATGATAGTGCGTGACGAAGATATGGGTTTCGGCGGGCCGAACAGAATTTTCCGCGGCCCAGCGGTGGCCCAACATGCGCAGGCCGGTGCCACAGTCGAGAATGAATTGCGTGCCGTCCGGGGCCAGCAAGTCCAAGCAGGGGGTGTTTCCGCCGAACCGCCAGGTGGCTGGATCCACGGTGGGAGTGGAGCCGCGAACGCCCCAGAAGCTCAATTTGGCGATGGGAGTGCTCATTTCCGTCGGTGTTGCGGCGAATGACCCCTGTGAAAGCGTGCGTCGAAAGCTGGTTGCAGAGCCTTTTCTGATAGTGGCAGCGGCCGCCAGAAGCGTCAATAAATTCACGGGAGCGTGTTGTCAACCATCCAACAACGGCGATCGGGCGGAGGCTGCGCCGGGAGCGGTATCGACGTAGAATACACATGGATGCAACAGCACTCCCATACTCATGGAGCTGCTCATGGCCACGCGCATGACCACGGCCACGGGCACAATCACGTTCATCCAGCGATGAAGCCTTCCGTGCTGGCATGGGCCATGGCCGCGACACTAGGCCTTGTGGTCGCCGAGGTTTTTGGCGGATTGCTGGGCCGGTCGGTGGCGCTGCTGAATGACGCAGTGCATAACCTTTCGGACGTGCCGGCGCTGGGCATTTCCTGGCTGGCAATGCGCTGGGCGCAGCGGCCCGCGGATTCGGACAAGACGTACGGATACCATCGCGCGGGCACGCTGGCGGCTTTCACGAACGCCGTGCTGCTGATCGTCCTGGCGCTGTGGCTGGGTTACGAGGCCATCGAGCGGCTGAGCAATCCGGTGGAAGTGGTGGAGAGCTGGATGATTTGGACGTCGCTGGCGGCGCTGGCCGTCAACGGGGGAATCACGCTCGCGCTCGTGAAGGGCCATGCGGACCTGAATCTTCGCAGTATTCTTGTACACAACTTCGGCGATGCACTTTCCAATATCGCCATCATCATCGGTGCATTCGTCATGCGCTACACGCACCTGAGCTGGATCGACCCGCTGCTGGGCATGGCGATTGGATTACTCGTGTTGTATTCCTCGACCGGGATCTTGCGGGAATCGGGGCATATATTGCTGGAAGGGCGACCGCGCGGAACGCGGGTGGAGGAAGTGGCGCGAGCGATTCTGACCGTGGAACACGTTCAAGAGGTGCACGACATACACATCTGGTCGCTCGGCGGCGAACACAACGCGCTGAGCTGTCATGCGCGGGTTCCCGACATGCACATGGACAAATGTGAGGAAGTTCTGGCGGCCATTCAGAGGAAAGTGAAGGAATTTGGAATTGAACACAGCACGGTGCAACTGGAGCGCGCGGGGCTGCCCGCGACGTCGGGGTACGTGATGCCGGAGCCGATGCAGAAGGCGTAGGAATAATTCCTCGGCCGCTGAGGCCATCACCTCTTCAAGAGAGAAAGAAAACCCAAGAGCTCAGACAAGAGTGTCTGTGCCACAAAAAGGAACAGCCGCCTTCGGGCGGATGTGGCTCGTTCTGAGCGGCTAGAAAACTATGCGGGGCTAGAGGGAGTGGGGAGATTGATGGTGTTGCCGCGCTCTTCGTTGAGTTTCTGGGTGGCGTCCAGATCGAGGGAATCGAGCGCCACGGTGCGCCGCAGGCCTTCCTTGGTAACATACTGAACTTTGTTATTCCACGTGGTGTAGGCGACGGCGAACAACGTGCTGCCATCGCGCTGCACGAAAACGAATTCGGCGAGCGGTTCTTCGGGGCTATCGGAATTGGAGTTCGAGCCGGAAGGCGCCGATGCCGAGGGTTCCTGATCACTTGCCCGAACGTTGGATTCGGGTTGCTGATTCGAATCGTTTTCCTGAGCTTCCTCCTGAGGCGCGGATTCCGTGTCGTTAGCGACCGGGACATAAAAACCCCCGGCGCCAAAGTAAGCAAGCACAACGCCCGCACCAGGGGAACCAGCAGACTGCGTAAACCTACCGCCCGTTGCGGACGGCGGCAGAGGGGGGAGGGGGTGAGCCACTGGCTTCTGGGGAGCAGCGGGCTTAACGCCTGGCATGACCCTGTGGGCTTGCGCATGAACTTGGGGGGAAACATGAGGCTGCACTGAGTGGCTCACAGCTATCGGTGCCGCCGACATGGCATGCACGGCGGGAGCCGGAACAACGGAGGCCACGGCAGCGCGCTGTCTTGCAGGAGCCACGATCGCCATTCCAAGGAGAACCAATCCGAAAAGAAGTAATTTGCGCATGGCGCGCTCTCCCGGGGGCCGATACCCGGCTCCCGATATCTTAGACGCAGAAAAACCTGCAGAGGGTACGCAGGCGAAGCTTGCAGACCCGAGTGTGAACCAGAAGCGCGCGGGAGAAAAGGGGCATTCTTGGCAGCGCCTTAGTACTTCCAGCTCATATCGGCGCCACTGGGAGCGGTTGCGGTCATGTGGCGGGCGATCTGCGGCAGGATGCGCTGGTAGACGGTGCCGAAGCTTTCCATCGTGGAGATATCACCGCCGCCCATGTAGCAGTGCGGCTTGCCGGGGCTGTACTCGAAATCGGCGATGCGAAAGGGGTTTTTCGGCGAGTCGAGGAAGTTCTGCATCAGGTGGACAGCATTGTTTAGGTACCACGTATCCATGTCTCCGACCGCAAAGTGAATTTTGCCGGCCAGCTTTGGCCCGAGCGTGGCAATATCGCGCTCAAGGATGTAGCGCAGGTCGTAGTGCTCCTTCCAGTAGCCGGCGACATCGGGATCGATGGCGCCTGTGGATGGATTCCAGATCGGTTTGGGGTAGCCGTCTTCCCCCACGGGGCTGAAGACCGCTTGCCAGATGCCGAATTGTTCCGTGGAGCGGCCATGCGTGCCCATGACCTCCTCGTGGCGGACGGTCGGCTCCATGATGGCAAGGATCTGGCCGGTTGGAGTTCGCATTTCGCCGCGCGGCACTCTGCCGAATGGCCCTTGCTCCCAGAAGGCATTTTTGTCGTCGTAGATGTTGACGAGCTGGTAGGCACGGAAGTCGATGGGGTCCGGGCAGAAGCTGTACGCACCGTTGAAAAAATCAGGATAGAAAATTTGTGCCGCGAGCGCTTCCCAACCGCCCGTGGAGCTGCCCTCAAGAGCGCGTGCCCAGGGATGGCCGATGCCTCGGAATCGTCTTTCCACCTCCGGGATGAGTTCCTGGGTGATAGCGTCGCCGTAGGGACCAACGTTGGCGGAATTCACGGCATAAGAATCGTCGTAATAAGGGTTGGCGTGCTGGATGCTGAGAAGCAGCATGCGGGGCAGGCGGTCCGAGGTCCAATCCTGGTAGAAGCGATTAGCGAATTGCAGGAACTGCATCTCGTCCGGTTTTGGGCCTTGCGGCGGTTGTTCCTTGAAAAAATCCCAGTCCGGCTCGAAGTGGCCCTGATGAACGAGCAGGGGGTAACGCGCCGCGGGGTGTTCATCAAAGCCCTCCGGCAGAAGCACGGTAGCGCCCAGATAGACCGGCCGGCCCCAGAAAGCGGTGAGAAGTTTGCTTTGAATGCGAAAATGCTTGAGGTATTTGGTGTCCTTGGCAGGCTCGATGGGCGGGATCTTTTCGGTGAGAGAAATGCGGACGACATTGTTGACTGCGGGATCGAGGTGGACGAGTTGCGGCCTATTGAACAGATTGCCGGGCTTGCTGAACCACTGCTGGCCTTCGCCCAGGTCCGGGGGCAGCTTGATGACGTGGCCGTCGGAGCGATGAAAAGTTTCGTAGATGTTGAGGACCGCCTGGACGTAGTAATCGCCGGCAGGCAACTGGTCGAGACTGACGAATGGGTAACCAAGCGAGGTGGAATCGATCACAACGGGAGTACCAGGCTTCCATCCGTCGACATCGAGGCCAAAGAATTGCGCGCTTAAGGCTTCCTCCTCGCGAAGCTGAAAGCGCGGCTCGCTGGACTTATCGGTAGAGATGCCGAGAAGGATGTGGCCGTCGAGGGGTTGGGGGCTTTGCGCGCCGGGAAAGGAAATTTCGAAGCGCAATTTTCCGGCGGATTTGGCAGGGGGAGATTGCGCGGCCGAGAAGAACGTCGAGACCAGGGAAACTCCAAGAAGAATCAAAAGGCGTGGCGAAAAACAGAACCTGCAGATGTAACTGCGGTTGCTCTGACAAATCAAATCAATCCTCCGGATGAGACGGGACAGGATACAACAGGAAACTGTCTTGGCGCTTGGTGATAGGCCAGTTTCCAATTGTCCATCCCATGAGTAATTGGCCTGCCGGGCACAAGAGCAACTTTTCCGTTTAGTTCCATCGCCGTGATTTCTCGCAGTGAATCAGGCTTTCGAGAGAAAGTGGCCGCGTGTAGGCCTCGCCTGATGCTAACGTCAAACTGAGACGTGGCGGACAGGCGAATATTGCAAAGGCAGGCCGCAAGGTGGGACAGGCCCGGCTGATTTGGAACGGATTGCGGGCCGACCGGGGCATTGGACTGAAACGTTCCTCGAAGAAGCCAGTGGTGAGGATATGCTTTCTTCTTTCCGCGCTAGAGTCATTTCCCAATTCTGCTGCATCCAATGCCCAGTTCGGGCCTGATTTCGAATTCGCAGGCGGAATCTATTTCGATTCAGAAAGGCGATTGACATGTCCAACGAAACAGAGAAAGAAGGATTGACCCGCAGGGACTTTCTGGGAGTTAGCTCTGGTGCGATTGCGGCTGCAGGCATCCTTTCCGCTAAGGATGCAGCGGGACAGGAGCCGGACCACAAGTCTGATCGAAGCTACAGCTCCCCTGGTCCGACCAATCCGGCGGAAGACGCGGCAAACCCGGATTCGTTCCTGCCGCCGTCCACCGACGCAGGGGGCGTGCAGACATTCAAGTACCCGTTTGGCATTCGCGCACAAGCGGATTCAGGAAGGAGGATGGTCGCGCGAAGTGACCCAGCGCGAGCTTGCCGTGTCAAAGACTATGGCGGGAGTAGATATGCGGCTGACGGCCGGCGGCGTCCGCGAGCTGCACTGGCACACCGCCGCGGAGTGGGCGATCATGCTGTACGGCACGGCGCGGATCACGTGCATCGATGCGGAAGGCAAGAGTTTCGTCACCGACGTGAAGGAAAATGAGCTGTGGTTTTTCCCGCCGGCATTCCCCACTCGATCCAGGGGCTTGCTCCCGACGGCTGCGAATTCCTGCTGGTGTTTGATGACGGCAACTTCTCCGAATACGAGACGGTGCTTCTGACTCGACTGGATGGCGCACACGCCTCCGGACGTAGTGGCGAAGAATTTTGGGGTCAACCAAAAGGCCCTCGCAAACATGCCAAAGAAAGAGCTCTTCATCTTTCAGGCGGATGTTCCCGGGCCGCTCGAGGAGGATCGCCGCATCGCCGCGGGAACGCTTGGCCCTTCGCCCGTTGATTTTGCGTTTCGCACCATGGATCATCCCCCCATCAAGAGCAACAAGAGCGGGGAAGTCCGCATCATCGACGCGAAGACATTCAAAGATCATCCACGACTTCCGCCGCGATGGTGACGGTCAAGCCCGGCGGGGTCCGCGAGTTGCATTGGCACCCGAACGCCGACGAATGGCAATACTTCTACGCCGGGAAGGGACGCATGACCGTTTTTGCCACGGGAGGCCGCGCCCGCACCATGGATTTCGAAACGGGCGACGTGGGCTACGTCCTGAAAACACTGCCTCACTACGTCGAAAACACCGGCACGACGGACCTGAAGTTCCTGGAGATGTTCAAGAGCAGCTACTATCAGGACCTGGCGCTTTCCGAATGGCTGGCGCACACTCCGCCGGAACTTGTCGCCGCGCACCTGCATCTGGATAAGGCGACGCTGGACGCTCTGCCGAGAGAAGAACCGTTGTTGATGCCGGAGTAGGGCCAGCCCGAAGGCACGGCGCTACGAACCCAAGAGGCTGGCATGAAAGCCAGCCTTGTGCTTTCCCCTGCCGGGGAGGATGTGCTATAACCGGGGGGCCGTGAAATATACCGGAATGCAGGAGATGGCCCCGGCGGAACTGCGGGGCGCGGCTGTTGCCGGGTCGCCGGAGGGCGGCATGGCGGCTGAAAATACGGCGGGAGCGCAGGAAGATCCTTCCCGCTATTGCCCGATTTGTTCGCAGCGGCTGGAGTCCCGGCGGTGCAAGCGGATCTGCGGCGTGTGCGGGTATTACATGTCCTGCGCGGATTACTACTGATCGCTGGGCGGTCGCGCTCGAACCAAACGACCGCTTTGCGAAAAGCACCAAAAACAGATATGCTTCGCGGTTCCGGCCCGGGTTGCCGCCGGAGGCGTGTACGGATGAGGAGGAAATCAAAGTGGCATTAAAGATTACAACTCGGGAAGTGGACGGCGTGACGGTGGCGGCGATGGACGGCCGAATCGTGCTAGGCGAAGAGAGCAACTTGCTCCGCGAAAAGATAAAATCGCTGGTCGCGGATGGAAAGAAGAAGATCGTGCTGAACATGGACAACATCACGTTCATCGACAGCGCGGGGCTAGGCACGCTGGTGGCGTCGCATCACAGCGCGAAGGGCCAGGGAGCGGCTTTGAAGCTGTGCCACCTGGGAACGAAGTTCCAGGAAGTGCTTCAGATCACAAAGCTGATGACCATCTTCGACGTGTACAACACCGAAGCCGAAGCGGTGGCCAGCTTCTCGAAGTAAGCTGCCGGACGTTTCGCGAAGGACATTTTCAAGGAAGGGGCGGGATTATCCCTGCCCCTTTTTTGTTTTGGCGGAGACAGAATTCCGACTGAAAACTTTGTGCCAGAATGTTCGGTTAAGATCCCTCAGCGATCCATGCCGGATCGCTTCAGGATGACGGTGTCTCGTTTGAGTTGAATGGCGAAAAATTGACGATTGCGAGAAATTCCACTTATTCCTCGAGGCGGTACATGGCGATGCCGCTGAGGAGTTTGGGATAGAAGTCCGTGGATTTTTGCGGCATGACCTCGCCGGCAGTAGCCACGCGCACAACCAGATCGACTTCCACGGGATTGAGAAGGAAGGCAACCTGCGCCGCGCCATGCGCGACGGCATCCAAAGCCACGGAAGCTTCCCGCTCGTAGCTTAGATTCGCTTCCGAAGCCACGGCGTGGGGAGTGATGCCGAGGGCGGGCTCCAGAATGCCCTGGTGCAGGAGAACCACGTCGAGTTCGCGCTGCAGGTGCGATAGGCCGGGAAGAAGCTGCGCGAGATCCGCACCCGGACGCAGGGCGAGGATGTAAAACGCAGAGCCACCGGTGCACGGCGCCGGATAGACACCGACGGCCCGTTGGGATTTTTCCGCTGCAAGCTGCGCGAGGAATTTTCCGGTTGCTTCTGGTCGCTGGGCTTCACCATCGAATGAAAAAACTTCGGTTGCGAACCAGGGTTCCAGGTAACGGCGGACGTCGCTCCAGGAAAAATCGCGAAGATTCGCGACGACGCGGTGCGTGGGAAGAATGGTGAGGCCTTCGCTGCGCGTGTTGACGAACGTCATCATGGAGAATTCGTAGGGCGCATTGAGAATCATTTTACCGGCGCGCGAACGGCTTTCATTGCGGAAGTTCAGGGAAGTCTCGTAGCGGTGGTGGCCATCGGCAATCACCAGTTTCTGGCCGGCCATAGCCCTCTGGATGGACTCGATGCGATGCGGCTCCGTGATGAGCCACAAACGATGGATGACGCCGTACTCGTCGGTGATTTGCGTGGCGGGTTCCTGCGAGGAGCCGACCTCATCGAGAACCGCGTCCACCTGCAGTTGGGGATCGGAATAGAGCATGAATAACTGGCCGGTGTGCGTCCGCGTATGGCGCAGAAGCTCGAGGCGGTCCGCCTTCGGGCCAGAGAGTGTGTGCTCGTGGCGGAAGATCACGCCGGCGGAGTAGTCCTCCAGCTTTCCGAGGCCGATGAAGCCGCGGCGGGTGCGGCGGAGCGTGGTGCCGGGTGCGGTGTACTCCTGGGAGTACGCGTAGAAGCCGGGGGCGGGATCCTGCTGGACCACTTTTTCTCCGATCCAACTATTCAGGCTGGCGGCCGCGCGGGTGTAAACGTTGCTTTGCAGGGTGTCGTCTTTCTGGGTGCGCCCTTTTTCGATGGCGATCAAGTTGTGGGGATCGGCGGCATAGTATTTTTCCTGCATGGCGGGAGTGATCTTGTCGTAGGGCTGCGTGAGGACACGATCAAAGGGAGCGACAGTTGGATTGTAACGGTAAGCGCGGAAGGGATGGACCAGTGCCATGAGATCTCCAGACAGGATTTCTGCTAAATGGGCAGGGTTCTAGTGTACTGGATGTCGCCACAAACTGAAAAAAGCGAATGTGGATGGCAATGCAGCGGAAGCGGGCTTTGCAACGAGCGTATTACAATGGAAAGGCTATGACTCATGGAAAAGTTGCCCGCGTGCGGGCGTTTGTGTTCGACCTGGACGGGACGCTGATTGATTCGAAGATGGACCTGGTGCAGTCCGTGAACGCCATGCTGCGCAGAATGGGCCGCACGGAGCAGCCGACGGAGTTGGTGGCGAGTTATATTGGGCATGGCGCGCCGCAATTGATTGCCAGCGTGCTGGGGCCGGCGGTGGATGAAGTACAGCGCCGGGAAGCACTGGCGATTTTTCTGGAGCATTACCAGGCGCACAAGTTGGACCTGACGCGAGCGTACCCTGGCGTTCGGGAAGGGCTCCGCGCGTTGGCCGGTTGCCCCATGGCTGTGTTGACGAACAAACCGGCGAGGGTGAGCATGGACATCCTCGGGGGGTTGAAGCTGACGCAGTTTTTTCGCGCTGTGTATGGCGGGGACAGCTTTGTAAAGAAGAAGCCCGATCCGAGCGGTGCACTGGCCATCCTGAAGGAACTCGGCGCCTCGCCAGCTGAATCGGCGATGGTAGGCGATTCTGACGTGGATATGCTAACCGCACGGAATGCGGGGATGGTGGCGGTTGGAGTGAGTTACGGGTTCGGGCAACACGACCGTGAGAAACAACCTGCGGATGTTTACGTGGACAATCTCACGGAGCTTCTGACACTAACGAATCATCATCGGTAAACAAAGAAGCAGAGGCGGCGCTTGCGTTTGCACAGGCGGGTTTGTCAGACTCAGCGCGTGCTGATTGGACTGTTTCCCGAACTTGAGACGCCCGGCGGAATCCAGCGAGCGGGCCGCCATCTTGCGTATGTGCTGAGCGAGTTCGCCTCGGGGAAGAAGATGGAGTACCGCCTGCTCAGCCTAAACGACACGCAGGAACTCCATCGGATGCGCGTGGGCGAGCGCGAATATGTTTTCACCGGTGCGGCGCGCGGCAAGGGGCGTTTTACCGTGTCCGCGATCAAAGCGGCGCGGCGCCGCGCAAAAGTTGTGTTAGCTGCACATCCCAATCTTGCTCCTGTCGTCCGCGCAATGAACGTGGTGGCGCCAAGGATGAAGAGCATCGTCTGCACGCATGGGATCGAGGTGTGGGAGCCACTGCCGCGATTGAGGCGGCAGGCTTTGCAACGCGCGACGGTGGTGCTGGCGCCGAGCCACTCGACCGCGGAGTACCTGGTTTCCGCGCAGGGCGTCCCACGCGAGCGGGTCCGCGTGCTTCCCTGGGGACTCGATCCAGACTTCGAGACCAAAATTCCCGGGGATGCTCCGGGACGCTTGCCCGCCGAATTTCCCCGTGGCCAGGTCATCCTCACCGTCGGCCGGTGGCTTCCCGACGAACGATATAAGGGCATGGACACGCTGATCCAGGCGCTGCCGCGCCTGCTGCTTCGCTGGCCGGAAGTCGAACTGGCGATGGTCGGCTCCGGCGACGACCGCGAATGGCTCGAGAATATTGCGCGGGACAGCGGAGTACAACGCCACGTGCATTTTTTCAGCGACCTCACGTACGAGGAGATTTCCGCGTGTTATGCAGCATGCGAACTTTTTGCCATGCCGAGCCGGGGGGAAGGATTTGGTTTGGTGTATCTGGAGGCCATGGCGCGCGGCAAGCCCGTGATCGGAGGCGCGCACGGCGGAGCACCGGAAGTGATCCAGGATGGAGTGACAGGCTATCTGGTGCACCATGGGGACACGGTGCAACTGGCCACGTCCATCGATACGTTGCTCTCGAATCCGGAGATGGCGAAGCAGATGGGGGCACGCGGGCGCGAACGCGTCGAGAAGGAATTCCGTTTTAGCGTGTTCGCGAAAGCTCTCAAGAAGATCCTCCGCGAACTATGCGAATCCTGAACGTCACGCAAAGCTATGCTCCCTTTTTTGAATTCGGAGGGCCGCCGGCGAAGGTGCGGGCCCTGGCGGAGGGAATTGCGAAGAGGGGCCACGAAGTTACAGTACTGACGGCGGATTGGGGGCTGGAAGACCGGCTGGGATCTTTGCCGAACGAAGCGCCGGCAGAACCTAGCCCGTTTGGTCAGCGACGCAGGATAAATGAAGTGACGGCCGTGTACCTGGCGAACTGGTTTCGCTATCGCGCGCTGAGTTGGAATCCGGCGCTGGGCCGGTACCTGCGCGCGCGGCTCCAAGAATTCGATATGGTGCATATATTCGGGCTGTACGATCTGCTGGGTCCGCGTGTAGCGGCGGAGTGCCGGAAGCGAAAAATTCCATACGCGGTCGAGCCTATCGGGATGTTTGTACCCATTGTGAGGAATCTGTGGCTGAAGCGGATGTACCACCGGTATTGGGGGCGCGAAATGTTCGCAGGGGCGGATGCGATCATCGCCACGGCGGAGCAGGAGCGCGACGAATTGATTGCAGGGGGTCTCGCTGCAGAAAAGATCGTTTTGCGGCGGAACGGGGTGGAAGCACCGGTGGCGTTTCCCGAGCGTGGACTCTTCCGGCAAGATCTGAAAATCCCGCAGGGGGCGAGGCTGGTTCTTTTTCTGGGCCGCTTGTCGCAAAAGAAGAGTCCGGACTTGTTGCTGAAGGCTTTCGCCGGCCTGGGCAGCCCGTGGGCGACCGGGGGTTCCGCGCTGCATCTCGCTTTTGTCGGGCCAGATGAATCTGGGATGAAAGCGCGGCTTCAGCAGATGGCAACGCAGCTCGGCGTGTTCGAGCGCGTGCATTTTTCCACGGCCCTGGAAGGCGAGGCCAAGTGGAGCGCGTACCGGGATGCGGATATTTTTGTGCTTCCGTCGCAGAACGAAAATTTTGGAAATACCGCCGCGGAAGCGGTGGCCGCGGGCACTCCCGTGATTGTCACCGACCAGTGCGGCATCGCCCCCTTGCTGAAAGATGTGGCGGGGCTGGTTGTGAAGCATGACGAAGCAGAACTGCGGCAGGCCCTTTCCGACCTGCTGCAAGATGAGCGACTTCGCGAACAGTTGGGGAACGGCTGCGCCCTGGCGGTTGCAAATCTCGGCTGGGAACAACCGCTCCAACTGTTGGAGGCACTTTATTCGAGGCTTGCAGGGCGCGTCGAGTCATAGGACAATTCAGGTCCCAGAGCTCAAGGGTTCATTTTGAAGGCGCACGTTCTATTTCGCACTGCATGGTGGCTTAGCAATTTATTGCTGGCCGCCGCCGTAATGGCCACAATTTGGACGGGAGTGTGGGAGTTTTCGGTGCGCCAGTACCTGCAAGGGTTCTCCGACGCCGTTGTGCCGGAAGCTGCGGCCCCGCAACAGAAAGTGGAAGCCATCCTGGCCTGGATGCGAAATGGACCGCCGCGGCTGGAGGCCCAGAATGCCACAAATCTTTCCCCGAACGACCCTGAAAAAACGCTGAACTACCGGCAGCTATTGCAAGTGTGCGGTAGCGCGACGAATGCGTTCCTGAACCTTTCCCGGAGTGCCGGACTGCAGACGCGGCGCCTGCTGCTCCTCTCGCCCGAACGCACCACAAAACACGTGGTCGCTGAAGTATATATGGACGACCGCTGGGCGATTGTCGATCCCACGTATCGCGCAATCTTGAAGGACGCTCATGGAAACCTTTTGACTCGTAAAGATCTCCAGAATCCGGAAATCTTTCGCGAGGCGACAAGCGCACTGCCCGGATATGTGCCGGAATACAGCTATGAACGATTCGCGCATGTGCGCATTTCCAGGCTCCCGTTCCATGGCACGCAGGTCCGGCGATTGTTAGATTTCGTTTTCCCCGCCTGGGATGATTACCTCGACTGGAGCTTGCTGCTGGAGCGGCGCTCGTTCCTATACCTGTTCGTTTCCGTCAACGCGCTGATCGTGTTGCTGTTGATCCGGATAACTCTCGGCTGGCTGGCAGATCATCGCCTGAGGGTTCCGCGGTTCCATTTGCGGGCCAATTTGAGCCGCGCCACGGCTGCCCTTTTCTCAACACCGGAGATCAAATAGCGCGTGTGCGGAATTTGTGGATTCGCCTACGCCTCGACCCCGGCTGAAGCCGAATCCCGCGTGCGAAGCATGGCAGCGGCGATGGTTCACCGCGGCCCCGATGAAGAGGGCTTCCTCGTCAATGATTCACGGACCCCAGGCACCGCTCTTGGGATGCGCCGGCTGAGTATTATCGATCTGTCCGGCGGCCATCAGCCTCTCTGGAATGAAGCTCGCGATGTGGCCGTCGTTTTCAATGGCGAAATTTACAACTATCATGAGGTGCGCGAGCGACTGAGCCTCGCGGGCCACCGGTTCAACACCAACTGCGATACGGAAATTCTGGTTCACGGCTGGGAAGAGTGGGGCGAAGAGCTTCTAAACGAACTTCGCGGCATGTTCACGTTCGCTGTCCTGGATCTGCGCAAACATTTCGCTACCGTTCCGGTGCTGTTCCTCGCGCGCGATCCCCTGGGGATCAAGCCGCTCTACTACGCGCGAACGGAACAGGGTTTCGCGTTCGCGTCCGAATTGCGGGCCTTGCTGGCGGCGGGAGTCATCGAGCGCAAGCTTTCGCCCGATGCGCTGACGTCTTACCTTTTGTTTGGAAGCGTGTCCGAACCGGTCACGTTAGTGGAAGGGGCGTTCTCGCTCCCCCCAGGCCATGCGCTTTTGCTGCATTTGCCGGATCGACGGCGCAATCCCCGGGCGCGTCCCTGGTGGGATCCGGCACACAGTGCTGCGGCGCGCGATCCGAACCGCCCACGGGATTTTGCTTCTGCCTCGGCGCGTCTCCGGACCTTGCTGGAAGATGCCGTGCGTGCACACCTGATCGCCGACGTGCCGGTAGGCCTGTTCCTTTCGAGCGGCCTCGATTCCAGCGCGATCGCTGTGCTCGCCGGCCGGGCACACCAAGGTATCCAGAGTTTTGCGCTCACTTTCCCAGATACGGAGTATGACGAGGGGCCGCTCGCTCGCGTGGTTGCTCAGCGGGCCGGAACGCGCCATACCGAAGTGCCGTTGAAGGGAAACGACATGCTTGCGCGCCTGGACGAAGCGATCAACGCGCTGGACCAGCCGACGATGGACGGGATCAACACCTACTTTGTTTCCTGGGCAGCGAGGGAAGTGGGATTAAAGGTAGCCTTATCCGGGCTGGGGAGCGATGAACTGTTCGGCGGATACCGGACGTTCGGGGACACGCCGAAATTCGCCCGGCTGGAGATGGTCTCGCGATTCCTCCCCGGGACCTTCCGCCGGATGAGCGTCCCGCTGGTGAACACCTTGCTCAGACGAGCTGGTTCGGCGGATGCCGCGCGCAAGGCCAGCGACGCATGGCTCATGCCAGACGTTCTTCCCCATCCTTATTTCTTCACGCGTTTGCTCTTTCCTCCTTCAGAGCTTTTGAAATTGGCTGACGCACGCTATCGAAACAGCGCGGTCGCCAACGATGGAGTCACGCTCGATCCGACGTGGATGGCCTGGCTGGAGCGCGCCGCCGATCAGGCTAACGCCGGGGAACCTGTCGCGGGCATATCGTGGATGGAGATGCGAACGTATATGGCCAGCACACTGCTGCACGACACGGATTCCGTGAGCATGGCGCGGTCGCTGGAAGTGCGCGTACCTTTTCTGGACACTCCTCTGGTCGAGTTTGTGAGCGCTCTGCCTGATGACGCCCGGATTCAGCCGGGAGTCTCCAAGGGTTTGCTGCGGGCTGCGCTGGCGGGGCTGATCCCGGCGGAGATTCTGGAGCAAAAAAAACGGACGTTTGCACTTCCCTGGGAAGATTGGCTGCGTACGTCGCTGCGGCCGCGCGTGGAAGCCAGCCTGAAAGAACTGGCCCCCGCGCTGAGAGGGCATCTGCATGCGGAGGGAGTGGAGATGGTGTGGGATAATTTTCAGAACGCCCAGACAACGTGGTCCCGCCCATGGTCGCTGTACGTGTTGAATGAATGGTGCCGCCGCCACCTCAGTTGAACGCCGCGATCCTGTTCTCTAGTTGGTTACTACATATCAGGAAGTAACACTTTGGGGTAAACTCTCGGGTTTGGCTATGAATATTCTTGGGATCAATGCGTATCATGGGAACGCCTCGGCGGCGCTGGTGTGCGACGGCAGGCTGATTGCCGCGGTCGAGGAAGAGCGCTTCAACCGCGTGAAGTATGCGGCCGGCTTTCCCGCCGCGGCCATCCGCTACTGCCTGAAGGAAGCGGGGATCAACCTTTCGGACATCGATCACGTGGCGGTGCCGCGGAATCCGTACGCACGGCTGGCCACGAAGCTATTCTATGCGGTGCGCATGCCGTCTTTCGCACGGGAACGCGCGCGCGTGATTTCGAAATTTACGGGCATACCCACGGCGCTGGCGGGGGTCTTCGACAGCGATCCCGCGAAAATCAAGGCGACGCTTCACCGGGTGGAGCACCATAAGGCACACTTGGCCAGCGCATTCTTTGTGTCTCCGTTCGAGCATGCCGCACTGCTTTCCGCAGATGGCCTTGGCGATTTTGCCAGTTCGATGTGGGGAGCGGGCCGCGGGAACCGAATGGAAATTGACGATGCGATCGCGTTTCCGCATTCCCTGGGGCTCTATTACAGCGCGGTCACGCAATACCTGGGATTCCTGAAATTTGGCGACGAGTACAAGGTGATGGGGCTGGCGGCGTACGGCGAGCCGGAAAATATGGAAGCGTTTCGCGACATTGTGCGCTTCAGTCCCAACGGCGGGGAATTTGGATTTCGCCTGGGCCTCGATTACTTCACGCATCACAGGACGGGGCCGGAGATGACCTGGGCGGAGTCCGACAAGACACCCACGCTTGGCAAAATGTTTTCGGATGCGATGGGCAAACGCCTTGGTGGACCCGCGCGCTTGCCGGAAGAACCGCTCGAGCAGCGGCATCGCAATCTGGCCGCTTCGCTGCAGGCGCGGCTTGAGGAAGTCTATCTGGGCATGTTGAGAAAGCTGGCGGCGAAGACCGGCGCGAAGGCGGTGTGCCTGGCGGGCGGCGTGGCGTTCAATTGCGTGGCTAATGGAAAGATCTTCGATCAGACGCCATTCGAAGAAGTTTACGTGCATCCGGCCGCCGGAGATGGCGGGCTTGCGGTTGGCGCGGCGTATTACGTTTGGCACCAGCTCCTCGGGAGGCCGCGTTCGTTTGTGATGGAGCACGCTTACTGGGGACCGGGGTATACCGCAGCGGAAATTCGTTCCGCGATCGAGGCCAGCGCGGTTTCCAGAGGCGGCTACACCTTGACGGAATTGCCGGAGGCGGAATTACTGCGGCGGACCGCCGCGATCATCGGCGAGGGAAAGATTCTGGGCTGGTATCAGGGCCGCGCGGAGTGGGGACCGCGCGCGTTGGGCAACCGCAGTATTGTGGCCGATCCGCGGCGCCCGGAAATGAAAGAAATTTTGAACCAGCGGATCAAGCACAGAGAAATTTTCCGTCCGTTTGCGCCTTCCATTCTTGCGGAAAAAACGGGCGAGTGGTTTGAAAAAGCGCACCCCTCGCCGTTCATGACCTTGGCTTATCCGGTGCGGCCGGAAAAACGCGACAAAATTCCCGCGCCGACGCATGTGGACGGCACGGGCCGCTTGCAGACCGTTACGCCCGGGGCGAATCCCCGTTACCACGCGCTGATCAGCGAATTTGCGCGCCAGACGGGCGTGCCGGTGGTGCTCAACACTTCGTTTAACGACAATGAGCCGATCGTCTGCCGGCCGGAAGAGGCTCTGGATTGTTTCCTGCGAACGCAGATGGACGCGCTCGTCCTCGGCGACTATCTCATCACGCGCCCATGAATTCCCCGCGGCAAAGCCCGCAATCTGAGCTGAGGCCACCCTTTCGCGACCGGATGCTTCAGATAATACGGAAAACGAACTGGATGGGGACTGTTCATGGGGAGAGGCCTCGGCGGGGCTCTGCTGGTTGTCGCGAATCTGCTTGCATCATCACCCTCGGCGCAGTCGCAGGAGAAGTCCCTTGCGGCACCGCAGCTGGTACGAGTTCCTCAAACGCCGGGTGAAACCCAGGAAAAAATTCGCGTAAACTCGGATCTCGTTGTTCTGTCGGTCGCGGTGAAAGATCACAACGGCAATCTTGTCTCTGACCTCAAACAGGACGAATTTCGCTTGTTGGATGATTCCGTTGAACAGAAGGTTGATGTCTTCAGCGAAGATGGTCTCCCCTTATCCGTGGTCATTCTCATCGACAACGACCTGAAATGGAAAGAAGGCGCGGAGATGCTCAAAAGCCTCCGTGCCGTGATCGGGGGCATGAGTAGCGTAGACGAGGCATCTGTCTGCGGCTTCGATATGCTGTTTTATCCAGGCGAAGACTTCACGGGAAATACGGACAAATTGCTTGCCGATTTAAAAGAGGCGCAAACCGAGGCAAAACCGGCGCCCGAGTATGTGCCGGGACTTCCGCCCCCTTGCCCAAATTCCACCATCGGGCCCCCGTGCGTTGCTGCGTCGACATATCTCGGGGCCAGACCGACCAAGGCTCTGGACGACGCGGTGCATTCCGCGGCGGACCTACTCGCGGGAAGAGGCGTCGATCGCCGCAAAATCATCCTTGTGGTGTCCGACGGCGTGAACGAGCCCAAACTGAACCACCAGACTTATGAGCAAGTGATCGAAGCGCTTCTTCGCAATAACATTTCGGTGTTCAGCGTGGCACTTGGCAGCGAGACAGCAACTCGAAAATTTTCGCGCTTGGCAGCCTACGCGGGTGAATCTGGCGGCGATATCTATTACGCCAGAAAAAGCAGAGCGATCGAGGAACTGTATTCGCGAATTACGGAAGAAGCCCGCCACGAATACACACTCGCTTATGTGCCGCTTGGAAACCACCGCGATTCCCCGTACCACAAGGTGGAAGTTCGCGTCACGCGTGAAGGCTTAATCGCGGAAACCCGGGAAGGCTATTACGCGGGGGGCGCAGAGGACACGCCGAAAAAGTAGCCAAGAGTAATTTGGAGATCGTCGCGTTCGGAGTTCCGGAGAAACCTTTGGGAAAGTTGTCAACGAGCTAGATAAAGTGTAGCTGAGGCGAGAGAGACCGACAGCCGCTCTCCTCATCCTCTATAGTTCGCCAGAAAGATAAGGTGGTATCCTCCCATCCCAAACATGAGAGAGCACCAAGAAACTTTACCTGCAAAACTGACGCTGCCTTTGATTTTGCTGCCGATGTTGGGCACGTTTGTTTTGCTGAGGCTCTATCTGCACCTGGTGGGAGTCCACCACATCTACCCTGGCGGACATCTGGTTCATCACCTCTTCCTGGGGGTTCTAATCGTAATACCGGCGGCGTTTCTTCTGGCATTCCCTTCTACTAGCCGTGCGACGGCCTGCATAACCCGCGTGGGGCTGGGGATCGGCAGCGCGCTTGCGTTGGATGAAGTGGCTTATCTGGTGATGACGCAGGCGAGCGACAAGGATTACGTGTCGCGTGTTTCTCTATTCGGAGCGGCGGGCCTTATTTCATTGGCGGTAATTATGTTGCTGGCGATCTATCTCGTCCACCGCGATTAGATTCGTGAAGCGTCCGATATCTTGGCCTTACCGGCGGCCCTTTTCGTAGCTGTTGAATGCTTCGCGCAGGCCGTCCAGCAAGTGGCCGTTCTTGACCTTGCCGCCTTCGGCCTTGTGCGTATCGGACCAGAGAACTGTATCAGTTCTCGGATCCAGCAGGCTGATTCGCGTGTAGCCCCTTGGAATGTCGCCGTCGGCGGCTGCATCCCCGCCGCTGGAAGGAAATTGCCCCTGGGGAACTACGCGAACGTGGCTAGCGCTCTCCAACCGCATCACCAGGTCCGCTTTATCGCGGTTGTCGGCCAGGTCGAAATGGCCCCATTTGGTCAGCTCCAAGGTCGTACTGTACTGCAGTTGGAGGAACCCCGTTTCGTTTTCGAGGAAAACGGTGTGGGCACGAACCACCGCTTCCGGAAGAGGCTTGGGTATCGCGCGAGTTTGCAGAGCGATCAAGCAAACAATTAGGCCGCACAGGATTCTCGCCTGGGCCGCGTGAGGAATTCGCTGCATGAGGGTCCTCCGATGGATCTGCGTTTGGAGGCTTCCACAGTAGACTTTTGATTGCCGTTGCGAAACTGTCCGGGCGGACAGATTTGGTCCAACTGCACTTCAGTTCGGACTGCTTTTTCCGGCAGCGCGAGTCCTGGAAGCTTCATGGACACTTCTTCTCCCTGTACAATCCACTGGTGCGTGTCCTGCTGCTGAACCTCTATTACCCGCCGGATACCTCGGCCACGGCGAAGATGGCGCAAATCGCGGCGGAGGCACTGGCCGCCGAGAACGAGGTAACCGTCCTGTGCGGGCGTCCATCGTATGACCCCTCCGAGCGGCGGCCCTGGCGCCTCTACCAAACGGAAGGCGCCGGGAAAATCCGCCTAATTCGCGTGGGCTCGACGGATTATCCGCGGGTGCAGATGGATAAGCGCGTCGTCAATTATTTGAGCTATGTGTTCCTGGCAGTGCCGCGCGCGCTTCTTTTGCCCTGCGACGTCATCCTGGCGATGACCGACCCACCGTTCGAGGGGATTGTGGGCGCGTTCGTGGCCATGCTGAAAAACAAACCGTACGTTTACAACATTCGCGACCTCTATCCAGACATGGCGGTGGGCGGCTCGATCGTCGAACCCGGTCTTCTGGCGGGCATTTGGGAAAAACTGCATCGCTGGGCCTTGCGCCGCGCGACGAAGGTCATTGTCCTTGGGGAAGACATGCGCCAGCGGATTCTTGCGAAGGGCGTGGACCCGGCTCGTGTGGTGGTGGTGCGGGATGGCGCCGAACTCCCGCCGGGCGATGCGACCGCCGCCGAGCTGGACGCCGACGTCATCCGCGCGATTCGGAGTGAATTCAGGTTCGTGCTGCTGCACGCCGGGAACCTGGGATTTTACGGCGCGTGGAATACGCTGCTGGAAGGCGCGCGCCTGCTCGCGGCGGATGGCGTGGGAATGGTTTTTGTCGGCGACGGTGCGCAGCGGGTAAATCTCGAAACCGCTTCGGCCGGAATTCCAAATGTACGATTTCTTCCCTTTTTTCCCGGGACCAAGATCCCTTCCGTGCTGGCCTCGGCGGACGCGCATCTCATCACCATCAAGCGCGGGTTGGAAGGCGTGGTGGTGCCAAGCAAGATGTATGGCATTCTGGCCGCCGGGAAGCCCATCGTTGCCGTGGCGCCGCCGGAGTGTGACGTCGTTGCCATTGGCAAACAAAAAGGCTTCTCGATTTCCTCGGACCCGGACGACCCGGCCGAGTTTGCCGACTGCATTCGCCAGATCCTCCACGATGCCGGGCGGCTCCGCAGGATGAGCGAAGCCGCGTCTGCGGCTGCTCCGGAATACGAAAGAGTTCGGGAACTGCAAAAATTGGTTGCCATCGTGGAAAAGGCGGGTGCGCGTTTGTCCTCTTTTGAAATGTAAGTAATGGGTACGAGGGCTTTACTTTTCTGCGACCCCAGCCGCTATTTCCTTGAATCCGGTGGCACGCTGTGAGTTTTCGCGGTATTGTACTAACGCTGCGTGGGGCAGCATCCTCGGCTTTCTGTTCTTGTCTGTCTAAGCCGATACTTGGGAACCGGATCCCTAACCGGTAACGTATCTGCGATTTGCTGGCATACTCGCCCGGGCCAGTCTGTTCAGAACGAGCAATGAGGGCGCATGAGTGCGGGCCTTCTGGCTTTCCTTATCGCACTGTCAGCTTCTATGGCCCTGACAGTGCCGGTGCGGGCGCTGGCCATTCGCGTAGGCATGGTGGATTCGCCAGGTCCGCGCAAACTCCATCTGAAACCGATTCCGCTTCTTGGTGGTCTGGCAATCTATGCGGGCGTGATGCTCGCCATCCTGGTTGTGTTTGATGGCCCGGCGAGAGCGCAGAGCATTGGGATTGTGACGGGCGCGACGCTGGTCGCCATTGTTGGGTTCATGGATGACCGCGGCTGGCTGCACCATCAGGTGAAACTGTTTCTAGCCATGCCTGTGGCGGCTGGAATCCTTCTCGCGAGTGGAGTCCACGCGAACGTGTTCGATCTTTACCTGAGCGGGAAGGCAGGGTATTGGCTGGATGCGGCGCTGACGGTCGCGTGGGTCGTGGGCATTACCGCCTCGTTCAGCATCTTGGATCACATGGATGGACTGTGCGCAGGAGTCGCGGCGATGGCCGCCGTGTTCTTTACCATGATCGCGTATTTGAACGGCCAGACGGTTGTCGCCACGCTGGCTGCCGCTACCCTTGGCGCCGCGGCGGGATTCCTGCGCTGGAATTTCAAACCGGCCAAGATTTTCATGGGTGATGGCGGAGCGATGTTCCTTGGCTTCTTGATGGCCACGCTGGCATTGAAACTGCGCATCGAACACACCACGAATTTAGCCAGTTGGCTTGCGCCGGTATTGATCCTGAGCGCCACAATCTTTGATACAACGCTGGTCACGATTTCGCGCTCCCGGCGCGGGCTTTTGCCCTTTGCCACGCCGGGCAAGGATCATTCCGCGCACCGGCTGGCAAACCTGGGACTCGGACAACGCGGCGCCGTTCTTACGATTTACCTAGCGGGAGCCATCTGCGGCGGGGCGGCAGTTCTGGTCACCTACCTGACGACGAGGGAAGCAGCCATTATCGGAGTTGTGGTGTTGGCCGCCATGCTATTGGCCATCGGCCGATTGGAACGAGCACCTTACGAGAGGCAGAAGGACCGGACGAAAGCGTCCGCCGCCTGAACTCCGCCAGCGCAGTGTCCCGCTCAATTAGCGCTTGTGGTGTCCCTGGGATTTGGCCCGCTCAGGAGGATTCGCTATACTCGATTGCTACCCAACCCGGCTGTGCAGCCGGGTTCGAGTCTTGATCGGGGTTGGCGAGCTAAGGTCCGTGGTGTGGGAATCGGCTCTGTCCGTTCACAGGATCCTCGAATATCGTGAACAAAACGGGAAGTGAGCCCGGGAAAAACCGGGATAAAAGAGAAGTTGTGGTGGTTGGGGGATCTGCCGCAGGCCTCTACACCGCCGCGTGTGTGGCCCAAGGTGGTCGCGCTGTCCGTGTCCTTGAATCAAGACCGACGCTGGATCCAGTAGCGCGCACGTTAATTGTCACCGATCATTTTCGCCGCCAGATGAACGGGGCGGCGGGAGCAAGCGTCCTCAATGAGATTCGCCGATTTGAACTGTTCACGAATGGCCGCTCCGCAGTCGTGTCCCTGAAACGGCCCGATCTGATTATTGAGCGTTCGCGCTTGATTCGTGCCCTGGCCCAGGAAGCGCAGCAGGCGGGAGCAAGGTTCGAATACGACACCCGGTTCCTGGGGCTTTCTCCCAATGGCAGCGGCATTCATGTCCAGGTTGATCAGGCGGGCCGGCGAGAGGAAATTTACGCCGAGAGTGTTGTTGGCGCGGACGGAGCGGTGAGCCGCGTAGCGCGTGCTTCCGGCTGGCCTCCCGTTGAAACTGTTCCGCTGGTGCAGGCGCTCGTAAAGCTCCCGAAGGGCTGTCCCGCGGACACCACCCGCGTCTGGTTCGTTCCCGACGACACGCCGTATTTTTACTGGCTGATTCCCGAATCCCCAGAGCGCGCGGCCTTGGGAGTGATCGGAGAACACGGCCGGGATACCAAGCGGTGCTTCGATCGCTTCCTGGAGAAAAAAGGGTTTGAGCCGTTGGAGTGGCAGGGCGCGCGGATCCCGGTGTACCGCCGCTGGGTACCGGTGCAGCGCACGGTGGGGAATGGCGAGGTCTATCTCGTCGGTGACGCGGCGGCGCAAGTGAAAGTGTCCACGGTCGGGGGCATCGTGACCGGATTCCGGGGGGCGCGCGGTGTGGCAGATGCCATCCTGCGAAGAGGGGGGAGAGAGTTGCGCGCCCTGCGCCGGGAACTCGGGACACACTGGCTGGTCCGCCGGGCCCTGCACCATTTCAAGCAGGACGATTACTGCTCCCTGGTGGACATGCTGAATGACGCGACGCGCGAATCGCTCGGGGAGATCAATCGCGACGAGTCCACCCGTTTGTTGTGGAATGTTGTGCGCCGGCAACCGCGGCTGGCGCTGCTCGGGCTTCGCGGCTTACTGTTAGGTCGCAGGTAGTGGCGCGGATTAATTTGGCTGGCAAAATGAAGTGTGGCTGCCGGGAATGTCCCTGGCGTCCTGAGTGAGAATTCCTGCCGAGCAAAAAGGAGAAACGATCTTGCGCCTGACGGTAATCGGGTGTGGGTATGTGGGGTTGGTGACGGGCGCCTGTTTGGCTGCCGCCGGCCACGAAGTTCATTGCACCGACATCGACGAAAAACGCATCGACCTTCTGAAGTCCGGAAAAGTTCCCATCTACGAAGAGCACTTGGACGAGGTGCTACAGCGCGCCGTGGCCGAGAAGAAGATCTTCTACACCTCCGATGCGGGCAAAGCTATCCGGGCCGGCGAAGCCATCTTCATCTGCGTGGGCACTCCGCCGAAAGAATCCGGCGAAGCCGATCTATCGGCAATTGATCACGTGGCCCGTCAGATCGCTGTCGAGGCTCGCTCTCCCAAACTGGTGGTCGAAAAAAGCACCGTGCCGGCCCTGACGGGCGTGCAGCTTCAGAAGGCTCTTGCGGCTTATTCGCGCAGCGGGACCGTGAAATTCGAGGTGGCCTCCAATCCGGAGTTCCTGCGAGAAGGCACGGCCGTGGCGGACTTCTTCCACCCGGACCGCATCGTCGTGGGAGTTGAGAACGAAAAGAGCGCGGCCATCATGCGCGAGATCTACCGGCCGATCCTGGAACACAGCTTTCACTGTCCCGTTCACGCCGGCAAGTGTCCCAGCGGGAGTTCCGGCGAACTGCTGACCACCACAATCAATAGCGCCGAACTCATCAAGCATGCCTCTAATTCTTTCCTGGCGCTCAAGATCAGCTACGCCAACGTGATTTCCGATTTATGCGAACGCATTGGCGCCGACGTCGAGGAAGTAACGCACGCCATGGGCATCGATCCGCGCATTGGCACGCAATTCCTGAAAGCTGGCCTAGGTTTTGGAGGCTTTTGCTTTCCGAAGGACATCCAGGCCTTCATCCATCTCGCATCGTCCGTCGGCGTTGATTTTGAAATGCTCAAGGCTGCGGAAGACGTGAACAAGCAACGAATCGACCGTTTTTTTGAAAAAATTCACAAGGCACTTTGGGTGATCAAGGGTAAACGGGTGGCGGTGCTGGGACTGGCCTTCAAGGCGAATACGGATGACATACGATTTGCTCCGGCACTCGAAGTGATTCGAAAGCTCCTTAACGAGGGAGCGGAAGTGCACGCGAGCGATCCGCAGGCAATCTCGCGGACAAAGCCGCTTCTGCCGGCGGTCACGTATCATGAAGATCCTTACGAGGCGCTGAAGGGCGCAGATGCGGCGCTGGTCTGTACGGAATGGCAAATCTTCCGGAAGCTGGATTGGGAGCGGGCCGGGAAGGACATGTCGCGGCGGCTGGTCATTGACGGACGAAACCTGTATTCGCCCAAGAAAATGCAGGAATTGGGATTCGAGTATTATTCGTTCGGGCGGTTCTAAGAGGATTGTGGGGGAGGCGCTGCTTGTTGCCGGTTTGGTTGCCGGTGTTGGGAATGGCTTTACCCCTCGAACTGGATTGGTTGCCGGTGTTGGGTAAAACCTCACCCCTCGAAGGGGTGAGCTACAGGGATTGTAGGTCAGGCCCTCGAGGCCTGGGCGTTTTCACAGCACGCATCGAGATTCACTAGCGGGGCACGGAGAGCTTCGCGTACTGTTCCTTGAAAAAAGCGATGGTCGTTTTCAGGCCTTCTTCCAGGCTCACTTTCGGTTCCCAGTCCAGCAACTGTTTCGCTTTTGAAATGTCCGGGCAACGCTGCTTCGGATCGTCCACGGGAAGAGGCTCGTGGATGATTTTGGGTCCGTTCGGGAAGTGGCTGAGAACGCGTAGCGCGAATTCGTAAATGGTCAGCTCCGTGGGATTGCCGATGTTCGTAGGCATGTGTTCGTCGGACTGGCTCAGTCTGTAGATCCCTTCGATCAAATCGGAAACATAACAGAAACTGCGCGTCTGTTTCCCGTCGCCATAAACGGTGATGGGCTGGCCGCTCAACGCTTGGTAAACAAAGTTGGGGAGCGCGCGGCCGTCGTTCAGGCGCATGCGGGGGCCGTAAGTGTTAAAAATGCGAACGATATGCGTATCGACGCCGTGGTAGCGGTGATAGGCCATGGTGACGGCTTCCGCGAAGCGCTTGGCTTCATCGTAAACGCTGCGCGGTCCCACGGAATTCACGCGGCCCCAGTAGGTTTCGCTCTGCGGGGAAACTTCCGGATCGCCGTAACATTCGCTGGTGGAAGCGAGCAGGAACTTGGCATCCTTTGCCCGGGCGAGGTCGAGCGCGTGCATGGTTGCAATGGAGCCGACCTTGAGGGTTTCGATCGGAAATTTCAGATAGTCGGGCGGGCTGGCCGGGGAAGCAAAGTGGAAGACATAATCGACCTTCTCTTCCACGCGAAATGGTTCATTGACGTCCGTGCGGGCGAGGCGGAATTTTAGATTCCCTTTCAGGTGCGCCAGGTTCGTTTCGTCACCCGTTATCAGGTTGTCGAGGGTAAGGACTTCCCAACCTTCCGCCAGCAACCGGTCGCATAGATGCGACCCGAGAAACCCCGCGCCACCCGTGACCACTGCCCTCATGCGTCCTCCCGGTATCCCAAAACTCCATAGTCTATAGTGTTGGAACGCCGGCTCCTAAGCAATCCCGGCCGAA
Organism: Candidatus Acidiferrales bacterium; assembly: GCA_963734105.1. Lineage (GTDB taxonomy): Bacteria > Acidobacteriota > Terriglobia > Acidiferrales > UBA7541 > Acidiferrum. The sequence goes on along the minus strand of CAVTFW010000010.1, from coordinate 573,010 downwards.
ACAAATGTTCCGCCGCGTTTGACGCGGGCTAAGCCACAGGCTACGATGCGCGGCCATGCAAGGAATTCTTCTTGGGAGCATCCTCCCCCAACAGGCGGAGCGCCGGCCGCGCCCCTGGATTATCCTGTTGAGTTCGCTTTTCTTCGCTGGTTTGTTCATTTTCCTGAATGTGGGACGGTGGTTGATCGTCGAGGATCCGCTCCAGAAGGCTGCCGCCATCGCCGTTCTGAGCGGCCGGATGCCCAGCCGCGCGCTCGAAGCCGCGCGCGTTTACAAGCAGGGCTATGCCACTCACGTATGGCTGACGTACTCGAAGGAACCCGGCAATACGCTGAAGAAATTATCCGTCCCGTTTGTCGGCGAAGATTCTTATGACAAACAGATTCTGATCCACGAAGGAGTTCCGGAAAGCGCGATTCAGGTGCTTGAACCGCCGATTGTCAATACGGCGGACGAGCTGAAGACCATCGGCGGGGCCCTGCGGATGGAAAATCAGCGCACTGTAATCCTTGTGACTTCGAAAGTGCACACCCGCCGCACCAGAGCCCTTTGGGACCGGCTATCGGCGCACGATGGCGTGGCAATCGTCCACGGCGTTTCCGATGATCCATTCGATCCTGCGCATTGGTGGAGGAATACGAGCGACGCCCTGGACGTGGTTCGCGAGATTCTGGGACTTGCGAACGTCTGGGCCGGCCTGCCGCTTCGGCCTGCGGCGTGATCTGCCAGTAGTCCATTTAGAACAGGAAGAACCGCTTGCGTTTCCGCGGTTCCTGAACCGGCGCGATCTCCGGCACATACGGCAAGGGACGCCCCTCGAACGCGGCCAGCGGATTGTCGATCAGCAGCGCTCGTGCCTTTTCCGTTCCCAACTTTGCGGTGACAGCTTCATAGGCAAATTTTAGCCTAAGAGGGCGCCGCCCGGTATTGTGCGCATCGCTCGAGAGGAAGTGCACCAAGCCACTCGATAGCCACTCCCAGGCATGTTGTTGCGGGCCAGAGCCAAAGACCCCAGTAAGGGAACCAGCGGTGAGCTGCACATAACATCCAACCCTGATCCACTGCCGCAGGCGTTCGGGATGCGTGCGGAGAATTCCATTGCGTTCCGGATGGGTGACGATCGGGCGGATCCCCGCGAGTTGCAGCTCGTGCAGCGTCTGGTCCATGGACGGAGGAATTGAAAAATCGTTGAATTCCACCAGCAGGTAGTCCTTTCGATTAATGCAAAACGGCCGGGGATCTTTCCGGATGGCAATCAGGTTTTCATGGCTCATGTGAAAATCGCAGCCGGTCGCCACGATCAGGCGGCCGCCCAGCTTCGCTTGCAGTTCCTCGACGGCGGCGCGCACTGTTTCGAAATCGAAGGAAAAATCGGAATTGGCGTGCGGCGTGGCAACCACGTGGGTGATGCCGTCGGCAATCGCCTCTTCGGCCATGGCCAGCGATTCTTCCGTGGTTTTGGGGCCGTCATCCAGCCCCGGCAATAGGTGACAATGCAGATCGATCATGCTGCACCAGTATGCGTTATGGATGCCACGTAGAGAAGACCTGCTAGGCGCCAAGCAGTCCGACAAGAACGCCGACGACCGGCCCAATAGCCAAGAGGGTGAGAATCGTCATGCGGATGGCATCTGTCCGTCGAGAGGAATGCACTCACGGCAAGACGCTGGACATCTTGCCCTGTCCATAATGGTCTGGCAAAGAGTACTTCGTCCTTCGCGGACCATCACGTGAAAAAATGGAAACACAGTTTGCACTCCTTCAATGTCCAATAGTGAAGCTGCTATAGTGTCTAGGTCATTTGTCCGCTAGGCTTGGGACCGATGTCACCTCCACTTCGATCGAGGAGCAACTTCCTTCTTATGGCAACGGACAGAAGACCGGAATTCTTTAAAGGCACGCAACTGAGAGTCGCGATCATCGGATGCGGTTACGTGGGGCTCCCCCTGGCGCTCCGATTCGCGGAAGCGGGCCACCGAGTAACGGGTTTTGACACCGATCCGCAGAAAGTCCAGAAGCTGAATTCGGGGAAATCGTATATCGAACACATCCAGCAGAACAAGATTCAACAGTACGTGAACAGCCGCCACTTCACTGCCACCGACGATTTTTCCAGGCTCAGCGAAGCAGACGCCATTCTCATCTGCGTTCCCACGCCGCTGGATGATTATCGCGAACCGGACTTGAGTTACGTCGAGAACACGGCGAAATCCATCCAGCCGCATCTGCAAAAAGGGCAGCTGGTCGTGCTCGAATCCACCACCTACCCCGGCACGACGGAAGAGCTGGTGCTGCCGATCCTCGAGAAGAGCGGTTTGCGCTGCGCGATCGCCGCGGGGCCGGAAAATGAGAATGTGCCGGGCGACTTTTTCCTGGCATTCTCGCCGGAGCGGGAAGACCCGGGAAACAAGCAATATGGGCTGGCGCAGATTCCGAAAGTGGTGGGCGGCGTCAATCCTCCGAGCGGGCGTGCGGCGGTGGCGTTGTACGCGCAAGTGGTCGCGCGAGTGATATCGGTCAGTTCGACGCGCACCGCGGAAATGGCCAAGCTGCTGGAGAACATCTTCCGCTGCGTCAACATCGCGCTCGTCAATGAATTGAAGCTTTTGTGCTTGCGCATGGGCGTGGACGTCTGGGAAGTGATTGACGCGGCGGCCACCAAACCCTTCGGCTTCATGCCTTTTTATCCGGGCCCCGGCCTGGGCGGTCATTGCATTCCCGTGGATCCCTTCTATCTTTCCTGGAAGGCGAAGGAGTACGATTTTTCCACGCGTTTCATCGAGCTCGCAGGTGAAGTCAATACCGCCATGCCCTACCACGTGGTCGATTCCGTTGTCGAAGCATTGAATCGCCACAAGAAAAGCCTCAAGGGCTCAAAGCTTCTGGTGCTCGGCGTGGCTTACAAGAAAGACGTGGACGACCTGCGGGAATCACCCACACTCAAAATCATGGAAATCCTGCAGAAGCGCGGGGCTGAATTTGATTACAACGACCCCTATTTCCCGCATCTCAGCAAAATGCGCCACTACGATTACTCGAACATGAAATCCGTGCCTTTGAGCAGCGAAACCCTGGGCAAGTACGACGCCGTCCTCATCGCCACGGATCACTCCAGTTACGATTACGGGGCCATCGTGGATGCCGCGAAACTTGTCGTCGATACGCGGAATGCCACGCGCCGGGTCATCCGCCATCGCGAAAAGATCTTCCTCTGCTAGCAGGAACTGACTTCCTTATTTCATTTCGCCTTGGTGAGCTCGACGCGCGCCGTGGTCACGGGGAGCACGGCTTCCAGCAGCACGGGCAGCCGCGCCGCGTCATTCGTCAGGTACAGCAGAAAGTGGGCATCTTTCATTTCCGTTCCGTTGTCCATCACGTGGATTTCGATTTTCGTGGCGGTGAAGCGGCCCGCCGGCACATTTACCGCCGCCGATTTCCCCACTAGCACCGCGCGCACGTCGTATAGCTTGTGGCCGTCGTACACCGGACTGCGTACCTCGGTTGTCCGGCTCCAGTCGATGCCCCGCAAGTATTCCAGCATGCCCAAGGGATCCCGCGTCCCCGGCAAAACGCGCGCCGCGCTCGCGCCCGGCGGCGCTGTATCCAGCAGCGAGGGCAACATCCGTTGCACGCTGTCTGCCTTCTGCCCGCGTTCACTCAGGTGCATTTCGTATTGCAGGCTGGCCATGCTCGCCGCGTCGCTGTAGGAATCGAACTGATCGTCCAGTTCAAACACCATGCGATAGGGATTTTCCGTGTGCGCAAAGGCCTGCAGGTGCCAGGAGCCCTTCGTCCCGGCGCTCCTTTTCTCCACCGCGATAATCTTCAAATTCGCAATCGTGCTGTTGAGCTTGGGCACATTGGCGGCGAACTCTAGCGTCTCTCCCTGGCGCAAGGCAAACCCCGGTTCAACCGCGGAAGGCTGCTTCTTGTTCGCCGCCTCACCCGATGCCGGTGGTCCCGTGGAATGGTTGGCTGGTGCATCCGGAGAACCTGGCGACCCGCCGGGAGCGTTCGCAGGCCAATTGGTGACCACGGGGGAATCAGAGGGAATCGGGCGACGAGCCAGCCTCGAATAGAAGGACCATCCCGCGCCAAGCAGCAGGATGCAAAGCAGCAGCGCCAGCCAGGCCAGTTTTTTGGTCATGCCGTTTCTGAGACGTTCGCGAGAATCAAGGCGTTCGCGCCCCCAGTCCCATCGTACAATAAGACGGCTCACTTCACAGGAGACGGAACAGATGCGCTACTTGGTTACAGGGGGCGCCGGATTCATCGGCTCGAACACAGTGGAGGAACTGGTGCGGCGCGGTCACGGGGTCGTGGTCCTGGACGACTTGTCGTCCGGCAAAGAAGAAAATCTTGCAGAGGTTCGGAGCAAGATCACTCTTGTGAAAGGTTCTGTGACGGACCTGGAGGCTGTTCAGAAAGCCATGGTCCAGGCGGAGTACGTTCTTCACCTCGCCGCGCGCACGTCCGTGCCGCGCTCGGTGAAGGATCCGCTGGATACCAATCGCATCAATGTTGAAGGGACACTGAATGTCCTGGTGGCCGCGCGCGACAATAAGGTGAAGCGTGTCGTCTTTGCCGCTTCCTCCTCCGCTTATGGCGAAACTCCCACCCTCCCCAAGACGGAAGCCATGCAGCCTCTTCCGATATCTCCCTATGGCGTTTCCAAGTATGTCGGCGAGCTGTACGCGCAGACCTTTGGCCGCTGTTACGGGCTGGAAAACGTCTCTCTTCGCTATTTCAATATTTTCGGTCCGCGGCAGGATCCCGATTCGCCCTATTCCGGCGTGCTCTCCCGGTTTGCAGCCGCGTTTCTGAACGAAGAACCGCCAGTCGTGTTCGGCGATGGGGAACAGACGCGCGACTTCACCTATGTCGAGAACGCCGTGCAGGCCAATCTCCTCGCCTGCGAAGCTCCGAGCGCCTCCGGCGGAGTCTTTAACGTCGGGACTGGGGCGCGCATCTCCTTAAACCGGACTTTGGAGCTTTTCCGGCGCCTCTCCGGCAAAAACCTGCGAGCCAAGTACGATCCTCCCCGCGAGGGCGACATCCGGGACTCTCAAGCCGATATTTCCAGGGCCCGCGAACTTCTCGGCTATGAGCCCACCGTCCTCTTCGAGGAAGGGCTGGAACGAACCTTTGCTTGGTACCGCGATCACCACGCTAAAAACGTCACAGAATAGGCCAGCGCGCGGCGGGTTTCCTGCATCTACTGCTTCGGGAGGACGCCGTCGGCTACAAATCCTCCTTTGTGCATGCTAGGCTAACTCTTCGTTCATCCGAGCGCATTGACCGCGTGAATAAAACTTTTGCCATTTCCAGCCAGGACCGAAGGTGGCGGTCCTTCTTTTCCCTTTTGCTTGCCTTCTTTTTCGCGCAGCCTGGTGCTGCCCAGAAGCCTCCAGCTCCGGTGCCGGGCGTCAGCATCGCGGAGATTACCGCCAGCGGTCCGCAGCGGCGCGAGGGCGACATCTACATTGCCGACAAGGATGTAGACATTCACTATCTCGGCATGCGCCTCCAGGCGGACCACGCGGAATACAACACCACTACTTCCCAGGCCGTCGTGCGCGGCCACGTCGTGTTTGACTACGAGAATCAGCACCTGGAAGGAGACGAAGGGGAATTGAACGTGGCCACGGGAAAAGGCACGTTTCGCAACGTCCGCGGAACCATCCGGCTGAATCGCCGCCCCGCTCCGCTCCTGCTGGTTACGAACAATCCGTTGTACTTCGAAGCCAAGGTGGTTGACCGCCTCTCGGAGGACTTGTACGACGTGCACCACGGATGGTTCACCATCTGCGATCCCAAAAATCCCGCGTGGCAGTTATATTCGCCGGAAGCAAAGGTCAAACTGCAAAAATCGGTGGCGTTGGTCAGCGCCAATTTCCGGCTTTACCGCGTGCCGCTCTTCTGGGCGCCGTACGCCACCGCTCCGGCCGGCGACCACATTCGTCAGTCCGGTTTGCTGCTTCCGGTTCTGGGCAACAGCAGCAGCAAGGGTCTCGTCTTCGGTGATGCATTTTATTGGGCCCCGAGAACCTGGTTGGACACCACTCTCGGTTTTGAGTATTTCAGTAGCAGAGGCCCCGCCCAGCGCGCATCATTGCGCGCGCGTCCCTTCGAAAATACTTCCATCCAATACAACTATTTCGGCGTGGAGGACCGCGGGGTGCCCGGCATCAGCCCTGCGGAGAAGCAGGGCGGGTATGAACAGCAGCTCGAAGTGCAGTCTCTTTGGAAAGACGGCTGGCGTTTCGTCACCGACCTCAATCAGCTTTCCTCCCTCACCTTCCGGCTGGCCTTTGCCGGAACCTACAGCGAAGCCATCACTTCCGAGATTCGCAGCTCCGTCTTTCTCACCAACAATTTCCGCGGCTTCAGCTTCAATGTGGACAGCTTGAACGATCGCAGCTTCCTGGAACTGAGCCCACCCAATAGCGTGCTGCTGCGCAGCGCGCCGGAGGTGAGCTTCGGCTCGGTGGAACAGGCGCCCTGGCGCAACCTGCCGGTCTATTTTTCATTCTCCACGTTCGCCGGAACGGTGCACCGCGACGATGAATTCATCAACACACCGAATTTTGTATCTCGCACGGAGTTTGCACCTACCCTCACCATCCCGATGCATTTCGGTAACTGGCTTGGCGTGACCACCTCCGCCACTTTTCGCACCACCTTCTACGATGATTCCCTCGATGTCGCTGGCAATGTCTCCGGGCAATCCATCACCCGCAACACCGGGGAATTCACCGTGGATCTCCGCTCGCCTACCCTGGAGCGTTTCTTTGACCGCCCGCGCACGCACCGCCGCTACAAACACACCATCGAACCGGTGGTCAATTATCACTATGTGACAGGCGTGAACAACTTCGCTGATTTCATCCGCTTTGACAGCAACGCCACGCTCACCGACACCAGCGAAACCGAATACGGCATCACTCAGCACCTGTACATCAAACAGGGCGATGATCAGCCTGTCGATTTCCTTTCCTGGCAGGTGGTGCAAAAGCACTACTTTGATCCAACTTTCGGTGGCGCGCTGGTTCCGGGCCAACGCAACGTGTTTGAAGCGCTCGATTCCATCACCCCATTCGCTTTCGCGTCCACGCCGCGCAACTGGTCGCCGATAGTGAGTGACGTGAAGCTCACTCCAGGTGGGCCGTACGACCTCGAATCCATCATCGAATACGACCCGCAACTCAAGAAGGTGACCACCATCGGCACGCTTCTGAAGGTCAAACCCTTCAGCCAGTTCTACGCCACCGTTGCCGATTTCCGTCTTCAGGGCGATCCGATCGTTCAGCCTACGTCCCACCAGATTCGCGGAATAGTCGGCTATGGCGATCTTGTCCGAAAGGGGTTCAACTTTTCCGCCGGGCTCAGCTACGACATCCTCACCGACACGCTGTTGAACCAGTTTGTGCAAGTAAGCTACAACGGAGGCTGCTGCGGGCTTTCCGTCGAATACGGCCGCTTTAATCTCGCCACCGTGCGCTCGGAAAATCAGTTCCGCGTCGGGCTGATTTTGGCGAACATCGGCACATTTGGAAACCTGCGCCGCCAGGAGCGAATTTTCTGAAATCCGGAGGCGCCCAGCTCGGCTTTGCTTCCATTGCGGAAATCGGCGCGCTCTTCCGGCAGGGCAAGCTCTCACCCGTGGAACTGACGAAGTTGTTGCTCGATCGCATCTCAACGCTCAATCCCGTGCTCAATGCCTACCTCACGGTCTGCGAGGAATTGGCGATCCAACAGGCCGTGCAGGCAGAGTCCGAGCTTTGCATCAAGAGGCGAGGCAAGAAGCCGCCGCGACCGCGGGCCGCTTCACGGCATTCCCATCTCCTTAAAGGACAATATCTATACGAAGGACATCCGCACCACGGCTGGCTCTAAAATCCTGGAAAGAGTTCGTGCCTTTGCAGGGACGCGCCCGTCGTCGCTTTGTTGAAGAAAGCCGGGGCCGTGATTCTCGGCAAGACGAACATGCACGAGTTTGCCTATGGCGTGACCACCGAAAATCCCCATTTCGGTCCCACGCGAAATCCGTGGGACCTTCAGCGCATTGCCGGCGGTTCCAGCGGAGGCTCCGCTGCGGCGCTTGCCGCCGGAGTGTGCTACGGCAGCATCGGCACGGACACAGGAGGTTCCATCCGCATCCCGGCGGCACTTTGTGGCGTGGTAGGTCTGAAGCCGGGGGTCGGCCGGGTCAGCCCGGAGGACGTGATCCCTCTCTCGTCCACGCTGGATTGCGTCGGGCCTTTGGCACGCACCGTTGAGGATGCGGCGCTTCTTCTTGCCCCTATTTTTGCGAGGCAGAAAAATGAGCGCAATTTCTTGCCCGGCCGGCTGCCATCAACGCGCGGACGCCAGCCTTGCCTTGGAATTCCGAAGGAGTTTTTTTTGGAGGTGCTCGACCCTCAAGTTGAGGCGGCGTTCGAAACTGCCCTTCGTTTGCTCAAAAAGGGTGGCGCGTGCCTCAAGGAAATTTCGATTCCGCAATTATTGGAGACTGAAGAAGCAGGAAACCAGATCGCCTGGGCCGAAGCGACGCTGTATCACCAGCACGCAGGCTGGTTCCCAGGGCATGCCGCGGAATATGGCGAAGACGTTCGCGTGCGCCTCGAAATGGGCGCCAAGGTTACCGCTGTCAGCTACCTTCAAGCGCTACGAGTTCGCGAAAAATTCATTGATGCTTTCCACCGGGTACTTGCGAGCAACGAACTCGATGCTTATGTCGTGCCCACGACTCCCATCGCTGCTCCGCGCATTGGCGAGGACTCCGTTTCCATCAAGGGCGCGGCTCATCCCGTGCGCGCATTGCTATTGCGCTTGAATCGTCCTGCAAATCTTGCCGGTGTGCCGGCGATCTCCGTGCCGTGCGGCCTCACGAAAAATGGTTTGCCGGTTGGTCTCCAGTTCATCGCGGCCTGGACCGATGAGCCGCTGCTGCTCGAAATCGCAAGCAGTTTTGAACGGGAATTCCCATTAACCGCCCACCCTGGCTTGGATTCTCCGAATTAATTCTCAAAGGGTCTCGATTGCAGGCGCGGTCTTCACCGCTCCCTTTCGCTGCATGATCCAGCTTCCGATCATGTAGCCCAGAGTGCCGGTGACCATACCGCCGAAAACGTCCGCGACATAGTGGTAGCGGCCCCAAATCGTGGAAAAGCACATGCACAGGAACACCGGCAATAATACCCAGAACAGCCAGCGCCGGAATCTCCAGGCTCCCCAAAGCGCCGAAGTCGCACCCGTGACATGTGCAGAAGGAAACGCCGCGCCTCTTACGCGGCCAAAATGTTCGATAAAACTCACCATGGCTGTCACCGGTCCACCCGCCAAGGGAGCGTGCCACTGTCCGGCCATGGCGAACCATGGGCTTTCGATGGGGAAAAACATGGCGATGACATACCCGATCATGTAGCCAACCATCGAGTACGTCATCACCGACCAGTAGGCGTACCATTCGCGGCGCACATACAGGATTCCGCCGAGGATAACCAGATACGTGAAGTACGAGAAGTAGACCAATTGCATGAACTCATTTCGGACGGGCGTGGCAAATTGTTCGAACCAGATCGACGGGTGCACTCCGGTCAACCAATAATCGAAGGCGATGAGCTTGGCGTCCTGCCAGTCGGGCGTGAAGAGGGTCATCAAGTACGCCAGTTCTTCGAAGCAGAAGAGAAAAAAGAGGTGAGGATACCAGTGCCGCCAGAAGTGCCACCAGCCGGAAGAGAACGACACTCCATGCACGTCCGTCTTAGCCGCGGCGCGCGCTTGCACGAGGCAGAGCGTCAATACTAGCGCCGCCACCATTGCCTGTGTGGCAAGAAGCCGCCAGGGATGCGCGAGATTCTCCGCGAAGACCGCGATCAGGACGCTCGAGACACCAAGGTACGCGAGCGCCATCCACTCAAACGCTCCGCACGCTGCCCACGCTTCCTCGATTTGTCTCTTCAGCGCCTGCCATACTCGGGGAGCTTCCTCTTCCGCCGCCGGCAACACCGCCATGCGGCCGTCGCATTGGCCCGCGGCTGCCCAGCTTGAATCCTGCAATTGCCCTCTCCACTCTCGCATCCTTCCGTTCTTCATGCCTGCTCCTCTGTCTGTGGGATTCCTGTTCCAAAGCGGGCGTTTGTTTTCGAATCGAGCTTCTTCTCCTGATGCCAGTGCCAGATTGGCCAATCCTTTTCATTGGCAAGCGCGGCCATCTCTTTTCCCGGATTGACAGCGTGGCCGTGGCCAACGGCGCAGAGCAGTTGCCGGTCCAGCAAACTGTTTCCATACGCATGGCACTGACGCAGGTCCACCTTTCCCTGTTTTGCCAGCTCTTCGATCGCGCGCGCTTTCGCTGGGCCGTACATTTCTTCGTCGGCGACGTGGCCCGTCCATCGCCCGTGCTCTTCCGCGAGCCGCGTCGCGCAGACCCGCGGTCGAACCAGCACGCCGCGCGCCTCCAGCTCGCACTCCAGCGCCGTCGCGGCCAAGCGCGCGAGGGCCTCCAGGGTTCCGCTGACCAGCACAATTTCGTGCCCCTGCCGCGCATGCCACGCCACACGCGCGATGCCCTCCTCAAAAAAAGAAATCGACTCCATGTGGCGAAATACCAAGTCGCTGCACACGCCTGCCAGATATCGTTTATTGTGATGTTGTACGGCCAGAAGGCCCGTTGGCAGCAGCCGCAGCGCCTCCACGCCCCAGCGCAGATAATTTGAAAACGGAATGGCGCCGCTTCGCCGTAATTCGCGGAAGAATCGCTGTTCGAGCGACGGCTCCGGAATCAGCGTTCCATCCAGATCGAAAAATGCGGCCACCCGCCCTATGGTTTTCGAGTCGGCGCTCATGCCGCGTCTCCTTGTGGTCGCCGTTTCGCTTTTTCGCCGGGGAGCTTCGTCGAAAAATATTTCCAGCCCTCGAGCAGTACGGGCAATCCGCGCACCACGCAAAAGGCCCCGGTCATCCATGCCAGCCAGTGCGCGCCGGTGCGAATCGCCGCATGCAGGTCCATGGTCAGCGGGCCCAGCAGCGCCACCGGCCCGCGCGTCAACGCCAGTTCCAATCCTAAATAGCAGAAGCACAAACATTTCAACGTCGCATATGCTCCCCGGCTCCAGCGCGAAGCCACGAGTGCCCTCGCCCACCGGCTTTGCAGCATCGCGTTCGCGCCCCAGCCGGAGTGCCCCGCTTTCATCGCCAAGCCGCGCAGAAAATCCGTTGCCGCCCCACGTGCGAAGAACAACATCGGCAGCCAGAGCGACACCATGCCCACCACGGCGAAATAGGTGAAGTACATGTTCTCGATCATGCGGTCGCCCAGGATGTCGATCTGCGCGCCTTCCGGAGTGGCCAATTGTTTTTTCCGGGCGATGTGACCGTCGAGGGCGTCCAGCGCGATCGAAGCGAGAGTCAGCGCTACGGCCAGCAAATTCAGCCACGCGCTTCGCCCGAACAGGCTCACGGCCAGAAATCCCGCGGCCACGCGCAGTAAGGTGACTTTGTTCGGTGTCCAGATCATGGCGCCTCGCGGCAAGACTCCCGATTCAGTCGGGAGCAAACCCCATGCCAACCGGCTAATTTGTAAGCTGTGCATTTTCAATGCCATGGCGGGCATCAGAACGCGGCCAGCATTTCTCCCTGCCAGCCAAAGGCGCCACTTGTCTTCCTCTACCCTTTGTGCGCTCCGTGCCGCACACTGCTGCGTCTAAACAAAAGGCAGGGTGCGGTGTAACTTACGCTGCCGCTGAGCAATCGGAGTGTGGTGGGTCCGCGCGCTCTGCAAACTCGCTCTCCTTTTGTGCGAGAATAGAAAGGAATAGGACACTCCGAAATGACCGATGTATCGCTTGCCGGTGCTTTCCTAGCTGGGCTGATTTCGTTCCTTTCGCCCTGCGTGCTGCCGCTTGTTCCCGGCTACATCTCCATGCTATCCGGCATTGGCGTCGAGCAATTGCGCCAGGGGGAGCAGCCCAAATCCAGCCTGTTCGCCTCGGCTGTAGCGTTCGTGATCGGTTTCTCGGTGGTGTTCATATCGTTTGGCGCCTCGGCAAGCGCCGTTGGCGGATTCCTTCGCCAGAATCGTGGTCTGCTGGCTCCCCTGGCCGGGGCTTTGATCCTGCTATTCGGCCTACACTTGCTCGGCGGTCTGATTAAGATGAATGTGCGCGCCGGAATCATCTTAGGGTGCATTTTGGCTGCCCTCGGCGTCGTATCCATCATGCGCCACGGACCGCTCTTCGCCGGTCTCGGTGCCAGCCACTTTTTCTCCCTCTCGCTCATCGGTTTTCTTGGGCCGCAACTGGCTCGATGGTTGAATCAAGACGTGCGCCTGCGGAATACGGACACCAAGAGCCCCGGTATGTTCAGTGGTTTTCTGCTCGGCTTTGCGTTTGCTTTTGGCTGGACTCCTTGTATCGGTCCTATCCTCGCCACAGTCCTAGCTTTGGCTGCTGCCAGCAACACGGTGGCTCGCGGAGTGCTTCTCCTGGCCATTTATTCCGCCGGACTTGCGGTGCCGTTTCTTCTCACGGCTGTGGGCCTGGGGCAGTTCCTTCGTTTTTACAAGAGTTTCCGGAAGTACCTGCACGCCGTCGAGATTTTCAGCGGCGCTCTGCTTTTGTTCGTCGGAGGGTTGGTGTTCTTTAACAAGCTGACCTGGCTTTCCGGCAAGCTGACATTCTTGAATCGTTTTTCGATGTAAGGAGATCTTTTATTCAAAGGAATAGATTATGAAAAAAGTGATCATCATCGTTCTCACCGTCTCCGCGCTCGTCGGAGCCACCATCTACGCCGACCATGTGACACGCGTACCCAGCAAGACCTCCATGGCTATACCTCCATCTGCGATTGCGGGAAAGCCTGCGCCCGATCTCAAGCTGAAGGATCTGGACGGCAAAGACGTGTCTCTCGGCGACCTGAAAGGCAAAGTGGTTTTGGTGAATTTCTGGGCCACCTGGTGCGATCCCTGCCAAGTGGAAATTCCCTGGCTGATCGATATGGAGGCCAAGTATGGCCCGCGCGGATTCACCGTTGTCGGCGTGGCCATGGACGACGATGGGAAGAGCGTCGTCGCTCCTTTCGTTGCCCAACAGACGCTTCGACGTCAACGGCGCAGAAGCTGCTGATGAGCTATCCCATCTGGATCGGCAGCGATGAGGCGGCCGACAAATTCGGCGGTATTCTCGGTTATCCCACCAGCTTTCTGATCAACCGCGACGGCATGCAAGTCGAGAAATTCCAGGGGCTGATGGGGTACGACGAACTCGCCAAAGCCATTGAAGCTCAGCTCTAGGAAGGGCTGCCCGCATGCTCTCCGAACACGATTTCCAGAAAAAAGCCGACGAAGCGTTCGAAGATCTGAAGCGCAGGCTCCTGAAGCTTGGGGATGAGCACGGCTTCGACGTGGAAGGCGAGAGCGGCAAGCTGGAAGTCATCTTCGAGGAGCCGGAAGCGGCGAAGTTCGTGATTTCGCCGAATACGCCCATTCGCGAAATCTGGATTTCCGCTCTTTCCACCAGCTTCAAGCTCGGCTGGTCCGAACCGCGCGGGGCGTTCGTGCATGAAAAAAGCGGCGAAGATCTTCACGCGGTGATGAGCCGCGTTGTTTCGCAGCAACTCGGATCGCAGGTGACGGTGTGAAACACGTTGCTGCCGCGGTTGTCTCTCTCCTTCTTGCCGCTTCCCTGGCGCTCACGCCGGCGGCCAGTTCGCAATCGGTATCCGGCAAAGACGTCCTGGCTCCCACGGCGTACGTCTCTTTCGACCCGGTCGCGCGGGGCATGGCCTTCCAGGTCGCCGTGGTCTTGAAAATCCGTCCGGGCTTTCACGTCAACGCACGCGAAGTGACCTTCGATTACTTGATCCCGACCGATCTGAAAGCGGAAGTTCCCACGGGCTTCAAAATGGCCAATGTGATTTATCCGAAGGGTACGCTGCAGACGTTCACGTTTGCAAAAGACAAGCCGCTGAATGTTTATTCGGACTCCGTGACCGTGCGCCTACCGTTGACGTGCCTTGCCCGACGCTCCTCTCGGCGCGCAACATCTGGCCATGAAGCTTCGCTATCAGGCCTGCAACTCGGAAATTTGTCTTCCGCCGGTGACCAAGGATGTCGAGGTCACCATCAATGTCGTCGCCGCCCAGTCCGGCGCAAAACCCGCTAACGCCGACGTTTTCGCAAAATAATAGTCAAGGACGGTGTTTCAGTTGAGATCCTTGAGCGATCCTCGTCGGATCGCTTCAGGATGACAGTGCGGTGCTTTGTTTGAAGAACAGGTGAAACTGGATTTCGAGCGAAAAGCGCTAACCATGCGAATCGGCCACTTGGATGGAAAGGATTTGGACTGAGGCGTGGTTGAGTTGGCGGTCCGCCTCAGAAGGGGGACTCTACAAGAAAATTGCTACTTCCACTCTTCCAACGTGTCTCGCAGGCGCCGCACGACGCGGTCCTGCCCAAGTGCGACCATGGTGTCAAACAGCGGTGGGGCCACGGCTTGCCCGACGATGGCAACGCGCGTGGCATTGATCAGCAGGCCGGCCTTCACGCCAGCTTCCTCCGCCACCTTGCGCGACGTATGGTCGCAAGCATCGTGATTCCACTCCGTTTGCGCGGCCAGCGCATCGGCCAGGTTCTTCAGAAGCCCCGGCACTTTTTCATCTTTCCAGAATTTGGCCTTCGCCGCCGCATCAATCGGAAATTCATCGCTGAAGAAGGCCCGCGACCAGCTCGAGAAATCCGGCAGCAGCCGCACGCGCGGCCGCAGCAAATCCACGGTCTTCGCGAACCACTCATGCCCCGCTCCGGTGGCCCACTCTTCCTTCCAGAGGCCGTCCCGCTTCAACTGCCCTCCCACCTCCGGCAATAGGTCCTCGATCGGCAGCTTCTGGAGATACTGAGTGTTGAACCATTCCAGCTTCGCCCGGTCAAACACTCCATTCGTCCGGCTCACGCCCTCGAGCGAAAATTTCTCCAGCAAATCCTTTGTCCGCAGAAATTCTTCATCGCCTCCCGGTGCCCAGCCGAGCAGCACCAGAAAATTCCGGAACGCTTCGGGGAGAAATCCTTCATGACGGTACATGTTCACGTCCGTGGCCCCATGGCGTTTTGACAGCCGTTTTTTGTCCGCGCCAAGAATCAGCGGCACATGGGCAAAAACCGGCGGCTCCACGCCGAGCGCACCGTACAACAGCACCTGCTTCGGCGTGTTCGAGATGTGGTCAGCGCCGCGAACCACGTGCGTGATCCGCATGTCGATGTCGTCCACCACCACGCTCATTTGATACATGGCTTGGCCGAATTCCTCGCCGTCCTTCCCGGAACGCAAAAGCACAAAGTCCTCGATCTCATCGTTGGAAAATTCGCGCTCACCGAACACCGCATCATGAAATTTCGTCGTGCCACCCACGGGCACCTTGAACCGGATCGCCGGCTTGGTGCCGGGCGTGGATGTCTTTCCGTCCCGGCAGGAACACCGCACCACCCTGCGCACTTGTGAAGTCTCCACGCCTTCCTCGGCGTGGTCGCCGCCCGCATAGCGTTCCGGCGGGCAATAACATAAGAATGCGGTGCCATTCGCAAGCAGCCTCTTCGCCGCCTGGAGATAAAGCTGCGTCCGCTGCGACTGATAGAACGGCCCTTCGTCCCAATCGATTCCCAACCACTTCAGTCCATCGATAATGCCCTCGACTAGTTCCGGCTTGTTGCGTTCCGCGTCGGTGTCCTCAATGCGCAGGATCATCGTGCCGTGGTGCTTGCGCGCAAACAGCCAGTTAAAAAGCGCCGTTCGCGCGCCTCCGACGTGCAGATATCCGGTGGGCGAAGGCGCAAAACGCACGCGCACATTCCCCATTTGAGTGTTGTTCGCTTCCGTCATGATCTGTGGCTTCCCGTGAGTGGCAGTGAAAACTTCAGTGTAGCGGAACCTCCCTGGCCGCGTCCAACCGCGCGGCTGTTACGGAGGGCTGCACTTTCGGCGCCAGTGTTAGCGGCCTCCTCTGCCCAAGATAAGAGTTGAAACCTATGTCGTTTTTTGCTCATCTAATCTACATAGAGGCGTCAAGCGATGATCCTGCCGAGGAGGTTCAAGCACATGAACATTTTCGTACGCGACACAGGTTCCCCGATGGCTGAATGGGGCAAGCAGATATTGGTATCCCTGCTTTCGCTGGCGCTGTTGTCCGCAACCTTACCGCAAGATCTTTCCGCCTATCAAGACGCGCCAGCGCCAACGCCGGCATCCGCGGAGGCCTCGCAAGCTCCGCCGTACGCGCAACAGACACCCGAGCAGTTGCAGCGGTTGGTGGCGCCAATTGCGCTCTATCCGGATTCGTTGGTGGCGCAGGTCCTGGCGGCTTCCGCGTTCCCCGAACAGGTCGTCGAGGCCGACCGGTGGGTGCAAGCGCATCCTGAATTAAAGGGCGAAGATTTGGGGAAAGCCGTGGATCAACAGCCGTGGGACGCGAGCGTTAAGGCGCTTACGGGATTTCCTTCCGTCCTCGGAAATATGGACAAGAATCTTTCCTGGACTTCCTCGCTCGGCGACGCCTACTACAACCAGCAACAGGATGTGATGGATGCCGTGCAAGTGATGCGTCAAAAGGCGGAACAATCCGGCAATCTGAAGAGCACGCCGCAGCAGACCGTAACCACCCAAGGCCCCACAATCATTGTTCAGCCTGCGGATCCCAATGTCGTTTATGTTCCGGCCTACGACCCCTGGGCGGTTTATGGATATCCGATCGCGCCGTGGCCTCTTTGGTACCCGTATCCCGGAATCTGGTTCGGCGGCCCGTATCTCTCCTTCGGCATCGGCTTCGGAATCGGCTGGTACGGAGGCTTTGGATGGGGCTGGGGTCGCTGGGGATTCGATTGGCATAACCGCTATCCACTTTATGGCGGCGGCAGGTATTACTCCCGTAGCAGGACGTTCTATAACCGGGGCGCTTACTATCGGGGAGGGGGTGAGCGCGGCGGATTTAACGCTCGAAGCGCAGGAAACAGGCCTCCCGGTGCAGGGGGCGGACGCGGCGGAGTTTACAACCGTCCCGGTGCAGCGGCCAAGCCTTTCGAAGGAGACAACAAAGCGGCTCGAGGATACGCCGCACCTCGCGGTGAGAGCGGAACCCGCTCCGGCGCTTTTAGCAACTATGATCATGGCGGAGAATCCAGGAGTTATTCGTCACGCGGAAGCGCGAGCTTCGGCGGAGGGGGATCTCGCGGCGGCGGATTCGGTGGTGGGGGGCATGGCGGTGGGCATCGCTAATCGAACTTTCGTTATGTTTCTGGTGGATGCTGAAATTTAGAAATGGAGAAAAGCAATATGAGGCGAACGGGGCTGAGGTTCGACATATTTCGTTGGAGCAATCTTTCTAAATTAGCTGGGGTCGTTCTCCTGTTGACGGGATGCCTTGCGGGGCGTGCCGTGGCTCAACAGCCGGGGCAGAAAACGTTTTCGTCGGCGGAAGAGGCGGCCAAAGCAATGGCCGCGGCCGCGCAGAGCAACGACCAAAAAGCGATGCTGGAGATTCTGGGACCGGAGGGAAAGCAGATCGTCTCGTCAGGGGACGATGTCGAGGACGCCGAGAACCATGCGAATTTCGCAATGAGATACCAGGAGATGCACAGGCTGGTGAAGGAGCCGGATGGAACCACTACCTTGTATATCGGCGCGGAGAATTGGCCAGCGCCGATCCCGCTGGTGAACAAGGGAAATCTGTGGTATTTCGACACCGCGGCGGGAAAGCAGGAAATCCTGTACCGGCGAGTTGGCCGGAATGAAATATCGGCTATTCATGTTTGCCAGGAAATGGTGGCGGCGGAGAAGGAATTCCGCGCGGCGCAACACAGCGAGTACGCCGCAAAAATCTTTAGCGACGAAGGCCAACACAACGGCCTTTATTGGAAGGCCGCCGAGGGCGAACCGCAGAGCCCCATCGGACCGTTGGTGGCAGCGGCCGTTGCTGAGGGATACGATAAAACCCAAGGAGGCCCCCCCACTCCGTTCCGCGGTTATTATTTCCACATCCTGGCGCGCCAGGGGAAAAACGCCCCCGGCGGCGCAAAGGTTTATGTGTCAGACGGCAAAATGACCGGGGGCTTTGCCTTCGTAGCCTATCCAGCGGAGTACCGGTCATCCGGGGTGATGACCTTTATCGTGGGCGAGGATGGAACCGTCTATCAGAAGGATCTCGGCAAGAAGACCGAGGTCGCCGCCAAAGCGATGAAGGAATACAATCCCGATTCCAGTTGGAAAAAGGTGGAAGAGCCGGAAGAGACGGCCAGCGATCAGAAGGCCAACTGACCAAAATCTGTTTCGAGCTGCAATTTGTGCGCGAATCCAATGCAGCAAGAGACAGTACTCCTGAGACCCCGCGCTTGGGGTTCGCCCCGACCGGGGCGGGGCTGAGCATCGCGAGCTCAACGTCGGAATCATGCATGCTCTGAATATTAGGACCCTACCAACTCCGCCGTGCCCGGCCCTCTACTACCTCTTACGCCACCAGCATCCGCCTGGGCTTGCCGCTGTTTTTTTTCCTGCCTCATAATCGCAAGTGATTCGTTTTGTGTGTGGTTGGGGTGTCTCGGTGCGCCTTGCGGAACCATTTTTCCGCGTCTTCGACGGTGCAGTCCCGCTGTGGAAAGACGCGATAGCTTGAGCGCGGGCATTTTTGGCCGGTTTTGCCCTTACCCACCAAGGAATGGCGCCAGACTCCCCGATGATTCAGAGCTTCATCGCGCTCGGATTTCTGCTCGCGACGCTGCTGGTCGCGCTGCTTTTTGGGTACGTCTATTCCCTAAAGCGCCAAGCGTATCTGCTTTTCTGGACTGTGGCCTGGGTGCTGTTTGCTCTCCACTTGGTTCCTTCCGTTCTTTCAACCTCGACAGGCTCAGATCCTTTTCTGAACGCCCTCCATCCTGCTCTATTCGGCATTCGCGGGAATCTGCTTCTTCCTGGGAACGCAACTTTATACGCGCCGACAACTCTGGGCCGGACCAGCCGCCGCCGCGGCTGTGATCCTGTCCCTCTGGGCGGCGGCAAATGCCTTCCGGCTCTTTCCCGTGTCCGCCATCCTTCCTGCTTCCCTTACTTACGTCGGTGCCGCATTTCTGTTCTGGCGTGAGAGCCAGCACCACGAAACCCTGGCGGACCGCTTTCTAGCCCTCGCTTTCGCGGCTTGGGGAGCGCTGATCTTCGCTATCCATTCTTGCCCTCCGCGCGCGAATTCCTCGGCCAAGCTATGCTTCCGCATCACGGTGATCCCCACTTCGTTCGTCTGCATGCTGCTGCTCATGGCCATCTACGAAGAGGAGAAGCGTCGCGTCGAGCGCAACATGCTGGCGCTTTCCAATCTGAACCTGGCCACGTCCAGTTTTGTTGGCGGGGAAATCCAGCGCATGCTGGCCCAGGCACTCGACCGCGTGCTCGGCGTCGTTCGCCTTCCGGCCGGCGTGCTGTTCCTGCATCACGGCGATCCCAGCGGGCCCGAGTTCGGTGGTGTCTGCTGGAATCTCCGACGAGTTCTGCCGGGCCGCGCAGACCGAAGGGTTGGACGATTATCTGGTCGGCGATGGTGTCGCGCCTCGGCGGCCTGCTGGGCTTCCGCGATCTGCGCGACGACAACCTTTCCGCGCTCGAAAAAGACGAGCCCATCCGCCGTTTCCGCGAACTTGCTCTCCAGCACGGCCTGCGCAGCGCCGTGGTCATCAGCCTGCAAGCCAAGGAGCAGGCGTTCGGCCTGCTCCTCCTCGGCACGCCGGACAATCGCCGGTTCACTTCCGCCGAACTGCGGCTTGCTGCTCGCGCTTGGCCACCAGATCGGTGTGGCCGTCGAAAACAGTTACCTCATCCAGCAGACCTCGCGGCGTTCCGAAGAGCTTCACGTTCTGAACGAAATCGGGCGCGCGCTCAGCTCCACGCTCAACAAGGAAGATCTGCTTACGCAGGATATGGGAAGAGCTGCGGCGGTCTCTTCGACGTCGAGAATCTCTATCTCGCCACCTTTGATTCTGTCCGCGACGAGATTCAGTTCGAGCTGGAGATGATCAAGAGCGTCCGCATGCCCAGGCGCGCGCGTCCCGCCGGCAATCACATCACCGAATATATTCTGCGCACGCGCCAGCCGGTACTGGTTCGCGAAAATTTTGTCTCGGAGATCCGCAAGCTTGGTGTCGACCCGCTCCGCACCGCCGGCTCCTTTTGCGGTGTCCCGCTGGTGGCCTACGACCACGCCATCGGCGCACTCTGCATCTGCTCCGATAATGAGCGCGCTTATGACGAAGGCCATCTGGAGCTGCTCCGCGTTCTGGCCAGCGAAGCCAGCATCGCCATCGAAAATGCGCGCCTCTTCCAGGAGGAACGCACCAAAGCCCGCCACCTCAGCCTGTTAAACCTCATCTCGCGCGATGCGATCGCCACGCTCAATCCGGACGAAATCCTGGCCAAAATCGCGGGCCAGCTCGAAAACGGCCTTACCTACGACCACATCGGCATCGCCCTGCTCGACTACACCACCCGCGAGCTGATCATTTCCGCCGAAAGCGGCAAGCGCCGTGGAGCGCTCGGCCGACGTCTCCCCCTCGATGCCGGTCTGATTGGCCAAGTGGCTCGCACCGGCAAGTCTGCCACTTACCGCTCGTCCGCTAATTCCCAGAACAGCCTCAAGCCGGTTCTCCCCGATTCGCTCATGTCCATGGCTCTTCCCATTTTTTACGCCGACCATCTGCACGGCGTCCTGTACGTGGAAACGCTCGAGCGCGTCGAATTTTCGGAGGAGGAATCCCTGCTGCTTCACACCCTGGCCGATTTGATCGCCGGGGCCTACCACAACGCGCTGACCTTCCAGAAGGCCCAGGAACAGGCCATCACCGATGGCTTGACCGGCGTGAAGACCCACCGCTTCTTTATGGAAGGCGCTCTCGTCGGAATGGAAGCGCTCTTCGCGCGCCGGACGTACCTTTGCGCTGGTGCTGATGGACCTGGATCGCTTCAAGTTCGTCAATGATTTCTACGGTCACCTCGAAGGCGACCTCGTGCTCCAGCGCATTGGCCAGATCCTGGAAACCCATTGCCGCCGCTCAGACGTGGTGGCCCGCTACGGCGGGGACGAATTCGTTATCCTGATGCCGGAAACCACCATGGAGCAGGCGCGCCAGCTCTCCTCCAAGCTGCGTGGCTGGATCGCCGCAGATCCCCTCCTACGCGAAAAGAACATCAGCGCGAGCTTTGGCATCGCTTCCTACCCGCTGCATGGCTCCTCTCCCCAGGAGCTGATTCAGGTTGCAGACGCTTCCATGTACCTCTCCAAGCATCAGGGCGGCAATACCGTTTCCACTGCCGACCACGTCGATCCCAACGAAGCCCGCCGATGGAAGCGCGATGTGCTGGAGGCCTATCTCGGGGTCACGCTGAAGCGCCTCTTCTGCGACGGGCCCGGAAGCCTTCGATGAAATCCACCAGCGCTTGCGACAGTTCTCGGATTCCCTGCCTCCCGCGGAAGTTTCCGGCAACGTGGCCGCCGATGGTCCCCATGCGCTTCCGCAATCCATCCTGGACACCGTGACTTCGCTGGCCTACGCCGTCGATGCCAAGGACCAATACACGCAGGGTCATTCGCAGAAGGTCTCGGCCTATGCTGCGCTCCTTGCCGAATCCCTAGGCATGTCGGAAGCCGAAGTGGGGGAGATCCGCCTCGGTGCGGTGCTGCACGACGTCGGCAAGGTGGGAATTCCCGAACAGATTCTCAATAAGTCCGGACCGTTGAATCTCGACGAATGGGAAACCATGAAAACCCATGTCAACTATGGCGCCAGGCTGCTTGAGCCCCTCGCTCCCCTCGCGCGCATTCGCCAGATGGTTCTCCACCATCATGAATTCTTCGATGGCTCCGGCTATCCCGATGGCCTCTCCGGCCGCAGCATCCCTCTCGGCGCGCGCATCATTACCATTGCCGATTCCTACGACACCATCACCAGCGACCGCAGCTACAAGAAGGGCCGCACCGCCGAGCAGGCTCTCAACGAGCTCGAGCGTTGCGCCCACACGCAGTTTGACCCTGAGCTGGTCGCCGCCTTCCTCCGCGCCATGCGCCAACTCCCCAATCCCATCATCGAAGTCGCCTCCTTGCAGTCCCGCAATTCCTGAAGAACCGGGGCAGACAGTCCTCTGCTATTCGACCTGTTAGGAAGTGTGCAATTCCCGATTCTTGAGTTCCACGGTGGGAAGTCGGACCAACTTGGGAGCGATTTGAAGTCGATCGCTTTAATCGTTGCGAACTCGGCGACTGGCTCGCGAGCGTTCCTCTATTTCGTGGCCCACCTTTCTTTCCTTTTGGTGCTCCGCGGAAAAAACTGAAAAGTGTGTCTTTTTGGACAGAACAGACTCTTTTCACTGCCTACTATGCTCCTTCTCGGATCAGCTGTTGTTGAACTGGTTTGCGATCCCAGCGTTCACTGGAAGGGAAGGCTAAAAAGTGCCTTCCGCTTTGATTACTTGCAAGCCTACCGCTCAAGTCGCCGCAGATTGTGACAGGAGTCACAGAAACGGCATGCAATTTGCGTTACCGTGACCGGGGTCGAACCTGGACCAGAAGGAACGTTGTGGAACGGAGGGTCGATGAGTGGAATCGCGCCGCCTCGCCAAGTCTTCCTCCTGCTCACCGGGATTGTCATCCTCTTCTTTGCGGTAGTGTGTTCGTTCGGCCGCCAACCGTTGGGCCAAGATCCTGCTCGCCCTGACGCGGCTGAAAGCACTATCTCGAAATCGGCGCAGCCCCAGGCGGCGGCCACCCAGGAAAAGACCAAAGCCCCGGCGCCAAAAGACGCGGACTTCGTCGGCAGCGAAACTTGCAAGACTTGCCACGAAGAACTCTACAACGGGTGGGAGAAAGGCCCTCACTGGAAGCAGACCTATAAAGAAGGCGGCATCGGGAAGCATGGCTGCGAGGATTGCCACGGCCCGGGTTCGGCGCACGTCGCGGGCGGTGGGGACGTCACCAAAATTTTCGTATTTAACAAGGATCACTCGACCAAGGAAATCAACAATCGCTGCCTGACGTGCCACGCCGGTGGCACGCAGCACATGAATGCTATCAACTCGATCCACTCCGCTAGCGATGTCAGTTGCATCTCCTGCCATTCGCCGCACCATGCTAAAGAATCAGAGTTTTTGCTCGTAAAGTCACAGCCCGAACTTTGCTACTCCTGCCATCTGCAGCAAAAGGCCCAATTCGATATGCCCTTCCATCATCGGGTGAATGAAGGGCTGGTCCAGTGCAGCGATTGCCACAACGTGCACGGTACAGTACGCCCCAAACAGGTGCGGACCTCCTCCACGCAAGATGCGGTCTGCTTCAAGTGCCACACCGACAAGCAGGGACCCTTCGTTTTCGAACACCAGCCTGTGAAAATCGATGGATGTGAGTCCTGCCATGTGACGCACGGTGGACCGAATCCCCACATGTTGAAGCTGAGCAACGTCAACCTGCTTTGCCTGCAGTGCCACACGACCTCGTCCTTCAGCTCCGCGCCCGGAGCTCCTTCGTTTCACAATCAGGCGAGCTTTTTCCAGTCGTGCGTGTTGTGCCACTCGCAAATTCACGGCTCCAACTTTGACGCGACCTTCTTCAAATAGGCGCTGCCATGAGCTCTACTTCAGCCATGGAGAAGGTGGGTAAGCCAGGAATGAGGCTTCTGACTGGAAAGGGAGAAAGGCTATGAAAGTTCGCGCGGCGATTCACTCGATTCCTTCCGTCCTCTTTATCGTGGCCCTGTCTCTTTCGCCTGCTGCTCGCGCCCAGGAAAACCCCGGAGAACTCAAAGGAATTAATTCCGGCGACTACAATGTCCATTCGTCCGTCGACTTCGGCTATCGCTCCAGCAATATCAACGGCAACATGGACACATACAATACGTTCGAGAACCTCGGATCCGGCGTCCGTCTCTTTGATTACACCTTGGAGATGCGCTCACTCGATCACAATGGATTCTTGTTCGACAACCTGAGTTTCAGCAACTTCGGGTATGGCGGCGATCCCAACGACGTGACACGCCTGCGCGCGCAAAAGAATAAATGGTACGACTTTCGATTGCTCTTCCGCCGCGACAAGAGCTTTTGGGACTATAACCTGTTCGCAAACCCGCTGAATCCGGCAGCTCTGAAACCGGTAGGGTCGTTGACCACCGGGTGTTATGTGGGTCCGCCGACGACCGCATTCCCACAGGGCGCCCCGGCTTTTTGCTCGAACCCCGCAGTTCCACAAAACAATTCACTTACCGCGCTGGATCTTACCCGCCGCATGCAGGACTACGATCTCACGCTGCTTCCAACTTCACCGGTGCGCTTTCGTTTGGGGTATTCCCGGAACCGCGACCAGGGGCCGAGTGCCTTCACCACGGACGGAGGAACGATTTCGGCCTTTGATCAGATCAACAGCTATACGACCAACGCCTATCGCGCTGGAATCGATGTCCATGTTCTGCCTCGAACGACGCTTTCCTTTGACGAGTTTCTCGGCTATTTCAAGCAGGATAACGTCGTCACCGACAATCCAGGGAATTTCGGATTCGTCCTCGGGGCCGTCCCCGGGCAAGGCACGCCGGCCGGCACGCCGGTTGACCTGGGAAACATTTGGAGCACGCAAACAACCGCGGAAGCTCTCCCGTGCGCGACTCCGATCGTGAAGGGTACGACAAACACCGCCACACCAACTTGCAACGCATTTCTGTCTTATACCCAGGTAGGCAATCCGCGGAACTTCATGCCCACGGAACGGTTCCGCTTTCAGTCCAACTATTTCAAGAATTTCGAAATGTCCGGTTCGGTAGGTTACACCAGCAGCAACAACCGGACCCCGGATTTCCTTGAGACCGTGAACGGATGGACTTCGCGCACAGCCGAGCGCGGCAGCACGACCGGAGGCCCGGCGGATGCCAAGCGCGTCTCAGTGAATGCGGATTGGTCGGGTGTGTATTCCATCACCGACAAGCTCCGAATTCTCGACTCCTTCCGTTATGACAACTGGCGCATCCCGGGGATGTGGGACACGCTCGACACCACTGTGTTCGGAACCCCCTCACCGGCGCCGGGTGTTGTCGGTCTGCTGCTGTCACCCGGGATGTTTAATTCCACGAGTTGCACGGCGGCCTTCGCCTACAATCAGGCGACTTGTCCGCAGCACACTGCAAGCTCCGCCGCCGATGTGACCAACGAGATCGCTTCGCAGTTCCTTGCGCAGAACATCAAGTCGAATACACTTCAGGTCCAGTACGATTTCAGCAGGCGATACGGCGCCCACATCGGCTATCTCTATACAAACCGTACGATCGCCAGTATGGCCGCGACGTTTGATACCGGAGAGTTCTACTTTCCGGGAGGCGCTACGGCGACGGCAGCGAACGATTTTCTCGCGGCCCGTGGTGATTGCGCCTTGGTTGGGGGCGCTCTGCCCTCCGCTTGCACGCTGGTAACCAGCGGTCCTTTGGCCGGTGCGATTGTGGAAGGTTCGCCCACAAATCTTCTTCCGGAAGCGGGCAACGACACGTCACGCAATATCACCTCCATCAACGAACAAGCGTTGTTGCTAGGCTTTGTTGCGCGTCCCATCGATGCTCTGCGCATCACAAGCGATTTCGAGTTCGGCTACAATGACCAAGCCTATACGCGGATCGATCCCCGGCAGGTGCAGTCCTACAAGGTCCATGTGAATTACAAACCTCGGCCTTGGGCCATGCTCGAGGGTGCCGTGGAAATTCATGAAAACCGCGACAACGTCTTTACCGTAAACAACCTGGAGCACGACCGCTCGTATAGCTTTGCCACCCTATTGACGCCGAATCCGCGCCTGACCGTCGATTTCGGATACAACTACTGGGACGTCTACACTCAGGCTTTAGTCTGTTTCCCGTACTCCATTACCTCTGCAAACCCGGCGCCCCCGCCCGCCACTGTGACTGTGTCCGGGTTCCCCACTGGCGTGCCGATGCTGCCGACGGGGCCGGCGTGCCCGATTGCGGGCGCGTCTTCGCCCCTGGGAGCGCTTTCCACCTATGCCAGCACAGATCATTTCGCCCATGCCGCCGTGATGTGGAAAGTCATGAAGCGTGTGACGGCCACGGTGGGTTATGGCGGCAGCTTTGTTCGCGGGAGCACGATCTTCCTGAACCCGCTCACGCCTTCCGGCACGCTCGATTACAACTACCAGCGGCCGTACGCCTCCATTGCCATTGATGTCTATCGAGGCCTTACGTACAAGATGTCTTGGAATTATTACGGGTTCAACGAGGCAGGGGCCACAAGCCCCTTTGGACTTGCGGCGATTCCGTTGCAGGACTTTAACGGAAGCAATGCCACGTTCTCGTTCCGCTATTCGTTTTAAGCGCCTCACATTCCGCAAGGCGACAAACCGCGTTATTCTTTCGAGAGGGCCGGGGTATTTGCATTCCCCGCCACTTCTCTTTTTCTTCTGACCGGCGCGTGGCTCGTCTTTTGCCGCGCACGAATTTCTTCCGCTTCTGCTAGAGTGAAATGGCGGGATTATCCCGTTTTCAGAGGAAAGATTCATGCAAACTGCGTCGGTAAAATGGGTCGGCGAACAGAAATTTGTGGCCGTCAGCCCCTCGGGCCATGCGGTGGCGCTCGACTCTGACCGCAAATCGAATACCGCGCCGGGGCCCATGGAAATAGTGTTGATGGCCCTCGGCGCCTGCACCGCCACGGATATCGTCACCATCCTCGAAAAGAAGCGCCAGAAGCTCCAATCGCTCGAGGTGCTGTGTTCCGGTGAACGCGCCGCGGAGCCTCCAACCGTATGGATCAAGCTCGAAGTGCTTTTCCGCATGCGCGGTGCCCTTGACGAGGACGCCGTCAAACACGCCATCGAGCTCACTCGCGAGAAGTATTGCTCGGTCGCCGCCATGCTCCAGAAAACGGCGGACATTTCGTGGCGTTACGAAATCCTGCCTCCGTCCTGACGGTTCTCTTCTGCTTGTTTCTCCCGAAGCGGTTCGCATAGAATCTACGTTTGGTTTCAGGGGCCCGCACTTCCCTAGGAGCATCATGTCTCGCCGCATCGCCGCAAAAATTACGGGTGTAGCCGGCTACGTTCCACCGCGCGTGCTGACCAACGCCGACCTGGAGAAAATGGTCGACACCACCAACGAATGGATCATGGAGCGCGTCGGCATCCGCGAACGCCATCTCGCCGATAAAGGCGTGGCCGCCAGCGACCTGGCCGTGGAAGCGGTCAAGAAGCTTCAGGCCACCCATCCCTTCGATTTGCAGGAAGTAGATCTTATCGTCGTGGGTACGGTCACCCCGGACATGATGTACCCCTCCACGGCGTGCCTGGTTCAGCACAAACTTGGAATGAAAGACACCTGGGGCTTCGACGTTTCCGCGGGTTGTTCCGGTTTCCTATTTGCCCTGAACACCGGCGCGAAGTTCGTTGAATCCGGGCAGTACAAGAAAGTCCTGGTCATAGGTTCGGACGTGAACTCTTCCATGACCGACTACACCGATCGCGCCGTGTGCATCATCTTTGGCGACGGTGCCGGAGCTGTTTTGCTCGAACCCGGAAACGATGGCGACGAGGGCATCATTGATCATGTCGCTCAGATCGAGGGCGTTGGCGGGACAATTCTTGTATATGCCGGGCGGAGGCAGTTTAAACCCCGCTTCGCACCAAACCGTCGATCAGAAAATGCACTACATCCATCAGGATGGAAAAAACGTGTTCAAATACGCGGTCAAGAAAATGGCGGAGATGACCGAACGCGTCCTGGCCAAAAATGGGCTGGAAGGTAAGGACGTGGACTGCTTTATCGCGCACCAGGCCAATCGCCGTATCATTACCGCCACTGCGGAACGCCTTGGAATGCCGCTGGAAAAAGTGATCATCAACATCGAGAAGTATGGCAATACCACTGCGGGCACAATCCCTCTTGCCATTCAGACAGCCTTGGAAGAGAAAAGACTGAAGAAGGGCGACCTCGTCCTGCTCGCAGCGGTTGGTGCTGGTTTCACCTCCGGTGCAACCTTACTGCGCTGGTCCTACTAGCCCCACTCGGGCTTTTTCCTTGTCCTGTAGAGCCCGCGTGCCGCCTGCCTGCCGTAGGAGCGAGCCTCGTTCTCTGCGCCCCGGATACTGTTACGGGGCAGACCACTAACATAAGCATTTCAGACAATGAGGGGTGCAGGGTTTCAGTTGGAAATCAATTCGAGGCTAGCACGAGCGGATCTCAGCGGCTTGCGCGAGGTTGGCTTCCAGACGGAGCCCGATCTGCACCGCCGCGTAGCGCGCACACAGCACGCGTTCCCGTTCGCTCCAGCCGAGCAGCGCGGGCGAGACGCGCCCAAAAAGTTCAGTGGCTTTCCCGACGATTTTGAAATACGTCGGCACAAAGCCCAGGCCGCCACGGCTGCCCTTCAGCTCCGGCGTAAGGGAGAGCAGGCTGACGAGACGGTCAAAATCCGCTCCGCACAGGTCGGATTCGGCAACCTGCACGGCTTCAAGGATTTCGCTGGAAATCGGCTGCGATGCCACGCCTGTGAGCACAGCGCGCCAGTAGTACAGCCCGAACTGTGCCAGGGCCACCAGCGATATAGTGAATAGCAGTGCGGAAAACATCTAGCTGCCTCTATGTGGAGGATGCGCTTTTACTTCGGTTCCCCCAATAGCTCAGCCGTACTACTGGCATAGCCCGCCGGGGCTTAACCTATTGACCACGCAGAAGTTGTCCTTTACGGCGCTTGCCAAAAGTCCCGCAACTCGCCTATGCTGCCTGCCAGGGGTAGAAGGGGTAACCTTATGAAAAAACAAACCTTATCGCCCACTCTGCCAGCAGCCGCCCTGCTCTTGCTGCTCTGGCCCTGGCGCCTGGATTCCGGCCAGCCTCTCCGACCGGAGGACTCCCCGACCGCTGCTGTCACCTCCGTCCTTCTGGAGCAGCAGGCCGCCTGGAACCGTGCTGACGTGGATGCCTTTATGCAGGGCTACTGGAATTCGCCGGAACTCACCTTTGCCGGCACCAGCGGCATCACCCGCGGCTGGCAACCCGTGCTGGCCCGCTACCGCAAGAACTATCCCGATGCGGAGGCGATGGGACATCTCGATTTTTCCGCTCTCGAGGTGTATCCGCTTGGAAAAGATGCTGCCTTCGTTCTCGGCCGCTGGCATCTCCAGCGCTCTTCGGACGAACTGGGCGGGATCTTCACGCTCGTGTTCCAGCGCTTTCCGGAAGGCTGGCGCATCGTCCACGACCACACCAGTGTCGATGCAAAAACGCCTTAGCCGCAGCGCTACGGTGGAAGCGTTCATCCATTATTAAAGTCTGCGGCTCATACTCATCCTGACATCGCGCAAAAACGCTTTGCCTCTCTGCCTGCCTGTTCGAGCATCTTATTCGCAGGCACCGGAGGAGCCGGTTGCCGCGCTGTTCCGCCGGAAGGCCGCATGACCAACGGATTCCTGTCCCGCAAATTGATTCGCCCCCTGTTGGAACTTCTTCGGCAAGGCGCAACGCCGGAAAAGCTGGCGCTGAGCATCGCCCTGGGGGCGGTCTTCGGCCTTCTTCCCGCCATCGGATGCAACACCACGCTCTGCGCCCTGATTGCCTTGATTTGGCGCCTGAATCTGCCCGCCATCCAATTGGTGAACTACTTCCTCTATCCGCTGCAGATCGCGCTTCTGATTCCGTTCTTCCGCCTGGGCGAAAAACTATTTCGCGCGCCGCACCTGCCCCTCAGCGTCTCTCAGATTTACGCTTTCGCGCACGCGAATCTCTGGGGCGCCATCCAGTTGCTCTGGACCACCACCTGGCATGCCATGGTGGCCTGGGCGCTGCTCGCTCCCTTCGCCGCCGCGCTGCTTTACTTCCTCCTGGTCCCCGCGTTCCGCGGTGTCCTGAAGCAAGTGCGCGCCACCCGCCCGGAGAATGGATAATCAGCCGTACGCGACATGCCCAGGAACTGGATTTTTATGCGCCAGATCCTTTCAGAGCCTTCGAGAAGTGCAGGGGTGCGGCACGCGGTTCTTGCCAATTCACAAGAGGTGTAGCACTTAAGCTGGAGAATTGACTGCGCAATTTGCCCTAGATCAGCTAGGGACGCGATTTGAGGCGGGGCCAAAAAAATCGAGGGCGCATGAGCCTTGCGGCTCTTGCGCCCTCTTTCAATTGTGCCGCGAAGTTCATGACGCTTCCCGGCTCAATCTGGGATGAGAGTAAACCTACATTTCCGCCTTGGCAAGAGGTCTACGCCGCTTTCCCTGTGGAAACCTGTGCACGCCTGTGCAAAACCGGTGGGCGCCATGAGTCTGTCCCGCGCGTCGGCTCCCACTTCCGGCGGGAGAAAGAAAAACAGCTCAGACTTGAAAAAGGGAAGTCAATACCTCGCACGCTTCCGGAACGAGGCAGCGCCACCCGCCCAATTTCGTAATCCTGACAGCTAGGCCTTATTTACAATTCGCTCCAACTCTTTGAGCCAGTCGTAATAAGCCCTAATTCTCTCGCGGATCGGAGCATAGCCTTTCCCCGCATGATGCGCCGGATCGACAGTTTCAAATGCGCACATAATCTTATTGACAAAGGCCGACTCGATTCCAGATGACAGGAGGATTTTCTTTGTTTCCCATGCATTTAGTGAGTGAGCACCCTTTTTCGTGCCCGTTTCCCTAGTAGGAGATCGACGGCCAATTTGTTTGCGACAATGCGAACTTCTTCCTCAGCGTGCTGCAATTTCGTGGAATCAGCTGCTTGGTCGTTGATGATCCCGAGGATTGTGGATAGCCGTACCGGGTATCTCCAAACAAGTGATTTACAAACTGGTGTATGTTGCCTCCAAGTTGGACTCCGGTCTGTGCTGTTCCTGAAGTCGGACCGATGGGGCGTCTCGCCCATAAGCCGCTACACTTCCGGCCTGACCTAGGCTTTGCGGGTTTTGAAAAGGTGGGTCTTGGGGTCGTCTTTCCCCGGCTATAAGTTTCCCGTGCAGGCAGGGAACATCATGGCAAACGGTTTGACAGGTCCGGGTACCGCTCCTAAACTGACAGCATGGTCGTACGCCTCTCTCCAGAACTGCAAGCCAAACTGGATCGTCTCGCTGCGCAACAGGGACGTGACACGGACTCGCTCGTGCAGGAAACGCTGGAGCGCCTGGTCGGTTACGACGAATGGTTTATCCGGGAAGTGGAAAAGGGCTTGGCGCAAGTGGAGCGCGGGGAAGTGTTGGAACACGACGAGGTCGGTTCGCGAATTGAAAAACGGATCGCCGAAAAGCAGCGCCGTGTGTGATGCGGCTGAGATGGACTGAGGCCGCGGCTGGCGACCTCGAAGGCATTGCCGATTACCTATTTGAGAGAACACCCGAAAACGCGGCGCAGATTGTCCGGAAAATCTACGACGCACCATCCGCACTGAAGGCATTCCCAAATCGCGGGCGTCAAGGCAGGAAACAGGGGACGCGTGAGCTGCTGGTTCCTTCGCTGCCATATATCATCGTCTATCAGATCATCGTGGACATCGTATATGTCGCGCGCATCCTGCACGGTGCACAGGACTGGCCACGTTGAAGCAAACCGCAAGGGTGGCGTAGCCTTTTTGCGTTGGGCCGGGTGCCCGCTCCCGGCTGTCGTTTGAGGAGGCAGATGAGAAGAGGTTCTGCGTGTCTTGCGAGCTTCAGCGTATTGCTTTGGCTGGTTGCTGGCCTCGGCCTGATCGAAGCATCCGCTAGCGCGGCCATCGCACCCGCAGCGGACAGCATGGCTGCATTTACGATGGATGGCGCGGACCGTGCTGGTGAGAGAAACGCATACTACGTCGATTGCGGCGTCTCGGAGAGGAGTGGCGATGGGCGTTCCCCTGAGACGGCATGGCATTCGCTGGATGCGGTGAACGGCCACGTCTTTACGCCGGGCGACGTAGTTTATTTTAGGCGTGGGACGGAGTGCCACGGCTTGCTCTGGCCGAAAGGCTCCGGCTCCGCATCGGACAGCATCCGTTTTACGGCGTATAGCACCGGTGCGCGGCCAAAAGTCATCGCGGGGAGAAGCGATGAGGAGGCCTTCAAGCTTTTCAATCAGGAATATTGGGAGGTCGATTCGATCGAGTTTGCAGGCGGCACGGTTTTCGGCGTTTTTGTCAGCGGCGATGCGGGAATTCTTCACCACATTCACCTGCGGAATTTGGTGGTGCACGACGTGCATGGCGACGACGTAAAGCATAAGGAGAGCGGGCTGGTAGTAATCTCGCCGGGAAAAGTGCAGCAGCATTTCGACGACGTGCTCATCGACGGAGTTACGGCGTATGGGACAGAGCAGTGGGCGGGAATCCTGGTTGGCGGCGGCAACTTTGGAGAGGTCTCCGAGGAAAACTGGAACACCCGCGTGGTTGTCCGCAATTCCACGGTGCACGACGTATACGGCGACGGCATTATCCTCTTTCGAGTGAAGGACGGAGTCATCGATACCAGCGCCGCGTGGCGGACGGGCATGCAACCGACGCAATCGATCGGCACGCCCAATGCGATCTGGACGTGGATGTGTGAGGACTGCGTCGTTAAAAACAGCGAGGCATTTCTCACGGATAGCCCGGGCGTCGATGGCGGCGCTTTCGACATCGATTACGGAAATACGCGCAACTCCGTCCTGGATAGCTACGCGCACGATACGCAGGGTTATTGCGTCGCGGTGTTCGGCGCCGGTTACGTCACCCGGGAAAGCGTCGTGAAAGGGAATCTCTGCATCAACAACGGCATTAGCCCGCGCATGGCG
Source organism: Candidatus Acidiferrales bacterium (assembly GCA_963734105.1). GTDB lineage: Bacteria > Acidobacteriota > Terriglobia > Acidiferrales > UBA7541 > Acidiferrum. Next base: position 540,247 of record CAVTFW010000010.1, on the reverse strand, counting down.
CGCTATCAGGGCGCGATTTTTATTTTGACGTGGAATGGCGGGGTCATCGAAAACCTGCGCGTGGAAAGCAACATTATTTATTGGCGGCCTCCCGGCAATTTCCCCGCCGTGCTGAATCGGGCGGACATTCGAGGCGGGCAGAGAATATTTCGAGACAACCGGATTTACTCCAGCTCTCCCTGGGTTGTCGAGAGCAACAAGGAAATATCCTTTCAAGACAACCGGTACACCACCTGCGGAACCAACGGGGCTACCTGGCTTTTCGATAACCATCTCTATCGTTCCTTCGATGAGTTTCGTGCGGGCCCTGGGCAGGAGCAGGGGGGTTCCTGGAAGTTCGCTCAAGGCGCGGCTCCCTGTCTTGGTGGGGAACGGTTGCAAGCAGAAGTAAGTCCCAGCGGCGCCCGTGCCAATAAAAATGCCGCCAGCGGGCGTGACAAAACGTCAACAGGCTGGACCGTTGTTTCCGAAATTCCAGCGGACATCGACGCGCAGGGATTGTTGGATGCCGCGGCAGCGGGGCAGTTGATGGTGCTGAAGAATCTTTACCTGCAATATCGTGCCAGCGGGCTGCGGGTGGAGGTCACGCTTGATTTGAAGCATCCGGGTGCGGACGCATCGGTGCAAAATTTGATTCGCGATCTTGGGATGAGCGGCATCAAAACGTCTGAGCTGCAGGGGCAAGAATTGTTGACCCGGCCAAGGACGCGCCTGCTTGCGCCAGACGGATCGACGGCGAAAGAGTGGCAGGATTTTTTCGGACCAGCGGACATTGGCCTGGCAGTGCGGAGCAGGCTGGGTGAGCCGCTGTATTCTCAAATGGAATCAGAAGGTGGCTCGATTCAACGCTGATTGTAGCTGTCCCTGTCGTGCACTGCATTGCTGGCTTTCTTGATCTTGTTAGGGCGGCGAGGGGAAATGGCGAGACATAGAATCAATTGGGCGGGGTGGCCGATTCTGGTGCATTCCGTGCGAACGGCGGTGGCGGCGGTCGCATCGGTGCTGGTCGCTCGATTGTTCCGGTTGCCGGAAGCGTACTGGGCGGCGATCACCACCCTGGTGATCACTCAGTCGTCGCTGGGCGCGGCGATGAAGGTTTCCTGGCAGCGTTTCGTGGGGACGGCGCTTGGAGCAGTAGTCGGCGGGATCGTGGCGACTTTCTTCGGCCCGCGCGTGCTGGTATTCGGTATTTGCGTGTTCCTCCTGGGATTGATTTGCGCCGTGGTGCGCTCGGACCGAATTGCCTACCGGTTCGGGGGCGTTACTCTGGCGATTGTGATGTTGGTGGCGCGGACGGAACCTGGATGGCTGATCGCTTTTCATCGGTTCGCTGAAGTTACCATCGGAATTGTGGTGGCGTTGATCTTGGCATGGGTGTGGCCGGAGAGCGAACCCGCGCCACCGGGAAAAATGTGAATTCTACAGAATTTCGATGATCTCTTCGTAGCGCTTGAAGGGCGGAATCAGGTAGGCTCCGGCCATTTCCGTGCGCGCCCATTTGAGCATTTCCCGCGCGACGTCGAAACCGCGTTCGCGGGCGGAAGCGCCGGCAGCTTCCAAGGATTTCAGCAGCGGCTCTGGTATCACGATGCCGGGAACTTCATTGTTCAACCGCAGCGCCTGCTTGTAGCTGTTCAACGGCCAAACGCCGATCATTACGGGAATGGCCGGCTTACCGCCCAGCTTTTTCAGGAATGCCTGCCAGTGCTCGGGGTCGAACAAGGGCTGCGTCATCGCGAAATGTGCGCCGGCCTCGACCTTGGCGTGGAACCGCGCGATTTCCGTGTCCAGATCGTCGGCCACGGGATTCAGCGCGACGCCGATGGTGAAGTTCGTTTGGCCGCCCAAAGTTTTTCCAGCCCAGTCAGTGCCCTGATTCAGGCGATGCAGAATCTTGGTAAGGCCGACAGAATCGACTTCATAAACGCCGCTGGCCTCCGGATAGTCGCCCACCGAGGGCGGGTCGCCCGTAATTCCCAGGACGTTGCGCACGCCGCCGACGGCCCAGGCGCCAAGCAACATGGCCTGCAAGCCGATAATGTTCTGGTCACGCGTGGTGAGGTGCGGCACGGTTTCAATACCGTGGGCCTCCAGTGCGCCGGCGACCATCAGCGCGTCCATCCCGACGCGGGCCATCGCGCCGCTGTTGATGTCGATGGCGTCCACTTTCCGGGACGCCATCACTTTGTCCACCTGCTCGTAGATGCGATCCATCGAAATGCCTTTCGGAGGATCGATCTCCACGCAAACCACAAATTCCTTCTTCTGCAGTTTTTTCCACAACTTGCTCTCGGGTTCGCGCTCCAGGACAGGAGGCGCTGGCTGCGTGGTGGCCACAACCGTGGCGGTCGCGTGCGACAGCGACGGCCGCAGAGATTTCACCGCGTCAGCCATGGCGCGAATGTGGGCAGGCGTGGTGCCGCAGCAGCCGCCCAGAATCCGCACGCCGATTTCCGCGGCTTCGCGCGCAAATTGGGCAAAGTAGGCCGGCGAAGATTTTGGATAAACGATGCGGTCGCCCTCGCGCTTGGGGAAGCCGGCGTTGGGCATGCCGGTGACCCGCACATCGCCTGTATTCGCGAGTTCCTGCAGGATCGGCAAAAGCGATTGCGGTCCGAGCGTGCAGTTCGCGCCGATGGCTTGTATGTTTTTGTCCTTGAGCATGGCCGCGGCGAGGAAAGGGCGCACGTCGCCGTAGGTCGTGCCTTCTTCGGAGTAGGTGAGCTGGGCAACGATGGGCAACGAAGAAAATGAGCGGATTGCGTCGATCGCCAGGAGCAATTCCTCAATGTAGGAAAATGTTTCCAGAACAAACAGATCCACGCCGCGTTCTTCGAGCGCCATGGCCTGCTCATGAAAAATCGCCAGGATCTGCTCCGGCTCCGGATGGCGCGCCTGGACGCCGATGCCGAGCGGCCCCATCGAGCCGGCGATCAAAACTTCCCGCGCGGCAGACTCGCGCGCCTCGCGGGCAATTTTCACGCCGCGGCCATTCAAGCGCTGCACTTCGGCGCCAAGACCTAGCGGCGCGAGCTTGAAGCGGTTCGCCCCGAACGTATTGGTCTCAATGATTTGCGCGCCGGCCTCGATATACGCCTGATGCACGCGAAAGACCGCTTCCGGCTCGGTGGCGTTCAGCTCGTCGAAGCAGCGCACCGCGCCCACTGCTTCATACAGCATCGAGCCCATCGCGCCATCCGCGATAAGAATCGAATTCTTCAGCCGTTCGTTGAAGTCCTGAATTTTCACGTCTTCGGTCCTGTTATTTCGAGAGATGGTACGGCACAAGCTGCTAGCGTTTTTGTTCCATCAGACTGGCCACGGTGCTCATCAGGTCGTATTTCGTGAGGATTTCGAAGCGTGGCGTCATCCATCTCGACGAACACCGCGGGATTCTCGTGGCTGAGAATATAGGTGATGCGTTCGACCGGAGCGTTCTTCGGTACCTTTGGCATCGGCTTGGCCATCACTTCGCGGACCACCAGCTTGCGCAGGTCCTTGCCCTGCAACGCGAGCGTCAGGATCTGGTCTTCATAAACCGTGCCGATGGGCAAATTCTCCTCGAAGACCGGGATCTGGGAAATATCCTGTTCCTGCATGGTTTTCAGCGCATGAAACACCGTTTGGTAAGGCCGCGCGATGACCAACTCGCGAACCTTACCCGCTCCCTTTTTCGCGTTCACCACTTCTCGCCGCAGTAATCGGCACGCTCGATTCCACGTAGCCGCGCTCGCGCATCCACTCGTCGTTGTATACCTTGCTGAGGTAGCGCATGCCCGTGTCCGGCATCAACGCAACGATGAAGGAGTCCGGCCCCAGATCCTTCGCCAGCCGCATCGTTGCGGACAGGCAGCCGCCGCCCGAACCACCGGTGAAAATGCCTTCCTGCTTGGCCAATCGGCGGGCGGCCACAAAACACTCTTCGTCATTCACCTGGATCACATCGTCCAGAATGGCCATGTCCATGGTGGTGGGAAAGAAATCCTCGCCGATGCCCTCGACGACGTACGTGCGTGCTTTGGTAATTTTCCCGGTCTTATGAAAATCGTAGTACAGCGAACCTTCGGGATCGACGCCGACGATCTGCACCTTGGGGTTTTTCTCTTTCAAGTATTTGCCGACGCCGCTGATGGTGCCACCCGTGCCCATGCCGCAAACAAAGTGGGTGATCTTGCCCTCGGAGTCTTCCCAGATTTCGGGGCCGGTAGTCTGGTAGTGCGCTTCCGGATTGGTCGGATTGTCGTATTGGTTCGGATAATAGGAATTGGGGATTTCGCGCGCCAGTTTTTTCGCCACGCTGTAATAGCTGCGCGGATCTTCCGGCTCGACCGCCGTTGGGCAAACAATCACTTCCGCTCCGAGCGCCTTCAGCAAATCCACTTTTTCCTTGGACTGCTTGTCCGTGGTCGTGAACACGCATTTGTAGCCGCGCACCGCCGCCACAAGCAGCCAATCCCATGCCGGTGTTTCCGCTGGTGCCCTCGATAATTGTGCCGCCGGGCTTCAGCAGGCCTTTTTTCTCGGCTTCGTCGATCATGGTGATGCCGATACGGTCTTTCACGGAACCGCCGGGATTCAGCATCTCCGCTTTCACCCAGATTTGCGGCTTCAGGCCGGTGACGATGCGGTTCAGGCGGATCAGCGGTGTCCGTCCCACCGCTTCAAGAATGTTGTTGCAACGCATCGTATGTCGTCTCTTTGCCGGGCCAGACACTTGTTTCGCCCTGTGCGATACTTCATTTAAGTTTAGCATGCGGTCCACAGGCGTACGGAAACGCGGGCCGTCGGAAGGAACCAATATGCCACGGCAGAACTTTTCCACGGGGACTCCCTGGGAGCCGATTGTGGGCTACTCGCGCGCGGTTCGCATCGGCAATCACATCTGCGTTTCCGGCACAACTGCGACAGGGCCGGACGGAAAAATCATCGGCATCGGAGATGTCTATGCCCAGACGGTGCAGATCATCCGGAACATCGAAGCGGCGCTGGCGCGCGCGGGCGCCAGCCTGAAGGATGTAGTGCGCACGCGCATGTTCGTCACCAACATCGCCGAGTGGGAGAAAATCGGCCGCGCTCACGGCGAATTCTTTAAGGACATTCGCCCGGCCACTTCCATGGTGGAGGTCAGCAAGCTCATTTCGCCCGAAATCCTGCTGGAGATTGAGGCCGACGCGGTGGTGGAAGAATGAGCGGGCAGAAAGCGCTCTACGACGGTTTCATTGCGGATTATTACGACAGTTCGCCGATTCGTGACACAGCGAACGCAGGACGTGGCGTTCTACTGCATGGCGACGAGGAAGTATGGCGATCCTGTCCTCGAATTGGGTTGCGGTACCGGACGCATCACCCTGGCGATCGCCGAAGCAGGTTACCGCATTGTTGGGCTGGACATTTCGGAAAAAATGCTGGAGCGGGCGGTGGAAAAGCGTGCCGCATGTGCGTCGAGAGGCGCGCGAACGGGTTCACCTGGTTCAGGGCGACATGACCGAGTTTGACCTGGAAGAGAAATTCCGCACCATCTTGATTCCCTTCCGGCCGTTTCAGCATTTGCTGGAGACGGAGCAACAGATGGGTGCCTGAATTGCGTCAAGAAACATCTGGCGCAGAATGGCCGCTTGATTATGGACTTCTTTCAGACGGACCCGGAGCGGATGCACGACCCGATGTTCCTGAACGAGTCCGCGTTGGCCGAGTACGACATGCCGGGCGGACGCCATGTGGCGCTTTCCGAACGTGTCAGCGCATTTCACCGCGGCCTGCAGCGAAATGAGGTCGAGATGATATTTCGGGTGACGCACCCTGACGGAAAGCAGGAGCGACTGGTGATGGCCTGGACGCTGCGTTACTTCTTCCGGTACGAAGTGGAGCACCTGCTGGCGCGCTGCGGTTTCCGTCTTGAAGCCGTTTACGGGAATTTCGACAGCTCGCCCTCGGCGACGCCTCGCCGGAGATGATCTTTGTGGCGAGAAGTTGCGATGAAGCGTGCGGGAGCGCCGACTGACGCGAGCCGCCCGCCGGACGAGAGATCTTACCAGTGAACGCGAATCCGGTATTTCAGCACGGATTCTCCACTGGGCTTCACCGGGACATTGAATTGCGCCGCAAAGGCTGCGGTCTTCTTGGCTCGGAAACGTGGAATCGAGCATCTCCCAATCCCCGCCGATCGGTTCATTCACCTGGACAGTGACGGGCGTGTCCTTGTGATTCCGCAACGTAATCGAATACTCCATTTCGTAAACGCGGTCGGCAATCTTTCTTGAAGTCGGTCTGCTTGCGCTCGGCCACCACGTCGAATGCGTTTCCGATTTTCACGGTAACGAATTCGTCTTTGGGCGTGTGATCGATGTGGTCCTCGCCGATAAATAGCAATCCGCCCTTGGAATCCTTCTGGTAGACGCGGAGATTACCGCTGGGAAGCGGAATGCCAAGACCGGCTTTCTCCTCGTTTTTGAATTTGTAGAAAACCATGACCGGATCCTTGAGAGGAGAGCCGGGGATTTGCGCGTTGCGATAGTAGAAATTCTGGCCGTTCACCACGAACAGTTTTTCGACCGGAACGCCGCTACCCTCAAGCAGACTGATCTGCTTGGTCTCTTTATCCTCGACGGAGGTGCGCCGCCCAAGGGAGTAGAGGTGATATTCGCTGAAATTTTCCTGCTCAAACTGCGGAACTGGCGCGGCCTTCGAGCCATGCGGGAATCCATCGCGTCGTTGACCGCTCTTCCCTGAGGAAGACGGTTCAGGTCGCCGGCAACAAGCTGCAACCTCGCATTATGGAAGGCGGTGCCCGAATTATTGGTCAGGGTAACCCAGCCATCGAGGTCGGCGGCCTTATCGTCGCGCGCCACAGTTAGCACGTAATCCGCGTTCCAGGACAGGCTGTTCGCCAGGTAGGAAGTTTCAATCGTCTGTTTGTGCGAGCCGGAATTTTCCAGGGACATCAGCAGCGTCGGCCGGTCATACAGGTTCGCCGGTACCTCCGGGAAACGGTAGCTTCCGCCGTAAACTCCGGTCACGATGTCATTGCCGATTTTCCAGACCGGGCCGTTATTGTTCGCCAGCAGAATTGCTTTGATCTCTTCATGCTTGGTTGTGCCGTTGTCCATGTAAGACTAACTAGCGTCACTTCCTTGCCGACGTATTTGTTTAGCAGCTTATTGGGTTCGAACAGATCGTATTCGTAATTCTGCTCGAGCACACCCAGCTTCTCCGGTTCCGTCAGGGAGCGAAAATGAACCGTGGCCGGATTCACGGTGGCGGCGATGTCCATGAACTTCAGCCGAAAGTCCCCGGAGGGCAACTGCAACTGGCGAACGTCGCGCACCAGCGCAATGTTGGAGTTGTAGACAGTCACGGCCAGATCGGTCTGATCGGTCAGCGAAGTAGATTGATCCGCAACATCCGCCGGCGCCGCATTTTTCTCCGGCGCTTCTGCTTTTTTGCCCGCCTGATAGGACGGCACCAACGCCGCCGCTCCGGCCAAGGCGATGGCAGCGACGGCCGCAGCCCAACGGCGCGCCACGTTTTTGGTGATCTGCAAGGTATTCCATGAAATCTCCTTAAATTGTATTTGCCTTCCCCGTTAGAACGAAGCCGCCGGAACTTTCTTGCGCAGGATTACTAATCCTTTGAGGTGCGGTTCCAGGTTGCACCGCCGTCCGTAGTCTCAAAACTCTTGCGATTGGGAACGTCCCAGATCGAGGCGTGCTGGGCATCCGTCGCGTGGATGCCGCCCAAGTCTTCGGTTGATCGGCGAGGAAATCAGCTTCCAGTGTTTGCCGCCATCGGTGGTGAGCAGAACGGTCCCGTCCTCTGCCGACAACCCAGCAGTCTTTGTCCGAGGTGGCCGACCCCGCCGTCAAATCGGCAGTCACGCCGCTTTTTTGCAGTTTCCAGGTTTTGCCGCGATCGGTGCTACGCTCGATTTTGCCCGCCTCGCCCACGCGCCAGGCATGTCTTTCACCGGGAGCAATAATGTAGCGGGGATCACCGGCGGCTAGTTGCAAGAGGCGTGTCACGTTGCGCGCTTGAAGTGTAAGTTGCGTTGCGCTTGAATTTAGAGCTGACGCTGAAGTTGAAGTTGTACCTGCCGCTGGCGCCGCAGTTGTCACCTGCACAGTCTCGCTGGCGCCCGGCACAACCGCTTGCTTTTTCTCTTCGGCGGAACGATTGCCCGCCGTCCCAGCCGGAGCTGCAGCATCCGCGGCCGGTGGCGCGGCTATTTGCATGGCGCGGCTCGTTGCGGCGCCGGTCGAGCTGAGAGGAGCCCGTGGCGGCGGAAGTGGTTTCGCGGCGCCAGAAAATCCAAGCATTTCTTGATTGCTCGTGACCGGTGCTCCCGCGGGAGACGGCGGGGCGCTTACTTTTGCCGCGGCGCCCGCTAGCGCTGGGGATGCAGGTTTGGGCAGAGGAGGTGCGGGTGCATGCAGCGTGCGGGATTCTTCGTCCGATTTTTGCGCCAGCGGCTCTTCCTTTCTCAATTGATCCATGGATTTGTAACCAACCGCCGGCGCTTGTGGGGTGGCTTGCCGATTTTGCGCCACTTGGACACTTTCCATAGCCTGGCGTCGCTGCGTTTGTATTTCCTTTACGCCGACCCAAACGATGACACCGGCGGCTAGCGCGCCCACCGGCACGATCCAGCGCCAAGGTGGCCGCGGAGCCATCGTAGCGAATGGGTGTTGACGCTTCTTGCCTCGGCGCGGCGTTCAGAACGACATCGTCCTGCTGGACGCTCGCCCCGCGCACGTCTTCGGATTGTTCCACAAGGGCCAGGCTCTCCTGGCATCGCGCGCATCCCGCGAGATGCTCCTTCACACGCGTCATCTCTTCCGGCGAAAGCGTTCGCTCATGGTACGCGGCGAGGATCTCGGCATCCGGGCAGGCCGAATCGGGGGAGGCATTGCGCAAATGCCGCGCCAGTGCGCGTTCAAATTGCTCTTCGCGGTCGTCACTCGGCATGGAGCTCTCCTTCCCTAGAACGTTTCTTGAATCGTTTCTTGCAACCGCTCATGACGATTCCTTTCGTCCGGCTTCGCGCCTGGCGGAAGGCTTTTCCGGAAACATTTGGCGGAAATCGATTGGGGCATCCTCCGCGGCATATTGGAAACAGAGAGCGATTTCCGCATCGCTCAGGGGAGGCAAGCTCCCCGAGCGATCGCCCGCGTGGCAGCCGGTTCGCAGACATTCTTCGACTTTGGCGCGCAATTCGCGGCGCGCGCGTTCCAGGTTGCGCGAGGCGCTGGACTCATGCTCGCCGAGCAGGCGGCCAACCTCCGCGAGCGTTTTCTCCCGGGCGTAATAAAGCTCGAGCCGCTTGCGGTCTTCCGGAGCCAGCGCCTCCAGACAGACGGCAAGAGCAAAGAGGAAACGGCGGAGATACCGGCGGCGATGCGGATCCGGTGAAGGCGCCGAAACGTTTTGCGTCGAAACCTGGGTTTCCTCTTCGCCGTCTTCCCGCTCAAGGGGCTCCCACCGGCGGCTCATTCGCAGCCGGTCAATGTGCCGTTGGGCGAGAACCGTGCGGAGCCAGGTCTTCAGCGAACTCCGGCCATGAAAATAGCGGAAGAGAGAAGCTTCGCCGCGTTTGCCATCCACCAGTCCGAACAGCTCGGCGAAAAGAGAATCCGCCAGTTCCTGGGCATCCACGCCAGCGCGGCTGCCCTTTGTGATGGAGCCGGCGGCGGCTCGCAGATAACCGCGATAGGTGTAGACGAAGTGTTCCCAAGCGGCGTCCGAACCTTCCATGCAGGCACTCGCCAGCGCCAGATCATCGATCGAGAGAGTCTCTAGATACTGTTGCAGGTTATCCTGGCTGACTGTGCCTTCCTCGAAGCGCTTGCAGACGCTCCGCTCCAGCGCCGCGGCAAACTGTGGGAGAGTCAGGCTCCACTCCGACGATCGGGACTTGGAATAGAGGGAGCGAACGCGGGGCTGCAGCCTGCGAAGCAGGGCGACCGGATCGGGGCGCGGGTTGGCCGCCGGGTCGTGTGGCAATCGAATTCCTTGAACTGCCCTTAACTCCCTTATTTCTATATCTTGCGGGCCTCTCGATGCAACCAACGTCTTGGGCAACCCTGGCATCCAACCTCTCACCCCCCTCGGGAGGAGTCCGGTGCGTAAATCTGCGGGTATCTTCCCCCGTAGTTGCGGTATCCTATGCAGTGTTGCGTTCCCTGCCTCGCAACGAAATTCGCCTCGGCGGGTTTGTTCCAGTAATCTTTCGTCCCCAAGCATGCACTCGCAACGTCAATAGCGAGTACGCGTCTTTAGTACGAAAGTCCTATTCGGGGGTTTGTCTGCGGCCAGTACGCTCGTACTGGCAACGAGGACTTCCCGAAGCTGAAACTGCTTGATTCCCTGGACTTGGGTTCAGAGGGAGGAACTTTCGCGTGAGGCGGCAAGCGGATGACCACGATGATAGCTGATGCACCACGAACGAACTCGCTTGGCGTTGGATTTGACCCCAAGCCCAGCCGCGCTGCGAGCGCGGAAGCATGGAAGCAGCAAATCGGGAGCAAGCCCATCCCTGCCCGCTTGGCTTTGCTGCCGGAAGCCAAACCGAACTGGCGCCGCGTCGGCGTCAGCGCCGATTTTTCAGATCGTCCATATTGGGGTTTTTCCTTCTCGTTCCCCTGCTTTATCCGGAAGGAATGAAGACCGCAATTCACTTCTATTCGACCACACCCATCGCTCAGCCGATGACGGAAATTCCGGTGGCCCAGCCTCCGCCTCCGCCCGCGAAGGTGAAGGCTGTGGCTCCGAAGGTCGAGCCGAAGCCCGCGCCGCCGGTCGAGCCGCCGAAGTTGAATCCGCAGCAACCGCACATCTTCGCGAATCTGGCTGCACCCAAGAAGGTTGAGCCAAAGATCGAAAAAATTGAAGTGAAAGCTCCCGGAGATGAACCCGGCGTTTCGACGCCGTCAAGATCGATACCAAGGAAAACGGCCCGAAGCGGCCGAAGGAAGACGTGAAGGTTGGTAATCTGGACCGGCAGCGCCGCGCCCGCGACCGTCAAGGCTCCTGTCGACAAGGTGCAGACGGGCGGCTTTGGCGACCCGAACGGCATCGCCGGCAAGGGCGATCCGAATCATGCGACCAACGTGAATCGCCTGGGTTCGCCCGCTCTGCCCGGCGGTGAAGGCTATGGCAACGGAACCGGCGGCAAGAACGGCATTCGAGGAACGGTGGCCAGCACGGGTTTTGGCAATGGAACGGCCACGCCTCCGGCGAGTGGCAGCGGCAAAAAGGGCACGGTGGTGGCCGGTGGTTTTGGCGACGCTGCGGACACGACGGCCGACGGCTCCGAAAAAGAAGGCGGACGCTTCCGGGCCCGCCGACACGCCTCCTGACATTTTGGAAAAGCCGCAAGCCGGAGTACACTGCCGAAGGGCGTAGCTCTGAAGATTGAAGGTGATGTCGTGCTGGACGTGGTTTTCCTGGCGAACGGCACCGTTCAAATCAACCGGGTGGTGAGCGGCCTGGGCCACGGCCTGGACGAAGCTCGGCAGTCCGGTGCCGCGCAACAAATCAAATTCAAGCCGGCGAAGCGCCAGGGCGAACCGGTGGATTTTCCGGCCCGGGTGCGAATCGAATTCCGGCTGGCCTACTGAGGGAGAAATGATCATGCGAACGCTGTCGAAAAATATCCTGGTGCTGCTGCTCGGCGCATGCGCCAGCGTTCCGCTGGTGGCGGACACACCGCCATCGGCGGCGGCGGACCAACCGCGGACGATGGATCAGGTGCTCGACCGGGTCATCAACAACGAGCAACGCCTGTACGGCCAGATGCGTAATTACTCGCCGCTGGTCGAGACCTACATTCAGAATCTGAAGGCGGATAAGGACCTCGGGGAAGTGCCTGCCGGCGACAAGTATTTTCTCGGCCGCGCCAACTTCCAGAAGGGTGTCAACCTAGTGCCGCTTAACGACACTGGCGGCAAGGGCAAGAAGGTCGTCGGTTCCATCGGCAACTTCTTCAGCTTTGCGATGCAGTACCTGCCGGATGGCTTCCTGCAGATGATCTTCATCGACACCAACGGCTTCGATAAGCAGCACTACAAGTTTGACTATGTTCGCCGGGAATTCCTCGGCGAAGTGCGCTGCCTGGTGTTCGACGTGACGCCGACGGAGAAGAACAAGCAATGGCCGTTTCCTGGGCCGCATCTGGGTGGAAGATCAGGACTTTCACATCGTGCGGTTCAACGGCGCCTACAGCGGCAACGGTCATTCCAGCTGGTACTTTCACTTTGACAGTTGGCGCACGAACGTGCAGCCGGGCGTCTGGCTGCCCACTTTCGTGTACAGCGAAGAGAAGGACCTGCACTACGCGCATCAGCAAGAAGCTGGACTTCAAAGCGCAGACCCGCCTGTGGGGCTATAACCTGGGCAGCTCTTCGAAGGAAGAAGAGTTGAGCAAGATTCTCGTGGAGACTCCGGTCAACGACGACACCAAGACCGCCAATGACCTTTCTCCGATTCAGGCGCAGCGCTCCTGGGACCGTCAGGCCGAGGACAACATCATCGATCGCCTCGAGCGCATTGGCTTGATGTCGCCGAAGGGCGAAGTGGACAAGGTGCTGGAGACCGTCATCAACAACCTGGAGGTCACCAACAACATCGACGTCGATCCCGAAGTACGCTGCCGCGTCCTGATGACCTCCACGCTCGAATCGTTCACCGTCGGCCACACGATCGTGCTCAGCCGCGGGCCTGGTCGACGTGCTGCCGGACGAAGCCAGCCTGGCCACCATGCTCGCTCACGAACTGAGCCACGTGGTTCTGGGGCATCGCCTCGATTCGCAATACGCGTTCTTCGATCAGTTGCTGGTCGACGACAAGGACACGTTCCGCCACTTTGGATTTGCGCGCACTCCCGAAGAGGAAAGCCGCCGCCAATGCCAAGGCTCTTCAAATTCTGAACAATTCGCCCTACAAGAACCAGTTGGGCAACGCGGGACTGTTCCTGCAGGCGCTCGATTGCCGGGAGAAGGAAATTCCCAATCTGATCAGCGCGCACCTCGGCAATCGCATTCCGCAGATCAGCGATCTGAAAGCCACCGTGCCGCTGGACCCGAAGCAGAACCCGCAGAAGATTGCGGCGCTGCCTCTTGGCGGCCGCGTGAAGATCGATCCCTGGAACGACAAACTGGAGTTGATCAAGAGCAAGCCCGTCGGCACCGTGGCCGAACGCGAGAAGATGCCGTTTGAAGTCACGCCGTTTATGCCGTATCTGACGCGGTATGGTTCGGATTCGGCGAAGCCGGTTGCGGCCATTGCCACGGCTCCGCAAGACGTGAAGCCGGGCGAGCCGCCAGATCCGACAAAACCCTGAAGAATAGTCTTCCCAGCGAAAAAGCCCCCGACCCCTCGGGGGCTTTTCTCTTTTGGTGGAGCCGCGCGCCTGAATTCCGCGCCTATGGGCGGCTATTGAGATGAGAGCATTTTCATGAATCGATAGCCAAACTCGACACCATCGTAATAATCCTGTACGCCGACTCGCTCGTCCTTGCCGTGCGAGCGGTCATCTTCCATGTCAAAGAACATGCAGGCGATTCCGAAGGTGGGAATGCCCGCGATCCGGAGATATTTCCCGTCGGAAGCGCCGGTGGACATCGTTGGCACCACGGGAAGCCCGGGCCACATCGTCGAGAGGGTCTGCTCGAGGGCCTTCGTCAGCTCCGGCAGGAGCGCGGATGGTGGAACGGCCACGACGGGGATCAATTTTCCATCCGCGGTTTTTTCGGGGACCACGGTCACCTTGACATTGGGGTCGGCCACCACTTTTTCCAACGTCTTGTGCACTTCTTCCGGATCCTCCCCGGGAAAGATCCGGCAATTGACGGTGGCGCGCGCGGATTGCGGGAGAGCGTTGGGCGCGTGTCCGCCGGCAAGCATGGTGGCTACGCAGGTCGTGTGCAGCAATGCGTTGTAATACGGTATTGCGGAAAGGTGCTCAATTGCGGCTGGATTCGGCGGCTCCTGCGCCGCACCGCGTAGATCCGTGGCCAGGGAAGCCGCGGTAAGACCGGCCGATTGTGAAAAATAGCCTCGCGTAACTTCATTGATCCTGACCGGAAACGAGAATCTCTGCAGCTTGTCTAATGCGGCGGCCAATTCATAAATCGCATTGTCGGAACCCGGCACGGAGCTGTGGCCCCCGGGGTTCGTGGTTTCAAACTGGAAATCCGCGTAGACCTTTTCGCTTGCCTGTAATCCGGCCAGGACGCGTTGTCCTCGCAACCGTTCAAACTCGCCGGCATCCAGATTGATGCAGTATTCCGCGTCGATCCAGTCCTTATGCTCTTTCAAGAGCCAGTCGATTCCATTGGAAGCCCCGGTCTCTTCATCTGCGGTGAGGGCCACAATGAGGTCACGATCAGGCTGGTAGCCTTCCCGCTTCAGGCGAAGAAAACTCATGATCAAGATGGCATCGCCGGACTTCATGTCCCGAGTGCCCCGCCCGTAGAAGTTTCCCTCCTGCTCGATGAACTGGAATGGATCCATGCTCCAGTCTTCGCGCCGCGCTTCGACTACGTCGAGATGCCCGATGAACAGGATCGGGGCGCGTTTGCCAGTGCCGCGGAACCGCACAACCAGGTTTTTCTTGCGCGCGTCCGGCCCGGCAACGATAATGTCTTTCTCCGGGAAGCCTGCGTCCCGCAATCGCTTGGCCATGGCTTCCGATGCCTTGGTGACGTTGCCAACGGACTCGGTCGTGTTGATCTCCACCAATTGCTGAAAGATCGCGCGCGCTTCCTGGTTTGTGGACTCACGCTTCTGCGCGGCCGCTCCTGCGGATATTGCCAACAGGCAGCCCAGCGATAGAATCGAGCGAATCATTTGGCCCATTCGTCTTCCCTCTAAAGCGAATCTCTCACAAAATGCAATATCTTCGTCATGCCAACCCAAAAACACAGTGTCACCCTGAGGAGTGCGCTATTTGCGGGGCCTCAGGATGACAATGTATCGGGAATTTTGGACTACAGATAGTTCACCTCTCGAGTACGCGAGCACAGCACGTCGTTCCAAGCCTCCAACTGAGCTGCGCTACGCCTCGCGCGTCACTCCAAATCTCCGTCGAATGAGTGAGTCCAGCAAGGTGTCCGGGAGAATCCTTTTTCCGATCGCCAGCCACTTTGCCATCGGCGTGACCGGATAACGCGCCTTCGGGTGTGGCGATTCGATGGCTTCCAGGATCACCCGCGCGCAGTCCTCGGGCGTCGTCTTCGAACTGACTCTGCCCTTGTTTGCGCCTTCCCACGCACCCGAATAGATCTTCGCGTAGGGGCTGGTTTTCGCGGCTTCCACGTAAGGCTGCGCCAATTCCTTGGCGGTCTGTTGAAAATTTGTCACGATGTAGCCCGGCTCAATCAAAATGACCTCTACTCCGAAGGAGTACATCTCCAGGCGCAACGCGTTCGTCAATCCTTCCAGCGCGTGCTTGCTGCTGCTGTACGCGCCGTACGTCGGCGGCGAGATCAGCCCCGCCACGCTGCTCATCATCAGGATTCGCCCCCGCCGTCGCTCTCTCATGTGCGGCAAAACCGCCTGAGTTACGCGCAGCACCCCGAACAGATTGGTCTCAAACTGCTGCCGGAAGTCCTCCAGGCGCAATTCTTCCACCACCGCCATGTAGCCGATCCCGGCGTTATTGATCAGCACGTCGATGCCGCTGCCGGTCTGCAGAACGCTCTGCACGGCGCGCCGTACCGAGCCGCCGTCGCAGACGTCCAATTCCAGCGTCTCCAAGGGCAAGTTCTTCTGCGCGGCAAGCCGGTCGAGTTCCGCTCGCTTCTCCACGGAACGTCCGGCCGCAAAGACGCGATAGCCGCGGTCCGCAAGATGAAGCGCCGCGGACTTCCCTAATCCATCGGTGCCGCCGGTAATGAGTACTGTCTGTTTTGTGTGCGTCAT
Source organism: Candidatus Acidiferrales bacterium (assembly GCA_963734105.1). Taxonomy (GTDB): domain Bacteria; phylum Acidobacteriota; class Terriglobia; order Acidiferrales; family UBA7541; genus Acidiferrum. The sequence goes on along the minus strand of CAVTFW010000010.1, from coordinate 524,332 downwards.
TGTTTTTCTCTCATTTGTGCGCTCATTGTACGCAGGACCGGTGAACGAAACCAGCCGCTTGTGGAACGCTGCCACGCGCTATCGCTTCGCTCGCGCCTGCGCTCCCGGAAGAGGCCGCGTGGCTTCCCGGAGTCCCTCGAGCAAGCCCTTTGCGTTCCGCGAAAGCGGCCGGCGCCGCGGCACGATCACATCCAGGCTCCGCCGCAGGGCTTCGGCATCCGTGATTTCCAGCGTTACCAGCTTTTTCTTTCGCAGCTCCTCATGCACGGCAATCTGCGGCAGAAACGCAAGCCCCAATTTCCGCAGCACCATCCGCAGACACGCCTCGATCGTTTCCACTTCCAGGACAATGTTTGGCAAAAGCCCCGCCCGGCGAAACAGCCCGTTCATCAGCGTCCAATCGCTCGATCCACGGTCATAGGCAATGAGCGGCAACGATTCCAGTTGCTCAAGGCTCAATTTTCGCCGTGCGGCGGCGGGATGCCGCGGATGGCCCACGAGCATTAGGGGATCATCGCGCAAGCTGATGGTTTCCACTTCCGGATGATGCAGCGACCGTGCCAGCCCGAATTCCACCTCGCCATCCAACACCATCTTCAAGACCTCCGCGGAATTGCCGCTGCGCACACTCACCACGACGTCCGCATGCTCCGTCTGGTATTTCTTCAACACTGCCGGCAGAAGATACGTGCAGATGGAAAGCGAAGCGGCAATCGGCAGCGCACCGCCAGATGCCGGCCGCAATTCATGCACCGCCTGACGGGCTATCGCCATTTGTCGCAGCAACTGTTCCGCATGCGGGCGCAGCGTTTTCCCCGCCGGCGAGAGCGAAAACCCGCCTGGACCGCGTTCGAACAAGCGGGTTGCGAGCGAATCTTCGAGCGCGCGGATGCGGGCGCTCACTGCGGGCTGGCTGACACGCAAGGCCGCGGCAGCTCGATGAAATCCGCCGCTGCTCGCCACCGCAAGAAAGGTTTCCAGTTGCACGATTTCCATAGCCGTCGTACCTCCAAAGCATCGCTGATTGTCCGGGTACCATACGTACCGATAATAATTATCTATCAAGATGATAGCTACAATCCGTTTGACTGACCACCCTTTTTTCCGCATAATCGCATTCAACTGAGGCAAACTGCACGGCCCCGGACTTCCCCCGGCCCTGCCCAGAAGGAGACGCAAGCATGACTCCGACACACAATCCTAACCCTCAGGGAGAGAAAAGCCGGTGGCAGTCCGATCCTCGCTGGAACGGGATTACCCGGCCCTATACCGCCGAAGACGTCGAACGGCTTCGCGGCACCGTGCAGGTCGAACATACTCTTGCGCGCCTGGGCGCCGAGCGGCTCTGGGATCTTCTTCATTCGGAACCCTACGTCGCGGCCCTTGGCGCTATGACCGGCAACCAGGCCATCCAGCAAGTTGCCGCAGGCCTCCAGGCTATCTACGTCAGCGGCTGGCAAGTGGCCGCCGATGCCAATAATTCCGGGCAGATGTATCCCGATCAGAGCCTCTATCCCGCCGACAGCGTCCCGAATCTTGTGCGCCGCATAAACCAGGCGCTCACGCGGGCGGACCAGATTCATCACGCCGAGGGGAAGAATGGCCAGCACTGGTTCGCGCCGATGGTGGCCGATGCCGAAGCTGGATTCGGGGGGAATTTAAATGCGTTCGAATTGATGAAGGCGATGATTGAAGCGGGTGCGGCCTGCGTGCACTTCGAAGACCAGCTTTCTTCGGCGAAAAAATGCGGCCACCTCGGCGGAAAGGTGCTGGTTTCCACCACCGAAGCCATTCAAAAACTTGTTGCCGCGCGGTTGGCCGCCGATGTCATGGGGGTGCCCACGCTGATTATGGCGCGCACGGACGCCGATAGCGCCACCCTGCTGACCACGGACGTCGACCCGCGTGACCGCGCCTTCTGCACAGGCGAGCGCACCGCGGAGGGATTCTTCCACGTCAAGAGCGGCCTGAAGGCTGCCATTGCGCGCGGCATCGCGTACGCGCCCTACGCCGACCTGATCTGGTGGGAAACCTCCAAGCCCAATCTTGAGGAAGCCCGTATCTTCGCCGAGGCGATCCACGCGAAATATCCCGGCAAACTGCTTGCCTACAATTGCTCTCCTTCGTTCAATTGGCGAAAGCATCTCAGCAAGGAAGACATCGCGCGCTTCCAGCGCGAACTGGGCGCCATGGGCTACAAATTCCAGTTCATCACCCTGGCCGGCTTTCACGCCTTGAATCACACCATGTTTGAACTGGCGCGGGAATACCGGCACCAGGGCATGACCGCGTATTCGCAACTGCAGGATGCCGAATTCGAGAGCGAGCGCACTCACAGCTATGGCGCTGTGAAGCACCAGCGCTTCGTCGGCACCGGCTATTTCGACGAAGTTCAGAACGTCATCACCAGCGGTACAGCTTCCACAACCGCGCTGGCGGGCTCAACCGAAACCGAGCAGTTTCACGATCTCCCGCCGGTCATCCGGCCGGTAAGCCAACCTTCCCACAGCGCGGCCAACGATTGATGTGCCGGGGAGCAAGCAGCCAAAAACGAATCAGAGTATCTGCTGAATCCCTACGAGATCCAGTATCTGTGATTCTCCGCTCTCATCTTCCAGACAGAGTTCAATCACTTCGCGGACCCGCTTCATGAGCATATCAAGACTCTTAGCCTGCGTATGACAACCTCGCAGCGCCGGCACAGTGGCAACGTAGTATCCCGATTGTCGCGCTCAATCAAAACCGTGAACTTCTTCTTCGCTTTCGTGGTAGCCTCAGCGAAAGTTTATCATGTCTGAGCTCGGATCCGAGGCAGGTCCCCGAAACATTGATGGCTCAGACTACCGGAAAATTGCCGTATTTCCAGCGGGTTTCTTCGTGCACTCCAAGGGTTTCAAATCTGGCTCGAGCCACCCGTTCCGTGCTTGCGGACTCTCCAGGATCCCCGCGGAATAATGATGGTCCAAGATATTCTTATTCATAAGCTCCGGCCACTTTGCGATCCAATTCCCAAACGATTCGTTGCCTCCTCCTAACCTTGCCGCAACCAGCCGCACCCAGGCGACAGTCGTCGTGTGCAAGAATTTATGCGGGACTCCGGCGCCCTCGGCCATTTTCCGAATACCGTTGAGTAAGCGCTCCTCGGCAGTAGCGAGACCAAATCGCCGCACACAGATCCACGCCAGGCGCAAATGATCGCCGTGGTGAAAACTTCCGGGAGCTAGCCGGCAGCCCTCAAACCCACGCAGCAACTCGTCATCGGTCAAGTGCTGGCAACCGTAAGTGTTTTCCATCGCGCGTTCTCCTCCCCGTAAGATGCTGCGAAAAATAAAAAAGGCCCCGATGCCGCAGAGCGGCATCGGGGCCTTTCGCAATTTATCCCGGCGGCGACCTACGTTCCCACACAGTTACCCGTGCAGTATCATCGGCCCAGCGAGGCTTAACTTCCGTGTTCGGGATGGGAACGGGTGTGACCCTCGCGGTATGACCACCGGAAAGACTTAGAGGTTGGAGGTTAGAAGTTCAAGGATAGAAGAACCCTCGGAACATCCCGCCTTTCACCTCAAACTTTGCGACCTGCCGCGAACTAAAACGGCAAGGTCTCGACAACAGAGGCTGGCAATTACAAGTTCGGCCCGCAGCCGAACATACTGTGTATTCACAAGGATTGCTTGTGAACCCTACTCAGTGGCGTTAGATGCAACGACGGCTTGAGTAAGTTTTATGATTAAGCCGAACGGACGATTAGTACTGGTCAGCTGAACGCATTACTGCGCTTACACCTCCAGCCTATCAAAGTCGTAGTCTTCGACTGTCCTTCGTATCCCGCCGAAGCGGGATTGGGAAACCTTATCTTGAGGCGAGCTTCTTGCTTAGATGCATTCAGCAATTATCTCTTCCAGACTTCGCTACCGAGCGGTGCCACTGGCGTGACAGCTCGTACACAAGGGGTCTGTTCATCCCGGTCCTCTCGTACTAGGGACAACTCCTCGCAAGTTTCCTGCGCCCACACCAGATAGGGACCGAACTGTCTCGCGACGTTCTGAACCCAGCTCACGTACCGCTTTAATAGGCGAACAGCCTAACCCTTGGGACCTTCTACAGCCCCAGGATGCGATGAGCCGACATCGAGGTGCCAAACCTAAGCGTCGATGTGAACTCTTGGCTTAGATCAGCCTGTTATCCCCGGCGTACCTTTTATCCGTTGAGCGATGGCCCTTCCACGCGGGACCACCGGATCACTAGATCCAACTTTCGTTCCTGCTCGACTTGTAGGTCTCACAGTCAAACCGGCTTATGCTCTTGCACTCCACAGTGGGTTTCCAATCCACCTGAGCCGATCTTTGAGCGCCTCCGTTACAGTTTAGGAGGCGACCGCCCCAGTCAAACTACCCGTCTGGCCGTGTCTCCCCACCCGTCACGGGTGGTAGGTTAGAGCGACAGTTCAATCAGGGTAGTATTTCACTGATGCCTCCCTCCCAGCCGAAACCAGAAGTTCACAGGCTCCTACCTATGCTACGCAGATCGGACCGTTACTCATGACCAGAGTGCAGTTAAGGTGCACGGGGTCTTTCCGTCTAGATGCGGGCATCCGGCGTCTTCACCGGAACCACAAATTCGCCGAGCCGCTTGCCAAGACAGTCGCTCTATCATTCCACCATTCGTGCAGGTCGGAACTTACCCGACAAGGAATTTCGCTCGGATCCTCCTACTCTGTTTCCAGAGAAGCCGGACTTTCTCTTTCGCTGCCTGTGTTCATTACCGAAGCTATCGCCCGTATTTCTTCAATGCCTTGCAAACTCAAGTGTTTTCCCTGTTTGATCAGGTGCAGAATCTTTCGGAACCTCGCGAAGTCGACTCGCTTCTTTGATTTCAGCGGATGCTTTTCAAAGAAGGGAACGATCCTTTCGTTGAGGTGATCCAGCCCCCGAACCCGGTAGGCCATGCGATCTCCGTGATTTTGTCGAACTACCCCGCAGCCGAAGAATCTCTTCAGTGCGTGCAGCAGTTGAACGTCACGTCGATGCTGAACAACCGTGAATTCGGGGAGTACTTGATATTGGCAGGACATCTCTGAGCGCGGATTGATGCCGACGTAGAAACATCCTTCGCCGTCAACAAATCCGACCACCCATTGGGCTTGTAGCTTCTCAGGCTGCGACTGAACGTTAAGTCTCTGAGGGTTCTCCATTTTAACCTCCTGGAGTCTTCCCTGCGGATTGTCCCCATGTCCGCCGGCTTTTGACTGCCGCACCGAAGTGCGACGAGTACCGGACAGCTGTGCGAGGAGTTTCCCGCATATGGTTCAGTTTTACTAAGGCTGCGCGATCGTTAACCTTAGGACCGTTATAGTTACGGCCGCCGTTCACCGGGGCTTCAGTTCAGGCCTTCGCCTTGCGGCTGAGCCCTTGCTTTAACCTTCCGGCACCGGGCAGGTGTCACCCCCTATACGTCGTATTCGACTTTGCAGAGAGCTGTGTTTTTGTTAAACAGTTGCAGAGCGCGATTCACTGCGACCGCTTCGGGCTATAAACCCTACAGCGGCGTCCCTTCTCCCGAAGTTACGGGACTAATGTGCCTAGTTCCTGAGCAAGCGTTCTCTCGAGCGCCTGTGGATATTCACCTCGTCTACCTGTGTCGGTTTGTGGTACGGGCACCTGGTTGACTCCTTAGAGGTTTTTCCTGGCAGCGTGAAATCGGAAACTTTGCGGCCGAAAGGCCTCGTGACCAGTCTCACCGTTAACGCCCCCGCGGATTTCCCGGCGGGAACCGGCTTTCACTGGCCAACCACCATCCATCAGGTGGCTTCCGTATCCTTCTGCGTCACCCCATCGTCAAACGTCACCAGGCGGGACAGGAGTATTAACCTGTTGTCCATCAGTTACGCCTTTCGGCCTCACCTTAGGACCCGCCTAACCCTGAGCGGATTAACCTTCCTCAGGAAACCTTAGACTTTCGGCGACACGAGTTCTCATCGTGTTTATCGCTACTTATGCCGGCAGGGTCTCTTGTGTGGCGTTCAGTAGTCCTCTCGGTCTACCTTTACACCCCACGCAATGCTCCCCTACCAAAAAACATCTCGTAAGAAATGTTCATTTCGCAGCTTCGGTCATGTGCTTGAGCCCCGTTGGATTGTTGGTGCATATCCGCTTGACCAGTGAGCTGTTACGCTTTCTTTAAAGGATGGCTGCTTCTAAGCCAACCTCCTGGCTGTCCGAGCGAATACACTTCCTTTACCACTTAGCACATAGTTAGGGACCTTAGCTGGCGATCTGGGCTGTTTCCCTTTTGACCACGAAGCTTATCCCTCGTAGTCTCACTCCCGCATAGTTGTCCACGGCATTCGTAGTTTGATTGGATTCGGTAACCTGAGTTGGTCCCTAGTCCATTCAGTGCTCTACCACCGTGGCAATTCATGCAAGGCTGTCCCTAAAGACATTTCGGGGAGAACGAGCTATCACGGAATTTGATTAGCCTTTCACCCCTACCCTCAGCTCATCAGAGCGATTTTCAACTCACACCTGTTCGGTCCTCCAGTCGCGGTTAAGCGACCTTCAACCTGGCCAAGGGTAGATCATCCCGCTTCGCGTCTAATACCACGTACTTGTCGCCCTATTCGGACTCGCTTTCGCTACGGCTCGCTTGCGCTTAACCTTGCACGTGACATTAACTAGCCGGCTCATTAAGCAAGAGGCACGCCGTCAGGCTTTCATGGACCGAAGCCCATGCATGGCCCTCCGACTGCTTGTAAGCATACGGTTTCAGGTTCTATTTCACTCCCCTCGCAGGGGTGCTTTTCGCCTTTCCCTCACGGTACTGGTTCACTATCGGTCGCTAGAGAGTATTTAGCCTTGGAGAGTGGTCTCCCCAGTTTCCCACGAGATTTCTCGTGTCTCGTGGTACTCAGGATGCCGCTTCGAGTCCGGTCCACTTTCCGCTACGTGACTGTCACACTCTTCGGTCCCGCTTTCCATCGGGTTCGCGTAGTGTCCGGTTTGGTAACTCTACTTATGCGGTCCTACAACCCCCACATGTAAACACATGGGTTTGGGCTTTTCCGATTTCGCTCGCCGCTACTTTCGGAATCTCTGTGATTTATTTTCCTTCAGGTACTGAGATGGTTCACTTCCCTGAGTTAGCTCATACCGGCCTATGTATTCAGCCGGCTGTAACGGGAGTTCATCCCGCTGGGTTTCCCCATTCGGACATCCCCGGATCAAAGCCTGCTTGCGGCTCCCCGAGGCTTTTCGCAGCTTGCCACGTCCTTCATCGCCTTCTAGCGCCAAGGCATCCACCGTACGCTCTTAGTAGCTTAATCATAAAACTCACTCAATACGTCGTTTCCCGGGGTGTCCTTGCAGGTGGCCGAACTAAAGTTCGGCCGCTACAACGACTCGCCGCAGTGGCTAAACTGCGGCTTTCCACCGGTTCGTTCGCCCTGTTTCTTGCAGATCCATTATTCCGTGGTCCGATTGCTCGGCGCCGGGACTGTCGACCCTGCAATTGCCAGGTACTTGATCGAGTTCGCCTTGTAAATCCACAGTACTGCTCAACTTCTCGAGCAGAACTTGTAATAAATCACGCCATCACTCCCCCAGGCAGACCGTAATCGGCCCAAAGTTTTCGGCGTGAAGTTGCCAGCCTTACTGTTGTCAAAGATCGTTGTCCCTGATCCCATCAGGGGCCCCAGCTTCCGCTAGAGCGTCCTCCCTGCGGAGGACCTGGACCCTTCCTAGCTTACAACCGCTAAAAGGTGCCCATAAAATGCAAAACCCGGCGTCGAGCGCCGGGCACAATCCCGAATGATCGGGATTCCGCGCGATGCTCGACTGTTCTAACCTGTGCTAATTAGGCGCCTCACTATAGGATCTGTTCCTTGGAGTACTTCAGACCCGACTGTGAATTCCTTGCACGACCCGACACTCTTGGGGAGCGCCGAGCCATTTGTAATCTTACTATACCCTCGAAAGATGTCAAGCCCTGCAAAACACTTTTTTCCCGGCTTTCCACACCCCTGTGGAAGCTGTGAAAATCCCTGCCGGAAATGCTTTTTTCATGGACCGGAGGAGGGTCCGCTGGCCGTTTCCTTCGGTCGCCTAACAAAATGGGTCCGGGCGATTCGAGCCCGGACGTTTCCCTCCTGCAATTCGTGCTGCTCGTTCAAATCTCGACTTAATCCGCAGCGGGCTTCGCGCTCTTCTTCTGCGCTTCTTCTGTCCACGGCGGTGTAACCCCGTTCACCCGCGCGTATGCAATCGACTGCCCCAGATGCTCATGATTGTGCACCACCAAAATATAGACCACATCGCCATCGTTCGCGTCCGGCCCCAGTTTCTTTTCCGGCTTGGCGAAATCGGCGTTGGACATGCCCTGCACGGCGGCCATCGCATAGCCAAAAGACTTATTCAGTTGATCGACGATCTTGGCCTTATCTGTCGTGGACTTCTCAAATCCATCCTTCTTGTATTCCGGCATGGCACTGACCCCCGTCATCATGCCTGGTATGTTGTAATTGGCCGCGGTCACGTGCAGGAACAGTTCGCTCACCGAGCGAACTCCGGCCTCCGGGCGCCACGCATATTTCTCCGCGGGAATCGATTGCGCCAGCTCGGTGTATTTTTTCTGCAAATCCTGCAGATCCACGAGCGCCTGCGCCTTCATGTCATAGCTCGGAGTAGTCTTATCCGCAGCCGCGGCGCTCTGTGCCTGCCGTTCCGCACTGTTTTTTTCCGCTGCAATCGCGGAGGTTCCAATCGCCATCGCCACAACGAGGGCGACCATCATTGCTTTTTTCATTTTCGATCTCCTTTTGTGCATTTGTCAGTCAGACGGGTAACTCCAGACGTGCGGCCGCTCCACGTCTGCGCTCCCTGATTCTCCTGCGAGTTCACGGCGACCTCACCCCGATCTGATTAAGCACTTAGACGCCCCGCGGCAAATTCCGCTTCACTGACTCCCGGGCATCCGCGCCAACACTGTGAGGCTGCTCGCAGCGGCCTCTTTTTCTCTGTGGAGCTAATCACATACAACTGTAATTGTGGGGGTTAGGGCCTTCTCGCTTGCCCTGCTGCAGCAGGCGCAGATCGGATTGTTTTTCTCGCCTAGAAGTGGAACACAACCCCGGCGACGCCTTGGTAGTTATTCTGCGTGTGGTTGAAATACGTCGTGTACATCCAATCCCCTTCCAGTCGCAGCGACAGCCGCGAGTGCACCCGATAATCCACTCCCCCGCCCGCTTGCGCCATCAGCGCATGCCGGCTCCCGTCCGCCGTCTGCGGTTGCAGGTGGTTGCCTCCCACCAGCGCGTGTCCCCACGGCTCCCAACGCGCCCGCCGTCCCCCGATCCGGATCCCTCCCGAGCCTCCCACCATCTTCACCAGGTGGCCGTAGACCTCCGGCGCGAACCCCGTCAACACGTCCCCTTCAAACGCAAACCAACTGTTCGTGAAATACGTCACCGTGGTATTCAATCCCACCAGGCTCGCGTTGAACACATTCGATTCAAACCGGAAGAACTCCACGCCCACTCCCAACTGCCACCGGTAATCGTCCCGGTCTCCAAAAAAAACGTATTTGGGCTTCGCCGCCGGGGTTGCCGGTGGCGGCGTTGGGGTCGGCACCCCGCTCGCCTCTCCCACCGCACTGGCCGGGGCGAAACTCCCCGCCTCGCTCGCCGGAAACAACGTCACCTGCGACGCCGAACTCCCGCTGAAGCTCGCTCCCGCATTCGGGGGCGCCTGCGCCGTTGCCTCTTCCTGCGCGCAAACACGACACCCCGCCATCAGCAGCAGCATCACTCCTACCAATGCCTTCTTCATACCCTTCCCCTCTGACTCTCCAGCCAGCGCACGTGCAGCCCTTGGCCGTAACGATTTGGGCGGAGTTAATTCCCGCTCAGTTTACCTCCGGCTGGATGCAACGCAGACGAAAATTTTCTGCATCTGAATCGCTTGGCCGTGGACGAAGTAAATGCTCCACTCTGCGCGACGCCTTGACACTTTTCCGGAGCAGGGCTACACTACGTAGTTTTTAGGTGGCCCCTGGAGCCATCTGGGGGAGGACGAACATGGATAAGAAGCGACTGGAATACTACAAGAAAAAACTTTTGACTCGCCGGGACGAACTCGTAAAGACCATTACCCGAACGGAAGAAGAGGGCCGTCAGGCCGACGACGACCCCACCGTTGACCTCGCCGACAAAGCCGCCAATTCCTACACCAAGGAGTTCCTATTCGGTCAGACCAGCAGCGACCGCAACATCCTCAATATGATCGACGAAGCCCTCAAACGCATTCGCAGCAATGAGTACGGCAACTGCGCCATCTGCCACGAAGAGATGCAGCAAAAGCGCATGGAAGCCGTGCCCTGGGCCAAACACTGCATCGCCTGCCAGGAAAAGATGGAACAGGGCCTGCTCTAGCAACCAGCCAGATAGACATTACCCATAAATAATCTAACGCGAGTATACTAGGAGCGGGTTAGTCCGCCGGATTACCGTCATGCCTGCTCCTTCCTCTCGCCGTTCGCTGGTCCATTGGCTGGAGAATCTCTCCGGCGCGCTTGCCACGGTGCTTTTCCCCGCGGGCTGCCGTCTCTGCGATCAGCTCTTGACGGACGCCCGCCGTCTTCCTCTTTGCGACAATTGCCTCTCCTCCTTCCAGCAAATCCCACCCGGAAGCTGCGCGCTCTGCGGACAGCCCGGCACATTTGACCCGGAATTTCCCAAGGTTCCTTCCTTTTGCAGGGATTGCCAGCAGCACCGGTTCGCGTTTCAGCTCGCACGCAGCTATGGTTTCTACGAAGGGACACTCGCGCGTGCGATTCTCCTCCTGAAACACGAACAAATTGAGCCGCTTGGTGCCTGGTTTGCGCACCGGCTCGCCGATCTGGTTCAATCTGAGGCCGAAAATCTCGCCGCAGACGTTGTCGTGCCCGTGCCGCTTCACCGGCAGCGCACGCGCGAGCGCGGTTTCAACCAGGTGGACCTCTTCGGCCGCCCCTTCGCCAGATGCCTCCGTCTGCCTTATCGCCCCGTCTTGCTAATGCGTTCCCGGCCGCGGCCGGAAAAACATCTGCTTCGGAGCGACGAGCGCTGGGAAGCCGTACGTGGCGCTTTTGCCATCCGCGAAGGCGATCGGGTTGACAATTTACGAATCTTGCTGCTAGATGATGTAATGACGACGGGAGCGACGCTAGACGCGTGTTCACGCGCGTTACGCGATGCCGGCGCCAAATCAGTACTGGGACTCACCATTGCCCGCGCTGGCCATCCGCTAAGCTCCTTCGCCGAACGCTTATAGTTTGAAGGACGCGCGATGAGCGCAGGACGACTTGAGTCTATCGGCCCCCGGGGGCGGCATTCCCCCGAAGCGGTGGCCACGTTTGCGTCCAGCACGGCGGGGAACATCGCTGGCCGCCACATGTCTCTGCTCTCTCCTCAACGTGCTTCCCTGATGCAGGAACCGGTTCTAGTCCTGAACGCCACCTACGAACCCATCAATGTCACCGCGGTTCGCCGCGCCATGGTGCTGCTGTTAAAGGGCGTCGCACAGGCGGAAGAACTGCACAGTTCTGAGGTTCACTCGGCCGCGCACTCGCACAAAGTTCCATCTGTGATTCGCCTTCTGGCTTACCGCCATATTCCGCAGCAGAGCCGCGCGCTTTCGCGAAAGAACATTCTCCTGCGGGATCGCAATACTTGCCAGTTCTGCGGCAGGATTTTTCCGAGTTCGGAGCTGACTCTGGATCACGTGGTGCCACGTTCCCGCGGCGGGCGCTCCTCCTGGGAAAATTTGGTGGCGTGCTGCTACCGCTGCAACAATGCCAAAGGCGACCGCACCCCCGAGGAAGCCGGTTTGAAGCTCGCACGCCGTCCGCGGCCTTTCACGCTGCACACTTCACGGCAGCTCATGCGGCTCATCGGTCATCGCGACGAACGTTGGCGTAAATACTTGTTTTATTGAAGGTTACGCTGCCCCGAAGGATCCGCCGCGTCCGCAGACGTAAAAAAATCGTTCCACTTCACTTTTAAGAAACCTTTTCGGCCGGCGTGCATCTAAACTTATAACAACCACTTCGAGGACACACCCCGGGAGGCAGCTAGGGTCCACACCCTAGCTGCTTCTCTCCTTTTCAGCCCATATATCTTGTGTTTGCTTCCGCCGGCCGGGGATGCATCTAGTGCTGTGCATTCACCTGCGCGAGCGCCTGCTCTGTCGCCGTCAACAACGCTTCCGCTCCCACGGGCTTCCCTGTTGCGTGGATCATCCAAATGTCCGGCGCCACGCTGCCCATCTTTGCCATGCGCTCGAACTCCGGCCCGATCGCGCCCGCCTTTTTCATCTGCTCCTCCACCTGAAACGCGATCAAGTGTCCGATTGGATAGTCCGGCAAATACAGAAACGAATCAATCATGTGCGAGTAAACCGCCAGGAGAACCACATCCTTCTTGCCGAAAACGGGCGCGTAATATTTGTTCCAGATCTCCTTCGCAATCTCCACGGTAGCGTCCCGCAACTGTTCCGGCGTGGCATTCGGATGATCGTACATCCAGTGCCAGACGCTCATATCCACCAGCGCCACGCCGCTAATTTCGTATGTGTTCCAGAAATCGTTGAGCGTTTTCAGTGCTTCGCTCCGCGCATCCGGCGCCGTCAGGCCCAAGACTTCCAGGTCGTGTCCCTGCAGAACCATCGCCAATGCTTCCGTGAACGCGGTGTTCGGCACGCCTTGCAGCAGCGTGTAATCGACCTCGTTCAGGGAGAAGGTCTCTTCCACGTTGTGGCCCATCTCGTGGACCGCGATGTTAAACCCCTTATAGTTCATTCCCGTGCTTTCCACGCGCGTGCGCAGGTGTGCTTTCTCGCCCCGCATGGCCGCGCCCATCGCGTGACCCGATCCCCGCGCTGGATCGACGATGATGTTGTCAGCCAAATATTGCGCTTTCTCCGGCGTGAATCCCAATCGCACCAAGATATTCGGAATGTCTTTCTTGTATGCCTCCGCCGTGGGATACCTCTTCGAAACGATCGCGTCGAGTTGCGCTTCCGTATACGCGCCTCGCGCACGAAATCCGTCATACCAGATATCAAACGGCTCCAGAGGCCGTCCCAGGCCCGATTCGATTAACTTCGCCACCTTGGGAACCAGCGGCGACGTCAGCACTTGTTCCAGCATGGCCTGCACGCGTGGCTCCGGGATCTCGCGGTCCTCGTCAAAGCGCCGTGCGATCAGCGTTGGTGCGGTCGGCGAATACGGATCCACCTTTCTCGCGGCCTGATACGTTTTCAGCAGCGTGGCATAACGCGTGGACGGCTCCGCTGCATTCGTAATTTTCGTTTCCGTTGGGGGCGTGGCGTCGCTGTCTTTTTCCGCCGCCAGCTTCACTTCATTCGTCCACGGATTCCAATCCACGTTGGGATTGTTGATCGCCACCTCGGGAATCGTTTGCGTGACGATCCGCTCCATCACCTGCTGGATGGCGCGCTGTTTGGCCAGACCCTTTCGCGGATCCGCATAATCCGCCTTGATTTCGTCCCGCAGGTTCCAGTGGCTCAGCAAACGCAGCTTCGGCGGAAACATCCGCTGGCCATTCTGGTCGATCAGGTGAAACATCCAAATGTTATATTGAGAGATATAGGCGTCCGCCTCCGAACCCGCGCGCGCCATTTCCAGATTGACCGCTGCCGGTATCCGCTTCGAAAAAATCTGCGCCAGCCGCACTTCGGCCCATTGACGCCGGCTCCAGTTCGGTCCCTGCTCCAATCGCTCCTGCAAAGTGGTCAGCGGAAAATTCAGCAGCACCACGAACGCGAGTTTGTTGTTGAAAAAATCGTCGGAGACGTGCGCCGAAGGGTCGTACCCCGCAAACATTTCATCGAAGGGAAGCACCGGCCCGGCATCCAGATCCGCCTGCTGGCGAAACTCCCGGTTGATTTCGTGCATGTGGCCGTAGAGTTGTTCCAGTAGTTGCTCGTAGCGATCGAACATCGTATCCAGGGTTGCCCGATCCCCGGCAAAATTCGCGCGGACAAACTCCTCGAAATCCGCCGCGCCGCCATCTTCGCTGCGCCAGAATTCCGCTACCTGGCGCAAACCGCGTTCTACCCGTGCTCGCTGGCCCTCCCCGTATTTTGCACCGAGCGCTTTTTCCAGTTTTTCTGTCGTGACTTTCATCCATGGCACGCTCTGCTCTTCTGTGGCGACAGACAACATGGTGGTCTCCCGGGAAAGAATTGGCGCGGCAAACAGTGCAGCACATAGAAAAGCACTCACGAACGGGCGCATGCGGGCCTCCGGGAATACGCGGACCCCGATTTCGGAAACCTGGGGAAGGAGTTCGCCTTCAGAATTCGAAGGCGCTTTGCATTGTACACCGGCCGCTGAACGTACGATTGCCAGCGCGCCGCCGGAAAACGAGGCTCGCTTCCTTCTCGCGGCCTTTCCTGAACTGGGAGGAATAAAATGGCAGGCTCGGACGGTAATCTCAGACCGGCGTGCTTCCCGGACCGGAGAAGCTTTGAAGCGCCGAGGCCTCGTCCGGGAATTCCGGGAAGACCTGGTAAAGCTGCGTGACCTTCAAAACCTCTTCGACCCTAGGCGCAAGTCCCACCACCCTCATCGCGCCGCCTTTTTTTACCACGCTCATGTAATTCCGCACCAACTCGCCGATCCCGGAACTGTCCAGGTAATCCAGCCCAGTGAGGTTCAGAACGATGTTGGTATGCCCATGTTTCAGCACGTCAGAAATCATTTCCCGAAACGCCTTCGTTTCAAACGAAGTCAGGCGCCCGGTCACTTCCACGAGAGAGACGCCATCCGCTTGCCGCACGTTCACAGAAAAAGTCACAAGAACCTGCCCGGGACTCTAACGCCCTAGATTCTACTGCGAATCCCGCAGAAGACAAGACCTGCGAGGTAATATAATGGAAAATTGTTTGTGAATTTTCACTGCCGCATCACCACCCGCAACCCCCGCCGCCAGCTTTCGGCCAGTCCCACGCGAACAATTTCCATCTCCGGGGACAGATATCTCAAAATCGTGTCCGTGGTGGGGTGGAAACGCAACGCCGGCGCCACCAGATAGACGAGCGGCGCCGCGGATTGCAGCTGTAGGCTGGGAAAATAGCCATACCGCGCAAAGTCGCCCTGCGCCTGATGCCGCCGGATCCGCAGCCAATAGTCTGCTGCCTGCAGCGGCAGGTCCGGGTTCTCCGTCGCCTTCAATTCCAGGATCGCCAGGCGCTTCGTCCTCGTGACCGCGAGCAAATCAAGAACCCCATGCTGCCCGCCGGCCTGCGCGAACACCTGCTCGTACAGGTGGTCCGGGTCCAAAGCAATATCCAGCCGGCTCACATCCTGCATCACCAGAGACTGCATCCACCGCTCGGCTTGTGCGCGGTACAACGGGTGCCGCGGGTTGCTTGCCAGCGGGTTGCGAAAATTCTGCAGCTTCAGCACCCATTGCTTCAGGCGGTTTTCCTTCCCCCCGGACAACTCTTGCCATTCCGTGTCGCTGCCAAAATAGACTCGGCCGTCCCGCCACTTCGCAAATGGCAAACCACGGAAACGCAGCACCACCTCTTGCTCCTGGGGAACGACATGGGCGCTCACCGCCTCAGGCGCCAACGCCACAATCGGCGCAAGTGCTTCACTGGCGCGGCTCTTCACCAGCTCTGACTCCCGCCGCGGCACCAGCCAACTGCTCACGTTTCCGTTGCGGCAAGGGTTCACACGCTCCAGCCTCTCGTGCAGCGAGTTCAGTTCATAAATCTGCATCGCCAGTCGCGGATTCACGGCGCCCAACTGGTGCGCCAGCAATCCGGAGTTGCCCTCCGGGAAAATCAGCCGGAGAAACGACACCGTTCCCCGTCCCCCCGACTGTCGAGCCCGCTCCAGCCAGAGCAGCGCAAACGTCAGACTGCTTTCGATGGCGTCCTGCGATTCGCCTTCGGGCACGGCAAGAAATGCGCACCGCGTAGCGCCCTTCCGGGAGATCCCCCGCGCATAGACGCGCGAGAGCGAATGCTCCAGGTCCGCGGCAATCGAAAGCTTCTCGACTGTCTCGTCGGGGAATCCTTCCGCCAGAATCCGCCGCAACTGCTCGCAAAAATCCTCCCGTGATACCTGTTTCGCGTTGCGCTGGAAGTCCAGCCGCACGATTTCCAGCCGCTCCGGCGCGCCCCGGCCGAAGCGCTCCACCGCCAGCATGAGCCGCTGATCCGATTGATCCGTTATCGCAACGATTCGCCGGGTAAAATTGCAGTTCTCCGCCCACAAGTGAAGCAGCGGTTTCTCCGGCGCACCGCGTACTTCCCAAGACAAGGGCGTCGCCGGCGTGATCCGTCCGCCGCCCTCACGGATTTCGATCGCGCCGCAGGAAAGTAGCCCCTGCAGGCCGGCCCGTAGCTCTTCCGCAATAGCCATACCATAATTATAATCTAACTATCTAATTAATATATTATTGTTTCGCGGCGGGCAGCTGCAGATAGGAGACGCGCACGGCCGGAGCTTGCAGGTTCCACACATTGGGTACGTGCTCAAAAGAGATCTCAAAATCGCGCCGCTCTCCTGGAGCCAGTGCGGCATCGGAAGTTTTCAGGACACGCCGTGTTTCCCGGAGCACGACCTGATTCATATCGTCGAGAAATTCTGTCGTGAGGCTCAGCGCCACCACGGGTTTTGTTCCCGCGTTGTAAACTTCCCCGTTGAGAATGGTCACTTCCTGGTGTAGGAAGTTCTCCGCGCGGCTGAGCGCGATCTTCCCGATTTCGATCTTCTTTGCGCACTCCTGCTCGGCCGGGCCCATTTTTGGACTGCTGGTTTCCAGGATCGCCGTGCTGTTCCGCCCCTGGGGTGGCTCGAACAGGAACCACAACCCCGCCAGAATCGCCGCGGCCAACAGTACTCCCGTGGCAATGGTCACAGGAAAAGCTTTCGCCTTGCTCTCCTGTGTTTCCGGATTATGCAGAGTCTGTTGCATGAGTTGTCCCGGTTTGTCCGCTGCCGGGATGCGCTTAGCGCCCCAGAGTCAAACGGTGAACCAAAGGTTCCGGCAATCCTGCCGCCCGCATGCGTGACTGAACCTCCCCAACATCATAGGGCACGCGCCAGAATTCGATCGCATTGTGTTCCAGATCGGCAATCCCGAATCCCGCCCGCGGATCGCCGTCTCGCGGCTGCCCGATCGATCCGGGGTTCAGCAAATACCGTTTCTCTTTCTCGATTTGTAAAGCGCAGTGCATTTCATGATTCCGCGGACGCAGTTGCAATACTTCCAGCTGCGTGTCCTGGTATGCAAACCCGCCTTGGTGATGCGTGTGACCGTAAAATGTCACCTGGGCCGTTGTATCCAGCAATCCTTCCAGCGCCTGCGACGGTGTGAATACATATTCATCTTCGTCTTGCAACGCGCCGTGTACCAGCATCAATCCTTCGGTTTCCAGGGGTCCCTGGGGCAGGCCGGCCAGCCAGTCCAGGTTCTCGTTTGAGAGCTGCGCCCGCGTCCAGTTCACCGCCAGCTTTGCCACCGGGTTGAAGTCATCCGTGGCCATCAATTCCGCAACCGCTTTGTCATGATTGCCGCGAATGGTTACTGCCCCCAACTCCCGGATCTGAGTGGTCACTTCATTCGGGTCTGGACCATATCCGACAACGTCCCCCAAACACACAACGCGCTCCCACTTTCCCTCCGCTGCTTTGAGGGAGGCTTGGAGGGCCGTCAGATTGGCGTGGAGATCGCTTAGAACAAGGGTTCGCATCCTGCTTCCGGACCGCGCCAGAGAGTATAGATGAACTAAGGAGACAATGCACAAGACAAAGAGATTATTCCTCAGGTGCCTTCGAGCACCCCCGCCCGAGGGCCATGAGACAAAAAATTTACAGGCTATCCGCGAAACATCTGGCCGGTCACCTTCGTCTATACGAGTGCAGCCGGCAATCAGGCTGTAGCGGGATGGACAGAGATTTGGAAAGTAGAAACCCCGCGGTGATAGCCGCGGGGTCAATGACACGCAGTTGTTCCGGCTCTTGAACCAGGACGAAGAGGTGCCTCGTCCGTGAGGCTACTCCTCCTCCACTGGTGTGTCAACTCTTCCCTCCAAGCGACAAGCTTCCGGTTGACTCGAAAGTGGAAAGGAATATGACTCACATGAAAAGCAAATCGTTCCTGGCGAATCTCGTTCTCCTCGGCGCCCTCGCCGTTGCCGTGCCTGTGTTCGCCAAGCCCGTATCCACCAATCTTCCGATCACCCACAAGGTGAAATTTGGCCAGAGCGAAGTGAAAGCTGGCGAGTACCGCATCCTAATCGACGGCAATCACTTGACCGTCCTTGACGGTAAGAAGCACGTCGCCGAAGCCGATGGCCGTTGGGAAGACCGCGAGTCCAAGGCGGAATATACCAGCGTCGTCTCCACTGACGAAGGCCGGGTCATTGAAGTCCGCTTTGAAGGAAAGAAAGGCGTTTTCGTGTTGCCTCAGTAAGAGGAGCCTCTATGTACCTGAACAACCACTTCCGAGGGAGGCTGTTTTCTATCTCAGCTTCCCTCCTTCTGTTCGTCTCCGGTGAACTTCTGAAGTGGCAATTCCCCGTCACTGCCGCCGGGGAGAAAATTGCGCTCCTTGCCGCTGTTCTTCGCTCTTGCCTCTTGCCGTCCGCGGCTCAGGCCTTCCGCCGCTGACGAATCAACATACAATCCCCGTAGCTGTAGAACCGGTAGCGCGCCTCCACGGCGTGCCGGTACGCCGCCAGAATATTCTCTTTACCCGCAAATGCCGCCACCAGCGCCAACAGTGTCGATTTCGGCAGGTGAAAGTTCGTCAAAAGCGCGTCCACCATACGGAAATTGTGCCCCGGAAAAATAAACAACTGCGCTTCTCCCCGCCCGGCACACACCTCGTTTCCCGCTCCTGCGATGCAGGCACGCGCCGCCGCGTCCTCCAGCGTGCGCACCACTGTTGTGCCGATCGCCAGCACTGGCCGTTTCTCACTTCTCGCGAGACGGATTTTCTCCGCTGCTTCTTCACTGATCTCGTATGATTCGGAATGGATTTTGTGTTCTTCGAGGATCTCCGTATGAATCGGCTGAAACGTTCCGAGACCTACATTCAATGTGATCTCGCACGTTTCGCACCCGCGTGCCTTGATCCGCTTCAGAATTTCCGCCGTGAAGTGTAGCCCCGCCGTCGGCGCCGCCACCGCGCCCGGCCGCCGTGCAAAAACTGTCTGGTAGCGCTCCCGGTCGGATTCTTCGTCCGGCCGGTCGATGTACGGAGGCAGCGGCACATGGCCGAGCTTCTCAATATTGACTTCGATGCTGTATTCGTTGTTGGACTGAAAGCGGATGGTGCGGAGGCCTAGCTCGCCGCGCGATAAAATCTCCGCTTCCATTTCGCCTGCCCCAAAAACCACGCGTTCGCCCACTGGCATCTTCCGCCCGGGACGTACCAGCGCTTCCCATCGGTCCTCTGCCACTTGCCGGCAGAGAAATACCTCCACTCTCCCGCTCAAATGTTCCCGTGCCGTTTTCCGCGACGGACGTTGTGCGTGAACACCTGCTCGATGGCCAAATAACCGAGCCGGCAGAACGCGTGCGTTGTTGAAGACCAGCAACTCGTCCCCGCGTAGGAGCTCCGGAAGTTCCGTGAATCGCCGATCCTCCCAATCTCCTCCCATCCGGTCCACAAGAAGCAGTCGCGAGGCATCTCGCTCCGCTAGGGGACGCTGTGCAATCAGCTCCGCAGGCAGCTCATAATTGAATTCATCCACTCTCATGGGCAATTAGCTCAACTATAACAAAACAAGCAATGTAAGGTAGAAGATGACCCAAGATGAAATATCGTGCCGGATTGAGCGATCAAAGAGAGTTCCTGAATTTCCCGTATCAAGCTGAATAAAAAAGCTTTATTGGAGAGCGCGTGAATGGAAATTGTACTTGACATTGAGGCACTCATATTTTATTATGCATGCGATGTCATTTATGGAGGATATCTTATGAGAGCTACTCTCACACAGTTTCAACCCTTTCGCACTCCCTCGTCCTTCCAGGATCAGCTCAGCCGCCTCTTCACGGAGGCCTTTGACCGCTCCTCGGACGAGGCCAACTTGACGCCCTGGGCGCCGGCCGTGGACATCTACGAAACCGAGCACCAACTGGTCGTCAAGGCCGACCTTCCGGACATCAAGCCGGAAGAACTCGACATTCGTGTCGAGAACAACATTCTCACCATTCGCGGTGAGCGCAAGTTCGAGAAGAAAGTAAACGAGGAGAACTACCTGCGCGTGGAGCGTTCCTATGGCTCGTTTAGCCGCAGCTTCTCCCTAGCCAACACCGTGAACAGCGAGGCGATCCAGGCCGACTACAAGAATGGCGTCCTGACGCTCAGCATTCCCAAGCGCGAGGAAGCCAAGCCCAAGCAGATCAAGGTTCATGTGGAAGGTCCGGCCGTGGCGGCTGCGGCGGCAAGGTAATCCGCGAAAGGCACGGGCGGCTTGCGCCGTCGTGCGTTAGCATAAGGGGGCTGGCCGAATGCCAGCCCTTTTTCTATTGAGATTGATCTAAGAGAGGGAATTATGTTGCGATTCGATAAAATGACCGTGAAGGCGCAGGAGGCGCTTCAAGAAGCGCAGGAAATTGCTGCGCGTCACGAAAACCAGTCCGTTGAACCGCTCCATCTTCTTGCCGCTCTCGTTCAGCAGCAGGATGGCGTCGTGCCTCCACTGCTGGCGCGCCTTGGCATACGCAACGAATTGCTCTCCCAGGACATCGATCGCGAGATTGGCCGCTTGCCCAAAGTGCAGGGCTTTGCGCAGCAGCACTTGGG
The DNA here is from genome assembly GCA_963734105.1 of Candidatus Acidiferrales bacterium. GTDB lineage: Bacteria > Acidobacteriota > Terriglobia > Acidiferrales > UBA7541 > Acidiferrum. The sequence continues at coordinate 503,511 of CAVTFW010000010.1, read as the reverse complement.
CCGCGCGCTGAACGACGTCCTCGAAAGCTCGTTTGACGAAGCCACAAAATTCAAGGATGAGTACGTCTCCACCGAACACCTGTTCCTCGCCATTGCGGGCGCGGAGCGCGATCCCGCGGGCAAGCTGCTGAAAAAACACGGCGCGTCGCACGAAGCCATTCTACAGGCCCTCGCGGGCGTGCGTGGCAGCCAGCGGGTGACTTCGCAGAACCCGGAGACCACTTACGCGGCTCTCGAGAAATACGCCCGCGACCTCACCGATCTCGCCCGCCGCTCGAAGCTTGATCCGGTCATCGGCCGCGACGAAGAGATCCGCCGCGTGATGCAGATCCTGGCGCGCCGTACCAAGAACAATCCCGTGCTCATCGGCGAGCCGGGTGTGGGCAAAACCGCCATTGTCGAAGGCCTCGCCCAACGCATCGTCTCCGGCGATGTGCCGGACGTCCTGAAAACCAAAAAGCTGGTAGCTCTAGATCTTGCCGCTCTGGTTGCCGGCGCGAAGTACCGCGGCGAGTTCGAAGACCGCCTCAAAGCGGTCCTGAAGGAAATTTCCGAGGCGGAGGGCCAGATCATTCTATTCATCGACGAACTGCACACCCTCGTCGGTGCCGGCGCCGCTGAAGGCTCCATGGACGCCTCCAACATGCTCAAGCCCGCGCTCGCTCGCGGGGAGTTGCGGGCCATCGGCGCCACCACGCTCAATGAGTACAAGAAATACATCGAAAAAGATCCCGCGCTGGAGCGCCGTTTCCAGCCCGTGCTGGTTAGCGAACCCACCGTCGAAGACACCATCGCTATTCTTCGCGGCCTGAAAGACCGCTACGAAGTCCACCACGGTGTGCGCATCAAGGACTCGGCCATCCTCGCCGCCGCCAATCTTTCGCACCGTTATATCTCCGATCGTTTCCTGCCGGACAAGGCCATCGACCTCATCGATGAAGCTGCCGCCAGCTTGCGCATGCAGATCGATTCCCTGCCCACGGAAATCGATGAAATCGAGCGCCGCATCCTGCAGCTCGAAATCGAGCGCCAGGCCTTGCTGAAGGAGACCGACGCGCACTCCATCGAGCGCCGTTCGCAGATTGAAAAGGAACTCGCCAAGCTTCGCGAAGATTCCAGTGGGCGGAAAGCCCGCTGGCAAGCCGAAAAAGAGGCCATCTCCAAAATCCGCAAGCTCAAGGAGCAGATCGAGCTGTTGAAAGCGGAAGCCGATCGCTACGAGCGCGCCGGCGATCTGGCCAAGGTCGCTGAGATCCGCTACGGCAAAATTGCGCAGGCCGAACGTGAAGCTCAGCAGGCACAAGAGAATTTTGCGGCCATGCAGAAGAACGTGCGCATGCTGAAGGAAGAAGTGGACGAAGAGGATATCGCCAAGCTCGTCAGCAAGTGGACGGGCATTCCCGTTGGCCGCTTGCTCGAGGGCGAAATCCAGAAACTGGTTCACATGGAAGAACGGTTGCGCCAGCGTGTCGTGGGGCAGGAAGACGCTCTCGCCCGCGTGGCCAACGCCGTTCGCCGCAGCCGCGCCGGGCTTTCCGACGCCAAGCGCCCCATCGGCTCCTTTATTTTCCTTGGGCCCACCGGTGTCGGCAAAACCGAGCTAGCCCGCGCGCTTGCCGAATTTTTGTTCGATGACGAAAAGCTCATGATCCGCATCGATATGTCCGAATACATGGAGAAGCACAGCGTCTCCCGCCTCATCGGCGCGCCACCGGGCTACGTCGGTTACGAAGAAGGCGGGCAACTCACGGAGCAGGTGCGCCGCCATCCCTACTCCGTCATTCTGTTCGACGAGATCGAAAAGGCACATCCGGATGTCTTCAACGTCCTGCTGCAGATCCTGGAGGATGGCCGGCTCACCGACGGCAAGGGCCGTACCGTCGATTTTCGCAATACGGTTCTGGTTATGACCAGTAACGTCGGCTCTGCCGCCATCCATGACCTTGCCGGCAAAGATCCCGAACGCGCGCGCAAGGAGGCCATGGATGCCCTGCGCCAGTCGTTTCGGCCGGAGTTCATCAACCGCATCGACGAGATCGTGATCTTCAATCCCCTGGGCAAGGAACAACTCGAACGCATCGTGGTTTTGCTGCTCAAGGGCGTCGAAAAACTTCTGGGGGAGCGCCAGATCACTCTGGATCTCGCGCCGGCGGCCAACGAACTTCTCCTGCGCGAGGGCTACGATCCGGCCTATGGCGCGCGCCCCTTGCGCCGAACCATCCAGCGGCTCATCCAGGATCCACTCGCGATGCAGATCCTCCAAGGAACGATTTTGCCCGGCGATCACGTGCGCGTCGATCGCGACGGCAAGAAAGATGCCATGCGCTTCGAGCGCGTCCCGGCAAAAAAGCCCGCGGCAGCCGCAACGCCGTAATCATATTCCAGCGGCCACTGAGCGCGGCGGCTTGACGCTCTTTCGCCTGCCTTCTAGACTGATTTTTCCGCCAGGAAGGTTGTTTGCATGAAAGTTCTTCGTACCGGTGCCATTCTCATTCTTCTCAGCGTCCTGCTGGTGATTGCCGGCGGCGCCATCGCTGGGCGTGGGGGCATGCAGATTGCCCTCCTCATCGCTGTCGTGCTTAATTTTGGCTCCTATTTCTTTTCCGACAAGATCGCCTTGGCATCCAGCGGCGCCCAACCTGTCACGCGCGAGCAGCTTCCTCGTCTCTATCAGGTGATGGAGGGCCTCGCGGCCAAGGCTCACATTCCTGTGCCGAAACTTTACGTCGTCCCAGACGCCGCGCCGAACGCCTTCGCCACGGGCCGCAGCCCGAATCATGCCTCCGTCGCCGTCACTCAGGGCCTTTTGCAGATCATGAACGATGAGGAACTTGAAGGCGTCATTGCCCACGAGCTCTCGCATGTCCGCAATTACGACATCCTCACCAGCTCTATCGCTGCCACCATCGCGGGAGCGGTTACGTACATGGGACAGATGGGGAGATGGGCGATGCTGTTAGGCGGTGTTGGCGGCAATCGCGATGACGAGCGAGGGGGAGGCGGCCTCTCCGCATTACTGATGATCTTTCTCGCGCCGTTCGCCGCGCTGCTCCTCCAGCTTTTTCTTTCCCGTACACGCGAATATGCCGCGGACGAGAGCGGCGTGCGCATGGTGGGTCATCAACAGGGTTTGATTAGCGCTCTTGAGAAACTCGGCGCGTACAATCGCCGCATACCCACTTCGGCGATTTCCCCCAGTACATCGTCGCTTTGCATCGTTAAACCGCTTTATGGCTCAGGAACGCTCAGCTCTCTTTTCAGCACTCATCCACCCTTGGAGGACCGCATCGCTGCGCTGAAGGAGATGGCAGTCAGCCCACTTCGTTAGGGCGCGATCGGATAGCTTGCTGTAGAGTTTAGGGGCTGACCGAGTCTCATCGCTGACCCAGCAAAGGTTCGAGTCGCGGTAAACTTTTCATGTTCCTGGCCGATTTTCGAGCAAGATACGGATCGCAGAACTAGGTAACTATTTTTGTTTCAATTAGTTAAGTTTCCCACCGGGGGCGGATCTTCTTTGGCTCCCGAAATGCACTATTTATCCTCGAGTACAGTCTTCTACTGACGGGGACTTCGGGAGTCGCAGCATGAGCTGTCGGGACACTATTCATCTGATTTGCATGTACTTAGAAGGAAAGCTATCCGCACCGGTGCAGGTGGAGATCGAGCGTCATTTGACCTCCTGCTCAGATTGCCGGGTGGTTTTGGAGGCTGCTACCAGCACACTCGACCGCTACTTCAGCCCACCCAAGGTCGCCTCTGATTCTCAAGCAGCTTAGGAAGCTAGCTGTAACCCATTCATATCGAAAAAGTTAAGGGTATGACACCTGGTGGCGCTCACGCCCTTTTTGGTTTGGTTTCGCCCCATTTTTGCCGCACTTAGTACGTGAAAATTCTGCAAATTTTACTTTGCTGCCTCGTACAAAGTAATCTTTACTAGTCCTAGTACTTTCATTAGCACCCCTTTTCTGCCGTCAGTTCACCTGTAACCCTATTATTTTCTGGGAACTACAATGGTGAGCTTCGTTTCCCAGACTTTGGTTACTCAGGTGCCTTTTTTCCACAGCACAAGGCTTAACTGCCAAAAGGAGATGATGTCCATGAGTGAGTTTCAAGAACCCATCAATCAGAGCACTGCGGCCGCACCCCGCTGGGTAGGCCTTGCCGTCGCTGCGCTGGGAGGAATTTCGTTGCTCGGGCTGGGAGTGGGCTGGAGTGCCCTGAATCAGTCCAGATCCGTCGAACAGTCCGTTCAGACCTCCTTGAAGCAGCAAAATGATTCGCTTTCTCAACGGCTGGGGAAGTCCGATGACCAGAACCAACAGTTGCAGAGCGACCTCAAGGTTGTCATCAATAAGCTTAACGTGACCCAGGAAGAGCTGCAGAAGGCTCGCCAACAAACCAAAGCTTCCGCGGCTGCTTACAACAAGAAGCTCACTGGTCTTGAAACTAACGTCAACACCCAACTCGCCACGAAAGCCAGCGCCGACGACGTCAACAAGCTCGGCGGCGACGTATCCGGCGTGAAGAACGATTTGGAGGAAACCAAGGGTAAGCTGGAGCGGGCCACCGGCGACATGGGCGTGATGAGCGGCCTGATCGCGCGCAACCACGACGACCTGGAAGAACTGAAGCGCAAGGGTGACCGCAACTATTACGAATTCACAATCCAGAAGTCCAAGACCCCTCAGCGCGTTGGACCGGTTCAGATCTCCCTGAACAGAACCGACCAAAAGAAGTCCAAGTACACGATGACCGTCCTGGCCGACGACAAGACCGTCGAGAAGAAGGATAAAACCACCGGCGAGCCCGTGCAGTTCTACGTCAAGGGCACGGCCCACTATTCTCCTTACGAGATCGTCGTTTTCGACGTCGGCAAGAACGAGATCACCGGTTACCTGTCCACGCCGAAGTCCGCTGGGGCAGCAACCGCCGCAAGCAATACCCCCGGGCAGTAAATCAGCGCGGCTGGACCGCGAAGAGGATCGGCGTTTTTTTAGCGAGCACATGCGAAGGGGAGGATCGCGAGATTCCTCCCCTTTCGTTTTTTGAGCGGCCTTCCGGATCCGCCGGACGCTTCCCTAGCTGCGCCGCCCTGGACTCCACCGGGTGTCTGTGCCAATCTAGAAGGCCACTGGCGGGGAGTCTTTTGGCATTGATTCTTCAAGAGGGGGACCTATGAAAGTCAAATTAGTAGCTAGCATGGCGCTTTTTCTTTGCTCTGCAGCATTCGCTGTGGCGGCGGATGGCAGTTGGACAGGGTACATCTCGGACAGTAACTGCGGTGCGAAGGGCGCCAGTGAAACGCACGCGGCTTGCGCCACCAAGTGCGTGAAGGAGAAGGGCGCGAAGTACGTCTTCGTGAATGACGCAGACCACAAAGTCTATGCCATTGACGCTCAGGATAAGGTCGCCGCTCACGCCGGCCACCATGTCACCGTGAAGGGCTCGGTAGATGGCGATAATCTGAAGCTCGCCAGCATCGACATGGCCAAGTAAGACATCCGTTCAATGTTTTCAGTCTGGTGGGCAGGACTCCCGTCCTGCCCACATTATTTTTGCGCCGGCTTCGATTTCCGTTACGATGATCCTTCGCCCATGACCACAACCCTTCTCCATGTTGGCCGTGCCTTTACCCCCACCAGCGAGCTTCGCGATGCCGGTATTCTCCTGCGCGACGGCGTGATCGAAGTCCGTCGGCCCTCGCAGCTCCCTTACCTTGCCTGTCGGCGCCCAGGAAATCGTCGCGCTGGACAAGACCGCCGTACCCGGCTTCCTCGACGTTCATATCCACGGCGCCGCTGGTCACGACGTCATGGAGGCCACCGAGGATGCCTCTACAAGCGATCTCTTCCTCGATCGGCTCTCACGGCACAACCTCCTTTGTAGCCACCACCGTCACCGCGGACCCCAATGCCATCTGCAAAAGCAGTGAAGGGATCGCGCGCTATATTGGAACTCAGCACGTCAAATCCCGGGCCGGTGCGGAAGTGCTCGGCATTCATTTCGAAGGGCCATTCATCAGCCCAGTCCGCCGCGGCGTTCACCCCGCCGAGTGGCTCAAGCTACCTTCCGCCGAATTGCTGGAAAAATTCGTCACTGCGGCCCAGGGCAACGCCCTGATTCTGACCATCGCTCCCGAACTCCTCGGAGCCATGCCGTGCATCGATGCCGCCCGGAACTCCGGCATGGTCGTCGGCATCGGCCATACGGACGCAACGTACGAGCAAACTCGCGCTGCACTCTCTCGAGGCGCGCATCACGCCATTCACACCTACAACGCCATGCGTCCCTTTTCTCACCGCGATGCCGGAGTGATCGGCGCCGTCCTCACCTCTCCGGAAATCAGCGCCGAGCTTATCGCCGATGGCGTCCATGTCGATGAAACCTCCATGCGGCTCCTGCTTCAAGCCAAAGGCGCGGGTGGAGTCATCCTGATTAGCGACGGCATTTCCGCGACAGGAATGCCGGACGGAAAGTACACGCTTGGAGGCTTTGAGGTTACTGTCAGCGGCGGAGTGTGCCGCAATCTGGAAGGTAAGCTGGCCGGAAGCACTCTCACCTTGGATCGCGCGTTCCGCAACATCGTGAACCTCGGCGCTTCCCTCGGCGATGTTCTGCGGATGCTAACCCTCAATCCGGCGACGCTGCTCGGCATCGAGCACAAAAAGGGCGTGCTTCGCGCAAACGCAGATGCCGACGTCGTCCTGCTCAATGAAGCCCTGGAGGTAACCCAGGTCTTCACTCGTGGACTGCCCGTTTAGCGGCGAATGTTTTCCAACTTACTTGTTCAGGGGAATCTGCAAATCGTCGGCGAGCTGCTGCGCGTCAAAGGGGCTGCACGCAAAATAGCGCTCTCCCACTTTCAACGTGGGCACCTTACACCTGCCGTTATTTGCGCGGAGGACGATCTCCTTGCCTTCCGGGTCTTCCTCAATGTTCACTTCCTGAAAGTCCACGGCGCGCTGTTTCAGGAAAGCCTTGACCCGCCAGCAATCCGGGCACCAGCGTGTGCTGTAAATCGTGATGGGCTCCATGCGTCACTCCGCAAGATTAGATGCCCGAAGGATTTTCTTCGTCGCATCCGGAAATTTCGTTCGGGAATAGCATTTAGCGGGATTCCACGGGAACGCCGCGGTGTTTTCTTGCGACTTGAATGCGGATGAGGGCCCCTGACAGCGTCGACCGTCGCCCGGTCCCAGTCAATATTCGTATCATTCGAAGCCAGGCGCTTCTCCGCGCGCGCCTTGGCCGCTTCCGCTCGGGCCAGGTCGATCTCTTCGGCGCGTTCCGCCGTTTCCGCCAGCACGGTAACGCGATCCGGCAACACTTCCGCGAATCCCCGAATCACCGCAAGCGAAATCGGCTGACTGGAAGTGGCCGTTCGATAGCGCAGTTCGCCGATACCCAGCTCCGTGATCAGCGGCGCGTGTCCCGGCAATATTCCCAAAGCCCCGTCCAGACCCGGTATGGTCACTTCGACCACGGTTTCCCGGAGCAGTTGCCGCTCCGGTGTGACCACAATCAATTCGATGGCTTCGGGTAGCATTTTCCCTTAAACGCCCGCCTTCATTTTCTCTGCCTTCTCCAGCACATCCTCGATCGTGCCGACCATGTAAAACGCCTGCTCCGGAATTTCGTCGTACTTTCCTTCCACGATTTCCTGGAAGCTGCGCACCGTGTCTTCGATCTTTACGTACTTGCCTTCCAGTCCCGTAAACTGCGCCGCCACGAACATCGGCTGCGACATGAACCTCTCGATGCGCCGCGCGCGCGCCACGGTACGCTTGTCCTCGTCCGAAAGTTCTTCAATACCCAAGAATGGCGATGATGTCCTGGAGGTCCTTGTAGCGTTGCAGGATCGACTTCACGCCGCGCGCCACCGCAGTAATGCTCTTGCCCCACCACGCGCGGATCCAGAATTCGCGAACTGCTGGCCAGCGGATCGACCGCAGGATAAATTCCGCGCTCCACGATCTGCCGGCTGAGGTTGGTAGTCGCATCCAGGTGCGTAAACGTCGCAGCCGGCGCCGGGATCCGTGTAATCGTCCGCAGGCACGTAAATCGCTTGCACCGACGTGATCGATCCGGTCTTCGTCGAAGTAATGCGCTCCTGCAGTTCACCAATTTCCGTGTTCAGGTTCGGCTGGTATCCCACGGCCGACGGCATGCGGCCCAGAAGTGCCGATACTTCCGAGCCCGCCTGCACGAACCGGAAAATGTTGTCGATGAAGAGCAGAACGTCCAAGTGCTCCTCATCGCGGAAATATTCAGCCACGGTCAATCCCGTCAGGCCCACGCGCAGGCGCGCTCCGGGCGGTTCCGTCATTTGGCCGTAAATCAGCGCCGCGCGCGACTTGTCCGGCTGTCCCGGCACAATGACTCCCGACTCCTGAAATTCCTGATACAAGTCGTTGCCTTCGCGCGTCCGTTCTCCCACGCCAGCGAACACAGACACGCCGCCGTGCTTCATCGCCACGTTGTGGATCAGTTCCTGAATCAACACCGTCTTTGCCTACGCCCGCGCCGCCGAACAATCCGATTTTCCCGCCCTTCAGGAACGGCTGAATCAAGTCGACCACCTTGATTCCCGTCTCAAACATCTCCAGCGTGGTCGACTGGTCGTCTAGAGCGGGCGACGGCCGGTGAATCGGGATAGTGCGTATTGGAGTCGACCGGCCCGAATCCGTCGACGGGCTTACCGAGACACGTTCAGCACGCGCCCCAGCGTCTGGGCGTCCCACGGGTACCTCGATGGGGTTGCCCGTATCAAACGCCTTCATTCCGCGCACCATGCCCTCGGTCGGCTCCATGGCAACCGCGCGCACGCGCCCTTCGCCCAGGTGTTGCTGCACTTCCGCGATCACGTCCAGCGGCTCTGGTGAGTTAAAACCCTCGCTGGTAATGCGCACGGCGTTGTAAATTGCCGGAAGATGCCCGGCCTCAAACTGAATGTCCAGCACCGGTCCGATGACCTGCACCACGTGTCCTACAGCTGCGTATTGCTCTGCCATGCCTTCTCCTACGCGGTCGAGGAAGCGCCGCTGACAATCTCAATAATCTCTTTCGTGATGGCTGCCTGCCGAACCTTGTTCATATGCAGCGTCAACGCTTCAATCACGTCGCCTGCATTCTTCGTCGCCGCTTCCATGGCTGTCATTCGCGCCGCGTGTTCCGCTGCGGACGATTCCAGCAGTGCGCGGAGGACCTGCGTTTCCACGTACCGCGGCAACAACCGGTCAAGAATCTGTTCTTCCGGTTGCTCGTAAATGTAGTCGATTTGCGCTGCGGCCGGCCTCTGCCTCGCTTTCTTCACTCGCTTCAATTTTTTCGACGGGCAGAAGCTTTTCCGTCACCAGATTTGGCGCAATCACGTTCTTGAATTCGCTGAATACGGCGTACACCGCGTCCACCTTATCCTCAGCGTACAGCGATGTGACCAGGTTGGCGATTTCACGCGCAACTCCAAAGTCCACGCGGGCCAGCACGTTCACGTACTCGCCGGCGAACTCGATGCCCGCTTTGCGCATCGCGTCGCGGCACTTTTTTCCAACCGGGATCACCACAATCTTCTTTCCCTGCTTGCTCTTGAAGAATTTGACGGCTTCTTTCAGGATGTTCGTGTTGAATGCACCAGCGAGCCCGCGTTCGCCTGCAAGCACCAGAACCAGAATGCGCTCTTCCGGTCGCTTTGCCAGCAACGGATGTTGCGGCGACTCGATTCGCGCCATCGTGGAACGCAACACGCGCGCCAGTTCCTTTGCATACGGCCTGGCCGCCAACGCCGCTTCCTGCGCCCTCCGCAGCCGCGCCGCCGACACGAACTTCATCGCACGCGTGATCTGCTGCGTGTTCTTTACCGAACGGATGCGGCGCCGAAAATCGAGTAAGGTAGGCATGAATTCCCGTTATCCGCCGCGCTAGTGCGCTCCTGCCGCAATCGTCGCCGTGAATCGGTCCTTGAACGCGTCCAGCGCCGTCTTGATGTTCGCCTTGATGCCGTCATCCAGGGCCTTTTTCGTTGCGATCTCTTTCAGCACGCCGCCGTAATTGGTTTCCGCAAACTGTAGAAACTCTTTCTCAAACCGCCGCACTTCGTTGAACCGGAATCGAATCCAGCGCGCCGCTGGTGGCCACGTAAAGAGCCAGCACCTGTTTCTCGACCGATAGCGGAGCGTACTGATCTTGCTTCAAAACTTCCGTCAGCCGCTGCCCGCGCGCCAACTGTGCCTGCGTCACCTTATCCAACTGGTCCGAACCAAACTGCGCAAACGCAGCCAATTCGCGGTACTGCGCCATGTCCAGGCGCAACGTGCCCGCAACCTGGCGCATGGCCTTGATCTGCGCGTTTCCGCCCGACGCGGCTGACCGAGATACCCACGTTGATGGCGGGACGGATGCCCGCGTTGAACAAGGTCCGCTTCCAGATAAATCTGGCCGTCGGTAATCGAAATCACGTTGGTCGGAATATACGCCGAAACGTCGCCCGCCTGCGTTTCAATCACGGGCAGGGCCGTCAGCGAGCCGGCGCCTAGCTTGTCGTTCAATTTTGCGGCGCGTTCCAGCAATCGTGAATGCAGGTAAAACACGTCGCCTGGAAACGCCTCGCGTCCCGGCGGACGGCGTAACAACAGCGAAATCTCGCGGTAGGCCTGCGCATGTTTCGAAAGATCGTCGTAAAACGCCACCGCATGCCGTTTGGTATCGCGGAAATATTCGCCCATCGCGCACGCGGCATAAGGAGCGATGTACTGCAGCGAAGCCGGTTCCGCTGCCGAAGACGCCACGACGATCGTGTAATCCATCGCTCCCGCGTCGGTCAGCGTTTTGATCACCTGCGCGATCGTCGAGCGCTTCTGCCCGATCGCGCAGTAGATGCAGATCATGTCGCTGCCCTTCTGGTTGATGATGGTGTCCAGAATGACGGCGGTTTTCCCGGTCTGGCGGTCGCCGATGATCAGCTCGCGCTGGCCGCGGCCGATCGGGATCATGGAGTCAATCGCTTTGATACCGGTCTGCAGAGGCTCGCGCACCGGCTGCCGGTCCAGCACGCCCGGCGCAAGGCGTTCCAGCGGAATGCGCTGCTTCGACTGGATAGGTCCTTTGTCGTCTTCCGGCTGGCCCAGCGGATTCACGACGCGCCCGACCATCTCCTCTCCGACCGGCACGGACATAATCGTGTTCGTGCGCCGCACGGTGTCGCCTTCCTTCAGTTCCGACGATTCGCCCAACAGCACCACGCCGACTTCCTCCTCTTCGAGGTTCAGCGCGATTCCAAAAATGTCGTGGGGAAACGCCAGCATCTCGCCGTACATTGCCTTTTCCAGCCCATGGACGCGGGCAATTCCGTCTCCCACGCTGATGACGGAGCCGACCTCGTCCACCGAGACCGTCTGCTCGTAGTTTGCAATCTGCTCGCGCAGGATCTTGCTGATTTCGTCCGCCTTGATATGTGCCATGCCTGCTCCGTTCCCGAATGCCTATTCCGCCGCCAGCCGCGCGCGCAATTGATTCAACTGATTCCGCACAGAGCCCATCATAGATGGTGTCGCCGATTCTCACCACCGCGCCGCCGAAGCAACCCCGGCTCCAATGAGTAATTCGCCTGAATTTTTTTCCCTGAGAGGCGCTCCAGCGTCCGCACCAGCGTTGTCTTCTGCTCCGTCGTTCAATTCCACCGCGGACGTCACCGCTGCCTCGGCAACACCCTGCCGCTGCCGCAAGACCTGCTCAAACGTATCCACGATATCCGGCAAAAGATGGATGCGCTGGTTGTCCGCCATCACAAACAGGAAATTCCGGATGATTTTGCTCGCGCCCAGACGCGCCACCAGCTTTTCGATCACCCCGTGCTTCGCTTCCCGAGTAATCGCCGGGCTGGCCAGAAAATTCCGTAACTCCGCTGACTCCTCGTACGCCGCTCCGAAAATCCTCCAGCTGTTTCTTCGCGGGCTCCGGCGGCTCCCTGTTCCAGCACGATATCCGCCAAGCGCCGTCGCGTATTGCAGGCTAGCCGATTTCAATTCGGTCTCCCCTGCAGGCTCTGCACGAAATTGTCGATCATCGCTTCCTGCACCGCCGGCGTCATCTGCTTGGCCACCAGCGATTCCGCACGGTCCACCGCCAGCTTCGCTGCGAGTGCCTTCAACTCCACCCGTGCGGCGCGCTCCGCCGCCTCAACTTCCGCTTTCGCGGCGAGCCGACTTTTTCAATTTCCGTTTTATCATCGCAGCGCAGCCGTTCCAACTCTGCTGCCGCTTCCGTCTGCGCCTGCTCACGAAACCGTGCCACTTCCTGTTCCAGGCTCGCCAGTTTCGCGGCCGCTTCCTTCAACTGCTCTTTCCGCTTCGGCCTTGCGGCTCGTCGCCTTGTCAATCGCAGCGTTGAAAATGCCGTCGGCATCCTTCGACAATATGGGCGTCAGTATCGCGGAAAACTAGATAAGCAACAATGGCGACGATTACGAAATGAATCCACCGGAAGATCGTTCTGGCGGCTGTTCTGCCGGGACTTCGCGCCCTTCCGCTGCGCCGCACCACCGTCGCGAATCCCAATACCATCGCCGTCGCAAGTCATCCCGCCGTAAAATTGTCAGGTTCGCTTCATCGTGCCTCTCTCGAGGGATTGCTGGGCGCGGGCGGGACTTGCAGGACCCGCTGGGCGATCTCCGCCGCCAGCTGCGATGCGCTTACTTCGATATCCTTCTTCGCCGCTTCCAACTCGCCCGCCACGCGCTCTTTGTCCTTGCCGACTTCCGCGGACGCTTTGCTCCGCGCATCCTTCAAGGACTGCCGCGCGCTCATCCAACAGTTTCTTTCGCTCCGCTTCCTGCTCGGCATACACCTTGGCCTTTGCGTGCCTCAGTGCCTCTTCGTATTGCCTCACCTTTTCGGCCGCTGCGGCTTGCGCCGCCTCCGCGGACTTCTGCGCGCCGAGCGTGCGCGCTTCACGCTCCGCCATCACCGCTAGAATTGGCTCGAAAAAATAAAGACCGCAGGATGAAGTAAAAAATAAGGACAATCAGGGCCACGGGCACAGCCCGAAGGAACAGTTCGCCGATTTGGTGAACCAAACTTGGCATTAGATTGTTTCGCCTATAATTTCAGGTGGGCAGCCACGCCGTCTCTCCGACCCGGTAGGAGCGTACGGTGGGCCTGAGCTGCCTCACAGAACCCCTACTTATACCATTCGCTGCAACTTTCCGTCAACGAAGCTAACCATTCCTTCCTTCTCCTTCCCTCCGATTCTGCTTTCACCAGCACTCAACTATACCCCCGCCGAAAACTATAAGCCTTGCGCACGATCCGCTGCCAAACTCGCTATAATTCTTCTGGCTTTTCTTGGCTGGCGTCTGAGCCTAGATGGATCGAGAGGCCTGGATGACGAAAAACTGGAAAACCAAACTGATTCATTCCGACGCGAAAATTCCCGAGGGGTACCGCTCTCTCGCGAGCCCCACCTTCCGCGGCTCCACCACGCTGTTTCCCTTCCGCCTCCGCCGTCACGGACACCTGGGATCAGTGGCGCGTCGGCTACACGTACGGCCTCTACGGCACGCCCACCGTCCTTGGAACTCGCCGCGCGAGTCTGCGAACTCGAATCCGGCACGCACACCATTCTTACCCCCGGTGGCCAGGCCGCCATTTCGCTCGATCAACTTCGCTCTGCTCCAGTCGGGAGACCACATACTTGTCCCCGCTAGCGTTTACTTATCCGAACCGCAAGCTCGCCACGCGGCTGCTCTCGCGCTTCGGTGTCGCCACCGATTTCTACGACCCTTGTGTCGGCGGGGATATCGCCTCGCTCATCCAGAAGAACACGCGCCTGATCTGGTGCGAAAGTCCCGGTTCGATCACCATGGAAGTTCAGGATCTCCCGGCCATCGTTGCGGCCGCCCACGCACAGAACGTCCGCGTGGTCCTGGACAACACTTGGTCCGCCGGAGTGCTGCTGGATGCGTTCTCCCACGGCGTCGACGTCACCATGCAGGCCATCACCAAATACATCGGCGGCCACAGCGACCTGCTGCTAGGCTCCATCACCGTTCGCGATGACGGCGCTTTACCAACGCCTTGGCGCTGCCCAGCAGGTGATCGGCTGCGCCGTCTCTCCCGACGATTGCAGCCTGGCCCTGCGCGGAATGAAAACTCTCGCCGTGCGGCTCTCCGCCATCGAATCTTCCGCGCTCTCGATCGCCCAGTGGCTCTCTGCCCGCCCGGAAATCGAACTTGTGCTTCATCCCGCCCTGCCGTCCTGCCCTGGCCACGAATTCTGGAAGCGTGATTTCCTGGGCTCCTCGGGCGTGTTTTCGATCGTGTTCAAGCCCGGTCCGACGCAGCAGCAGGTCTACGCGTTCGTCGATGCCCTCAAACTTTTCCAGGTGGGATACAGCTGGGGAGGAGTTGCCAGTCTCGCCGTTGCCTACGACATCGGCCGCCTTCCCGGCCGGCCGCCCTACGAACATCGCATCGTGCGCCTGAACATCGGCCTAGAAGCCACTGACGATCTGATTGCGGATCTCGAGCAGGCCCTGTCAAAGCTCTCGAACTGATTCGACAAATGAATTCTCGGTTGTGCTCCATAACTGGCTCGACGCATCCCAGGAGTGTTCGAAATCCTTATGACGCTCGCGCCACTCGACTCTTTCTCTCCGTTCTCCACGCGAATATCCGTCAGGTCGGAAAGCAGATTCGCGGCCCACCGGTACACGTTGTGCTCGTAAACCATCTTGCGCATCCGGCTCATGCGTGCGGTCTGCTCGTCCTCATCGATTTCCAGCGCCTCGATAGATTGCGTTCGCCACCTGGTCCACGTCGTAAGGATTCACCTGCAACGCATCGCCCAATTCGCGCGCCGCGCCGGTAAACGTGCTCAGGATCAGCGCGCCTCGATTATCGTCGCGCGCGGCCACGAACTCCTTGGCCACCAGGTTCATTCCGTCGTGCAGTGAAGTCACCAGGCAAACCGACGCGGCCCGAAAATACCGCTCGATCTCCTCGTGCGAGTGGTGGCGTTTCAGCAGCACAATCGGTTTCCACCGGCCGGCCTGTAAGCGCGCGTTGATGCGATCGGCTTCGGCGGTGACTTCCTCCATAAACTGTTCGTAACGCGGAATATCCGTGCGGCTCGGCGCGCCAATCTGCACAAAACTGAATCGCCGTTGGTACGTCGGATACAGTTCCAGGAATCGCTCAATCCCTCGAAATCGTTCGATGATTCCCTTCGTGTAATCCAACCGGTCCACGCCGACGCCGAGCAGCGACGCTTCGATCCCCAATTCGCCGAAGAGCGCTCCCCGCCCTTCTCCGGTTATCCGAATCACCTGGCCGCTTTGCACGTTCCGAGGGAAAAGCCACGCTGATCGGATACGGCCGCACCCGCGTGATATGCCCCTTGCGGCTCACTTCGAAGCGGTCCCAATCCGTCAGTGCTTCGACGGCTCGGTCCACCGTCTGCAGAAAATTGTTGCAATGCGTCTGGATGTGAAATCCGACAAGATCCGCGCCCAGCAACCCGTCCACCAGTTCCCGCTGCCACGGACAAATTCCAAACGCCTCCGCATTCGGCCATGGAATATGCCAAAAAACCGCGACGCGCACGTCCGGTCGTGTTTCCTTCACCATCCGCGCCAGCAACGCAAAGTGATAGTCCTGCACCAGAAGCACCGGCGATTGTGTTCCTTCCATTTCCGCCAACACCGCATCCGCGAACCGCCGGTTGATTCGCTGGTAGTACATCCAATCCCCCGGCCGGAATAGCGGCCGCGTATGGGCGATGTGGCAGAGCGGCCATAGCCCTTCGTTCGAGAAATCCTTCGTAATAGCCGCGCTCCTCTTCCTCCGACAACCACACACGCCGCAACGTGTACGTCGGATGATGCGGCGGCACACGCAGTTGATCGCGTTCGTTCACCACTTCCCGGTCCGCATTGCCGGAGCCGTTTGCCACCCATGTCCCCTCGCATGCCTGCAGCACAGGTTCCAGCGCCGTCACCAGCCCGCTTGCCGGCACCAGCATCTGGATGGTTTGCTTTTTTTCGTCAAATACGTGCATGTACGGCTCGCGGTTCGACACCACAAACAGAGCGTCACCCTGCAACTTCGTTTGCAGGCTCACGCGCAACCGCTCCGCCGTCCATAACGACGATTGCGACTCCCGCAGCTGGGCTTCTTCCTGGGCCGCGGCTCTCGCCGAACTCAGGTCGTGAGCCAGGTGTCGTGCCTCGGTATGAATCTGGTCGAATATTTCTCCCTGCGGAAGAGCCGGCGAGACATCCGAATGACCCGCCCGCAATCCACGCAGCCAATTCGCGGTCTTTGCCAGCGGCGAAGTGAAAGCCCAGTGCACCAAAAACAATGCCAGGCCCGTAATCAACAACGTCTGAACGAGAGTGCTCAGCAGGGAATCTCGAAACGACGCGCATCATTCGCTCGTGAATGTACCTGGAGTCGTAAATTACCACCGCGCTGCCGCTCGCGCCGCCATCCCGATGGAGCGGCACGGCGTATAAATGCAGCGGCGCGCCGCTCACGTCCAGGAATTCCCCCGCGTCCTTGTTTGACGCGACGGCTCGCGCTGCCACCGGTGGCTGCGAGGCAAACGTCTGCGAAAGCCCGGGCGTGATCGCGATGGCTTTTCCGGAATTGTCGTACACCGCCACACCCAGAAGGTGCTCGCGCTGGCCGTACCTGTCCACGATGTGGCTTAAATTCCGGTCCGTGGCCCGGCTGGGGGAAGACTCCAAGCTCTCCTGCAGATTTTCCGCCAGAACCGCTGATCGATGGGAAAGGTCATTGCGCAGATTTCGTCCCTCTGTTCGTACCTGGTACGAACCGTACAGTAGGGACACACTTAGGACGCTCACTGCCAATGGAACGACAAGCTTGACCGTCGTGCGCATAGGAGTTCCGCCGGGATAACGAAAATCTCATCTTCCGGGCTTATTTACTGTCCAAAAAGATACTTCCCACCCGCCCGTGGGAGGCCTTGACCAATTGCGTCCGATTCGTGCCGGAGGTCGCGCCGAGGCTGGGCGCTTACGGCTCGGTCGCTCTCCTTGGCGGGAGGCGCGCTCTCCGGGAACGGTTCTCCTTCTCTCAGTGAACCTGAATCCCCGAGGTCTCCAACACTGATACGTGAATCGCGATACTTGTGTCGCCCTCTAAACGGTACTCCACCGTTGCCTGTGCTCCAACCGAAAGTTTTCCGTCGACACTTGTGTTGCCGTCTATGAGGAATTTCCGTTTGCCTCGTCTTTCGCCGTCCCGAACTTCCACGGAAAACTCTGCGTCCCCAACAGCTGCGATCCTGCCCGAGACTGTCTGCCTCTCGGCACCGGCGTTTGTCCTCAAAGTGCCTTGAGCAGCAAGCGGAGTAGACCGGACCTCGACCGTGAAGCAAAGCACAAAGAAAGCTGCAACGGAAAGAGCAGTTCGGAATCGCATGATGGAAAAGACCTCCATTTTCACGATTTCGACCGGGAAACCATTCAATGGCAAGATGGCAGCCAAACTCGGGTAAGAGTTGCTAATCGCACGTAACACCTTGAGGCCGTAATAGGATAGCCCGATATACTCCGACAGAATCAGGGGCACATTAGTAGTACTGAACCGTAGAAATATTACCTGCCCCTTGACTGCAGAGCACTCGCGCCTGTGACGGCCGAATATACCTTGACGCATCGTGATGCTGAGAGTGCCTGGAGCACTCAGGTCGGGGAGTCGCCGCGTCCGTGTCCAGCACTTCTGACGGAGGACATCGGACGCGGGCCATCCCGTTGGTTCAGAGCGGAGGCTTGCTTCGCCGTAGCGAAGCCTGCCCCCTCTTTGGGGTCGTCCTGGACCGGAATTTGGGGTACCCGCCCAAGACGAGAATGTAGCTGGCGCAAGCATCGAACAGCCATGTGTTACCGTCAAACGAACTCCGTCTAGTTCTTTTATCAACAATTAACCCATGTTCCTCCTTTGAGTTAGGGTCTTTTATCAACCAGCGTTTTGGTGTATCATTCCTCCCTTCGCTCGGGGTAGGGCGCTATGGGTACTCGTTCGACGCCAATTCGTCGGCTTTATCGGTTCGGCTTATTCGAAGCCGATCTCGATCTAGGCACACTCACGCGCCAAGGCGTGCCCGTTAAACTCCAGGAACAGCCTTTCCGCATCCTCGCCTTGCTCCTGGAATCCTCCGGGGAGATTCTCACACGCGAGGAATTGCGCAAGAAAATCTGGCCTGACGGCACCTACGTTGAATTTGACGGCAGCATGAATACTGCGCTAATGAAGCTCCGGGCAGCGCTCAACGACAGCGCGGATAATCCCCTCTTCATCGAAACCGTACCGCGCAAAGGTTACCGCTTCATCGCGCCTGCGGAACTCTGCAAAATCGAATCGTCCGCCATCACCACGGCGATCCGCATTGAGACGGACGAGCAGACCCTCGACGGCCTTGAAGTTCCCCTGCATTTGGACGCCTCTTCCATACCGTTGCATACGGCCCACAAACGAATCCCGGACAAGCGTCTCGGTCCTCACTGGTGGGAAGCCCTGTTGATCCTGGCAGGCGTCACCGCTCTGCTAACCTATGGCTTGTGGCCACGGCCCGAGCCCCGCGTCGTTCGTGTCCAGCAACTCACGCACTCCGGCCAGGTCGATCCCTGGGGCAAACTTGTCACCGATGGTAGCCGCATCTACTTCGTCGTTCGTGACGTTACCGGCTGGAATCTGATGCAGACTTCCGTGGAGGGCGGGACGATTGAGAGAACTACGACGCCGTTCGACAACACGCGCATCTTCGATCTCTCTCCGGATCATTCGCAATTTCTCATCGGCCAATTGACGCACCGCGGAGAAGAGACTGCTCTTTGGCTTTGGCCTGTACAGGGTGGCGCGCCGCGGCGTCTCGGCGATGTGACTGCTCAGGAAGCGGTCTGGTCACCCGCAGGAGACTTGATTGCCTACGTTCAAGGCGAAAGCATTCAGCTCACCGACGCGGAGGGCAACCACGTGCGCGAGCTCGCAAGGTTCCACCCTGCCCCTCACTCTCTGGTCTGGTCCCCCGATGGCAAGCGCCTTCGCTTTACGCAAACGAATCTCCTCGAGAGCACCGACTCCATGTGGGAGATGGATCTTGACCGCGGCTCACCCCGTCGCGTGCTTCCGGAAGGCCAGCGCGGGCCTCATGAAGGCAGCGGCACCTGGCTCGCCGGCGGCAAGTATTTTGCTTTTTCTTCCGGCGTGGACCTGCGCGCCAGCCTGGCTGTCGATACCCAGGCAAGTCTCTGGCTTATGGAAGAGAACCGCGGCTTATTCCGCAGGCGCACCGGCGATCCGATCCAATTGACCACCGGCCCGATCGCATTTGATCACCCCATCGCAATTCCTTCCGGCAACCGGATTTTCGCCACCGGCTCGCATAATGAATACCAGTTGCTTCGCATCGACCCAAGAACTTCGGTGAAGACCGCCATGCTGGCCGAATCCGGCGCCACGGACATGGATTTCTCTCTCGATGGACAATGGGTCGTCTATGCCGCGCGCGAGAATGGCACCCTGTGGAAGAGCCGCATTGACGGAAGCGGCAAAGTGCAGTTGACTGCTGGTGCCACCGGAGCCTTCGCTCCGCACTGGTCGCCCGATCAAAAGCAGATTTTGTTCACCGGATTTTTGCTGGATAGCCAGCCGCGGCTTTACGTCGTTTCCGCGCAAGGCGGTTCGCCCAGGAGCGTCCTGCCCTCCAATAACAAATGGGCTTCCGTCTCTGGCGACTGGAGAACGGACGGACGGCAGATCGTCCTGGACGTCCAAGAAATGGAATCCGGCCGCGAACCGGACATCCGCATCCTCGATCTCGAGAGCGGCAAGCTTTCCAAGTTGCTCGATTCCGAAGGCCTGCTCGAACCGCGCTGGTCCGCTGACGGAAGGTATATCGCCGCGCTCAATCCCAAGAAAAAGCAGGTCCTGATTTACGACTGCAAATTGGAAAAGTGGTCGGTGCTCTCCGAAGCGAATTTTCCCGCCGCCTTGCGCTGGTCGCCCGGCGGCGACGCGCTCTATTACCAGGATGTTGACGAAGTCGAAGAATCCATCTTTCGCGTGCCCATGGCCACCCGCGAAACCGAGCGCGTCATTCGCCTCGGCGATCTCCTCAGTTCGGGCGCCGCTCGCGGCATGTTTACGGGCCTGAGTCCCGATGGCTCCGTTTATGTCACCGTCGATCACGGCGACGTCGATGTCTATGCCGTAGATCTGAAGTTCCCCTGATCTTCTGCCCTTTCTTCAACCCCTCTGTGCCTGTACCCGCAGACAGGTTGTCTCTCGGACACACTTCTGCTCTGCCCGGACCGCCGCTTTCCCGTTCGTTCTAGACTGGAAATGTTGCCGAGGGAGCAGCCTGCACATGAATCGCAAACTTATTTCGCCGCTCTTGCTGGCGTTCACATTGCTCTTCGCCCCGGGTCTTCACGCGCAGAAGCGAGACCAGGGCGATGTCACCATCACAGGAGTGGTTCTGGGCGCCGATGAAAAACCCGTCCCCGCTGCCGCCGTGACCTGTCAATCCTCTGCAGGCGTTCAGCCACGAGTGGTGCACACCGACAAAAACGGACATTACCGTATTACCGGCCTGAAGCAGGATTTCTACGACCTCCGCGCCACCGCGAATGGCGCGTACTCCGATTGGGAAAAGAACATCCCGTTGCGCAAGGCGCAGACCAAGGAAGTCACGCTGCGTCTGTTGAATGGAAATACGGCGCTGAGCGGCACCTTACCCGCAAAACAGAAGCAATAGGCAAATGCAGCGGTCCCGTCTCTCCGATCTTCCTTATTCTGCCTCAATCCACACGATTTCCAGGTCCTGGCTGCCGCAATCGCTAATCTCGGGTACGATCCATGCGGGAATTTCAGGAAAGTGACCTTGGCCCCATAAGCTCGAACAGGCAAACCGCTGCATAACCCCTTACCTTTCACAACAATGCATAGGGCAGGTTTCCCTGAGCCCTGGCGGGGCAGTACCACGACCCTCGTACCGCTTTTTTTGGAGCCGTTGGCCCATTGAGGCATTCGGACCGCGCCCCCTATCCTGGAGTTCAACGGGTTGGGGGCCGCGCGGGGACAGCGGTTCCGCAAGGGGCCGTGTGCGAGCTTCCCAACCCGCCAGATTTTCTCTGCTTTCTGCTTGCCTCTCGTTCACCCAATCACCCGCTTCTAAGAGCGCACCTTTCGGAGCGACTCGTGCATCCACCTAATCAGCAAACCTGGAAAGTATTGTGTTTCCAGCGGTTACGATAATCGGGACGTGTCTGCATGACAGGAGCAGGTGACGAGTGAAGGGTCTTCCCTGCAAGTTAGCGGCGGTTCATGGAATGTCACTCGCCGTCCTTATCGCCCTTGTGGCAATTGCGGAAGCGCGTTCCTCAGATTTTTTCTCACTTCGCGCAGCCACTCTCGAGGCTTTCTCGGGTTACGTGGTCAAAGCCGAGGCGCAGAATGCTGAAAGCCTCCTTCACGGACCTTTTCTGTGGGTGGACGGGCTGCCGGAAAAGGACCAAGCCGCGGCAATAACCGAACTGAGAATCGGAGAAGTCGTGGTCCGACGCCTGGATGGGGCCGCCACCGGAAGAAACCCCGAAGTTCCGGGCGGGATGATTCACGATTGGGAAGGAATCACCTTTATTCCTGGCGTAAAGATCGACGACGTGCTTAGAGTTCTGCAGGATTACGATCACCACGCGACTTTTTACGCTCCGGACGTGGCCAAATCCAGGATCGAATCCCGCGGCGGAAACCATTTCCTAGTATATCTACGCTTCCGCCGCCAGAAGATCGTGACCGTGGTGCTGAACACCGAGCATGCAGTGACCTACTACCGCGACTCGCCGCTCCGCGCCCACAGCCGCAGCTCCGCCGTGCGCATCGCGCAGGTGGAAGATCCCGGTGGGCCACACGAAAAAGAAAAAGCGCCGGGTGAAGACGACGGATTTTTGTGGCGGATGGAAACTTGGTGGCGCATGGAAGAACGGGACGGCGGCGTGTACGTGCAGAATCAGGTGGTCACGCTCACGCGCGATATTCCCGCGGGCCTCGCCTGGCTCATCGAGCCGTTTATTACCAAAATTCCGGCGGAGACACTCGAATTCACACTGCAAGCGACGCGAAAGGCCGTGCTGAACCGGGGAAAAAGCTAATTCTTTTTTGACGGTTCCGCTGGCTCGCGAATGGCTATCAGGATCACTCCTTCTGAGGTGAGAAGCGGATGAAACCAACTCCGCGAATGAGTGAGGCCACTTGGTAGGACAAGAATTCTATCCGCCCACGACGCCACCAGATCGTACGTATCGTAAACACTGTAGGAATAGAACAGGCCATCCCCTTCGGAGATCTGATAGTGCTTGCCACGGGTGCGCACGAAGTTAAAGGCATGCCATAAGCCGATCTTGTAAAGAAACAACTTGAAAAGCCTTGCGGGCAGCGGGCCCTGTCCAAAGCGATTGCAGTCGGCGATAACGACGGCTCGCCGGGCAACGCGCAACATTTCCCGGACTACCGCGGAAGGATTGGGGACGTGGTGCAGGGTGCTGAACTCAATGACAGCATCGAAGCTGCCATCGCCGAAAGGGAGAGCTTCTCCGGAAGCCTGCAGCAGCGGAACCGTCCGGGTGTTGCCCGCCGCCACGCCCTGCTGCACAAGCGCTGTGACCGGCTCCACGCCACAGACCAGCGCCCCTGGAAACCCCTCGGCAAAATCTTTCAGCCCGCGCGCGGTGGCGGAACCCACGTCCAGCAGGCTCCTTACTTCCAGGGAACGAAGGATCGCAATGATGAATTTTCGGCACTCGGGATCATCGGCGCCCTCGTGAGCGTGCATGGAATCGTAACGCGAAGCTGTCTCCGTATAGTATTCGCGTTGAATTTCAACCGCAGGATCAAGAGCCATCAAACTCATCACCTATAGTGTTTTGTATTATAGAGCTTTCATATTTGCAACTTGACTCCGCACCTGCGGGGGCCTGCCGGAAGAAGCTGCTATCGAGAATGGTCTCCGGAGGCATGGGCGATTTATTCTCAACTCTTGCGTGCGAACGAGGTCATCCTTGAAGAACGGCACGCAGATGCTGAATCTGTCCACTGCTCATCAACTCTTTTCGGATCATCTCAAATTTCTCCCGGTTCATTTGCATCTCCAGCAACGCCTCGAGGGATGCCTGAATGTCCGGCTCGCGCTCGATGGAACAGACCGTGCCCACACCGTGCTTGCAAACAATCTGGGCCAATCCGCTATCGGCGGGTGTATGCGCAAAAATGGGGCGTTGCGCCTGGATGTACGTGGACAACTTCATCGGAAGGCTTGTTTGACGGAAGCACTGAAAGCGGCTGCCGCTTGGGTACATGGCGTAGAGAAAATCGCACGAGGCCAATATGGCGATAGCCTTCTCTTCGTCCTGTTCCCCGCAATTGTCGAACAGCTGAGGATTTTCGGAAGCAACCCGGTCGATTTCCGGTGAAGAGCCAATCCTTACGATCTTGAGGGCGCGCTTCGCTCCGCCGGCAAATCGCTGGCACGCCGACAAGAAACGGCGAAATGGCTCAGGATGATACAGCGAGCCGATGTGGCCCACCCGGAGAGAGCCGCGGACCGGCTGGAAGGAGATTCGTGGAAGCTCGGGCACAAAGCGATAAATCGGGAAGCTATCGACTTTGTACTTCTGCTTGTAAGCCTCTCGCATCCACGAGCTAATGACGTCCACGGATTCTACCGTCCTCATCAATCTTGAAAATTGCCGGGACATTAGTGGCGCAAAGACGCGATACTTCCGCGATCTCTTGAACATGCAAACAGGATCGTCGTGCACGGCCAGGTGAACCCTCTTCCCCATTACGCAGAGTTCCGTGGCCAGTGAGATTCCCTCGTTGTGGGCAACCACCCAGTAATGGTCAGCTTGAATGCGACTCGCCAAATCCTTCACCATTGCTGTTGAGCCAGGCAAGAATCCGCTCCTCGCACAAAGATCGCCGACGAACTCCCTGGTCGTAAGTGGGCGACCGAGCCAATGTCCCTGCTGACTTCTCGTCGCATTTGCAGCCAGGTAAAACCACTCTATATCGAGGTCCCGCAGCTCGGGGAGGAGGCTCCGAAATTGGACGGAGCCGCCCCCGAGTTCGGGAGAATAGGGAGTAAAGAGCGCAATATGCATTCGAGGTTTACCAATCTAGCAGAGAATGCCTGGCTCCTGAAGCTATCGGGGGCTAAGAGTTTCGACGCAATTGGTCGGCAGGGCAAAAAAAAGGGGGATCAGAGATTCATAATCTTCGAAAACTAGCGGGAATCACCAAAGGCCAAAATGTTACATTTGAGGCGACGAAAGAATCCTGGTTTCTCGTCAGATCAACAGGGATATTGCCTTTCCTTTGCAGGAGCGTAGATGAAAGCGAATAGAAGAAAAATGGAGGAATTTTTGTGGGTCTCCGGACTGCACGCGCCCGCGCGATCCCTATACTCTGCCACCTTTGGTCGGCAGGCCGCTGCGGCCCAGGGCGCAATGACCGATTTCTATCGCAAGTTGCTTCCGCCAGATGAACTCGTGTTCGATATAGGTGCCAACGCGGGAGTAATGTCGGCAGCATTCGCCTCAGTCGGGGCAAGAGTGGTTGCGCTGGAACCCAATGCAGATTGTGCGCGGCATATCCAATTGTCCTATTCCGGCAAAAGAATCCAAGTCATTCAGGCTGCCGCGGGTGCACGAAACGGACTTGCGGTGCTTAATATCTCCGACGAGTGGGACTTGACGAGTTCCCTTTCGGAAGATTGGATGGAGGCCATCCAAAAGAAGGACTGGAGGTATCGAGGAAATTGGCAGAGACAAACTGTGGTTCCGTTGTTGACACTGGACGCGCTCATCGAACATTTTGGCGTGCCGTATTTTATCAAGATCGATGTGGAGGGCTTTGAGGAGCAAGTATTGAGTGGTCTGTCCATTCAGCCGCGATTGCTCTCGTTTGAATTCCACAATGCATTTATTCGCGCAAGCCTCCGTTGTCTCGACCTAGATGTGTTCGCACGAGGATCGACCTTTAATCTAGTAAGCAATACCACTTGGGGATATCCTGCCCGGTTTGACAATGAAATCTGGTTGCAGAAAGAAGAATTGCGCCGCAGGCTTCTGAGTTTCTCGGACGGTGACTATCAGGGAGACATTTTTGTGAAGGTACCGGAAGTACTGCCTCCTGGGATTTCCACTTAGGAATTCTGTCCAAATGGGCCCATCCGGCAACGGTGGCTGAAGTTCCGCACAAAAATCAGAACCTGCGCATTCCAGTGTTCTCCCCGCCGGATGGCAGACTCCTCCTTGGCCACAAAAGTTAGGAATGCGAATTTGACCCGCGAAGGCACTCCAAGGAATCGACTGCGTCCTTGAGATTGGGGCTCACCAGAACTACGCAGCCTCGCCGGATCCCGGATTCCCGGCTGGCAGGCCTTGAGGGGAAATAGGCACAGATGCGGCTGTCTTTGTCGAAGGGGTAATTTCTCAGGGAGAGACACTTACCTGGCCCGTAATCATCGTACGCATACCCAGAATTGTCTGGCACTTCGAAATCATCGATCATGATCGCAAAAGTATCGAATTTACTGATGATAAATTCAGTTTCTTCGGCTAGAGGCAGGTCCTCGCGCCAGTGGGCATCAAGATAGAAAAACGTGCGGGTCTCTCGTCGCAATTGCAGAGCGGAAAGGAAGACACGCGAATCAAGATTGTATAAATGCAGATTGGAGAAAGAACGAAGGCGGCGACGGGAGATCTGGAAGAATCTGGGGTTGATTTCGGCAGAATGAACCGGCAAACCATCGGAATTGAGACACAAAAAGAGAGTGGTAGAACCCCGGAAAGTGCCCGTTTCGACTATGGTATCGAAGCGGCAAGCGCGAAGAAGATCTAGGAAAATCAGTTGCCGGAAGCACTGACCGTTGAAAGCGCCGCCCCAGGAGTCGAGGCGTTCGGGCTCGAGGTGATATTCCACTTTCCCCACGAAGGATTGCGGCAGGTGGTCTTTCAGCCAGGTCTTGATCGCATTTGCCAAATTCAATCCACTTTCGGAAAATGTCCGGGCCGGGCCAGCGAATACTTTTGCCAGGAACGGCCATGTTCGCCAGTTAGTGGCATGTGATACCCAAATCCTGCGTTTCGGAAAGCAAGCTGCGAAATTGATTGGGGCCACCACCAAATACGGGCGAGAACAGCGCGATGAGAGTGAAGTCCATGCGGTTGAACTGCGACCTCCGTAACGAACGCTGAGGTTCGCACTGCAAGTCTACCTGCGTACCTTAGGAGCTACTTTAACAGATGTGGGAAAAGAGCCAGAATTCGATCCGGTTCCTTCTCTTGCTGAAGCACGCGACAAACGCTCCCGCTCATATTCCGTGACGCCGCGCCTGAACCGCTTCGAGAACTTCGCGAGTGCGCAAAGTGTTCCGATCCCAGCCGGAGTTTGCCAGCACATGCTGGGATGCAGCTTCCCCTATCGCCAGACGGAGTGGCTGATCCGAATAGATCCGGCGGATCAACTGGGCGAGTTGTAAATGGTCCTGCGGGTCGCGAAGAATGAATCCGCTTTGCCAGTCACGAATCATTTCGCTGGCCCCAGTCTGCGAACTTGCGATGACCGGAAGGCCGCACGCCATGGCTTCCAGAACGGGCAGATTGAAAGCGTCTTCGAGGGAAGGGGCGGCGTAGAGATCGGCAGCAGCATAAAAGGAAAGGACGTCCGCGGAAGGCTTCTTAAAATGCACTCTATCCGTCGAGGCAAGCTGCTCCAACAAAGTGCGATATAAATCCGGATCATCGCTGCCGACAACGAGCAAACGCCAGGGCTCATCCTTCAGCACGCCAAGAGCCCTGAGAAGGGTATCGAGACCCTTCTTTTTCCAATCATTTCCGATCAGCAGCAACACGAAATCGTTTTCGTCGTACGAAGCGGATTCCCTGGACGCGTTTCTTCTTGCCATTCGCGCTTCCGGTGTAAACCGAATTGTGTCCACCGCATTTGGGATGACCGTAATGTCCTCACGTTGAAAGTGCGATTTCAACTGTGTCGCGACAAGCGAGGATACGGCCACGAGTTGCACCCCCGGATCGCGGTAGATTCTTTGTTCGAGAAACAAGATGAGATTGTAGTAGAGCTTGCGGTGAATCACGCGTGGCCAACTTTGGAGAAGAATACCGCGCAAGGCCAGCTCCGGCCGAATCCGCTCATAAAACGCGTGAAAAACGATGTGCACCACAATCACGTCGGCATCCAGGCAATTGACCCCCGGAGAATAGACAAGATCAGGGTGGACCCTCCCGGAGTGGCGATTCCGCCATCGTTGCCACTGATTGGCAAAGAACCACCAAAGATATTTGAGCAGGTGCGGCCCGGGGAGGGCAGGGACCTTGTGCCAAAAAATAGCGCCGGGTGAATTCCCGACAAAGTCAGGGACTGGCCGCAGGCCGCGCACGTCCTGAACTCTTTGAGAATAGAGATGTATTTCCCAATTGTGCTGAAAGGCGAGACGCTCAATCTGTTCGATGATGCACAGTTCCGTGCCGTGTTGCCGGTCCAGGAACGGAGAGACAACCGCGAGGCGCAATTCAGCCCTGCCCCTGAATCTTTTCCGTCTGAGCAATTTGGATTTCTTTCGGGAACTTGCGCAAGCGATAAAGAATTCCAAGCAAAACCCAGAGGTACGCGTTCAACACGAAATCCTGGTAGGCGCTGGCGCCGGTATACATCATCGGAAAAAAAAGCAGAACGGCATAAAAGCAAATGGCAAAGGAGAGAGGGAACCAGGGCGTGCCCCGCAGCTCCATTACTACTTTCCCGGCAGAGATGGCGATGGCAAGCCCCAGAATAATCCAGAGAATCAGGCCGACGATCCCAAGCTCCACCACCAGGTTGCCAAAGCCGCTTTCAACGCCGATGGCCATCGGCGTTGCGTGCATGATTCGAATCACATACTGGACGCCCAGACTACATGTGCCTATCCCGTAACCGTAGGGCCAGCGAGGATGGTCGAACGCGTATCCCAACTGCAGCAGGGGATAGGTTTGCGTTCGGTGGACGAGCTCGCTCGCAGGGCTGTTTGGCATCAGGGTTTCGGAGTAGATTGCCATCCGCGAGCCAAGTTCCTCGGGGAACATTGTCAGCAGGACTATGATTCCGAGGCCGACGATGAGCGCGGTTCTTTGAATTGCGCGCAATACTCGTATTACCTCGCGTTGGCGCCAAGGCGCTCCCCAGAGGAACCCCGCAAGAACTAAGAGTCCGTTGATGCTACACATCATGAAAACACCGCGCGAGGCGCTCATCAAGGAAGCTACGGCAACCATACCCGCGGCGGTAAACGCCAGGGTTCGGCCCTTGCGGCTCCGCAGGAGCAGATATCCGCAATAGCCCAGGGTGATCAGCCAGGAAACCAGCAAGAAATCCTGAAAACGACCGCCGCTCACGAACACTGAGGTTGGCCGATACGCCCTCAGACCGGAGATCGGCGCTGAACGATAGGTCGTGCTGAGTAGTTGGATGTCTTCCTGCAGGTGCGCGGGATTCAGAAATGTCGGCCCAATAATCGATTGTGCGAGCCCCAGCGCCGCCACAATCAGAATTAGAATGCAGGTATAGGAGAAGAAGCGCCGCACATCCTCCTCGGATTCCATGAGCGCGTATCCGACATAGACCAGCGGGACGTACAGAAAATAGACCTTCATTCCCAGGACGCCGTACCAAAAGCTCGTCGAAGCGGGATTGAACACCTGCAGCAGTCCGAACCAGAAGAACACCATGAGGGGAACCCGGAACGGTAGGCGGAATCCGTCGATCCGCTTTGCGCGCTGGGCCCGGAAAAAAGAAATATACAGGATGATCGCCAGCGCATCTTTGGCGAAATAGATCGCCATGTTATTGCCGAGAAACTTACGGACAAAATCCTCGAACAGAATCCACCCAACGAGAAGATAGAGGCCCCTGCGCCAATCATTGAGGATGGCGATGACCACCGCTCCGCCGACAAACACAATCGCACCGTAACCAAGATCAGTATAATCATTCGCCAGGATGAACCCCGCAACCTCGTAGGCCGCGAAAATCACGACCGCGAAAAGGGCGAACGCCACCAGCGGATTTCGCGACATCCTCAATGACGGAAGCGTTCCCAACGTTCTCATATAAAAAGACCCCGCAAGATGGCGAGGCGCCAGGCGGGCGAGATGCCACCGCTGAAGCTGGTCAGGACCTCTTTCATTGCTTGGTCAATGTCGTGCATCCGAGATCACAAGCCCGGCAAGTCAGGCACGACGCAAGGAGGTGCGACTGCAGGACCCAAATTATCATACCCTGCGAACGGCAGAATTGCAGCGAAAGCAGCCACTAGAATGTGGTAGGTACAGCTGAACATCATCCCCTTCGGCGTTGCACAGCGCTACGCACGGCGTCCACTGTCCCAGCGATGGCTTCTCGAGGGGACCACGTAACCATGCGTTGACGCGCGGCTTGGCCGAATTTGCGGAGGCGTTCACGATCGCAGAGAGACCGGCGAAGCGCCGATGCAAGTGCTTCCACGTCGCCACAGGGAAAGATTTCTCCGGTCACACTCGTTTGGACGAGATCGAAGCGGCCTCGAATCTCGTCGCTCAGGATAACGGGAAGACCACAAAGCATCGCCTCACAGACGACCACCGGACAAGGATCATAACCGGACGGCAAAACAAACAGGTCGGCTGCTGAATAGACAGCGGGGAGTTGCGATTGATTCGTGAACCCGAGAAAACGTACACGAGAGGAAATCCCAAGCGTGCATGCTTCCGCTTCTAGCTGAGAACAAAGGGGACCTCCGCCCGCGAAGATGAGGTAAGTATCTTGAACGTCAGCTTGTGCGAAAGCATGTAACAAATCCAGAGGACGCTTCCAAGACTGCAATTTGCCGCAGAACAGCACGGCCAGCTGGTGCGGACCGACGCCCCACGATTCTCGAATCGCGGAACGATCAACGAGTCGCGATTGAGCCGTCCACCAATCGTTGTCCACCACGAACGGCGTTAGCGTGATGCGGTCCTCTGGGATACCGAGGGAACGCATCAGTTCCCTGCCGGCGGAGGAGGGTGCAATCACCTGGTCCGCGAGGCCAAACAGGTGTGGCCAAACCAGCTCCTTAAATGCGATTTTCCAGGAACCGCCACTTCGCGGCATCAAGCTGGAAGCGTCCGTTCCAAAGATAAATGCGGCTCCGGAACGCCGGCAGGCGAAATATGAAATCCAGAAAGACGCGCACAAATAGCTCAGATAACAAAGAACGGCGTCGAATTTGCCGCTACGGATAAATTGCGAAAGTCCGGGGTTATAGAGCCCCAAGAACGATTCTGCGCCGGAGCCACGATTTGGAATCTCCTGCCAAGGATAGCCATCGAGCAGTGGAATATCCCATTTCACGGTGGTGTTAAAGTCCGGGTCATACGCAGCTTGCGACCCCCGAAGCGTGCAATAGGCCACGGAGAGGTCCAACTGCGGGTGCTGAGCCATGCGACGAAGTAGCGGGGACATGTACTGAACGGGATGACTCCCAATGGCAAGCACGCGATAGCGGGGTTCAGGCAAAGGCCACCTCAGCCGGAAAACGCTTAAGATGGCGATGGAATCGGCCGCAGAGACTCGGCAAGAAAGACGCTCCACAAAAAGTATACACTTCTCCTGGACTAATTCACCAGGGCGATTAAGATAGAAGTGGATTTTTCTATTCCTATTTTTCCCTGTGACAAGTTTCGGGTCGGCAATACAGGACGTTCTATTAGCGGTCCCTTCGTCAATCGGTCAATGTGCTCCAGAAATACAAGCGACTCGAATGATTGAACGGGTGACCCGGGAGATCGTCACGATTGCGCACTCATTTTTGGCAAAGCTGTTTTATGGTCAATTTGCTACATGACGGGGCTTGCCGATGGAACGTTGCGTGGCACCTCGCACACAAGGTAATTAGATTTTGTAGCGTGTCGTCTCCAAGCCTGCAACGTGATTTAACGTGGTGGACTTCCAAATTGTTCGACGTTCCGCAGAGTTGGCAGCGCCATCCGTCTCTTTTGAGCACTTGATTACGAAGCACTTGGTAGAAAGCGAAGGGGAGTTTCAACCGCGGCATTCTTTGGCGAAAATTGCTCATGGTTTTCCTTAGCTATACCGCACACGATCTTCCCACACCAACTTCGGCCGGGAATTCACTGTGTACTACGGGCTACTTTTCCAAGGAAGCGCCCGCCAGAAAGTCAGCGCAGATCATCTCCAAGCAATAACCCCGGGATTTGTCCGTCCCGAGCATCAGGCCAGCTGTTTCGAGGGCCTGCTCGACCGCTGGTAACTGGCTCTTGTACAGCTTGAAGTAGAGAATCTCCCACGCCTCCGTCTCCTTCCCCGTCAGGTGTCGCTCGACCTCCCGCTTGAACTCTTCCTTGGGGAGCACCTGGGCCTTGTGCACCCAGGGTGCACTTTCGAACCGCTCCCCCTCCCTCCGCGCCACCTTGGCAAGCTCTCGCGCCTTCGTCCAACCGATCTCCCGCAACTGCTGCTTCGGAACACGTGTCAGATTTTCGTGAATGGCCATGAGGTAATAAGCCTTTCGCCGGGAGTCGGGAAAGCGCTTCTCCAGGAAGCCGTCGAACGATTTCATCTTGTCTAAGCGCCAGTACTGCCCGGACCGGACTTCGCAGAGATAGCGGCCCAAATCCACGAATCGCAGATCCCGTTCGTGCAGACGTCCTTTGTCCCAAGCGAGGATCTCGTCGATCTTGCCCAGGACAAATACAGCTCGTTTGAGATTGAGTTCCGGAGGCATCGGTGCCCCTCGGTCAATCCATAAGCTCGTCAAGCCAGGCAAGGTCGCTCGCTCCTGCTGTACGGAGAAGACTGGAATCGATCAGCTTCTGGTCATCGAGACAAAGTCCCAGATGCGGGCAGCTCACGCAGCCGTTCTGCGGGAAGCGGATTCCGCTGTGGGAGGGGAACTGGGCGGCTTCGATCTGGCCGATCGTCGTGGCCACGAGCCGGCCAAATTCCTGCCGCTGTTCTTCCGAGATCGAGGTCCTCAGGTATTGGATCTCCGGCTGATGTTTCCGCACGAAGACCACAAAGGCCACATCAGAAATCCCTAATGGCCGTTGAGGTTGACAAAGCTGGTCCGAATGACTCCTCGAAGGTTCAAGAGCGCTTTTTCATCGACCTGGTCCCGCCCGGAATGCGTGACGTACCAGCGGTTCTCCAACAACTGGAGGTCCCCCGCGGCTACAGAGAACCCATAGTTCTCGGACAAGGACTTAAGTGAATGTTGTTGTTCGCGATTGATCTGACCAGACCAAAGGCGCTTGGCTAAAGCCAGGTTGTCTCTGTACCCGATTCTACTTCCAGGAAAGGCCATGGTTACGGGCTCCTTTCAAATGTATTAGAACAGCATACATTCTCATACACTTACCAATAGGCTGTCAAGAGAATTGTTGGCAGTGCAGGGTCTTTCTCCTACAATCACATTCAAATGAGAAAAGATGCCCCCTTAGCCTTTCGAATACAGGCCGACCTTAAAAAGAGACTCTTGAAACTTGCAAAGCAGGAAGCCAGAAGCCTCTCTCAAATCTGCGAGATGCTTCTCAAAATCGGCGTGGATGAATACGACAAAGAAGGTCACAAGTACTTACAAAAGATTTTGGTTTCAACCCGCGGTGGAGATCAGGGATAGCCCGTTTTTGCCGTCTTTTCTTGCCCAGACCGAGTTCATGGAATTTTGAATATGCAAGCGGCGCTCCGCTCGTCATGGGCCTGCATGATCTGCGGCTGATTGCCAAGAGGGGGCAGGCTGGGCAGGCTGAATGTTAATAATGAGGTGCTCTGCCTGGATTTCTCGTGACTTCCAGCAGAACAGAGGTCCGTCCGATTCCGGCATGTTACGTTCGCGAATTTGTGCCGCGGTGACGACATCCGACTGAAATCCGGCTACCGATTTTGGCGAGATACCTGCGGGGCGCACGCGCCCGGCGGCGGGGTTCGCGGTAAAGACAAGGACGACGAAGCGGACTGAAATTTCCTTGATTGCTCGGCCAACGAGCACCCTGGAGGGTATGTGGCCGCGCGCGCCTTCCGGCTGCCACGCAGCCCCTGCCTCCTTATCACGTGGCCCAAGCTGGCCTCAAGCCTTTGCTTCGGCAGTATCAAGAGCACGCCCAAGCAAGGAACTAGTCGGACGCTCGTTGCGTGGTGATCGAAGCCCTGCTGTGCAGGAAGGCGCAAGGTTGTGTTCACTCTGTGCCGAATTCTTCGCTGCCCGCGCGGGGAATGAAGGGGACCTCTCGCGTGTTTGTCCTGGGTCGCTCAAGGGTACGCCGTACGCCTGCGTAATAGTTTGATCGTTTCTAGCCACACTTCACCCGGAAACGGGATCCCGCTTTGGGGGCGTAAGCTCGCATGTTACGCTAGCCTCGCTACCGGGAACTTTGTTTACTTGCTGAAATTTTGCGATGAAGATCTCATCAGGTTTTCTTTCCAATGAATGAGCGTTGCGTGGCGGTCCTTGGCTCTCGGGATGAGCCGACCGATGCAGTCGAGGAGTATTGCCGGTACCTGGGTGGCGCGCTGGCGGAGCGGGGAATCCAGTTCGAATTGATGCGTGTTCCGTGGCCTGAAATGGGCTGGAGCCATGCGCTCCAGGAATTGCGCCGGAAGGCCAGAGAGTCCCGGAAGACCTGGTTCCTCCTGCAATACACGACACTGGCATGGTCGCGGCGGGGATTTCCCCTTCGCGCACTGAGCGTTATTCGTGCGCTTAAGAAAGAGGGTGCGCGCTGTGCCGTGGTGTTCCACGATCCCGGGCCCTATCCAGGGATTCGCCTGGTGGACAAGCTCAGGCGCGCCGTTCAATTGCATACCGTGCGAAAGGCAACTCGGCTGGCGGACCTGACGATTCTGACAGTTCCAAGAGAAAAGATTTCGTGGGTTCCTGAGGATTTGCGAAATGTGATTTTCATTCCAGTGGGCGCGAACTTGCCTAGCCCGGAGCAAGCCTGGCACCAAGAAACAAAAAGCGTAGTTGAGATGCCCACCGTCGCGGTCTTCTCCTCTTCGGCAGGTGCTCCTGGCGAAGTGGAAGTAAAACGAATCGCCGAGGCCATTCGCCATGCCTCGGGGCAAATGGGACCTCTGCGGCTGGTGGTGGTGGGCCGGAACTCAGAAATCAGCGGGAAGCAGCTGCGTGAGCAGCTAACGGGAGGCCAGGTAGGAGTCGTGATTCACGGTTTGCTGGAAGCCGAAGACGTTGTGCGCAAGCTGGGTGCAAGCGATGTGTTGCTTTTCGTGCGCGGTCCTATTTCAACGCGTAGAGGAAGTGCAATCGCGGGGATCGCGTGCGGACTTCCAGTGGTGGCGTGCAGAGGGTGGGAAACCGCACCTCCGATCACGGAAGCCGGCGTGGTACTTGTGGAAGAGGGTGCAACCAGTGAATATGGGCCAGCGCTGGTTCGAGTGCTGACCAATGACGATTACCGGGCATCCCTCCGGGAGCGAAGCCGCCGTGCTCAAAAGAACCATTTTTCCTGGACCGCGATTGCCGAAAAATTCGCGTCGGCATTGCGCAGCGCGGGCGAAGACTAGAAGTTATCTAGCTCTGTTGACATCCTTAGGAAAAGGCGGCGCTGTTTCAACCGATACATATCGAAACTCAATCCGAGCAGTAGGGCTTGACGCGTCTGGGTGCGCAGCGATCGACCTGGTGCCCGGGCGGAGAGTTTTCGTTTCACCGAAGAGAACAGGCTTTCGATCAGGGCGCGGCGGCGGTAGGTCCGTTGCGGGAATGCCCGCCGCATCTCGGCGCGCACTCCATGCACGCGCCATGCTTTCTTCCCGCGCTTGGCGGGAATCACGCTCTGCGCTCCGAGGCGTTGGCGGATGTAGGTATGATTGCGCTCGCTGTCGAACTCCGCGTCGGCCAGCACCAACCCGATGCGGGTTTGCTTGGAAGCGGCTTCGACGACGGCAGGCACATTCGGGCAGTCATTCCACAGACCGCGCCGCGCGAGTTGCGACAGCACGAATTGCTGATCCAAATCCACGGCCACCACCCACTTCAGCCAGTGCCGCAACGACAGCGGTTTTTGCCCGTGATGATGCATGCGCCGCACAAAGAACGTGCTCACCGCCCCTTGTGCCAGACCGGTGGCGTCCACGGCGACGCGAGCCCGCTTCCTCCCTTGGCGCAGCGAACCGCGCAACCGTCGTACCGTTTCGCCGACCGCGCGGTGAATGCTCTGGTCGTCGAGACCCTGCAAAAGCGATACAACGTGGGGAAGTCGGGCACGCTCACCAGCCCCAATACCTGGCACAATTCGCGATGTTCGCCCAAACCGCCTTGTTTTCCCAGCCAAGTTCGCGGAGAGATGGTTGCCCGGCATGTTTCCTGAAAAATGAACAGGCATTTCCCCAAAGATTTGGGCGAAGCACTCTGGGGAGTTGTCTCCGCGTTCCAGGAAGTCCGCGTCACGGGTAGGGGGTAGCGCTGGTCGGTCCACAACTCGAACAGAAGCGCAGGCTCCCGTTGACAAGGGCTGGTGCTAATCGAGATTTGCAGGTCGTAGGCGCGATCGATTGACGAGCAGCAAATATCGAGGGAATGCCGGATGAACGCAGAATGAATCAGTTTGGCCGGATGATGTTCATCTTTCCATCGGCAAAAGGAAACGATTGCTAGTATTTTTCATTGAGCTGGAATTCCCTCCGGATCTCTTCCAGGCGACTGGAATAATCTGGAAGAGTAGCCGCATCAATGATGGCTTCAATCTCTTGTTGATTCAGCTGCTCCCTTTCTGCAAGTTGTGTCGCCAGTGCCTCATGGCGACTCGCAACCACTGGATTGGACATAATCTCCTCGGCGAGAGATTTGAGCCGATTCTCCAGGCTGGGAGCTGTTGCTAACTGTCCGAGATCGTTCGAGCCCCGACGTGCGGAACTGAGTAGAATTGGGAGGATTTGGCGAATTTTCCTGAGATCCCCTTCGACTCCGGTTTGATCCCCGCGAGATCCGACTAATCCGCAGAAACCATGGCAAGCGATGCCGAGAGCGAATCGTGTTTCTTTGGCTTGCTGATCGGCGTCTGAGAAAACAGGGTGCGTCGTGGCTCCTATGAACGCGGGCCGTGACGCCACCTGTCTCCTTAGTTGGTCACGGAGATTCCCTCGAGGACCGGCGCTGGGCCGTAAATCCATTTCCTCCACGGTGGTCACTCTAAACGCATAACAGAGAATCGCGTGCCCAGCTTCGTGTCTGGCATTCTGTAGTTTCCGATTCCTACATTCGTCGCCTTTTTGTTTCAGGGCCTGGTAATCGTTCTTTTCTATTCTTTTGATTTGGGGCTCAGTTTCTCTGGGATAAACCATCGCAACCCGAAAGAACCTTTCGTGATACTCACAACGCCAGGTTTCACCTCCTGATTGGTCAGCCCGTTTCCGCCGGTCCGACAAGATCTCCCCTTCAGGCGATACGAAAAGATAAGTTTGAGACAGGGGCTGGTCCGCCACGATAATCCCTCCTTGGGAGCTTTGTTACACCCATTTACGAATCGTACTACTCCACAGAAGTGCGCTAATGTCGGGTTAAGGAAAGTCTCCCAAAAAGCCAATAGAGGTGAGTCCAAAAAAGGAAATAGAGGGGGCGGTCCTCCCCGGCCGGAGACCTTTGCTATCGCGCGGTTGTACGGATGTGTACCCGTAGCCGCGGGGTCCGTGCGTCATGGGCGTCCCTGAGGATCCCCCCGCCAGCCCTTTCGGCGCCCAATGTCAGCGTTGAGGAAAATCCGTCTACCGCCCCCCTATGTAGAGACGCCTTGAGCCGTCTCGAAACTAGGAGACCTACATAGATGTCTGACACCGATAGAAGCAGCACCCAGCAGTTCGATGAAGCCAATGCCGCAGGACGGGAGACCGATAGCGCTCAGCCTGCCGCGGGAGAGACACGCCCGATCTCGCCGAGGAAACTAGCCGCCAACCGTACCAACGCCCAGCGCTCGACGGGGCCGCGGACGCCGGAAGGCAAGGAGAAAAGCAAACTCAACGCCACCACCCACGGCCTCACGGCGCGGTATTTCCCGGCTGTGATTCAGGCGGGAACGGCCGAATGGCAGGAGTTCGAGGCCATTCGTGCCGATCTCTATGATCACTACCAACCGGAAGGCGCCCTTGAGAGCCTCTTGCTCGAAAAGGTCACCATCGAATACATGCGTTACCGTCGGCTTGTGGAACACGAACAGACTCTCAGCGTTCGCTACCCCGGTTTCTTCCTCGAAATCGTCAATAAGTTGGCGCGCTACCAGACCGCTATCAATAACCAGCTGTTTGAGGCCATCCGCGAATTGGAACGCGCGCAGGCGCGCCGTAAGGACAAGGAGGCAAAAGACCGCGAGGCCGACGTCCCCAACGGATGAAGCAGCCGTTCCCAGTTTGCAAAACGAACCCAACCAGCAGTAGTCGCGAGGTAATAGAATTACGAAACGAACCCACCGCTTATCCCGAGCCAAAGCTTGATAAGTCGGGCGGCATCGGACCGCTGCCGGCGGAACGGGACGGTAGACCCATTGTTCCGCGTCGCGGAGTACAGAGAGCTCGACCAGTTCGAAGGTCCACAGGCTCTCATTCCGCCGGCCTCTCAACTGTGTTAGAATCCTCTCGTTCTAGTGGGGCTTCCGATTCGCCGTTGGCGGTCGGATTCTGACGTTTTTTCGGTAGGTCTCCGCACACCCCGCCATGCGGGTCGAATGAGCCACGAGTCCATTCCTTGGCAGTAGCGGGGTGCCCTTAAATCCAATCTCCAGATGGCCGCGCGTCGGTCACGAGCGTGAAAGAGGAAGTGTCATGTCTGGGCATTCAAAATGGGCCACCATCAAGCACAAGAAAGCCGCGACCGACGCAAAGCGCGGCCGCGTTTTCACGCGCATCATCCGTGAAATCACCATCGCCGCGCGCATCGGCGGCGGCGACCCCAACTCCAACCCTCGCCTTCGCACCGCGATCCTCGCAGCGAAGAACGAGAACATGCCAAACGATAACATCGAGCGCGCCTTGCTTCGCGGTACCGGCCAGCTCGAGGGCGAGCAATACGAGGAAGTAATGTTTGAAGGGTACGGCCCGGGCGGCGTGGGGATGCTGATTCAGCTTGTCACCACCAACCGCAACCGCATCGTCGGCGAGTTCCGCCACCTCATGAGCAAGAACGGCGGGAATATGGCCGAAGCCGGAGCGGTGGGCTGGATGTTTTCTCGCAAGGGCGAAATCAGCGTCCCGAAGGAAGCGGCGTCGGAAGATAAGCTGCTGGACCTAGTGCTGGAAGCCGGCGCGGAAGATATGAAGGACGACGGCTCTGCCTGGTACATCGTCACGCCCCCGGAATCCCTGGAAGCGGTGAAGGAGGCGTTGAGCAAGGCCGGGATCACGCCTGCGTCCGCGGAATTGGCCATGGTGCCACAGAACTACATCAAGCTGACCGGGCAGCAGGCCACCCAGATGCTGCGGCTCGTCGAAGCTCTTGAAGAGCACGACGACGTGCAGCACGTATACGCGAACTTTGACATCGATGAGTCGGAAATTCAGGCCGCCGTCAGCGCGAGCTAAGTCGATAGCTTTTGGGAACGGCCATCGCCGGCGGAAAAAAGATGGCCGTTTTCTTTTTCATCGCGAACAGCATGACAATTGATTGGAACGCGGCGCCGCTTCGCCTTAGACTAACAGGCATGGCTGCCAATCTTTCGAGCAAGAGCACCTCCGTTTCCGTGCGCGTGCTGGGAGTGGATCCCGCGGCGGCAGGACCCACCGGCTACGCCATTATCGAGCGCGAGGGCCGCGCGTGCCGCGTGCTGCATTATGGCGCGCTGAAGGTGGCGGCGAAACGGCAGCAATCTTCCGCGGGGGCTGTGCTCCAGGATGTGCACGCCATGCTCTGCGAGCTGATTGCAAAATTTAAGCCGAACGTCTTAGCGGTGGAATCGGTGTTTACCGCGCTCAATATGAGGACCGCGCTGCGCCTCGCGGAAGTACGCGGCGTCGTGCTTCTCGCTGCCGAACAACTTGGCGTGGAAGTGCGCAGCTATTCGCCGCGCGCAGTGAAAGCTTGCGTTGCGGGCTATGGCCATGCGGACAAGAAGCAGATGCAGATCATGGTGCGGGCACAGCTCGGGATGAAGGAAATTCCGGAGCCATCGCACGCCGCCGACGCGTTGGCCGTGGCGCTCTGTCACCTGCAAACCGACCAGCTGGAGCGGCGCTTCGGCGTGAGGAAAACGGAACTCGCTGGGAACGGGAAGCCGAAAGCGCAAGGGCAGCCAACGCCCGCCGGCCACGCAACAACTGAACGCAGCATGCGCATCCAACCCGACCGATGAACCCTCTTTCCCGCCCCTTGCTGGCTGTGCCACTGCTTTTCTGCCTTGTTACGGCAGCCGACGCCGTCGCATCCCCCGCTGGCTCCGCAGTTTTCACCTATCGCAGGATTTTTGCGTCCAGCACTCCGGAATTTATCGAGATCAAGATCAAGGAAGATTCGGACACCGGCTCCTATGAAATCCGGCAACTCGACGAGGATCCCGGCGCCACTTCCTTCGAGATTGGCCAGGCCCTGCGCGTGAAAATTTTTGGACTGATTGCCCGGCTGAACGATTTCAAGGGACTGGATCTGGACGTTCACCGGAAGATCGCCAACCTCGGAGAAAAAACGTTTCACTGGGAACGCGGCTCGGAAACCCATGAGGTGAAGTTCAATTACACGGTGAACACGGAAGCCTCTCAGCTGCTGCAGATTTGCGAGGGGCTGGCGCGCCAGGAGGAGCTGATCGAACTGCTTCAGAGGCGCATGAAGTATGATCGTCTGGGCGTGAACGATGCGCTTCTTCAGTTGGAAACCGATTTTTCGAAAGGTGTGCTCCCCGAACCGCAAAGAGTTTTGCCTCTGTTAGACCAGATCTCCGGTGACTATCGCTTCGTCGAAATCGCCCGCCAACGGGCACGCGCCCTGGCTGAGCGCGTGCGGCATTCGGGCTAGCACGAATACCACAAGATAGCGTGGTTCATTGTCGGGCAGTGGTGTCCCCCTCGAATCTACAATAACTTGTAGAGACCTTCCGTCATTCCATAGAAATCTGCTCCATAGTCCGAAACACTCCGGTAAGTTGATGAAAACAAGCACTATATTTCTCATGCTGACTGGCAACTTTCGTGCAATGTAGTGCCACACCTTGGTAGGCATTCCTTTAGATCAAGTTTAGACCTGATGGAGCCTTTCAGTAGGCTCCAGTTGGTACTAGGTGTTACCGCCGATAACTGAGTGGCCAGCAAACAGTATGGGGGCTGCACAACCTAGTTTTGGTCGGGATGAAAGGGCTGCTTCAAGGACAAAAGGGGTCTGGTTGCATTGTTCCGTGTCCTTAAAGGTTCAGCATCGGTAGGTTCTATGCGTGGTCGCAATTCGTTCAATCGAGGGGGAGTGAAAATGAAGAATTATTTGAAGTACGGTTCACTGGTGATTTTGGTCCTGTTGTTGGTTACTCCATTAGGCGCCTGGGGACAGTCCATTGTGACAGGCGGAATTTCGGGTGTAGTGACCGATCCTACGGGGGCGGTGGTCGGCGGAGCCAAGCTGACTCTCAGGAGCGCCGGCACAGGCGAGACGTACGCTGCCGTGTCCTCGGCTTCCGGAGACTACACATTCGCATTGCTGAAGCCAGGCGAGTACTCGCTGGCGATTACGAAGGACGGCTTTAAAACCACAACGCAAAAAGTCACCGCGATGCTCGGAACAACGGTCAGCGTCAATATCGCCCTGGAATTAGGCTCCAGCGCGACCACCGTGGAAGTGACCGGGGAACAAGGCGCGCAACTTCAAACGGAAAACGCCATGGTCTCCACTAACTTTGAAACCAAACAAATTCAGGAAATTCCAAATCCGGGCGGAGACGTGACCTACGTGGCGCAAACCGCGCCTGGCGTCACGATGAGCAACACAGCCGGCGGCGGCTACGGAAACTTCAGTACATTTGGCCTCCCGGGCACGTCGAATCTCTTCACCCTGAATGGCAATGACTATAACTGTCCGTTCCTGAACTTGAACAATACCGGTTCGAGCAACCTCCTGCTCGGCGGTAATGAGTTGCAGGAAGTCTCCGTTGCGAACAACGCGTACTCCGGCCAATACGGCCGCCAGGCAGGCTCGCAAATCGACTACACTACGAAGTCTGGCACCAACAGTTTTCACGGCAACGCCGTTTACAATTGGACGGGACGCTTCCTGAATGCCAACGATCCTATCCTCA
Source organism: Candidatus Acidiferrales bacterium (assembly GCA_963734105.1). Lineage (GTDB taxonomy): Bacteria > Acidobacteriota > Terriglobia > Acidiferrales > UBA7541 > Acidiferrum. The sequence continues at coordinate 462,179 of CAVTFW010000010.1, read as the reverse complement.
AGGGCACGACGCCGGCAGGATCTCCACTCCCTGATCGGCCATTCGAAAATAACAACCAGTGGGCTGCTTCTCTCGGCGGGCCCGTCATTAAAGACAAGCTCTTTTTCTTTGCGAACACTGAAGGCATCCGTTATATTTTTGGCTCCATCAAACCAGTAACGACCCCGACTCCAGGGTTCGAGAGTTATGTTCTGGGTAGCATCCCGCAAGACGCTGCTACGCAATCGTTCTACCAGAACCTCTTCAAACTATGGAACGCGGCGCCGAATATCGCTACCGCGACGCCGAACACGGGCAGTTGCTCGGGCAACGGAATTACGCCGGTGGGCTTGATCGCCAACGACCAATGCACCCAGTCCTGGACGGACGCTGCCTCTTCGGGCAATAAGGAGTGGTTGCTCGCTGCCCGAGTCGACTATTCCTTCAGCGATAAGGACAAGGTGTTCGGCCGGGTGAAGTTTGATCGTGGCGTTCAGCCGACCTATACCGATGCGATTAACCCGGCCTTTGACACTTTTAGCACCCAGCCTCAGGATGAAGGCCAGTTGAACTACACGCACGTCTTCACCCCCACGATTGTGAACAATTTCATCGGTTCCGTACTGTACTACTCCGCGATTTTTGGAGGTGTTAACGCTACATCTCCCTCACTTGGTCTTCATTCCCGGCAACCTGGCCTTCACAGATGGCTCCCTGACGAACCTCGGATTCGGTGCTGGGCAGGGAGGTTATGCCAACGGCTTCGAGTTCCCACAAGGCCGCCGCGTGACCCAGTGGGGCTTGGTGGACGACTTGTCCATTACTCGGGGGAGCCATTCCTTCAAAATGGGGATGAGCTTCCGGCGGGATGACATCAGCGATCTTACCGCCTCAGAGGTAGCTGTTTTTCCTGCAGTGAACACGACCCTGGCCCAATTTGCGAGCGACGCGACTGAGTATACTCAGTATAACTTCGCGTTAAGCCCCGTCCAGCCTATCGCGTATTATACCTTTGGGCTGTATATCCAGGACGAATATCGGGTAACTCGAAAATTGAAACTAAACTTGACCTTGCGGGCCGACCGCAATTCCGGCGGCATCTGCCAGCACCATTGCGCTGGGCTTCCGGTTACGCCCTTCAACGACTTGCTCCATGGAGCGGACATACCGTACGACCAGTCGTTCCTGACGGGCAATAAGACAATTATTCCCAGCAATGAACTGATATCCTTTCAACCCCGTTTCGGTGTGGCTTGGACGCCCTGGGGAGACAAGACTGTGATCCGTACAGGCATCGGCTTGTTCACTGATCTGTATCCTGGCACCATTCTCAGCCCCATTGACACGAACTTCCCGCAAGTGAACCTCTGGACTGTCCCTGGTGGAAGCTTGGCTTGGGACTTGAAGTCCCCAGCCTCAAGTACGTTCCCGGGCAGCGGTGTAAGCATAACTCAGCAATGCAATTCCGCCTTCGCCAGCAACTACAATACTGGTGGCAATCTGACCACGTTTTTGGCAACTCCGGGTCTCCCGGCAGGGTGCGCCACCACGCCAACCCTCAATGACGTGAGCCGCAACCTTCAGAATCCGAAGTATGTGGAATGGAACTTCGAAATTCAGCACAGCTTGAGCCCACACACGATCGTTTCGGCCAACTACGTGGGCAACCGGGGTTATTCCGAGCTGTACTACAACGACTACTTCAATGGCTTCGCGGGGGCCGGCCAATTCGGATTCGGCGAGCTGCCTCTCACGGCGCCAGATCCTCGTGTAGGCCGGGTGAATTTCCTCGAGAGCGGGGCCATCTCCAACTACAACGGACTCACCCTATCGATCCAGGAGAATAGTTGGCATGGGCTGAGCGGCCGGTTTAACTACACCTATTCCCATGCTATGGACGAGTCTTCAAACGGTGGCGTATTGCCATGGGGCATCTACACCAGCGTCTTGGGTCAGATTAATCCCTACAATCTGCGTGATAACTACGCTTCGGCTGACTACGACGCGCGCCATCAGCTCAGCGCCAGCTATATCTATGCGCTGCCGTTCAAGAGCAGCAATCGCCTGTTGAACACCGCCATCGGGGGCTGGCAGCTATCCGGCACGGAGTTCTACCGAACCGGATTCCCGTTCACCGTTGATGACAGTTCAACGGTCGCAGGCCTCGCCGGTCAAAACCTCGGTCCAGGTTTCGCCAACCCCGGCGCCGGGATCATCTTACAGCCCTTGTTCTCCAAGAGGAACTTTTCCAACGCGGGTGCTTGCGTGTTGAATCCGTGCTTCGGGATAGCAGGAACAGGGTCTACAGCACCCTACTTGTTCGCGCCGGCGACCGGCTTCACGGGAAACACCGTGGGGCGCAACGCCTTCCGCGGCCCCGGCTTCCTCGGCGGCGACATGAGCATCCGGAAGGACTTCCGGGTCACGGAGCGCATCGGCTTCCAATTGGGATTGAGCGCCTACAACTGGCTCAACCATGCAAATTACGGGGCGCCGTTTTCTCAGACGATTTTTGGACCTGGGAATTTCGGAAAGACTATTTTCACGTCGTCACCGCCAACCTCTCCTTACGGAGCGTTCGCCTCTGCCTCAACCGATATGAGAATGGCCCAGCTTACGGCCAAGGTCACCTTCTAACTTAAACCCTAAGGGTAAACCAGGGGCGGCTGCAAAGCCGCCCCTTTTTTTTTGCCAAGTGAACAGATATTCTAAGAATTCTAGACCGATGCGGCATTGGTACAGCCACAGGTTGACAGGCAGGTTAAGCAAGAGCTCCCACAAATGACTCGAGTGCTCCGTAAGAATTTGAGCCGCAGAGAACTGCTCAAGAGCTCGCTCGGCGCCGCGGGAATCTCGTTCGCTGGATTCCGTGAGGACGGCTGGCCGGAACCCGTTCGAAATCCCCAATTCGAATCACTTCGCTACGGCAAAAGGCTTGGGATTTTAAGCTTCTCGGAAGAAGAGCAGTTCCCAATCGGCAAACTCCTCGGCGCGGAACTCGACGCCCGATTGTACACCGATCTTTCCGCTCTCGATCCCGAAACCCCTCGCGAACCAACGCAGACAGACACTTTCTACATTCGCACGGGAGCTTCACAATTGCTCGATAGCCAGGCTTCTTGGACGGTGCGGGTGAGCGGGCTTGTGGAGCGGCCATTCGATCTCAGTGCCAGAGAGCTTGAGAAGGCGGCTCAGCCAATGGGCCTGCACTTACTGGAATGCGCCGGGAACGCCCGCCGAGTGCATTTCGGCATGATGAGCATGGCGGACTGGCAGGGAGTGCCCCTGACGGAAATCCTGGCGAGCGCCAAGGCAAAGCCGGAAAGCGACCGCGTTCTGATTTCGGGTTTCGATCGCTATCAAACGCCGTCCGTCACTTCCCAACCGGGCGCAAGCTGGCTATTCACGCCGGAAGAGCTGAAATCCGCGCGGGCCTTTCTGGCAACACAAATGAACGGCCAACCCCTCCCTCGCGACCACGGCGCGCCGCTTCGCCTGGTGGTTCCCGGTTGGTACGGTTGCGCTTGCATCAAATGGGTGAACGAGATCGTGCTAGTGGAAGAGTCCGCGGAAGCAACTTCCCAGATGCGAGAATATGCTTCTCGTACGATGCAATCCGGTGTGCCGCAACTCGCAAAGGATTACCGGCCTGCAGTGATCGAGCAGGCGGCGATGCCCATCCGGGTTGAAAAATGGTCGGCCGACGGCAGGGTCAAGTACCGCATCATCGGAATATTGTGGGGTGGGTCTTGTTCGGTGAAGAGGCTCGGGATCCGATTCAATCCGGAAGAGGATTACGTTCCGGTTGACTCCCTCCGGCAGACCGCCAATGACCCGTGGAGTTTCTGGGAGCACGCTTGGACGCCGAAAAAGCCGGGCAGTTATCTCATCTCGCTCCGGGTGATGGAGCCCGCGGTGGTCGCGCGGCGCTTGGATGCGGGCTATTATGTTCGGTCGGTTGAAATAACGGAAGTCGGAAGATCATGAGTTCTTCGCAAGACATGCCTGGGGCTGGAAGTCATAAGAAAAAGAATCCCGACATTCGTTCGTTCGCATTTGCTGTATTCCTCGCCCTTTGGATGTTCGCGGGCCCTCGTCTCGTCCTGGCGCAACACGAAGGCCACGAATCCATGAAGATTGGCTGGGTGCCTGAGGAGAGCCTCACGAAGCCCGTGACGCTTCGACAGGGGATCGGAACGGTTCATGATCCGGTGACTACGTCCTCGCCCGAGGCGCAGGCGTTTTACGATCAGGGCGTCGCGTATCTGCATTCGTTCGTTCCGATTGAAGCGGTGCGGTCGTTCAATCAGGCTCTGAGGCTCGACCCATCCTTGGCCATGGCGTATGTCGGCCTGACCGACGCCTACCTGAGCTTACAGGCCGTCCCCGCCGCACATGCGGCGCTCGAGAAGGCTCAGGGGCTGTCCACAAATGTGACTGGCCGCGAACGGGCGCGGATCACGATCTGGGCGCGGCGACTCGAGTATCTGGATAGCGGTGCAAACCTCCAGCAATATTTCGCCTACCGTCAGGCGATCACGCAGGCGCAGACTGCTTACCCCGACGACCCCTGGCTTTGGATCGAGCGCGGCTTCGCCGATGAGGGAAACCCCTACGCGCACGGCCAAAATGGCGGGCCGGACACGCTCGCTTTTTATGAAAAGGCCATCGCGCTTTCGCCCGATACCTTCGTCGCTCATCATTATTTGGAGCATACGCTTGAAAATCTCGGGCTCACCAAACAAGCATTGGAGCAGGGTGAGATTTACGCCCGAATGGCTCCAGCCATCGCGCACGCACAGCACATGTACGGCCATGAGCTGAGGCGCTTGGGACGCACGGAGGAAGCCGTCCAACAGTTTCTGAAGGCGGGGCAAATCGAAGACGCCTACTATCGGGTGGAAAACATCCCACCCGAGTACGACTGGCACCACGCCCACAATCTTTTTCTATTGGCCACGTGCTATCAGTCGCTCGGACAAATGAAGGCGGCCGAGACCGCTTTCCGCGAGGCGTTTGCTGAGCCGGGCTACACCGACCTCGCGGAGTTCGACCGCCGGGCCTGGCCGGAATTTTTGCTGGATCGCGGCCGCCCCCGGGAGGCGCTCGAAGCTTCGCAAGAATTGGTCAAGAGCAAATCACCGCTCGGACGCTCTGCTGGGCACACTATGGCCGGGCGCGCATTATTGGAAATGGACCGCCTGGAGGATGCGAAAAGGGAATTGGCACTCGAAGAACAAGAGGCCGGAAAAATTCCCGTCGCGGTCCTCAATTCTCTGCCGGGTGTCGGGCAACTTCGTGCGGAAATCCTTCTTCGAGAGAAAAAGTGGGACGAAGCCAACCCATTGATGAAACAGATCGAGCAAAAAATTGACTCCGCCCTGGGCCCAGACGCGTGGAGCGAAGCCCTCTTCGAGCTGGAATCCATCGGAAGGGTCGCGCGCAAAGTCGGCGATTGGGACCTAGCGGAATCCACGGCCCGCATGATGATCCAGCACGACCCCACCTATGCAGGCGGCCATTTCCTCCTGGGATATGTCGAGGAACACAAAGGTGACGCGGCCGCGGCGCAACAACAGTTTGCCGCCGGCGACAAGCTTTGGACCAAACCAGATCCGGGTTTGACGCGGCCAACCGTACAAAACCCCTAAACCGGAACGCACTCGCCGACGCGCCTCCCAGGCGAGGTGTCATTCGATGCTCGAGAGGATGCGGAAGAGGTGCGAGTAGGGGCGTGCGAAACTACTTCGGGGTAGACTGCGAGGGAGTGGCTTGGCCCTGCTTGGCCACCTCCTGCGCGATTTGTTCGCGCATCTGCATGGCGCGTAAACCCGCGGGGCTGTCGGGGTCCAGCTTGATGTAGACGTCGAGATCGCCCAGCAAACCCGTGTAGTTTTTCTGCCGCATATGGATGTTAGCGAGCAGGCGATAAATGATGGAAACATTCGGGGCAAGCGACTTGGCCCGCTCGGCCGAGCTCAACGCCAGGTCGAGATGATCGCGGCTGAATTCCAGCTTGCCGAGTTCGTAGAAACCTCTCCAAGAGTTGGGGTTCAGTTCGACACCCCGGCGGACTGCTTTTTCTCCGGCTTCAACGTCGCCTTTTTCGATCAGGAGAGTTCCCAGGCCAACTTCGGCATCGCTGTACGTATCGCCGCTTTCCTTGATTGCGGCTTGGAAGCTTTTCACTGCCTCATCCGCCTTGCCCAGCGTCGTGTAGGCCATCGCCATCTCGCAATAGGCCTCGTAATAGGCCGGTGCCTTCGTTACCGCTTGCTCAAAGTCCGCTAGCCCAGCCTGCGGGTTTTTATCTACGTAAAGTTTCTTTTTCCCGGACGCAACGAGACTCCGGGCCGCCTCTGGCATCGATAGTTCATGGGCCGAAACGCTTGGCCCCGTCGCGCCTGCCGGAGGTGTCGGGGATTCCTTGACCTCCGGCTTCATATAGATAGTCATGCCTTTGTCGGACGTGTAACTCAAGTCCAGCGGGGTCTGCAAGCCTTGAAAGCCATTTGCTTCCAGAGTCAGAAGGTAGCGTCCCCGCGGCAGGCCACGAAAATAAAACTCGCCGTACGCTGTGGTGGCGGTCTCCTGGAGCAGGTTGCCACCGCCATCGCAGAGGCGCACTTCAACGTGTTCAATGCGCTGATTGTGCCCCTCCGACAGCACGATGCCGCTGACGGCCACAGTATTGGTTGAGAATTGGGAGACAACCTTCGACGGCGTGATCAACACGAACAGCAAAACGCAGATTGGATTGCGAAGCCGGGCCATAGGACGCCTCACACCGGCCAGAGTGCGCTTAGTATATCACCGCGTAACTCGCTCCGCGCTCCCAGTCAAAAGAATCCTCTTCATCGGTCAGCTATGGACTGTGAATCCTATCGGGGCGGCGAGCTTCTTCAGAGACTCTGTGTAAGGTGGCGCGGCCACGCCGCGCTCCGTGAAGATCGCTCGGATGTAGCGATGCGGCGTAACGTCGAAAGCGGGGTGCGCGGCATGCACGTCCGGAGCGATGCGCACGCCCCGAATGTGCGTGACCTCCTCCGCAGCGCGTTCTTCGATGGGGATGTGCTCTCCGTCCGGCAGGGTCAAATCAAACGTGGAAATCGGCGCTGCAATATAAAAGGGGACGTTGTTTTCCTTCGCCAGCACAGCCATTTGGTAGGTGCCGATTTTGTTCGCGGTGTCGCCATTGGCCGCGATGCGGTCCGCCCCCGTAACGATCGCGCCTACTTTCCCGGTCTTCAGAAAATGGCCAACCATGTTATCGGTGATCAGAGTGAGGGGAATGCCGCCGCGGTGGAGTTCCCAGGCCGTGAGCCGCGCACCCTGCAAATAGGGCCGTGTTTCCGGGACTAGAACATGCAGTTTGCGGCCTTGCTCGAAGGCCACCCGGATCACGCCGAGCGCGGTGCCAATGCCGGCTGTGGCGAGCGCGCCCGCGTTGCACTGGGTCATCACCTGGCCCTCTTTGGGCATGAATTCCGCGCCGAACCGGCCGATGGCTTGGTCCGTGGCCAGTTTTTCAAGATGAACTTCCTTGGCTTCGTGGATCATGGCCTTGCGAATGACCGCCAGGTCCGCTCTGGATTCCAGCAACTCCTGGAAGCGGCGCTTCATGCGCTCCAGCGCCCAGAAGAGATCAACGGCCGTGGGACGCGTCTTGGCCAGTGCGTCGTAAATCTCTCCGAATTCGGCTTTCAATGCGTCGATGGAAGCAGCAGTCGATTTCTGCACGCCAAGCGCAACTCCCATTGCCGCCGCAACCCCGATCGCCGGCGCGCCGCGAATCACCATTTCGCGAATCGCTTTGGCGACCTCGCGATAGTCCGAGTAGGTGTAACGGATCTCCTCGCCCGGAAGGCTGCGCTGGTCCAGCATCACCACGCCTTTGTCCGTCCATTCGATGGGTTTCGCAACGTACATTCGCGGCTTCCTCTCCTCTCTATTCTATCCAAGCTGCATTCCGGGGACGAATCGTCACTGCTTAGTCGGGAGCGTTGAAAAACCGTGGGTGCCCAGGATGGCAAAGAACGAAATCACGGAGTTGTAACCCAGATGCATGAGATAGCTGGCAAAGACGCTGCCCGTGCGTGCGCGCACGATGGTGAACACGATGCCCACGAAAATCAAGGTGGTGACCAGGCTCCACGTCCATCCGAGCTGCGCGCCGTGCATCATCCCGAACAGTACGCCGGTGAGCACGATCCCCGGGACAACTCCGAACGATCGCGCAAACAGCGGATAAAGATAACCCCGGAACAGCGTCTCTTCCACCAGCGGTGCCACCAGCACCGCCATCGCCATGAACAACAACGCGGTCTGGCGGACCTTGAACAGCTCTTCCATTGGCAGATTGTCCGGCGTCTTCATCTGCGACGACAAAACGGCCACAAGTAAAGATAATCCGCATCCCCAAAGGAAATACACGAGCGGCTTTCTTGGCGCTCCGCCCGCGCGCGCTTTGATCTTTCGCCAACCCAGGCACTCCCAAAAGGAGTGGCCGCGCAGAACAGCGAGCGTGACGTACAGGAAGCAGAACAGCGTAGCGTACCAGATCAGCATGCTGCCGATGGCGAAACTTGGGTTGGAGAGCAGATATTTTTCCAGCTCCGCGGGAGGGAGGCCCTTGTGCGGGGCGTACTGCATGATCATCAGGCCTTGAATGACCATCAGGCTCACGAATCCGAAGAAGATAAAAAGAACGAAATGCGGCCAGGACCAGCTAATCGCCAGGTCTGCCGGATACGCCCGTGGAGCAGGCAAAGCAGGCGGGACTTGCTCCGTTGCCAAGCCCGTAGCACCTTCCGGCGACGGTAGCAGAGTGGGCGCTGTTTCTTGCGGCTGTGCGTGGTGCTCTGAATTGGGGATCGGGTCCTGCGGCGGATTCTCGTCAAAAGGATTCATCGCTTCGCACGCCTCCCCCGAGCGGGCCAGCCAGCCACAAGCGCGGCGGCAAGGAGAGGAAGCATGAGTTCGTGGTGGCCGGTGATCGCAAAGCCTCTGGAGCCTTTCCCTTTCTGCCTATTGGATGCGGCCGTGGGACGCTTCACCACATTCATGATTGGCCGGTAATGCTGAATAAAATCGAAGTTGGCGGTGGTGATGGAACGCAAGGGCACACCAAGATTGCGCACCACGGAAACCGCCTTTAGAAATATCTCCGGTAAGAGCACGGCGGAGCCCCAGTTGAGATACACACCGCCGTCATCCATTTGCTGAACAAGGGCGCAAAAAAGGCGGAAATCGTGGAGCGAAGAGGCGCCGAGAGCAGCACCCTCGGCGGAGGGATGCATATGAGTGATATCCGTGCCGATGGCGAGATGAATGGTCACCGGGATGTGCTTCTTGTAGGCCGCAACCAGGAGGCTCAGCTCGGGATGTTTGGGCTTCACAATACCGCCGGTGAGATATTGCCCCGCAGCTTCCCCGTAGCCGATATGAATCCGCTGAGAGAGCTTGGCGATTTCATTGATACCCCAGCCGGTTTCCTGAGCCATGCCGAACTGGCCTTTGCCGATGGCGGCTTCCACGTCTTCGGAAGTGCCGCCCGCCATGGCGATCTCAAAATCATGGATGAGCGCGGCGCCGTTCATGGCGATTCCGGAGACGTAGCCCTTGTCCATCAGTTCGATGAGTACGGGCGCGAGTCCCACCTTGATGACGTGGCCTCCGATGCCCCACAGAATCGCTCTCTTTTGTTTGCGGGCGGCGTGAATGAAGGAGGCGAGATCGCGCAAATCCTGCGCCGCAAGAATTGTGGGAAGCGCATCGAGGAATTTCGAGAAGGAGACACCGCGGGACACGGCTCTGCCCAGATCGCCGGCGGTGACCTTACTTTTGCGCGCGGAGAGCGGATAAGAGCGCACGCCGCCAAGGGTTACAGGCTGGATGGGATAAATGCTCATGCAGGTGTCATTACTTTACGAGGGAAGACCGCGAACGCGCAAGCGCGAGGAGCGCGGCGCAAGGCGCCTCACGCAATCTTGTGATCGCCATTGCCATGCTCGTTGGCGGCGCCATTCATGTGAAGAAACCGCGCCAGCGCCTGCCCGGTATAGGACTTCTTTGTGCGCGCGACGTGCTCCGGAGTTCCCTGCGCGACGATTCGCCCGCCTCCCTGGCCCCCCTCGGGGCCGAGGTCGATGATCCAGTCGGCTTGTTTTATGACGTCCAAGTTGTGTTCGATGATCAGGACGGTATTGCCAAGATCAACGAGGCGCTGCAGAACATCCACGAGTTTCCGCACATCGTCGAAATGAAGGCCAGTGGTGGGTTCGTCGAGTATGTACATGGTGCGGCCGGTCTGCCGCTTGGAAAGTTCGCGCGCGAGTTTGATGCGCTGCGCTTCGCCGCCGGAAAGAGTAGTGGCGGACTGGCCCAATTGCACATAGCCCAGGCCGACTTCGACCATGGTGGCAAGCTTCTGCTGAACGTGGGGAATATTTTCAAGCAATTTCAGGGCATCGCTGGCGGGCAGGTTCAGGACGTCATTGATGCTGTGGCCTTTATAGCGCACGGCAAGGGTTTCCGCATTGTAGCGGCGTCCGCGGCAAACTTCGCAGGTGACGTAAACATCCGGCAGAAAATTCATTTCGATGCGCCGCAGGCCCTCGCCTTGACAGGCTTCGCAGCGCCCGCCTTTCACGTTGAAGCTGAACCGGCCGGGGCGGTAACCGCGTTCGCGCGATTCGGGCAGCATCGAAAAGAGTTCGCGGATGGGCGCGAACACCCCGGTGTATGTGGCGGGATTAGAGCGCGGCGTGCGTCCAATGGGCGCCTGGTCGATTTCGATCACCTTGTCGATCTGCTCGACGCCAAGAATCATTTTGTGCGGCCCTGGGGGCTCCATCGAGCGGTAGAGCTTTTGAGCCAGCGCGCGATAGAGGATGTCATTGACCAGCGTGGATTTTCCTGAGCCGGACACACCCGTGACCACCGTGAGCAATCCCAGGGGGAGAGAGACGTCCACATCCTTCAGATTATTGGCGTGAGCGCCCAGAATCTGGATGACTTTTCCATTGGCGCTGCGGCGCTTGCCCGGTACGGGAATCTCGACAGCTCCGGAAAGATAGCGCCCGGTCAGAGAACCGGGCGCGGCGGCAATTTCCTCGGGCTTCCCCGTGGCCACCAGATAACCGCCGGCATTTCCCGCGCCGGGACCGAGGTCCACAACATAATCGGCGCGACGAATGGTGTCCTCGTCGTGCTCGACAACCAGGACGGTGTTGCCGAGATTGCGGAGTTGCTCGAGGGAATGGAGGAGGCGGTCGTTGTCGCGCGCGTGCAGTCCGATGGAGGGTTCGTCCAGGACATAAAGCACGCCGCGAAGGCGCGAACCGATCTGCGTGGCCAGTCGGATGCGCTGGGCTTCCCCGCCGGAAAGCGTGGCCGCGGAACGTTCGAGGCTCAAATAACCGAGGCCCACGGCCAGCAGGAACTCCAGGCGCTCACCAATTTCCCCGAGGGGTCGGGCGGCGACCTCTTTTTGTCGTGGCGTAAGCTGGGTAAGAATTTTATCGACCGCGGGTCGGGCATCGCTAAGGGCCAGCGCCGTAAAATCGGAGATAGACCAACCGCCCAACTTGACCGCAAGCGATTCCGGGCGCAAACGCCGGCCGAGGCACGCGCTGCAAAGCGTGGCGGACATGTACTGCGTCATCCATTCGCGGTAGGAATCGGAATTCGACTCCTCAAAATTGCGCTCCAGGAACTTCAGGATCCCGTGGAAGCGAAATCCCTTTTCGGCGCCGGACGGCTTCCTGGCACCATCTCCCGTGGCCCTTTTCGCGCCGGGCGGAGGATAGCCGAAGAGCAAAAGATTCTGCACGCGCGCAGGATATTTCTCAAAGGGCGTGTCCAGGCGGAACCCGTGCGCGTACGCACCGAGTTCGAGAGTCCGCTTCAAAACGGCGGAGCCGGAACCCGGGCCGAGGCCACCGTCAAAGAGCGGGCGCGTCCAGTCCGTTATCACTTTCGCGGGATCAAAATCGTACTTGGATCCCAGGCCGTGGCATTCCGGGCACGCTCCATACGGTGAATTGAAACTGAACGAACGCGGCTCGAGTTGCGGCACGGACAGGCCACAATCGGGGCAAGCCAGCTTTTCGGAAAAGGTGTGCTCCTTGCCGCCGACCACTGCGACCGTCACGAGCCCTTGCGCGAGCTTCAAGGCCGTTGCGATGGATTGTTCGAGGCGCGACGCTATCCCCTGCTTCACCAGCAAGCGGTCCACCACCACTTCGATGGTGTGATTCTTGCGCTTGTCCAGCACCGGCGGTTCATCCAGCGGCAGGAGCTCGCCATTGATGCGCACGCGCACGAACCCGTCTTGCGCGAGTTTCTCGAGTTCCTTGCGGTAGGCGCCCTTCCGGCCGCGAACGATGGGCGCAAGGATCATGATGCGGTCGTCTGCCTTGCAGAGTTCGCCGTGAAGAATCGCCTGAACAATCTGTTCGCTGGATTGCCGCGTGATGGGCTTGCCGCAGTTGGGGCAGTGCGGCACGCCGACCGAGCTGTAAACCACGCGCAGATAATCGTAAATTTCCGTGATGGTGCCGACGGTCGAGCGCGGAGAGCGCGTGGTGGTTTTCTGCTCGATGGCAATCGAAGGGGACAGGCCCTCGATCACGTCCACCTCGGGGCGCTCCATCTGGTCCAAGAACTGGCGCGCGTAGGCGGAAAGAGATTCGACGTATCTTCGCTGGCCCTCCGCGTAAATGGTGTCGAACGCGAGGGAGGACTTGCCGGAGCCGGACAGCCCAGTGATGACGGTGAGCGAGTTGCGGGGGATCTCCAGGCTGATATTCTTCAGGTTGTGCTGCCGCGCCCCGCGCACCACCAGTTTGCTCAAGGCCATAAGGGAAAGCGCCCCCTCCACAGGAGCTCTGGCGCCCAGTGAGTAGACTGAGCCCAGCATAGCCTTTCAACATAGCAACTGGCGCGCGGAATGGTCAAGTTGGCGGGCTGAGGGCGGCTGAATTCGAGAAAATTTAAGGTGGAAAAGTCTTCCTTTCCGGTTGTCCGGGTAATTTTTTCCCCGGGGGTAGCGCATTTTTACCAGGGTGCTGACTTTAACGCGCTGAAAATACGTCGGTTATAGTGGCGAGCCGCTTGCATCCCTAGTGCCGTGGGGGAGACGAGCCGAGGATCCCTTTAGGGGATTGAGGGCTGGGCCGGTTCGTTCTTCCCCTCATTTTTTTGGTAGAACGCTCCATAACCACCCGGATCGAGCTCACTTCTAACCATCCTGACTGACCTGACCTGACCCCCTGGCAATGTTCCCCGCCGACCTCGCCCCACGTGCCTCTCCAAGGTCGATGTGATCGGCCAGGCAAGCGCAAATAAGGTAGTCTGATTACAGTCTGGGTGCTTGCTGTCAATCCCAAGCGAACTGCGTCTGGCTCGCTCCCCTCAAGAGGAAGAGATTCCTGATGAAACTGGATTGGACGGAAGGAGAACTTGGCGAAGGCCTGCGATGCTATCGTGCGCAGGAGTTCTTTGCGGCTCATGAGCATTGGGAGATTGTTTGGCTGGTGTCAAAAGAGCCCGAGAAAACATTTTTGCAGGGAGTGATTCAAGTGGCGGCTGCGTTTTATCACCTACAGCGTGACAATCCGCTGGGCACTCGCTTCTTGCTACGCAGGGCGCAAGTGCGTCTGGAGGGCTATCCGGGATACTTTGGCGGCATGGACGTGAGTTCGCTCCGTAAAGAGATCGAAGAATGGCTCCAGGTGCTCGAGGGCGGCGGAGCCATCCAGGGACGTTCTTACCCGCAGTTGCGCGACGGTGGGCCGCTTGAAAAGGCAATATGAGGTTTATCGGCACTCAGCCAGGTTGTTTCGTTGGTTCTTTGGAGCGAAAAAGAGACGAAAGCGGCGGTTACAAAATCTTGAGTTCGAGGATATAATCTCACCTTATGGCGCCAGAAACTCAGACCGTAAAAGCCCCGGGAATGGTCCCGGATGAGCAGAAGCAGGAGCCTCGTTCCAAAGGAATTTCCACTGCGCGAAAGAAAAAGCCGAAAGAGCTGGCGGTAATCACCGAATGTTGTACGGGCTGCGCCGGCTCGCCGGCTTGCGTGGAGTACTGCCCGGTCGAGGACTGCATGTTCTGGGTGAACGACGAGGACAACCCTCCGTTCGGCCGCATCCAGATTGACCCCATTCTCTGCATCGGCTGCAAGAAGTGCCTCAGCAAGGGCCCCGACGGCTGCTTCCTGGATGGCTGCCCATGGGACGCCATCGTGATGGTGGATATCGCGGAGGTCGAAAAAGAAGTCGGGCCGATGACTTATTGAGTTTTGACATTCCGACAAAAGCATTTTATTGCAAAACGCGCGCCGCAAGCGCGCGTTTTGCTTTTTAAGGCAAGGAGGCCTGTGGCGCACGTGAGGGAAAAGCTCCGGCAGCTCGCGCTCGTAGGGCAGGATCGCGCGCGGGCCCTTCCTTCGTTCACGACCCTATCGTCCAGAGGATATCGAGGCTTTTTTCGACCTGAGTGAAGTCTTTGTCGCTGGTCGCGAGAAAGGCTTTCCGAGAGGCGGCAAGGGCGGCCGCGAAGCAATCCGTATAATGGAGTTTGCGTTCGGCACGCAGCTCGGCTGCGGCGCGTGTTAATTCGAGGTCGGCGTCCACGATTTCCAGCGGGAGTTGTGCAATATCGTCCAGGACTTTCCGCGCAACACCCGGTCCCTTCGCACGCCACGCGGAATAATACACTTCGCCCCAATTCACAACCGACATCAGCAGTTGGCATTTGCTCTCGACGCCCAACCGAATCAAATCTTCGACTTTGCCCGCCCCAGGCCGATCTTCAAAGAACGTCATGAGCGCGCTAGCGTCGAGTACGATGCGCTTCATAGCTCGCGCTCCCGTTTGCGGTCTTCCAGCAGACCTTTCAGCGCAGACGGCTCGCCCCGGAGTGATCCTCGGAGGCTGCGAACGAACTCCGGCGTGAGGGGCTGCAGCACCAGGCGGTTCTCTTGCTCCAGAAACGCCACCTGGGTTCCCTCTTTGATCGAATACTTGCGCCGAAGCTTGGCAGGAATGACGAGTTGGCCTTTTGTGGTGACGGTGGAGACTTCTGTCTTCATGGGGCCTCCAAGGCGCAGGATTCGATGCAGTATATCGGCATTCACAATGTAAGTCAATACCACATGTAACCTACTTTAGACAGAATATCTTACATCACTGCAATAGTAGGAAGTGGCCGCCGATGCGAACGGCCCAATCTAGGGAAGTTTGACGGCTCGCTCGCGAATGGCTTTTTCGGTCAACGAGGCTTGCTGGCGGACGCGATCGGAAATCTCCGGCAGCTCGCGCTCGTAGGAAAGAATCACGGGCAGATCATCCAGTTGGCCGATAACGTAAAGCGCTCGCAACGCTTCCCAAACCTGCTCGTCGGCAGGCGCCACGGTTGCGATTTCCGCTCCCGC
Source organism: Candidatus Acidiferrales bacterium (assembly GCA_963734105.1). GTDB lineage: Bacteria > Acidobacteriota > Terriglobia > Acidiferrales > UBA7541 > Acidiferrum. The sequence goes on along the minus strand of CAVTFW010000010.1, from coordinate 446,761 downwards.
GGCGACGTCGTTTCCCTTCTGGACCGTGAGAGTGCGGATACGGCCGCTGATGGGCGAGCGCACCTCGGTGTTCTCCTGGCCATTCTGCAGTTTGGCAATGACGCCGCCCTGATGAATGGCGGTTCCGATTTTGTCCGTGTCCGTTATCAAACCCGCTGAAGGAGCCGCAATCACGGCGGGCTGCAATAGCGCAACAATCTGCGCGCGGCCCGAAGCGTCGCCGAAGCGCACCAGAGAGAGCGCCGCGTTGCCCCGCACCAGTGGCGAAGAGTCTCCCAGCATGGTCAATAATGTTTCGTGGAAGGCAGCGTCAGCCGTGTCCTGCCCCATGACCCAGGCATCGGTGTTGCGCACCTCTTCAACGGGGTAGGAGGCGAGACGCACAAGCTCGCCATGCCAGCGGGTGACGCCCGGATCTCGCTGCGCCATGCGTTCGCCCAGTTGCACAAGCGCATGCTGGATGTGCCGCGGATGTTTCTGGTCGCCCAAGTATTCGGTGATCTGCTGGTCCGAGAGATGGCGTCCGAACCAGGTGCTCCACCAGAACAAAAACGGCATCAAGACGATCAACCAGGCGGTCAGAAAAAACAGCAGGCGTTTCCCGGTGGACATGCGGTGGGGCGCAGGTTGTGGCGGGGATTCCGGCGCGATGTTTTCAGGCGGATCACCTGAGCTTGACGGAGGGGGTCGACTGGGCATGTATTCTCTTGTGGACGCTAGCTCGCCTTTGGAGCGGGAGACCCTTTGCCGGCCACGGCTTTTTCCTTATGGAGAAACGAAAGCAGGCCGCGGTCCTGCAGCTCCCAGAATACGTTCAAGAGGGAGATTCCCGATAGGGAGAGCAGAATCAGGCTCATGAAGAGACCGTCGACGGTGGTAATCGAACCAGCAACAAAGATCCATGCTATCCCCGCGAGAGGGACAACACAAAAAACGATGGCCATCAAGAGTGTTGCGGTTCGCAAGAGACCTCCTTCAGCCATCTTGATTCTTGACTCCGCAGCAACGTGAGCGGGCACTCCGGGAATTGCAGCCAAACCACAACTGGCCGCAGCTCCCTAGCGAAAACGTCCATAAGAGGTGGCGGCCAGTTTTCACTGGCCCCCACCGAACCCACACCTGCGGCTTTCATTGCTTAAAGGAGACATCCACGGTCTTGCTGTCCTTAGGGGCGAGTGTCACTTTCACATCCTGTTCCCCCAGCTTTTCCTGCACAAAGGCCAGCGTGTAATTGCCCGGCGGCAAACCTTTAATTTCGAACTTGCCGTCCGGTCCGCTTACAGCATAAAACGGATTTTTTACCACGCTGATAAACATCCTCATCCAGGGATGCTGGTTGCACTTCACGGGGAGCAGGATCTCTTCCCGTGCGAAAACTTTCTCGATGGGAGCGGATTGCGGCGCCTGCGATTCGTTCCACTCGCGGTTGTCCTTCGGAGTCGGATGAATATTGTGCGTGGTCGGATCACTATTGATGATCCGGACGGTCTGCCCGGCCATCACCCCCAGCGCGTGCGGATGGTACTTGCAGCCGTGCTGGTCCACGACGACGGCATCCTTCGGAACGTCGAAGGTGCGATCGCCAAGTCCCTCTTTCACGTACACGAACACGTTGGCGAGACCGCCGCCATTCACAACGATGTTTTCGGCCGTGTTCGGGCCCTTGCACGCGGGATCCTGGCTCATGTCGATCACCGCGGCCTTTGGCGGGGCGCCATCGAATTTTACGGTGCCGCTGACGCTGGCCGCCGTGGCGGGATCGATGGGCGTAGCCGCGGCCGCAGGCGCCGCCGCAGCGGGTGCCGCGGGCTGCTCTTCGGTCGCTTCCTTTTTGCCGCATCCTCCCAGAAGGACAAGCCCCAAAACGCAAGGCAAGCCCATTTGCGTGAACCGATTCTTCGTTTTCATGATGTCGCTCTGCCTCTCTTGAGATTCAAAAGTTCCTACGAGTCAAAATCCTATCTCCCACCGTTGCGCCCGGCACGATCGGTGGTCTTCCCTCCGGATGGCGGACTGGCGCTGGCCGAAGGGCCGCGGCCCATCGCCGCGCCCACGCGCCGCTGCTCCTCCGGCGTGAGCTGGAGAATATAGTCCACCAGCAGCTTTGTCTGATCCTTATCGTACCCTTGGAACGACGCTGGAGTCGGGCCGGCAAACACCCAATGGCCATTCTGGCTCTTAAACAGTCCGGAAGGCATGGAAGTGCCCGGGCTGATCGCTTGCGGGTCGATGATCCAGCGCTCCATCCAATCCGCTTTCAAGCGTCCTTTCGCTTGCAGCAAGTTGGGAGCGGTCGCTATTCGATCGTGCGCAGGATCGCCGGTGGCGTGGCATTTCAAGCACGGCGCGGCGTTGCTGGTGAACAGGCTGCGCGCCATCTCCGTCTCCTTCGCGGAGAGCATCGGAATTTCCTGCGGAATGTAGGGGAAGGGTTGCCGCGAAAGTGCCTGAAAAAACCGCACGAGTTTGCCCAGTTCGTTTTCGGAGAAAGAGAATGTGGGCATGCGCACCTGCAAATAAGAACGCAGCCCGTTGCGATTCGTGTCCTGATCGTTGAGCGCGGGATTGTTCAGGAAATGCAGCAGCCAGTTAGGATCCACGCGCGCGCCTTCAGTGTAAAGTTTGGGAGGCAACTGTTCCTGCCCGTCCGCTCCTTGATAGCGCGCCATGGTCATGAGCGAGGAGCGCTGGCCAGGGAGAAGCTGGTGGCACCCCATGCAGTTGTATTTCTTGACGACCCACCAACCCTCTTGAATGTCCCGGCGATAATCGAGCGGCCGGTATTGATAATTGGGAGGAAGAGGACTCTCCTGACTCCCCATGAGAAACGTGGTGAGATCCCGGACCTGTTCCTTGGTTAGATGAAGATTGGGCATGCGCAATTTTTCATCGTCTGGCTTGATTTTTCCCTTGTCCCAGATATTGGGCTCCGCCAGTTTGTGCTCGAAAAAGCCTTTGTGCCCGTACCAAGGCTCCTTGGCCGGGCCTTCGGGCAATCGCGCAAGGTCTTCCGGGTCGGTGATCGGTTCACTGCCGCCGCGTTGCGCGACTTCTGTTAATAACGCGAAATCCAGCCGCTCCACCGGCTTGCTGCCCTCAAAAGTCAGTTCCGTCCCGATCCGGCCTTCGTCCTCGAGGCCGGAAATCTCATGACACCCGGCGCAGCCATAGTGGCGAATCCACTTCTTGCCTTCCTCCCGCAAATTGGGGTCATCCATGAACGTGGCTTCGGGATAGCTGGACGGCTCTTGCTTTTTCAAGGTGATGAGATAGCTCGCGACATCCTGCGCATCCTGAGGAGAAAGCCGCAGGCTGGGCATCACGGTCATGTTTTGCACTTGCAGTTCGTGACCGTCATTGGGGCAGCGGGAGTGCTCCAGGTCAAAGACAAAGGGCAGGCCCTTTTTCTTGTAATCCTCGGGGCCAATGTCTTTTTTCTCGTACATGCAATAGGGCCGCGTACGTTCGCGGGCGTTGTGTACCCACCGCACCAGATACTCGTAATTGTCTTTCTCGCCGACGCGCGTGAGATTCGCGGCAAACGTGCCGCCTTGCTTCTCGTCGCCCTCCCCGATGGAGTGGCATGCCAGGCAACCTCGGGTTTCGAACAATTCTTTCCCATGAGCCGCATTGCCCGGAGGATGTTTGGGCAAAGCATCGGTCAAGCCTGCCTGCCAAATATAAGCGGAGATGGCTTTAATTTGATCGTCGTTCAGGCGGAAGTTCGGCATCTTCGTCGTGGGACGGAAGTCGGTCGGCTTCTTCAGCCAAACGGGTATCCAGTTCTTGTTGAGCTTGAGCCGCACGTCCTTAAGATTTGGGCCGACCTTCTTAACGTCTTGTAAGAGGCTCTTGGTGGTTAGGTCGAGCTGGACGATGCGCAAATCCATCTTGCTGTTGGCGACTTTCAGGGCCACGGCCCGATCATTCAGGCGATTGGCTTCTTCGTTGCTCGTTGCCGTATCCGCCTGCTTCATCAAATAGCTGGCCTCTTTGAGGTTGTCTCTTTTCTGCTGCTCCATTTGTTTGATCTGCTGGCCCACGGAAAGCAGATCCTCGGGTTCCTTATCGTATCCTTCGTAACGATGGCATCCCATGCAACCGCGTTGGCGGTACAAATCCTTGCCTTCGCTCAGAGTCCAACCGACGTCGTCAACCACCAACACCATGTCCGAGGAGTGGCAAGCCTGGCAACCGGCCTCCATATTTCCTCTGGGATAGAGCGGCCAGAGCCAGTGTTCATACGTGCCGTGGGCTTTCTCCACGCTGGTGGTGGCGCGTCCATTTCCCTGGTGGCAAGGGGAACAGCCGTATTTTTCCGGATCGTGAATCTTCAGCAGGTTTAGTTCAGGATGGCTGGTGAACGCCCGCGCGTATTCGTCGGGTTTCTTTCCCTTCAGCGACATTGACTCCGGCGTGAGCTTGACGGGTTCCCGAATTCCCATGTGGCAGGACTCGCAGCGGTCCACGATGTTGGCGTCCGGCACGTTGATCTGCAGGATTTTCGGGGCCCAATCCTCGGTCTTGTTCTGCAAGCCGGCGAGCTGCGACGGCGTGAGGTTGGTCATATTGTCGGAGACGTAGGCATCCAGCTTTTCCTTGCGCTCGTTGACCGGTTTAATGGCTTCGCCGAGTTCCACGCTCAAGCTGGTCCGTTCGTTTCTCAGCTCGTTGTAGGTCTCTTCCAGTTGGGGATAGTTGTAATCCTTCTTGCTGCCATCGGGAAATGCGACTGAGGCGACTTCCTGTTTGTACGCCTCGAGTGCCTTTTGTTTGCTCTGCTTGGAGGATGCGCTGGTCTCGGTTTCGATGGCATACGTCGATGCGCCGACATACGCGCGGCGATCGGTAAAGACGTTTTGCACGGCGAGGATTCTGGCGCTCAAGTCGCGCAGCTTTTCGTTGAGCTCCTTGATCCGCGGAGTGGAATTCTGGCTGACGGTTTCGTAATCCTGTTTGAGCTTCTGATAGTCCGCGCTGCTCTCCACGTCTTTCTGCACATCCCGGGACTCCGTGCGCGCGCTTTTGAGGTATGTCGAATAGCGGGTCTTCCATTCGTGCTGAAAGGCTTTCCAGGGGCGCTGGCCAAAATCTTCGTCCCAAAGCGCCCAGAAAAGCGAGGCCATCAAGAGAATCATCGCGATCACGTAATGCGGCGCGAGGGATTTGCTGACTACCGGATCGTCGTCGAGGATGGGCTTATCGGGCACCATTCCCTCCTACACGTTGAACCAGGGCGTTATCCACACGTATTTAATGTGAAACAGAAGCCGCAGAAGCATCTTGATCGGCAAGCCAACCATGGTCAGAAAAAACACCATCAGGATGGAATATTGCAGCAAGCTCATGCGCTTATAATCCTTGGGATTATTTCTGCGGAAGAAGGCGTGCACCGCAATGCCGCCCAGCGTGAAAAAGCCTCCCACCACAAGCGCGCCGAAGATGCCTTTGCCCCAGTTCGACGTGATCCCGAAAATATCCGGCAGATCGCGATTCACTTCGTAAATAAGCCGGTTATGGTCCCAGGTCTGTCCGGGCCAGAACCATTGCCAGCCGGGACCGCGGATAAAAGTCCCGATGAAAATCATGGAGACCCATAAAATAATGAAGCCGAAAAGAAAAGTCCCAATGGCAAATCTGCGCTGCTTCCAGGTGTAGTAGCCGCAGCCCAGCGGGTTGGTGTCTATATACGGTATGACCATGAGCCCAAAGATGATCAGCGTGGGCATCACCACCCCGGCGATCCACGGATCGAAGTAAACCAGCATCTCCTGCAATCCCAGGAAATACCACGGCGCTTTCGCCGGATTCATTGTCAAGTTCGGATTTGCGGGCTCCTCCAGCGGCGCATTCAACGTGATGGACCAGACCATCAGGATGATGGTGACGATGATGGCCGCCAGAAATTCCATGCGAAGCAGAAAGGGCCAGACATGGACTTCTTTTTGCCAGCCCGCCTGGAAGGGCCACGCTTTCCGGTGGTGGGTCTTCGCCAGGGCCGCATCGCCTTGCAGTTGATCGATGAGCAGGTCATTCGCGTGTGCCTGTCTCCAGGCAAGATAAATATAAAAGGCAAGCAGGGGAATCATGGCAATGATGGGCACGTTGTCCGGCGCCGAAAGGATTTCCCACAATTGTTTCCAATCCATGGCTATCGCTTTTCCTCTTTGACTTCGGAGTCCAGCACCACCGCGGCCGGGCCGGAGATGCCGCCGTCCTTCCGAACGCGCCAGAAGTGCACAATCATGAAGATCGAGGCCACGATGGGAATGCCGATGCAGTGCCAGATGTAAGACCGCAGCAAAGCGTTCGCATCCACGATGGAACCGCCCAGGAGGCCAAAGCGAACGTCATTGTATGGAGTCATGCCCAACTGCGCGCCGAAGGGCCCTTCATGCCCGAGAAGCGGTGTGGCGCGCGCCATGTTCGTTCCCACAGTCACGGCCCAAAAGCCGAGTTGATCGTCCGGCAACAGATAACCGGTGAAGGAGAGCAGCAGCGTGAGTACAAGAAGAATGACGCCCACGTTCCAATTAAACTCGCGCGGCTTTTTGTAGGAGCCGGTAAGAAACACGCGGAACATGTGCAGTTCCACCGCAATCACCATCAAGTGCGCCGCCCATCGGTGCATGTTGCGCAGCAATTTTCCGAAGGGCACGTCGTGTTCCAGGTAGAGCACATCGCGGAAGGCCTGCACCTTGCTGGGATGGTAGTAAAACATCAACAGCACGCCGGTGAACGTGAGCACAATGAACAGATAGAAAGTGATTCCGCCCATTCCCCATGTGTAGCTGTAGCGCACTGCGTCACGATTAATCTTCGCCGGATGCAAATGCAGAAAAACGTTGGAGAGTACGCCCAAGGCACGATTACGCGGCGTATCATCGTGTTTGTGGCGGAAGATGGAGGTAAAAACCTGCGTTTTGGTCGGCTTCTTGAGCAGCTCCACCTGCTCCTTGGCCTTCGCGGGCAGGTCGGTCTTGAGAGATTCGAGATCCTCTTGAACACCGGCTTTGACGCGTTCGACCAAGCCCACGGACTTGCCGTTCTTGGGGGTTGAGTTGTTCTCATCAGGCATTTCGTTTGCTCCCGTTCACCGGCTGTCGTGCACCCTGCCTCGATCTTCCGTTGGAACTGACGCCTCTCTGAGTCATCCACTCATCCTGCCAAAAATGATCCCGGATCGTTGAAATGCGTGGGCTGCCCCTTGGGCCATTGAAAGAGCCGGGAAACATCCACGATGATCTGTCCATCGGGAGCCAATTCCACATGCGCGCGGTCCATCGGACGCGGCGCGGGCCCTTCGAAATTAATTCCTTCGCTGTCGTAGCCGCTTCCGTGGCAGGGGCACTTGAACTTGTTCTCGCTGGCTTTCCAGTCGGGCGTGCAACCCAGATGCGTGCATCGCGCGAAAATGACAAACATGCGATCGGGTGTGCGGTCCACCCAAATGCGGTACTTTTGCTGCCACTTCGTATCCACGCCTAGCGCATAGTCCGAGGGATAGCCGATCTTGAAGATGGTGGGTGGTTCAAAAAGCGTGCGCGGCAGGAAAAAACGGAGGAACGCAAGGAACCAAGCGGTGAGGAAACCCGTAACGGCGCACCACACGAAGCGGCGGCGGCGTTCGTTCACTTCACTCTTTTGCGGGCCCACGGTGGCCAGGCCCGCGGCGGCCGCGGCCTTGGAAGTTCCCACGGCTGGGGAACCCACATAACTCGCCGCCTCTTTTCCGCCGGCGGCGGATTTGCCCGCTGCGTCGGTTTTCGGTTTTTCCGATTCGGATTCCGGGCCCGCCATGCGATGCCTCCTCGATGCGCGTGTCTCGAAGTCAGTTCGTGGCCGTCGTCTGCGCTATCGAATTCTCCCTGAAACCAGTCCTGTTGATGCATTCCCAATAGTTGCGCAAATGAGCAATCTCACGTTTCCTGATTTGTGGACTTGATTGTGATTCCTGAAGCGGATACAGGAAGGAGCGCGGCTCGGTCTGGCGCCGGCCAGCATCCTGGGGCCCTCAATTTTTAGCAGAACCGGACAATTCCCCGAGATCCCCAACATTATCAACGGACCCCCAGAACGAAACGAATCTTACTCAAATGAAATAAATTCGTCAATGCGTGTTTCTGAAGGCGTAAAAAGGCGCGCGGTCCTCTTCTTGCATGACGGAAAAGATGGAAACCACGGAAGAAGCCGCTTGCGCGCGCAAAAAGCTGTGATAGACTCCGTTCCGTTCAGGGCATTGTTCTTCTGATTTCAGCGATTTCACGGCTATCCAAGTGAGAACGGCCGAAGGTTAGGCAGGGGAGGAATCGCGCAATGGGCCTCGTTCTTCTGATCGTCATCTGGCTGATCACGATTCTCAGCACCTATTTCTTCGTTGCGAAAACGTGGTGGCTGCCCGTCGGAGCCTCCGCGGCCGCTCCGGCCATCGACCATCATTTCACCACCACCTTCATCATCATGGGGATTGTTTTCGTGGCGGCCCAACTTTCCCTGGGCGCGCTCGTGTGGATGTACCGGGATCGCAAGGATGCGCCTAAGGCGGAATACTCCCACGGCAACATCACATTGGAAATTATCTGGACGGTGCTCACGGCCGTACTTTTTGTCGGACTGAACTTGATGAGCAGTTCCATCTGGGCTTCGGAACGATTCCGGGCCGCGGACCCCGGAGCCGTACGCGTGGAAGTGACGGGCATGCAATTCGCCTGGTATTTCCGCTATCCCGGACCGGACGGGAAGTTTGGCGCGACAAAACCGGAGCTCGAGGACGCCTCCGCGGGCGGCGAGGGCGCGCTGGGTCTGGATCCTAGCGACCCGGCCTCGAAAGACGACATAGTAACCGGCACCATGTTCGTGCCGGTGAACCGCGAAGTCGAAGTCATCCTGCGCGCTCACGATGTGATCCACGCCCTCTTCATTCCCGCCATGCGCTTCAAGCAGGACGCGGTTCCGGGCCTGGCCATCCACATGCATTTCACGCCTACGCAAACCGGCGACTTTGAAATCGCCTGCGCCGAATTATGCGGGATGGGTCATTACAAAATGCACGGCATGCTGAAGGTCGTCAGCCAGGAAGAATTCGACAAATGGCTGGCAGCAAGAGAGGCGGAAAAGCAATAACATGGCTACCCACGGAAGCGCGGCCCAAGAAACCCATGCGCATGCAGCCCCGCAAGGATTCATTCGCAAATATGTTTTCAGCCTGGACCACAAGATAATCGGCATCCAGTATTATTTCTTGGCGCTCACGGCCGTGATGGTGGGGATGTTCCTCTCGCTGCTGATGCGCATTCACCTCATTTGGCCGACTGCTGTGTTGCCATTTCTAGGCGAGATCAAGCCGGAAGCTTACCTCAGCCTGTTGACGATGCACGGCACGATCATGGTCTTCTTCGTGCTCACCACGGCGCCACAGGGCGGCTTCGGAAACTATTTTCTTCCCATTCAGATTGGCGCGCCGGACATGGCCTTTCCGGTTTTGAACATGCTCTCCTTCTGGACGACTCTCCTTGGTTTCCTGGTGATGCTCGCGGCATTTATCGTGCCGGGTGGCGCACCCCTGCATGGCTGGACAGGTTATGCGCCCATGAGCGCGTTGCAGTCATCCGGGCCCGGGGAAGGTCTTGGCGCGGATCTCTGGATCATCAGCATCGCGATTTTCTGCATTGGTGCGCTGATGGGTGCGCTGAACTTTATCACCACGACGCTGGACATGCGCGCCAAAGGGATGACGCTGATGCGCATGCCGCTGACGTGCTGGGCGTGGTTTATCACTGCCATCCTGGGCCTGCTGGCTTTCGGCGTGCTCCTCTCGGGCGGTATCTTGCTCCTGATGGATCGCAATCTGGGCTCGAGCTTTTTCGTGCCGCTGGGAACCGTGAACGGCCAGCTCACGGGTCATAGAGGCGGCTCGCCGCTTTTGTGGCAACATCTCTTCTGGTTTTTTGGCCATCCAGAGGTTTATATCGCGATTCTTCCGGCCATGGGTCTTGCCTCTCAATTGCTCTCTGTGTTTTCGCGCAAGCCGATCTTCGGTTATAAAGCCATGGTGTACGCGATGCTGTCGATCGGTTTCCTGGGCTTCATGGTATGGGGCCATCACATGTTCATGAGCGGCATGAGCCCTTATACGGCTTTTACCTTCTCGATTTTGACGATGGCCATCGGTGTGCCGTCAGCGATCAAGACTTTTAACTGGCTGGGGACGCTGCTGCACGCGCGCATCCGCTTTCAATCGCCCATGCTCTTCGCCATCGGATTTGTTTCCCTATTCGTTTCCGGCGGAATCAGCGGCCCCTTCCTGGCACAGCCCGTGCTTGATATTCAATTGCACGACACCTATTTCGTGCCGGCTCACTTCCACCTGATCATGGGCGTCGCGTCGATCTTCGGCATTTTCGCCGCCACTTATTACTGGTTCCCGAAAATGTTCGGGCGCATGATGAGCGAAAGCCTTGCGCGCTGGCACTTCTGGTTCAGTTTTATCGGCACCTACGCGATTTTCATGCCTATGCACTATCTGGGGATGGCCGGCCATCCGCGGCGCTATTCGCAGCTCACAGAACTTGCCTACCTGCACGATCTGCTTCCCCTGCAAAAATTCATCACCATTGCGGCGTTCGTCACCATCGCGGGCCAGTTCATCTTCCTTATAAACCTCTTCTGGAGCATGAAGTACGGGGCGAAGGCCAGCGACAATCCTTGGGAAGCGACGACGCTGGAATGGACTACGGCCACGCCGCCTCCCCATGACAATTTTGGCGGCCAGACTCCCGTTGTCCATAACGGCCCTTACGAGTACAGCGTGCCAGGAGCGCCGCGCGACTTCGTGATGCAGAACGATCCGGAAATCGCGGCGACTCACTAGGCAGTGAATATGGCGACCTTCACTCCCACAGTTTCGGTTGACGACCCCAGAATTGCGCTGGACGACCATGGGATCGTGCCGCCAGCTCGCGGCGGCGATGACGGCCGCTCCGGATCTGGTTTGCCGGATTACCGCACGCGCCTGCGCCGCGCCCGCCTCGGGCTGCTTGTGGCACTGACTCCGGTGCTCATGCTGTTTGTTTCCTTTACCAGCGCCTACATCGTGCGCCAGGGATTGCCAACGCTGGACCCGCGCACCAACCAAATGGTTCGCGACTGGATCCCGATCCAACTCCCAACGCTGCTGCTGGCAAATACCTTCGTGCTACTTCTGAGCACCGCCAGCATGGAGCTGGCGCGGCGCCAATTGAAGCGTGAAGTCGCGCTTTCGCCCGCTCCTTCTCTCTCGGGTGGCCTCTTCAACGATGAGAAGGCAATGCCGTGGTTGGCATTGACAGTTCTCCTCGGAGTTTGTTTCCTGACGGGACAGTGGCTGGCCTGGCGGGAACTGGCAAGACGCGGCTTCTATGTTGCCACCAGCCCCAGCAGTTCGTTCATCTACCTGCTGACCGGCGCGCACGCCATCCATTTGATGGGCGGGGTTCTTGCGCTCTTTGTTGCCGGTGGAGCAACGCTGTTGCGGCGGCCGGCCGCGACGCGGAGTATCTCGGTCGATGTGACTGCCTGGTATTGGCACTTCATGGCGTTGTTGTGGGTCTATATATTGTGTTTGCTGGAGTTCGCGCACTGAACCGAGTTGGACCGTTTACACGTTTCGCACCTGGCGGGGAGGCCGTGAGCATGGCTGAATCAGCGCTGGTACCGGATGTAACATCCGTTTACGAACCGTCGCTTTTTGGAACCTACTCCAAAAAGATCGGGATGTGGCTTTTCCTGCTCTCCGATTCGCTGACCTTCGGCGCATTGCTTTACGCTTACAGCTACGGCCGCATTTCGACGCCGGATTGGCCCACGCCGTTCCACTCCCAGAGCATTGTCAACGCCACAATCATGACCGCATTTCTCCTTACCAGTTCGCTCACCATGGTCCTGGCGGTGAGAGCTTCCGTGGACGGAAACCAGAAATTGCAGCGACTGTTTTTGCTGGCCACGATGGCCTGCGGTGTGGGCTTCCTGCTTCTCCATGCACGGGAATGGACGAACCTGATCGCCGAAGGCTTGACCTTGCCGGCGTTTCCTGCCGCTCCGGGACACCGGGCGGCCGGTGAATTTGCGGACGTGGCCAAAAACGTTCCTCAATTCCCCGCAACCTTTTTCGGCCTGACCGGAATGCACATGCTGCACGTAACGTTGGGCGTAATTTATCTCGGCGTGATTGCCTTGCGGCGCAAATTTATTCCGATTTTGTTGGTCTGCTGGCTGGCGGCGTGGCTTGGGACTCCGGCGTACAGCCCGTTTCACTACGGCGCACATGTACTGCTGCTGGCAGCGATTACGATCTCGATTATTTTGTGGCTGAAACCAAAACTATACGATTCGGCGGACGTGGAAGTTGCCGGGCTGTACTGGCACTTTGTGGACCTGGTGTGGATGTTCATCTTCCCGCTGGTCTATCTGATGTCCGCCAAGATTTTATAGGAGCGCGAAGACCATGGACGAAACTCAACTGGCCATTGAAGAACACGTTGCCGAACAGCACCGCCACCATAAGAAGGCGCTGTTTTTCTGGGTTTGGGGCGCGTTACTGGTGATGACCGCGATTGAGGTTTATTTGACCTATCAGAATATGGAGCCCAAGCGTATGCTTACCATATTGATGGGATTGTCGCTCGTCAAGGCGGCGCTGATCATCGGCTTTTTCATGCATTTGCGATACGAAGTCTCCCGCATGAAGTGGCTGACAATGTGTTCCGTCGTTGGCTGCCTGATTTTGATGACCGTTTTCTTTTTTCCGGATGCGTTTCGAATTCTTTACCTGGGAGTGCGATGAAACTTCGGCTGGCGATTGTGGCGGTAATCCTTCTCGCGTGGAGCGCGCCTGCTTTGGCCCAGGGTTGTGCCATGTGTTATAGCTCCGCCCAGGCCACCACGAAGGACGGACAGCGTGCCATCAGCAAAGGGGTGATCGTAATCCTGATCCCACCGGTGGGTTTTATGACCCTGGGGATCTGGATGGCGCAACGCTATGCGCGAAAGCGCGATCTGGAGCAGAACGAATTCTACGAGAATTGAAGAATCCGCGGGACGATGACCCGCGTGAACGGCGAGTGCACACCGCGGTAATCCACGCGCGAAACGTAGTCGCTCAGCGTCATGAACAGCAGCAACGCCAGCCAGAAAATCCCAGCTACGATGACCAACTGAGTGCGCCGCGGGCTGTATTTCGCATGCATGAAGAAGAGCACGACGAGCGTCGCCTTCAGGGTGGCGATAGCCAGAGCCACGACGATGTTATATTTGCCGAGGTTAATGTACGCCGCGTAAACGGTGAGGCCCGTCAGGATCAGCAACGTGGTGATGATGGCCAGGTAGGTGCCCGGCTTTACGATATGCTCGGTATGTTCGTGTTCTGCCACGCGCGTCACTCCCTATTTATGCCGGTCAATCAGGTATAACAACGGGAACAGATAAATCCAGACAATATCCACGAAGTGCCAGTACAAGCCCACGATGTCCACGGGCGTGTTCCATCGCGGTGTAAATTGTCCTGCGAGTGATTGCCTCAAGAGCCAGAGCAGCAGCCCGGCGCCAATCACCATGTGCAGCGCGTGCAAGCCGGTCATTCCGAAGTATGCGGAAAAATACAGCTGCGCGTGCGAGTTCAAATCCGGGTCCGCCGCCAGCGCCTCGGCGATCTCCTCGCGCTCTACGGCCAACTCCTCGGGTTTCACGTCCTCGCAATTGCTGGGGTTGTTCACGCAGTAGGTAATGTCGAAATTCCTTCCGGGAACCAGGTGGTGGTGGAACTTCTGTGCGTATTCGATGTATTTCACGCCAAAGAAAACGAACCCAAGAATAATCGTCAGCGTGAGGAACACCGAAATGAGCTGTTTCTTGCCAACCTGCGAGGACCACACCGCCATGGCCATCGTGAAACTGCTGGCAAGTAGGACAACCGTGTTGAACCCGCCCAATCTCAGGTCGAGCGTGTTGCTGCCCATCGCGAACGCATGGAAGTACGTATGACGGTTGATGGTGTAGGCGAGCATGATTCCGCCGAAAAACATCACTTCCGTCACCAGGAAGATCCACATCCCGAGCGAAGCGCTATCCTTCTGCTGCTCGAGGGTCCTAAATTGTCCGTACAGTTCTCCGGTGCGATGCACTTCGCACTCCTCTGTGCTTCAGTTTCAGGCGCAAACGGCGCGCCTGGCATTCGCTCAGTCGTCCCCGTGAGCCGGCGCGAGCGAAGGATTCACGGGCACATCCAGGCCAAGCTCTGGCCGGTGATGAAAGTCGTACGGTTCCCACGTCACCACCGGAGTTGTTTCAAAATTTTCCGTCGGCGGCGGCGATGGCGTTGTCCATTCCAGGCCGGTTGCGGGCCATGGATTCGGTCCGGCAACTCTGCCATAAAAGGCCGCCCAGGTGAGATAAATCAGCGGCAGCAAGTAGCCGAGCGCGAGGATGGAAGCTCCCGCAGTGGACATCACGTTGTAAACCTGAAATTCCGGAGGATACACGTGATAGCGCCGCGGCATGCCGAGGTAGCCCAGCAGGAACTGCGGGAAAAAGGTAAGGTTGAAGCCCACGAATAGAATCACCGCAGCCCCGCGCGCCAGCCACTCTGGGTACATTCGGCCTGTGATCTTCGGCCACCAGAAGTGCAGTCCTCCCAGATACCCCATAATCGCGCCGCCCACCATGATGTAGTGGAAGTGAGCCACGACAAAGTATGTGTCGTGCATGTGGATGTCCGTGCCCAGAGAGCCGAGGAACAATCCGGTCAGGCCACCGATCAGAAACAGGCCAATGAAACCGAAGGCATACAGCATCGGCGTGTCGAGGGAGATCGAGCCTCCGTAGAGCGTTGCCGTCCAATTGAAAACTTTCACCGCCGACGGAATCGCCACGAGGAAGGTGAGGAAGGAGAACGCCAGCGCGGCGTATGTGGACACCCCGGTGAGGAACATGTGGTGCGTCCAAATCAGGAAGCCGATCACCGCTATGGCCATGCTCGCGGCCGCCACGAAGTGGTAGCCGAAAAGTTGCTTGCGCGCGAACGTCGGAATCAGTTCGCTGACCACTCCCATGGCCGGCAGAATCATGATGTACACGGCCGGATGCGAATAGAACCAGAACAGGTGCTGGAACAGAATGGGATCGCCGCCCATCGCCGGATTAAAAAAGCCCAGGCCGAAGACGCGCTCCATGGCGGCGAGCCCCAGCGTGATGGCCACCACGGGAGTTCCCAGGATCATGACGACGGAGGTGGCGTAATGGGCCCAGACAAACAGCGGCAAGCGGAACCAGGTCATCCCCGGCGCGCGCATGGTGTGGATGGTCACAAGAAAATTCAGCCCGGTGAGGATGGACGAGAACCCGACGATGAAAACGCCGACAACGGCCGGCGCCACGGCCGAATTCGAATACACCGTGCTCAACGGCGTATAAAACGTCCACCCGGTGTCCAGGCCGCCCGTCACCATCGAATAGAGCGTGAAGCAGGCGCCGACCACGTAGATATACCAGCTGAGAAGATTGATCCTCGGGAAGGCGAGGTCCTTCGCGCCGATCATCAGCGGCATCAAAAAATTGCCCAGGACGGCGGGAATTGATGGGATCAGGAAGAAAAAGATCATCGCCACGCCGTGCATGGTAAACATCCGGTTATACGTGTCCGCGGAAAGCATCAGACCGGAGGGCGTAAGCAGGTGCAGGCGGATCATCATGGCGAAGAAACCGCCGATGAAGAAGAAGAAGGTGACGGAAATCAGGTAGAGCAACGCAATGCGCTTATGATCCGTGGTCAGCAGCCACGAACGGATTCCATACGTGGCGTTCAGATAATGCTTGGTCGGCATTTGAAACGCCGGTTTGTTCGCTTGCGTGATCGGACTCATACTATTTCTTCCCCATGGTTGCCGGTGCAATTCCAGCGCCCTTGGCAGGCACGGGTTGCGACTGCAGAGACTTGATATAGGCCGTGAGATTCTGTATCTGCTCCTCCGTGACCAGCCCCTGGAACGTCGGCATCACGGGCAGATACCCGGCCACAATTTTCGCATTCGGCTGCAGGATGGACTCGCGGATGTAGGCATCGTCTGCGGTCACTGTCGATCCATCGGCAAGTAGAACCTTCGCGTCGTACACTCCGTTCAACGACGGCGCGCGGCCCGTGCCGTTGCCGATGTGACAGGTGTTGCAAGCCAACTGCGTGAATAATCTTTCTCCCGCCGATACCGGATTCACGGCTCCCACCTCTCCGGAAAGCCAGGTAGCGTATTCCGCCGGATCCATGACCGTTACCCACCCACCCATGACCGCGTGATTGGTACCGCAATATTGCGAACAGAAAAAGTGGTACCTTCCGATTCGCGTGGGCCGGAACCACATGGTGTTGTACCGCCCCGGCACCACGTCCATCTTCACTCGAAACGCAGGCACGTAAAAATCGTGGATTACGTCCTCGCTGCCCAAAATCAGCTTGATGTTCCGGTTTATGGGAACGTGCAGCTCATTGATCTCCTTGCGCCCGTTCGGCTGCTGCAGCTTCCACATCCACTGTTTGCCGATCACGTATATGTCCAGGGTATCCTTCGGCGGCGTGCGGTAATTCACGTAGACGACCGCGCCCCAAGCAAACATGCCGAGCGCCAGCATCAGCGGTATCACCGTCCAGCCGATTTCCAGCGCGTTATTCCCCTCGATTTGCGCGCCTACTTCGCCGGGCCGCTTCCGCCTGTATTTGACGCCCGCGACGAGGATCAGGAACGTCACCAAGGTGCTGAAAAACACTGAGGTAACCAGGATAAACGAGAAGAGCGCATCCACATTTCCCGCGAAATTGGAGGCCTGCTCTGGAAAAAATGGTAGCGGCGACTGCACGGCTCTAATCCGCTCCTTGCGCCGGCGAAACCGGCCCCGAACTTTCGTTGCCGCCCGCGCGATGATCGCGCCGGCGGAAAATCACGAATCCGATGGCCATGCACAGCAGCGTGACCACTCCGCCCATCCGAATGACCGAAAGAATCGTCGCGCTGTAGCGCCCCTTCGTCGGATCGTACTGGTAACAAAACAAGAGAATGTGATCCACCGGAGTGCCGATTTTTCCGGCCGAGGCATCCACCAGGCCCAGCCGCACGTGGCTGGGCGGATAATCCACGCCGAAAAAGTAGCGCGAGATGCGGCCATCGGGGGTGAGCAGCAGGATTCCACTGGCGTGGCCAAAGAGCTTGGTCCTCGGGTCGTAGGTGAACCGGAAATCGGCGGCCTTGGTCACTACATCGATGGACTCTTTCGATCCTGTCAGGAAGTGCCACCCCGGCTCCGTGGCGGGCCGCGCGAAGCGGGACATTGCCTCATGCTTCTTCTTTAGCGCCGCATCCGGCGTATCCGTCGAGTCGAAGCTGATAAACACCACTTCGTAATCCTTGCCCGGATTGAAAGAGATCATCTTCAGCGAGCCCACCAAAGTCTCTTCCACTTGGTTGCAGAGCATCGGGCAGGTGAGGTAGACGAACGCGAGCACGATCGGCCTCTTGCCGGAATAATCGCGCAGCGTGACCGCCTTGCCGTATTCGTCCACGAAGGCGGTATCCAGCGGAATCTGCGCCTCAAGCTGCGGGTCGAATCCGACGTTCACCAGCGCGGGCGGCAGCCCGTTCGAAGACTGGCCCACATTGTCGGGAATCATCTGCGCCCTGCCGGCCGTAAGGCTCAGCAGTAGTGCCGTCATTCCCGCCAGATAACGGAGTGCTTTCATTTCTCTTTCTTTTTCTCCGCGGGTGCAGCGGGTAGCGGCGGTAAACCCTTTTCCACAATCAGTTTCATCGCGTCCGATATGGGAATCTGCGCAATCCCGTTCTGCTCATCCACCCAACCGAGTTTATTGTTGGCGTCCGTATCTTCTTTCACCTTATCCCGCCAATCGTGTTGCGGGTCGAGGAGATGGCCCGGCATGCCTTGCAGCCGCGGCTCCGGCGGCATCGGCGGGCCCGTCTCTGTTCGCGACGGCGGCGGCGGCACGTACTTGGAGTTCCAAAGACCCGTGAGGCCGCGATAAACCCCGAGGACGAGGAGATAGGACAGCACAATGGTTACTCCCAAATACGCCAGGAATTCCAATACAGGCGTGGGACGGACGTCCTGCGCCTCAAACGAGACGCCCTGGTTCTCAGGGACACGGCCCTCTCCGGCGGCGCTCTTGTCGTGCTCAGTGCTCATGTTGGGCAACAGCCTCCGCAAGCTTTGGATCCCCGAGCGGCAGCAACGGCCGCTGCTTCAAGTTCATCGCAAAAAAACCGACCCATAATCCGATCAGGGCCACGGGAATCACGATATCCAGCCAGGTCGGCAATGCTCGCGACGTGAATTCCGGCCGCGTCATCCAGAACAGATCGACGAGCCGCATGATGATCAACCATAGAGCGATCTTTGAAATCTGCCGCGCTTTCCGTTTTAGGTCTTGGGACAGCAGCAGCAGGAACGGCACGGCAAAATGAAATACCAGCACGATCACCGCCACGACGCCCCAACCGCCGCTGAGCCTGGTGCGATAAAACGAGATCTCTTCCGGCTGGTTTCCCGACCAGATAATCAGCAGTTGCGAAAAATCGAAGTATGCCCAAAGCATGATGAAGGCGAACAGCAGCTTACCGAGATCGTGCAGGTGTCGCTTCTGCAACACCTCGGCAAACGGTTCCGAGCCGGAGAGCAACACCACCACTGCAATCATCAACGACATCGCCGACACCGCCTGCCCGGCAACAAAAATGAAACCGTAAATCGTCGATGCCCAGTGTGGCGACAGCGACATCACCCAGTCGATCGAGGCAAAAGTCATGGCCACGACATATAAAATAATCCCGGGCCCGGCCATCAGTTTGAAATGCAGGCGCAGCGAGCGATCCTCCTGATCGATATCTTGTTTTCGCGACCAGCTGTTAAAGAGCCACATCAACACGAACCAGATCGCAAAATAAATAACCGCCCGGATCAGGAATCCCCGGGAAGTCAGGTACCAATCTTGCAGCGGAGAAAGCGGCTGCGCCCTGCGGCGTTCCGGATCCAGCCAGGCACCGTAAAGCGAATTCATCCCCAACACAACCGGCACAAACATGAGAAACACCAGCCAGATGTTCTGCGCCGCCGCCTCCAGCGGGCGCCGGATGATAATTCCCCAGTTGCCACCGGTCAGATGCTGCAGCATCAGCAGCCCGAGCGAGCCCAGCGTCAATCCCAGCACCAGCAGAAAGCTGAACAAATACGACTGATAAAATTTGTCGGGTGAGGTGACCGCTCCAAAGATCGCCAAGATCAGCGCCACACCGCCGACGAACCATCCGGCTCTCTGAACGCGATCGACGCTCGCAGGCGCCCTGTATTCTTGCGCGCTCATTTCGCGGCTCCTCCCGCCGAAAGCTTCTGCCGCAACTCCGCCGGCAAGTCCGCAACAGGGACATTGCGGCTCAACTGCAAAGCGCGGACGTAGGCAATGATGGCCCAGCGGTCCCGCGGCGGAATCTGCGCGGAATAGCCGTACATGGCGCCAAATCCGTTGGTGGCCACGTCGTACAGATAGCCGTTCGGCACCTGCCGCAGCCGCTCCTGGTGATAGCTCGGCGGGTGCTTCATGCCGCGCAGGGCCACCATGCCCAGGCCGTCTCCCTGCAAGCCGTGACACGGCGAGCAGAAAATTCCATAACGTTCCTGGCCTCGTTCCAGCAGTTCAGCCTGTCAGCGGCAGGGGAAACGCGTTGGATTCCTTGGGTACAAACAACGCGTCGTCCGCAATCGACCCCCGGGCAACCGTGTTCTCCGGCAGCGGCCGTTCGGACCGTCCGTCGGGGAAAAAGGGCGACGGAGAGAGCGGGTTCTGCCTCGGCTGGTTGGCCATGTCCTGGCGCAGCGAGCCACATGCGGCCACCCCGATTCCACACAGGGCGAACAGCAGCGCGGCAGCCATTGAGGCTCTACTCCGCATTCGACACCTCATGAACGTGATGCGCATGAACGCTCTGCAGAAACCTCGCCGTTTCCGCCAGGTGAAATTTCGGATCGCGAGACTCGATGACCAGGAAAAACCGGTCCGTGGTCGCACGCGCGAATCGCTCCACGTTAAACACAGGATGATACGGCTGCGGCAACAAATTCAAAGCCAGCATGCCGACCACTGCAAATGTCGCTGCCCCCAGAATCGTCATTTCAAACGTGACCGGAATGAATGCCGGCCAACTGTTCAACGGCCGCCCGGCAACATTGATGGGATAACTGATGGCCGAACACCAATACTGCATCCCAAACCCGCCCAAACAGCCGAGCAACCCGCCCGTCAACGTTATCAGCGGCACCCCGGTCCGGGGAAAGCCGATGGCGTGGGGCAGCCCTTCCACGGCAAAGGGTGTGTACGCGCTGATGTATTTGAACCCGGCCTGCCGCGCCTGGGTCGCCGCGTGCAAGATCTCTTCCGGCGTAACGAATTCGCCCATCAAGCCGTAGATGTCGGGGCGATGTTCCGTCATGGCTTTTCCTCGCGGGATTCCGATTGCTCCAACACCAGTTCCCGCATCTCCGCAATCGCGATCGCCGGCAGCGCGCGCACGAACAGGAAGATCAGCATCACGAACAATCCGATGGTGCCGACAAACGTGCTGTAATCCCAGAACGTGGCGGAATAACGGCCCCACGCAGACGGCATGTAATCGCGCGTCAGCGAAATCACCACGATCACGAAGCGCTCCAGCCACATGCCGGTGTTGACCACCAACGACATCACGAACAGGGCCGCAACATTGCGGCGCACCTTTTCGATCCACAGCAGTTGCGGCGTAAGGATGTTGCACAAAATCAGCGCAAAGTAGAAATGCGAGTACGGCCCGTGCGAGCCGCTGCTCGGCCAGGAATACGTCGAACTTGTTCCCGCTGTAAAACGCCATGAAGAACTCGATGGCGTAGCCGTAGGCGACGATCAGGCCGGTGGCGAGCATCACCTTGGCCATGTTGTCCAGATGGCGCATGGTGATGAAATCTTCCAGGCCGTAGGCTTTGCGCAGCGGAATCGCCAGCGTCAGCACCATCGCGAACCCGGAATAGATGGCCCCGGCGACGAAGTAAGGCGGAAAGATCGTGGTGTGCCAGCCCGGCACGATCGCGACTGCGAAGTCAAAGCTCACTACCGTGTGCACGGAAAGCACCAGCGGCGTAGCCAGCCCCGCAAGCAGCAAATACGCCGACTGGTAGCGGTGCCAATGATGCGCCGAACCGCGCCAGCCCATTGACAGGATGCCGTAGATCACCTGTTGCGTCCTGTTTTTCGCGCGGTCACGCAAGGTCGCCAGGTCCGGCAAAAGCCCGACGAACCAGAACATCAGCGAAACCGTGCCGTACGTAGAAACCGCGAACACGTCCCAGATCAGCGGGCTGCGGAACTGCGGCCAAATCCCCATTGTGCTGGGGTAGGGCGCCAGTAATACGCCATCCATGGGCGCCCGGTGTGGATCAGCGGAAAGATTCCCGCGCAAGCCACGGCGAAGAGCGTCATGGCTTCCGCGAACCGGTTGATCGACGTGCGCCACTTCTGATTCAACAGAAACAGAATGGCCGAGATCAGCGTGCCCGCGTGGCCGATTCCGATCCACCACACAAAATTCACGATCGCGAAGCCCCAGCCGATCGGAATGTTGATGCCCCAGATTCCGACGCCCTTGATAATCAGCCACGCCAGCGACACAAACAGCGCCATCACCAAACAGAAGCTCGCCGAAAATCCCGCAATCCAGCCCATGCTCGGTGGACGCGTCAATACCACGGCGGCGATTTTGTCGGTCACCGATGCGTAGGTGTACCCCGGTTCCAGCACCGGATCCAGCCGGCGGATTTCGGGCTGATCCTCGCGAGGCTCGATGTCGCTCATGCCTTCTCCAAATCCGGATTCGGGTTGCGCACCGCCGCCAGATATGTCGTGCGCGGCCGTGCGTTAATTTCGCTCAACACCGAATAATTCCTCTGCTGCGCCTTCAGCCGGGCCACGCGGCTCCCCGGGTCATTGGCGTTTCCGAACACAATCGCTTCGGAAGGGCAGGCCGATTCGCAGGCCGTCACGATCTCCCCGTCACGGATCGGGCGGTTCTGCTTTTCGGCGTCGATGCGCACGTTGTTGATCCGCTGCACGCAGTACGTGCACTTTTCCATCACTCCGCGGCTGCGCACGGTCACTTCCGGATTGCGCATCAATTTGAACTGCGGCGTCTCCCAGTCCTGGAAACGCAGGAAGTTAAAGCGCCTCACTTTGTACGGGCAGTTGTTCGAGCAATAACGCGTGCCGACGCAGCGGTTGTAAACCATGTCGTTCAAGCCTTCCGCGCTGTGCACCGTTGCGCCCACGGGGCAAACCTGCTCGCAAGGCGCGTTTTCGCATTGCATGCACGGCACCGGCTGGAAGAACGTCTCCGGATTGTCCAGCGATGCGTTATACATCGAGGGGTCGCCCGTCTCCGAATTCGCGTGCGCGTAATAACGGTCCACGCGGATCCAGTGCATCTCGCGCCCGCGCATCACCTGGTCCTTGCCCACCACCGGAATGTTGTTCTCCGCCTGGCACGCCACCACGCACGCATTGCACCCGTTGCATTTGTTCAAATCGATGGCCATGCCCCAGGCATAACCCGGGTAGGCGAATTCCTTGTAAAGCGAATCGTCCTTCGCGGGCGCTTCCGCCCCTTCATGCGCAAACCGTGGATTCTTCTTGTATTCCTCGAGCGTTCCCGTGCTGAGGATTTGCCGCCCCTCCATCTGGAAGTGATACTGCGTGCACGCCAGCGGATACGTATCGCCCGTCGGCGTCATTTTTCCTTCGCTTGCCGACCACATCGCATTCGACGCACGCACCACGTACGCATCGAAACCCTTGTCTGTCCCGGTGGATCCCGCGCGTTTCCTGCCGTAGCCAAGCGGCAGAACTACCGTGTTTTCCGCCAGCCCGGGCAACGTCCACGTCGCGGCCGTCACCTTACTTCCATTCAGCGCAATATCCACGACCGCCGAAAGAATCTTGCCGTGCTCCCCGCCGCGGGACGCCACGATGTGCGCCAGGTCCATCTTCTGCGCCAGCCTCGGGCTGACCAGCGCCGCGTTATCCCAGGTCAGCTTCGTTACCGGCTTCGGCAATTCCTGCAACCATCCGTTATTCGCGAATCGTCCGTCATACACCGTTGGGTCGGGCCGGAAAATGAATTCGATCTGATCGGCGGGCGCGGGCTGGAAAGCCGGGAGATTCGCGGCGTTGAATTTCAATTCCGGTGTGATAAGAGCGAATTTTGTATTGGGAATCACGCCGTCGTTAAGCCACTTCCGCCAGCCCGCGTCAATAGCGGAACCCAGATGCACGGACGCTTCGGTCCAGTAGGCGCGCACCGCTTCATACGCGGACTGGCCGGACTTGCCGCCAAAAGCCGCCACTAGGTCGTGCGCCGAATGCGTGTAATACATCGGGGAGATCAGCGGCTGAATAATGCTTGCGGTGCCGTCGTGCGCCCGCGCATCGCTCCACGATTCTAAGTAGTGCGATTCCGCGACATGCCACTGGCAATAGGCCGAGGTCTCGTCGAAATGCTGGCTCAAATGAACCGATGCGTTGACCTTGCTCAATTTCGACGCAAAGTCGAAATCGTGCGGCGCGTCATACACCGGATTGCCGCCGAGAATCAGCAGCAAATCCACCTTGCCGCGGTCCATTTCCGCGCAGAGCACCCGCATGGATTCCAGATTCCCAAGCCCGTCGCCATCCGCCGCCTCGGTGTAGTACAAGGTTGTCCCAACATTTCCCAGCCTCGCGTTCATCGCGTGCGCCAGCGCGTGCACCGCTGCGGGTTGATGTTCGCCCGCAATCACCAGCGACGCGCCGCGTTCCTTCTCCAGATCCGCCGCAGCGGCTTCCAGCCATTTTGCGCTCTCACCGGAAAGCGGCGCCGCACTACCAATTCCCAGTTTCGCGGCCAAGGCCCGCGCAAAGAGCTCCACGTCCGTCGAGCGCAGCGGCAAGCGATGATCCGCCGAGGAGCCCGTTACCGAAGGCACCGGCTCGACGACATAAAGCCGATTCATCGTGTCGTTCGAACCATCCAGCTTGCGCCGACGATAGAATTGGCGCGCATTGGCGATGTGGCCGGGCCCGCTGGCCAGAAAATCCGCGTCCAGCGAAACAATCACGTTGGCCTTACCGACGGAGTAGACCGTGTTGACATTGCGGCCGAACGCCAGCTTTGCGCCCTCGCGCGGGCCGTCTCCGGCCGCCGGCTCCCACTGATACCACTTTGCTGCGGGATAGAGCGCCAGCAATTTGCGCATCTGCGCGGTCAAGGTAGGCGAAGAAACCGTCCCAGTCAAAACGCGGAAGCCCGCGCCATTCGTGGCCTTTGCGTTGGTGGTCAAATCCTGCACCGCGTCGAGGAATGCCGACCACGAACGAATTTCGCCCGTGAATTGCACCGTTTGCGAGCGGTCCGGATCGTACAATCCCAGGATGGAGGCCTGGACGAACGGGCTGGTGGCGCCAAGGCTCGAAGGATGGTCGGGATTGCCTTCGATTTTTGTCGGGCGTCCTTCATGGCTTTCCACCAGCACGCCCACGGCATCCGCGCCAAACGGCATCGCGGTCGCATAAAAATAGGGCTTTCCCGGGACCACCCCGTCCGGCTGCTTTACGTACGGAACGATGTGCGTCTGATCCGGCAGTCCGCAGCCCGCCAACCCCGCCAGGGCCAGCGACGCGCCCATCAGCTTCAGGAAATCGCGCCGTTCCACGGTTTCGTCCCATTCCGAAGCGTGCATCGGAAATTCCCGGTGCAGCAACTCCTCGAAATGCGGGTCTTCCGCCAACTCCTCCAGCGTCCGCCAGTATTGCTTGCCCGTCTTCGATTTCAATTTTTCGCGAACCGTGGCCAGATCCAGGCGATGCTCGCGCATCTCCGTGTCTTCCGCGTGCTCTTCGTTTTCGTGCGCATCGTGGCCATGTTTATCCGCATGCGCCGGCGCGCCCTGCAGGATGCGCAACTGTTTTTCGTCTGGCTGAGCGTTCATAGCGTCCATCAGCGGTGACACGTCGAGCAACTGGTCAGCTCGGCCGTCGTTCGAAGCTTGTACTCCGCCGCGAGCTTTTTCCCCACTTCTTCCTGATTCGCGTCTGCCTTCCAATTCATGTTGAAAATCTGATCCTTGGGCCGCAAATTCTCCTCTGGATTCCGGTGGCATTCCAGGCACCATCCCATCGTCAGCGGCGATGCTTGAAACATCAGCGGCATCTCGTTCACCGTTCCGTGGCAGGAGGAGCACCCAATCCCTTTGTTGATATGAATGCTGTGATTGAAATAGACGTAGTCCGCCAGCCGGTGCACCTTCACCCACTCGATGGATTCATCCGTCCGGTAGCTTTCGCGAACCGGCTCCAGGTAGCCGACGTTGTTGAACAGCACCGAGTGGCAATTCATGCAGGTTTTCGTCGGAGGGATTCCCGCATACGCGGAAGTTTCCACGCCGGTATGGCAATAGCGGCAGTCGATCCCATCATCCCCCACATGGTGCTTGTGGCTGAATTGCACGGGCTGGTCCCGAGTCACCCGCTGGTTCGTCAGGTACGGCGACCTAGCCACCACCAGGATCCCCGTTAGCCCTAGCCCAGCAAGAAAGATCAGCGCGAACAGACTAAACCGCGAGATGGAATTAAAACTGCGGTGGAAGATTTGGGCCATATCAACTTTGCCCCTGAGGGTCCTTGCTCTTTACGGGGCCGTAAATCTCAGAAAAACCGACCACTCTTATGCCACTCAGCGGGGAGCCGCGTCAAACTTCGACCGAACAGTTTCCACTAAAATCTTTTGGATTGCAACCTGATTCAAAATTCATTGAAGCCGCGTAGCGCATTTTCCCTATATGAAACGCGTCGCAAGTCCAAGATTTCCAAAACAGGCTCCACCCATTTTTTTGTACCGAAGTTTCCCGCCAAAGTACCCCTCTCGTTCCCCATGAGATGCTCCACGCAGCCTTGCAGCCCATAAGAAGTTCTTATAGCGACGAGAATTCCCGATAGCTGCCTTAATGTCATTCAATTTTCGTCGGTTAGATTCGCCATGCTATTCTTGAATCTGTCCTCTGCCGCTGCTTCACCGCAGAGGTTCACCTGCGTGCGCAGTACCGCGAGAAGTGGCGCAACTCCGCTGGGGCGTGGTCCAACTGGTAGGACACCTCACTGTTAATGAGGACGGTGAAGGTTCGAATCCTTCCGCCCCAGCCAATTTTTCACTCTTTTTGTGTGGTATAGCCCGCGTCCAGCCAGCCCTTCCAGCCGCCGTCCATGGATTCCACGTTGCTATATCCCATTTTCTGCAGATTGTCCGCCGTGAGAGCGGAGCGAAAGCCGCCGCCACAATAGAGAACCAGTTTTGCGGCAGTCTCTGGTACACGTTGCTCGATGTCCCTCTCGATGATTCCTTTGCCGAGGTGAATGGCGCCGGGCAAATGGCCGCGCGCCCATTCGCTCTCTTCACGCACGTCGATCAAAACGAATTTCTCGCCCGCTTCCATGCGGCGTTTGACGTCGGGAACGTTTGTTTCCTTGACGCGTTTCTTGGCATCGCTAACGAGCGCCAGAAACTTCGGGGCATGTGCCATGGTGTCCTCCAGAGATTCCTTCTCGATCCGGAAAACGTAGCATAGCGCATTGTGCGGATAAAAAGGCGTCCCGAAGAACCCGGACAACTCGATGGCCCAGTCTTCCATCGATGCGATGTCGATTCCGCAATGGGCTCTTTCTTAGTTCTTCATTGCAACGCGGCCTTCTAGGCCGCCTTAAACCGTTCTCCAAACCCGCTCATTGAATTTTGGCCAAGTTTGGAACACCAAGGACATCACGGCGCTCTTAGACGAAATTGGTGAGATGGCGGGCGAGCCAGACCCCCAGGTGCGTCATAGGCTGAAAGCACTTCCGCGCAATCCGCCATGGAGTATCACGAGCGCTTCCGAGGAGACCGGTTTGCGGCCAAAATCCTTGCGAGCCGCTCGATTCACGATCATCTCCCGATGCCTTTTTTTCGGATGCTTGGCGCTCGTAGCCTGCCGCTGTATAGCAGACAGCCCGGTCAAAAAAGTGACCGATCAACCTGTCGAATTCTTGCTGTTGATAGAGCTCCACCGCCGAATCCACGAGGCCGCACGCGCCCAGGTACTCGAGCAGACGGTCTTTCGTCAGGACCAGCGCCCACAAGACTTCGGCGAGAGGAATACCCTGTTCGCAACGTCTCTCTCCGAGCTCGTTGAACCGGGCTTGAACCGCCTGATCTGACTTCTCCCATAGCCAGCGGCCGAGGTTGTGATAGACCTCATAACACCGATTGTAAATCTCCCTATAGGAGAGCTTGTGATACGACTCTGTCCGGGGACTGCTTTGTAGGTTCTTGACGATGCTCTCGGTGAATTCTTCCGCATTGCTTTCGATGCTTCTGATCAATCTGTCTGAAAGATGTCGATTTTGATTTGGTAGCACGTTATTACAACTCCCATGGATACGCTTACCTTCACTTGGACGTTGAAGGCCCGCGCAAAGTTACCGCTGAAAGTGATTGCGCCTCAATTTGTGCTGCAGTGCCATCTCACAGGCAAAGTGCCACCCTGGTGCCAGTGAATGGTATCGCCGCATTCTCAGGCTACGGAGTTATTCAGTTGGGGGACTTTGACCCGCCAATTCGACTGAGAAACATTCGCAGAATGGGCTACGATGGGACTGTCACATGAAATCCTCTGACACCAGACTGCTCCGGCTGATCGCAGTGTTTAAGCTGCTTAAAACGGTTCTTTTGATCGTGGCCGGTGTGGGCGTCCTGAAATTGATTCACATGGACATCACAAATGTCTTGGAACACCTGGTCATGAAGCTCGGCTTGGATCCGGGGAGCCGCTACGTCGCTGAAGCACTCCAGAAGGCGGACAAACTTACTCCGGACCGGGTCATGGATATAGGAATTGGCAGCTTTATTTATGCAGGGCTTTTCCTGGCAGAGGGAATTGGTCTCTGGTTGCTGAAACGTTGGGCTGAGTGGTTTACCGCAATCCTCACGAGTACGCTCGTCCCGGTGGAAGTATACGAGCTCCATCGCCATCCAACTGCGCTTAAGGTTTTGGTGCTCATCATCAACTTAGCCATCGTGGGATACCTTGTTTATCGAATTCGGGACGAACGCTCCGGCTTGGGGTGACAACTCCGAGACAGCAGTTTTGTAACGCAACTCCGAGACACGCCCGCAGAGCCTGGAAGCATTGTGTTCTGAATCTGTCGCATCGGCAGCACTACAGATTGCAATGATGCGGCCGTTCGGTGCCCCGTATCCTTTGCAGACTTGCTGACAAATCGGCCTTCTTCGCGATGACGCGCATTCCGGACGCAGCTGCGACGCGAAGCCGCTAGGACCGCCTGGATTTTCCGTTTTTCGATTTCCTTTTCTTGTCCCAGCCGCCAAGATCGAGGGCCACAGCGGTGCACGCGGCGCGCAATTCGTCCGCAAGAGCTCGATCGACCATGGTGCGAGACACCACCATGCCTCCGATGGATAGGGCAGCTATGCCCTGCGCTGTGGTGCGGCGACTTCGTCCATTCCGCATCATGCTTCGCTCCAAGACGCTTACCATTGCTTTGAACACGGTCTCGAAGGCGCGCTTCGCATTTACGCCGCTTCGCGCGACGTCGGTCGGCAATGCAACCATGGGGCAGGAGTTCTCCACGTCCTCGAAATGCTGGCGGGAGAGATAGGCGCGGACGACTTGCGACCCTACGTCGGTCGATGACAAATCCACATGCACGCCTTCCCAACAGCTTTTCCAGTGCGGATCGGTGAAGAAACAGCCTAATACCTCGGCATACAGATCGCTCTTGCACTTGAAATAGCTATAGAATCCACCGTGCGTCAGGCCCGCACCGGCCATGATCTGGTTGAGAGAGACACCCTCAAAGCCGTGCCGATTGAACAGCTTGCGCGCGCTGTCAATGATGCTTTTCTTTACTTCCGCGCGATGACCTTTGGGGTAAGGCATCAGGTCTCCTTCTTCTGAAGGCTCTGAAGCATGCTCCGAAAGACGTTTAACCGCCAGCAAAATATTATCTTGAACATATTTTGAGGGGGTGCTCTGATGCAGGCACGGTTGAACGCAGCAATTCAGGAGAACAAAGATGAGCGACAGAACGAATCTCGAAGCGGTGGCCAATGGGCCCACTCGCCGGCAAGCGATCGCCGGAGTTGCGATCGCATTCGGTGGACTGGCCGTGGGCTTAACACGCGCGTGGGCGGGAGCCGAGGAGGAGATTTCTCATTCGGCGGAATCCATTCACCAGGAGCCTGTTTTCATGGCAAGCCGCAAGCGCGTCTACGATGCGCTCACCATCACCAAGCAGTTCGACAAGGTCGTGGAGTTGAGTGGAGTTATGAAGTCCGGCATGCTCCCACCGGGAGCCAATAAGCCCACGGAGATCAGTACGGAAGTGGGAGGCGCGTTCTCACTCTTCGGCGGATATATTACGGGACGGCACATCGAACTCGTGCCAAACGTCCGAATCGTCCAAGCTTGGCGCGCGGGGGACTGGAATCCGGGCGTTTACTCGATTGCGAAGTTCGAGCTCGTCGAGCAGGGTTCCGGGACCAGAATCGTCTTTGACCACACCGGCTTCCCCAAGGGCGCCGCGGAAGGCCTGGCCTCGGGATGGAAAGCCCACTATTGGCAGCCGCTCGAAAAATCCCTGGCTTAGGTTCTTCTGACTGCGCTTTGCTCTTATCTGGATTTCTCGTGCACGACTGAGGCGAGTTGCGTAGCGGATGGCACCTTGCAGCCGCCCACAGTCTCCGCCCCACGCTGCCCGGCCGTGAAGCGGCTCGATTCTCGAACGCGAGTGCGCACGCCATCAATCACCGTGGGTATCGGGTTCCGCGGAACACCGCGCACGACGAAGATCATTAGTGCGGCCTCTCCGGGCGCGTCGGCGCTGGAGGTGATGCCTACTCCTTGAACCCCCGGCTGCTTCATCAGCTCAGTCACATGGGCGCTGTGCACAGCCTTGGCGCGCTGGAGCTCCTGGTTCGAGATTGCGTTTACCGCCAGCGTACCGGTAACGGGTGCGATGCGGGCGGCCGTTTCCATATCGAAGATGCCGTGCGGCCCGGCGGCTCCGCTTTGCACAATGCGCGTCGCCACGCCATCCAGCTCGTCTGGGAGTGGAGTAGGAATCTGGCCAGGATTGACGGCCAGCACCACGGCAGCCTCTCCGGGATGGTCGATGCTGGCGCCCACGCCGATCGCCTGGACATAAGGGTTGGCGAGCAGTTCCGGTGCGTGCACGTCACGCGCGAGCTGTGCCTGCGCCAGTTGTGCCGCGGAGATGTTGCTCATGGCTTGAGCCGGGGCCGTTTTCACTGCACCTGCGGCGAGCGTGCACCCGATTACAGGGTGCGTGGAAGAACTGCCCACAAACGTCGGGAGGTTGCCCTGGCTGTCCTGCAAAGCGCTCAAAACGTCGCTCACCGGGTTGCCGACAGTGTCCGTGTCGGAGCCGCCGTAGAGGAGCGCTACCGGATCGGCCGTGTTTTCATCGACAATGAGCGAGCCGGAATCCCCCGCCGCGCTAAACGTTCCACCGGCAACCGAAATCTGGCCTGTATAGTTCACGCTGAACATCGTGCCGGTGTTGCACCCCTTCTGATATTTGACCGAGGTCTGAACCTCAATAGCGTCGACCGTGGAGCAGGTCAATGCCGAGCTGCGGCCGCTTTTCGCGACCCCTTCTCCGATGATCGCAACGATGCCGTTGCCCGCATGCGGCGCGCCCGCGTCGGGAGTTCCGCCGGTGGCAGTGGAGCCTAGGGACAAAATATTGCCGGATGTGTCTACGGTCCCAGAGACGATTTGAGCGATGGCGGCATCCACGTTGGTTCCGGCCGACTCAAGATTTACAAACTGGGTTAAATTGCCAACCATAGTGGTGCCCGCGGTGGTGCAATTCGCGTCGATCAAGCCTGGCTGAATGATGGCGTCTCCGACGGTGGCAATATCGCTGCGAGCCAGCACGTGATTGTTGCTCAGAATGTAGTAAGTGCCGTCGCGCTGCAGCAGGGAGCCGAGCGTTCCGCCACAGCAGTAAATCAGGTTTCCCTGCGTGCTGGAATCATTTGCATTTCCGCCGGATGTGCCCAGCTCAACGGGTATATTCTGCGCCTGCTGGTTGGGATTGGAGGCGACGATTAGAACCACGGCGGACTTGGTTATGCTGGTGTTGGCCTGCGCAACGGCTGTCACCGTGACGCTGGCGGGATTCGGCACTTTCATCGGCGCGGTATAGACGCCGCCGGCTATCGTGCCGATGGTCGTATTTCCGTCGGTGATCCCATTGACTTCCCAGGTGACGGCGGTATTCGTCGATCCCGCCACGGTTGCCATGAACGCCTCATTCTGCCCGACAACCACGGTTGCAGAGCGGGGCGTGAGGTTCAGCGTTACACCACCCGAGCCCCCTCCATTTTGAGCGGAGCCGCTGCCACCGCCGCATCCCGCAAGGAAAGCTGCTGTAATCCACGTCGCGAGAAGGACACTCGCTCGGCGCATCGCGCACCTCAATCCACTTCATTCCGATATCAGGCTAGCACGCGCTTCCCGGGGCGTGGGAAGCGACGTACTTCACGTTACCTATGCGTCGCCTGTACGCCAGGGCAGGCTTTCGAGGGCTCCCTCTATAGATGGCGTGGCAGGGGACGGGGATGCACACTCTACGGCAACAAGAGCCGCGTCAATCGAGATCGCGCCAGTTCGGCCCGGTGCCAATTTCCACAACGATCGGCACGATGAGCTTGTGCACGCCTTCCATCTCCTGCTTCACGAGCTTTTCCAGCGTCTCTTTTTCCTTTGCAGGCGCTTCGAACAACAGTTCATCGTGGACCTGCAGGATCATTTTCGCGTAACGAGCTTTTTCGTCCCGCGAGGCGTCGATCAATTGAGATCATCGCCAGCTTGATCAGGTCGGCGGCGGTACCCTGCAACGGTGAATTCAGCGCCGTGCGCTCCGCGAAATTCCTCAATTGCATTTGTGGTGAATTAATTTCCGGGAATCGGGCGGATTCTGCCGAACAATGTTTTCGCCACGCCGGTTTTGCGCGTTTCGACCAGAATATTTTCAAGATACTCTTTGACGCCGCGGTAGCGAGTGAAATAGGCGTTGATGAATTTCGCGGCTTCCTTTTGCTCGATGGCGAGCTGCTGGGCTAGGCCGAAGGGTGACAGGCCGTAGATGATTCCGAAATTGATGGCCTTAGCGGCGCGGCGATGTTCGGCGGTCTGCGCGAGCGGGCCGACGCCGAACACTTCCTGAGCGGTGCGCGCGTGAATGTCCTCGCCGTTTCGAAAGGCGTCAACCAGGACGGGATCTTTCGAGAAATGGGCCATGATGCGCAGTTCGATTTGCGAATAGTCGGCGGAGAGAAGAATTTTCCCTTTTTCCGCCACGAACGCGGCTCGGATTTCGCGCCCCAGTTCGCTGCGCACTGGAGATGTTCTGGAAGTTCGGGTCGCTGGAGCTGAGCCGCCCGGTGGCCGTTCCCGTCTGCGAAAAGCTGGTGTGCAGCCGCCCCGTTTCCGGATGAATCAGTTTTGGCAGCGCATCCACATAGGTGGACTTCAGCTTGGCGATTTCGCGGTATTCGATCACTTTTTCCGGCAAGCGGGTGCTGCGCGGACATCTCTTCGAAAATGTCCGCCGCAGTCGAGCGCTCTTTGCCTTTGCCGCGTCGGGCCGGTGGCTGGAGGTTCAGTTTGTCGAACAGGATCTCCGCCAGTTGCGTCGGGCGAATTCACGTTGAATTCCGATCCCGCCAATTTCCAGATCTCTTTCTCCAGTCGCCGCACTTCCTTTTCCATGGACTGCGGACATTTTTTCGAGCGCCTTGGGATCGACGCGAATTCCGGTTCGCTCGATTTCCGCCAGGACCGCGGCCAGCGGCAGATCGATTTTCTCGTATACCTCCGCCAGTCCCTGCTCTTCCACCTGCTTGCGCAGCACCGGGGCAAGCCGCTGCAAGTAATCCGCGTGTTCCCCGGCTCCCCCACCAATCGGTGCGTTGAAATTGCGGAAGACCACATCCTCGAATTCGTGCTTGGCGGTAGTCGGCCGCAACAAATAATCGTAGAGCTGCGTGGCGTGCTCGATTTTTTCCGTTCTACTCGCCAGCAGTTGAAACAGTTTTGGGTCGTGGACAATTTTCCGGCGCTTCTCATCGCGAAGTACCGGCTCCAAGCCTTGGAGCGCCTCACCTTTTTCCCCGGCCCAGATGGCACGCCCTTCGCCAGCCTTCGAGGAGAGCTCGATGCCTGCAAGGTGCGTCCCGAATCCTTCCGACTCGCGCTCTCCCGGATCAAGATTCAGCCACAGCGCGAGCGGCGCTTTAGCCGGCAGTTTTTTCAAATAACCGCGCAACTCCTCCGCATTCGCAAGCTGAACGTAATCTTTTTTCTCCGCGCTCGCCTGCGCCGAGCCGTTGCTTTCGTCTCCGCCGCCGGCAGCAGCGCCTCTTTCCAGTGCCCCGCTCGCCAGCAATTCTTTCAGCAGCGAGTTGAAACCCAGTTCGCGGTAGAGCTCCGACAGAGCCGCGGGGTCAGGCTCGCGGACCTTCAACTTGTCGAGGTCCAGCTCCAATGGCACCTCGGTTTCGATGGCCGCGAGCTGCTTGCTCATCATCACTTGGGGTTTCTGCTGCTGCAGCGCCTCGCGATAGCGTTTGTTGCTTACCTCGTCGGCATGAGCCAGCGCGTTTTCCACGCTGCGGTATTTCTGGATCAGTTCGGCAGCACCTTTCTCGCCGATTCCTTTCGCCCCGGGAATGTTATCCACCGTGTCCCCGAGCAGAGCCATCAGGTCGATTACCTTATCCGGAGGAACGCCAAGAATTTCTTCCACTTTCTCGGCGTCAACAATCGTGTCCGCTTTTGCCCCACCGGAGCCGGTGCGAAGAATGCGCACGCCGGAATTCACCAGCTGCATCATGTCCTTGTCATTGGAGATGACCAGGACATCGAGCTTTTTCTGCACGCCCTGTTTGGCCAGCGTGCCGATCACGTCGTCGGCTTCATAGCCGTCCAGCTCCAGTATGGGCAGGCGCATGGCTTCGCACAGCCGCCGCACGTACGGCAACTGAACTCTCATCTCGTCCGGCATGGGCGGCCGCTGCGCTTTGTAGGATTCAAACAATTTATCGCGAAAGGTGGGCTTGCTGGTGTCAAATACGATGCCAACGTAATCGGGCTGATAATCCTTGATCAGGCGCCGCACAATGTTGGAGAAGAGGAAAGGAACCTTAGTCGGAACGCCGCTGGGTGCGTTCATCCGCACCATGGGCGCGAAAAACGCCCGATAGATATGCGCCATCGCATCCACCAGGAAGAGTTTTTTCGCGGAAGGCATGCGGGCGAGTATAGCAGAGGGCGCAGTGGGTGTTGACTGGCGCAACTAAACGAAAAGGGCGCGCTTGCGCGCGCGCTGGCTTCCTAATCCGCCGATCCAGCCTAGCGAATCGGTGTCGCCGCTGTGGTTGCCGCCTGGGTCACCAACACCATCTGCGTGCCGCTGTCCAGGTGCACATTCTTGCCCCCTGAAGTGATTACCGCGGCCTGCGCCGTTCCCGTTGTCGCCGAGGTCAGCCCAACTCCCTGCAGGCCAAAGACTCCGCGGCTGTTGGAGGTCAATTGCCCCGCGGCGTTCAAACCGCCAACCGCTCCCGCCCCGGCTCCAGTGGCATTCGCAGTCGAACGCACTGTGGAATTGAGCTCCCCGCCTGCCGCGGTGCCGGTATTCGCGGCCGTGTTCGTCACGGTGCCCACCGCGCCGCCGGCTGCCGGCGCCACTCCACCAAGGGCTCCTCCACCCATGGCTCTTCCCGAGCCTCCCGCGGAGGCGCCCGCGCCGCCCATGGCCGGGGCCGGCATCTCAACGCCAGAGTTAGCAGCCGCGGAAGACTGTGCCGAGCCCAGCGCCTGCACAGCAACGTTCAGTGGCACTTCCTGCCCGTTATTGAGGATCGCCTTGTCAAACACGATTCCCAAGGAGGAATCGGAATCTCCCTTCGCGCGCGCGGAAGCTTGTGTTACGTGGCCCACAAGTTTTGCGCCTCGCGGGATTGCCGTCTTGCCGTCGGACTTTGCCGCTTCCGTTGTGCGCGCGGTGACCGTATCGCCCGGTTTCGTCTTCTTCGAGTCAA
Organism: Candidatus Acidiferrales bacterium; assembly: GCA_963734105.1. Taxonomy (GTDB): domain Bacteria; phylum Acidobacteriota; class Terriglobia; order Acidiferrales; family UBA7541; genus Acidiferrum. The sequence goes on along the minus strand of CAVTFW010000010.1, from coordinate 411,500 downwards.
TCGGTGCCGCAAGTTCCGCATTGATGGTCGAGCCGTTTGCCAGTGAAGCATTAGGCTGCCCCTTTTGGGTCGACGCGGAAGATTCTGCCGACGCAGAACCCGATCCCTGCGTCTGCGTCTTCCCGGCCTGGACAGACGTTTGCCCGCCCGCTTGTGCACCCGCCTGCGCGCCCGTTTGCGCCCCTGTTTGCGCCCCCGTTTGCGCCCCGGGATTGAGCCGCGACGATGGAAGCGAACAGAATCCCTGCCATGATCACAAACCCTTTGCGTTTCATGAACCAAACCTCCTTCAATAACTCTGCGCTGAACCGGGCTGGGTATATCTCTCAGAAGATAAGGGCACCAAATACCTGCTTTGATATAAGCAAAACGACTGCCAAGAACAAGTTCCTTGTAATCAATAATATAGGGAATTGAGAGGTATGCAGAATCGGCTTTGAACCCGCCAAAATCACAGCCCTGGGGAAGAAACTACTCGCGCGAGCAATCCTAGACTCGCACGTAACGGATAAATGATTCCGGGGGGGCCTTGCAAATTCGGTAAGCCTCGCAAACCGGCGATGGTCCACCCACGCGCGATCCTAAACTCAGAAGTGATAACCTGCAGACGCCGCCAGGATCAGAGGGGTGAAGCAATCGTGCCATCAGCACCGGATTATTTCCTGAATACGGCACGCCTTGGCTTCCGGCTGTGGTCTATCGAGGATCGTCCACTGGCCCGCGCTTTGTGGGGAGACCTTCAAGTGACCCGCTACATCGGGGGACCTTTTTCCGAAGAACAAATTCAGGAGCGTCTGGCGCGCGAAATCTCATTTATGAGCGCACGTCACGTTCAGTATTGGCCGGTCTTTTCGTTCGCCGACGGTGATTTTGCAGGCTGTTGCGGCTTGCGTCCCTACAAGCCCGAAGAACGAATCTATGAACTCGGCTTCCATCTCCGGCCGCCCCATTGGGGCAAGGGCTTTGCGATGGAATCCGCGCGGGCAGTGATGAAGCATGCGTTCGACTCTTTGGGGGCTCAGGGACTATTTGCCGCGCATCACCCGAAAAATCTGGCCTCGCAAAAGGTTATCGAAAAATTGGGATTTCGCTTCACACACGAAGAATTCTACCCGCCGACCGGAGAAATGCACCGCTGCTATTTCCTGGATTCACACACCTGAACTTTCGCTAAACAATGCCGAGCGGCTTGGCCACTTCCGCGAGAGTTTCGGCCGCCTTCAGCAAGTGCTCCCGTCTGTGCGCAGCGCTGACGATCGCGCGCAGCCGGGCTTTTCCCTCCGCCACGGTCGGATAACCGACCGCAGGCGCGAACACGCCAGCCTCGAACAGTTTGCGGGAAAATTCAAACGCTTTCGCGGCATCGCCCACGTGGATGGGTACGATCGGCGTTTCGCTGACCTTGAACTGGAATCCGCGCCTCTTCAATTCCCGCTTGAAATATTTCGTGTTGGCCCACAGCTTCTTCACCAGTTTTTCGCCTTCCGCCGAATCCAGCAGCGTGAACGCCGCCTGGCACGCCGCCGCGGTGGCCGGCGGATGAGACGTGGAAAAAAGGAACGGCCGCGCGCGCAAATACAAAAAATCGATCAAGTCGCGCGAGCCGCAAACATATCCGCCCATCGAACCAATGGCTTTGCTCAACGTGCCGACTTGGATGTGCACGCGGCCGTGGCATTCAAAATGATCCACGGAACCGCGTCCGCCTCGGCCGAGCACCCCGCTCGCATGCGCGTCGTCCACCATCATGAGGCAGCCATATTTTTCCGCCAGCTCGCAAAGCGCGGGAAGCGGCGCGATGTCCCCATCCATGGAAAACACGCCGTCCGTAATGATCAGTTTCTTGCCGGGGAAGGATGCGTGCTCCTGCAGGATGCGCTCGCAGTCCTGCGTGTCTTTGTGCTTGAACACCTTGATGGCGGCCTTGGAGAGCCGCGCGCCATCGATGATCGAAGCGTGGTTCAACTCATCGGAAACGATCAGGTCGTCTTTTCCGAGCACCGCGGAAACCGTTCCGGCATTCGCCGTGAACCCAGACTGGAAGACCACGCACGCTTCCACCTGCTTGAATTTCGCGATCTGTTCTTCCAGATCCATGTGCAACTTCATGGTTCCTGCAATGGTGCGCACCGCGCCGGCCCCCACGCCCAGTTTCCGTACCGCTTCGATCGAAGCCTTGCGCAGCGCCTTGTGCGAAGTCAGCCCCAAATAATTGTTGGAAGCGAGATTGATCACTTCGCGCCCGTCAAATATACAAACCGGCTTCTGTTCTCCCTCCAGCACGCGCAGTTTCGGCGCAACTCCCTTTGTCCGCAGATCCTGCAGCGTTTCCGTCACGTATTGCAGTGGATTCTGCTTAATCGGCTGTGTTCCTAATTCACTCATGTCCCTCCTCCCAAATCTCCGCGAACTCTGCGGCAACTCTGCTAACTCTGTGATGAAATCCTCTCGTTATTTCCGCATCCCATTGGGGTACATCAAAATCTTTCCGGCAAGCCCGTTCTGCAATTTCGCAAATGCCGCTTCAAAATTCTCCAGCTCCATCCGCTCCCCGAAAAGCGGCTCCAGATTCACGCGGCCCGCTTTCAGCAAGGCCGTCATCTGCACCCAGGTTTCGTACATGCGCCGGCCGTAGATTCCCTGCACCGTGGCGCCCTTGAAGATGACGTCCTGCACCAAGTCCAGCGGCACATTTTCCGTGGGAATTCCGAGCAGGGATGCCCTTCCCCCGGCACGCAGCGCCTTGAATCCCTGTTGAATCGCAGCCGGATGACCACTCATCTCCAGCAGCACGTCCACACCGGTTCCGCCGGTGGCTTCCAGAATTTTTTTCACGGGGTCTTCCGCCAACGGGTTCAATACGAAGTTCGCGCCCATTTCCCTTGCCATTTTTCGACGGTGCTCGTTGGTTTCCGTGGCAAAGACGGTGGAGCTGCCGCAAGCTTTCGCCACCGCGATGGACATCAATCCGATTGGGCCGCAGCCCGTCACGAGCACGATCTGGCCCGCAATGGCGCCCGCAAGCACGGTGTGCACTGCGTTGCCGAGAGGATCGAGAATTGCCCCGTAGTGTTCGGGAATCGCAGGATCCAATTTCCAGATATTCGTCGCGGGGATTTTCACGAATTCCGCGAACGCGCCATCGATATCGATCCCGATGATTCTCAGGTTCTGGCAGATATGTGCCTGGCCAAGCCGGCACTGGTGGCAATGCCCGCAGTTCAGGTGCATCTCCGCGCTCACAAAATCGCCGGCTTTCACCGCGGTGACTTCCTCGCCGGCACTCTCAACGACGCCGCAAAATTCATGTCCGAGCGTGAGGGGCGGCTTGATGCGCCCTTGCGACCAGCGGTCCCATCCATAAATGTGCAGGTCCGTGCCGCAAATCGAGGTAGTCTTCACGCGCACGAGGACGTCGGTGGCGCCGATCTTCGGCACCTGCATCTTCTCGATTTGCAGGCCCTTTCCCGCTTGCATCTTCCGCAACGCCTTCATACTTGCAGGCATTCAGGTAGGCTCCTCGTCCAGGCAGGTTCCTGTCGCGCAGGCTTAGATGCTAGCACAGCAGCACTAACTACCTCAGTGTACGCCGTCCCCGCGTGCTGTGGCCATGATGTGGAAAATCTGGTAGTGGGTCCGCTTCCGATAACCTATCTTGTCGATCCCGTGCACTGAGGGATTGCGTTAAGAACGTCGTGTTTCTCCAGTTCCCACAAACGAAAGACTAGGCCTTCGGAGCTGCGCTGAAAATCTCGACCAAGCGGTCCGCGATCATCTTCTCCTCGCCGTTCTTGAGCTGCCAGACAGCAAAGCCGAAGCTGTTCGGGTCGCTGGGATGGCCATGATGGCCAGCGTGATTGTCACCCGCCGGCGCGTCCGGATTGCGTCCGCGCATGCCGCCGGCACCGGCGCCCATGCTGCCAATACCGATTGGCCGGGTGTCGGCCAGCTTCTGCATGACCTCCGGCCCGGTGATGTTGAGCTTGGACGGATCGATCTGCCAGCTGTAACGCGGCGTCACGTTGCCGAGAGCCTGAGGGTTGAACTGCCGGGGAAGCGCCGTCACTCCGAACTTCTTCACCGCATCGGTGATGACCTGGGCGCGCTCGTCGTACATCCTCAGCGTGGCGTCGTAGTCCTGATTGACGAAAATTTCGAGCGCCTTGAGCATGCCGAAAATGGTCTCCTTGCCGACCTTGCAACAACGCCCGATGCGATCTTCCTGCGGGCTCATGTTCAGCAGCGAGTAGCGGATCAGCTCCTCCTTGCCGATCAGTATGCCGGCTGCCTGCGGGCCGCAGATAGCCTTGCCGCCGCTCCATGCGACCATGTCGAAGCCCATGGCCGGATACTCCCACAGCCGCTCTTTCGGCGGCACGTCCGCCGCGGCATCGTTAAACGTATAGATGTTGTGTTCCCTGGCGATGGCGACGGTCTCCGGCCCGCTGACCTTGCCCTTATCGGACAGGATATTCGTGAAGTGGATCGCCACAGTCTTCGGATTGATGGCGGCAATCATCTCTTCGCGTGTCTCGACTTCCACCAGCTTCGCCCCGGTCTGGCGGATCTGATGGTCAAACGGATATCGATGGCTCTTCTGGATAATGACTTCGTTTCGCGGAAAATTGCTTACGTCGGGGATGTCGCGCATGCGGGGCTCGAGGTCTTCGGTCATCATGCCGGCATAGCCAACGACCAGAGCCGCGGCTGCCCCACCTGTCACCAGGCCGGTATAGCCCGCGGGGGACTTACACAATTTCGCGATGAACTTACCGGCTGCGATCTCGAGCTCGTCGATCAGAACGAAGTGCTCATTGCCTCGCCGGATCAGCTCCATCACCTCCGGCTTCATCACCGACCCACCAATCACGGTTACGGTGCCATTGATGTTGACGAGCGGTGTTACTCCAAGCTCGGCGTAGATGTCGCCGGTAGAACCAAGGCCGGTTGTGATCGGTACGATGGGGCTGCCGTCAACGGAGGGAATGGACGGCTTGTGTTTCTTGCCAAAGATGCCCGCAGCGTTCAACCCGGAAGGAGCAAACAGGCTGCCGCTCACCGATCCTAGCGCGGCTAGGAAGGAACGGCGACTCCAACCAAACTTAAAATTCATGCTTTGTTTCCTTTCAACGTCTTTCGAGTAATTATTTATCCGCAAGCGGAGTGGGTGGAGCGACGACCATCGCGCTGCCGCCGATTTCAATCAGCGAATCGCCGGGAATCCATTCGACAGCCATGCATGCGCGGGACGGAGCTTTGCCCGGGGAGAAATAGGTTCCGTAGATCTTGTTCAATGCGTCGTATTGCGCTTTATGGGCATCGAACCGTGCCTTGCCGGTGGGCGTGGGGATACTGTCGGCGAGAGGCAGACAGAGAAATACCTGCAAATGGATGATGCTGTCCATGGTGCAGCCTGCACGCTCGACCGACTTCTTGAGGGCGTCCATTGTGCGGCTCACGTGCTTTTCAAAGGGGTCCGTTACCAGAACGTGATCGTCCTTGGGATAGCCGTCATTGGAACCGGTGCCTGAGAAGTAGTAGATCCCATCGTGCGTGTGGTTACCGCCGCCGGAGCGACGAGGCGTATCTCCTCCTTGTCCGCTCACTGGTGCGCTACCTGGCGTGGGTGCACCAGCAGGGGGAGCCTGCTGAGCGAAAAGTTTCGGCGCCCCAGTTACGAGAGCCGCCATCGCCGTGATCCTGCCAAAGAAGATGCGTCGAGTGTTCATTTCCATAGAATTTCTCCTTCGGATCCTTCGGTCGAGGAAAGCATATCTGACAAAAAGCAAGGATAGCTCATGGGCGGCTTGTCCTTGAAGGATTTAGTCTCACATCGAGGGATTGCGCCACGACGACTGCACTTCGCGGTTCCCGGGTGACGCATCACTCGGAATTAAGCCACACGCCGAATAAGAGCAGTGACCGGAGATTGGCCAGTTCCGGAAAATCTCGATGCGAGTGATTCTTAACTATGCTTCTTCTTCGGTTTCATGCCTTCCATTGGCTCTTTTTTTTCAGACGCGCGGCCGCTCGGACCAGTTTTTTCAATGCGGGCTTTCGCAAATTCTCCATCGAGTTCAATTTGACGTGCCGCAAGTTTTCCCCGTTCCTTCGAGAAATTTTGCCGGGTCCGGCAAGAAGGTGCCGCGGAAGAATCCAAACGTAACGTGATCTTTTCCGGCTGAGAAATAACACATCGGCCCATTCGACTCAAAGGTGGGGAGTTTCCACGGATTCACGGATTCCCTCGTGCCCGCCAAGGTTTTCTTCACCAGCCGCCGCAATCCTTGCGCGATCTCCCCAATCTTCACGTCTTTCTTCTCCACATACGCATCAATCCACTTCCGGACGTCGGCAATCGCTTGCATGGCTCCCTTCTTTCGGCTCTTCTCTCCGCCGCCAGCATTCGATTCCCATTCCGCTCCGGACTCACCCTTCCATCCTCGGGCGCATCCAATCGAAATGAAATACTCTGGCGCTTCTGGACGTATCATTGAATGAGCCTATGCCCGACACACAACCTGCCGTTCAGTTGGATCATATTTCCCGGCATTACCATATGGGTGAAACAAGCGTGCGCGCCGTCGATGATGTCTCCCTTTCCGTCGCGCGCGGCGAATATCTTGCTCTTCTCGGCTCGTCGGGATCGGGCAAATCCACGCTGCTGAATCTCATGGCAGGCCTGGACCGGCCCACCTCCGGCGCCATTCTGGCGAATGGAGAAAACCTGGCGGCGCTCTCGCCGCTCGACCTGGCGCGCTACCGGCGCAATACCGTCGGCATGATTTTCCAGTCGTTCAATCTTCTTCCGCGCATGACGCTCGAGGAAAATGTCGAGCTTCCACTGCGCCTCGCCGAGGTCGATCGTTCGGAGCGTCCAGGGCGCGTGCGCGAGGCCCTCGAGCGCGTCCGGCTGACGCACCGTGTCGGCCACCGTCCCGCCGAGCTCTCCGGCGGCGAACAACAACGCGTGGCGATCGCGCGCGCCCTGGTCAATCGTCCCAAAATTCTCCTTGCCGATGAACCGACCGGCAATCTGGACTCCGCGACCGGTGAAGCGATTCTCTTTCTCTTGCACGACCTGCAAACGCAATTGGGCATGACCATCGTCATGGTAACGCACGAGCGGCCGCTCGCCGAGCGTTATGCCGATCGCCTGGCCACGATGGGAGACGGCAAACTTCTGGGCACCTCGCCAGCCAACAAAGGTGCAGCGCAATGAAATCGCAAGACCTGACCGATCTGGCGCTGCGAAACCTGCGCGAGGCGATTCTCCGCAACTCGCTCACGACCCTCGGCGTCGCGGTAGGAGTTGCCTCGTTCGTGGCGATGGTGTCGCTCGGAGTGGGGCTGCAGCAACTGGCCTCCAAGCGGCTTTCCCAGAGCGGCCTGTTTGACACCATTTTCGTGACGCCCAAGAACACTTTTCGCGGCATGGGGCGTCCACCACGGAATGCGGAATCGGATAAGCCTCCGCGCGCGCTGGACGAGTCCGCGCGGCAGGAACTTGCAAAACTGCCGAATGTGATCGAAGTCTATCCGCAGGTGCGCTTTTTCACCGAGGTGCGCTTCAACGATAAGCCCTACGCCACCGTGGTTGGCGGCATGCCGGATTCTTCGCGCAATTCCGGTTCCTTCGACGGCATGACGGGCAATTTCTTTTCCTCTCCAACGGCGAACGAAGCGATTCTGCAAATCGAATTTGCTAAAGACCTCTCCGACAAGCCTGCCTCTCTTGTCGGCCAGGAGTTGACCCTGCGCTACGCCGAACGGCAGGCGATTCCCGCCGCGGGCAGCGACGCCTCCTCGGAGGCTGCGGAGTCCGGAGGTGGCTTCTCAGTGGTCCCGAAGGAGTTGCGGCTGAAAATCGTCGGCATCGTGGAAACCGAACCTGCCGCGGGCTACGGCGGCTACGGCAACGCGCGCCTGCTCATGCCGCTTGAAACTGCCTCAACCTTGCGCGCGGCTCAGGTCAACGATTTGCGTGACATCGTCCGCGGCGCCACATCCAACAAGATCACTTATCCCTCGCTCTCCGTGCGCGCCAAGTCCCCTTCCCAAGTCGAAGCTCTCGAAGCCTCCATCAAGAATCTCGGCTTCAACGCTTTTTCTCTCTTGGACGCATCCAAATCCTTGCGCACGTTTTTCTCCGTTTTTGATCTGCTTCTGGGCATTTTCGGCAGCCTCGCGCTCGCGGTGGCCACGCTTGGCATCGTCAACACCCTGGTCATGGCGATTCTGGAGCGACGGCGCGAAATCGGCGTCCTGAAAGCCCTCGGCGCCGCGGATTCGGACGTGCAGCAACTCTTCTTCGTCGAAGCTGGCGTCATAGGATTCCTCGGCGGGATCCTGGGTGTCGCGTTCGGCTGGCTCCTCGGCCACGCCATCACCTTCGGCACCAACGTCTATCTGAAGCGCCAGAATTTGAATCCCATCGAACTATCTTCCGTGCCCTGGTGGCTGGTGCTTCTCGCGCTCGCCATCGCGGTTCTTGTCAGCCTCGCCGCGGGACTTTATCCTGCTTCCCGTGCCGCCAAGCTCAATCCCGTCGACGCGCTCCGCTATGAATAGCTTCTCCGCTCATCGGCTATTACGCGACGCATCTCTCCTTTGTCTCCTTTACGTTCTTTACTTTCCCTCCTCGTCCTTCGCCGCACCCGGCCGCGTAGAATGCAACTCCCTTTCGAGCAAGGTCCTTTCCCATCCAGTTGCGTACTGTGTCGTTCTTCCACTATCCTTTGACGCGGACAAGGCGCGCCATTTCTCCATTCTCTATTTCTTGCACGGCCTCGGGGACAACGAGCAGTTCTTCGTGCATTCCGGCGCGTGGAATCTCGCCGAAGACATGCGCGAAAAGGGCGAGCTGAAGGATTTCCTGATTGCCACGCCGGACGGCGGCGCCAGCTTCTACATTAATTCCAAGGATGGAAAGGAGCGCTACGAGGATTTCCTGCTCCAGGAATTTTTCTCGTTTATCGAGAAGCGCTATCGCGTGGCCGCCGGCAGGGGACATCGCGCCATCGCGGGAATCTCCATGGGCGGCTACGGCGCGCTGCATCTGGGCTTTCGCCATCCGGAGCTTTTTGCATCCGTTAGCGCACACAGCGCCGCGCTCATCGAAAAACTGCCCGTGTTTCTCGGCACAACGCCCAACTCTCCCCGCGCCCGCGTCCTCGGCGGAGTCTTCGGAAGTCCGGCGGACCCGGCGTTCTGGGATCGCAATAGCCCGATCGTCCTCGCGCGCACTGCCAATCTTGCCGGCCTGAAAATCTATTTTGACTGCGGGGATCAGGACGATTTCGGGTTCGATTCCGGAGCCACGGCGCTCGACAAAGTGCTTACCTCGCGGCGCATCGCCCACGAATTTCACATCTACCCCGGGCGGCACGACGCCGGCTACTTTGCCGAGCACCTCCCTGCGTCTCTGCTCTTTGCCTCGCGCGCATTTTCCAACTGACTCTGCGGGCCTGTTTTCGGTATAAAATACGTGTCGTTTGTTCTGGCTGGCCAATGGGGGTGTCATGCGCGGATTCGCTTGCTTGCTTCTTTCCTTGATGATTTCTTGCGGTGCGCTCGCGCGGGCGCAAGAAAAACCTGCTGAGAAGCCGCCTGCGACGCCTACGGTTCCGACGGCGGGCGCGCGCCTGGAATTTCTCGATGAGGTTTCGTACTTCGAGCAGCGCTTCCTTCGGCTGGCCGACGCGATTCCCGCGGAAAAATACACTTGGCGCCCGGCCGAGGGCGTTCGTTCCACCGGCGAAGTGTACATGCATGTGGTCAGCGCCAACTACGGCTTTGCGAAGATGCTCGGCACGCCGTTTCCGGCCGGCGTGGATCCCAAAGCCATGATGGCTTCCTCGAGCGACAAGGCTAAGGTGCTCCAGGCGCTCAAGGATTCGTTTGCGCACATGCGCAACGCCATCCTGTTGGTCAAGGATTCCGAGCTCGAGAAAGAGATCAAGACGCCGCGCGGGGAAACCACGATCCGCGGGGCTTTCTTCATGATCTCAGGCCACTACGGCGAACACCTTGGGCAATCCATCGCGTACGCGCGGCAGGCCGGTATCGTGCCTCCGTGGACCGAGGAGCGCCAGAAGCAGGAAGCGGAAAAGCCCAAGCCGTGATTTGCGGCGAGTGACGCTTCGCCGGGGCCATACGATCCAGCGGCAACGGGCCGGGTGCGACCCCTGATCGCGCATCACGTCAAAAAAACCCTCACGTCAGAAAATAGATGTCCGGCTTGTCCACCACGCCGGACTCCGCCTGTGCCTTCGGCACTTCCGGGGAATAGACAAAGCCGCGCGCCTTGGCCAGGTCCAGCACCTCGAAGAACAGGAACACTTCGTTGGGCACGTACGTATTGCGCATCACCTTCTCGATCCGCAAGCCGGCCTTGCGTTGCGCTTCCCCGTGCGCATCAAACAAGCGCTTCCACTCGTCGAACTCCTTCACCTTGTGACGCACCAGTAGGTACCCCATCGTGTGCCTCCCCGTGCTGTAACGGCCGCGGCTGAACCAGGCCGCATCCGCGTAGGGAAACGTTACGCCGCCCGCCACCCCTTCCGCAATCCCTGTGTAAGTTGGGTAAGTCGCACGGGAGGGAATGGCCACCGAGGCAGAGAGGGAGCTGAAGGTGGGTGTGGAAAATGTCGGCGCGCCGACTAAACTTAATAATATAACTGAGTGGGATACATTGTTCCGGACGGGAGGTGGGGACCCCTCCCCCCGGGGGTCTGCGTAAGTGCGGGAATGATTGGAGTTAGCGGAAGTGGCCCTCCGCCGCCGAGCCTTCGGCGGGCAAGCGAGTGGCGAGAAGAACACCCGACCCCCACCCCCTCCCCCTGTTTTTTGGTACGGCTTGGGAAGTGGCAGAGGAGAAAGAGGATAGAGCAAAGACGGATCGGTACAGGGTTCGGTACGAGTCGGGAAGTAAATAGAAACAGGGGAGATAGAAGGAAGACAGAACGGGGAGGAATCGGTACGGCGAGGACGTTCTTTTAGAAAGGAGATCGTAAGAAGAATCCCCGGGGCATACACAGACTCAATCCAAGAGTTCACGGGGCATGATAGCATGGAATAGTTACCGTATCTATAGCTACTTATATGTGTATTCATTTTGAAGGCTGGGGAGTTAGGCGGAAGATCGCTGAGGGGGTTAAGACGGGGAGGCATGGCGTGAGTGACACAAGGTGAGGCGCGCAAGTCAGCCCGTGGACACCGACTTTTAGGTTTGCGGACTGCGGTTTGGAAATTTAACAAGAAGTAAGGAGGAGTGTGATAAAGTAAGGAAATGGGAGAATGGCGATGAAGAAGCTGGCGAAAGTCACGAGTAAGGGGCAGGTCACCGTGCCACGGGAGATACGGCGGAGGCTGGGGGTGCGAGCAGGAGACCGCTTGTTGTTTGAGGAGGATGAGGAGGGGGTACGGGTGACGGCGGTGCGGAAAGAGAGTCCTTTTGAGAAGTATCGGGGGATAGGAACGCCCGGGATTGGAAAGGGGAGAAAGGGCATACAAAAGTGGTTGCGCGAGTTGCGTGGTGAATAGGGCGGCGGATGACAACGGCAATTGATACGAATATCATCTCCGCCCTTTGGAAGGACGAGGACGCTCTGAATCGCGCAGCGAAAGTCGCTCTGGAAAAGGTTTTCGCGCGAGGAAACCTGGTGATCTCGAGCGTAGTGTATGCGGAGTTGATGGCGGCGCCGAGCCGGACGGAAGTGTTTCTGGACCAATTCTGCGAGGGGACGGGGATCGAAGTGGAGTGGGAATTGGCGGAAGGTGTTTGGCGTGCGGCGGGGCGGGCATTCCAGAGTTACGCGGCGCGGCGTAGGGAGCAGAAAGGAACGGAGCCGCGGCGCGTGCTGGCTGATTTTCTGATTGGTGCGCATGCGTTTGTGAATGGGTACCAGCTGCTCACGCTGGATGAGGGCATGTATCGAACGGCGTTTCCGCGGTTGGGAATTGTGGCGGTTTAAAGGAATAGAGAGTCAGGAAAAATCAGAACCCGCACCCTTGGACCCGAAGGGCGCGGTACCCGGCGCAGAGATCGTCATAGCACAGAACGGAGATGCTGAAGGGAGATGCCTGCGTCGCGGAGAATCCTCCGGAGCGTGCCAAAGGCGATTTCCGCGTGAAGTGGGACGGTGACGGGAAGGCGCTGAGGGTCGGTGGGATGGCGAAGGCGGACGTGGCTGCCCTTCTGCCGAACGGCAACATAGCCAAACTTAGCGAGAGCGCGAATCAGATCGTCGCCCGATAGGAGGGGCGGCTTTGGGCTCATCGCGTGACGACGACGCTGCCAATGAGGACGTTCGTGGGGTCGGGGATTTCCTCGCCGCGGCTTTCCATGTCCTCGAGGCAAAGGTCAATGGCTTCGCGGATGTTGGCGAGCGCTTCCGAGACGGATTTGCCTTGCGAATAGCAACCGGGAAGGGATGGACAGACGGCTACGTAGCCGCCGTAGTCGTCGTCGGGCTCGAGAAAGACCTTGAAATCGCGCGTGGTCATTGTAGTCATCGTAGCGGAGGGGCATGGTGCGCGCAAGAGGGAAGGATTGATGATGCGGGGAGGCTATGAACCAAAGGGGGACGCACCCAGCATCAAGGGGCGCGAAATATCCAGGAAACAAAGAGAAACCCAAGAGCCCACCCTCCAAACCCAAGGATGGGGCACCCGGCGGAGAAGTTTCAGACGCAAAGACGGCGTCGGGAGCACCCGGCGAGAGAGTTTGGGAGGGTGCCGGGGCTGGAGTAGGAGGATTGGGGAAGGAAATGAGGTTGCCATACATCAGAATGCCTCGTATCATTTGATATTATGAGCACCTTAAGAACCATCAGTTTCCGCTTGCCGTCCGACGCGGTCGAGAGCCTGGATGCCCTGGCAGAGAGCCTGGATCGGGATCGCAGCTATTTGCTGAACGAAGCCGTCGAGCACTATCTGGAACTCAACAAATATCATGCCAAGCTGATGGCCAAAGGCCTGCGCGCAGCGAAGGAAGGGAAATTCGTGGCGCATGCCGAAGTGAAAAAGATGATACAGAAGATGGGCCGCTCGAAGTAGCCGCCGGCAAATGGTCATCCAGTGGACGACGCCCGCGACGGAAGAATTGGTGTCCGCTTACGAATATGTTGCAGCCGAGAACCCCGGCGCGGCGCGACGAACCATGAATCATATCTGGGAGACGGTGCAAGTGCTGGCGCGGCATCCGATGGCAGGCCGCAAGGGGCGGGTCGCGGGAACCCGGGAATTGGTGATTCCCGGCACCCCGTTTATCGTTGGCTACCGGATCGAGAAGAAAGAGGTTTGGATCCTTGCGGTGATGCACGCTGCGAGAAAGTGGCCTGAAGAGTTTTGATCGACTCGAAGGGCGAGGGAAGAATTCACCGCAGAGGTAACAGAGGGACCGCAGAGGAAGCCGAGAAGTCGAGACGCGCACCCTTAAAGAAAGGCGAAGGTTGGGGCACCGCTGCAAGTCACCCGCATCCGGAATCCCGCGCGGAACATCGCTTCCTTATTGAAGTAAAGAAAAAATTAAAACGGAGAAACGGTCAATATCCGCACCCTTGAACCCGAAGGGTGCGGCACCCAGCGGGTACACAGCAGATACGTACGTCAATTGGCAATAGACGGAGACTGGCGAAAGGCGTAGTATACGGAGCAGGAGTTGATGAACGGCAATGAGCGTGATTCTGCAAACACCGTTTCCGACGGTTGAAGATACGGCGAGAGAGCTCGGCGTGTCGAAAGCGCGGTTGAAGAAGCTCATGCGCCTGGTGGGTCCAATAGAGACAGGCAAGCAAGGCAAGGTGTTGTACTCCGCTGGGTCCAAGCTGAGGAACAGCAGAACTCACACGACTATCGCTTCTGCGAAACGAAGGAAGCAAACGCGTGGCAAAGCCAAGAGGGTCGCGCGGTAAAGTTTTCCTCAATATCCCCTACGATGAGAAATTTGAAAGATTGTTCCTTGCCTACATAGCGGGCATCAGTGCGTTAGGGCTGGTGCCTCGCGCAACCCTGGAAATTCCGGATAGCAGGCGGCGGTTAGAGAAGATTCTGAAGCTCGAGCGGAGCTGCCAATATTCGGTACACGATCTATCGCGGGTGGAGCTCAGCCCGAAGAAGAGGGGCAAGCCCCGCGTACCGCGGTTCAACATGCCCTTTGAACTTGGACTGTGCGTGGCAGATGCCACGCATCCGGCTACCAGAAAACCAAACTGGTTTGTATTTGAGACCGTGGACATGCGGGTGGATAAATCGTTGAGCGATTTGAAGGGGACCGACCCAAAAATTCATGGAGGGAGAATCCAGGGGGTATTCGGTGAGCTGCGGGATGTGTTCCGGCGGAGGGGTGGGCAACCGACGGTAAAACAAATGGTGCGAGTTTACCGGGAATTGAGGAAACGTCAGCAAGCGATATTGAACGAGTCCGGAGCGGACTCACTTTTCAAGCGGAGCGTGTTTCTTGATTTGTGCGTGGTGGCGAGGAGATTGGTGAATGAAATCGTGATACAGGCATGGGACTGAACACCCCCCAAACCCGAGGGTGGGGCAGCCGGCACTGCGCGTGCGCCACGCGCGCGATTCTAGTGCAGGCGATAGGCGCCGCCGCCGAGGAATTCGAGGAGACCAAGGTCGCGGAGGACTTGGAGCTGTTGGCGGATTTTGTCGCGGAGGTGAGAGTTATTAGGGTGGAGCTTTGCGAGGGCGTCGGCGTGAGCGTACACGTCGTTGAGGGTGAAGTCCATTTTGCCTAGTGATTGGACCACCTGAAGTACGTCGAGGGTCCAGCCGCGTTTTTCGACACGCAATTTCTGCAGGGGGCGGAGGCGGTTGTAGGAGCTTCGCACCTCGCGCGGCGTATGGGAACTTCCCGCGCTTACGATTGGGATGCGGGCGTGTAACGGAATCTTATCCAACAATATATGGCAGCCGACCCAACCAGCGCGGCGAGCGGTCTGGGCGAGGGAGCTTACGGCGCTCGATGGCGGATAACGCGAAGGCGAAATGGGGACGAGAACCACCGTTCGAACGGCCCAGGTGTCGAGGTCGTAGTGCAAGACGAAAAGATTCGGGAGTTCTGTCTTCGAGGATGGCGCGCTTCATTTCGGAGTAGGCGGCATCAACAATTCTGGCACCCGAGGGGTTTCGATTGGCTTTTCAGCTGGAACGGGAGATTTGCAAGACGGGCAGAAGTAATCGACCGCGACGGTGTTTCTCGGTGCGACGTCGAGGCGAGGCGATTGGCAGGAGGGACAAAAGAAATTGGCGGCACCCCAGGATTCCGTGCCGATGCGGGCACGTTGAGAGGCGCTTTTGTAATTTTGCAGGCCTTCAGTGGGTAGGCGCAGGTCCATGTGGGGGATTAGATCATGACCATTTTGGAGAAGGAAGTGCTACAAGGGAGAGCGGTTCAACACGGCTCTGAAGGAGGCGAATTCCCATGCAGGGCAATTTCCCCGTTTGGTTGTGGTCCCTTATCGAACAGGCGCGTTTTGCTGATTCTTCCGGCGCAGTCAAAGATGGCTTCCGGGAGGAAGATGACGAAAAGCAGCAGTACGTCAACTACTATCGCTGCCCATTCGATGGAACGGAATGGGTGGACATCTGGAGCTGTTGCTGCAACGACATGTGCCCCAAATGCGGGACCAAGGACATTGAACCTTACAAGAGCAAGGAAGTTGTCCACACAAAGAGGGCTAAGCGTACGCCGGGAACGGGGCGGAGGAAGAAACCGAAGCGCTCCAGGTAGCCTCGGGTGCGAAGGGTTGGGTCCATGGGAGGGATTCGAGCACGGGAGTCCTCAGGGGCGCTACGCGCCATGGGCTGAAGCCCAGGGTCTACGGGCCGAAGACTTGGGAGTGGCTCGATGTTGGAGCTGAAGGTCTTACCCCCTGAAGAGTAAAGAGGAAGAGCGGCGCGCCTCGGAAGGCGGGCCCTACAAGAGAAGAAAACCCAAGATGCCGGCCTGAAGGTGCGGCGCTACAAAGCCGGGGGATGGGCCAAGAAAAAACCCAAGAGAAAGGCCGCAGGGCTCGAAGACTCGCCCTGCGCTACAGGGGCTGGCCGGGCTGAAGCCCGGCGACTACAGGGAGGAAGAGAAGAGTTAGGACTGGGGCACGATTTATCGTGCCCCTACGGGGGGGAATCAGGCTAGGAAGATTTGGGTTTCGGTTTTGATGATGAAGAGGGCGTCGGAGTCGGAGTGGCCGTGGGAGCGGAATTTTTCGAGTGCAGCTTCGAGGGTGGCGGCTTGGACCGAAAAGATTACGGCGCGGTTGTGGCGACCGATGAAGTGGAAGCGGCACTCTTGCTGGATTAGTTTTAGATCGACGGACATGGTTACCGGATGAGTGCTCGCGTTCGCGGAAGATTGGGGTGGCCGATCTAAAGTTCGGCCACTACAGGATCGATCCATCGGATCGGGAACTAGATCAAGAGAAAAGTGAATCGTGGTGAGAGAAAGTTCGACGCGGACTAGGTCGGACGTGAGGCGTTGGAGTGTAAGCGCGAGGTATTCGTAAGAGAGCTCTAATCCCACAGCGGTGCGGCGGGTGCGGAGGGCGGCGAGGGCGGTGGTGCCGGAGCCGGAGAAGGGGTCGAGGACGAGGTCGCCTTCGTGGGAGGAGGCGAGGAGGATGCGTTCGAGGAGGGCGACGGGTTTTTGGGTGGGATGTTTGCCGTAGCGCTTTTCCCAGGTTTCGGGGGGCTTGATTTCCCAGACGGATTTCATTTGCTTGCCGCGATTGGTTTCCTTCATGAGCTTGTAGTTGAAGGTGTGGCGGGATTTTTTGTCGCGGGCGGCCCAGATGATGGTTTCGGTGGAGTGGGTGAAATAGCGGCAGGAGAGATTGGGAGGAGGATTGGGCTTGACCCAGGAGATGTCGTTGAGGAGCTTGAAGCCGAGCTGCTGCATGGCGAAGCCGACGGAATGGATGACGTGGGCGGTGCCGGAAACCCAGAGGGAGCCGTTGGGCTTGAGGACGCGCTTGCAAGCGGCGAGCCAGGCGCGATTAAAGTCGTGGTTGGCGTCGGGGCCCTTGGATTTGTCCCAGTCGCCTTTGTAGACGCTGACCATGCGTCCGGCGTGGCAGGTGATGCCGCCGTTGGAGAGGAAGTAGGGAGGGTCGGCGAAGATGAGGTCGACGGAGGATTCGGGGATGAGCGGGAGGAGATCGAGGCAGTCGCCTTGGTAGAGGCGGATGTGGTGCTTCTCGTCGTTGAAAACGGGAAGAGGGAGGTTGATGGGGGATTTGGTCATGGGAGATAGTGATCGATCAGGATCGTTGATCAGGTGGGTACGGGAGTCAAGGAGGAGGAGTCCTCAGGGGCTGAAGCCCGAAAGCTTGGGGAGATTAATGTCAGAGCTGAAGCTCTGACCCCCTAAAGAGAAGGAAAGATTTCACCACAGAGGACACAGAGAGCACGGAGGAAGAGGAGGGTCAGACTGGGGCACGATTTATCGTGCCCCTACGGGGTGGGGAAATGTTGATATGATGTGCGGCGATTGGGGATGGAGGGCGGATGGGATTTGGGCAGAGGATGGAGGAGGTGCGGACGGGGTTTGAGCGCGCGTTTTGGGTGGCGAATGTCAGCGAGCTGTTTGAGCGGCTTGCGTATTACGCGGCGTTTGCTTCGCTGGCGCGATACTTGCACGAGACGCTGAGCTTTCCGCTGGAGCGGGCGGCGAATCTGGCGGGATTGTTCGGCGGGCTGGTGTGGTTCCTGGCGATATTCGGCGGAGCGATCGCGGACCGGCTGGGATTCCGGCGTGCGCTGTCGCTGGCTTATTTAATTTTGGCGGGGTCTTATTTTTTGCTGGGGTCGCTGGGAGCGGCCTGGCTGGGGCCAGTGCGCGCGGCGGTGCCGCTGGTGGTGCTGGTGACGCTGGTGCTGATGCTGCCGGCGCTGGGGATCGCGCTGGTGAAGCCGAGCGTGGTGGGGACGACGGCGCGGGCGTCGAACGAAAATGTGCGCTCGATCGGGTATTCGATTTACTACACGCTGGTGAATATCGGGGGATTTTTCGGGCCGCTCACGGCGTCGTGGGTACACAAGCACCTGAGCGTGGAAAACGTGTTTCGCGTGTCGTCGCTGAGCGTGTTCGCGATGTTTTTCGCGGTGCTCCTGTTTTTCCGCGAGCCGAGGAAGTCCGGAGAGGCGGCCACGGAAAACCTGGGCGTGACGATGCGGAACTTCGGAAAGGTGCTGGCGAATCCGAAGTTCATGGTGTTCCTGCTGATATTTTCGGGATATTGGATCGTGTACTGGCAGATGTTCGTGACGCTGCCGATTTACGTGCACGATTACGTGGATGCAAGGGCGGACACGGAGAGAATGCTGTCGACGGGGCCGCTGATCGTGATTGCGTTTACGGTGGCGTTCAGCGTGCTGACGCATAAGATACCGGCGTTTCGCGCGGTGGTGCTGGGGACGCTGGTGTCCATGATGGGGTTCGCGGTCCTGGCGGTGCATGGAAGCGTCGCGGCGGTGTACGGCACGCTGGTGGTGATTGCGATTGGGGAATTGATTCAGCAGCCGCGCTATTACGATTATATTTCGCGGCTGGCGCCGCCGGGACAGCAGGGGACGTACATGGGATTCGCGTTTTTGCCGCTGGGGATTGGGGCGTTCGCCTCCGGACCGATCGGGGGAATTTTGTTGCACCATTTCGGGGAAGTGCTGCACCGGCCGGAAATGTTTTTGTGGGCGCTGACGGGGATTGGGATGGCGACAACGGTGTTGTTGTGGGTTTATGACAGAGTGGTGCGGCCGGGGCAGTAGGAGATGCAGATTCTTGAGAGGCTGAAGCCCAATTCTCTGGGGGACTCAATGTCAGAGCCTATTGAAGCTCAGGGCAAGCTGAAGCTCTGGCCCTCTGAGGAAAAGGCAAACCCAAGAGCACAGCCAGGAATGGCTGTGCCACAAGACGTGGAGAACCGCGAGATGCCGGGCTGAAGCGAGGGCGGTAGATGGACGAAGAAAAGAGTGAGACTGGGGCACGATTTATCGTGTTCCTACGGGTGATTTATCTTGCCCGTACGGAAAGATGCATCGTGGCCGTGGAGGAAGATTCATCGTGCCCCTGCGGGAAAATGTATCGTCCATGTACGAGGGTATTAGTTGACCATGCGGCGGAGGGATTCGAGGGCTTGGCGGGCTAGGGAGTAGCGCGGTTCGACGTTGAGAGCTTCCTGGAAACAGTGCATCGCTTGGCCGTACATCTCCTTGCCGAGATAGGCGCGACCGAGATTGTAATGGGGGAAGTGGCGCGGCTCGTAGCGGCGGGCTTCCACGGCTTGCTGGAGCCAGGGAACGGCCTCGTCGAACTGGCCGAGTTCGATCAAGTAAGCACCGATATCGTTGTAGGGATTGCCGAAATCGGGGTCGAGTTCGATGGCGAGCTTGCATTCGGCGATGGCTTCGACGAGTTTGCCCTGATGATGGTAGGTCCAGCCAAGGAAAGTGTGGGCTTCGGCGGTGGGATGGAGTTCGAGCGAGGAACGATAAAGCTCGACCGCGTGATCAAAATCGCCTTCCATTTGCGCTTGATAGGCATCTTGCAACAAGTTCCCACGCGCGAGTCAGGGTCTCCTGATTCATGCAGCCATTGTGAGGGGGAGAAGCAAGGGGGTCAAAGGTACGAAGGTTCTATCTGTGCCAAAGCGCAACCTGTCCCTTCTGACGGGTGCGGGGTGGAAATTCGGACAGAGAAAAGAGAAAATGGCGGGGAAATGAAAGCGCTTGCGGAAAAAAGGGGGGAAACGTGAATCGCGTAATCAAGGGAATGTGCGTGGCGGTGATTTTTGGTGCGTTGGCGGGCGGGGGAACGCTGCTGGCGCAGACGTCTGGGAAGAAAGCGGGCGGGGCGGATGCGGCGGCCGTGGGAAAGGGAAAATCGGTGTTCCAGCAGAAGTGTTCGGTGTGCCACTACGATACGAGCGACCAGAAAAAAATCGGGCCGGGGCTGAAGGGGCTTTCCAAGCGCGGGACGTTCGCGAATGGAAACAAGATCACCGATGAGAGCTTGAAAAGCTGGATCCAGAACGGAGACCAGTTGATGCCCCCCTTCAAGGACGTGCTGGAAGAGGCGCAGATTAAGAATGTGATCGCGTACGTGAAGACGCTGTAGGGTTAATCAAGCAGGGCTGGCCGGGCTAAAGCCCGGCGCCTACATGGGGGAAGAAAAAGGGTCAGACTGGGGCACGATGTATCGTGCCCCTACGAAAAGAGAAACCCCCGGAAGCCTGGACTCGCCAGACGGCCGGGGGTATTCAATTTTATTTTCTCCCGGGCGGGAGAAAATGTTACTTCAGAACGGCGTCCTTGAGGACCTTGGAAGGACGGAGGCGGACAACGGTCTTCGCCTTGATCTTGATCTGTTCGCCGGTCTGCGGATTGCGGCCCATGCGTGCCTTGCGGTGAGCCTTCACAACGCGGCCGATACCGGGAATGACGAACTTGCCCGCGCCACCCTTGGCTTCCCTGACGGCGAGCTTGTGGAGTTCCTCAAAGAAAGCCGCGGCCATCTTTTTGGAAGTGTTCACCTTCTCCGCGATGTGTGCAACGATTTTGGTCTTGCTGAGTGGCTTAGCTGCCATTTAGTCTGCCTATCCTCCTGAAATGTCTCTCCACCCCGAACGAATCGAGGCCAGCCACGAGGGGAAACCCCTATCTTCCGATGAAAAACCCGGGCCAGAAGGAACTATAGCGAAGGCAGAAAGGGAACGCAAGTGCGAAACAGCAAAAACAAAGGGGAAAATGCGATTTTTTTGGGGCATGTGCAAAACGTGCAGATTTCATGCGGGTTGGAGCATGGCAGAAGGCAGCGAGCGATGGAATGGGGCTGTGCTATTCTTTGTAATTCCAAGTGAATCAAGGAGAAACAATGACGCGGACGAGCGCTAGCTGGGCGGAGATCGAGCGGCAGATTGGCGCCGTGACGAAGGCGAGACGGCGGCCGGTGGCGGTTACATTTTTGGATGAGGCTCCAGAAAACGTAATCAACTTTGAGGGCAGCGAGCCTTCCGGGTGCAGCTTCTGGCGGCTGGCGGCGGAGGGGCGGAGGTTTTACACCGTGCCGGAGAACCACTTTAATTGCGCGGTGGGCGCGTATACGCACAATATCGCGCTGTCGCCGGAGCGGGAACAAGAGACGCAGCTGACCTTGAATATGATGTTTGATCTGGGATACGTGAGGCCAGAAGAAGTGCCTCAGATCCCGCGGTTGGCGAAGGCGCCGAAAGCGATTCTTTACTCCCCCTTGGGAAGCACGGAGGCGATGCCGGACGTGGTGTTGTTCGCGGTAAAGCCGGCCGGAGCGATGCTGCTGCAGGAGGCGGCGACGCGCGCAGGAGTAGGGACGGGCGCGCCGACGCTTGGGAGGCCGACGTGCATGGCGTTGCCGGCTTCGTTGCAGCACGGCGCGATTACGAGCCTGGGATGCATCGGGAACCGCGTGTATACGGGGCTGGGCGAGGATGAGATGTATGTGGTGCTGCCGGGGAAAGACGTGCCTGCCGTGGTGGAAGCGCTGAAAACGATTGGCGAGGCAAACGTGACGCTAAGCGATTATGCAAGGGGGCGGCGGGAGCAGTTGTCCACGCTATAAGAATTTGAAGATACAAAGCGGATAGAACCCGTCCGAAAGAAGTCGGAGAATTCACCTGGCAGAGAAAATCTTGCGAGGTGAACCATGAATTCGTTTCAAGTGGTGGCTATCCCAACCGAGGTTGCGGAATCCGTTCGCGCCACGGGGAAAGCGCCGGGCTATGGATTTCCGGCACACAAGCAGATGACGGGGGGACGAGCGCCTTGCCGGCATTGTCTTAGACTCATCCGCGTGCAGGAAGAAGAGCTACTTCTTTTTACCTACGACCCCTTCCGCGAATTGGCCGAACCGCCGCTGCCCGGCCCGATCTACATCCATGCGGAGAAATGCGAACGAACAAAGGAGCAGCGCTCGTTTCCGGAAGAGTATCGGGGACGTCCGCTGACGCTAGCCGCATACGGAACTGACAGAACGTTGCTGAAGGAACGGCGGGTGAGCGGCGGGGGCGAGGAGGGAGAAGCGGAGAAGCTCTTCACGAATACGGCGGTGAAGTACATTCACGTGCGAAGCACGGACGCGGGCTGCTACCTGTTTCGGCTGGAACGCTACCCGCAGTAATGAAAAAGCGGCACGCTGCCGCGTGCCGCTGAAAAGACCGGGAGAAAACTAGAGCGAGGCCAGGCCCTCGTAGAGATGGGCGATGGCTTTGATGCCGCCGTGATAGTTATCGAGGGAGAGATGCTCGTCTGGGGCGTGGGCGTTTTCATCGGGTAAACCGAAACCGACGAGGACGCAGGGAACCTTAAAGGTATCGTGCATTTGGGTGACGAAGGGAATGGAGCCGCCTTCGCGAATGAACACGGCCTTCCTGCCAAAACCCTTGTGGAGCGCTGTCTGGGCGACGTGGAAAACGGGATCGCGATAGGAGGCCACCCAGGGTTTGCCGGTGCTGAGGACTTCAAAATCGCAGGTTACTGTATTGGGCAGGAGCTTGCGAATGTGCTGCTCGACGAGCTTGGCAATTTTCTTGGGGTTTTGATTGGGGACCAGGCGGGTGGAAAATTTCGCAAAGGCCTTGGAAGGAATCACGGTCTTGGCGCCTTCGCCTTGGTAGCCGCCCCAGAAACCGTTGGGATCGAGCGTGGGGCGAATCCAAAGGCGTTCGACGGTGGTGAAGCCCTTTTCGCCGAAGTAGCCCGGCGCGCCGACGGCTCGCTCGAAATCCTTCTTCTTCCAGGGCAGGGTGTTGAGGGCTCTTCGTTCTGCGGCGGAGATGGAGGCCACATCGTCGTAAAAGCCGGGAACGGTAACGCGGAAGTTTTTGTCGTGGAGCTTAGCGAAAAGCTCGGACAGAACGGTGAGGGGGTTGGGAACCGCGCCGCCGTAAACACCGGAGTGGAGATCGCGGGCGGGACCGGTAAGCTCAATCTGGTAGTAGTTGAGACCGCGCAAGCCGTAGGTGATGGAAGGAACATCTTTGCCGAGCATGGCGGTGTCCGAGACGATCAGGGAGTCGGCCTGCAGTTTGGCCTTGTTTGCCTGGACGTAGTCCCACAGGCTGACGCTGCCGACTTCTTCCTCGCCTTCAATCAGAACTTTGATGTTGACGGGGAATTTGCCGTTAATTTTGTGAAGGGTCTCGAGCGCTTTGATATGAATATGAACCTGGCCCTTGTCGTCAGCGGTGCCGCGGCCGTAGAGATTGCCGTCGCGGATCTGGGGATCGAAGGGGGGCGAAGTCCAGAGGCTGAGAGGTTCCGCAGGCTGCACGTCATAGTGGCCGTAGAAGAGAACCGTGGGCTTGCCGGGGGCTTCTAGGGATTCGGCATAGACGAGGGGATGAAGGTTGGTGGGAACGATTTCCACAGTCTTAAAACCGGCGGAACGAAAATGATCGGCGACCCAACCGGCGGCGCGCTCGATGTCTTGCTTGTGCTCGCTTTTCGCGCTGATGGAGGGAATGCGGAGGAACTCGCAGAGCTCCGCGCGATGTTGCTCGCGGCGACCTTCGATAAATTCAGTAAGGTTCATATAAGGCCCTCAGGCACAGGGATTCGGCTCCGAAAAAACCGCTTATGATTTCCGAGAAATTCGCGGCAGCGGGCAGGATGTGGAGCAAAACGCCGAATGCCGTTGCAGCTCTATTTATTCTACGGCTTGCCGAAGCCGCACACAAGTTGCGGGCGAGTAACCGGTACGAAACAGGCTTGGCGTGTGGGAAACACCTGTCCGAAAGGGCAATTGACCGGGTCCGGGAGGAAGGCGATGATGAGCGCATGTCTGAACTTGCACAAACCTCGCAACGGCGGAGCCTGCGTATCTTTCACAAGATGCGGTTGCAGGCGATGGGCCGCAGCCACGAGGGCCGGAAATTCCGGGAGATCTGCGAAACGCAGGTGGTGAGCGCCCATGGCGGGCTGCTGATGCTGAAGCACGAAGTGAACAACGGAGAGATGCTGGTGCTGGTGCATCCGGAAACGCAGGAAGAGCAGGAATGCCGGATCGTGTACCTGGGGGAGAGCGGAAGCCGTGGGATACGCGTTGGGGTGGAGTTTCTGACGCCGGCGCCACACTTCTGGGGCATTGATTTCGAGCGTGGGTCCCTTGCAGGCCAGAGAAATACGGAAACCTCGGATTAAAGTTTCGCCCGCGGAAAGCTACAATCCCCATTCAATAAAAACGCATAACCTAAAAGGGTGTCGGCCGAAGTGCGTGCCGGGATACAATTGAGAGCGGAGGAGTGGGTGAGCGGTTGAAACCGGCGGTCTTGAAAACCGTTAGACTCGAAAGGGTCTCGGGGGTTCGAATCCCTCCTCCTCCGCCACTGCTCAAAAATGCGTGAACAATGCGGCTGTTTAGGCCGTGCTACTTTTCTTCATACCCTGTTTATTTGAGACTGCCAGCCGCGGCTAACATGGACGCTTCGGAATGACTCTTCCGCAGGTTCTTCTTGACGCTGGTCGCGCACCGTGGTATTACATCTGGAAGAAAGTAATGGGGGCCATTGTGGAGTCCGCGCTCACCGTCAAGGGCCAGGCGACAATCCCGAAGGCAATTCGCGAACATCTCCGGTTGAAACCGGGAGATCGCGTCAAGTTCTTTGTCCATCCCGATGGTAGCGTGGTTCTCTTGCCGAAACTCCCTGCGGCGGCTCTACGAGGCATCATCAAATCTAGGCGCCAGCGGCCGGTTACAATCAGCGAGATGGCTCGGGCTTCCGCCGAAGGAGCTGCTGGCACCACGCCGCGCGATGGACGCCGATGATCGGGCTCGACACGAACATCCTGGTCCGCTACCTCGCTCAAGACGACTCGATTCAGTCGCCGAAGGCAAGGGAGATACTCGAGCGGCGGCTAACCGTGGAAAACCCCGGCTTCATCAGCATTGTGGCGATGGTCGAGACCGTGTGGGTTCTCGAGCGCGCCTACAGGTTAACAACTCATGAAGTCGCCGAAGCTGTCGAGCGCGTGCTGCAGGCCGATGTGCTCGTTGTGGAGAACGAGCAGGAGGTTTTTACGGCCATGATCGCACTCAAGGAAGGACAGGGCTCGTTTGCCGACGGGGTGATCGCTGCACTGGGCGCCAGAGTGGGTTGTCCCTGCACGCTGACCTTCGACCGGAAGGCGCTGCGGCTTCCGGGATTTGAGCTTCCTTAACTCGGGCCGAACCTAGTTCTGCTGAAGAGGGCTTCCCGTAAGTAACGGCTAGGTCGAGAGTTCGTACACTTACCGGTGGCATTTGACAGACCTCAACTGCAGGTTCCTGAACTACTACTTTGCTACCAGAGGAACCTGATTTGAAACCTTTCGGAAGCCGCATGGGTAATCCGGAATGCCACTTTCGGTTAACGGCAACCGGGCCGGGCAAACCGGCGGAGAGATGGCGCCAATGAAAATTGCTTATCCATCGCCACCCCGCTCGCGTCAGATACGTTGCACGTAATGGACGGGCGGCGACGCGAACTCCAGCCACGGTCAGCCTTATGCGCTGACAATGAACTTTCGGATTTCTGAGGGACAGAAATGAACGAGCAATTGAAACCGACAGCCGGCGAAGAGGCCTTGCAGGTTTCTCTTTCTGGGTACGACCTAATCAATTCTCCCCGTCTCAATAAGGGAACAGCTTTCTCCGATCACGAACGCGACGTATTCGACCTGCACGGTTTGCTTCCACCGAACGTCGGGAGTCTCGATGAACAAGTTGAGCGCCGGCTGCAGGCACTGGCGGGACAGTCGACTCCCTTCAATAAATACGCTTTTCTCCGCGATCTGCAGGATACCAACGAGACGCTGTTCTATGCGCTTCTGGTTCGCAATGTTGAACAGATGCTGCCACTGGTGTACACGCCAACGGTGGGCGAGGGTTGCCAACGTTTCAGCGAGATATGGAGAAGGCCGCGGGGCTTGTTCCTCAGCTATCCGAATAAAGACCGCATCGCTCAGATTCTGGCTCATCCGCGCTACGACGGTGTGAAATGCATTGTCGTCAGCGACGGCGAAAGAATTCTCGGACTGGGCGACCAGGGCGCGGGCGGAATGGGTATCCCCATCGGAAAGATGGCCCTTTACACGGCGCTCGGCGGCATTCATCCAGAGCATTGCCTTCCGATTCTGCTCGACGTGGGAACGAACAATGAGGACAGGTTGAACAGTCCGACTCTACATCGGATGGAGACATCATCGAGTCCGCGGCGAAGAGTACGATGCTTTCGTGGATGTTTTTGTACAGAGCGTCAAGAAGCGTTGGCCCCACGTTCTGTTGCAGTGGGAGGACTTCGCCGGTTCGAATGCCGCTCGATTTCTGGCCCGCTACAGAGACCAACTGTGCACTTTCAATGATGACATTCAAGGCACCGCGGCTGTAGCAATCGCAACGTTAATCTCCGCGATCAACGTGACAGGCGTTCCGCTGGAGCAGCAGAAGATCGTGGTCGTTGGTTTCGGGAGCGCTGGCATAGGCATCACCAATCTGTTGGCGCAGTTCATGCAGGACACGGGCATGTCGGAGGAGGAAGCTCGTAATCGTTTTTACGCAATCGACCGTCACGGCCTGATTACAGAAAACAGCAAGGACGTGCGGCCCGAACAGCGGCGCTACGCGCGCAAAGAACAGGAAGTACGGAGCTGGAGACAACCGAATGGAGAGATCACGCTGCTGGACGTGGTACGCAATGCGAAGCCCTCGGTCCTCATCGGAGTGTCTGGCCAAGCTGGGGCTTTCACCGAGCAGGCAGTGCGTGAAATGGCGAAGCATACGGCTCGGCCGGTGATCTTTCCGCTTTCGAACCCCACCTCGCGCAGCGAAGCGACGCCCCAGGATCTGATGGACTGGACGGAAGGACGGGCGCTGATCGGCACCGGCAGTCCGTTCGAACCGGTGAATGTTGGCGGGAAGAAGGTCCGCATCGCCCAGACCAATAACTCGTACATATTTCCCGGGCTTGCGCTCGGAATCGTCGCCTCGAAAGCCAAACGCGTCACGCGATACGATGGTCAAGGCCGCGGCTCAGGAATTGGTACGTCACTTACCCACACGGAAGGATAAGAACGCAAGCCTTCTTCCGCCACTTTCGGAAGCGCGCGAGCTCGGTCGCCTGATCGGGCAGGCCGTGGGAAGGCAGGCTATTCGGGATGGACAGGCGCAGGTTGCCGACGAAGAGGCCCTGAACCGTGAACTCCAAGCGAATATCTGGGAACCAGTGTACGTACCTTACGAACCTATACAGCAGACCCTTCGGCAAGGCGTCTAGCGGACGAATTGTTGGTTGAGGATCGAGTCATCACGCGGACAACGGGACAAACCGGACTCGGCGAAACGCATAAACCTAAGGAGGCAGCGTGGAAGGAGGCGCGCAGCATGCTGTCGTTTTTGGATTCAGAACAAAGGTGGAGTTCTAGGGAGACGTATTCTTGTTCACCGTCGCAGGCGCGAATCGTCCTGTGGAAGCAGGTAACGGTTCGCTCATATTCTCTGAGCACAGCAACGAAGTTACGATGAAACAGGCGATGGCGAAGTCCTATTCCTGTGCATCTGCGGGGCGGCCGCCTAAAGGAGCCCATTCCTTGCCGTCGAAGCGGATCAAAAACAACTGCTTGATGGGTTGATAGCGACCGTAGCGTATTCGAAGCCCCAGCCCGTGTAGGGCGCGATGTTACCGATCTTGATTTCGGTGTCGGAGGCCCCCGGATCGTAGGCTTTCTGGCCCACAGCGGATGCCGCCGTCATCAGCATGGCCAGCGACGCGATAGCGCAGAAGCGAATCATGAGGCTGAACGCAGCAAGAACGCTGCATTGACGCAATCCTTTTTTACTCCTCGTGCGCGCACGCTTCGCTTTTCTATCTCGATTTTCATGCCGGAAGTCTACCAGATATCGGGTGGAGATAACCGACACAGCCGATGCCGGTGGACGACAAGACCAGATTGGATGAAAGCGTGTTTCTATATGCCCGGCGACCGTCTTTGTGGAGAGTTCCCCGGTGGAGCGCCAGTGTGACGCCCGTTCACTTTCGATCGGGTTAACGCCGTATTTCCTGCTCATAAAATCGATATTCGGCTTCGGAATTTACGCGTTTCCTCGTCAACGACTAGCGGGATTTACTTGCGGCGCTCAGGCGGGCATCAATGTCGTCAAGGACGGCGTGGACTTCCGCCAGAGTATCGACGACGTAGTGCGCTCCGGATTTCTGCAATTCAGCACGCGCGTCCGCCAATCGGGCTTCTCTTTCGCTTTCGGAGAGCACGTGAAACTCCGGGAGGGAAAGCCCGATCATGTTTCCCGTTCGTGCCACACCGATGGACCAGGCTCCCGCATTCAAGCCTTCGTGGATATCCGCGGGCGTATCCCCGATTTTGGCGATAGCCGCCAGGGGATACACCTGCAACCTTACCGCAGTTTCATAAATCATGAACGGATGCGGCCGCCCGGCACCTACGTCCTCCGGCGTCAAACTGCAATCGGGAGTGTATCCTTCGTTCGCGGATGTCTTCACGAGTAGATCCAACATCGCGCGCGTGTATCCCGTCGTCGATCCGATTTTCAGGCCACGGCGGCGAAAACATTGCACAGCTTCCACGACGCCTGGAATCACGGCCGAAAACTCGGCCAAGCAGGAGAACTGAAGAGGAATGAATTCTTGATACATTTCCTCGACGTCCGCTTCGCGGGGAAAGTTTCCGCGAAGTTTCTGCCAGGCGTCGCGAACGCGGGGCATCGACATAATTCCTCGGATGTGATCCTTCTTGGGGAGGCCCATGTCCCTGCGCGTCTCCGGCTCGGTGAGCGCGATGTGCATCCGGTTAAAGAGCTGTTGAAGCGTGCGTGCGGGAGCCAGGCTGCCGTAATCGACCGTGGTGCCGGCCCAATCGAGGACCAAGGCTTTCAAGCGCTCGGCGTGGATAGTTTGGGGAGGGAGCGCGGGATTGAGTAGTTTCAAGCTGCCACTCCCATATCGCCAAGGGTTTGTTCGGCAAGTCCAAAAGCCATGGTCATTCCTATGCCTCTCGTGACCGTGAGTACGCGAACGCGCTTTGCAGGAGTAAGCCTGAGAAAAGGCAGCTCGGGATGCTTGGCATAGACTCCGTGCCACTGCTCCGCGATCTGCAAAGTGGGAACGCGCAAGTACGCTTTCGCATAGTCCAGAATCAAGCGGTTCACTGTGGGGTTGTCAAAGATGTTCACGGCCAGCCCGTACTCGTGGCTGTCGCCGATGGTCAACTCATTCAAGGCAGTCTGAGACACCATCACGTGAATTCCCCATTGCTCGAGTTCCGGGGTTTCCCTGGCGATGCGCTCCTTCAGAGCCGGAAGAGTGCCGCACACTTGAAAGGCCTGGTAGTGTCTGAAGGTCAACCCGAAGGCAAGCATTGGGCCCAACTGCCACCCCTGCGGCTGCGGCACCGTACGCATCATCTGCAGCTTGCAGCGCGTCAGGCCGCTATCGCGGAAGCATTCCGGGAACAGCGTCTGAAAATCATCACCGCCCGCCACGATAATTAAGTCTGCCTCACAACGCTGATCTGCCGTGTGCAGGACCGAATTCTCGACTCGTTGCACCGCGGTATCGAAATAAAACTGCGCTCCATATCGCTCCGACAGAAACTGCGGAAGGCTGCGGACAATTTGGCGAGGGTCGACAGTGAGTTCGGTCGGGCTCCAGAGCGCTCCGAGGAGACCCTCGGAACGAATAGCGTGAGTGCGGGCCAGAGTCTGATCTGGTGTGAGCCAGGAACACTCGTAGCCGAGCGACGGGGCCTTTTCGCTAAACTCTTTCCCCACGGCCGCCTCGTCCTCCCGATAGGCCGCGTGTAACAAACCGGTCTGCAAATACGGCAGCTTCGCCTGCTGGAGAACCTCGAGCCAAATTTCGCGGCTTCGCAACGCAAGTTCGTACAATCCGCCCGCGGGTTGCCCGATCGGGCGAATCATGCCGAAGTTCCGGATGGAGGCGCCCAGCGCGGCCGGATCGCGTTCGAAAACCGCGACGCTTCGTCCGGAACGAGCGGCCAAGTACGCGTGTGCCAGTCCCACAATCCCAGCACCCACAACCGCCACGTCCACCTTCTTGGTGTTGGTCGCTCTCATGTCTCTTTCCGAGGTGTGGAGAGGCAGGAGGAACCCTTCGCAGAACCGCGAGTGGTTCCTCCCGGGTAAGGTCCAGATTCAGAATATCAGACGCAAGGCCATTTGGATGGATCGAGGGCCAGCCTGCGAATCCGGCGTTCCATCCTGTGCGTAGGTGATCTGGCCGAACGATTTCGCTCCCAGCGGCGCCCCGTTCAAGAATCCGATTCGTCCCCTTCGAGACGGAGTTTTGCGGCGCGCGCAGTCTCCCGCAAGAGCGGGTCTGCGTGGCCTAAACAGCTCTCCAGTTCTTTCGCCATCGATTTTATCCGGAAGGATCCAATCGCATATGCGCCGCACGTCTTCAGCCACGGGTCGTCATTGGAAACGAGTTCGTTGACCGCCTGCTCGCGGCTCTCTACCTTCGTGTGCACAAACTGGCTCGCCAGCCGCGCGCGTTCTTTCGGGGTCACCCGCCCATCCAGCAGCGGCACAAGCGTAACGCGCAAGGACGACTTAAAAACGTTTTCCAGGAACTCCAGCGAGTTGTCATGCACGGCTCTGTCCTTGGATTGCAGTCCAAGATAAACCGCGTGCAAATCCAACTCGGGATACAACAGGCCCAGGAGCCGGAAGATCCTCTCCAATTCCTGTTCAATCGAGCTCGACAGCGCCCCTCCTACCAAATCTTCGGTGCTTCCCGCGCCCGTGATAGCCTCCAGGATCTGATAGGTACGGTAGTGTCCCAGGATCTCCCCCGCCAACACCGTCTCCAGCAACTGAAAGTCGAGCGGAATCTCAGGAAAGTCGCGGTGGAGCCTGTTCAACGCACTGATGACCATGAACCGCAGGCTCCCGTCACCTGCCATCACGTTATCCAACAAGGCCTGCGCGGCCGCGGGCGTTCCAATTCCCGCCAGAACATCGGGAATTTCTTTGCGTTCCTCCGCCGGCGCGGCGGGATCTCCCAGGCGCTCACTCAAAAGTCCGACGACCGAATCCCCAAATGCCACGAGCGCCCGTGTCGCATTTTCATGAAGGACGTGGTCGCGAAACTGCTTCAACAATTGCGGAGCCAAAACCTCTTTTCCCAGCAGACCCACGGAGCGAATCGCTTCCCGCACTACCTCACTCGAGGAATCTTCCAGCAAGCGCGAAAGCAGGGGATCGAAAGAGTCTGGGAGTTCTCCCAGAAGCCGGGCAGCTTCCCGTCGCGTTTTTTGCCCGGCTTCACCTTCTTCCCCAACCATCTCCTCCAATATTTTCCTTGCGGCTTCCAAGTTCTGCGCTTCACCCGGATGGGCCAAATACGCGGCCATCGCCGAGCGAACACAATAATCCTCAAATTCACTCAATTCCTCCAGAAGCACTAGCGGATCGACATGTGCGTGATGCACCAAATAAAGCATCGCCTCCGTGCGCACCGCGATCTCCGGATCCTTGAGCATCCCTTCTACCGTTGGCAAGACGGATGTGTCCCCGGAAGCCGAGAGAATGCTCAGCGCCTTCTGGCGCACCTCGCCGGAGGGATGTTGGAGGAGATCCCGGATCACCGGATGAGGATTCCTGGCGCGTTCCACGCCATATAGGCCGAGGGCATACAGAATTTCCTTGGAGTCGGAAACCTGGAGTTTGCTTGCCAGCAATTCCGAGGTGGAGCGGTCCAGCGCCAGGGCGGACGCCTGCTCGGCACTGAGGCGATGCTTGTTGATGGACTCCTTAAGCACCACAATATACTGTCTGCCCCCAACGAAGACCGCCGCCAGCCACCCCGCGAGGAGCACCAGGACAATCCAGCTGAGTTGCCGCGGGGCGAAGTGCAAGTAGGTCGCAAAAATCAGCACGAGCACACCCGCGAAACCGTCTCCCAGCCGCCAAATGACCGTGTCGATGAACCATTTCGCCTGCAACTTCACGCGATGCGCCAGCGGCAGGTAAAGCAGCTCCACCGCGGACTTATCGAGCGAATAACGCCATACATACTCGCCGCCTTGCAGGAAAACCACCGCGGCCAGGGTTCCCCAGATCAGCAAACCACTCGAGCCCAGGAATACTATGAGGGGAAGCACGAAGAGTATGGTTCTGATGCCAAAGCGCCGCAGGAAGCGCGAGGAGAGCAGCAGCTGGAACACGAGCGAGAGGATTCCGGCGTAGAAATAAAAATCACCGAAGAAAATTGCCAGACGGTCTTTGTTTACGAGGAACTCCTTGGCAATGGCCTTGAACTGCCATCCGGTGAGGGTAGTCACGAGATTGGAGATGCAGATAACCGCTGCCAGGGCACTCAGATACTTCGAGGACAATATCAGCCGCAGGCTGCCCTGAACGTCCTTCTGCTCGTTTCGCCGCGTTTCCGCCCGCGATTCCGTGAGCTTGAATTGACCTGTCCTCCACGCGGCGAACATGAGCACAGAGGAAATCAGCAGAAGCAAAGCCATCCCCAGCAGAAGACTTTCGGTGCCAAACGCGCGCACCACCGACTTCGAGACAAACCCGGCAAAAATCCATCCCAAGATCGCGCCGCCCCCCACCATTCCGAACACGTGCTTCGCTTCCCGCGTAGTCAACAGATAGTTCGCGAGTGTCCAGACCTGCGTCGGCGCCAGCACTCCGAACATGCCTACCCAAATGTAGAAGACGGGATACAACCACGCAGGATGATAGAATTTCGCCAGCGCCCAGAACACACCGCAGTTTGCCGCGAAGAAGAGCTGGCTGCCGATCAGCAGGTTGCGCAGGGAAGTCCGGCGGGCCAAACGCAGGTAGCCGACCACCACGAAACCCACGAGAATGCCGATGGCGATATCCGCATACGGGAGTTGCACAGCCTGGAAACGCGCCAGGAACAACGCATCGCGCGCCACCTTCCCGATCATGTTAACGCTCATGATCAGGAAGAGACACGTACTCAGAAGCAGGCCGCGACCCAGATCATCGGGGTGAACGTTCAGAGCGCGTGAGATCCACCGTTTCATCGACAGAACCTTCACTCGTGACCTTTTTGTCTCATTGCGGTGCGACCGTTGATTCGGAACATATTCGGTCGGCGGGTAAGGCGGCTAGCTTCTCCGGAACCTTTGCTCCATCTCCCACCCCTGGATGCTCCCCAGACCCTGCGTTTTGAGGCGAAGACCCGGCGGAATCGAAAAGCACAACCTGCTGGTCCAGGTACACAGCGATGAATTTGGCATCGCCGCAGATTTCCAGAGCCGACGGCCTGCCTCCAGGGTAGTAGCTGCTGAGCATGCCGGTGTCGATCAGGAACACTTTGTTGCCAAAGCGGGGCCGGATGCGACCACCCTGCTGCACCGTGTGCCCTACTACAATGTGTGCCACCTTGTAGGCTTCCAAGAGCTTGGTCGCCTGCGGTGTACCCTCTGCTTCGCTCCACTGGTCGTAACCGCGGAACCATAGCGGGCCATCACTCCGCACGCTGAGCCAATCTTGAAATTTCAAGAAGTCCAGGATCCTAGCCTGGCGTTCCGCGTTGGCAGGGACACGCGACTTGCGCTCAGCGATAACTTCCGCCTGAAGCACGCTACTGATTTCCTGCAAATTAAAGAATGGCAGAATCAATCTTTCATTCTGGAGATACTGTTTGGTGGCATCGAACGTCTTGATTTCCTCACTGATCCGCTTATTCATCGCGTCAAGTTTCGTCTTGGACTGATCAGGATGAATTCCCCCGTGCAAGAAAATGACTCCTTCAATTTCAGCGAGGGCGGCATGTCCTCGAAGCCACTCACCGTACTGTCCCTTTGGAGAGTATGCTTCGCGCTGCTCGATAAAACCAGCCGGATGGCGTGTCATCCACTCTGCCTGAGTTAACTCCATGGGCTGGGGCAGCTCGTCTAGTAAGGGTCCGTGGCTAGCCCTCCATTTCATATACTCGTCATAGGCAGCATTCTGCCGCTGCTCGGAATTGCCGTCGGCAAAACTGGCATAGTTCACGGGAGTGACGTAACGCAAGTCACCCATGATATTCATCATCTCGTGGTTGCCGAGGAGGCTTATTACCCGGCCGCCTGCTTGTGCCGCTTCTTTCTCGAGTGCCATCATCAGGTCCATGACAGCGCGCGGTTTGGGGCCGCGATCCAGGAGGTCCCCGACCTGGACGAGCGTTGTCTTACCGCCCGTCCAATGGTTCTGTTTGTCTATAAGACCAGTGCGCTGGAGGATGGCAACGAAGTCGTCAAAATCACCGTGGACATCGCCAATGGCGACGACGGTCTCTGGCGGCTCCACTAGAGCCTTTGCTGGTCCCGCCCACCCCGGCACCGCCGACACCAGGAGCAGGAGGAGGGCAATACAAGCTTGGCGGGGAAAAACGCAGACCGGAGGACGGGCCATTTTACTGCCTCCTATAGCCAAGCCACGCACAGTTTTGGCGAACACATTGAGTTCCACAAGGCGTCCTCTATTGGGGTGCATCTTAGGCTGCCAGAGTTGGACAAGTCAACAAGCCGAAACTACCCACAGAGACCCCCGCAAACGTGGCAAAAGCCGCCACATGGGCGGCCTGCTGTCCCTGGGGAGCAAATCCATTTTCACAACCCCTGGCTGCCCGATCTGATATAAAATCCCTCTCACTTCTCGAGAGTTAAACATCGACACGGCCACTTCGAGGTTAGGCATTGGGGACTGAATTTGACGTAATGGTTTGTGACAAACCGCACGGAAAAGCACAATCGCGGAGCCATCCCATGAAGGCTCCGCGACCTGGTGACAAAGGGAACTCCGATGTTTACAAGAGATCCGGGCGTGTCAACCTGCGGGACAAGACCGAACTCATCTACTGGGAGTGCGACAGCCGCTTAGAGATTAGAGTTGCGTGGAGCACGCCGGGCTTGTCCCAGGTGCCGGTGCAAATCACGCGGTCCCCGTCTTTAACGTCAGTGGCGGTAATGTCGTTGACCTTCTTATCGCCGTGATATTGACTGACCCATCGCGTGGAGCTGTCGAACTGAACGGTCCTCTCTTCAGTCCCGCCCACTTTACGAACCGTCAGAGTAGAATTCTCCTTACTGCTTCTTATGATCGTACCTTCCCAGCGGTCCTGCTTCGCCTGGGCGGAAGCGACTTGCGCGAAAACCGCCATCGCCAGCGGGACGGTAAGTACCAAAGCGAACAGCAAAGCGAGTTGCTTCTTGAGCATGTTTTTCTCCTTATCTCCGGATCACGGAGAAGACGTGATTATGTAACAAGAAACACTAGACCTAGGGGCCGAAAAGAGCAAGCTACATTCAAATCCGGACATCCAATCCATCGTCTCCGCCGCATTCCTCAAAGTGGTCGGCCAGCCAGGATCTGATCCCCGAAAGCGCCATTCACCCAGTCGTACCCAGTCGATCGGTGCAGTCCACTTCGGTGGTTAAATAATTCAGTACAGCACTTCGCTTTCGCCCTTTTCAGCGATGAGCTTTTGGAACTGCGCGACAATCTTGTCCCGTCGCGCCATCACCGCTTTCACTTCATCCTTGGTGAGAAAGTGTTTGGTTTTTTCCGCCAGCGCGCCTTCGTCCAGCGCCTTCAGTTTCTCCAACAACTGCCGGTCGCAGCGTACCAAGTCCTTGGGGTCTTTCAGGTCTTTGTTGAGGCGGAACGCGCGGGAGAAATCAATCCTCCAAATCTTCCAATCCTCGCCGATTAGGACGTTGGTCAGGTTGGCATCGGTATCGTACACCAATTGATCGAAGACGCGAACCTTGTACATCTGATTGTTCCACGCGTCCGGATCTGGCGGCGACAATTTCTGCTTGTGGCGCTCCACCTCATCCATCTTCACCGGCACCCACCAACTCAGCGAGCCTACAGTGCCTTTCCACTTGCGTTCGACATACACCGGCACCATGTCGTCCAGGCCAACCAACTCAGCCAGGTCATAAGCAGCGATATTGTACTTGTAAGAGTCCACGAAGTTCAGTTCGGTGCCGCTGGCCAGCTTCATTTCGGCTTTGTGTTCATCAACGGGTTGGAAAGAGGCGTCATGGGTAATGGTGCCGTCGGAAAGCGTAAGCCGCGAGGTGTGGGTGACGCCTTTCTTGGAATCCTCACTTTTCACCACCTTGGCGGTGAGAAGGAACTGCTTAATCTGGTCCTTGGTCAGGGTTGGCTCGTCGGCGGCAACCGCGAAGAGTCGGCAAGTCAGGCACACCAATGCAGCCAGAATCAACGTGCGCGTCCACAATCGTAGTGGGTTCATAGAGGCTCCTCCACCGGGCGGCTAAAACTCTACTCCTTTTGGCGGCCATGAACAACCTAAAACAGCCGGAAGTCTAATACGCGCGAGGCCTCCGAGGCTGAGTCGATGAACAGGTCGAGCGTGGGCGTAGAACGTAGGAGAGGGGAAGAGTTTAAGAAAGGGCATTAGCGCAGAGTTCGCGGAGAGCACAGGCCGGAGTGCCAGAGTACGCAAGAGAATCCTGAAATGTCGACCTGAAGGTCGG
Organism: Candidatus Acidiferrales bacterium; assembly: GCA_963734105.1. Taxonomy (GTDB): domain Bacteria; phylum Acidobacteriota; class Terriglobia; order Acidiferrales; family UBA7541; genus Acidiferrum. Next base: position 374,945 of record CAVTFW010000010.1, on the reverse strand, counting down.
CCACTACAATGCTGGAGAAATGGCTCGAAGGAAAAGGGTCAGTCGGATTTTTACGACTTGGTAGGTAGCAGGAGTTGAATGCCGAAATCGCGGGCGAACTAGCACTGGTTGGGACGGGCGGGTTTCAGGCTGCGCCCAGCCATGAGCAGAAGGATCACCGGGCGGTGGAGTTTGTAGCGCGCGCCAAAATCCGTGGAGGGCCGTTGTTGGAGGGATTGAAAGTCGGGTAATCCTTTGGCCATTGGGCAGGGGTTGGGACCCTGCGCGCGCGGCGGAACGCCTAAAATGAAATAAGGCGGAGCGCCCGGATGTCCAATTCACTTAAAACCATATGGCTCCTCGGAGCCTGGATAGCGTTCCTCGCCCTGTACGCGGCGCTAGGGCACCAGCTCGGGCCGGGAACAAGACTGTCCGCGTTCGGGGATGTGGTGCAATGTTTTGTGCCGCTGTTGGCGAACGCCGGGCTTTTGATTAATGCCGGGACACCGCACTGGCGTCGGAACGTGTTCTGGATGCTTCTGGCGCTGAGCTGCTCGATGTGGATGGTGGGCCAGCTTCAGTGGACGTACTACGAAGTGTATCTGCACAAGGACGTGCCGGGGCTGTTCGCGGGAGACATTATATTCTTTTTGAGAGGGATCCCGTTGATCGCTGCGCTGGCGCTGCGGCCAGACCGCAAGCGCGGCGAGTTGAATATTGGACTGGGGTACCTGGACTTTGCTCTGCTACTGGCGTGGTGGACTTTCCTGTATGTGTACGTGGTCCTGCCATGGATGTATGCCACGCCGACACAGGAAACCTACGATTTCAACTACAACGTGCTGGCGTACGTGCAGCAGTTCGTGATTGCGCTAGGGTTCGGAATTTTCTGGCTGCGGACCAAGGGCGCATGGCGCAGCGTGTATTTTCACCTGTTCGGGGCATCGGCGCTGTACATGGTTACCTCGCTTCTAACCAATCTGGCGATCGCAAAGAGCGTTTACTACACCGGAAGCATCTATGACCTGCCACTGATGACGGTGTTTTTCTGGTACGGCATGGCGGGACTGACCGCTTTCCGGAAACGGAAGGAACTGGATGCGCCGACGGAGGGAGATCAGCAGCTAGCCGAGCGGGATTATGTGTGGGCAACGCGCTTCGCGATGGCGGCGGTGCTGAGCCTTCCGGTTTTTGCGCTGTACGCGCTGCGCATGGAGCATGACACGGCGGCGGTGAGGGATTTTCGCTTGACGGTAACGCTGGTGACCGCGCTGCCCCTAGCATTCGTGGTTTTCCTGCGGACGCACCTTGCGGAGGCAGACCGCGCGCGGCTCCTGGCACGCTCGGAATCCTCGATTGAGAATCTGCAGCGGTTGCAGGCGCAGATGGTGCAATCGGAGAAGCTGGTTTCGCTTGGCCAATTGGCGGCGGGGGCGGCGCACGAGATCAATAATCCATTGACGGCGATATTGGGTTACTCCGACCTCCTGGCGGACGACGACATGCTGCCGGAACGGACACGGGCAACCGCGGGAAAAATCCGGGAGCAGGCACGGCGGACGAGCAGCCTGGTGCAGAATCTGTTGAGTTTTGCGCGGCAAGTGCCGGCGGAACGCACGCTGCTGGACATCAATACGGTGGTTACGAACGCGGTGCAATTGCGCGCACTGGACCTGCACGGGGGCGAATCCACGATCGAGCTGCAGCTCGAAACGGTGCTGCCGGGGGTGCGCGGGGACAAGAACCAGTTGATGCAGGTGTTTTTCAACATCGTGAGCAACGCGGTGGATGCCATGCACGGAACCGGCGGGGGCAAGGTGACGATACGGACGATGCGGGACCGCGGCAACGTGGTGATTCTATTTTCGGATACGGGACCGGGAATCCGGGAGCCGCACCGCGTTTTCGATCCGTTCTACACGACGAAGCCGGTCGGCAAGGGCACGGGACTGGGACTGAGCATCTGTTACGGCATCGTGCAGGAGCATGCGGGAAAGATTTTCTGCTATAACGGGCAAAGTGGCGGGGCGGTGTTTCGCGTGGAGCTTCCGGCGGTGTTGGCGGTTCTGCCGCCGCGCGGAGCCCAACAGGGCGGCAGCGCACCAGTGCCGAGCGGTTCGCGCTGAGGCAATTGCGAAGCGGCAAATCCCTTGAAATTTGGAGCGGTGGTCCGCGTAATATCTCATGGTAGAGTTGCGCGCGGGTGTGCAAGATGAGGTTGCAGGATGAGCGAGACCGCCATTGCAACAGAGAAATTGACGCGGCGTTTCGGTGCATTGACCGCGGTGGATGCGATTGATCTGCGCGTGGAGGCCGGGCAGTTTTTTGGGTTTCTGGGGCCGAATGGGGCGGGGAAGTCGACGACGATCAAGATGCTGACGGGGCTGCTGGCGCCGACTTCCGGCCGGATGGAATTGCTGGGACTGGATTTTCAGACGCATCCTGTGGAAGTAAAACGGCAGATCGGCGTGGTGCCGGAAGGGATGGGATTGTTTGAACGGCTGACGGGCATCGAGTATTTGCGATTTGTGGGACGCATGTACGGCCTGGACCGGGCGACAACCGAGAAGCGCACCGAGGAACTGCTGGAATTCATGCAGTTGGCCGACCGCGAAAAAACGATGATTGCCGACTACTCTCACGGCATGCAGAAGAAATTGGCGCTGGCAGCAGCGGTGATTCACGGACCGCGGATTTTGTTTCTAGACGAGCCGTTTGAGGGTGTGGACGCGCTGGCGGCCGGAGCGCTGAAGGCGTTGCTGGGAAGGATGACGGAACGCGGGGTGACGATTTTCCTGACCTCTCACGTATTGGAAATTGTGGAACGCTTGTGCAGCCACGTGGCGATTATTCACAACGGGCGGCTGGTGGCGCAGGGCTCGCTGGAGGAGTTGCGCGCGGGTATTGGGGAACAGGAAGGGGAAAAGAAAACGCTGGAACAGATTTTCCTTTCGATTGTGGGGCAGAGTGGCGCGGAGCAGTCCAGGCTGGAGGAGCTGACTTGGCTGACGTAACGCAGATGCCGGGCGTGTTGGAGCAAGTGAGTCTGGTGGCCGGGATACGCTGGCGCATCCTGAAGAACAGCATGCGGCAGAAGAACAATCGCTGGGACATGATCGGCATGGTGTGGGCCGGGATCTTCAGCGGGCTGTTGACCATCGGGTTTTGTTTCGCGTTCTTTGCGGGGGCGTACGAATTCCTGGCGAAGAATGAAGCGGAATGGATGGCGTTGCTGTACTGGGGAATTTTCCTGTGGTGGCAGGTGTTTCCGATTTTTGTGGCGGGGTTTGGGTCGAATTTCGAATTCGGAACGCTGCTGCGATTTCCGTTAAGTTTGCTGGCGTTTTACCTGCTGGGGTTGGGATACGGGCTGTCGGATTTTGCGGCGTTGTCTTCGATCTGCTGGATACTTTCGATGATCGCCGGGGCGGCGAGCGCGCGGGCCAGTGTTGTGCCGGCAATGTTGTTGGTGAGTGTGTTGTTTGTGGTTCTGAACGTGACGATGGAGCGGCTGGTGGGGTCGTGGCTGGAAAAGCTGTTGGCAAAGCGCCGAACGCGGGAATTGTTCATGGGATTGTTTGTGCTGTCGATGGTTTCGCTCAATTTTCTGAGTCCGGCGGTTCGGAAATGGGGGCAGGGAGCGCGTCCATGGATTCTCGAGCACATCCCTTACTTGAACTGGCTGCCGGGCTCGCTGGCAGGGAACGCAGTTGCGGCTGCGGCGGGCGCCGATCAGCGCGGGGTATTGCTGGGCGTGGCCGGACTTTTGGCCTGGATGGGGGTCGCAAGCGCGATGCTGTGGCGGAGATTTGCCGCGCAGTATGGCGGAGAAGAGATCAGCGATAGCCCCGCGCCGGCCATAGCGAAGAAGAGAGAGAAGAGGCAGGCTGTTGCGGAAGAACGGTCGGGATTCGTATCGCCGCAAGTCGCGGCGGTGGTGGTGAAAGAATTCCGTTATTTGGCGCGGAATGGATTTGCGTTTGTGTCGTTGATTGTGCCGCCAGTAATGGTGATTTTTTTCACTTTACAGTTTGGACCCGGATCCCCCCTGAAAGGACACGTCAAACCCGGAATATTTTTCCCGGGAATCATGGGGTACCTGGTGCTGATCCTGTTGACTCCGGCCTACAATTCTTTTGCATTCGACGGCAAAGGGATTCAGACCTATTTCATGGCGCCGGTGCGGTTTCGGGATGTTTTGCTGGGAAAAAATCTGTTTCTGGCGGGGCTCGTGGGCCTGGAGTTGGCGCTTTGTTTGGGGCTGCTGACGTGGCGCATCGGCTGGCCGGGCGCGGCGATGTTTGCGGCGACGGTGATCGCGGCGATGTTTGCGCTAATCGGGCAATTGGCGATTGCGAATTGGTCGTCGCTGAGCTTTCCGAAAAAAATGGAGATCGGGAAGATGAAAGGGCAGAGGAATTCGGGAGTGGCGGTGTGGACGGCGCTTGGGGCGCAGATCGTGCTGGGAGGCATTTGCGCGCTGGTGCTGCTGGCTGGCCGGTGGACGGGGAACCCGTGGCTGCCAGTGATGATTTTCGCGGGACTGACAGCGGCGGCGCTGGGCGGTTACGTTGCCTCGCTGGACGCGCTGAACCGGCTGGCGGAGGCGAAGAAAGAATTGCTGATCGAGGCGCTGTGCCGGTAGGAAAAAGAGCTTGCCACAGGAGGAACAGAAGTTCCGCAGAGAGCGCGGAGAAGAATGGATTGTGTTGAGGAGGCGCGCATGAGGGCGTTGTGTTTCATGGTCGCCGTAGCGGCGGTGTTTTTGTCGACGGGGGTGATCACAAGAGGCCAGGGATGTGACATGGCGATCGGCTTTGAGCTGCCTCCTGTAGTTTCCGGGCATGAACAAAATCTGACGGCTGAGATTGCGCGCCAACTCAAGGAATTTTCCCCAAAGACGGACAACTTGGGAAATGTCTGGGTGACCATTGGGAGCGGTGCGCCACATCGATTGATTGCCACAGCGATTGACGAGCCAGGATACGTAGTCAGCCAGATCACAGAGGATGGCTACCTGCGCGTCCAGCGCTTGCCTCAGGCGCCGCCCAACGCTGTCTTCGACACGCTGCAATTCGCTCAGGCGGTTTGGGTGATGACGCGTGGCGCGAAGGAAGTTTCTGGAGTATTCGCCGGGCTGAGTGTGCATCTGCAACCCGGACGGCCGAATGGGCCAAAGATGAATCACGTGGAAGAGCTATATGTGGACATCGGCGCTGCGAACGCGTCCGAAGTCCGTGCTGCTGGAGTAGATGTGCTGGACGCGATTGCGCTGCAGCGGAAGAGTTTTATGGTGGGCGACACTGGCTCGGCCGGCCCCGCGACGGGGGACCGATTCGGATGCGATGCGCTTTTGCAATTGCTTGGGCGCGGCAAGGAAATCCAAGCCAAGGGGACCACGACAATCGCATTCGTGACGGAACAGTGGATCGGGGGACGCGGGTTGAACCGTTTGCTCATGGAAATCCACCCCGACGAGATGGTGTTTGTAGGCAGAGTAACGCCGGCGCCACCTGCTGAGAAGGATGTGCAAGTGGAAGAGCGGAAAACGGGCAGCGGAGCGATTCTGGGTGTTGCGGCGGATTCTAAAGACGGAACAGAGAGCTTTGCGGGACGACTTAAAGCTCTGGCTGAAAAAGAGCACATTTCGCTCCAGGTTGTGACGGCAGCACCGCCGCGAATTGCGGGCTATGCGAAGAGCTCCGCACTGCCGGAGAAATTTGCAGAGCTCGGAGTTCCGACGCTATGGCCGGTCACGCCGGCAGAGTACGCAACGAAGAGTGACACAAGCCAGGTGCGGAGTTTGCTTGAAGCGTACCTGGAAATTCCAAAACCCTCGGGTGGAGAACCGGGAGGTTCGGGTTCCTCCGTTAGGCCCGGAGTAACAGTGTTGGAGTCGCTCTCGAAGTCTTATGGGGCGAGCGGGCACGAGGCGGCAGTGCGGGAAGAAGTGAAAAAGTTGCTGCCGGAATGGGCGCAGAAGAAAGTGGCGACCGACGCGGCGGGGAATTTGGTTTTGCACATGGGCGATGGAAAAAGCGAGGGGAAAACACCGCGGATCGCGTTTGTGGCGCACATGGATGAGATCGGGTATGAGGTGAAGAAGATCGAGGACGATGGGCGGCTGCAGGTGGAGGTGCTGGGCGGAGGATACACGCAATATTTCCTAGGGCATGTGGTGCTGGTTCACAAAAAAGATGGGAGCCACTTTGGCGGGGTGCTGGAATTACCTGCGGGATGGGACAAGGCGGGATTCGAGTGGCCTAGCGGGCCGAGGTCGATGGATCAGCCGGCACACGTGTACGTGGGAACGCGCACGAAGGAAGAGACGGAGAAACTGGGGATTGCGGCTGGAGATTTTGTGACCATTCCGAAGGAGTACCGGCCGCTGCTGGGGACGCGGGCGAATGCACGGAGTTTTGACGACCGCGTCGGATGCGTGGCGCTGATTGCCGCGGTGCGCGCCATCGGGCCGGATTTGCCGGGGCGGGACGTGACGTTTGTGTGGTCCGCGGAAGAGGAAGTGGGGCTGAAAGGGGCGGCGGCGTTTGCGGAACTGACAGCGAAGGAAGGGCGCGCGCCGGATTTTGTGTTTGCGATCGATACGTTTGTGAGCTCGGATTCGCCGCTGGAATCGAAGCGCTTCGCGGACGCGGAGCTGGGCAAGGGTTTCGTGGTGCGCGCGGTGGACAATTCGAACATCGTGCCGCTGCAATACGTGGATCGCGTGGTGGCACTTGCGAAGGAGAATGCGATTCCGGTGCAGTACGGCGTGACCGGCGGCGGGAACGACGGCGCGGTGTTTGTGAGGTATGGGTCGGTGGACGTGGCGCTCGGCTGGCCTTTGCGCTATGCGCATTCACCCGCGGAAGTGATTGACACAAAGGATTTGGATGCGCTGGGAAAGATTGTCGAGGTGCTAGCGCGGAAGTGGTGAGCGTCAGGCATAAAGGGCGAGGACGTGATTTTGGTCGAGAAGACGGCAAGAGTAGCCCAGTTCCCGGAAGTAGCGAATTAGGGCGAACTGATTGTCGAGGCTGTGCATCTCGCAGACGATGATGGGATGCCACTCGCGCAGTGTGTTGGCCGCGCCGCGAAAGACCTCATCCTCGGCGCCTTCGACGTCGCACTTGATGAAATCGGGCGGAGGGTGAGAGCGGCAATAGTCGTCGAGAGAAACCGATTCGACGCGAATGACATTCCCGGCTTCATCGTGATTCGCGGTGATGTAGCCGAGGCCACGATCGGCGGACCGGGTGATGTCGGCGCAAGCAAACGAGACGGTGGAGGATTCGCGCCAAACCGCTTTTTCCTCCACGAAGGCATTGCGGAAACCGTTGTGCGCGAGATTTTCGCGCAACCTGACGGCGACGACCGGATCGGCCTCGAAAGCGATGACGCAACCGCCGTGCCCGACAAGGCGGGCGGCCATCAACGAGAAAAAGCCGATATTGGCGCCCAGGTCGTAGAAGGTCATGCGGCGGCGGAGATAAACCTCGATCGCCTGCTGAACGCGGGGCTCGCCTTGGCCCAGCAAGACGCTCTTCCCAGTGCGAGGATTGACGCAAATCCAGAGGCCGGCGGCCGGGCCGCGCTCGATCTGAATCCACGTGAGCGTGTCGGTTGGTAGAAGCGTTCGGCTGGTCATATGAAGCAGGGAGCCCAACAGCGGAATTTTGCGAAGGCCCGATAAAGGCGAGGCGTAGCGAAGGAAAGCGTTTGCGAGGCGAGGGCTGGATGTGGCCATGGGATGACTCCGTCGATCTGTAAGGGGAAGGCAGGACAACCTGGCCAGCGGGAGGAGGAAACCAACGGAAAAGGAAGTGCTGCTGAGGCCCTGCGCCTATTTACCATACATAACTATACCATTACTATTACCCATCACTGTTTACTTGTCAAGTATTTATACTGTGTGATAAGTAATGGGACGGCCAGAGTGTCTCGAGCGATTTAGGGAGCTAAGATCGAGCAGGCTGCCCAGGCGCTAGCGGAATTGCGGAGCGCGGCGCGGGCGGCTCATTTCTCGACGAGGAAACTGCCGAGGAAAAGGGCGTCCATGCCGGAGCTGAAGAAGGTGCGGATGGCGTCGGTGGGAGTGTGGACGATGGCTTCGCCGCGGAGATTGAAGGAGGTGTTCATGATGACTGGGACGCCGGTGCGCTTGCCGAATTCGTCGATAAGGCGGTAGTAGAGCGGGTTGATTTCCTTTTCGACGGTTTGCGGGCGGGCGCTGCCGTCGACGTGCGTGACAGAAGGAATGATGCCGCGTTTTTCGGGCCGCACCTTCGCCGTCAGGATCATGAACGGCGAGTCGTAGGCGGATTCGAGGTAGTCGAGCGCGGCTTCTTTTTTCAAAGAGGGAGCGAAGGGGCGCCACCATTCGCGGAATTTTACCGCGTTGTTGACTTTGGTATTCATCTCCGGATCGCGGGGATCGGCCAGGATGGAGCGGTTGCCGAGGGCTCGCGGACCGAACTCCATGCGGCCCTGATACCAACCCAGGATTTTGCCCTGGGAGAGAAATTCGGCGGCGGTTGCGGCGGGATCGGAGAGGCGCGTCGAGCGGATTTTGTAGGTATTGAGCGCGGCCTGGATGGCCTGGTCGTCAAAGGAAGGGCCGAGATAGGCGTGGCGCATGGGTTTGAGAGGCAGACGCTGGCCGCCATCCAGGAATGGGGCGAGGGCTGCGCCGAGAGCGACGCCATCGTCGGAGGCGGCGGGCTGGACAAAAATATTTTCGATGATGCCGGAGGCGGCAATTTTTCCGTTGGCTTTGGAATTGAGAGCCACGCCGCCCGCGAGGCAGAGATTCCGGCTGTGAGTCTTCTCCAAGGCCAGGCGCACGACGTTCAGCATTGCGGCTTCGCAGAGATCCTGCACCGCGTAGGCAATGTCTTTGTGCAGCTCGCTGATGTCGCTTTCCGGTTCGCGGGACGAGCCTAGCGCCGCTGGCCAGCCGGCGAAAGGATTGTCACTCTTGCCGGCGAGTCGGGCGGTGTGGACTTTATAAGGAGCGGCGTGGATGTCCAGGAACATGCTGAGGTCCACGCCGGGCTTGCCGTAGGGTGCAAGCCCCATGACCTTCCACTCATCCGCGTTGGGGACAAAGCCAAGAAAGCCCGTGAACACGGCATAGAAAAGACCGAGCGAGTCCGGCCAATTAATGGTGAGGACGGGATAGACGCGGCCTTTGCTGCCATGCCAAATGGAAGTGGCTTCCCATGCGCCCCGTCCGTCCATCACCACCACCGCGGCATCATCGAAGCCGGAGTAGGAATAGGCGCTGATTGCATGGGCGAGGTGATGATCCACAAAGCGGTAGCGCGCCTTGCTGGCAGGGAATTGGCGGGCGAAAGTGTTTGCACCGCTCTTCTGGTGCTGCAAACTGAGAAAGTAGCGCGTTGAATTTAGGAAGTTCAAATAGGTGAGCGGCCAGCGGCCCGTCGCGTAAAGGCTTAGGTCATGCCGGTACAACTGTCCGACTGGCTGCCAGCCGAGGCAAACTTCGTCGACAGCTTCTGGGCGGACATTGGCGAAATCGAGGCACGCTTGAATCGCCAACTGTGGAAATCGCGCATCATGCTTCGTGCGGCTGATGCGCTCCTCGGCAACCGCGAAGAGAAGCTCCCCGTCGCGGACAATGCAGGCGGAGGAGTCGTGCATTTGGGAATAGTTCAGGCCAAGAGTGATCACGCACGAGCCCCCGGGAGCTTGCGGCCATAGCACCAAGCCAGCGGCGTCCCCGCGTCCAAGAAATTTTCCGGCGCGCCCTGGCCGGAGCGCACGGCCTCTGCAATCTCCGCGGAAGTGAGAGCGGCGCCGCGCCAAGTGTTACCTACCATTTCCGGATCGATCCCAACGACGCTGGCGATGCGCCGGCTCGCCCGGTTGAGCCCCAGAGAGGCCATGCCGTCGAGAAGCCCGGAGATAGCTCTGCCTTTCCAATTCATCGTGGGCTGATTGGAGCCGTTGAACTGAAAAAGAAAAACTCCGTCAGGGCGAAGGATGCGCATCATTTCCCGGATGGAATTGAAAACCAATTCTTTTGCGGGCATGTGCTGCAACACAAGATAACTGAAGACGAAATCCACGGAGGCGTTCTCGACACCAGAGAGAGTTTCTCCGCTCGCCAGGACCCAACGGATATTCGAAAACGTTCGAAGGTAGTCTTGCGCGCGAGACTGCATTTCCGCGGAGATATCCACGGCACAGACAGATTGAAAGCGTTGGGCGAAACTTCGGGTCATTCGGCCGGCACCGCAACCGAGTTCGGCCATGGATTTGTCCGCCGGGTCAAAGAGAAGTTTCCGCAGAACGGGAGCTACGAGCCGGAGATAATCCTGTTCCCCAGACTCAAAGAAGGACGCCTCATCCCAATCCTTTCGCCAACTTGCGATATAGAGAAACGCATCGCGCCGGGCCCGTTCGTCCCAGTCGCGACGCATGGTGTCCTTGGACTTATTCAAGTCGCTTTCCCCCTGCCACAAATCGGCGCGGCCAATGGAGCAAGTTAAGCGCGTTTCCGTCTAAGGTGATCATTTGGGCGCTTGACTTTCGCCGGCGATAACGCGGCGGAAGAGTTTTTCGAGCGTGATGGCGGAGCGTTCCCAAGTATAGCGTGCCATCGATTGTTGCGCAGACTGGCCCAGGCGCTGGCGGAGTTCAGAAGAGGAAGCGAGGCGCAGGACCGCCTCCTCGATTGCGGGGACATCCGCGGGGGGAACCAGCAGGCCGTTGAAGCCGTCTTCGACCACATCCTGCATGCCGCAGGTTTCGGTGGTGATGGCCGGCATGCCGGAGGCCATGGCTTCGAGGAGAACGGACGGCAGGCCGTCGACAAGAGAGGGAAAGAGGAACACGTCATGTGCGGAGTAGAGTTCTTGCATCTGGCCGGCGGGCACCCCTGGTTGAACGATGACGGTGGAGGCCAGCTTGGGACCAAAGAATTTCGTGATGATTTCTGGGGGACAGCCGCAACCGGCGAAGGTCACGGTCATGCCGGGGAGTTGCGGGGCGAGGCGTTCAAGGGCATCGCGAAGATAGAAGATGCCGCGCTGATCTAGCCAGGTGCCCGCATAAAGGAGTTTCAAGGGGCGCGCGGAATTGTAGATGCGCGGAAGAAAAAAGCGCGGTTCGACGCCGCTGGGAGTGTAAGCGGTGCGATCGGAGTCGAGATTGTACTTGAGTTGAAGCAGATTCCAGACGTCGCGGCTGTTCGAGTGGGCACCGTCAGCTGTGCGAATGCACCAGCGGTAGAGCGGAAAAGTGTAGAAGCGATGCCAAAGGCGGTTTTGCAAGTTGAAATTCCAGGCGCGGCCTTTGCGGGCTTCTCGGCTCATGGCGTAGACGCGACGCTCTTCGAGGCCATGGAGCATCATGACGTAGGGTGGGTCGTTGGGGGAGCCGAACCAGCGGCGGTGAATGCCATAAAGGAGGCCCGAAGGAGCGTGGAGATTGACGACGGAGAATTTTTCGCGGTGGGCGGCGATATAGAGATTCAGGCGATGGGCGAAGACAAGCGCGCTGAATCGCGCAGAAACAGCGTCCTCGCCATAGAGGTCTTCCTCAAAAATATACGTGAGGGAGTGACCTCGCTTTTCGAGTTCACGCCCGAGATTATAAATGACGCTCGCGACGCCCCCCTCGCGGCGGCGAGGCACGCATGCGGCCATCAGGATGCCCAGCGGCTGGGAAGGGCTTGGGGGAGAGGTCATCAGGGGTTCCAGTTACCGGTGCGATCAACGTGGTCTGGGCGATGAAACGGAAGAAAGTTCTGGCGAGCCTTGGCATAAAGGAAATTGGATGCGAGCTTTTGTTTGAGTGTGTTGTAACGCCGGGGGGAGAGGAAGAGAGCGGGAAGAAAACTGACGAATTTCAAGATCCGGCGCAAGGGGGAGGCGCGCTCGTATGTGAGTTCATAGCTGCGGAGTTCCGTGCGAAAGGTGTCGAGAGGCGAGCCCTCACCCAGGGAAAGACGAACAAGATCCGCCTCGGTTTGCACCGCGTCCACAATGACGTGGCCGATCTCGTGGGGGACGCGCTCTGAAGCGAAGCGACGGCGCAAAGCATCGGCCAGGGCCAACAGAACGGCGTGCTTGCGACGGAGGGAGGAGGCGTTGCGGTCTCCGATCTCAAAGAGATTTTGCCCATGGAGACGGTAAAAAGTCAGCGGCTCACGCAAGAGCAGAACTTCGGAGAATAGCGCGCCAAGAGTGAAGAGGTATTCGTCGGCTTCAATGACCAGCGGTTCAGGGGCCGGGCCGATGCGGCGCAGGAGATCCGCGCGAAAGGCCATGCGACTGGTGCCTAGAAAACTCTTGCGAAGGCGGAAAAGACGGGCGCCGGCCACGGAATCCATGCGGAATTGCGGCGACTCCCGGACGAGTTCGCTGCGCCGCGTGCCGTCGGCGAGGACTTGGGTGATGCTGTGACCCACGAGGCCGACGGCAGGGTGAGAAGAGAAGGCCTCGACGACGGCAAGTAGCTTGTTCGGAGCCCACCAGTCGTCGCCGTCCAAAAAGGCGATGATTTCGCCGCGGCATTGGGGAATACCGTGATTAAAAGCCGAGGCTTGGCCGCCGTTGGGTTTGCGAAGAACACGAATCTGGGTGGAGAACTTGCCGAGGAGCTCCGGAGTGCGGTCGGTGGAGCCGTCGTCCACGACGAGAATTTCGCGGGCGGCGGCGGGGAAATCCTGCGCCAGAACGCTGGAGACCGCCTCTTCAATGAAGCGCTCGTGGTTGTAGGTGTCGATCAGTACGCTGACAAAAGGTGTTGACATTTCACATACAGCAAAATCGCAGGTAGGACCCGCGCGCCTTGCAGAATGCGGCAGGGACCTTGCGGCGAATGCTGCATTTGCAAGTTTACGCTAAATCCGGGCAAACCTAAGCCGCACGGGGAGCACCCTCCACGAGCAGCAGGCACTTCCGTACATGATTATACAGTATAATATTCTTATAAGTGAGTAATCTACTATGGTTAGATTGCAGCGGTTTTCACGACCGGGTTTCCGCCCGATCCGGGTTCAATCAGAGGCGATCTGAATCACTTTGGAACGGGCTCGGCGTTGATTATAGAATAGGGTGCGTTCACGCAAAAATTATTGCGTCTTCTCGCCCACGGAAGAATCGCAAGCCTGACGGGACGCAACGCGAGCATCCGGCTGCATAGACGAAGCATGGGGGAGCATCCATGGCGATCCTGGTGACAGGAGGCGCGGGGTACATCGGAAGTGTGACGGTGGAGTACCTGCTCTCGCGGGGAGAGCGGGTGGTGGTGCTGGACAATCTTACGTGCGGCCACCGCGGAGCGCTGGATGCGGAAGTTCCGTTTTACCAGGGTGACGTGGGCGACACAGCCCTGCTAGCTCAAATCGCGCGGGAGCATGAACTCGAATCGTGCATTCACTTCGCCGCGCTTGCGTATGTTGGGGAGTCGGTCCAGGAACCGAAGCTATATTTTGAGAACAATGTGCTGCAAGGAATGGACCTGATCGGTTCTCTCCTGCAGGCCGGCGCGCGCCGCTTCGTGCTTTCTTCGAGCTGCGCTACATACGGCGAGCCCGAGGCTCTGCCTATCAAGGAAGGCTCCCGGCAATGGCCAGCGAGTCCGTATGGGTGGTCCAAACTCTTTATGGAACGGTTGCTAGCTTCCTATGACGAAGCCTACGGCTTGAAATTTGTGGCTTTGCGCTATTTCAATGCCGCGGGTGCGACCCAGAAGCACGGAGAAGACCACGAACCGGAAACGCACCTGATTGCCAACGTTCTCCAGGCCGCCTCCGGGAAGCGGAGGGAAGTATCCGTCTTCGGCAACGCTTATCCGACACCCGATGGCACCGCGATTCGCGATTACGTCCACGTGAGCGATCTTGCGGAAGCGCATGGACGCGCCCTCGAATATCTGCGGCAGGGCGGGTCTTCGGAATTCCTCAATCTTGGAAGTGGCCGCGGCTACTCGAACTTGGAAGTGATTGAGTGTGCGCGACAGGTGACGGGCAAACCGATCAGGATCCGGATGGAGCCGCCCCGCCCCGGCGATTCTTCCCGCCTGATCGCGGATGCCACAAAAGCTCAGGGAATCCTGGGGTGGACCCCTCGACACTCGGATCTGCCCACAATCCTCCGCTCGGCCTGGGAGTGGCACCTGCGGCACTCTCAGGGCTACGCGACGAAGTGATTCGGCAGGACGCTCCTGGGATTGTGCGGAATGGTTCGGGGGCGCGGGGTGCGTGCCTTGCTGTGCCTTGGGATCGGCGGTATGTTTAAGGCTCTCTACGTAAGGGGATAATGAGTCCGCATGGCCACTGGATTTCGTCTCTCTGTCGCAATCCCCGTCCACAATGAGGAGAGTGCTTTGCCGGAGCTGCTGCAGCGCCTTCGCGCCGTTCTGGACAGGTTGCCAGGCGGGCCGCATGAAATGCTGTTTGTGGACGACGGGAGCAACGACCGGACATTCGAGATGCTGGCGCAGGCGGCGCGGGAGGATTCGCGAATCGCCGCAATTTCCCTCTCGCGGAATTTCGGACACCAGGCGGCCATCACGGCGGCGCTGGATTATGTGACGGGGGATGCGGCAGTGGTGATGGACGGAGACCTGCAGGACGTTCCGGAGGCGATTCCGGAATTCGTGGAGAAATTCCGGCAGGGATTTGACGTGGTGTACGCACAGAGAGTGAGGCGGAAGGAACCGCTGCTGCTGCGCATTTGCTATTTCGTGTTTTACCGCATGATGGCGAGGCTTTCCGATATCCGGCTGCCGCTGGATTCGGGGGATTTTGGACTGATGTCGCGGCGGGTCGTGGATCAGGTGAGAAAGATGCCCGAGCATCATCGGTATTTAAGGGGGATGCGAAGCTGGGTCGGTTTCCGGCAAACGGGAGTCCCGGTGGAGCGGGCGGAGCGTCATTCGGGAAGAAGCAAGTACAGCGTGCTGCGGCTGACAAAACTGGCGCTCGACGGGATATTTGCGTTCTCGATCGTGCCGATCCGCGCGGCGGCGATGTTCGGGGCCTTCGTGATGCTTCTCTCGAGCCTGTATGTGCTGTATTCGCTCTACGCCAAGATTTTTCTGCAAAAATCACCGCAAGGGTTCACGGCGCTTATTGTCGCAGTCACGTTTCTGTCCGGCATTGTGCTTTTTTTCCTGGGCGTGATTGGTGAGTACGTCGGCCGGATTTACGAGGAGACGAAGGCGCGGCCGCAGTACGTCATTGGCAAGATGACGCACCGTGCTCAAGGCGAAAATGGCGCGCCAAATGCCACGGACCGCGCCTTGGAGAAGGAATTTCTGCGGTAAAGGTGAACCTTCCGGCATGGCGACAGCGAACAGGACAACCGACTCGGCATCGCCTCTCCGAAAAATTGAATATTTGTCGCCTCCGGCCGAAGTCAGCATGTCGGATGGCTATTTTCAGATTGCCGGGACGGACCATTTTTGGGTGCGCCGCCGCTTTCAAGTTCTTCAACAGCTCGCAGGGGACATAGTAGGTGCGGCAGCAAAAGTAGCAGAAGTCGGCTGCGGGCACGGATTGCTCCAGCGACAGATTGAAGACAGATACACAAAAGAGGTCACGGGGTTTGATCTGAACGAGTGCGGCTTGAAACACAATGTGAGCCGAATCAGCCGGGTCTGCTGCTACGACCTCCATCAAAGGGACGAGGAGTTTCGCGGCAAGTTCGACCTCATCCTTCTATTCGATGTGCTGGAACACATCGCGGATGAGGATGGATTCGTGAACGCAATTCTGTATCATTTGGCACCGGAGGGTAGGTTAGTGGTGAGCATCCCCGCCGGGCTATGGGCCTATTCGGGCTATGATCGCGCGGCAGGCCACGTTCGCCGCTATTCGATATGCACTTTACGAGAGCCGGTCCAGCGAGCTGGGCTCCAGTTGGAGCGGTGGAGTTACTGGGGACTGCCATTGGTGCCAACTTTGATCGCTCGGAAGCTATTGGTTGGAAGAA
This sequence comes from Candidatus Acidiferrales bacterium, assembly GCA_963734105.1. GTDB lineage: Bacteria > Acidobacteriota > Terriglobia > Acidiferrales > UBA7541 > Acidiferrum. The sequence continues at coordinate 358,998 of CAVTFW010000010.1, read as the reverse complement.
AACAAAACGACCGCGAAGTTTACGCCACGGGGTTCGACTCGCAAAGTCCGCTTCTTAATGGCATTCTGGGATTCGTTTCTAGGTGCGAGATAATCCCCCAGCACCTGTCCGGCACGTCCGTGATGGCAGTTCTTCGACGAGGAACGCGGGGGAAATTTGATGCTGGCCAATGAAATGGCGAAGGGCGACACTCCCGGAGGCATTCGGGGCCAAATTCATCTGCCTTCAAAGAAATTCATCTATTTGATGATGGGCTTGCTAGTCGTTTATGTGATTATTCGCGGTGTCTTTGCTGCGGCAACGAGATCCTTCTGGTACGACGAACTTACCACGATAGCAATCTGTTCTCAATCAACCCTGAAAGCGATTTGGGGTGCACTGGCTCATGCCGTGGATGGCCAGCCCCCGAGCTTCTTTTGGATCGAGCGAGTTGCCATCAAGGTTTTTCAGAACAGACAAATCGCCGCCCGGCTGCCAGCGATTCTGGCAATGCCTTGCACCCTGATTTGCGTATTCGCGTACGTGAAAAGAAGTAGTGGTGAATCGATCGCCTTCCTGTGCGCGTCTCTGATCTTGTCGACGATTTTGTTTAGTAGATATGCGGTAGAGGCGCGTCCATACAGCATGCTCATGGCATGCATCTCATTCGCGCTGATCTGCTACCAGCGCCAGCCATCATCATTCTGGACGGTGATGCTTGGGATCAGCTTGGTCGTGGCGCAATCGCTACACTACTACGCCGCATTCGCGATGGTGCCCTTCGGCCTGGCCGAAGCGGTACTTCTCCTCAGGACGCGGCAGCTACGGTGGACCGTCTGGGTGGCCCTGGCATGCGGGCCCATGCCCCTGCTTTTCTTTTGGCCTTTGCTCGCGAATCTCAGGACCTACTACGGCACTCATTATTACACGCATTATGGGTTCACCTCTCTTCCCTCGACCTATGGCGCGTTTTTTCTGACCGATTCTGGCTATGGAGCGGCGATGGCGACGGTGGCGATCGCAGGCGTGATTGCATCCCGTCTATTAACGCGGCTCGGGACTTCTCCGGCATCAGAAATTCGAAATGTGGACTTGGCTCAGGGAACATTGCTGGTGGCTTTTGTGGCATTGCCGTTGATCGCCTGCTTTGTCATTAAGGTGACGCACGGCGGGATGAGGGACGCCTATGCGATGGGTGCAATCATAGGCATCTGCGTGGCCTTCGGCAGCGTCCTGTCTTTTGCAAGGCCGGCCGTCTTGGCGCTCTTCGCCGTGTTTCTTTTTAGCAGCGTGGGCGTGCGTGAATTCATATTCTGGAGGTCGAGTCTTTCATTTCACCTGGGGTCTCCCACGGCGGCTGTAGAAGAATTCGTGGGAAAAAGCGGGTATCCGGATCTTCCCTTGGTGGTAGCGAGTGGCATGAAGTACACGCCGTATGCATACTATGCTTCGCCGACATTTTATAAGCGGCTTTATTATTTGACGGACGAAACAAAACAGTACCGGTATCAAGGAACGGACACGCTTGACAAGCACGTCGTGATTCTTCGCGATTATATGCCTCTCCAGGTGAGGGACTTTTCGGAGTTCACAGCTGCGCACCCGGAATTTCTTCTCTATGCGGAAGAACCGGACGATGGAGGCACCTGGTTACCTTTGTATCTGAGTCATGAAGCGGCCTCGATGCGCACGGTGGGCATGGAATCGTCCCGGAGGCTATACCTCGTCACCATGAAGGGAAATATGTCGCACTAGGGCGTGGATTTCGGTGTTTCGAGACCGGGAACACTGGATCTGAGAGTAGTACAAGGGTGCTAAGGCTGGTTCTGCGGCGATACGGGAGTTGGGAGAACGCGATAAATGCGCTGATCTTCTCGGTGGAGGACCAGTGCAAGATTGTCCGGCCTTCCTTGAATCTGGAAATCGTTATCTTCCATGCGAACATCAACAACGTAAGTTATCCCTAAAGAAACCGCATTCTCCAAAAGCTTGCGGATATCCCTTGCGCCCGGCAGAGACTCTTCTCCGAAGCGACCCACCGGCTTCAAGTAATTTTTCTGGAGATAGAAAGTTGGAAAACGCGGCGCAAGTACAAGAACCCTGCCGACGGTCGAATCATTGTTCAGATAGGCGAAGCTCTCCAAGAATGGAACTTCCCGGGAAATTCGCTGCTTCTCAAAATTTGCCGAAACCGCAGCGTGAAGATCGTCCACGCGGGAAGAGACGATCATGAACACACCGTACAAGATGGAGCAGGCAATGGCTAAGCCGGCCAGGAAACGCCCAAAGCGAGGAGCGTTGGTGGCCACGTAGCGCCAGCCCCAGATGGCAAGGATCGCCAGGAGGATATAGACGTGGATCAAGAATCGAGCGTCCTGCTCGATGACGAACCAACCGAGCACCTCCATAAAGCTAAATAAGCCTAATGCCCCCACGAAGGGATCGCGCCACCGCGACAAAATCCCGAAAGGAGCGAGAGCTAGCAACGAGAGCCCCACACCTCCGGGACCATTCAAGAAGTTGGCGGAATGGAATGTGAAATGGAAGGGCAGAAGGAGGAAGCTCGGGAGACTGTGTCCCATGCCCAATCCTTCCTTGCGGACGATCGTAGCCAGCGCATTGATAGCCTGGGGAGACATATATTTTATCTGGAAAAAATGAAGAAGGAGGGGAGGCGGAGGATAGATCGGACTGCCAAGTGCCATCCAATTTCGCAGATACCAAGGTGAAGCCACCAAAAACGCGGTCGCCGTCAGGAGAAGAAGCGGCTTCAAAGGTTTAGCGGAAACTGCCAGTTGACGGGCCCACGCAAACGCGAGTGCCGCCGTCAGAATCAAGACGAAAGCTGGCAAGCCGGTGTATTTCGTGCCCATGGCTAGGCCGGCAAAGATGCCCGCCAACACATATTCCCTGGACCCTTCAGCATCAAGGGCAAACCGTAATGAAAGCAGCAGCAAACCAGAAAAAATCGCGTCGACGAAACCTCCGTAGGCACCGCGATACACCACGGGCATCGTAGCAATCAAAGCGATGGCCCACCACGCTCCCGTGGCGTCCAGTCCCAAGCGAACGGCAAGCCCATAAGAGACAAGCAGCAGGAGGCCAATGCTAAGAAGAGCGAAAAGCTCCGGGGCGCGGGTGCCACCGATCGCCATCAACGCCGCAAAGAGAGTTTCTACCACCGCCGGAAAGGACGTAAGGCACTCGTCGGGAACCGGGTGGATGGCGGCATCCCGGAGCCAAACGCGTGGACCAAGGAAATGGTAGGCGATGGCGTCCATTTTGATATCACCGACGGGCTCGGCCAAACCACCGACGAAAGTGACGATCAAAATAAGGGCGATGACCGCGACAGGAAGGAGAGGGATGTTTTCAAACAGGCGATGAGTGGCCGTGTGCCCCATCTCTTTCCTCAAGAACACCAGGCCCAACAGAGCAGCGGGAAGCAGAACAGCCAGGACAACGGCTAAAGAGAAATGGAGCATGCCGACAAGGAAGAGGAGCGTGCCGAGCAGGCCGAGGCCTCCGAGAGCGATGGCGGCAAGGCGATCCGCTTTCTGAAAGGTTTGAGAGAACAAAGGACGCAAAAGACTGCCCACACCAAAAGCGGCAAGCAAAAGGAGCAGGTTTGCAAGGATGGGGGGGAACAGCCTCATGGGGATTGATGAAGCCGCAGCAGCGCAAGGAGACGCTGCCCGACGCTGGAACCGAGCACGCGAACAAGGAAGAAAACGAAAAGGACAGAAGCAATCCAGAGCTCAATCAGCCACGGGTACAACCGGCGAAACCACGAAGGCATTACTTCGTCCCCACGCTCTGGAGGCGCTGGGTGTGGTCGGCGATGATTTGGCGGAAGATTTCGACGAGGCCGATGGTGATGTTCCAGTTGGGATAGTGGGACTTGAATTTTGCCAGGTCGGAGATGTAGCAGATGTGGTCGCCCTTGCGGTTTTCCTCGACGTATTTCCAATGCAGCTTTTTGCCGCTCATGTGTTCAATTTTAGCGATGGCTTCGAGCATGGAGACGCTGTTCTGGCGGCCGCCGCCGAGGTTGTAAACCTCGCCACAGCGGGGATTCGCGGCGAACTCCTCGATGGCACGGACCACGTCGTGGCTATGAATATTATCGCGGACCTGCTTGCCCTTGTAGCCGAAGACGGAATAGGTACCGCCGGAAATGGCCACCTTCACCAGGTAAGAAAGGAAGCCGTGGAGTTCTACGCCGGAGTGCGACGGCCCGGTGAGGCAACCGCCGCGGAAAATGCAGACCTTCATGCCGAAATAGCGGCCGTACTCCTGCGCCATCAGGTCAGCGGAGGCCTTCGAGGCGCCAAAGAGGGAATGGAGAGTGCGATCGATGCGGCAATTTTCATCAATGCCGTTGAAGTCCTCGGGGCGCGCGTATTCCCAGCGGGTTTCTAGCTCCTTGAGAGGAAGTTCGTTGGGAGCGTCGCCGTAAACCTTGTTGGTGCTGAAAAAAATGAAGACCGCCTCCGGACAATGGAGGCGCGTGGCTTCAAGGAGATTGACGGTGCCGAGAGCATTGACCTCAAAATCGAGGATGGGGATGTCGCGGGCCTTGTCATGAGAGGGTTGCGCGGCGCAGTGGACGATCAAGTCGAAGCGCTGCGAACGAAAGAGCGTCTCGAGAGCGATGCGATCGCGGATGTCCACATTATGATGGGTGAAGTTTTTCGAGATGCGGCGCAACCGGTCGAGGTTCCAGGTGGTATCGCCGGGATCGCCAAAAAAGACCTGGCGCATGTTGTTGTCGATGCCGTGGACCTGATGGCCCTGGCGATCGAAATGTTCCACGGCTTCCGAGCCAATGAGTCCGCTGGAACCGGTAACCAAAACTGTTTTCGGCTTCATCTGAAAGGTTAGTTTCTCCACAGAGAGGATGGGCGGGTACAACCCTTGATATTATGCGTCAAATTCACCAGATTTGTATCGATGGGCACAACCCGGTTCGTTATGGTTCATCAGGAAGAAGAGTTCCGCTGCTAGACGTTGACGGAAAAGCTCCGCTATAGTGTGGACGTGGCGGTGCATGGTTCCCCTACTTGAAGATATTCTGCGCACAGGCCAAGTGCGCGCTGTCGACGGATCGAGGTTCTTGCCAGTCGATTCTGCCATCACGGCGGACGTGGGAGAGTTTCTTCAGCGCCTTATCAGACAACGTAAGCCAAAGACGACTTTGGAAGTGGGATTGGCCTTCGGGATCTCCGCATTGTTCATCTGTGAAACGTTGAATGACTGCGGTGGCGTTCGTCACATTGCCATCGACGCCCATCAAAGTACGCAGTGGAAGGGCATCGGGATTAACAATCTCAAGCTGGCAGGCTTTGGCAATCTGATTGAGCTCAAGGAATCGTACTCCCATTTGGCGCTAGCGGAGATTGAAGCCCGGGGAACGACTGTCGAGTTCGCCTTCATCGACGGTTGGCATACTTTCGACCACGCATTGACGGATTTCTTTCACGTTGACCGGATTCTTCCGGTTGGAGGCGTGGTTGTGTTCGACGACGTCTTTTTTCCGGGTGTCCATCAAGCGTGCCGCTACGTCGCTACAAACCGGGATTATCGCGTGGTGGGCGTCACCGAACGGGTGGCGGACTACAAACCGTCCAACGCGGCCCGGGTTATCCGGCAGGCAGGGCGCGTCTCCGCCGAGTTCCGCAAACTCCTGAAAGCCAAATTTGTGAATCCCGACGAGACGCTCGGGTTCACGCCGGATTGCCGCTGCGTTGCATTTGAGAAGGTGAGCGATGACAATCGCGGGTGGGCAGATCACCGCGATTTCTGATTTCGCACCGTCCAACTCAATTTTCCACGCCGCCGAGTCAGAATCAATAGCTTTCGCGGGATGCTAAGTTCCGGCTTCTCATGGCAATCAGAACAAATTAGGCGCAACCGGCAAGGATTGCGGCTTACCGCACGGAAGCGAACGGCAATGACCGCTTTCATTTTGCATAGCGCTCGCGCAGTTCCTTCTCGTTTTCGCGGATCCAGTTGAAGATGCGAGCGAAGCCACTGCGTAAATCGGTTTGGGGTTTCCATCCGAGTTGCTGCGCGGCTTTGCGGTTGTCGGTCCAGTAGAGCACGATGTCGCCCTGGCGCGCCTGATCCGAGTGCGTGACGGAGGTGGAGCGGGACGAGAGCTCCTGCATGGATTTGGTGGCTTCGCAGAGAGAGATGGAATTGGCCGGGCCGCCGCCGAGGTTAAAGACTTCCCCTCGGAAGTTTGCAAGCCCGTAAATCTGCAAATCCAACAGGGTGAGCATGTCTTCCACGAAAAGGATGTCGCGGACCTGTTTTCCCTGCCAGCCCAGGTAGGTCAACGGCAACTGAAACCAATGCGCGATGGCCCACCAGACGACCCAGCCTTGATCCGTATGTCCGAACTGGCCCGCACCGGAGATCACGCCGAATCGATTAACCACAATGGGCAAATCATAGGCGTGGGCATATTCCTGGCAGGCCGCGTCGGCGATGAGCTTGCTGAGGCCGTAAATGCTGCGCTGGCCGCCATCGATGGAAAAATCCTCGGAAACGCCGTGGACGGGATGAAACCCTGGCGGGCGCTGCTCGATGGGGAGGCGATTCCAAGCGTCAGAGTCATACTCAAATCGAGTTGCAGTTTCGCGGCGCGGAAGAGCATTTAGGCGATCCGCGCCGTACACGCGGTTCGAGCTCCAGAAGATCAGCGGAATGCGTCGCGGGCGGGCGTACTCAAGAATGTGGATGGCGCCGAGGCCATTGTTGGTGATGTCGAAGAGGGGATTCGCGTAACCGGTGACGACGGAAGGCTGGGCGCTCGTGTCGCAGATCAGCTCGATGCCGGAGGGCAGATTTCCCAGGTCCTCCGGATTGCGCACATCGCCGTGGAAAAAGGACACGCCGTGGCGGGAAAGGACGGCGACATTTCGTTCGCTGCCGCGGCGAACCAGATTGTCCATCACGGAAACCTCGTGTCCCTTCTCGCGAAGGTGAAGCGCGACGTGGGAACCGATAAAGCCGCAACCGCCGGTCACAAGAACATGCAAAAGGTAATTCTCCTCTCAAGTTACAACTTCGCGGAGCCCTTTTTCGCGTCCAGCCACAAGCAAAAGTCGCGGTAGGGGAAATAGGCAAGCACGAGAAAATCGAACGCCGCGAGGTCCCAGCGACCCGCTTTCAGGTCCTCCCGAAATGGCTCGAGAAAATTGTAGCGGAAGTGGACGAAAATTGCGTGACCCAGGACGGAGCGTAGCCGAGGGCCTCGAGCGTAAGCGTTGACGCCGAAGCGCCACCACCGCCAGTAGGCGTCCAGGACGGAGCGAGCCGTATCGTGGCGCAGGTGAGTGGCCAGGGCGTAGGGCGCATAGAAGAATTCCGCGTTCTTCTCCCGCAGGCGGGCGCAAAGATCCGTGTCTTCACCGTTGGTGCGCATTCGCTCGTCGTAGCCGCCGATGGCCAGCACGCTGGACTTGCGAAACAAGGTGTTACATCCGAACAGAAAGCGCGGGCCGCGGATGGCCGAGTCGCCCCAGTGCTGCGGCATGTGCAAGGCGCGCCAGCGATCCGCCAGACTCCGCTGGACACCCTCGATCAGTTTTCCGCCGACTCCAGTGATGGCGGGATCGGTGAAGTGCGCGGCAAGTTCCGCGAGCCAGGAGGGGGCCGCTACACAATCGGCGTCGATCGAGGCAACCAAGTCATTACGCGCCGCGCGCATGGCGGTATTGCGGGCTGCGGCCAGTCCCTTGTTCACGGGATGCTGGATCAGTGTCACTTGTGGATAGCGGGACGCGATCTCGGCCGAATTGTCACTCGAGCCATCATCAATCACCAAAATCTCGTCCGCGGGCAAGGTCTGACCGAGCAAGGCCTCAATGCAGGGCGCCAGAAATGTGGAGACATTATACGCGGGAATGTAGACGCTTACTTTCTGAGACGGCGAAGTCATTTGAAGGAGGTTTCGGGCAAAATCTCAAGTTTGGACGGGATATTGAGGAAGCCGGCGGATTCATCCCGGTAATGGGTAATGGGAACGGTGACCACATGCATGTTTGGCACGCACTCCCAGTCATCGATGCGCACGCCGGCGTCATACAACGCTACCCGCCAGGAGTAGACGCCCGGCCGTAAGGGGAGGGTCGGCAGGGTATAGCGGAATTCATGATGGCCGGGCTCAAGCGTTACACCGTCCAGCGCATTGCCCCAAAGCAAGTGACGATGCTGGTCATAGAGACCGATGCCGTGATGAACGCCATGCAAAGGCTGATTCACGCGAAGCAGGAAGCTGACGGAAGTTTCGCCTTCCGAAGGCAGAATATGGTCGGTGGTGCGGTTCGTGCCAATGAGCTTCCACCGCAAGAACTGAGCGGCGCCCTCGGCCGGCCGGGCATCTTCCAAGCTGCCGGAGCTCATATCTTCCTCGTAGGCACTCACCAATTCGGGCGTTGGACCGGTTTGCCGAAGGGCTCCGCCATCCAGCCAGACGACGCGCTGGCAAAGGCGACGGATTTGATTCAGTTGATGGGTCACGAGGATCACGGTGCGGCCTGCGCGGGCCACGTCGCCCATTTTGCCGAGGCATTTTTTCTGGAAGCGGATGTCGCCGACGGCCAAAACCTCGTCCACCAGCAGAATTTCCGGCTCAAGATGCGCCGCGACCGCAAAGGCCAGGCGGACGTACATGCCGCTGGAATAATGCTTCACAGCCGTGTCAATGAATTTTTCCAGCTCGGCGAAGGAGACGATTTCGTCAAACTTGCGCGTGATTTCCTGCTTGCCCATGCCGAGGATTGCACCACTCAGAAACGCGTTCTCCCGCCCGGTAAGCTCCGGATGGAACCCGGTACCGACTTCGAGGAGGCTGCCGACGCGGCCATGAATTTCCGCCCAGCCCTCGGTGGGGCGGGTAATACGCGAGAGAATTTTCAACAGCGTGGTTTTGCCGGAACCATTGCGGCCAATCAAGCCAAGAACTTCGCCCTCATGCACCTCAATCGAGACATCCTTCAGCGCCCAGAAGGTTTCCTTGCGGTCTCGGCGGAAGAACTGGAGCGGAGCGCGCAGGGCGAGGGCCAGGGAATCGCGGAGCAGGCTACTGGTAGGCGCCATACCCCTCTGGTAGCGCTTGCTCAATTTCTCCGCTGTGATGACGGCTGTGGACATAAGCGATCTATTTAGACCCGGTCGGCAATGCTTACTTCCATGCGATTGAAAAAGAGAAGCCCGCCGAACACGACAAGGCACACCATGGTCGCAGAGGCGATCAAGACCGCGCTGGGCGCCTGCCCGCGCCCGGTAAGAGACCAACGGAAGCCATCAATGACCCCGGCCATGGGATTCAGGCCATAGATCCAACGGTATCGTTGGGGAACCATCGAACTCGGATAGGCCACGGGAGAGGCCAACAGCCAGAATTGAACGATAAACGGCATGAGATAGCGCACATCGCGGTAGAGCGCGTTGAGCGCGGAAAGCCACAGGCCAACACCCAAAGCAGTGAGAACGGCCAGAAGAAGAAAGAAGGGCAGCAACAGTACGGCTACCGTCGGACGCATTCCATAGGAAAAGGTGAAAATCAGAAGAACGATAAACCCGATGGCAAAGTCCACCAGGCCGGACAACACAGCGGAAAACGGAAGAATCAGGCGGGGAAAAAAGACCTTTGTGATGACCCGCTGATTCTCCACCACGACGTTGGTGGCATTCAGAAGCGAAGTGGAAAAATACATCCAGGGAACGACCGCGGCGAAATAAAAGATCGGGTAGGGCAGCCCCTGAGAAGGCAACTTGGCGAGCTTGCCGAAGAAGAGGGTAAAAACCAGCATGGTAAGGAGAGGTTGAAGGACGACCCAGAGGACGCCGATGGCGGTCTGTTTATAGCGAATCTTGACGTCGCGCCAGACAAAGAAGTAGAGCAGCTCGCGGTATTCCCACAACTCTTGCAGGCGCAAATTGAACCAGCCGCGAGGAGGCTCGATGCGGATGGTGGTGGAACCGGCTGACCGCTTCGCCAGGGGGGCTGCAACCGTTGGGTTGGAAGTCACCAATGCCATGAAGCGCAAGCCGCTTGAAACGCGAGCCAAACTCCTGCCGAAGCGTTTGATTTAGGAACAGGATACCGAACGGGAATCTACCCCGGGCGGGAGACCTTTAGTCTATCCCGAAATCTATGGGGGCGCACTCTTCTTCAACTGCTCGATATCCCGCTGTTCAATTTCCTGCATGAGAGCGTGACGACGAAATAGAAACACGCGTATCTGCGAGGAGATCTCCCTGGGAACGACGGCAAACTGATTGTGGACCATGCTCCTCCAGGATATGGGCCCTCGCACGGGGATAAGATGCGCTCCCCATTGAAAAATGAAGCCAAAGTTCCAGCCGACTAAGCAGGCAAGAACGGCGGCCAGGAGAATAAAAGAGTTTCGCGAGGAAGAGAAGCGCCGGGCGACGGATGCCAGCAAAAGAGAAAGACCAAAGACAAAAATGGGGGTAAGCGATATGAAGAACCGATTCCCAAAGGAGGAGAGGCCATCCCAGTACGGGTAGCTCGCGATCAGGTAATAAAAAGCGGCGGCCCCGAATGCCAAGTAGAGTACGAGACCACGAGCCTGGCGTGGCGGAAAAAAAAGACCAAGAAGGGCAAGTCCGAGGAGAGGAGTCCAGCTAACCAGGCCATGATCCGAGGAAAAAAGGACAGCGCGCCAATTGGGGGCGGACCAGTCCCAAGCAAGATCAGGGTAGGAGCCAAAACGCAGGTAGCCTCCAAAAATGATTTTGCGCGTGATGTAGGTGGGAATCGTGGCAACGAAAATGGACAAAAGGAAGAGCAGGTTTTGGAGAAATAGATGACCGGCCGCGCGGAATCCAGCCGTTCGAAACGAGGAGTAGAACAATAGGGATTCCACAAGCGGCAGGAGAAGGAAAATGCCGTTGGGAAAGTAGACATCTACCATCAGGCCGGAGATAAGCCCGAGAAGGACCCACTGTGCAGTGCTGCGGGCCGGACGCGTGCGTTCCCAATACCAAAGGAAAAGGGCAACCACAAAGGCGGAATGCGCATGAGACCACGCGGGATTAAAGTACATGTAGACGGGGAGAGAGCTGGCGAACCACACGCCAAGTGTGGCGAGAAAGGCCCATTTTTCATCGACGTACTTCCTGGCCAGAGAGAAAGCAAGCAGGAGGCCAAGAAAGCCGTAAATGGCAGTGCCGATCGCCATAGCCAGGACGTATGCAAACGAGAAGCCATTTGCCTGAATCTGGCCACCCAGAAAATTCCATATGAGTACGAAGAGATGTGCCAGTAGAAGAAACGGAAACCAAAGAATAGCGGGACCCACGGAAAAGAGATTACTCACATAGCCGGTTTCGGTGTATTCCTGCGGCAGAAGCTGGCCGCCATCGCGCGTCCGGGACTGGGCGAAGTTGAGGTTGCCGTGCCGCCAATCCTCCTCGAAGTGCAGATTATGTTGAATAAGAGCCGCGCGCGCGTAGGCGTAGTAGCCCACGCCGTCGCCGTGCACGATGGGGTTGAGCATCGGCAGGGACAGTACGAAAAACAAGCACAGAATTCGCCGGTAGCTCCATGGGAACCGGCGCCCTTTCGGTGCCACAAAAACTGGGCTGGACGGAGAAGCGGACATGAAATCGTACGGAGTACTATGAGCAGATTCTACAAGAAAGATCAGTTGATGTCGCTTGGAAAAAATTATGCTCCAGTTAACAGCTGTTTCAGGCGATAGAACGCTTGGCCGCGGCGCTCACCAAGGGCCCTTCCTTTTGCCGGAAATAGGCGGAGACGCGGTCGATGATCTCCGCCAGACTGGTCTGCGGGCGGAAGCCCGTCAGAGAATAAAGCTTATCGATGCAGGGAACGCGGCGCATCATGTCCTCAAACCCCGGCTCGTAGGCTTTATCGTAAGGAATAAAGTGAATCGGTGACGAGCTGTCGGTCCGCTGCTTAACGATCCTGGCCAGGTTCTCGATGGTGATCTCTTCGGTGTTGCCGATGTTTGTGACCTCGCCGATGGCGCGCTCCAGGGGGACCAGCCTGAGGAGAGCTTCAACGGTGTCGCGCACATCGCAGAAGCAGCGGGATTGCTTGCCATCCCCATACACTTCGATGGGTTCATTCGCCAACGCACGTTTCACGAAACTCGGCAGCACCATGCCGTAGCGGCCGGTCTGCCGCGGTCCGACGGTATTAAAAAAGCGCACCACGATAACCGGCTGCTTTTTTTCTTTCCAATAAGAAAGCGCCAGAAATTCGTCGAGGGCCTTGGAGGCCGCGTAGCTCCAGCGTCCCTTCGTTGTGGGGCCAAGGACGAGGTCGGCATCTTCGTGAAAAGGCACGTTGGTATTCTTGCCATAGACTTCGGAGGTGGAGGCCAACACAACCAGCTTTTTTTTCTTCGAGGCCGCTTCGAGGATCATCTGGGTGCCGTTGACGTTGGTCTCAATCGTACGAACCGGACTCTCGACGATGAGCTTGACCCCGACGGCGGCGGCAAAATGAAAGATTATATCGGCGTCGTCCACGAGCTCCGCAAGGAGTTGCTGATTCTCAATGCCGTCCAGGTGATATTGCAGATTTTCGAAGCCTTTCAGATGCCGGATGTTCTCCATGCTGCCGGTGGAGAGGTTGTCCAGCAGCACCACCGATTCTCCCCGTTCGAGCAAGCGTTCCGCGAGGTGTGAACCGATGAATCCAGCACCACCGGTGATGAGATATCGCAACGCAGCCTCCTCAAAGTTTGTCGGAATCGTCCAGGTCCACGGGAGAGGCCTGCTCGTGAGCGGATAGATCCTCGTGACCCAAGTCCAGGGATTCCTGGGGACCGTAGCCGTAGGAATAGGGGTAATATCGGTAGGAATAGTAATAATCCGGCGCGCTGGAATCCACGGCATTGAGCACAACACCCAGCAAATGGCAGTTGACGCTGACCAGCAAGTCTCGTGTGCGGGTGAAGGCTTCCTTGGGAGTTTCACCGCTGCGTACGACGAGCAGCACACCATCCGCCTGAACCGAAAGAATGACGGCATCGGTGGCCGCCATGATCGGCGGCGAATCGATCACCACGAATTTGAATTTCTTGCGCAATTCAGCGATAGCCTCCGTCAGCTTGTGAGAGGACAGAAGGTCGGCAGGATTGGGCGGCAGAGGACCCGTAGGAATCGCCGCAAGATTGGGGATCGCGGGATGCGGCACGGTGACGAGGTCCAGAGTGGAGACGCCGGCGAGATACGAACTCAGCCCGGCATATTTTCCGGTGCCGAGGTTAAGCAAGCGGCCGATGCCTGGTTTGCGCAAGTCCGCGTCCACAAGGACGGTCTTGTCCCCCAATTGAGCGAGGGTGACGGCGAGGTTCGCAGCCGCGGTGGTTTTGCCCTCGCGCGGGAGGGCGCTGGTCACCAGAATGACCTGCGGGGGATGATCGGGCCGCGAGAGCAACAATGCGGTTCGCAGAGCGCGGAAGGCTTCCGACATCTGCGATTTAGGCAGGTGCTGGGCAACCAGCTCAATTCGCTTCTCATGCCCATTGTTCGAAGCGCCGTTCTTGAACAAACCGGATCGCTTGGGGGAAGTTGCGCCTTCCCCAAAGAAGGCCGGCACAACCGCAAGAGAAGGCAGGCGCGCGAGTGTTTCGATGTCGTCCGGGGTCTTGACGGTGTTGTCCAGGTACTCGCGAAGAAGCGCGAGGCCGATGCCGCCCACCAGGCCGACGAGAAACGCCAAGGCGATATTCCGGGCTTTGGCGGGCCGCGAAGGTGTCGAGGGAACCATTGCCGGATCGACGACGCGAATATTGGAGGACTTCAGGCTGGACGAAATCTGCGCTTCCTTGAGCTTGGTCTGCAGGCTGTCGTAAAGCGTCTTGTTGGCCTCGGCTTCGCGCTTGAGGATGTTGTACTGGATCATCTTCTCGGACATGGCGTTGACTTCGGCCTTTTGCTCGTCCAGCGCGCGGCTCAAAAGGTCTTCATGCTGCTTGGCCTCGCGATATTCGCTTTCGAGCTGAGCGATGATGCCCTTGCGTTCGCGCATCATCTGGGCATCCAAGTCCTTCATCTGCGCCTGCAAGCGCAGGACCTTGGGAAAGTTGGGGCCATATTGATTGACGGAGTCTGTGTACTGAACGGAGAGATCGGCGTGCTTTCTTTCCATGTCCTGCAAGACGACGTTGTCGCGAAGTTGCGGGACGGCATCCAGGTCGCCGGCTTTGGCGAACTCGTAGAGGGCTTGCCTTTTCAGGCTGTCGCTCTGGGCGTCGGTCAGCTCTTTGTTCAAATCGGAAAGTCGCTGGGTTGTGACGTTGCCCCTGTCGTTCTTGTCGTCAACCGTCCAGATCTGGTTGTTGCGTTCGTATTCGATGCGTGCGTCTTCGGAGCGGCGCACTTTGACACTAAGCGCATCGAGCTCCCCCTCCAACCAGTTGGAAGCTCTCTTGCTCTCCTCATAACGGCTGGTGTAATTCTGCTCAATATAGTTATCCAGGTGGGCGTTGAGGACACGCGCGGCCATCTGGGGGTCCGTGGACTCATAGCCCACTTCCAAAAGACGCGTATTGGGGATGCGCCGGACAGTCAGGCTGCCGAGAAAGGCGCCAATTTCCGAGGGTAATTTCTGGTTTTTCAGTGTTCCGGTTGCAAGGGCATCGGAACCGCCGGCACCGGCGAAATCCGGATTGGCGGCAAGACTGGTGGTTCGGATGGTCTGCAGAGCGAGGGTCTCGCTGGTAAGGATGCGCGACTGGGTCTCGATGTAGTTGTCGAGATCCATCATGAAGTCGTAGGAGTCCGCGCCCTGGAACGGCAAGATACTGGTGTTTTCCCGGTCTATTTCAATTTTAGCGCTGGCGCTGTAAACCGGCTTCATCCGGAAGGTGGCCACGCTCACGATAGTGACAACGGCCAGAAGAAACGAAAGAATCAACCACTGGTGCTTGCGCAGGATGAGCAGGTAATCGTACAGGTGAGGCTCTCGCGGGGAGAGCTCGAGCGCGGGAATTCGGGAGGAAGAGGAAAAGACCTCCACGTTACCATTCGAACCTGGATTACGTGGCAATATTTTAGTTTCTTCACCCATCGGATTTCACTCAATGATAAGCGATACGGTAAATGGCCACTGCTGTGCCGATGGCTACGCCCAACTGCGCCGCCTCCACCAAGGCTCGCTTCGTCCGGCTTTCCGGAATGTAAAGCACGTCGCTGGCGCGCATCTGCAAATCTTCCGCCTGCCGATTGATCACCTTTTTGAGGTCCACTTCGGTCTCGGTCTGCTTTCCCTGATTGTCCTTACGGAGGATGACGGCATGATCGAGTTTTGCGACATTGGTCAGGCCACCGGCGAGGGCCAAAATTTTCATGGTCGTCAGTTGGGAGCGATCGTTGGCAAGGACAAATCCGCCGGGGCGACTTACGGCACCCAGAACATAGACGATGCCTGCATGCGGCACGGTAACAACATCGCCTGCCTGCAACGGAATATTGTTCCGCGTGTCACCGGTCTCCAGGAGATCATTCAGATTGATGGTGATGATGTTTCCAGCGGACGCGGACCCTTCCGGCGGGTTGCTGGAAGCGGCCGGTGGGGATGGGTTTTGCGCCATCGCGGTTGCCGAGGGGAACGCCGGGGGGGTTGCAATCGGCGTTGCGTCCTTATCGGAAGAGGCCGGCGCAGACTCAGCTAGGGGATCGACAGAGAGCGCCGCTCCCGGAGCCGGAGGAGAGCCAGGCTCGGGATTGGGAACAGGGACCATCACAAAGGCGGAAGCACGGGGCCGGGTCACGAGAATAGTGTCGCCGGCATCAGCGGCGATGCCGCCCGCTTCCGCGAGCACTTCCAGGAGAGTGACACTGTGGTCGGCTTCATAGACCATTGGGTGAGCAACTGCACCCACGACCGTAATGGGCCTGCTCTTGTGCTCCTTTACCGTCACGCTGATTTCGGGATGGCTGACCAATCCGTTCGCCTGCAATACGTCTGCGATCATTTGCTCCGCTTGGGTCTCCGTCAGGCCTGCAACGTGCAGGCGCTCCGGAAGCAAAGGCATGCTGACGGTGCCGGATTGGCTGACACGCACATCGCGCGTCAGTTCCGGTACATCAAATACAGTGATGCCTATGAGGTCGCCATTCCCGATAGTGTATTCGTGCGAGGTGGGCTTCGAAGCGGTGCTGAGCGTCCGGATGCGCTCGTTCGTTTGTTGAGGCGTTCCGATCACCGAAACATCTTGAGCAGAAACACACGATGGCCTGTGGAAAAGCAGGACAAGAGCCCCGCAGAGCAAAAGATAGCGATGGCCCCTGAGTCTAGCCAAGACCCTCAACTCGATGGACCCCCTCGCGCCATTATACAGTCTGTACGTCACGGCCTTCCTAGTGATTTCGTATGTGCCTGTGCTGCGATTGGCTCTCGTCAACACCGAGGACGGTGGGCGCGAGGCGGACGGCAGCCAAGTGGGCTGAGATAAAAAATAGCAGGGCGTTCGCAGGTATGTGCAGATTGAAGTCTACCAGACTATGGACCAATATCCCACTACAAGCTATCAGTCCGGAGAGGTTCAACGCCGAGCCAAACGAACCCTTCAGTTCCGCTATGCCCTTCAAGGCGCTCAGCAAAAAAACGCCCAGAAACCAGGCGCAGCATAGCCCACCAACCACGCCGGTCTCCGCCAAGGCCTCCAGGTAATCGTTGTGTGCGTGGTTGACAATCCTTCCGTCGAACACGGAATCGTACGGCGGATCAACCATTTCAAATGTCCCGAGTCCCGTTCCCAACCACTTGTGGTCAAGGAAAATCCGCCAGGAATCCTGCCGCATCGCGGCGCGTTTTCCGGCGGAGACCTCCAGGGTCTGAATTCCCGCAAATCGCTCCAAAACCTGCTGCACCCCGATCCAGGAGACCGCCATAACCGCGACCAACACGACCACGCCGCCCACAATCATATGCTTGCTGCGAACCCGTCGAATCATGAGCAGCAAGAACAAGATGACCATTTGCACGGCGAAACTGACAATTCCTCCGCGTGACGCGGATAACAACAGCGCCACGATGGGAACCAGCGCGAACAACGCCACCAGGAAAAGCCTCTCTCGCCGCACCTTCCCCAGGACCAGCGGCACCAGCGCCACCGGAATCACCATCTCCGCAAATCCCGCGAAATGATTGCGGTTGACGTACGGCCCGAACGGCAGCCCGCCAAAGCGCAGCACCCGAAACCAGTAAAGTTTCCCGTTGAACGTCAGGTACTGGAGAATTCCAAAGATCGACACGACAAATCCCAGGGTCATCAGAAACCAGACGAATCCCCGCCAGTGATCCTTTTGCGTATAGGCCTGGGACATCAGGAACAACAGAATCAGATAGGTGATCAACAGCCGCAGCTCTACCCGCGTGTAATACGGCGAAGCCGTCAGTTGAAACACCAGTTGGAAAGCGGCCACAAGAGCAAACGCGCAGAGCGGCGGAAATTCCGGGGGAATGAGGAGCTGTTCCGCTTCGAGGCGATACTGCCGGATAGCCCAGAAGACCAGAAGAATAGCGGCGCCGACTTCCAGGACGGCTTGTGACCATTCCTCCACCCCACCGAAGGACAGAACAGAGAAAGCCAGCAGGCAGCAAATGCCGACGCGCAAAAATCTCATGGCTTGTGACGCTCCGCGGGCTGCAGCACAAGGTTTACGTCATCCACCCAGGCATAGCCGGAGATGCGCACGTCCGGATTTTCGCTTTGTTCCCGGATCGCGCAGATCTCTACGCGATGAGTGGCTGGACCAGCCGTCCAGGCTTGATCAAGAAGGGTCCAGGGATTGGTGCCATGGACTTCTCGTGTTTTGACCACCAGGATCCTGTTGGCTTCGAACGAGCGAAGGCGGAATGCGATGCCTTGCTCCGTGGTGATATCCCTCGTCTTGATCCAACCGAAAAAATGATAGGTGAAGCCCGGCTGAACGACTGCGCCTGTGCATGGCGCTTCCAGGTTTGGGTTATGTTTGCCATCAAAGGAGAGCCGCAGGGACTGGTTTCCGGAATGCTTCTCGGACTTGTCCAGATTGATGCTCACCCCCTGGGCAAGGGCAGGGAAGCGCCAGGAAAAGGAATAGCCATTAATGTCCGACTCAAAACTGGGGTCCCACACGACCGAGCCCTGGGGCTGAAGAAGCGGCGGCAAATCCATGGCGGCCATGCCCTGATCCCAGATGCGACGGGCTTCCGAAAATTCGCCCGCGAAAAGCAATTGGGAAACGAGCGGGTCAACCTCGCGCATGGTCAGGTGGGGATGCACCGTCAGCAGTTGTGCCCAGACAATCTTCGCCACGGCCAATTGATTCTCACTGGAGGCTTCGGCAATCACGTCGGTATAGACGCTTTGTTCCGCGGGGAGAAGCTGGCGCAGGATCTGATCGATATCGGGGTTGCCCCGGTAGGCGCGCGAAAACGCCGCTGCCGCGCGCTTCGGATCCGCCTCGATAGCATGTCGCAATTCGGCATAGGCTTGGACTTGATCCCCTTCTCGCAACAGAAAATTTCCATAGCGCCAGGAGACATCCGCCGAGGTGGGATAGGTTTTCTTGGCTTGCAGATAGGCCTCGCGGGCCTCCGCGCTCTTGTCGTCCAATTCGTAGGATGTACCGAGATCCAGCCAGGCATTTGTGGCAAGCGGGTTCAGCGCGATCGTTCTTTTGTAGTCCTCTCGCGCCTGGTCCGAGTCCGGCTGTTCCAGGTTGTACTGTTGGTAGCGTCCGAGACTATACCAGTATTCAGGGTTGCCTGGTTCCAAGCGCACTGCCAATTCCAACTGCTTTGCCGTGTTTCCTTCGGACCCGCGGCGAGCGATCGCGGAACGAATACTGAAAAAGGATAGCCAAAGCCCGACCAGGAAGGTCGCGACGACCACCAATCCGCGTGAGAGGGAATCGGACAAGCGCAGGATCATCTGAGGTAACTCTGCCTAGTCAGCAGCAGGGATGCAAGAATAAATTGAGGGAAAGGAGCACCGTTCCAAAATGGAACGCTCCCTATTTTCCGTAAGGCGCGCGCCCGTTCTCTTCGCTCCGGCCCCGCCTTCGCACGTCTATTCCCAGCCTTTTGATTTTTTGATTCAGGGTGGACAAGGGAATTAAGAACCGCTCGGCGGCTTCGGTTTGATTCCATCCGCAGCGCTCCAGCATGTCGACAATGATGCGCCGCTCGACTTCATCCATGATTTGGAACAGAGAAGGATTGGGATTGTCCGCGGCCGTGCGGGCACCGGGCTCACCGGGAAGAGGTGGCAAGAACTCCGACAATTGCAGGCGCACACCGCGCACGATTTCCTTGCTGCGAATGGAATCGGGGAGCAGGTCGATGTCCACGCGCTCCTGCGTGGAGAGCACAACGGCGCGCTCGACGACATTTTCGAGTTCGCGCACGTTGCCGGGCCAATCGTAATCCACCAGCAACTTCATGGCACCGGGCGTGAAGTGGCGCAGCGGCTTGGTATTTTCCCGGCAAAACCAGTCGAGAAAGTGCACCAGCAGAGGAGGAATGTCCTCGCGTCTGTCCCGGAGCGGCGGAAGACGCAGGTGGATGACGTTCAAGCGGTGGTAAAGATCCTCGCGGAAGCGGCCTTCCTTGACCAGGGAAAGGAGATCCACGTTGGAAGCGGCCACGATGCGGACATCGACTTTGAGCTGTTCGGTGCCGCCTAGGCGCATGAATTCGCGCTCCTGGATGACGCGCAGGAGCTTTGCCTGGGTCTCCGGGCTCACGGTGGCGATTTCATCGAAGAAGATGGTTCCCTGGTCGGCAACCTCAAAGAGGCCTTTTTTCGAAGCAACCGCGCTGGTGAACGCGCCTTTGACGTGGCCAAAAAGCTGCGATTCCAACAAGTCAACCGGGATCGATCCGGTATTGACGGGAACGAAGGCCTTGTCGGCGCGGGGCGAAGCCGAATGAATGGCCTTGGCAATCAGCTCCTTGCCGGTGCCACTTTCGCCGCTGATCAGGATTGTGGAGCGCGACGGGGCTACTTGAGCCACCAGGTCCAGCAGCGCCAACATCTTTTCGCCCTTGCCGACAATATTGGGGAAATTGAAGCGTTGCTTCAACGCGCGTTTTAGCTGAACGTTTTCGTCGCGCAGACGCCGCGATTCCACCGCTTGCGCGACCTGCAACAAAAGTTCATCGTTGGACCAGGGCTTGGTGATGTAATCCGTGGCCCCGCCCTTGAAGGCAGCCCGCGCCATTTCGATTGAGCCATAAGCGGTAATCATCACGATGGGCAGGTGCGGGTCTTGCCGGTGCACATCCTTCAGGAGCTCAATGCCATTGCGGTCCGGAAGGCTGACGTCCAGCAGCATCAGGTCGAACGGGCGTTCCTCCAGGCGCGACAACCCCAGGAGCGCGGTTTCCGCGCTGGCCACCAGGTACCCTTCGGTCTTCAGCAAGAGCTCCAGGCCCTCGCGAATTTCCGATTCGTCATCGACGACCAGAATCGAACCTTTAGACATGGACGGCCTTCCGAACGGCTGGGAATTCAACATGGAACGAAGTTCCTCGGCCGGGGGTGGATCGTACGTCGATCTTGCCGGCATGTTCCTTGATGATCCCGTAGCTCACACTGAGACCGAGCCCGGTTCCCCGGGCGCCTGCCTTAGTCGTGAAGAAAGGATCAAAAATTTTATGGATGTGCTCGCGCGAAATGCCGTTGCCCGTGTCCACGACTTCGATTTCGACGCTGCCAGTATGGGAGGCCGTGCGCACTTCGAGCATGCCGCCCAGGGGCATCGCGTCCCGCGCATTCAGGAAGAGGTTGAGGAACACTTGCTGAAGCTTGTTTGCCGAGCCTCGCACGGGGGGCAGGGGCTCACTCAACTGCTTGACCACCTGGATCTGAGAAGTCTTCAACGGGTGAGCCACGAGCGAAAGGGTCTCCTCCACGACTCGGTTCACATCCACGTCGGCAAGCTCGCTGGGGCCAGTACGCGAAAAGTTCAGCATGTTGTTGACGATTTCGCTGGCACGGAAGGTTTGCTTCACGATTTTCTCGATGATGCCAAGGCGCGGGTCACCTTCGGGCATCTGCCTGGCCAGCATCTGAATGTAGTTGGAGATCACGGCAAGCGGGGTATTCACTTCGTGCGCCACACCCGCGGCAAGCAGTCCCAGAGACGTCAGTTTTTCCGTCTGGGACATCTGCTCTTCCATCCGCTCGCGCTGCGTGACATCGTCAAACAAAAGCAACCGCCCAATTTTTTCCCCGGACTTGCCCACCAGCGGCGTGATGGAAACATTCAGCACCACGGAGCGGCCCTGATGCACCAGGCGGTGCTTATAAATGCCGGTGACCTGTTCCTCGTCGCCGCGCGCGTCAATCTCCGCAACCAGATCCTGCGGCAGGAGTTGGCTGAACGGCTTTCCCACGGCCTCGCTCCGGCTCACCCCGATCAATTGCTCCATGCGGCTGTTCCAAGCATCCACGGTTCCCATAAGATCGACCGCCAAAACGCCGACGTTGAGGGATTCCACGATGTTTTCGCTGAAGTCTTTCAAGCGGGCAACCTCGACGGCCTTTTGTTCCAGGGAGGAGTAGAGTTGCGAATTGTCCAGGGCGATGGCTACATACCCCGCGATGGTTTGCACCAGCTCGACGTCATCGCTCGAGAGATAATCGCCATCCACGGTTTTCCCGAGGCCCAGCACTGCGACAGTGTGGTCGCGTATGCGGCAGGGAATGAAGTAGTTCAGCTCCAACTGTTCCAGCGCCCGCCGCACCGAATCGCTTACGTCCCTGGCGCTTCGTGGGGATTCGAAGAAAACGGGCCCGCTCAGAAACTCCGGCCGTGACGGAGCAATGAAGCTCAAGTCCAGGGACTCGACCAGGCGGACACCCATGGAACGCGCCAGGCGCATCTCGCCGGGCCGTTGCGGGTCGTCCACAAAGATCGCCAGGCGGTCCACCAGCAGCGTCTGTGAAACACGGTCCATCACGGAGCCCAGCATCGGTTCGAGGCGCACTTCGTTCGTCAGCGTGCGTCCGAACTCGATCAGGGTGCGCCGGTAGTTCAATCGGTCGCGATAGAAAAAGCGGTCCAGCCGCGCCTGAATGCCTTCGCGAAACGGCTGGAACAGGAACGCGGCAATAACAATGGCGATCATGCCGGCCACCGGCCCACTGGTCTGCGTGTGGAAGATCTCCGCGATTAGAGCCACCAAGGCGAAATAAATGGAGGCCACTGCCGCCGTCGCGGCGGTATAGGCAAGACCGCGCTTGAAGATGATGTCCACGTCCATCAGCCGGTAGCGGATGATGGCGTAACCGAAACACAATGGAATTAGAACCAGGCTCAGCGTTGAAAACTGCATCCAGGACTGCGCTGCGGCGTCGAAAACGTACGGCAGAATGTAGAACACCGTGAACGGCACGCTGCCCGCCAGGGTACCGCCGGTCAGCCATTTCAACTGCTGCCGAAGAACGCCGGAGCGCGTGTGGCGATAGCTCAAATAAAAAACCAGCCCGGCCGCCAGGAAATAAGCGCCCAGGAAACCCAGCTCAATCTGGTCCAGCGTGAAGCGCGACCGCATGGTGGGCACGAAACCAAGCGCGTTGATCGTCGTGAGTATGTGGATCACCAGCAAGGCGGCCGGCACGGCATAGACCGCGGCTATCTTCAGAAGGGACTTGCGGCCGGCTCCGGACCGTTCCGGAAAAACCAGGGCGAAGTGCAACAACAGCGTTGGCGCGAGAAGCCGGGCCACCACGCTGGACCAGTACACTTCCAGATCAAAGGCGTCCAGCTTTCCGCTGTACTGAAAAGAGTAAAGGATGAAGGAAACCAAGCAGAAAACGTAAAAGTGAACGGCGCGAGGCGCGTTCCATCTCCGGATAAAAATGAAGAGGCCGATGAACAGGTACAGAAGCCCCACCACGCGCAGATAATTCTCGACGGTGAGGGGTTTACGTGGGGGTGTGGTGATCAGCCGGGTTTCAAATTCCTCCCCGTTGCGGGAAAGCTTGTAGCGCAACTGCGTCCAGAGTCCGGCGCGGTAGAGCCGACGGGCAACCTGTGCGGCACTGGGAACTTGGGCGTCATTGATGGCGAGAAGGATGTCCCCCTGAAGGATTCCCGCGGCCGAGGCCGGCGAGTCCGGGGTGACCTTCCAGGCTTCGATGCCCGAGGCACTATCCGACCAGGCGACTCCGTCGTCCACCAAGTCATAGCGGGAACGCTGAACAAAGTTCAGCCACGCGAAGATAACCGCCGCCAAAGTAGCTAGCGCCAGTACTACCGCACCTACGCTGACACGGAGACTTTCCTTCATGCCAAGGGTTCCGCCACTCGCTTGCTTACTCATGGAAGTGGAGCAAGTCCTGTTCCAATCTTTGGTAGATGTGCTTCACAATAAGTACTTTTAATTCATATAATTACGGCAAATCAGGGAGGGTGCCGCCTGTTGCGTCCACTTTCTGGTAGGCGGGATACAACTTTACAGAACTTTGCTGCGGCCTAGAACTGCAAGCTCAACCCACCTCGAAAACTCCGAAATGCCGGCATCAGGAGCGCCTGCCCATCCCGGACAGTCATGGGCACATAGCCCTGGGCCAGAAGGTTGTCACAATCCGCATTCGCTTCCCAATGCCCGAGGGCACCCCATGGCAGGGGCTGCCGGATACCTAGGTGGAGATAGGGATTGACGTCGTAGATTGCCTCTCCATAGGGATCCACACGGGACAATGCCGATCCGCTCACCCATTTATAACCGACGGTCAGCCTCGTTCTCGTCACCGGAACTTTTCCCGTCAACTTCACCGTGGCGGACTGTTCCGGCGCGGTACGCAGAGCATCTCGCAGCCCTCCATCAATGAGTCCACCCGGCACCAATGCTCCCGAAAATGCATAGATCGTCGTCAGTTCCAGATCGTCGGTGATCCTTTCGCGAAGGGCCAAACGTGTTCCCCACGAAACGGAGGAACCGCCGTCATAGGCGAACCCCTTGGAGTAGAAATCCTGGAAGTATTCAGCGGCAGGGAGATCATTGCCCTTCCCAAACAGAGCAACATGACTGTTGTCATCGTGGAAGACGGCCACTTGCAGGATGCTGTGTTCGCCGAGTTTTCTGTCGGCCGCCAATTCCTCGTGTCTGCCATTTTCAAGAACGGATCTCCCCCCATGCCACAACAAAACCGGGAAGGAATCCAGTTGGTTCAGGGCCGAAGCCAGCACGCTGGGTGGTTGATTCTCTGCGGCACCCGAAACAAAGTTATCGCCATAGGTCACCCCGATGGGAAGCGCGGCGTAAACGGCATCGACAGACCAGTTCGGCGAGACCCGCGTCTCCCATTTCAGCCGCGGGCGCAGACTCCAGGCCGAGGAGCCCGCCCCGACCAGGACATATTCGCCGCCAACGCGCAACACATAGCGATCACCAAAAGTCAGCGTGCCGCTCTGGTCCAAACGTACTCCCCGGAAAATTGGTCCATCGGGGCCGATCTTGGCTTCGCGAAGAACAATGGTGCTCCGCGGTCCATCCTGCTGGGACGCGTTTGGCAGCCAGATGGCGGCGAGTCCGCCCGCCGGCGCGTCATCGTCGTAATTGGCCTGGCCAGCAAACACCAGATGGTTAGACTGGTCGATCCGCTGGTCATAGGCGAACGCCGTGCCAGGCGCGCCATCAATGTTGGAAACCGATCCGGGGCGGCGCGCACCCCCGTTAAATTCAATCTGGCCGAGCTGCCGTGGCCTGCCGCCCATATCGGCCATCACGAGAGAAGCGTCATCGGTTTCCTCTTCGTGCCACTGCAAAATGGGACGCGTGCCCGATGCCGAGCGCAGCACCCACTTCCAGTCGTCCTGCTCTACGGCGCCACTCGCCGGCAAACGACGTAATTGCTCAATGGAAGAAAACAAAGACTCCATCTGGACCCGGATCACGGTGGTCAAGCTGGAAGAGATTTGGATGTGCTTTTCGAGAGCGGGGAGGAATCCCGCCAGGGTCACGCGAACTGTGTAAAGGCCAGGTGGCAGGTTCTCCGCGCGGAAGAGACCTGCGGCATTGGTCAGCAACTGATGGCTAAGGAGAACCCCGGGCGCTTCGGAGAGAACTTCGACGGTGGCGCCGAGTTGGGGAATTCCGCCGGGATCGCGAACGACGCCAGAAATCGATCCGGCGGAAGATTTATGGCTGGATTGCGCGGCAGCAGGAGGAGCACCGGCACACACACCCAAAGTGGCAGCCAATAGAACACCGAAGCACAGGAACTGGCCGTGCTTCACCTTGGTTACCTCCCTGGCGAAACGTTCGCGGCCGCAGCCTTCTGCTCGACCGGATTCTTAATCGAAAACTCCGCGGTTCTGGAAATGGTGCTCTGCGCCAGCCTATCCGTGGCGCTGACCTCGAGAGTATACTTCCCGGGCGTCAGCGTGGCCAGCGGCAAAAGACGCTCGATGGTGACCTGATCGCCGGTCTGCTTCATATCCACGGAAGTTTCTTTGAACTGCATGATCTGCTGCTCGCCCTTCTTGACGGTATAGACGAAGTTGGCGTCGGATTTGTGAGTCTTCTGATCCGGCTTCAAATTGTAAACCTGAAGATAGATTCCCAGCTTGTCGGCGGTGGTGAACTCGCCGCCGAGCCGCGGGCGGACTTTGGAGGAGCCCAGAACGAATTGCCCCGTGCCAATCTGCTTGGCGGGGACGTGCTCAATCTGGTCCGCCAGAATGAGCGTGCTGGCTTCCAACTTTTCTTCATCGTAACGAGGCACCGCAAGCCTAGTGTTGACCGCGCCCACGTTCCCGCTGCTCACATCCTTCAGCACCAGGTCCAGCCGGTACAAACCGGGGCGGAGCGGCAAAGCCTTCTGGTAAATGCACGTCTGTTTGACTGCCATCGCAAACAGGGAATCCGGATAATCCTTGGTCACGGAATCCTCAAAGGTCTGCACGACGCGACCGGTCAAGGTAGTCACGCGTCCAAAGATATTCAGTTCGGCCGAATGCACCCCCTCCTTGGACTTGAAGGAGAGCTGATTGTTGGGAATCTGCACGGTCACGGGAACCAAGATGGTGTCGCTGGTGACCTTCATAAAGTCGGTGTGATATTCGAATTTCAACTGATCGCGCACCATGCGCGAGGTCACGATGGCTTCCAAGTCCTTGTACTTCACATCCGGCGGACGCATCACCTTTGCATACAGTTCCAGCCGCGTGAATTCGTTCAAACTGGCCGGTGTCCCGCCGAGGGCGGTCGGCAAGTTTGTCCCATCCGTGCGTGTAAAGCGATCCGCCTGGGACGCCATGCCCATCGATTCCAAAAGGCTCAAGCCCGCGCCCGGCACGTGCGTGAGAGCATCCTTTTCCGACGGGTCCGTGGTCAGGTGGTATTCGCCGCTCCCGCTGGGATCCACAAACTCCAATACCACGTTCTCCTGGATCCCTTCCAGATAGCGGTACCGCCAAGTCTCCCACGGATACGTCGTTGTGGAACCGCCGCCTTCTTCCATTGGCCGGTCATACGTGCCGCCGGTGGGATGCGACTCAATTTCGTCCGGCTTGCCCCAAATGATGTAAATGCGGCCGCGATCCGTCTTCCAACCCGGAATTCCGGAAGCAAAATGCTCGTTGGCGTAAGCGATGCGGCGGTAGTGCTCTTCCTTAAAATCGTTGTCCGGGAGGTCTGGATTGGAACTGCGCCGAAGCCAGAATGACTCGATGAACTGCTCGCGTTCCTCGTTGGTCTCCAATTGCAGAAAGGCGGAGCGCTCTTCTGGAGAGATGATATAGATGACATCTTCGTTCAACCAGGTTTTGTACGGCGTGTCCAATTCCTTGAGCGTCTTCTTGATCCTCTGCTTCTGGTCTCTGGACAACTTTTGATTCTGTGGAACGGGAGCAGGTGCTCCCGGGTCTGGGGCCTGCTGAGCAGGCAGAGGGAGAGACAGAAGCGAGAACGAGGCCAAGACGACCGAAAAATCTCTGATTATCTTGTACATTGCAGACACCCTTAGGCCGGTCTGATTCTAATCCCGTGGCGGAGCCACGTCAATTCGGGAATCTACACCATCAAGAACACTTTTCCCCATTTGCCAGTTAGACGAGGAGGGTTTGCCACAAGTTGCCTTGCCGATGCAGGAAGGGAGAGGGAATCTCAAGCTGTGACTAGAGGTACTAGTAAGAGTGCGATTTTACTGTAGGTGGCGGAATTGTCCGTCCGAACCGATCAAGGTGTCAAAGATGGCAAGAACGTGGCGACGGTACTCGACCATGCGGGAAAAGACGTCGCGGAGTTGCGGTTCACGTTCCGCATCTTTGTGCCATTTCGCCAGGACCGCGGGAGGGACTTCAATGTCACGGCGCAATTGCTCCGGGGAATGCCCGCGCAAGAACAATCCATAAAAGAAAGCCGCTTCTCGCTGCGGAAAGTCGAGATCCGCAACAAATTCGGCGGGCAGCATTGGAGCGATGGTAGCCATGGCGAAAACGCAGTTTACCGAAATCCGTTGTGGCGTCAAGTAGAACTCCGGTCCCCCTGTCGCGAGGCAGTCACGGCCTGGGGCGAGCCGTGCAACGGAAGTTCCCTTGACCGGTTCTAACCCGCCATAGGATGCTTGAGCTTATGGCGAAGTTACCCAAATCGCTGGCACGGGGCGCAGTTGGACGCTTCCTACGTTTCGGGATGTTGCGCGGTCTGCGCACGGTGGAGGTTGATCCGGAAGAGTTTCGGCGGACCTTGGCCGAAAAACACGGCCTGTGGGTGCCGCATTTTGGGCGCATGAGAGATGCTCCGCTGGAAAAGCTGGACGCGATTGCCGGGCGGCTGATCCATGACGCCCAACGCCTGGCCATGGCGCAGGGGGCCGGTTTTGGCCTTGGCGGCATAATTACCATTGTTCCGGATGCAGGCTTGCTCACCGTAATCACCCTTCGCCTAATCCAGAAACTTTGTTTGCTGTACGGCTTCGAAGACAATGGATCCGAGCGGCGCATACAAATGTGGATGGCCGCAGCCGCCGCGGCAGGGATCGATTTCAGCAAGGACCTGGCTGAGAAGCAAATGATCGAAAAGCTGGCGCCGCGTATTGCCAGCCGCCTTGCCGTGCGCATCGGTGAAGAGAGCGCGGAAAAATGGGTAGGACGGATGGTGCCGCTGGCCAGCTCCGCGATAGGCGGGGCGCTCAACTATTCGTTTGTGAAAACGTGGGGCCGGCGTGTGCAGCGGCATTTGCGCGAGAAGCATCTGTCCGAGCGCGCGGCGGCGATCGCCATAGAGTTGAAGAGCGCGGGAATCCCGGCCAGCGGAAGAATAGTATGAAAAACCTGGGCAAAATCCTGAATGGGCTCGCGGTGGCGGGGCTTGGCGTTGCGCTTCTAGTTGTTCCCCAGTTCGCCGCGACGCAATCGCAACAGCCGATGTCCGGCGTGGAACACAGCGACGGCAACCCATCCGAACCGGTTCCCGCGTTTCACGCGCAGCCTCCTACCGGCGAATTGCCGTCGACGATGGAGCCATCGATCTACGCAGACAAGCTGGTCTTCAACGCGTATGTGGTTGCCGGGCGGAGCCGGAAGGTTCTCTATCAGCAGCCTTGCTATTGTCACTGCGACCGCAGCAATGGGCATGGCAGCTTGCTGGACTGCTTCGCCAGCCGCCATGGTTCCGGTTGCGGTATCTGCATGAGGGAAGCGTTCTACTCCTACGAACAGACCCGCAGGGGGAGAAGCCCAGCGCAAATTCGCGAGGGCATTATCCGCGGCGACTGGCAAAAAGTTGACGTCGCCAAGTACGAAAGAGATTATTTGCCCCCGTTGAGCAAGTAGCTTGTCCTCGACTGCGGTAGCTTACGATTTCTGGTAAACTCCCCGGCTGAAAGCCTGGATGTTCCGTTCTGCTGACCAACGCGAAAGTAAAGGGTGACTCATGAAAGCCAGTGGCCTTCGATTGCTTTTTGGATTTTGCGCGCTCATCGGTCTCGCCGCCGCGTTTCTCTTCTCCGCCCGTCTCCCAGTCAAGGCCGCCGGCGGCAGCGCTTCGTGGGGCTTTTCCTTAAGCAATCTCGACAAGTCCTGCAAGCCCTGCGACGACTTCCACGAATTCGCCATGGGCGGCTGGATGAAAGCCAATCCCATCCCGGCGGAATATCCCAACTGGGGCACGTTCACCCAGCTCCGCGACAATAGCCTCACCGTCCTGCGCACGATTCTCGAAGCCGCCACCAAGGCCAACGCCTCGGCCGGTTCGAATGAGCAGAAAATCGGGGACTTCTACTCTAGCTGCATGGACAGCACGGCGATCGAAGCTGCTGGCCTGACTCCCCTCGCCGACGATCTCGCCACGATCGATGCGATCGGTGACCGCAAATCTCTGGACGCGGAAATCATCCGGCTGCAACGGGAGGGAGCCAGCGTGGTGTTCCGTTTCGCCTCTGGCCAGGACTTGAAGGACAGCACGCGCGTCATCGCCCAAGCTATCCAGGGCGGCCTGGGCATGCCGGACCGCGATTACTATCTTCGCGAGGACGAAAAGTCCAAGAATCTGCGCACGGAATACGAGCAACACGTGGCGAAGATGTTCGCGCTGGCCGGTGACGCACCGGAGAAGGCGGCCGCCGAAGCCAAGACCGTCATGAGCATCGAGACGGCGCTCGCGAAGGCTTCGCGCACGCGCGTCGAGCTGCGCGACCCAGAAAAAAACTACAACCTCATGTCCCTGTCCGAGATGAAGACCCTCACTCCCGAGTGGTCCTGGGAAAACTATTTACGCGCTGTGGGCGCCCCTCCGGTGGAACAGGTCAACATCCACCAGCCCGAATTCTTCAAGGAAGTGAACGAGGAACTTTCCAGCGTTCCACTTCCCGACTGGAAAATCTATCTGCGCTGGCATCTGCTCCACGCCAGCGCGCCGGGGCTGCCGGATCGATTCGTGGAAGAGAATTTCGATTTCTATGACAGGAAGCTTTCCGGAACCAAGGAGATGCTGCCGCGTTGGAAACGCTGCGTGCAATCTACCGACCGGAACCTCGGAGAAGCCCTCGGCCAGGTTTATGTCGATAAATACTTTCCGCCCGCCGCCAAAGCGCGTGCCAAGGAAATGGTCAATAACCTGATTGCCGCGCTCCGCGACGACATCCCCACGCTCTCCTGGATGGGGCCGGACACCAAGAAGGAAGCGCTTGCCAAACTGCAAGCCTTCAACGTGAAAATCGGCTACACCGATAAGTGGCGCGACTATTCCAAACTTTCCATCGACCGCGGCGCCTATTCGGCAAATGTGCGCCGCAGCATTGAATTCGAGCAGGCCCGGCAGCTCGCGAAGATCGGCAAGCCGGTGGACCGCACGGAGTGGGGCATGACGCCTCCCACTGTGAATGCCTACTACAGTTCCAGCATGAACGAGATTGTTTTTCCCGCAGGCATTCTTCAGCCGCCTTTTTACAATCCCGACGCAGACGATGCGGTGAACTACGGCGGCATCGGGGCGGTCATCGGCCACGAAATCAGCCACGGCTTCGACGATCAGGGGTCCAAATTTGACGGCAAAGGCAACCTGCATGAGTGGTGGACGGCGGAAGACCGCAAGAACTTCACGGAGCGCGGCGACTGCGTGGTGAAGCAATTCGATAGCTACGAAGTGGAACCCGGCCTGCACCAGAACGGCAAGCTGGTGCTCGGCGAAAGCATCGGCGACCTCGGCGGGCTTGCCATCGCTTACGCCGCGTACGAAAAATCCATCGAGGGCAAGCGCCCAAAGGATATCGACGGGTTCACTCCCGAGCAGCGCTTCTTTCTGGGCTGGGCACAAGTGTGGGGCGCCAATCAGCGGCAGGAGGCCGCGCGCCTGCAAACGAACACCGATCCGCATCCGCTGGCGCGTTTTCGCGGCAACGGTCCGCTTTCCAACATGGAAGCGTTCGCGAAGGCTTTTGGGTGCAAAAAGGGCGACGCCATGGTCCGCGAGCAGGCCTGCAAGATCTGGTAGCTCGTGAAGGCCGCTACGCTTGCGCTATTTCATCGGCACGTCGTTACGCAAATAGTTGTCTGATTTGTTCAGCCAGTCTTCCCGCGGCGGGTTGAAGACATCCAGGTCCAGCGTGTCCTCGAGGGCCCACGCCTCGTGCGGCATGTTGGAAGGAATGCAGAGCACTTCGCCGGCGCGCACGACGATTTCCCTGCCATCGATGGCGAATTTCAACGCGCCTTCCATAATGTAGGTGACTTGCTCGTTGTGGTGGTGGTGCTGCGGCACATGCGCGCCTTTTTTCAGAAAGACGCGCGCCAGCATCAGTTTTTCGCCCACAACCATCTCGCGGTCGATCAGGTCGTTCAGCTTCTCGTGCTCGACGGTGTTCCAGGGAATGTATTTGCAAACGGGTTTTGCGCTCATTGTTTCAGATCTCCATAAAGCCGCGCGGCATTGTCGTGCAGATAATTCCGCGCCAGTTCCATCGCCTTGCTTTCCGTGATCGCGCCTTCCTCCACGAGTTCGGCGAGAGCCGCGGCCAGACCGGTGCGCGTGGTCCGCGCCGCCACCCAGAAGCTTTCCTCCGCGCCCAGCGCGTCATTGAACGGAAACGCATCCGAACCATACATCATCTTGTCCGGGTAAAGCGTGAGCAACTGCTTCAAGACGTCCTTGAACTGCGAGGGGTAAAGCATTTGCGACTGCAAGGACGTATCCAGATACACATTCTTCACGGCGGTCATCAGCGCGGCCTCGCGTTCGTACGGCCAACCGCCGTGGAGCAGCACAAAAGTTACATTCTTGTAGCGCGGGTCACGCACAACATTCTCCAGGTTGACCACATTGCCGTCGCGCAGGCTGAAATAATCGCCAATGCCCCCGAAGGTATGAAAGTGCATGGGCAGGTGCAGTTTTCCGGCCTGATCCACCATCACCCGAAAAATGTAATCCTGAAATTCGCGGTATTCGCGTTCCGTTGGGACGCCGCCTGCGCGGTATTTGTTGTAAATGGCTTCCGCATGCTCGCGCGGCGGGTCCGTGAAATGCAGCGTGCGGAAGTAAGCGGCTTCGAATTTGATGGCCACGCCGCCGTGCTTCTGCTGGTTATCGGCCATGGTGCGGCGCACGAACTCTTCGTACCCGGCCAGATCCGCCGGCAGGCCTTCGACGCCCTCTTGTTTCTTCCATCGGCCCAGCATCTTTTCCTGCAACGGAACATAAACGGCCATGTCCGGCGTGCTGTTTGTCTGCTGGGTGTTGTCGAACGGGAAGAAAAACGAATCGCCAAAAAACACCCAGTGGAACCGCTTGGGATCGAGATACGGAGCCATCATGGCGCGATTCGCCAGGCAGATATCCACGTTCAATTTGTCCAGAATTCCGTCGAAATAGGCCACGCCGCCGGCCTGTTCCGCCGCGCGTGCCTTGTCCGCCAGCCATTTTGCGTGCTCCGGCTTGAAATCGTCGTAGGGGTAAGCAAAAAGCGCTTTTGCCGCGGCCACTAACTCCGGATTGTCCTCGCGCAGCCGCAGCGTGGCGCTCTCATCCGGCGGCGAAGCCATAGCGTCCACGTCCGGGTCATCCGCGAAACCTGCGTGCGAATGATTGTCGTACATCGGGATCGCCTCAATTTGTTTCAGCAGGCGCTCGTACGTCTTCTTCACATCCCCGGAGGGATAAGGGCGCGCCTGCCCCGCGGCACACTGCGCCATTCCCGCGGCCACGACTACTCCCAGTCCCGCGCGCAGCACATGCTTCATCGCTTTGACTCTCCCGAATGAAAATTGTCCGGCGCGACCGATCAGCGAGAGACCGTCGCGCGCCAGTGCAACGTGGCGCGCTGGATGCGCTCCAGCGCCTCTTCCAGAAGATGCGTCGCGCTCACGAGCGAGAAGCGCACGTAATTCTTTCCCTCCGCGCCGAACGCCGCCCCGGCAATGGCCGCCACGCCCACTTCTTCCAGCAAAATCTTTTGAACTTCTTCCGCCGATTTACCGGTCTCTTCAATATTCACCCAGGCATAAAACGCGCCGTCCGGCGATTGGCAGCGGAACCCGGGAATATTGTTCAACTTTCCGACAAAAACGTCGCGCCGCTTGCGGTACTCCGCAACCATCGCCGGCACCGCATTCGTCGAATCGTTCAGCGCTTCGATGGCGGCCACCTGCGAAAATTCCGCCGTACATGTGAAGGTGTTCAGCACCAGCATGTCCAGCGCGTCGATCACGTGTTTCTGCGCCACCGCATAGCCCAGGCGCCACCCGGTCATGGCGAACGATTTGGAAAATCCGTCGATAATTACCGTGCGCTCCGCCATGCCCGGCAGCGTCCAGATGGATTTGTACACGCCGTTGAACAGGATGCGCGCGTAGATTTCGTCGGCAATCACCCACAAATCGTGTTTCTTTGCGAGTTCGGCGATCTGCGCCAGCGCCTCCTCGCTGAAGACCGTGCCGGTAGGATTGTTCGGCGAATTGAAGATCAGCATGCGCGTCTTCGGCGTTATTTTCGAAGCAATCTCCGCCAAATCCGGCTGGAATCTGTTTTCCTCATGCAAGGCATAGGGGACCGCGGTTGCTCCAAGCCCGCGGGTGAAGGAGGGATAGATCGGAAAGCTGGGGTCGGGATAGAGCACCTCGTCGCCCGGCTCGATCAGCGCCATCATCGCGAGGGCTAGCGCCATTTTGCAGCCGGGCGCCACCAGCACCTGCTCTGCGGCCACGTCCAGATTCCGCGTGCGCTTCAGGTAATTCGCTATCGCGCTGCGCAAGGGCGGGATCCCACGCGTCGCCACGTAGCGGTCGCGCCCGTTCGCCACCGCTGCGCGCAACGCATCCACCACCGGCGCCGCGGCGTGAAAATCAGGTTCGCCCAACTCCAGGTGAATGATGGAGCGGCCTTCCTTTTCCAGCTCCTTGGCGCGGGTGAAGACCGCCAATGCGCCCTCGCCGGTCAGGGATGAAACGCGCGTTGCAATTCTTGGCATGGCCGCAAAATCATATCACCTTGCTGGAATTCGTTGGCGCGGGAACCGGGGACAGGCGGGAGATTTTCCGGCAGATGGCCGACGGATTCATGGGCAAAGCGATTTGGGCGCCGCACCCTTGTGCCTTTCATGGTTGCGCGATGTCGGGAACCGAATGGTCGCACTCGAAGAAAAACGGCAATGGGAACTTCCCGTCTGTCCCCCGTTTCTTCGGTAATCACGGCCTCGGCGTCGGCGATTTTTCGCTAAATTCCATTCAGTTTCATGCTTGTACCTGCTAGGATGATTGCTCATGCTGAATCTCGCTTTCCTGCTCCGCTGCAATAAACGTCTTTTGTTTCGCACGCTCCGTAACCGCTTCAAAGTGCCTTCTGCTACTGGCCTAACTGAACAAATGGCCGTCGCAAACGCGATCCTCAAAGCTCCTGCTGGATGCGTCGTGGAATGGGGCACTTACCTTGGGGGAAGCGCGGTGAATCTTTCTCACGCTTGCTGTCTTGCCCAGCGCGAGTTTCCTGTATTCGATTCCTATGAAGGATTGCCTGAACCCTCCCAAGAAGATGGAACTCACTACGTATTGGCTTCCTCTCAGGTTCATCTCTACAGCAAGGGCGCATGGAAAGGGACGTTCGAAACTGTTCACAACAACATCTCGAGGTATGGCTGCGACCGAGTTACTTCCCTAGTGAAAGGCTACTTCGAGCAAACGCTTCCGTCTTTCAATAAGCCCATCGCCGTGCCCATTGCGACGTAGACCTTCGCGGCTCGTTGGAGGTTTGTCTCCGCTATCTTTGGCCGAAGCTTGTCGATGGCGGATATTTTTTCACCCACGAGGCCAATCATCTTTCAATTGCCAAATTGTTCCACGATGACGCTTGGTGGCACGAGAATCTAGCATGTAGCGCGCCTGGGTTGATAGGAGCTGGCAATGGCCTGGGCCTTTCGCCTAAAGCTGACGGATCGTTCGGCTCTTGCATCGGGAACATCGTGAAAAATCCCCCCATTTCTGCGATTTCCAATGAGACTGGGCTGGATAGTTCGGTGGTCCAGGCGCATCTGATGGCACAGAGGCTAGCTGCGGCAGGATCTCGGGGAGACGAGAACAAATAAGAAAGCTCACTGCTCGGGCCGTGGTAGGTTTCTGTGGCAACAGGGGCAACGGGGGACAGACGGGACGTTTTCTGCAAGTTGGCGAGTGGCCCGGACGATCGATTCCAACAGAACTACACCTCAGGGGTTTGAGGGTGGGCTCCCGGGGTTCCCCCGGTCTCTCCCGCGTTCAAGTTTCGAACCTAGTACCTATTAAATAATATTGTACATACCTTAAATATTGTGTTATGCTAATCTGTTATGTTTCGGGGACGCTGTTCTTGTGACCTCTCGCTCCTCCCTACATCCTCATCCACTCGCTTTTCGCCGTACGACTTACCGTACCCGTTCCGTCTCCCCTCTAACTGCCCATCTTTCTTGCGCTTCCCAACGCGTACCGATTCCCGTACCGAACCGTCTTCGAACTATCCTCTTTCCCCTCTATCGCTTACGACGCCGTACCGAAAAACAGGGGGAGGGGGGAGGGGTGCATCTCTCCTATCAACATCACTGTCTCAACTCGGATCGCGCGTGACAGGGCCACTTCCTTGCTTTCTTACATCGTTACCTCCTTGCCTCCCTGCTTCTCCACCTCCCCTAACTCAATTCCCCGGAAATCCATGCCTTTTTGCCCTCACGCAACCCGCCGAGGTGCGCTATCGTCTAAGGTGTAGGAGCGCGCACCCCTCGAGGTTCCCGATGAAACGCCTTTTTGCGGTCCTGTTGTCTCTTTCTCTTGCCATTGTGTGGGTGCTGTCCTCTCCGCCGGCAATGGCGGACTCCAGCCATGCGCGGATCGTGCGGCTTAGTCTGGTGCAAGGCGAAGTCCGGTTCACGCGCGAATTTCACAAGGACTCGCTGAACGATTCCAATTCCGCTTGGGAGGTCGCTCCGCTGAATCTACCCATACGGCAGGGTTATGCCGTCGCCACGGACAATAACGGCCGCGCCGAGGTCGAATTTGAGAACGGCGCGATGGCCTTCCTCAGCGCCAACACCTTGATCGAGTTCTACGACCTTTCCCTGAACGAGGGCGCGCACATCACCCGCCTAATCCTGCGCCAGGGAAGCGCCATTTTCTACGTGCACCCGGCGAACGAGGATTTTTTCAGCGTGACCGGCGGAGACTTCAGCGTGGAGGCAAAGGGCCGCACGACCTTTCGTCTGGACAATTTTGACGACGGCAGCACCGTCAATGTCGAGCAAGGCCACATTGCCGTGGTCCGCAACAAAGACTCGAAGCCTTTGGAAAAAGGCCAGTCCTATTCCATCAACGTAAATGACGGTGCTTCTCCGGTCATCGGCCGCAGCGGCGACAACGACGACTTCGATAAGTGGGTTTCCGGCCGGATTGACGGCGTGGCGACCGCCACCGCGTATTCCAGCCAGTACGTGAGCTCTTCCGATTACGCCGCCGGCTACGGCGATCTTTATAATTACGGCTCTTTTTTCAACGTTCCAGGTTACGGGTATGGCTGGCAACCCTTCGGGATGGGAATCGGTTGGAGCCCCTTCGCTTTCGGCAACTGGAATTATGATTCCTTTCTCGGCTGGAACTTCATCGGTTCGGCCCCGTGGGGCTGGTTGCCCTTTCACTATGGCGGCTGGGTGTTCAGTCCCGCGTACGGTTGGGTTTGGGTGCCGTCCGGCCTGGGCTTTGGTAACCCGGTTTACTATCGTCCGGTGACGGCGGTTTGGGTTCACTCGGGTACGACGACGGGCCTCGTGCCGCTGCATCCCGCAGACACGCATGGGAAGCCCCCGCTTAATCTTGTCCAGGGAGTGTATGCGTTGCACGGGAACGCAATTGCGGCGACGTCGGCTGCCGGAGGTGGAGAAAATTGGACGGTGTTGCGACATCCGGCGCGCGAGGAGTTTTCGGCGACGGCTCTGGCAACCGCAACTCAGCCGACGCGCGTTAGCCGCACGATGCTCTCGGGGAATTCCGGCAGCCGGGCCGTCACGCTGAGCCGCAATTCTTCGATCGTTTATGACGCGAGCCAACACCGCTTTGTGAATGGCAATGAGCCCACGAAGGCCTCGCCGGAGGCGGCCAAAGCGGAGACCGGTGCTTCCACCAGCAGCAAGGAATCGATAGCCGCGGCTTCTACTCGTGAGTCCGCTCGCCCGCCCAATGTGGCCGCCACGTCGCGTGGCGCCGCACCGCCGAGGCCCAGTGTCACGCCGCCCCGGCCCCCTGCCAGCTCCTCTTATCACTCTTCGAGCGGGGCCACTTCGAGCGGCGGCGAGGGCGCAATCAGCTCTGGCAGTTCCGCGATTTCGACCCACGGCTCTTCGTCTACGTCTTCTTCCTCATCTGGCCATTCCTCGGGTGGACATCACTGAGCCTCGGGGAAATGGTGATATCAAATACGGCTCGGAATGCGACTCTCCGAGCCGTTTTTTTTGCAGAAGCAAAAGATAAAGTTGTTTTCTGGCGGCCTATCCGAAAATCATTCCTGCATAGCCAACGACGGCGCCCCTGTCTCCGCTGACGTCCCCGGACGTGGCATAGCGCAGCAGCTCTGCTTTTTCGACGCCAAGGCGGTTCATCGCGGTGAGCATCGTAACCGCGGGCCCCAAACCGCACATTGAAATTTTCTCAGAGCGGCAGACATCGTAGAGTCCCCTGGCATCCATCGTGAGCATGCGATCGATGGCTTTGTGATCTTTGCGTCGAGTGGTTTCGTCATCCTCGTAATGATTCATATCCGACGAAGTCACCAGCAAAATCTCCTCCCGGTTTCCTTTCAACACTCGCGCAATGCCTTCTCCCGTCTCCGCGAGTTCCTCGAAGCGAAGCGTGCCCACTGCGATCGGCACAAACGAAAACCCGGGAACCAACACCTGCAGGAAAGGCAGCTCCACTTCGAGGGAGTGCTCCCGGCTGTGCGCAACACTGTCCTCACGCAGGGCCGGGCATCCCTTCCGGAGTTGCGCCGCCAGCGAGGTCTCCACCGGTACATCGCCCAAAGGAGTTCTCCACGCACCTTCCGAAAGAATCGCCAGCGCTTCTCCCCTTGCGTGGTGGCGCACGCCCAGCAGGAGGATTTTCTTTGGCAGGAAGATTCGGGAAAACACCGCGCCCGCAACTCCCCCGGAATACATGTACCCGGCGTGAGGCACCAGGCAAGCGCGCACTTTCAATTTTTCCTGAGTTCGCTCTTCACTTGTGTATTGTTCGACGAGGGCGGAAAGTTCCTGGGGATTACTTGGATAAAACTGGCCGGCGACGGCAGGAAGGCGCAACATGAATCCCTCCGGGCTTAGAGGGGTGGCGAGGGTTTTCCTTTGATCCTTACGGCCTTGCGCGACTGCGGGTCGTAGTAAACGATGATCTTGTCGCCGTACTGGTAGCCGCCCCGGTCGATGATCCTCTGCATCTGGGCCGCAACCGGTTGGCTGAGCGGGAACGTCTGGATTGCCATCTCGTTGCCCTTGGCCCGCACCGTCACCTGCGCCACATTCGAATTCATGATATAGCCTTGGAATTTTTGCAGGCCGGTGGGTTTCGGCTTGGGCGTGAGCGCCTTGACGACGATCGGCGTCACCTCGCTCACAACAATCGGCGCCAAAATGGGATCCTGCGCGGCTACCCGGGACGACGCGACGCTTCCGAGCACCGCCATTCCCAAGGCACAGCCCGCCGCGATGGAGTAAATCCTCTTCATTCGATATCGTCCGTGGCAATCCGTAAGGACTTCAGAAAACGGACGTCCTGGGGTGTTATGCTCAGCCGCGCCGGCTGCCGTTTGTCCTGCTCCTGGTCCAAAGACTCCTGGTCCACCTGGATACGCAGCGACTCCAGAAACCGCCGGTCTTGCGTGCTCATCCGCGGCGATTCGCTGCCGTCGCGCTTTGCCAGGCCGATCGTGGCATCCAGCTTCAGCACGATGTCGTAGCCATGCGCGCGCACTCCGGCAATCGCGCCGGTGATGCGCTCCGATTCCGAAACCGTGTCGTTGATTGCGTGGCCCAGTTCACGCAAGAGGTTCTTGAGGTGATCGTCGAGTTGCAAGGCTGGCTCCCCAGTACCGCTAAATTTGATTCTAGGCCTACCCATTATTCGATACAAGCTTACCTTTTGGCGTTGTCTTCAATCCATTCACAGCCCCTGTCCGGTCGGGCGGGGGCGCCTCCGCCGCCATCTTTCGCCATTCTGCGCTAAGATTCAGTCATGTCCACGGCGGCGGGTACGGCTTCGCGCGCGCCGGAGCTGCGAGGATTTCAGCGGCTCTGGCGGACGTTGAAACAGATTTTCTACGAGACGGCCGGAGCAATCTTCGCAATCCTGGCGTTTGCCTGGCTAAATTTGGCCTTTCGCGCCTGGACACGCGACGTCGCGTACTGGTTAATCGGGGTTGCGGTAGTCGTCGCACTTCTCTTCGTCTTTTTTGCGGTCAGCTCGTTTCGCCGGGCCCGTTCGCTGTAAACTGGTGTGTGCCTGATGGTATTTGGAAGACGCCGGCGGCTTTTCCATTTGCTCCGGAAACAGGTTTCCTCCATGTCCGACGTAAAGCCCAAGTCCGGCGCTTCCGCTGAGCGCAAATCTCGCTTCACCACTCTTTCCGGCCGGCCCGTCGAGCGGATCTACACGAGCGATTCTCTCAACGGTTGGAATTCCGAAGATGCTCTCGGCTTCCCTGGAGAATTCCCCTATACCCGCGGCATCTACCCCTCGATGTACCGTGGCCGCTTCTGGACCATGCGCCAGTACGCGGGCTTTGGCAGCGCCACCGAATCCAATCAGCGCTATCGCTACCTCCTCGGAAAGGGACAGAAGGGGCTCTCCGTGGCGTTTGATCTGCCCACGCAAATTGGCATGGATTCCGATCATTCGCTCGCGCTCGGCGAAGTCGGCAAAGTCGGCGTGGCCATCGATTCCCTCGAGGATATGGAAACGCTGTTCGACCAGATCCCCCTCGAAACTGTTTCCACTTCCATGACCATTAATGCGACCGCCTCGATTCTGCTGTGTCTCTACGTCGCCGTGGCCAAAAAACAAGGCGCCAGCCTTGCCAAACTTTCCGGCACGATCCAAAACGACATTTTGAAGGAATACATCGCCCGCGGCACGTACATTTATCCCGTGCAGCAGGCCATGCGCATCGTCACCGACATCTTCGCGTGGTGCCGCGAAACGATTCCCAAGTGGAATACCATCTCCATATCCGGTTATCACATTCGCGAAGCGGGTTCGACCGCGGTCCAGGAAGTCGCTTTCACTCTCGGCGACGGCATCGCCTACGTTCAAGCGGCTCTCGACGCCGGGCTGCCCATCGACGAATTCGCTCCGCAGCTCTCTTTCTTTTTCAACGCGCACAACGACCTTCTGGAAGAGATTGCCAAGTTCCGCGCCGCGCGCCGTTTGTGGGCCAAAATCATGCGCGATCGCTTCGACGCGCGAGATCCGCGCTCTCTCCTGCTTCGATTCCACGCGCAAACTGCCGGCTCTTCGCTCACCGCGCAGCAGCCGGAAAATAACATTGTCCGCGTGGCCGTTCAGGCGCTCGCCGCGGTGCTCGGCGGCTGCCAGTCACTGCACACCAATTCGATGGATGAAGCTCTCGCACTGCCCACCGAAGAAGCGGCGCTGATCGCTCTCCGCACGCAGCAGATCATCGCCCACGAAACCGGCGTTGCCAACACCATCGACCCCGCCGCGGGCTCCTACGCCATCGAAGCCCTCACCAACGATATCGAGGCGCGGGCGGCGGAATACCTAACGAAGATCCATGCCATGGGCGGCATGATCAAGGCCATCGAAGCCGGCTACGTGCAAACCGAAATCCAGCGCGCAGCCTACGATTTCCAGCGCGCCGTTGAACAGAAAGAACAGGTCGTCGTCGGTGTGAATGAGTTTATCGCGCAGGACAGCCGCCAGGTTCCCACTCTGCGCATCGACGCGGGGATCGAGCGCTCGCAGGTGAACCGCCTCAAAGCTCTCCGCGCAAAACGCGACGCCGTGAAAACAAAAGCGGCGCTTGCTGAACTCGAGCGCCGCGCCAAAAATTCGGAAAACCTGCTGCCTGCGATCTTGTCCGCCGTCGAGGCATACGCGACCGTGGGCGAAATCTCCGATGCACTGCGCCGCGTTTACGGCGAATATCAGGAATCCGTGGTCATGTAAGTAGATATTGCTGTCCCTCACGCTCAGGGGACCATCCGCTCCGGGAGTAGCTGTCATACTTCCTTCTCTATAGTATTCTTGCCGCGAGTACACTCCCATGAAGTTGATTCTTGGTTCCGGTTCGCCGCGACGGGCTCAGATTCTGCGTGATGCCGGCATCTCTTTTTCCGTGCTCTCCTCGGCCATCGATGAAACGGTCTATCCCGGAGAGACGCCCCAGCAACTGGTGCAGCGCCTTGCCGACGCCAAAGCTGATCTGGTCGCCGCGCGCGCCATCGGCCCGGCGATCCTGATTGCCGCGGACACGGTGGTTGCGCTGGATGGTCAGATCCTCGGCAAACCCCGCTCGACGGACGAAGCGCGCCGCATGCTCGAACTCTTCTCCGGGCGCACTCATTCTGTCATCACCGGTGTCTCTATCGCTCGCTTGCCGGAAATGGAGCGCCGCCAGTTCATCGAGACCACTCTGGTCTATTTTGCGCCCCTTACCAGAGATGATATCTCCCGCTACCTCGCCACCGAAGAGCCTTATGACAAAGCCGGCGCCTACGCCATCCAGGGCCACGCCGGCCGCTACATTCCACGCATTGAAGGCTGCTACTTCAATGTCGTCGGCCTCCCGCTCGCTCGCCTCGTCATCGCTCTCCGCGAACTCGGCTGGTCCGAGGATTCCGAAACCATGTAGATTCGGCCGTCATCGTAGGGGCTCGGCACCGCTGCGCCCCATGCCCGCACGATTTCTTGGTGTTGCATGATTTGATTTTGGCGCAGGCGCAAGTTTGATCGAGCTTGCCGAGATGGGGTCCAGCTGTGCTGGACCCCTACTATGCCTCAAAAACGAAAGGGCCTCGAATTTGTCGAGGCCTTTTCTCCTACTCGGAATTTTGCTCAGTCTTACTTCTTTTCTTCGCTTGGCTTTTCGCTTGGGGATTGTGCAGGCGGTGCCGGCGGTGGAGGCGTCTGCGACGTTCCGCTCATACCATCTTTGAAGCTGCGGATTCCCTCACCCAGGCCCTTCATCACTTCGGGAATCCGGCGCCCGCCAAAGAAAATCAGAATGATCGCAAGAACGATCAACCAATGGAAAATGCTAAATTCACCCATGAACTACCTCCACGCGACCCCTGTTACTCTCGCTCCCTAAAAAGCTAGCGCACTGTACCGCTCTCATCAAGCGCGGGCCGCACTGTTTCCGACGCTTATAGGATAACACGCTCGTCCCCCATCCGCCGCGTCAAGTGCTGGCGGTCGAGGTATTCGAGCAGCGGGATTGCGTATTTGCGGGTGATCCCGGTCAACTCTTTGAACGCCGGTACGCCGACGCGTTCGCCCCTTGTTTTCTTGTAGTTCTGCAGCAGACTGGGCAAACGCGCCAAGGCGTCCCGGTGGAAAATGAGCTCCGGCGAGACACGCACCAGCACCTTCTCCCGCAGCAGAATCTGCAGAATCTTCTCCGCGCGGCGGCTCTCGATTGCCAATTGTGCCAGGACCTCTTTCACCGACGGCACC
Organism: Candidatus Acidiferrales bacterium; assembly: GCA_963734105.1. GTDB lineage: Bacteria > Acidobacteriota > Terriglobia > Acidiferrales > UBA7541 > Acidiferrum. Next base: position 316,368 of record CAVTFW010000010.1, on the reverse strand, counting down.
GCCAGGCCTGTTTTGGCGAATGCCTGCTCGATCTGTTCCTTCGCGCGCGCTTCTTCCGGAGTGAGCGTGATTTGCGTTCCCGGTTTTTTGACCAACTCGCCCTGTGCGACCACTTTGTTTTGCTTCCCCAACTCTTCGAGCGCCGTTCGAAACGTCTCCGTGCGGACTCGTCTTCCCACGCTCGCGCGCAGTTCCTCCCGAGGGATGCCTGGCAGCAGCGGGTTCTCTTTGTGAAAGCTTTCCACGCGCGCGAGAAGTTTTTTCGAGATCTCTTGAAACAGAGTTTCGGACAACAAACGCAGCGGCTCCGCACTTACCGCGCGAACCGACCCGGCCTTTATCAGATTCTGCGCCGCGGCCAGCACCTCCGGCTCCATCCAGCCGGTTCTTGCTATGATCTCCTCCATCCCGAGCCCAAGGAAGTTGCGCTCCACCATCGCGCGCAGGATTTCCTCGCGCGAGCCGAGCTCCAGCGTTTCCAGAAATTTCGCGCGCCCAGTGTCCTTTCGAGTGGACCGTCTCGCCAGCGGATCCAGCACTTCGCCGCCGCCCATCGTAATCACGGGCGAAAACTGCCGGACGATAAAGCGGTCGCCGCGCACAACCACAACGTCGTCGGCAAGCCGCAACTGCACCAACGCGGATTCCCCGGCAGGAAGTTCCGCCTTCTCCTGGAGCAGGACCTCCGCGACGCTCTCGGCGGTTCCGGCGTGAAAATGTACCTTTGTCCGGTGCTTCAGCCGCGGCGCGCTGGCCAAGAGCTCCAACTGGGCGTCGACCCGCCGAGTTTTCACGAACCGTCCCGGAGCCGCAATCACCATGCCACGCTGCACGGCGCTATGTTCGATTCCCGAAAGATTTACTGCCGTCCGTTGCCCGGCCTCCGCTCGTTCGACTGCCTTTCCGCCGGTCTGCACCCCGCGCACGCGCAGCAATTTCTTCTCCGGCAGCAGTTCCACCTCGTCCCCGGCCGCAACCTTTCCGGAAATCAAGGTCCCCGTCACCACGGTCCCAAATCCCTTCACTGCAAACGACCGGTCGACGGGCAGCCGGAAATAGCGGTCTGTCTGCTTCTCCGCGATCTTTCGCGCTTCGTCCTGAAGCGCCTGTTTCAGCGCCGCCAAGCCGTCACCGGTTTTGGCGCTCACCGCCAGAATCGGCGCTCCCTCAAGGAAGGAGCCTTTCACAAACTCTTCCAATTCCAGGCGGACCAAGCCCGCGCTATCCCGGTCCACCAGGTCGGTTTTTGTTATCGCGATTACCCCGCGCTTCACTCCCAATAACCGGCAAATATCAAAATGTTCGCGCGTCTGCGGTTTGATCGCTTCATCCGCCGCGACCACCAGCAGCACCAAGTCGACTCCCGATGTGCCCGCCAGCATGTTCTTCACGAATCGCTCGTGCCCCGGCACATCGACAAATCCAAACCGCACGCCGCCCACTTCCAGAAACGCAAACCCCAAATCAATCGTGATTCCGCGCCGCTTTTCTTCTACCAGGCGGTCCGGATGCGTCCCCGTCAGCGCTTCGATCAGAGACGATTTCCCATGGTCTATGTGCCCGGCGGTTCCGACGATGACACTCTTGAAGGAATTGCTCATACGGGGAGGGGGGCCAGAGCTTCCGCTCCGGCATGACGCTCTAAAACTCTCGCGATTTTAATCCTGGCAGTCAATGCAATCCGGAACAAGAAATTCACGACTTCGCGGCGGCGATTTCGTCCACGATTTCCTGAGCGGCAGCGCGCGGATCGGCGGCCGCAAGAATCGGCCGCCCGACGACGATAAAATCTGCTCCCGCTTTGATCGCTTCCCGCGGCGTTGCCGTCCGCGCATGGTCGTCCTTTTTCGCTTCGACGCTTTTGTCCTTCTGCCGCACACCCGGTGTTACGATCAAGAATTCCCGGCCGCACGCTTTGCGGATGGCTTTCGCCTCCTGCACGGAGGCCACCACGCCGTCCACGCCCGCTTTCTGCGCCAGCTTCGCCAGTTTCACCGCGCGAAGACTCGGCGGGCCGGCGATACCCACTTCGCGGATTGCCTTATGATCCATGCTCGTCAGCACCGTCACCGCCAGCAGCCGCGTCCGATCGGCGCCCATGGGCACGCCTGCGCTCACCGCTTGCGCCGCGGCACGCATCATCGCCGTGCCGCCCAGCGCGTGCACATTCACAAGTTGGACCCCGGGCATGCCCGCGGAAGCGAGCACCGCCCCTGCAACGGTGTTCGGGATGTCGTGAAATTTCAGGTCGAGGAAGATGCCTGCGCCTAATTGCGCGACCTGCCGGACGGCCTCCGGACCCGCGCTGGCAAACAATTGGCTGCCGATCTTGAACATGCCTACAAGATCCGCGACCTGCTTGGCGAACTTCACCGCTGTCAGTATGGAATCAAAATCAAGGGCTACGATCAGGCTGCTGCGTGGATGGGCGTCGAAGCTCAAGGTTCGGGACGTGCCCGAAACTCTTTATTTCTGGCCAGCGTCCGCTCGAGTGCGCTTTGGCGGCAACTGCATCAACTCCAGCCGCACCTGGCTCACTCCCGAACCGATCAGACCAATCTTCCGGGCTACGCGATAGGATACATCAATTTCGCGTCCTTCCTGGTAGGGTCCCCGGTCATTTATGCGAACAACTTCAAATTTTCCGTTGCGCTCGTTTACAACTCGTACCCAGGAACCGAACGGGAGGGTGGGGTGCGCGGCGGTCAGAGACTCCGCGTTGAATCTTTCCCCGTTAGCGGTCTTCCTGCCATTAAACTCTGGCCCATACCAACTGGCGTTCCCAACCCAGACCTTGCTCGGTTGGACAGGTGCGCTCAAGTGGGCTACGAGGGGAGCTTCCATACCCGGACTGATGAGGAACATCAGGGGTATCCATCGAACGGCGGCCCAGATCATGAAGAGTGGTCGTCGCATAGTGTGTTCTTTTAGCTACGAACTATCAAAAAGTGTATCATAAATACTGCATCATGTCAACACTTTTCTACCAAGAGCTTGTCCCTTATCTCGCTGAAAGATAATGCTTTAGCGGCCTCAAGTGCCTTCGCCAGGCCTCCAACGATCTCTTCACTGGCCTTCGGGTCAGCAAAACTGGCCGTGCCGACCTGTACTGCGCTAGCGCCTACAGCCATGTATTGAAGCACGTCCTCCGCCGTTTCTACACCCCCCAGCCCCAGGATCGGGATCTTCACCGCCTTGCGGGTCTCCCAAACCAGCCGCAATGTGATCGGCTTGATGGCTGGGCCTGACAGTCCACCGGTCATATTTCCCAGCAGCGATTTCCCAGTTCTAACCTCAACAGCCATAGCGGGATACGTGTTTGCCACCGTCAACGCATCGGCCCCAGCAGACTCTGCGGCCTTGGCGATAACCCCAATGTCTGTAACCAAAGGCATAAGTTTCACCCACAGAGGCCTCTTTCCAGCCGCCTTGCGCGCCGCCCCCACTACTTGCTCTACCAGGCGGGGGTCACTGCCAAATTGCATCCCCCCCATTTTTACATTAGGGCAGGAAATATTGAGTTCATAGGCAGAGACCCCCTCGGCATCTTGGAGCCTCTGGATTACCTCCACATATGCCTCCAGGCAATAGCCAAAGACGTTCACGATGACGTGAGTGTTGTATTTTCGCATCAGTTGGAGCTTGTCTCTCAGGAAGGCCTCGACTCCAACGTTCTGCAAGCCAACGGCGTTCAGCATCCCCGACGCAGTCTCGCACAGCCTGGGGGCAGGCGCTCCCTCCATGGGTTCCCTGGAAATCCCCTTGGTAACAATGCCGCCTAGACGGTTCAGGTCGACCAGATGGGAGAATTCCACCCCATATCCAAAGGTCCCGCTCGCTGCAATGATGGGATTAGTAAGGCGCAGGGCGCCAACCTGCACACTGAGGTCAACGCGATCAGAGGAACTCACTTTGGGCATGAGGATATCACGAAGCTCGCTCGCCCTCCGGAGAAAATCCAGTTGCACTCCAAGATCTAGTTCTTCACGGCGGGCTTCTGTAGTGCTTCTTCCAGCACTCGCCCGTCGTGCGTTGCCAGCGTCACCCCCGTCAATGCACCCAGCGTCGGCGCAATGTCCGCCGGCGTAATCGGTTGGAAATATTCTCCTGGCCGAATCCCAAAGCCCATCAGGAGGACCGGCACGCGCTGGTCATAATAGTACGGTGTTCCGTGGCCCGTCCCTGTGTAGCGCTTCGATCCTCCCGTGGAGGTGTCTGTCAGCCAGTACGGCGACTGCAGTATATAGAGGTCGCCACTCCGCCCGGGGAAATAACTCAGTTCCGCGGCCGTGCGCATCTGCGAAAAAGTCTTCTCTCCGCCGCTAAGCTCATCGGCACGAAAGACCGCCACCACTCCCGCCATACTCAGAGCCACATCGGTCAGCGCTTTCGTCGCCGCTGGATTCTGCGTCAATTGTCCATAGATTCCCTCCGAAAAATACACCTCATTTCCGGCAATCCGCGCGATCGCCGGCTTCGTGAAGTTGAATGGCTCGAGGGCCTTCTCCATGCGATCCTTCAATTCCGGCAGGCTCAATATGCCGGCGTTGAATCCCGTCTTCTGCATATCCACGGGAATCGGCGCCACGCCGTGATCCCCAGTGAGGGCCACTACGTAGTTTCCTCGGCCAACCTTCTGATCAAGGTGCGCGAAAAACTCTCCCAAATCCTTGTCCAGCCGCACCAGAACGTCTTGAACCTCCCAGCTCCGCGGCCCAAAAGTATGCCCTACGTGATCTGGCGATGAAAAGCTAAGATTCAAATAATCCGTCGCTCCACCCTTTCCCAATCCAAGCGAATCCACCGCCGCTTCCGCCAACTTCGTCAAATACGTATCCGCGAACGGACTGACGACCCACTGCTCGAGAAAGGCTTGGTCGGGTGAGGTGGCTCCTCCCTTTCCACGCAAGGGGTGGGGAAACGACGGTTCCCAACCTTCCACCGGCGATGCGCCAAGCGCCTTCTCTTCGTACCAATAGCTGGTGTGCGGCAGGGAAAGCGACCAGGTTTTGCCGAAGTCCTCCGTCACCGGATGCTTTTTCACGAAATCCTCGATAAAGGGCATGGTTCCGTATGCCGACGAGGTTACCCAAGCGCCTGTGGCGAAGTCGAACCACGTCGCGGCATCGGCCTTGTGACCCGCCATCGTAATCGCCGCCCTCGCTTTCAAAGAAAAAGTCACTATGCGCGTGGCTCCGCCGGTCTGAAATTTCAATTCTTCCGCAAACGACGGAAATCGCATCTGCCAGGCGGAATCTCCACCCTTCGTCGTGCCCCCTGCATACGCGGAATTTTTCACATTAGGATCGCTGGTGCAGGTCACCATTTTTTGCGCGTCACGATCCCACCACGCGTTGCCTACCATACCGTGGCTTGCCGGAAACGCCCCCGTCGATATCGTGGCATGCCCGGGGCACGTCTCTGTCGCGGCGTAGGGATACGCCGCGGCGCGGAACCATGCTCCTTCTTCCACCAGCCGCTTCAGGCCGCCGCTCCACTGCCCTCGAAACTTGTCCACATAGTCCGCGCGCATCTGATCCACCACAATCACCACGACCAGTTTTGGCACTGCCGCCGACGCCACGGCTTTTTTAGTAGCAGCCGGTTTTGTCGCCTGTCCGCATATGCCGGTAGCGGTAAGCAGAACCGCCGCTGCGCCCGCGATCCAGACTCCCGGCATTATGCGGCGCGTCATTCTTGCAAATGTCATCGCGTTTTCCCCTTTTGGCCCTGCGAAGTCTAGCACGCCTCCTCTTCGCTCGTGTGACAGTCCATTCAAATTCCGCGTGCCGCAGCCCGCTTTTCCTTTTGCCGAGTTGTGTTAGCATTACGCGGACATGCGTATCATCGAAAAAAGCCAGTTGATGTCCGCGGCCGAGATTGACCGGACCTTGCAACGTCTAGCCCATCAAATCGTTGAGAAAAGCGGCGGAACACGGAACCTCGCCCTCATCGGCATCCGCCGTCGTGGAGTGCCTCTCGCCCAGCGCATCGCCCGGGCCATGCGCGGCATAGACGGTGTCGAGGTTCCCGTCGGCACCCTCGACATCACCCTCTATAGAGACGACCTCTCCAAAGTTGCTCCCCAGGCGGTCCTGCAGTCCTCGCACATCGCTTTCCCCGTGGACAGCATGGACCTGGTCCTCGTGGATGACGTCCTCTACACCGGCCGCACCATTCGCGCCGCGATGAACGGCCTGTTCGACCTCGGCCGGCCCAAGCGCGTCTCTCTCTGTGTTCTCATCGACCGCGGCCATCGCGAAATGCCCATCGAGGCTCAATACACGGGCCGAACCGTTCAAACCAGCGACACCGAGATCATCGAAGTCCGCCTGCAGGAGATCGACAAGGAGGAGCGCGTCGTCTTGGTCGATCGGGTGGAGGCCTGACCTCTCGCGCGAAGTTTTTGCGTCCCAGCGCTTCTCCGCGTAAAATGAGCCTCAGCCGGGGCGCGATTCCCATCCTCGCTCAGAGATGCGCTTCGGATCCTTACGAGTACAAATGTGACCTACCGCTTTCGTGATCTGCTGGCCATCGAACCGCTCAGCGCAGACGAAATCACATTTTTTCTCGACCAGTCCAAACCCTTCCAGGAAATTCAGCGCAACCCCCTCAAGAAACTCGCCACCCTCCGCGGTAAAACCGTCGCCCTCGCCTTCTTCGAGAATTCCACGCGCACGCGGTTGAGCTTCGGCACCGCCGCCGCGCGTCTTGGCGCGGATACCATGAATCTTCAGGCGGAAGCATCCAGCCTCAAGAAGGGCGAGACCCTCCTGGACACCGCCAACAACCTGAATGCCATGAAGCCGGATTGCTTCGTCATGCGCCACGCGTCCTCCGGCGCCGCCGATTTTGTCGCCCGACACCTGGAAATCCCGGTGGTCAATGCCGGTGACGGCACGCACGAGCATCCCTCCCAGGGCCTGCTGGATGCGCTCACCATTCGCGACCGCAAGGGCTCCCTGAACAATTTGAATGTCACCATCCTCGGCGATATCGCGCACTCCCGCGTGGCGCGCTCGAACATCCATCTCCTGGGTAAATTCGGCTGCCGCTTCACGCTCTGCGGCCCCGCCATGTGGGTGCCGCGCGAACTCGAGCACATCGGCCCTCCCGGCACGCCCATCCGCTGCGTCTATCGCGTCGAAGAGGCTCTCGAGGATGCCGAAGTCATCATCGTCCTACGCGTCCAGACCGAGCGCCTGAACGAACCTTCTCTCTCCCAAAATGATTACATCCTGCTCTACCAGCTCAATGCCGAGCGCATGAAACTTGCCAAACCTGACGCGTTGATTCTCCACCCCGGGCCGATCAATCGCGGCACCGAGATCACGCCCGATGTCGCCGATGGCCCGCGCTCCGCCGTTCTCGAGCAGGTTACCAATGGCGTCTCCGTGCGCATGGCCATTCTTTATCTCCTCATGGCCGGCGCCACCGAGGGCGCGCATCCTGCTCTCGATTCAAAAACCACGGCATCGCCTAAGGAATCTGCTCATGCTTCTGATTAAGAACGGGCGGGTCCTCGATCCCGCATCCAAAACCGATGCTACCCGCGACATACTCCTCGACGGCGAACGCATCGCTGAGATCGCCCCCGCGGGACAGATCACTCACGCCTTTGGCGGGCAAACCTTCGACGCCTCCGGCCTCATCGTCGCGCCCGGCTTCATTGACATGCACGCGCACCTGCGCGAGCCCGGCCAGGAAAATTCCGAAACCATCGAAACCGGCTCGCACGCGGCCGCGCGCGGCGGCTTCACCGCCATCTGCTGCATGCCTAACACCAGGCCCGTCAACGACAACGCTTCCATCACTCGATTCATCGTGGACCGCGCCAAAGCTTTCGGCCACGTGGGCGTCTGGCCCATCGGCGCCGCCAGCGTTGGCAGCATGGGCGAAGGCATTTCCGAAATTGCCGCCATGCGCGATGCCGGAATCGTTGCGGTTTCAGACGACGGCAAGCCCATCGCCACAGCGAAACTCGCCCGCCAGATCATGGATTATTGCCGCTCGCTCGATCTTCCGGTAATCGAGCACGCCGAAGACGTTTCTCTCGCCGCGGGCGCGGTCATGCGCGAAGGCATTGCTTCCACGCGCCTGGGCCTTCCCGGCATGCCCGCGGCCGCCGAATCGGTTTGTGTCGCTCGCGACGTGCAGGTCGCCGAATTGACCGGCGCGCGCCTGCACATCGCGCATCTCTCCGCCAGGTCTTCTCTCGCGCAAGTGCGCTTTGCCAAGCAGAATGGGCTTCGCGTCACGTGCGAAGTCACGCCGCATCATTTCACGCTGATCGATGAGGACGTGACTTATGACTCTCGCTATAAAATGAACCCTCCGCTCGCCTCGCGCGAGGACCGCGAAGCTCTCCTCGAGGGTCTCGCCGACGGCACCGTTGATGCCATCGCCACGGACCACGCGCCCCACGAGCCTGCGATTAAGGATGTTGAGTTCGACAAAGCGCCGTTTGGCATACTGGGATTTGAGACCGGCCTGGCCCTCGCCCTTGAACAACTTGTTTACTCCGGCCGCATCGGGCTCATGCGCATGGTCGAACTCTTCACCACAGGCCCGGCCCGCGTCCTCGGCAAGGATCGCAAGCTGGCCATCGGCGAACCCGCGGACGTCACTATTTTTTCGCTCGATCGTCCCTGGACTTACCACGTCAAGGAATCCGCCAGCAAATCCCGCAACTCCCCATTTGATGGCCGCGCCTTTAAGGGTGGCCCCGTTGCCACAATCGTCGCAGGCAAAATCGCCTACCAGCTTTAGCGAGGCTTACACTTGCTCTCAAACGTCTCTGCGACCTCTGTGGACCTCTGTTCCATCTGCGGTACTCTTTCCTTTTTCCGACGGAAAGGCTGGCCGATCTAAAGATCGGCCACTACATGTCGGCGCCTATTCGCAAGTAACCATCACGCTCCATGCCCATGCCACGGGGACGATGTCTCGCTAAACTATAACTAAGCACCATTCCATGCGCTCACTTTCACCAATCCGCTTGCTCCTGCTGTGCCTGGCAGTATTGGCCTTCTCCTCCCATTCGCGAGCGCAGACCGAGAAAATCCTCGAGTTTCACAGCGACATCACGCTCCAGGACGATTCGACGCTTCAAGTCACGGAAACCATCAGCGTCATTGCCACGGGAAGCCAGATTCGCCACGGCATCTTTCGCGAATTTCCCACCGACTACCGCGACACCTTTAATAATCGCTACGTTGTCGGCTTCCAGATGCTCTCCGCCACTCGCGATTCCGCCGATGAGCCGTTTCGCGTCGAAGATTACGCCAACGGCAAGCGCATCTACCTCGGCAGTCCCAACGCCATGGTTCCGCGCGGCCGCCACGTTTATTCCATCACGTACGCCACCAACCGCCAGTTGGGCTTTTTCAAGGACCACGACGAACTCTTCTGGAATGTGACCGGCTTGGGCTGGGGCTTTCCCATCCAGCATGCCTCAGCCACGGTTCATCTCCCGTCGGCCATTCCTTCCGGCGATGTAAAGCTTTCCGGATTCACCGGCCCGCAAGGCTCGCGTGAATCGCAACTCACCAGCGCAGCCGAAAATTCCGCCTTTCAGTTTGAGGCCACCCGCGCGCTTGGTCCTCACCAAGGCCTCACCATCCTCCTAGAGTGGCCGAAAGGATACACCGCCGAACCCACGTTCGCCCAAAAGCTCGAATTCTTCTTCCGGGACAATCGCGGTGCCCTCCTCCTCGCCTGCGGCTTTCTCGTTCTCATTCTGTATTACATAACCGCGTGGTCCGCCGTTGGCCGCGATCCCGCTCCCGGCGTCATCATGGCTCTCTACGACCCCCCGCAAAACCTATCCCCCGCGGCCATGCGCTATCTTCTCCGCATGGGCTTTGACAACAAAACGTTTGCCGCCGCCATCTTGGACATGGCCGTCCGCGGCTTCCTGACCATCAAAGAGCAGGCGGGTTCCTACACTCTTTCCCTGACCGGCAAGGACAATCGTGTCCTTTCTCCCGACGAACAGCAGATCGCGGCGCAGCTTTTCGCTGGCCGCAACGAAATCTGGCTGCATAACGAGAATCACCAAGCCATTCACGCGGCCATCACTGCTCTCAAGAAGTGGCTTGCGGCTGCCGAACAGAAAACTTACTTCGTCACGAACTCCCGTTACTTGATTGCTCCGGTCCTTCTGACCGTCGTCATCGCCATGGCGTATCTGCTGGCTCTCGGCAAACCCCAATTCGTCGCCGGCATTTTTGTCAGCTTCTGGCTCACCGTTTGGACCATCGCAGTCTCCGCGATGGTAGTGAATGTCTTTAAGACCTGGCGCACTGCCCTTCAGACCCACTCTTCGACAATCGCAGGCGCCCCCACGGTCGGCAAGGCCCTGTCCCTCTCGTTTTTCCCGATTCCTTTTGTCTTCTTCGAGTGCATGGGCCTCTGGTTCCTGATGAAATCCTCTTCGCTTTCTTTTGTCATCTTCATCCTGGCTTCGGGCTTACTGCACGGCCTCTTTTTCCACCTCATGAAAGCGCCGACGTTTGCCGGACGCCGCCTGATGGACCAGGTCGAAGGCTTCAAGCTCTTCCTGGGCGCCGTCGATGGGGATCGCCTCAATCGCGCCGCACCTCCGCAGCAGACACCCGTGGTCTTCGAGAAATTCCTTCCGTACGCCCTTGCCCTGAATGTCGAGCAGGACTGGTCTGAGAAATTCTCCGGGACGCTGGCAACCGCAGGCAGTTCCCCCGGCAATACGTCGACCGCGTATTCTCCTTCGTTTTATTCCGGTTCTTCGTGGAATGGCTTCGCGGGAACGAGCTTCGCCTCTGCGTTCAGCAGTTCGCTGACTTCCGCGATTGCTTCTTCCGCGTCGGCGCCCGGTTCCGGCGCAGGCGGAGGAGGTGGCGGCTCGGGAGGAGGTGGCGGGGGCGGGGGCGGGGGCGGGGGCGGAGGAGGTTGGTAGCTTGACCTGGCGCGTTCGCTATCGCGTCGCTATTCTTTGCACCCGAAACAGGTCGCCACGCGGCCACATCACTTTGTTCTTGGATTTACAGTACGGACAAACCGCTGTCTTTGCGACCTCTTTTCCAAGCCCTGTGGACCCAACCGCGCGCATTCCGCGCCCACATTTCTGACATCGAAAGATTTTCTGCACAACGCCTCCTTGCCTGACCTGTGCAGCTCAGAGGTCGCTACTTGGCCTTTTCTTCTTTCTAGTGCGCCGTCGGTTCCGCAGCGGGATGCAACCCATGTTGCGGCACTTCGTGCGTCCCGCGCGCCAGTGGCTCAATCCTCATGCGGAAAAAATGATCCAGCGGCATACGGCCCTTTCCGACCGGATAGGCCTTCTCAATCGCTTTCATCACGTACGCTTTCGCCAGGGTCGCCGCTTCCACTAGGCCCCTTCCCGCCGCCAACTGCGCGGTAAGCGCCGACGCAAACGTGCAGCCGGTACCGTGCGTATTGTCGAGCTTAACTTTGTCGCCACCCAGCTGGTGCATCTCTTTCCCGTCGAACACCACGTCGGTGGCCTTCTCCATGTGCCCGCCCTTGACGATCACCGCTTTCGCGCCCATCTCGACGATCTTCCGCGCGGCTGCTTCCATGTCATTCACGTCTTTGATCGTGATCCCGGTCAAAATCTCCGCTTCCGGAACATTCGGCGTGATCACGTGCGAACGCTTAAGCATCTCGGCGGCCAGGTACTTGACTCCCCCGGCATCCAGCAACTCCGAATCGCTCGAGGATCTCATCAAAGGGTCATGCACCACGTGGGCAAATGCGTGCGCATCCAGAAACTCCGCCACCACCTGGGCATTCCCGCGATTCCCCAGCATCCCGATTTTCACCGCCGCGATTTCGCTGTCCTTCACCAGCACTTCCAGCTGTTCCCGCAATTCCGCGCTCGGGGTGTTATGCACCGCCTCCACTCCCTGCGTGTTCTGCACCGTCAGTGACGTGATTGCCGCGATTCCGTAGCACCCATGCGCCGCAAAAGTCTTTAAGTCCGCCGCCACGCCCGCGCCGCAGCTTGGATCGAATCCCGCAATCGTCAAAAGTATAGGGGGCACGGCGATTCCCTGTGCATGAAGATGGCTCATGATGGTCTGTCTTGCGCCTCGTTCCGCGAAGAAAATAGCCGGTCACGCTTCACCGGTGCGGCTTTTTCACGCTCGCACCGGAAAACGCCCGGCACATGCGAATGTACGCGCACTGAATTTTCTCTGCAAGGAAATTTTCAGACACGAGGCTGTTTCTCAGGGCGCAGGACCCGAGAGAATTAGCAGAATTGAGGATTGTTGAGAATCCAAGTGCTCACCAAATGGTTGAGCTTCTATCTCATGGGAACAAGCCGCGCACGAGCGTCGCTTCCGCAACGCGGCCTACCGCGACCGTCATTGCCGCGGCGCGGGGCGGCACGTGGTGCTTGCGCATGGCGTCCACCATGTCGTGGAAAGCGCGCACCATGATTTTCTGCAAGCGCACGTTTACTTCCTCAGAGTCCCACAGCAACCCTTCCTGGTTCTGCACCCACTCGAAGTAGCTCACCGTGACCCCGCCGGCGTTCGCCAGGATGTCCGGCAGCACGGTGATCCCGCGGCGCGCCAGAATTTCGTCCGCGTGGGGCGTCGTCGGCCCATTTGCTGCTTCCGCCACCACACGCGCTTTCACCGATTCCGCGTTCTGCAATGTGATTACGTTCTCCAGCGCCGCCGGAACCAGGATGTCGCATTTCATGGTCAGCAAATCGTCATTCGAAATCCGCGAAGCACCCGGCATGCCCACCACCGTCCCGGAGCGTTCCTTGTAGCGAATCGCCTTGATGGGATCGATGCCCCGCGAATTAGTCACCCCGCCGCGCGTGTCGCTCAGCGCGATGATTTTCGCCTTCTTATCCGACAGCAGCCGCGCCGCCGTCGCCCCCGCGTTCCCAAAACCCTGAATCGCCACCGTCGCGCCGCGCAGCGAAATCTTCTTCACCTTGCAGGCCTCTTCCACCACGTAAACCAGCCCTTGCGCGGTCGCCTCCGCCCGGCCCACCGAGCCACCGATGGAAATTGGCTTTCCCGTCACAACTCCCGGCACCGTGTGGCCCCTCATCATGGAGTACGTATCCATGATCCACGCCATCGTCTGCGCATCGGTGTACACATCCGGCGCGGGAATATCCTGATCCGGCCCGATCAACGGCAGAATCTCGCTCGCATACCGCCGCGTCAGCCGCTCCAGCTCGCCCTTCGACATCCGCTTGGGGTCGCAAATCACTCCGCCTTTCGCGCCCCCGAACGGCACATTTACTACCGCCGTCTTCCAGGTCATCCACGCAGCCAGCGCCTTCACTTCATCCAGCGTGACATTCGGATGAAAGCGAAGACCGCCCTTGCCCGGGCCCCGTGCAATGTTGTGCTGCACGCGGAAGCCGGTCAGCACTTTTATCTGCCCGTTGTCCATCTTCGTGGGCAGCGACACTTCCAGGATGCGCTTCGGCGTGCGCAAAACTTGGCGCAAGCCGGGATCGAGCTTCAGGACTTCCGCCGCGATATCAAACTGAATCTGCGCGATGCGGAAAGGATTCAGTTCTTCCCGGGGCGCGATCCGCGGCACCATCGGAGGCGCGTTCACCGTGCGGCTGGGGACTGAGGGTTTTGCGACCGTGGCCATTCGCTTCGGTCCTTTCCATTGCGCTGAATTTCTTCACCTGCGTCGAACGAGGATCAGCTTCATCTCTTTCCGCAGTTGCAAATTGCCGCTTTACGCGCTGGCGGACATCTTCCGCGTATCGCTCAAATACTTCTCCCGGCACTCCGCGGAACAAAAATGCAGAATTTCCGCGTCTTGCTTCAGCGCCAGCGCGAGCCCCTCGGCCACGTGCATTCCGCACACCGGATCACGCACCAATTTCTGGTTCACGGCGCCGTTCGGCACATTCACCTGCGGGTCCGGCTGGACTCCGCCGCTGACCATCTGGCCGACAATCCGGCGCAGAATGGCCACACTCCAGGAAACCACCACAACCCAGAACAAATATCTCAGCATGCGTGCGATGAATGTCATCCCAGGATCTTGTCCGCCGCGAGCAACTTAAGAACCGTTTCGAAAGGGCTAGCAGCGTTGAGCCGAGTGTATGCAGGGCTATTCAGGGAGTCAAACGAAAAGCTGTAATTTCAAGGGGTTGCGCGGCGAATCGGTTCCCGGGGTGGGCACCTTACACTACGCGATTGGGGATATAACTACAACATTACAAATGACTTAGAATTGCCAGAGTACGTCGCCCGGCCTGCCTTCATCCTCCGCCCGGAATCCGGTCAGTTCCCATATAAGGCTGCAGCACTTGGGGGATAAGGATCGATCCATCCGCCCGCTGATAATTCTCGATAAGGGCAATCCACGTACGCCCGACCGCCAGCCCTGATCCATTCAGCGTATGAACGAACTCGCTTTTTCCTCCGCCCTTGGGTTTAAACCGTATCCCCGCGCGCCGCGCCTGGAACGCTTCGCAATTCGAGCACGACGAAATCTCCCGGAATTCGTTGCTGAACGGCAACCACACTTCCAGATCATACGTCTTCGCGGAAGCGAACCCCATGTCCCCCGTGCAGAGCAGCACGGTGCGGTAATGCAGCCCCAACTTTTGCAGGATGGTCTCCGCGTTGCGCAGCAGAGCCTCGTGTTCTTCGTAGCTTTTCTCCGGATGCGCGAACTTGAACAGCTCCACTTTCTGAAACTGGTGTTGCCGGAGGATTCCCCGCGTGTCTTTCCCCGCCGCACCCGCTTCCGAGCGAAAACAGGAAGTCCACGCGGTCACGAGAATCGGAAGCTGCTCCTCCGCAAGCGTCGCGTCCCGGTAGAGATTGTGCAGCTCCACTTCCGACGTCGGCGTAAGCCAGAAATCCGTGCCCTCCAACTTGAAAAGATCCGCGGCGAATTTCGGCAATTGCCCCGCGCCCATCAACGAAGCCGTATTCACCAGGAATGGCGGCAGAACCTCCGTATAGCCGTGCTCGCGGGTATGCACGTCCAGGAAGAAATTCGCCAGCGCCCGCTCCAGCCGCGCGCCCCAGCTCTTATAGACCGCGAAGCGCGCTCCCGTGATGCGCGCCGCCGCTTCCAGGTCCAGGATTCCCGCCTTTTCGCCCACTTCCCAATGGGGCCGGGGCTGAAAATCGAATTCCGGCGGGCTTCCCCACCTTCGCACTTCCTGATTTCCCTCCGCGCCTATTCCGTAGGGCACGCTCTTGTGCGGAACATTCGGAATTGTCAGTAGAAAATCGCGCTGCGTGGCGTCCAGTGCGTTGATGCGCTCGTCCGCTTGCTTGATGCGCTCGGAAACCTGCTTCATCTCCGCCAGCAGCGTGTCCGCGTTTTCTTTCGCCTTCTTCAGCCGCGCGATTTCGTCGCTGGCCTTGTTTCGCCGGGCCTTGCGCTGCTCGTTTTCGGTGATCAGCTCCCGCCGCTCCTTATCCAGCGCGCGAAAGCCGTCCAGGTCCAGCGTCAGATTGCGCTGCTTCGCCATCTCGGCGAATTCGTCCAGATGCTCCCGGAAATAGCTCAAGTCATGCATAGTCCTAGAAGGATAGCCTAGGCCACTAGCCACTGGCCAGTCAGCTTAGGCAAAGGCCAAATTTCTTTTGCCTTCGCCTTCCTGCCGGGCATGCCAGGGCAAAGTACGGAAGTGCCAGCGGGGAGTACTGGCCCAATTGAACCTTTCAGCCTAGTGACGCTCCCGGCCCCTTCCTGCACAATCTTCAATGTCATCGGTAGTTCGGTTCGGCTCTTGGAGTGGCGGAATGATCATAGTGATCTTGCTCCTGTGCGTTGTTCTTCTGCTGGCGAGCGCAGTCGAACAGCCAACCACCCAAGAGAAGGATTGAGCTTCCGATTAAGTCCCTCCATCCCCCACGCCAGAGCGGCCGGCACCCCCACCGGCCGCTCATTTTTTTAGCCAACAGTTTCGGCCATGCCATTAGTCTGGCCTAGAACGGCCAGACATCAGGCTAATCGGTAGAAACTGGGTCGCGTTTGCCGGGGAACTTGGATATGCGATCAAGGAGAGCAGAGGTGCCCCGAAAATCGAAGGGGTCTTTGCCAAGTGGGAGCAATAAAAAAGGGGGCCGGTGCAAGCCCCCCTATAGTGATCTGACCCCCCAATAACCGGAAACTCAGTCGAGGTTAAGTTCCGGCCACCCCGGGAAGCCAATCTCATGAATTGCCAGAACAAGTTGCACGCCGTTTGCCATGTGGCTGCTGTCCCACTGAATTCGGTGAATCCGCTGATATAACAAGAGTTAGTCGAGCAATCGGGGCAAGAACGCTTCCCGCGCTTCCAAGGAATCTACAAAATCCCACAGACTCCTACAGGTTTCCTACGGAGTTTGGAACTTTGCTGCTCAAGCTCTGCCAATCTGATCCTTGCTCGAACTCATGCAGAGGCGTTGCTCTTCGCAGAATCTCCCGCGCATTGCTATTGACCTTAACTTCCCTATCCTGCCCCAATGGCGATTCGCAAGGCTTCCGCGATCGACTTGGAATATCGCTCCACGTCCGCTTGATGCTCCGCTTCCACCATCACTCGCGCCAGAGGCTCTGTTCCCGAATAGCGCAGCACCACGCGCCCGTTTTCCCCCAACGTTGCTTGCGCCTCGGCCAGCGCCCGCGCCACTCCAGGCAGGGAATCGAGCGGAGGTTTCTCTCTTACCTTCACGTTGACGATCACTTGCGGGTAGTCCTTCAGCCCTTCCACTAGCGATTCCAGGGGACCCTTCATGGACACCAGCGACGCGATCTTCACCGCTGTCAGCAGCCCATCCCCCGCCGGGCTGTCGTCCAGAAAAATGATGTGTCCCGATTGCTCGCCGCCCAGGTTATTGCCGGCGTTCAGCATCTCCTCGAGGACATAGCGGTCGCCGACCGCCGCGCGAGCCAGCGAAATTCCGTCGCGCTCCAGCACACGTTCCAGTCCCAGATTGGACATGGAGGTTGCCACCACTCGCTGATTCTTCAATTCGTCCCGCGATTTCAGGTGGCGCGCCACGGCCAGCAAAACGCCGTCACCATTCACGATCCGTCCGCCGCCGCAAACGAACATCGCCCGGTCCGCGTCACCATCGAACGCAACGCCGAGCTCCGCCGCTTCTCTCCCCACACGTTCTTGCAGCCCCTGCAGGTAGAGCGACCCGCAACCTGCATTGATATTGCGTCCGTCGGGTTCTACTCCCATGGCAACTACATCCGCGCCCAGCGACCGAAAAAGCTCCGGCCCCAGTTGATAGGCCGCGCCATTTGCGCAATCCAGCACGACCCGCATTCCCGAAAGCTTCGCGCCCGGCAGGACACGGCTCCGCAGGAATTCCAAATATTCCACTTGCAGGGCATGGTTCGCCGTCAGCACCGGACGTTTTGCGGCCACAGCATGGCCCCGAAGTCGAAAAATTTCCGCTTCGATCTTCTCTTCTTCCGCGTCGGGAAATTTCATCCCTTCGTGCGAAAACAGCTTCACTCCATTGTCATGATAGGGATTGTGCGACGCAGAGATGACCACCCCAGCCTGATAATCGTTCTGGCGGACCAGGCAAGCGACCCCTGGAGTGGTAATCACTCCGGCAAACTCCACGGTGGCGTCCGATTGCTGCAGCCCCGCCGCCAGCAGCGACGCAATGTGCGGCCCGGATTCACGCGTGTCCATTCCAATCAGGACGTGCGCCGAACCGTGCTCCCTGTGCAAGTAAGCGCCCAAACTTCGCCCTGTGGCATACAGCGTTGCATCGTCCAAGGGAGGCGTGCCGGGAATTCCGCGAATGCCGTCCGTACCGAACAGTTCTTTTGGCATGGGTTCAATGGGGTCAGCGGAGCAGGTGACCTCGAGGCAGTCTACCATAGCCCAGTTGCTACCCCGCCCGCGCACCCGGCACGCGATACCACCCTTTTATTAATCCTGCATGAGGACAATGCGCCTCTGTCCCGGCAAGCCCTCGAATATGCTACCGTGTTCAAGGGGAGGGCTGTCGAGTGTCCACCACGGAAACGCCGCCGGCAATTCTTCGCATTTCCGGTACGGCTACCACCAGCCTGCGGATTCTTGCCGGCGCGGTTATCCTCCTGTTTTTCTATTACGCCGCCGGCGTTGTCATAACGCTGCTTCTTTCTGTTTTGCTCGCTTACTTCCTGGATCCCGCTGTTGAGTTACTCGAACGGATTCATGTCCCGCGAACCATCGGCGCTCTCCTAATGGTACTTCTCCTAATCGCGGCGATCGGCGCGATGGGTTACGGCTTGTGGATGCGCAGCTCCGACTTCGCCGCCAATTGGCCGACCTATAGAGACATTCTCCGCCAGTCGACCGGAACCGTTCAGGGAAAGATTAGCGGCTTCGAAGGAGGCGTCAACGATCTCACCACACCCTCCGGTGCGGCAAAGGTGGCCGCACCTGCTGGCGATTCCGGCATGGTGCACACGCTTTTTCTTCGCGGCGTCGGTTCGCTCTACGCCCTCGTTCTCGAAGGCACCTTTGTTCCTTTCCTGGTTTTCTTCATGCTGGCCGGCAAGCGCGAAGCCTGGCATTCCACATTGCAGCTCTTTCCCGTCTCCCGCCGCACGCAGGTGAAGGAGATGCTGGACGATTTGAGCATTGTTCTGCGCGACTATCTGATTGGCATGTGCGTGGTCACGCTGGTGGTGATCGCCTGCAGCAGCATCTTTTTCTTGGCCCTCGGCCTCGATTATCCGATAATGGCCGGCATCGCTTCCGGCCTCTTCAACATGGTCCCCTACATTGGCGCGGTCCTGGCCTGGTTGCCGGGTTTCTTTCTGGCAATCTTGAAGTGGAAGGCGGTCAGCCACTTCGGCATCATCGCTCTCGTTTTGACCAGCATTCACGTCGTGGCGCAAAACCTCATCGCCCCGCAGCTCGTCGGCCGCCAGGTTCAACTCAACGCCGTCGCCATCACCATCTCCCTGCTGTTCTGGGGCTGGGTCTGGGGCGGCATGGGGCTCATCCTCGCGATTCCCATCACTGCCGCTCTCCGCGTTATCTGCGACCACACGGAATCCTGGAAGCCGGTGGCGCGCTGGCTCAGCGCGTGAACGACTCCCATGCCCGAGCCATCATTGGAGCTCCCGATGAAAACGCCCCGCCTTCGCCCTGCTTCGTTCCTCGGATTCTGCTTCGCTGTTCTTCTCTTGCCCTCATCCGCCTTCGCCTGGGGCTGCAAAGGCCACCAAACCGTTGCCTTGATCGCGGAAAAGGAGCTCACACCGGAGGCGCGCCAGTTTGTCGAAAAGTTGCTGACGGATAATCCCGTGGATCCGCAGCTTAAACGCTATTGCGGAAATGCCGGGCGTGACCTGATGGTAGATGCTTCCACGTGGCCCGACGACGTTCGCAACGACTTTAAGAACGGCCCGTGGCATTACATTGACATTCCGCGCGGCGCGCCGCGTGGCCCGCTTGAACCATTCTGCGGAGACGGCGGATGCGTTACCAAGGCGATTGCAGATCAGCTCGCAATTCTGAAGGACAAGAACGCCGATTCGCACAAACGCGCTGACGCCTTGCGCTACCTCATTCACTTTGTCGGCGACCTCCACATGCCCTTGCATGCCTCGACCAATAACGACGAGGGCGGTAATTGCGACCCCGTGGGCTATTTCCGCCGGCGTCCCCAGGAGCACCACAATTACTTCACGCCCAATCTCCACGCGCTTTGGGACACCGCGATCCTCGAACGCGACATGGAAGGCGCCGATCCAGCCGAATACGCCGATTCTCTTATCCAGCTTTTTTCCCCGGATCTCGTCAAGTGGCAAAGCGCGGGAATTCATGTTGACGATTGGGCTTGGGAAAGCCATGACCTTGCTGAATCCGTTGTCTATGGCAAGCTGAGCCCGAAAATCCCCATCGAGACGCCCGTCTCCGTCCACTCCTGCGCGGACGCCAACAATATTGGCGAGCGCATGATGCAGTTGCACCTTTTTGTAGACGAACCTTACCAAGAGGCCGCGGCGCCCGTGATCCAGGCGCAGCTTGCCCGGGCAGGCGTTCGCCTCGCCATGATCCTCAATGACGCTGCAAGACCCTCCCCAGCAAGGGACTAAGGTTGAGTTGCGGTAGAATCTGAGCTCCGTTCCCCGGGAGGCCTTCATGAGCGACCAGGCGATCATCCTCGCGCTTCTCGACGAGGCATTCTCCAAGAAAACCTGGCATGGACCGAACTTGCGGCAATCCCTTAAAGCTCTCACTGCCGAGCAAGCCGCCTGGCGCCCGGCACCGGGGCGCCACAATATCTGGGAAGAAACTCTGCACGCTGCCTACTGGAAATACGCCGTGCGCCGTAGGCTCGAGGGCGGCAAGCACGGCTCTTTCGTTTTAAAGGGAAGCAACTTTTTCGCACGCCCGGAGAAGGGAAAAGCCACCGAAGCCGCATGGCGCGCCGATCGCGCCATTCTCGAAAACGAACACCGTGCTATGGTTCGGACGATCCGCAAGGTGCTCCAATCACCCAAAGCCAAAAAACACCTCCGTATGCTCTACGGCATCGCCTTCCATGACGTCTACCATGCCGGCCAGATTCGCCTTCTTCGCCGCCTTCAAGGGTGCTGAGCGCTACCCGCAATTCGGTTCCGTACATCGCTCGCGCACGGCCCGCGCCAGACTCGTCACATCGGTGGCATCCTGAAACAACCGTATAGCCGCAATTCCTGCGGCCCCGGCCGCCACGCACTCGCGCGCGTTCTCCATCGTAACTCCGCCAATGGCGAGGACCGGAATCGACACGCTCCGGCATACTTCCGTGAGCCGATGTAATCCCTGCGATGGACCAAAGGCAGCCTTCGAAGGAGTTTCGAACACCGGCCCGAAGATCACGTAATCGCCGCCGTTCCTCTCTGCTGCCCGCGCCGATTCGATCGAGTGCACGGATGCCCCTACCAGAAAATCCCCTGCAATTTTCCGCTCCCTTACTAATCGCTTTGCTTCTTCCGTGGGCAAGCTCGTTTCCCCCAGGTGCACGCCTCCCGCACCCGTGCCGCAGGCGACATCCAGCCGGTCATTGACCAGCACGCGGCAGGTCTCCGGGACGCGCCGCAGAACTTCACTCACCAGAGCGGCCAGTTCGCGCCCGGAGAGATCCTTTTCCCGGATCTGGATCCACTCCGCGCCGGCCCGCGCGGCGCTCTCTATCTTTTCCAGCAGCAATCGGGGCTGTGCATCGGCGGACCCGGCCAGCGCTTTTCGGTCCGTCACGTAGCACAGCTTCATATTACGAATTGGAGGGGGGAGGAACACGGACGGGCGCCGGGCGGGAATTGAACAACCCAAAGGCCACGAAAATATCCAGGACGCCGAGGCCGCTCACCATCCCGCGCAAGGAGGGGTGCAGGACGACCGGTATCAGCCAGGGAAAATGGCTCAGGAAATAGTTTTGTTCCCAGAACATGGACCACGGCAGGTACAACAGCAGCGCGCCCATCTCAAACAACAACACAACCGTTAACGCACGCAGGATTCGGTTCATTTCGCTTGGAGCGACCTTGCTTGAGCGTGGGCGGGTGGTCAGCGCGCTGGTTTTTGGAGCGAGGCGATTCGTTCCGCCACGTCACGATAATCAATGTTGACCGCGTAGACCTGTGAAAAACTCTTGAGTGCCGCTTCCAGCTCGCCGGCCGACTCCTGCGCCACTCCCAGATCATACCGCAATGCCAGTTTACTTTCCGAGTCCAGGCCCGGCGTATGCAGCGCCCTCTCGTACCAGATCGCCGCGATGTCCGGCTGGCCTTTTTCCATAAACGCCAGCCCCAGCAGCGTGCTGCACTGCATCGCGTAGCGGAACGCCTTTCCGCGGTCGTTCGCCTTGGCAACCTTCTGGAATTCCCCAATCGCTTCTTCCAGAAGCCCCATTTCCCGGAATGCAATCCCCAGATTGTAGTGCGTCTCCAGGTCTTCATCCTCCACGCCAATTTCGCCTAGCTCCGCGCGGAATTCGTCGAACACTTCCTTCAACGGCCCGGATTCGCCACTCGCCCCAATCCGTTCTTTCGTCTGCTCCGCAAGTGCTCCGGGTTGCTGCACGGCATGGGACGGATCGGCCGGCTGCGACATTGCCGGCGTCAGTTCGTCCAACCCAAGGTCATCAATCTCTTTGGCTAACTCCGTGAGGAATTGGTCCGACGAAAGTACGTCCCCGGGGACCGGCGCGGCAATTTTCTCGTGCGGCTTCGGAGAGTCCGCTGGTGGCGTCTTGGACAACATCTCGTGCGCCGGCACAACATCCTCCGGCTCCAGCACGAGTTCAAATTCCTGTTCGAGCTCCAGCTCGGGCTCCGGGGGTGTCGCTTCCGGCAGGGCCGCTTGCGGTACTTCCAGCGCGGGATCGTGCCCCTCCGCGGCAACCTCGGCATGCTCTGGGATAGGCAGCGCGGTAAGTTCCTCGTCCGGCAAAAGGGTTGGTTTAGCGTGCTCTTCTTCCAAGGATTCGGGTGTTACTTCTTGTGCCGGCGCGGGCAGCTCTACCGACAAATCCGCCAAGGGGCTGGGCTCCACTTCCAGCTCCACCGCTTCCTGGGGAACCTCAAACTCCGCAAGGATGGTTTCTTCGTTCGCCGGCACAGGAGATTCTGCCGGGATCCCTTCCACCGCTGGCTTCGAGGACTTCTCTTTTTCTCCGCTCAATTCCGGCAGCGCGAACTCTTCGGCCGAATGTGCCGCCGGCGCGGCAGCCTTATCCAGAGGCTGCGCCTCGGGCTCCCTGGTTTCTTCCAGCAGGGAAGCCCACTCGGCGGAGAGGTCAACCTCCTCGGGCGCCGAGTCCGCCGCGGGTTTCTCTGTGGTGCTTGCGGGCGTCTTCGCCGCAGCCGCGATTTCCGGAACTTTCTCCGCGGGTGCGGATTGTGCCGGTTCTTTTGCTTGCGGTGCCGCTGCCGTGGGCGCCGCTGAAACCTCAATTGCCTCTATCGCGCCTGCTTCCACCGGAAGCCCGGCCACCGGAACGGTTTCAACCGGTTGCGGCATCGCCGCTGCCACCGCCGAGGCAATTTCCTCATCGCTCAGGCCCGCCGCGCGCTGGAAACGCCGCCGCAATTCCCCAAACCGTTCGCTGCTCCGCGCGTCCCCGCGCTTTGCGTGAATATGCTCCAATTGTGCAGCCAGTTCCGCCGTGCGGCGGTCGTCCCCGGCGCCGAGCACGAAGTCCAGCAGCTTTTCCAGAGTTGGAGTGTGCGTGGGTGCGCGCCGCAGAATCGCTTCCAGCAGCCCAATAGCCTTCTGCGTCAAGCCATAGCTGGCGAACAGATCCACGTCGGTCAGCGACTGGGCAATAAACTTTTCCGTCTCTTCGTTGAGCAAAGGCTCCGTAGGCGCCGCCGTCGAGGCTTTTGCCGTCACCGCAGGGGTTTCATGTTCCAAGCCCGGCCGCACCTTCGGTGCTTCCGCTTTTGGCAATTCCGTTTGCAAATCCTCGGTCAGCACGACGATATCCGCCGCGGGCGCTTCGTCTTCCGTCAGGACTCCCAGTTTCTTCAACACGTTATTCAGCTTGCGCTTGGCCGCGTCGCTCTCCGGCTCGCGGTCCACCAATTGCTGGAAAATCTCTCTGGCGCGGTCCAATTTGTCCGCCGCAACCAGCGCATCGCCCAACTGCGCCAGCGCGTCCGGCAGCCGGAAGGAATCGCTGGTCCTGCCATACGTGTCCACGAGCCATTCCAGCGGCTCTAGCCTTTCGGGCAGGCTCGTGGCTAGCGCACTCAGCAAGTGGGCCACGCCTTCGTGCTCGCCTCCGTCGATCATCGGAACGCGGATTCGCGAGAGCATGCTCATCGCCCGCTCCGGTTGTCCTGCTTCAAGGAGAGCTTCTGTCGCCTTCTGGGCGGCGCCAAAGTTTTTTTCATCCGCGGAGAAGATGCGCAGCGCCAACGAAGTTGTTTCATCCCATTTCGCGTTCTTCAGATACAAGTCCAGCAGCAATTCGGCCGGCTCGCCGCCCTTTTCCAGGTCCGGCACCTGCTCCAATATTTCCGCCGCCTGTGACACGTTGCCCGCCGTCGAAAAGGCGCGCGCTTTCACAATCAGCGCGTCCAATTGTTTCGGCTTGATATGCAGCGCTTTGTCCGCCAGCTTCTCGCATTCGGCGTGATCGCCGCGCGCCAGCGCCCGCTGCGCCGCGGACACGTACGTTTCCAGAGCTTCGTCGAACATTTTCCTGGCTTGGTAAAGATCCGCCAGGCGCACCTGAATCCGCAGGTTGTCCGGCTCCGCGGCCAGTAATTTCTTCAGCAACGCCACCGCTTCGGGCTGCCTGTTGTTTTTCAGGTGCAGTTCCGCCAACTGCAGGAACAGCGGCCGCGCCTCGCTCATTACGCCCTGTTGAACGTACAGGTCCGCGAGCTTTTCCAGTGGCCGAATCTCTTCCGGCGCGAGCTTGGCAATTCGTTTATAAACGGCAATGGCTTTGGTTAGGAATCCGTCGCTGACAAACAGTTGCGCGAGGCGCTCGAAGTAGTCGATAGCCTGGATGGTTTCACCCTGGCGGATATACAGTTCTCCGATGGTCATCAGGGTGACCTGGTCCCGGGGCTCATACTTCAGGATCTGCTGATATTCGGCGATGGCCTGCGCGACCTTCCCCTGGTTCAGCAGCTTTTGTGCTGTTTCGACGTGCTTGCTCTTGTTATAAGCCATGCGCTTTGAACGACAGCTCTCCCACAAGAGCCGCCGCGACTTTCTCCTGGACGCAGTACAGGCGCTGAGACTTCTGCGACCTCACTTTTTCACGCTACGCCCCATGGCCGGAGCCGTCAATCAAACCGGGGCTGTGTGTGAGCAGGCAGTTATCCCCGTGGCGGATAGGAAACCCCCCGGTGAACAAATAGCGAAAGCGCGTTTTGGACCGGGCGCTTTGACTTCCCAGGACAGATGAGATGGTTCTAGGACTGACGGACTCAATCGGCCCGCGGCCAGATTTCCAACGGCAACGCTTCCTGCACCGCCCCCACGGCCCAACATCCCGCGTCGCGCACCGGCGCAAACGAGTGCCGGTGCAACGGTGTCGGGCCGTGGAGCCGCAACGCTTCCAGATGATCCACAGTCGCGTAGCCCTTGTGCCGTGCCAGGCCGTACAGCGGGTACACGGCGTCCCATTCCTCCATCCGCGCGTCCCGGTGCGTCTTCGCCAGGATCGATGCGGCGGCGATCGAAACGCTCCTGGCATCCCCCTTAATCAGCGATTTCTGCTCGGTCAAGACGTCCAGTTGCATCGCATCAATCAGGAGGTAATCGGGCGGAATGGAAAGCTGCAGCAGCGCCGCGGTCATCGCCTGCCGGCTGGCCTGATAAATATTCCAGGCGTCGATGCGCTGCGCATCGATCTCCGCCACCGCCCAGGCCAACGCATATTCCCGGATACGCTCCGCCAGCTCGGTACGCCGCTCCGCCGCCAGCTTCTTCGAATCGTCCAAGCCAACAATTCTTCGTTTTGGATTGAGGATGACCGCAGCGGCGACAACCGGGCCGAACAGCGCGCCACGGCCGGCTTCATCGAGACCCGCAATGCGCGTCCAGCCGAGCTTTCGCGCCGCTCGCTCGAAACGGGAAGAGCAGAGTCGGCTCATGAAGGATAAAAGTGAAAATGCCCGGGAGGATTCTAGCACGGAGGAAGAGTGAGCCACGCCTTGGTTTTGGAAGGGGTCGTGGAAAACGGGCCAAAAAAAAGGGACAGGCAATTCAGCCCGTCCCTCGAAAAATCAAGATACTGCGGCTTTACGCGTTTGCGGTTGTCGTCGGCACGGCGGTCTCTTCCCGCGCGGCGCGCTTGATGCGGGCGGCCTTGCCCCGCAGGTCGCGCAGATAATACAGCCGGGCGCGGCGGACGCTTCCCTTGCCGACCACCTCGATCGAGGAGATCGAAGGCGAATGCAGCGGGAAAATGCGCTCCACGCCGACGCCGAAGCTGACGCGGCGCACCGTAAACGTCGCGCTACTCGCCCGGCCCTTCTTCGAAATCACAACACCTTCATACGCCTGGATGCGTTCCTTCACCTTTTCGCCCTCGCCTTCCATCAGGCGCACGTTCACCTTGACGGTGTCGCCGGGGCGAAACTCGGGCAGGTCTTTGCGCAATTGCGCTTCATGCAACTTACGAATTACCGGATTCATTTTCTGTATTCCCTGCAGACCCACTCAGGCGGGGCCAGCACACCAAAAGCCAAACATCCATTATAAACAACGGTTAACCATTTGCCTAGCGGTTTTGGGCAAACACGAGAATCTCAGGCGGGCCGAACCCGGGCGGAATGTAAGGTGGATCGGTGCATTACCGTGGCTGCAAACCGCTCCATCTCTTCCAGTTGCGGGCTAAATTGCAAAAGCAGCAGGTCAACGCCAACACGTTCGAACTCCGTGATGCGTTCCGCCACGTGCTCAGCCGTACCGATCAACCCGGAGCGCAAACCACGGTTGGACACTGAGTATTCTTCCAAGGAAACGCGCTGCTCGAGTTGCGTGTTTGCGAGCCACTGCTGGTAATTGGCGTAGCCCGCCGCACTCTGCTTCACGTCCGTGATACGCCGCAACTCTTCCTGCGCTTCCTGCTCCGTTTCTCGCACAATCGCATAGGCTGCCATGCCAAATGGCATCGGCGGCAAATTCAGGCGCTCCCGGCGCAGGCGCAAATCCTCGATTCTCGCCTGGATTTTTTCCGGAGAATCGCCGTGCATGACGTAGGCGTCGCATTTCTGCGCGATGAGTTGCTTGGCCGCTTCCGATTCGCCGCCCGCGTAGATCAGCGGACGAGGCCGGGAAATGGGCTTTGGCTGCAGCAGATTCGCATCTACGCGGTAGTACTTTCCCGCATACGAAAAATTGTCCTGTGTCCAGGCGCCGTTCAACACATCGAGCCACTCGCTGGTGCGCGCGTAACGGTCATCGTGCTGCTCAAAGGGGACGCCATACTTGCGGGCCTCCTCCGCCCACCACGAGGAAACAACATTCAGCGACAATCGGCCGCCGCTGATCTGATCGATGTTCGCCGCCTGCTTCGCCAGCAGCGCCGGCAGATGGAACGTAGGCCGCACGGCGACCATCAGCTCAATTTTCTCCGTGACCGCCGCAAGCGCAGCCGCGGTGGACCAGGCATCCAGCGACGGCGCCTGCGGGCCCTTAATATCGTTCAGGTTCAGCTCTGCGATCAACGTGAGGTCATAGCCGAGTTCTTCGCTGCGTTGCGTCAGCTTCTTGACGTAGCGCCAACTCGCTTCCATGTTTTCCTCTTCGACGTTGCGCAGCCAGCCGCCGAACACCGGCATCCAGTATCCGTAACGCACTCCCCTCACCCGGCCTTTCTGCTGATTACGGCCCGCTCCGGCTGCTTCGCTTCATGCGCTTGCGCCTCGGCTATCAGATAGTCCGCGAGCCGCGCATATGGGTTAAAGCCGACGATGCGCTCCGGGTCGGCCACAAAATTGGATAGCGCGTTGATGTCGTAATAGAGCAACCGGCCGTCGCGGTCGTCGATGACATACTCGATTCCACCGACCTCGATTCCCGCTTTGTTCATGATTCGTTCCACGTCCTGAATGACGTGCCGCGGAGGATTGTAGCCCTCCACTTGAAGACCATTTCTAGGGGCGTCCACAGGACAGGCGGCGCGCGCCAATTCCTCTCCCCTGGTGCTCTGGCAGATGTCCGCAGGGCAGAGATTAAAGGTGTCGCCGGTGGTGTGAATTTGAATGGCATACAGAAACTTGCCGCCGAGGACTTCCACACGAGTGATGATGCTGTCCCGGGCGGGGAAAAACTCCTGCACCAACGCAACCTGGTCGATTCCGAAGTGCAAGCGATTTTCCTCTACGGCGTTTTTCAACTGCTCTGGCCGGTCAAACCGCGTAATTCCGGCTCCGCTGCCTCCAATGTTTGGCTTGAAGACCAGCGGGTAGCCGATTTTTTCCGCCGCGGCGTGCGCTTGCGACGGATGATTAATCACAAGCGCCTTGGGATACGGCAAGCCCAGGGATTCCAGTAGAGTGAGCTGCAGCGCCTTGGAAATTTCGTGCGTGAACGCTCGCGACCCGTTTACGACGCGCACGCCTTGCGCTTCCAGATGCGCCAGATAGTTCAGCGTATAGAAGATCGCATGACCCAGGCCGCGCTGCCAGGCCGAGGGGCTCATGCGATTAAACAGCAGGGAATATTCCGGCGTGTGAGAGGCCACGTCGTAAGAATGGGTGGCTGCATGAATCTTCACCCAATTCACGCCGCGCCTGTCCAGTTGTTGGAACAGCGGCCGGTACCAATCCGGGTGCTCGAAATAGATGCCGACCGGCTTTGACAATGGCGCGCCTTGCATGGGCGCACCGTTCGATACACTCATGGTTTCCTCTTCGACTACCTTTCTTGGATGCCTCCCTGCGGAAATCGTCTCAGGGCAGGAGTAGATCGGGCCGGTTTCGCCGCGTCTTCTCCGCCGCTTGCTGTCGGCGCCATTTCGCCACTTCGGCGTGGTTTCCGCCGATCAGCACCTCGGGCACCTTCCAGCCGCGAAACTCCGCTGGCCGGGTGTAGTGCGGGAAGTCCAGCAGCGCTCCCGGCCCGCTCGTGTTTTTCCTCACGGCGCCAACGTTCTCGCTGAACGATTCATTCTGAGTAGACGCCTCATTCCCCACCGCCCCCGGCAGCAGCCGCGTCACTGCGTCCAGCACAATCGCCGCAGGCAGCTCCCCGCCGCTGAGCACATAATCACCCACGCAAATCTCTTCTGTCGCCAGGTGTGCTGCCACGCGTTCATCCACGCCTTCATATCGCCCACAAATTATAATCAGCCGTTCCAGCTTTGCGTACAGCCGGGCCGTCTCTTGCGTGAACAGCCGTCCCGCCGCGGACATCAGCAGAATCGCCGTCCCCGGCTCCGCATCAACCTTCTTCCCCGCTTCCCCCACTCCATGTCCCAGCAGCTTCTCTACCGCTTCAAACAGCGGCTCCGGCTTCAGCACCATGCCCTCGCCGCCGCCAAACGGACGGTCGTCAACGGTACGGTGCCGGTCCTTCGTGAATTCACGCAGGTCCTGCACGTGAATCTGCGCAATCCCCGCCTCTTTTGCGCGCCGCACAATCCCGTGGTCCAGCGGCCCCGTGAAAAACTCAGGGAAAATCGTAACCAGGTCAAATCGCATCGCTTGAAGTGTAATGAAGGTGGGGCACCGCTGTCATGCCCGCGAAAGGCGAAAGATCCACCGCGGCACCCTGCGGCAGTAGACTTCGTATTGCTCGCCGAACAATCTACGCAGCGTGGGCTCCTCGTAAAAAAGCACGAATAGATAGAAACCCACCAGCACCAGGCTCGCATAACGCGCGACCCGGAGGGATCCATAGTACAAAGCCTGGCCCAGAATCACGGACAAAACGCCCACATACATCGGATTGCGCGTGAAGCGGTACAGTCCCTTCACCACAAGCACGCGCGGCGCATCAATCGGCGCCGGCGTCCCCAGTCCTTTCGAAGCAAAATCCCACGCGCACCAAAAGTAGATCACCGCGCCACAGGCAAACAGCGCCATTCCGGCGGCGCGCGCTGCCATGGGCAGTTCCGCCCCGCCGCCTTTCAGCCACTGCGGCAGATACACGCCAATCGTGCCCGGCATCACCAGGGTAAAGATCAGCGTCTTGATCAACCGCCAGAGCACGCCTTTACTCCGGGGCGTTCACCTCGCTCAGCCCTTCCGGCAGCCTAACATCAATCCGCCGCGCGTCCACGTCCACCCTAGCGCAGATGTCCTGGGCCAGCGGCACCAGCATTTCGCCCCCCGGCGTCTCCACCTGCAGGAGCGGTGTTCCAGCAACGGTTTCGCCCGTGAACAGCACTTCTCGCACGGTGCCCAGGACCCGCGGGGCTTCTTCCATAGCGCACGCAGGCGACGTCAATTTTGTTGCGTCCCCCGGCAGCTCAAACACGGTGCATCCGACCAGATCCGTCACGAAGTACTGTCCCGCCGGCAGCTCCATGCGCTCCTCGAACGGCAACAGCACGTCGTAGCCTCGCAATTTCTCGGCCTCCGAAATCGTCGCGCACCCGGCAAAATGAAATACGCCCATCCCCGGGTGATTCCGGTCTACCCAGAAATGCTGCAGCCCGGCAGGCCCCGGCTCGCCGCTGGCTTTGCGCAAGTAAACTTGTTTTCGAGTGGAAATTCGGGCGGGAAAATCCGTCAGCAGCTCTGCTATAACCTCGCCCTTATTGCCGCGCGGGCGCAAAACTCTGGCCACTTGCACCCATTGCCGCCTTGGTTCGTGGGGGGCCGTTCAATCTTCCAGGATCTCAAGCGTAAAGCGCTTGTGGAGTTTCATTCCGGCCGCTCCCAGCAGCGTTCGGATGGCCTTGGCGGTGCGGCCCTGACGTCCGATAACCTTCCCCAGATCTTCCGGGTGGACTCGCAACTCCAGGACAGTGACTTGGGACCCATCCACTGCTCTCACTTGCACTCCCTCCGGATGATCTACCAATGCTCGAGCAATCTCCTCAACGAGTTGTTTCATAGGGGCCTCTGCAGCGCGGATTCAGCATGTAGATTTACTACAGGCGGCCCTCCCCCCATCCGTCAGAGGACGCGCCATCAACCTCAGCCATTGGGACCTGACCATGAGAACCTACCAGTAGGAACTTGAGCGAGCGCGTGAGTTTGGTTACGCGATTTTTTGCTGCTTGATAAAGCTCCGGACCGTATCGCTCGGCTGTGCTCCTACGCCAAGCCAATACTTGATACGCTCGGAATCCAACTTAACCTCCGCGGGCTTCTTCAGTGGATCGTAAGTGCCCACCGCTTCGCGCACGCGCCCGTCACGGGCTCGCGTTCTCTCAATCACCACCACGCGGTAGTACGGCTTCTTCTTCTTGCCAATTCTGGCCAAACGAATCATTAACACTAAGTACTCCCTCCTAGGAACTACCTATTCTAGCGTGACTGTCTTCTCCGGGGCAATCGGTTATCGGGCGCTAGAGAATCCGCACCATCCTCCTCTGGCTCCCAAGGCTGGTGCACAACTGCCCTGATTTACATTTGAGAAACCGCTCGTTTCTTACAGGATACCTCGAATTGGGCCAGCCTCTCCGCCGAACACCAAAGCAGGCAGTAGTTGGGGTCGCACCCTAACTTCCGTGCCCCGCCGTTCCTCCTGCGATTTGCGGCGCGTTTGCCGAATTCGTCTCAACCATTCCCAGAACTCGCGCTCTTGACGCGATCTTCAAACATCGCGTGCAGAATCGCCAACAAATGTTTCGGGTTCACGGGCTTCGTAAGCAGGGCTCGCACTCCCAGTTGGCTGGCGATCGCCTTATCCTCGAGACTAAAGTAACCCGAAGTCAGGAGAATGGGAATGTCCGCCCGCAGCTCCCTTAACTCCCGCGTGAGTTGCAATCCAGACAGCACCGGCATGGAGAGATCCGTGATCACGGCATCGAATGCATCCGGCCTTTGTTGGAACTCCCGGAGTGCCGCTATTCCGCTGGACACACCGGTCACTTTATAGCCGCTCTGCTCCAGCTTCATGGTGCCGAGAAACACCAGCACCCCTTCGTCATCCACGTACAAAATGCGCTCCCCCCTGCCCGCTGGCGCCGCTTCTTTCGCGGCTCCCAACGCCGGGGCGGCATCTTCCGCCGCCGGGAAGTAAATCTGAAACGCGGTACCTTTGTCGGGCTCGCTGTAAACTCTTAGAAATCCGAGATGCGCCGCCACAATTCCGTGCACGACGGACATCCCCAATCCCGTTCCCCTGCCCACTGGCTTCGTTGTAAAAAAGGGATCGAAAACGCGCTCCAACGTCGCGTCCGTCATCCCGCAGCCGGTATCGCTTACCGTTAAGCGCACGTAGTGCCCAGCGGGAATTTGCGCGTACAGTTTGAGTTCTTCCTCCCGGATCCGCAGCGTGTCCAGTTTCACTTCCATCAGCCCGCTTTTATTCCCGATGGCGTGAGCGGCATTCGTCGCCAGATTCAAGACCACCTGATAAATCTGCGCCGCATCGACGCGCGCCATCGGCAGGTCCGGGTCGTGTGTATAGCGGATTTCGGTCATCGCCGGGATCGTGGCTCGCACCAGCTTCAGGGCGTCTACCACCACAGGGTGCAAATCTTGTACCGCCATGTTTTGTTCCTGCGGCCGGCTGAAGCTCAAAATTCGCCGGACAAGCTCCGTGGCGCGCAGTCCGGCTTTCTCGATCTCTACCAGACAGGCTTGTACGGGATGGTCCGCCGGAAATTGCGAAATGGCCAACGCCGCGCTGCCATTGATCGCGGAGAGAATGTTGTTGAAGTCGTGGGCGATGCCGCCGGCGAGCGTCCCTAAGGCTTCAAGTTTTTGCGAGCGCATTTGTAGGGTTTCGGCGCGCTTGAGCGCGGTGATATCGGCATTCACCTCCAAAGTCCGGATCGGGTTCCCTTTGGAATCGTGGTACACCACCCATTGACTGGCAACCACCAGGCGGTTTCCATCGCGTGTGAGGTGGCCCAGTTCGCCTTCCCACACGCCATGCGCCCCGAGGGTTTTTTCAATCTCCTCCAGCGGCTGGGGGAATTCCGTCTGCAACAGTTCATGCGAAACTCTGCCCAAGGCCTCTTCCCGCGTATACCCGTAAAGCTCCTCGGCGCCAAGGGTCCACAAAACAATCCGGTTCTCTATATCCCGAACCAGCACGGGCGCAAGGTCCAGCAATCTCGCCTGCTGCCGGATTTCCTCTTCCGCGCGCTTGTATTCGGTAATATCGCGGGCAATGCTCGAAGCTCCAATGACCCTGCCAGAGTTGTCGCGCAGGGGTGAAATGGTGACGGCCACGTCCACCCATTGTCCGTCTTTGCGGATTTGTTGCGATTCGAAGTGATCGATGGACCCGCCCCTTTTGATGCGCTGGAGAATCTCCCGTTCTAATTCCCTTCGCTCCGGCGAAAAGTAGGTAGCCATATATCTCCCGATGGCTTCCTCCGCCGCGTACCGGAACAGCCTTTCCGCCGCCGGATTCCAGCTCGTAACGACGCCGTCCAGCGTCTGGCTGATGATGGCGTCCTCGCTGTTCTCCACGATTGCCGCCAGCCTCGAACTCGTCTCTCTGGCTTTGGTCATTTCCGTCACGTCCCGCACGATCGCGGTAAACACTTTTCGGCCGTCCACTTCGATCTGGGAGATCGAGGCCTCGATCGGAAACTCCTCTCCATTGGTGCGCAGCCCGCTCAAAGGACGGAATCCACCCATGGTTCGGCGGGTTACTCCGTGCTGGCCGAATGCGCGAATATGTTCCCCGTGTGCGCCGCGGAATCGCGCCGGCAAAAATCGTTCCAGGGGCGCTCCGATGGCGTCAGCGGCGGGGCAGCCAAACATCCGTTCGGCGGCGGGATTAAAGAGCGTGATGCGCTGTTCTTCGTCAATGGTCAATATCGCGTCCATAGCGGAATTGATGATACGGGCCATGCGCTCCTCGCCGGCCCGCAGCGCCATCCCGCTTTTGATCACCTCGTCGCTGCGTTGGCGGACACTTCCTTCCAATGTGTCCCGCGCCAGCCGAAGCTGCTCTTCCGCGCTGCGGCTGCGGGCAAAGTCCCGCTCGACATAGAACAAAGCAGCTACCAAAAGGCTGAGCGCGACCATGCTTCCCGCCACGATTTCAGTCCGCAACACTGCGTTACTTTCTTGCGCACGAGTCTCCCGCTCGCCAAGTAGCGTGTATTCCCGGCCCTCCATCCTGTCGATCGCGGAGTGGATGCCGTCTTCTACATCCTCGTCGTGCCTCGTATCAAATGCCGCCTCCGCCGCCTTTCTACCTCGTGCCCGCCTCAGTTCGATACGCTCCAGCAACATTCGTAAGCGCTCGCCCAGAAGCGGCTCCAGGGCGTCCAAATTCTGCTGTTGCGTGGGATTGTCCGCCGTTAACGCTCGCAGGTGACGCGTTTGCTGGTTCAGGGTTTGGACCGCTTCCTGATAGGTTTGCAGATCTTCTTCCTGGCCTGTGATCTCGAATCTCCGTTGGCCGGATTCCGCCGACGTTAAGCCGGAGAGTACTTGCATCAGCGCGTTCAGCACTTGGTGGGTGTGTTCCACAAGGCCCGCATCTTCGCGAAATCGCGTCACGCTGGTGTAGGTGAAGGCCCCAACGGACACCAACGCGATTGCCGCTAGCGCGAATCCGAACTGCACTTTTCGCTCCAGCGAAAATAGCTCGGTTGCCAGCGCTTCGCGCCTCGTGAGGCTTTTCCCACGCCTTCGCAGTTCCCCGAGCGCGCTGATCAGCACTCCCGACAGGAGAAGTGTTCCGAGCCTCACATAGTCGATGGGCTCGCCGCGGGATAACCCATGCGACACCGGCCACATGCAATAGAAGGCCGCGCCGACAGAAAGCAGCGTGGCGAGCAGACCCGGCCCGATTCCTCCGGGGTAAGCACTGAGCACAATCGGCACGATAAACAGAATGGGCCAAGGGGCTCGCCCAACCAGCGGGGACACTCCGCTGTACAAGAGCAGCGCGAGGAGCGGAAGAATCAGCGCCACCGTGTAACACCACGGCGCAGGTAACTCTCGCGTTTGGCGGCGCGACGGGCGCTGCTCATTCCGGGAGTTTCCTCCCGCAGAGGGCCCTTCGTGGTTCCCGTTTCCGTCCACGAGTCCTCGATTGCCGCAAGCGCCGGAGAGGGCCTCTAGTCTGAAAGGGAGCGAGAGGTCAACCACAGTGAGCGGGCAGGGCGCGGGTCTGCCAGAGTACGCTCACATTGTCGGTTGCTAGTATGAAGGGCAAATCCAAATTGTCAACTGACATTACACGTATTCCCGTGCTAAACTCGCCGAAGAGTTAGCAGGCTGCATTTCGCCACCTTAGCGGTTCAGCTTGCTTCTTTCGCCGATCTTGAAACGAACGCGCAGCGTCGTTACGTTGAATACGCATCAGCAACGACGGGTGCTCGATGCGCGGTGGCGCAGCCTCCGGCCACACCCCGAACCGCCTGAGGGGGCGCTGGCGTCTCCTTCATGGACAACTGCCTCTTCCGGAGTAGAATAGCTTTCTGCCCGAGTATCCACGTCCGAACCTGCTGGAAACGCACGTTCCGACCATGCCTCGTCCCAACGAAAAGCACAAAATCATTGAGCACTACGATGTCATGAGCCCCTATTACTACTCTCTCTGGGGCGAGCATCTTCATCATGGCTACTGGGTCGACGGGAATGAAACCAAGGAGGCGGCGCAGCTTCAGCTCGTCGAATATCTCGCACTCCTTGCCAACGTCCACCCTGGCTCCCGCGTTCTTGACATAGGCTGTGGCTTCGGCGGCAGCAGTCTCTATCTCGCGAAACAGTATGGCACCATCACCACCGGCATCACCATTTCATCGGTCCAGGTGGAAATCGCCAACCGCGCCGCTGCCAAAGCCGAATTGCACGCCAAGTTCCTGCTGATGGACGCCGAAACCATGCACTTCGCGCAACCCTTCGATCTTCTCTGGTCCATCGAATCCATTTCTCACTATCAGGATCCGCGGAAGTTTTTTCATTCGGCGGTGAACTTCCTGAGGTCCGGCGGCACTTTCGCCCTGACCGATTGGTTCCAGAAGGAGAATCTTTCTACCGCCGAACGGAAGAAGTACATCGAGCCGATTGAGAAGGGCATGCTAGTCGAACTCCGGACCATGGACGACTATGCCGGTTTCCTCGCTTCCAACGGCCTTCGCATCGTTCATCGCCAAGTCCTCACACCGAACTGTTCCAAAACCTGGGATCTCTGCCTCGACATCATCAAGGACAAATCCTTCTGGGCGTTGGCCGCTAAATTCGGCGCCGATTTTGTCACTCATCTCAGAGCCTTTCAGGCCATGCGCGCCGGATATTCCTCCGGCAACTTCGTCTACGGCCTTTTCGTCGCAAAAATGCCGGAAGCCGCGGACAATAACGACTGACCCATCTCGAATCGTTGCATTCGCGTTTGGATTTTCCGCCGGGTTGCCTAGCTCAGGCGGTTCATGCCGTTGAACGCCGCGGCTTTGTAACACTCCGCCAGCGTCGGGTAATTGAAGACCGTGTGGATGAAGTAGGTGATCTTGCCCTTCAGCAGCAGCACCGCCTGCCCGATGTGCAGCAATTCCGCCGCATCTTCGCCAAAAATGTGTACGCCCAGCAATTCCAGCGTTTCCCGGTGGAACAGCAGCTTCAAGCGGCCCTCGGTGTGTCCGCTGATCTGCCCTCGCGCAATCTCCCGATAATAGGCCACGCCAACCTCATACGGCACGTCCGCCTCCGTCAATTGTTCTTCCGTCTTCCCGATAAACGAAATTTGCGGAATGGTGTAAATCCCATAGGGGTATCCCGCCGGATCCGATTCCGCATGCAGCCCGAATGCAGTGGCGGAGGCAAGCCGGCCTTGCTCCATGGAAACCGACGCCAGGCTCGGAAATCCGATCACATCGCCCACGGCAAAAATGTGCATCTGCGCAGTGCGGTACTCCTCATCGACCTTGATTCGGCCGCGGTCGTCCGCTTCGACTCCCGCCGCCTGTAGATTCAGCCGGTCGATGTTTCCATGGCGGCCAACGGCATACAGCAGCGCGTCGCCCAGAATACGTTTCTTGCTGACCAGGTTCGCCGCCACTTTTCCGTCCGGCAACTCCTCGACGCTTTCCACTTCCTCGCTTAGCCGCATGGTCGCCCGCCGGTCGCGCATGTGGTAGCTCAACGCTTCCACCACTTCGGCGTCCGCAAACTCCAGCAGCCGCGGCCGTTTCTCCACGATGATCACGCGCACGCCCAGCGTGGAGAACATGCAGGCATACTCGACGCCGATCACGCCGCCGCCGACCACAATCAGCGTCCTCGGAACCGTCGGCATGTTCAGGATCTGGTCGCTGTTCACGATATTGCGGCCGTTAATGGCCACCTTGGGATTCAACGCGGGTTTCGTGCCCGTGGCAATCACTACGAATTCCGCTTCCAATTCGTTGAAGCCAGTCGTGTTTTCCACGCGAACGTGGTGCGGGTCGGTGAACGAGCCGATTCCGTGATAAAGGTCAACGCCGTTCCGCTTCAACTGGTCCTGCAGCACGGCTGTTTCGTTCTCAATCACGCGCGTCACGCGAAAATTGAGGTCGCTCATCGTGATATTTTCTTTGACGTGATAATTCGAGCCGTAAAACGCCTGATCGTAGAAGCCAGAGAGATGCAGCACCGCCTCGCGCATGGTCTTGCTGGGAATGGTGCCAGTATTGAAGCACGCGCCCCCAACCATCGCCAGTTTTTCCACCACCGCGACGTGCTTTCCCGCTTTCGCGGCCTGGATTGCCGCGCGTTGTCCGCCCGGGCCTGACCCGATCGCTACCAAATCATACTGTTGCATTTGAAGAGTCCTGTACTTCCAGCTCTAGGGTTTGCACGGGGTCTGAAGGGACGTTCCCTGGCTCTCCCTTAGTATATGCAACCTGGGGCCGTCTCGCCCGGGGCTTTCCCGATCCGTTAACCATTCCGCGGGTCATCTCCATTAAATGCTCCTGCACGGAAAATCTGTTCCCGCCACGCACCCGCCGCAAGGAAGTGTACTGCCCATCCGATCCAAGGACCCGCGCCTTGCGATTGTCCGCCAGATACGCCGGCAAAATCTCCTTGCAAATGCGCTCGCGCAGCGCTGCATCCTTCAACGGAAAAAGCACCTCGACACGTTCGTACAGGTTCCGCGGCATCCAATCTGCGCTCCCCAGGTACACCTCCGGCGAACCACCATTCTCGAAATGGAAAATGCGGCTGTGCTCGAGGAATCGCCCCACGATGCTCCTCACCTGGATGCGGCTGCTGACGCCGCGCAGCCCCGGCACCAGCGTGCATTGCCCGCGCACGATCAGGTCGATCTCCACGCCCACCTGGGACGCCCGGTACAGCGCGCGGATCACCGGCGGGTCCACCACCGCGTTGCACTTCGCAATAATTCTCGCCGGCCGGCCTCGCCGCGCGTGCCGTGCTTCGCGCTCGATCAGTCCGATGACCGACTTGGCCATATCCTTTGGCGCCAGCAGGAGCGGCCGGTAATGCGCCTTCTCCGCGTAGGCCGTCAGGTAATTAAACACGTCGTGGACCGCGGACGTGATGGCCTCGTCCGCCGTGAACAGGCTCAGGTCGCTGTAGAATCGCGCCGTCGACGGATTGTAATTCCCGGTCCCCAAATGCGTGTAACGCCGGATTTTTCCATCCGGATCCAGCCGCACGATCAACGCCAACTTTGCATGCGTTTTCAGATTCTTCAGTCCGTGAAAGACCTGCACGCCGGCGTCTTCCAGGCTCCGCGCCCAGCGGATATTCGTCGCTTCGTCGAAACTGGCTTTCAACTCCACCACGACGGTCACTTCCTTTTTCCCCGCCGCCTCCAGCAGCGCCTGCGCAATCGGCGAATCGGAATTCGTGCGGTACAGCGTCTGTTTTATGGAAAGCACGCGTGGATCGCGCGCCGCCGTTTGCAGAAATTGCACCACCGGATCATACGAATCATAGGGATGGTGCAGCAAAACGTCTTGACGCCGCAGGACCTCAAACTTCGAATCCGCGTCGTGCCCGATGTGCACCTGGCGCGGCGCAAACGCCGGATACTTCAAGTCCGGCCGCGGCGTCTCTTCATACAAATGGAACAACCTCTGTAGATTGACCGGCCCCGCCACGCGAAATACCAGCGATTCGTCCAGCTCGAACGTGGACACCAGATGCGAAACAATCTGCGGATGTGCGCCCGCTTCGATCTCCAGCCGCACCGCTTGCCCCTTGCGCCGGTGCGCCACTTGCGAGTCGATGGCTTCCAGCAGCGTCCTCGATTCTTCCTCTTCCAGGTACAAATTGCTGTTCCGCGTGATCCGGAACGGCGCGGAAGCCAGAATCTCGTAGCCCCGGTAGAGCTTCTCGGCATAGCGGGAAATGATGTCCTGCAAAAACACGAAATGAATCCCGCCGTTCTCCGTGGGCACGCGAAGAAGGCGCGGCAACGCCCGCGGCACTGTCACCACGCCGAACAACGGCTTTTCGCCCGAGCGCCTCCGCCGCCGCAACAAAAAGGCGATGCACAGCGCCTTGTTCAAAACGTGCGGAAATGGATGCGTGGGATCCACGGTGACCGGGGTTAGCATCGGGTTCACCCGCCGGTCG
The DNA here is from genome assembly GCA_963734105.1 of Candidatus Acidiferrales bacterium. Lineage (GTDB taxonomy): Bacteria > Acidobacteriota > Terriglobia > Acidiferrales > UBA7541 > Acidiferrum. The sequence continues at coordinate 277,275 of CAVTFW010000010.1, read as the reverse complement.
TAAAACTTCTTCGCAATTTGCGCCGCCTTCGCGCCTAAGTGCTCGACGGCAAGCACGCGAATCTGGTGTTTCGCCAGCGCCGGGAGCAATTCGTCATTCCAACACCTGTATTGTTCCCGGACGAACTGTTGCATGGCCTGCGAAACCCGTTCGAGTTCCTCCGACGTTGTCAGCCCGTCCGGGCTGATGAGCTGCGACCCGTGCTCGATTTCCTGCAGGAAGCTGGAGACGCGGATTTCCACGAATTCATCCAGGTTATTGGCGGTAATCGCTAGGAACTTGACCCGCTCGAGAAGCGGGTTGTGCGTGTCCTGCGCTTCCTCCAAAACGCGCTGGTTGAACGCTATCCATTCCAGGTGGCGGTTTAGATAAAACTTTGGGTCATCCAGCGCTATGCGTGCCATAAGCCTTCCCGGGCGAGTCATGAGAAGTATCTCAAATGTGTTACACGCAGATAAATGGGCGGCGCGGGTGCTATGCTGTCAGCCTTCCGGAGGAAAACGTGCGCATCGTACTGACGGCGGGACTGACCCTAGTATTCCTGGCAGTTGCGGACAGGCAAGCGGCGGGGCAATCGCACGATAATTCACTGCCAAAACAGATCGATTCCCTTTTCTCCGGCGTTACTCAGCCCGGCGATCCGGGACTGGCCGTGCTGGTCAAAAACAATGGCAAAATCATTTTCGCAAAAGCCTATGGCGTACGCGACCTGCGCACCCGCGCAAAAATCGATCCGCAAACCAATTTCCGCCTGGCCAGTTTCACGAAGCAATTCACCGCCATGGCCATCATGCTTCTCGTCCACGACCGAAAACTCCGCTACGACGACAGGCTTACGGACATTTTCCACGATTTCCCCGCGTATGGAAAAGACATTTCGATTCGCCACCTGCTGAACCACACTTCCGGGCTGCCAGACTATGCGGAATTGATGGAAAGAGAGGAAAAGAACGGAGGGAAGAAGTGGGGCCCCGATTATCAGATTCAGGACGAAGAAGTTCTGGATCTATTAAAAGCCCAACCGGGAGGGGTGTTCGTTCCTGGCACACGCTGGGAGTACAGCAATTCCGGCTACGTCGTTCTGGGCTTAATCGTGGCGAAAGTTTCCGGCATGCCCTACCGCGACTTCTTGCGGCAGCGCATCTTTTCTCCCCTCAAGATGAGCCAGACGCTCGTGTATCAAAAAGGAAAAAATGCGATCAGCCGGAGAGCGTTCGGCCACAGCAAGGAAAACGGCACGCTTGTGGAAGGCGACCAAAGCGCGACTTCGGCCACCCTCGGTGACGGCGGAATCTACTCCAATATTGTGGATCTGGCAAAGTGGGATGAAGGCTTGAGAAAGAATACCCTGCTCAGCGCGAAAGAAATGCAGCCGGCGCTAACCCCGGCAAAACTCGCGGACGGCAGCGAAACACACTGGCCGCCGGACCCCCATGCCACCAACCCGGGCGAGCCGCGGGCTGTCTCGTATGGTTTTGGCTGGTTTCTCGACCCGTACAATGGTCACGCGCGAAATTATCACGACGGCGGCACCCGAGGATTTCGCACCACCATCCAACGATTCGTGGATGACCATTTGACAATCATTGTGTTGAGCAACCGTACGGACCTAAATCCCGATGAATTGTCCCTAAAAATTGCCGATATGATGCTCCAACCGGCGGCACATTAAACCTTTGCTTAGCCGGTTCGCCGCGAGTTTTCACGAATCCACCCGGCGAGTTCTTCTTCGGTAACTTTCCCGTCCGCCAATGCAAAGAAAATCTGCACTGCCGCCATTTGCTCGGGCACGAATTCAAACCCGTTCAATTCGAGAAATAATCCAGCGGCGAGAAAAGCGACGCGCTTGTTGCCATCCCGGAAAGGATGATTCTGCGATAGGCCGAACGCATACGTGGCAGCGAGATCTGCCAAGTCACACTTTTTCTTGTATGCGAAGTGATTGCGGGGGCGAGCGAGCGCGGAATCCAGCAGCCCTTCATCGCGCACGCCGGAAAGGCCACCGTGCTCCGCCAAGGTCTCCGCGTGCAGCAGGACCAGCGCGCGCCGGCTGATCCAGCGTGGCTCTCTCATTTGGCCAGGGCGCGGAAAGTGTCGCGATATTTGCGCATGATTTTCCGGCCAATCTTCAGTTGCTCCTCCACGTCAGGATCGTAAGGAGTGAGCAGATACCCCTCGGGAGTCTCCACGGCAAACAGTTGGTCGTCCTTCTGCACTTTCAGGCGATGTAGGAACTCCTTTGGCAAGACGACCCCTGTCGAGGTACCTACGGCGCGCAACTTCAGTTTCATGTTCAACCTCTATACCCATACCTATTATAATACCGTTCGGCAAAAACTGGCGCGCCTCCCCAGAAATTCCGGGACCCATGGCTCCTTATTCCATGCGATGGAAGTAACGCTGAATACCGCCTGAAACACTCAGCCCATCCCTGCCAGCTTGCCCAGGCCCTTCATCTTGGCGCGCGCGGCCATCGCGCCGTATTGCTTCATCATCGTGCGCATCTGCAAATATTGCTTGATCACCTGATTCACGTCCTGCACCGTGGTGCCGCTGCCCCTGGCGATGCGTTTTCTCCGCTTCCCATCGATGACGTTGTGATCCCGCCGCTCTTCGTTGGTCATCGAATTGATGATCGCCTCGACCTGCTTCAGTTTGCCCTCGTCCACGGAAGCATCTTTCGGCAGGTTCTGCAGCGGCCCCACCTTCGGCAGCATGTCCACCAACTGCTCTAGCGGACCCATCTTGCGGATTTGCTTCAATTGGTCGCGGAAATCCTCCAGCGTGAACGCTTCCTTCCGCAGCTTGCGCTCCAGCTCCAGCGCGGCCTTCTTATCAAAAGACGATTCCGCCCGCTCGATCAGCGACAGAATGTCGCCCATGCCTAAGATGCGCGAAACAATCCGCTCCGGGTAAAACGCTTCCAAGGCGTCGTATTTTTCGCCCAAGCCCACGAACTTCACCGGCGCGCCGGAAACCTTGCTGATCGAAAGCGCCGCGCCGCCCCTCGCGTCGCCGTCCAGTTTCGTCAGGATCACACCCGTCAGGCCCAGCCGCTTGTGAAATTCGCCCGCCGACCGCACCGCGTCCTGGCCGATCATAGCATCGGCGATGAACAGCATTTCGCTCGGCTGCAGCTCCTTCTTCAGCGTGGAGAGCTCCCGCATCAGCTCGTCGTCAATGTGCAGCCGCCCGGCCGTGTCCACCAGGATTACGTCGCTCGCCGACAGCTTCGCTTCCTTGATCGCACCGCGCACAATTTCCAGCGGCTTGTCCGTTCCCGTTCCCGGCCAGAGCGCAATCCCGATCGCCTTGGCGACCTGGCTCAACTGTTCTCGCGCTGCAGGCCGGTACACGTCCGTCGAAACCACGATCGGCCGGTGCCCGTGCTGCGAAAGCCATTTCGCCAGTTTGCCGGTCGTGGTGGTCTTGCCGGAACCCTGCAGCCCGACGATCATCCACACCGAAGGCGGCCGCGACGCAAAGTTCGGCTTGGCATGCTTGCCCAGCAAATTCGTTAATTCGTCGCGAACAATCTTCACCACCTGCTGGTCCGGCGAAAGCTGCAACATCACCTCGGAGCCCAGAGCCTTCGCGCGAATATTCGCCAGCAGCTCGTCCGCCACGCCTACGTTGACGTCGCCCTCGAGCAACCCCTCGCGAATTTCCGCCAGCGCCGCATCCAGGTGCTCGTCGCTGAGCTTCCCCTGCCCCCGCAGGTTCTTGAATGTTCGTTGCAGCCGTTCTGTCAGGTTCTCAAACATGGTTAGAAAAGACCTTTTTCACTCTTCTCTATTGTACAGGGAGCCGCGCAGAGGCGCAGCCAGTCCATGCCTCAACAGTCAGACGTAGCTCTAGAAGGTGACCTTCACGCCCAGTTGCGCCGCGAAAGGTATGCCCACGGTAGTGCCAGGGCCGAAGAAATCTCCCAGCGCACCGGCTGGATAACGCAGCTGATTCAGGCTGGTGATCGGCTCCGTTTGAGTGCAAGAAGAGTTCAAGCAGAACGCCGTGGCGTTCGTCAGATTGTTCACGGGCGTGGGCAATGACGCTAAGTTCGTGATGTAAAAAGCACCGGGATTATTGCGATTGAACACATTGAAAAATTCCACAAAGGGCGTCACCGACCAACTTTCGCGAATCGTGAACGGCCTGCTCACGCGCAGATCCGCTTGGATATAAGGCGAGCCACGGAATTCATCCAACGTGGTCTCCACTCCGTTGATCACGGCGCGCGTGCCGACTGGCGTGGTCATCGTGAACGGCCGGGCGCTCTCCGCTTGCCCGAGCGTGGACACCTGAACACCTCCGGGTAACTGGAATGCCCCAATGAGCACGAAACGATGACGCACATCTTCGCCGGAAGGACCGTAATCTCCCGGAGCGAATGCGTTCGCCGGATTGCAAACTCCATTCACGTAGTCGAACAACTCCCCCAACACGCATCCCCAGGTTTTTGCCGAAGAAAGCGTGTAGTGCGCGACGAGATGCACTCGCCGCGAAACATTCCCCTGCACCTTTAGAGACAATCCGTCGTAGGCCGATCGATTGTCGGAGCGAAACACCCTGGCATCCGGGTACTGATAACTGCGGTAGGCGTGCATTCCCGTTTCATGCGTATAGTCCGCACTGAGGATCCAATTGGCGCTCAGGGCGCGCTGAATTCCCGCGGTCGCGTGCAAAGCATACGGGGTGTGGTAATTCGGATCGATCAAAGAGGGAGTCGTCGGCCCGTTCAGCAGGCTGCCGGCGTTGACGGACTGAAAGGCCGTGACCCAACCGTTTTGTGCCAGATCGTTAAAGTAAAGGCCGGCCCCTGCATGAATCACAGTCTTCTGGGATTCGCCGAGTGCCTGCGCAATTCCGAGCCTCGGCGCAAACGCCTTGCGGTAGTCATGCGGAATCCCATTCACCAAATCCATGCTCAGAGCAGGGTTGAAATTCTGATCGTGACCCGAAGCGATGAACAGGCCAAACGTCGTGTCGTAACGCAAACCATAGTTGACGGTGAGATGCGAATTGACGCGCCATGAATCTTCCGCGTAAAGACCGAGGCGCTGCACGTTTTGCGAAAAACTTCCGTCGCCGGCAGGAGTGAAAACGCTCCCGGCCGCATAATCGATCGGAAACTGCGAGGGATTCGCCAGATAGTACGTGGGATCTTGCGGGAATGTGATCAGCGTTTCCGCGTTCGCCGTGAGCGCTCCACTTAGAACGGGTTCGTGAATGAAATTGACGCCGACCCGTGCCGCATGGCTCCCCATGACGTGTGTCACGTCATAACGCACCTGGTATTTCTGTTGGTTGCGGAGTACCGGGAAATCCGCGATGCCAGTGACAAACTGGTTGTCGCCATACGTTTCAAAGCCGGTGGTGACGCTGGACGTCGTGGTGAAAGGGAAAGCAAGCGCAAAGCCCAAATCGGAGTTGCGGGTCTGCGTGAGATGCAGTCCGCTGAAATTCAACACCAACGAACCGAACCATGTGGGCGAAAACGTGAACTGCTGGCCGATCACTATGCTGAAGTAATTGTTGTGCGAAGTCGTGCCGGTGGAGGGAAGCGCGCCCTGCTGCACGAGCGCGTTGCGCATCGTGTACGTATCGACGGCGGCCCGTAGAAACCATCGCGACCGCTCGGACTGCGCCCAATCGAGGCGCGCCGTGCCGAGGTAATCGCGAAACGGCACAGGCACGTTGCTGGGTATGTTGATCGAGGTAACACCGGGAATAAGCCCCACCGATGCGAGCTGTGCAAGCGCGTTGAATTGCTCGGCGCTCGCGGCGCTATAAGCAATGCTCGCGTCTTCATGGACGTATTCAATGGAAGTGAAAAACCAGAGCTTGTCTTTAACGATGGGCCCACCCAGCGTGCCAACATAATTTTGCCGGGAGAACGGCTGCTTGGGGTTGGGCGCGGGATTGTCGATAGGGAATCGCGCATTGAGCGCCGCCGCGCGCTCGTACACCGCGAACTCGCCGTGCCACGTGTTCGTGCCACTGCGTGTAGTAATGACGACGGAACCCGACGTGGTGCGGCCTGTGTCCGCATCGGCCTGCGCCGTGCGAAACGCAAATTCCTGAATGGCATCGGGCGAAAAATTCTGTAGGAAACCCCCGATGTAATCGTCGGAATTGTCTCCGCCATCGACGGATAGCTCATTGTTCAACCCGGAACTGCCGCCGGTAGAGACGGCCGTAATGCGTGCTTTGGTGGGATCGGAAGGCTCGACGGGTTCGGTCCCGGGAGCAAGGTAGGCAATATTGGCGAAGCTGCGTGCGGCCAGCGGGATAGTCTCCAGGTCCTGCCGGTAAATGACGGCTTGATGAACCGCGCTTGCCGTATCCAGCGGCTCCGTGGTGATCGATTGCGCCGCGGCATTTACCACGACCTTTTCCGCAACGGATTTTGGCCGCAAAGTGACGCTGAGTTCCTGCACCGAACTGATCGTCACCACCACTTCCGAGCGTGCCTCGGTAAATCCCGGCGCACTCACCGCCAGTTGGTACGCGCCCGGCGGTAGTTCCTCCACTCGAAACTCCCCCCGGTCATCCGATTGCGTCTCCCGAACGAGTGACAACTCCGCGTTATGCACCGCGATTTTCGCCCCAGCCACGCGTCCGCCGCTCGTATCCTGCACCATGCCGCGAAGCGCGCCCCGCGGATTCTGCGCCAACGCGCCCGGACAGGTGCAAACCCAAAACAGGAGCAGGCACACAGGAAGAAATTTGCCGGCCAGCCTCGTCATCTTGCTCCCTCACGAACCCCGCGCAATGGCCAGTATATCGCTCGCCCGTGATCCGCATATACCGGGCTCTCAGCCACTCCTTCTCCTGCTCCTGCTCAGGGACCCTATGCGCAAAATTGACCTGCAGAAAGAATGTGACCTCACTCATTTCAGGTGGTCATCGAACCAAGCACTCGCGCGCTGTATCACGTCGCGCATATGTTCCGGTTTGACGAACATGTGCCCTTCGTGCTCATAGACAACCAGCTCCGTTTCCACGCCCAGCGTCTTCAGCGCGTGCCAGAATTCATACGACTGCGGTGTCGGGCATTCTCCGTCGCTGTCGCCGACAATCATGAGTGTCGGCGTCTTTACATTCTTGATAAACGTTAGCGGCGCGCTCCGCGCGTATATTTCCGGATCGTCGTAAACCGATTTCCCAAAAAAGGGAATCATCCACTGATCGATCTTATTCTCCCCGTAGTAGCTCGACCAGTTCGCCAGCCCAGCTCCGGCCACCGCCGCGCGAAAACGATCCGTTTGCGTCACCCCCCACATAGTCATGTAGCCGCCGTAGCTCCATCCCGTCAGCCCCAGCCGAAGGGGATCCACCGGCGCGGTTCGCAGCACTTCGTCCACTCCCGCCAGTATGTCCCGCCAATCGCCATACCCGAAATCCTTCACATTGGCGCGCGCGAACGTTTCGCCTTGTCCAAAGCTACCGCGCGGATTCGGCAGAAAAAGAAAATATCCTCGCCCAGGCAGCGCCATCTCATACGTCAAAGCGCCGGGCCAGATCGGCTGCACTCCGGCCCCGGGACCGCCGTGCACGGCAACAACCATGGGGTATTTTTTCGAAGAGTCAAGATTCTTCGGATAGATCAGCCAACCTTGCACGTCCAACCCGTCGCTCTTCCAGTGCAAACTTTTCGCTTCGCCCCACGCCGCTTTTATTTCGGTATTCCGACGTGTCACTTGCTTCCACTTCCCCACAGGGCCGGCCCACACCTCCGGCGGATCCGCGAACGAGCTGCGCACGAACGCCGCCAACTTTCCATCCGGGGTCAGCGAAAGGCTCGTGGACCAAAATCCGCTGGTCAACAACACCGGCTCTCGATACAGCGATTCAAGCTGGCCGTTTACAGGGTCAATCCCCGAAATACTCGATTCGCCATCGACGTTTTCCATGTCGATGATCTTTCCCTCGTTTGTCCACGCGACCACAACAGCCGAAGCCTTCCGCTCCGGCGTCAAATTCCGCGGGGTTCCTCCGTCGCGCGAAATCACGAATACATCTCCGCCCACAGAATCTTCGTCGCTCATCAGTCCTTCGATGAAAGCGACACTCTTCCCGTCCCGCGATACGGCCGGACGGCCGATCTGCAACTCCGGCTTGTACAGCGTCTGCATCTCCCCCGACAAAATGTTCACCATATATAGTTCCGCGATATACCAGTTGTTGTCGCCGTTCCCCTTGGCGGCGGTCAGAGCAACGCTCTTCCCGTCCGGCGCCCAATCGTATTCATAAATGTAAGTATCCGCGGGCGTCACCTGCCGTAGCGCTCCGCTCGCCGCGTCCACAACCGCCAGCCGCTGCTCGAAGAAGGCATCCTTAATGACGCCGGTCTCCGGCGTTTCCGCCACCAACGGCCCAGCGTCGCGCGTGGCGTTCTCCGTGTAGAGCACGGCAATCGCCTTGCCATCCGGCGACCATTGGGGCGTAGCCAGAAGGCCATTCACGCTCGTCAGTTTCCGGACTTGCCCGCCATTCGCCGGCGCAACGTATAGCTGCAACTGCCCTTTTTTCACGCCATCGGAGAGAAACGCGAGCTGTCGGCTGTCCGGTGACCACGCCAGGCCGTGTTCGTCCAGTTGCACGCCGCCCGCCCCTACCGTGATTCTCAGCGGCTTCAGGCCCCTCTCGTATTCCGCGATATAAATTTCGTGCTTGCCGGTTTCCCCGCCTTCTTTATCGATCTGCGTTTCTACCCAGGCTACTTTCTTTCCATCCGGAGAGAGCCTCACCTCCTCAAACTGCTGCACGAAAAACAAGGACCGCAAAGGATCATCCGCAGCGCGCAGAGCCACTGCCTTAGGCGTGGCAGCGTTTTGCTTTGGGGATTGCTGCGCCATCCCTGCGCCGGCCCATAGGCCGGCTCCCGTGAGCACAGGAATAAGAACACTGATTTTTTTCATCGTCATCTCCCGCCTTACCTGCGTTTTGCTCGCATGCCACGATATTCGGTTTCGTCGCCGGCCGCAAACCTCTCCTTTCATTCGGCTGCTGGCCGGCCCTCATTCGAGATAGAATCCGCATTTGGTCCTTCAGGAGGCATGATGATTGACCGTCGTTCTTTTCTCTCCTCGGTCGCAGGCGTGGCCGCGCTTACCGGCAGCCCCTTGCCGGAGGTTTGCCAGGACATCTTTGCGCGTGCACCAGACAAATTGCCCGATCGCAGCCTTTACGACATGAACGAAGAGGCCTACTGGACGGAAGTTCGAAAACTCTTTCTCATCCCCGACGACGAAGTTTATCTGAATAACGGCACGGTAGGCTCATCCCCGACGCCGGTCCTTAAGGCCGTGTTTGAAGGCTACCGCGATTCCGAACGCCTGGCGCAAGCCGATCCGGAGGACTACCCCATCTGGGGCTACGCGGCGTGGAACCAGTTCCGCGATCCACTCGCGGATTTCATCGGCTGCAAGCGCGATGAGCTCGCGCTGCTCCGAAACGCCACCGAAGCCAACAGCTATATCGCCAACGGCATCGACTTGAAGGCAGGTGACGAAGTCTTGATGACCGACCAGGAGCATCCCGGCGGCGAGCACCCCTTTGACCTCCGCGCAAAACGCTACGGCATCGTGGTGAAGAAAGTCACCTTGCCGAAGCCAGTGCCGGACGCCGCCACCGTCCTCACTCTTTTCAACGACGCCATCACCCCGCGCACACGCGTCCTATTCTTCAGCCACATCACCACGGTGACCGGCGTGGTCCTCCCCGCAAAAGAATTGGCCGGACTGGCTCGCTCCAAAGGTATTCTTTCGGCCGTCGATGGTGCGCATGTCCCCGGCATGATGAACCTTAATGTCCACGACCTCGGCTGCGACATGTATTCCGGCAGTCCGCACAAATGGCTTCAGTCTCCCAAGGGCACGGGCTTCCTCTATGTTCGCGACGAAGTCATCGACCGCGTATGGAACACCATTGCCACAGAAGGCTGGGACGAACCGAAAATCCGCGCCGAGCGCTTTCAACGCATCGGCAGCTCCAATGTCCCCGCGCTCTGCGGCCTGAAAGCCTCCATCGAATTCGCCAATCAGATCGGATTGGACCGCATCGAGAAGCGCCACCGCAAAATGGCTGACTACATCCTCGGCCAAATGGAGCAGCGCGGCGCAAAATCCTGGACCTCGCCAGACGCAGCCCTGCGCTGCGGGATTGCCACGGTCACCATCGAGCCCTATAAAATGCCGGAGCCGGAAATTTGGATGTGGAAAGAAAAGAAAATCCGCATTCGCGGCGGCCCACCGTCGAAGGTGCGCATGTCCACTCCATACTATTTATTGAAAAAAGATATCGACCGCTTCCTGGCCGCATACGATGAATATCGCAAATCCCATCAGGCCTGAGGCCGCAGCCCGTTGGCGGCCTCGTTCCCCGCATGCCATACTTTTCCGCAGTCCCGGCATCTGTCTGCAAGGGATGGAAGGGCGAAACCACACTCTGATTCATGATTCGTAAAATTCCATTCTTCAGTTTGCTCGGACTCCTGTTTAGCTTGCTTCTCTTCGCGCTGCCGGCTCGCGCCCAGGAAAACTACACGCGCTTTGAATGGGGCGCGGAATACTCCACCATTCGCGAAACCAATTTCAATTTCCTGGGAAACAATTTCTCCGGCTTCGGCGGGCGCTTCGATTGGAACCTAAGCCGCCGCTTTGCGCTCGAATCTCAAGTCGATTTTTTCCCGGAACAGGGCGTGCCTCTTCCCTTGGTTCAGGGCGGACGGACGCTACAGGCCGTTTTTGGCATACGCGCAAAAGTCATCCAAACGCGTCATTTCTCCGTGTTCGGTCTGGTCCGTCCAGGATTGCTGCACTTCACGGGAGTGGAGGTGCTTTCGGGCCTGCCCAATCCACTCTACAACGATCGCCAGGCCACCTATTTCGTGCTCAATCTCGGCGGCGGGCTCGAGTATTATCCATCGCCTCGATGGGTCCTGCGCGCCGATATCGAAGGCGATCCCTACCGTGTTCCCGCGTATTTTGCCTCTTCCGGCACCGGCACATCCACGCTTCCCGGAAAGATCGATGACACCACGCGGCTCAGCATCGGCGTGTCCTACCGGCCCGGCGCACTCGTCGACAATGAGCAGGAAACAAACGTCACGGGCAACTGGGAATTCGGCCCGCTCTTCAGCGCCATGATGATTGCGCGCGAAGGTTTGACGGACAATGTCCGCACTGAGCCGGGCCTCGGCGGCTATGCGTCGTATCGCTTCTATGGAGTGTTCTATCTTGACGCCGACCTTCTCTACTTTCCCCGCTCTACGGATTTTTCCGGGCCGCAAGATGGAGGCACCATCCTGCAAGGCCTCGTCGGCCTCAAGGGTGGCATCCGCCGCAATCATTTCGGCTTCTTCGGCAAAGTCCGCCCGGGATTTCACAGCTACTCGCAGGCGCTCACAGGCATTACCACGTCGGGAGGGTCGACTCCCGTGTACACGTATGACCGCTCCAACAATTTCGTGCTCGACCTCGGCGGGATCGTCGAGTTTTACCCTGGCGAACGAAGCACCCTGCGCCTCGAGATAGGCGATACGCACCTTTTCTTCGGCACGCGCGACGTGAATGTGGACGGCGCCGTCCAGCCGGTGGGTGGCGGCAAACTGCAGCACAGCATCCAAGTTATGTTCGGCTACGGCTGGCGCTTTTGAACAAGTTTTGCTCTGCACAGGGAGAGAGTGATGACACAGGAACTCTGGACCGCCGTCGATCGGTACATCAATGGACTGCTTGTCCCGGCCGATCCGGTGCTGAACGCCGCGCTCGAGGCCAGCACCGCGGCGGGCTTGCCATCCATTCAGGTGTCTCCGCCGCAGGGGAAACTGCTGCACCTGCTGGTGCGCATGGGAGGTGCGCGTAACATTCTGGAGATCGGCACGCTCGGCGGCTACAGCACCATCTGGATGGCGCGCGCTTTGCCCCCAGGCGGTCACTTGATCACGCTGGAGGCTGATGCCAAGCATGCGGGAGTAGCTCGCGCCAATTTTTCGCGCGCCGGTTTGGCGGGCATGATCGAACTGCGTCTGGGCCCGGCGCTGGGCACGATTCCCCAAATCGCCGCGGAAGGCCGCGGCCCGTTCGACCTTGTCTTTATCGACGCCAACAAAGACAGCATGCCGGAATACTTCGATTGGGCGCTGAAGCTCTCCCGGCGTGGCAGCGTGATCATCGCGGACAACGTGATCCGAGACGGCGCCGTGATCGACGCCGCAAGCAAGGACCCGGACATCCAGGGTGTGCGCCGCTTCAACGAGCGTCTCGCAGCCGAGACCCGCGTAAGTGCCACGGAAATCCAGACCGTCGGCAGCAAAGGCTACGACGGCTTCGCGCTCGCCCTGGTCACCGGCGACCCCAACTGAATCCGTCCAGCAAGGCGCGCGACCGGGCCGTCAGGCCTGTGATAGACTCCTGCTGGTTGTTTTGATTGAGAAGCGCACAAGCCATTCCATTCTTCTTTGCGTCCAAACTCCCATGGTTGTGCCCCCGGAGGGTCTGATGCCTCGAAAGTTCCGCATGTTCGCGTTCAGCCAGTTTGCGGTGGCTCTGCTCGGAGTTCTCTTGTTCTTGTTTGCCGCGCCGGAGCTGGCGGCGCAGTCCAGCAACCCGTACGCGCTTTTGCGCAAGCCTACCGTTAGCAAAACGCAGATTGCCTTCAGCTACGGCGGCGACTTGTGGATCGTGGACCGCAATGGCGGCGAGGCCCGTCAACTTACGAGCGACGTCGGCATCGAGATCGACCCGCTCTTTTCGCCCGATGGCACGATGATCGCCTTCACCGGCGAATATGATGGCAATGAAGATGTATACGTAATTCCCGCCGCGGGCGGCATTCCGAAGACGGCTCACGTCGCACCCCGGTGCGGACCAGGTGGTGGGCTGGACCCGCGACGGCAAGCGCATCATGTTTCGCTCCAGCCGCGACAGCTATTCCCGCCACACGCAGCTCTACACCGTAAGCCTCTCCGGAGGCCTGCCGGAACAGCTTCCGCTCCCCATGGCCTTCGACGGCTCCTACTCGCCGGACAGCTCGCATTTGGCGTACGTGCCATTCACAAATTTTGCGGAAGCGGCGCTATTCCAGCGCGGATTGAAGCACTACCGCGGCGGCACGGCTTCGCCCGATCTGGGTCGCGAACCTTTCCGATTCCAGCGTGATAAAAGTCCCGCGCAAGGATTCCAACGATTCCACGCCGATGTGGATCGGCAACAAAGTCTATTTCCTCTCCGACCGCGACGGACCGGTTAATTTGTACGCCTATGACGTCGCCACAAAGCAGGTGAGCGCAGCGTTGTCCAGCAACGGAGCGGACATCAAATCGGCTTCCGCGGGCCCAGACGCGATCGTGTACGAACAGTTCGGCTCGATTCATCTGTTCGATCCGGCCACCGGCAAGCAAAATGCCGTCAGCATCCATGTCACGGGCGATTTCCCGGCGGTGCGGCCGCATTACGTCAATGGCGGCGAGCAGATCGAGAATGCCAACATTTCGCCCACGGGCGCGCGGGCGGTCTTTGAGGCCCACGGGGAAATCCTGACCGTGCCCGTAGAACACGGCGACATCCGCAACCTCACCAATACCACCGGAGCTGCGGAGCGCGACCCCGCGTGGTCGCCCGACGGGAAATGGATCGCCTATTTTTCGGACGAGTCCGGCGAATACGCGCTGCACCTGCGCGCGCAGGACGGCATGGGCGAAGTGCGCAAGATCAGCCTGGGCAATCCGCCCTCGTTCTTTCTATTCTCCGACGTGGTCGCCGGACAGCAAGAAAATCGCCTTTAGCGACAAGCGGTTGAACCTCTGGTATGTCGATATCGAAGCGGGGAAGCCGACCTTGGTGGACACCAATCCCTACGAGGCCGAACCCGGTTCCGGATTCAATCCGGTATGGTCGCCGGACAGCCGCTGGCTCGCTTACACGCGCCAGCTCGATAGCTCGGTGCGCGCTGTGTTCGTCTATGGCGTGGAGGACAAGACCCCGCATCAGGTGACCGACGGATTGAGCGACGCCGCCTCCGTGGCCTTCGATCGAAACGGTAGGTATCTTTACTTCTTCGCGAGCACCGATGACGGACCGCACAATTGCCAGCAGCATGGGCGCTTACAAGATTCCGGTGACGCGCAGCGCCTATGTGATTGTCCTGCGCAAGGACCTGAAATCGCCGCTGGCTCCACAAAGCGACGAAGAAAAGATCACCCCACCGGCAGATAAATCCGCTGCAGCGAACGCGCCCAAAGCTCCTGCTGACACCGATGAGTGCAAACCGGGAGGCGAGGGCAAGCCAGGAGAGGAACCGGGCGCGGACAAAAAGGAAAAGACGGCCGATAAGGACGCCGGCGACAAGAAAGGCGAGAAGAGCGCCAAGGAAGAAAAAGAATCCAAGGAAACGCAGGACGTGAAGATTGATTTCGAGAATATCAATCAACGCATCCTGGCGCTGCCGATTCCCGCGCGAAATTACGACAGCCTTGTCGCCGGAAAAACGCACCTGTTGTACCTGCTCGAGGGCCCCACGGTGGCGGATGGCGCGCCGGGCGGCCGCATCCTTCACAAGTTCGACGTGTGCACGCGGAAGACGGACAAGCTGCTGGACAACGTCGGCGGCTTTTTCATTTCGTCCAACGGCGAGAAAGCGCTTTACGAGCAACTGCCCCCGCCAAATCCGATGGGGGCCGGCGGCGGCCCACCACCCCACGGCACCTGGGCGATCAAGCCCGTGGACGCAATTGGAAAGCCGGGTGAGCCGGGGAAGCCGGACGGTACCTTGCATCTGGACGCGATGAAGATTTACGTCGATCCGCGCGCCGAGTGGCAACAGATGTTCCGCGAGGTGGGGCGCATCGAGCGCGACTTCTTTTACGATCCGAACATGCACGGCGCGAACCTGAAGGCGCTGATGGCGGCGTATCAACCGTTCGTGGACAACGTGATGAGCCGCGCGGACCTGAACTATATTTTTGGAGACATGCTCGGTGAAATCACCGCGCAGCACGTTTACGTCTTCGGCGGCGACCGGCCGGAAGTGAAGCAAGTCAGCGTGGGACTGCTGGGCGCGGACTACACCATCGATCACGATCGCTACCGCTTCGCCAAGGTGTACTTTGGCGAAAACTGGAACCCGGGCCTGCGCGCGCCGCTGACGGAACCGGGCGTGAACGTCCGCGAAGGCGAGTATCTGCTGGCCGTGGACGGGCGCGAGCTGCACGGCAGCGATGAAATCTACAGCTTCTTTTTGGAGCGGGCCGGGAAAGCGGTGCAGTTGAAGGTGGGGCCGGACCCGGGCGGAAAAGACGCGCGCACGGTGACCGCGGTGCCGATCAGCAGCGAGCGTTCTCTGCGGCTGCGCGACTGGATGGACACCAATCGCCGCAAAGTGGAGGAGCTCAGCAAGGGCCAACTGGCTTACGTTTATTTGCCGGATACCGCAGTGGGCGGCTTCACAAATTTCAATCGCTACTACTTCCCGCAAAACGCGAAACAAGGAGCGGTCATCGACGAGCGCTTCAACGGCGGCGGCTGGATCGCGGACTATATCGTGGACTGGCTGAACCGCCCGTTGCTGTTTGCTGCCATGACGCGCGAGGGTAAGGACAATTACATCCCCGAAACGATTTTCGGTCCCAAGGTGATGCTCATCAATCAGTACGCCGGTTCCGGCGGCGACGCGCTGCCGTGGATGTTCAAGCAGCTCGGCATCGGGCCGCTGATCGGCACGCGCACGTGGGGCGGGCTGATCGGAATTGGCGGCTATCCGACGCTGATGGATGGCGGGTTGGTCACGGCACCGCGCTGGGGCCTGTTCAATCCGAAGACGGGCGAATTCGACGTCGAGAACAAGGGCGTTTCGCCGGACATCGAAGTGGACCTCGATCCCGCGCTCTGGCGCAAGGGGCAAGATCCGCAATTGGAAAAGGGCGTCGCGGTTGCGCTCCAGGAGCTGAAGGATCATCCCGTGCCGCCGGTCAAGCGGCCGAAGTATCCGGTCTACAACTGGTCGAAGGTGCGTTCCGACGCCTCCAAGTCTGGCGCGGGTTCCGGCCAGAACAACTGATCGCGGTTGACGGCTCAAGTTAGGCCAACTCCAAATTCCGGCAGGAGCGCCGGTCCCATGCCGGGACTCGTGTATTAATGAGTCAGTTACTCCCACCCCCCGCCCTCTTTTCGTAAGAGTGGCAGCTAAAAGAGTTAGGGGAAGTGGCCCTCCTCCGCCAAGCCTTCGGCGGGCAAGCGAGTGACGAGTGGCGAGCGAAACTGGAGAGAAGCACCCCTCCCCCCTCCCCCTGTTTTTCGGTACGACGTCGGAAGTAATAGAGGGAAAAGGGGATAGAGCGAAGACGGTTCGGTACGGAATCGGTACGGCGCGCGGAAGTGGCGGAAGAAAAGGCAGTTAGTGGAGGGGTCCAAGTGGTACGTGAGGCGGTACGGCGAAAATGGAGTAGATGAAACTGTAGGGACCCTTCGCGGGAAACACTCCCTTCGAGGCTCAGTGCAAGCAGGGTAAACGAGCAGCGAGATGGCAGAAGCGCAGCGTCTCCGAGACATAACCAACCAGCATAGCACTGCATTTACTATATGTAAATAAGTATTTGAAGGGTATTTTATTCGAACGAGGGGGACTTCAGGAGTTTGGGTGTGCTCTGCGTTGAGATCCTTCACCCGCAAAAGGCGCGGGTTCAGGATGACAGAAAAGCGCTGTTAGTTTCGAAACTAGGACGGGGTCGAGGGAAAGAGAAACCCAAGAGCCCATGCTCCAACCCCGAGGGATGGGGCACCCAAAATCGTCCGAATGATCTTGTGCCCAGGCCACCCGCCGGTGATTTAAGTGCAGCTTATCGGTTGCCGGCCCTTTCGTCTGTTTGTCTATGGGGTGTCGTGGCGAGAGGTGGGGAAAGGTACGCTGGTATACAGGATCAGTAGAGAGGGCATGGCGCGGTTTCACGGGCTGCGTTCCCAGCGAGATTAATGAAAGTATTGCCCAAGAATCTACGCCCCAGCCGCGCGAGCCAATTGAGTTGTCTTTCGGCTACCAGAAACCCCCTTGGGTGAGGATTGATTGTTTTCCGCTGGTTCGGTCACTTTTTTCCGGTCGTTCAAGTCAATGCTGCGCTTCCACGCTGGCCAACTGTCCACTTCTTTAGAAACAGCTTCGAGCGCTCATTCAATTCTTTCGAGAGTTTCATTTCGATTTACCCTTCTTTCGCCTTACTTTCGCCGAGCGTAATTTTACCGCATCGCGCAGAAATTTCAAGTCCTCCTTTTCATACTCAAGATACGACCAGAATGATCCCGAGACCCTCGGATCAGCGGTGCCGGCCTCCCAATCGATCAGCTTCCCATCGCTAGACTTTCGAGTCGACATTTGGAAGATATCCGAATAGATCCTCGGTGATACGCCTAAAAAAGGCGTAAACGGTATTTTACTAGGATCCGTGTTCTTATCGAGTTGTATTGAGTTTTCGTGAAGCTCGAGAGCTAGGCTTTTTGCATAAGGTTCGATGTATACGACTCGCGCTATTCCAGAACTGACGATGTTTCGTGCGCACTCATGACAGGGAAAGGTCGTAACGTACATTGTGCATCGCTTGACGGGTGCACCTCTTCCTGCGGCATCCATTAGTGCACCAACTTCGGCGTGCGTAGCACGGATGAATTCTATTAACTGCACGGATCTGGTCTGCTTAATAACAGGCGCGACTTTCTTGATCAGTTTAGTTGTGGATAAGCTTTGGAGATCCTTTCGAAGATACTTTTTCTTTGACAGAGTAGAAAGTAGTTCACCGAGGTTCGCCTTCTTGTAGTGATCAGAACTATCAAAGCCCTTGCTCCAGTCTCTACCATCAGGTGAATCCCCATCGAAATAACTGCCTCCTCCAGCTTTTGGGACTTCATTTGTTCCAACGGCAATCAGAGTTCCACTTTCGTCCATAATTGCCGCTCCCACTTGTCTCCCCAGCTCAGCAGATCGAAGGGCAGCGATATAGGCATGAGCCATTCCAAGTTCATCTCTTGTCGGCGTTACAACAGGCTTACCGAAAAGAAGATTCAAGAACCGTTCAATTTCAACCTCAATTGTTTGGACGTTAGAAGAATCAAGAAAGAAATCAGCTAGAGCGAATGCTTTTCGTAATTGTTGCCCATGTTCTCTTGTCTCATCCGATTCGTCTCTAATGATGAGTGACTCAGCCTTATCACGGTACCTATCCCGCTGAGCCGAATAATGAGAACGCGCTATTTGTTCTGCGAGATTCTCAATGCGGTTGTCGCGAGGCGAGTTGATGCCAATAACAACGAGATTTGAGCCATAAATGCGGCGAAGAGCGATGACTTCTTCAGGCCGTTTGAGGGAGCGAAACAGGTAACCCTGTCTTGGAATGGTTACTGATTCTGAGTGTTTTTTCTTACGAAAACGACGCACGTTGTCGAGAGCCAAAAAAGCCAGTGCGTCGTCTCTGCCGGTCTCTTTGCGAAACCTATCCCCCTCGTTCATTCGATTTTCTAGTTTTTTGTCGAAAAACTCAGATTCGCTCTTTAGATAACCCTTAACTTTCTTTAGTTGCTCTATCACTCGAACGGTGTGCAAGCCGTATCCGAATCGGTTGAGTACGCGCGCCAAGCCGTCACATACCGAGTCGTTGTCAGCGCCGACGGGCCCGACTACGGCGAAAAACAACTCGGGCTTTTTATGCCTTATCAGGTTTACCGGAAACATGTTATTGAGGAGACTACTTACGGTGCGTACTTATTCGTCAAGTCTATTAGGAAGCGATGGTGCTGAGGCAATAACCCACCCTCTCACCTTTTGGTCGCGTGGGGTAGAAACAGAGATTCCCACCCCCAGGTGTAGCAATTTCCCCTCAGCGCGTAATACCACTTTTGGACCCATCCGGGGGGTGGGGCGGTTTTTCCCGTCGCCACATCCTACCCGGGGTTTTCTTGACCCTGTGCGTTCACGGCAAGTACACTAGTAAATTCGGGATGCTGCCGGAATTGTGGCAGTGGGGCTTGACGGAGAGAATCCCAAAGCCAGCGCAGGAGTTGGAATTCATTTACAAAGAAGACCTGTCTGTGATGGCGCGGGAAAGCGGAATCCTCAGGGGCTGAAGCCCAGGATTGTCTGGGCTGAATGTCGGAACCCATCGAAGCTCAGGGCAGGCTAAAGCTCCCACCCCCTAAAGAGTGGGAGTAATTCCGTCTAAGGAGCCGGAGTCATTCCGCCTGAAGAGCCGGAGTAATTTCGCTAGCCGCAGGGACGTAGAGATTCATAAGGGGGAATGCTTTGCCAAAGCGTACATTTCAACCGCGGAAGCGGCGGCGGGCCAAGACACACGGATTCCGTGTGCGCATGAAGACCGAGGGCGGCCGCAAAGTGCTTGCGGCACGCCGCAAGAAGGGACGTCATCGCCTCACGCCCGAGTAGTGGCGGCGGGCCCGCGACGGGCCTGACGTTTCCGCGCGAGGCGCGGCTGGTGCGCCGCGGCGCATTCGACGCCGTCTATCGCGCCGGGAAGCGCGTATCGACTTCCCACTTCACCGTGTTCGTGCGTTCCAATGAATTGGCCGTGAGCCGGTTCGGCTTCAGCATCAAGAAGGCCTTGGGCGGCGCGGTGGTGCGCAACCGCATCCGGCGGCGCGTGCGCGAAATGGTGCGTTGCCACCGGCAGGAGATACCCGCGGGATGGGACATCGTGATTCATCCGAAGAGTTCGGTGCGCAAGGCGCCGTTTGCGGCGCTGACGGAGGATCTCATGCGGGTGTTGAAGAAACTGTGATTACATTGCCCAATCAGGCTGCGGGAAAAGGGGGAGAAACCTCTCTTCAGGGGCTAAAGCCCAATTGTGATGCAGCCTTTGCGCCGGGGTCCTTCGCAACTCAGGGTGAACTGAAGCCCCGGTCTCCTAAAGAGAAGAGCGAGATCGGGAGCGACCCAAGAGCCGGCCTAAAGGACGGCCACTACAGGCCGCTACCGAGCGAGGCGAGCGCGACATCCGCGGCAAAGAGTGTGGGTGTGCGCGCGGCGCTGTTTGCGCTGAATTTTTATAAATCGTACGTGTCGCTGTGGTTTGCGGGAAGCTGCCGCTTTGAGCCGACCTGCTCGCGGTATGCGTATGAGGCGATCGAGCGCTTTGGCGTGGCGCGCGGCGCGTGGCTGGGATTGAAACGCCTGCTGCGCTGCCAGCCGCTTATCGAGAAAATTTGGGTACGACCCGGTTCCGGAGATATGGGGAGAGATGCGAGCGAATTGTTGCGAAGAGGGCACGCGGGACGAAGGCGTTCAGGATAACAAGATTCAGGATAGCGAGATTCGGAGTGGCCGGTCTAAAGTCCGGCCACTACACGGCGGGGTCGCGCTCGTGAGCACACCGCCGATGAACCAATTTACGCCGCTCGGGCCGAAGAAGGACAAGTTCACGCCGGAGCTGCGCATTTTGGTGGCGTCGCTACTTTCGATGGTGGTGATTCTGCTGTGGGCCAAATACTTTGGGCCGAAGCCGCCGGAGCATCCGCCGCAGCAGGATAAGACAGCGGTGAGCGCGCCGGCGACGGCGGGCACTCCCGCGAATTCAGCAGCAAGCACCGCGAGCACAACTCCCTCCGGCAGCGCCAACGCAACCATGACCGCCGCGACGACGCCAACCGTGCCGCCGATCGCGGACGCCGGGGAGCGCACCATCGTCGTGGAAAACGCGCTGTACCGCGTGGAATTTTCCAATCGCGGCGCGGTGGTGAAGAGCTGGCAACTGAAGAAATACAAGGACGACGCGAAACCGCAGCGCACGCTGGACCTGGTGCACGCGGAGTCGGCGGCAAAGACGGGCGGGTGGCCGTTCTCGCTGGTGTTCGACGATCCACAGTTGGAAAAAGCCGCGAACACGGGCTTGTACAAGATTTCGAGCGACGATTCCTCCCTGGAAGCGCCGGCGGATTTGACGTTTACCTGGAGCGACGGCCACCTAGAGGTGGTCAAGAAGTTCCACTTCGATCACTCTTACGTGGTGAGCGCGGAAACCACTACGAATTACAACGGCTCGCACATTGTGGCGGGGCTGGCGTGGCGCGGCGGCTTTGGCGACGCGACGGTGACCGACCCCGCACCATCCGCCACAATCAATACTTTCTACAGCGAGAACGGCAAGCTCTCGACGTTTCTCGAGAAAAAACTGGATGGCCCGGAGAAGTGGGGCACCGTGTGGCAGGGCGGCAAGACGTTCACGGGCATCGAGGACCGCTACTTCACCGCGGCGTTCCTCGCCCCGAGTGATTCTCCTTCCACAACTCTGCAAACGCGCTACTGGAAGGTATGGGACACGATCACCGTGGACGGCAAGGAGAAATCCGAGGCCCTTCCGGAGGTCGCAACCGCCTCGTCCGCGCAGCCGATGGCGCTGCGCGTGTTCGTCGGGCCAAAGGATTACGACGATTTAAAGGCCATGCATCCGCCGCTGAACTCGCTGGTGCAGTTTGGGTGGCTGGAAATCATCTCCGACCCGCTCTTTCACGGCCTCAAATGGCTGCACAATTACATTCCGAACTGGGGCTGGGCGATCATCGTGCTGACGATCCTGGTCAACATGCTGTTCTTCCCGCTGCGTATTTCCAGCTATAAGACGACGATGAAGATGCAGCGCGTGGCGCCGGAAATCAAACAGATCCAGGAAAAATACAAGAAGTACAAACTAAATGACCCGCGCAAGGCCGAAATGAACAAGGAGGTCATGGCGATTTATTCGCGCGAAGGCGTCAACCCGGTGGGCGGGTGTTTCCAGATGTTTCTCCAGATGCCGATCTGGTTTGGACTGAACACAGCGCTGCGTTACGCCATCGAATTGCGCCATGCGGGTTGGCTGTGGATCAGCGATCTGGCGTCGAAGGACCCGCTCTACATTTTGCCGGTGACCGTGGGCGTATCGATGTACGCTGTGTCGAAAATGACGCCGATGACCACGACCGACCCGCAGCAAGCGCAGATGATGAAATGGATGCCCATCAGCATGTCCGTGATGTTCGTTATTTTCCCGTTTTCCAGCGGCCTGGCATTGTATATTCTTACCAGCAGTTTGATCGGCGTCCTGCAGCAGTGGTACCTGAACCGGACTCACCCCCTTCCCGCCCCAGCCAAGCCCACGCGCGCCAAGAAGTAAGCGCAGGCGAGGTCTTCGGCGGGACGCTTTCAGCACAAGCAGGAGTGACATGACAAAGGAATTCGTTCGCGACGGTAAGCTGGACCGCGAGGCCGCGGCGGAGGCGCTGCGCGATTTCCTGCAGGGAATTGCGCGCGCGGGGCAGTTCGAATTTAGCGTCAAAGTGCGGACGGCCGTCTCCTTCGAGCGGCACGGAAGAGGGCGAAGCGGAGATCTTTGCCGATCTGGACGGCAGGGACAAGGAGATCCTCACGGCGCGCAGCGGAGAAGTTTTGAAGGCGCTGGAACACCTGGCGTTTCGCGCGCTCGGTCTAGAGCCGGCTTTCCATGAGAAAATTCACCTGGATTGCGGAGGATTTCGCGCGCTGCGGTTTGAGGAATTGCGCATGACTGCGCGGGTGGCTGCCGAACGCGTGATGGCGTCCAAGCAGCCGTTCCAATTGAATGCGATGTCCTCGCGGGAGCGGCGCATCGTGCATCTGGCGGTTAAAGATATCCCAGGCGTGCGCACGGAAAGCATTGGCACGGGCGAAGAGCGGCATGTTGTGATTCACCCGGCGTAGAAGGTGTAGGTCAGGTCTGAGCTGCAAGGTGGCGCACAGGGCGGCTAGCGGCTGAGCCAGCCTTGCGAGAGGACGTGGCCGTCGGCGGACAAGCGCACGCGGTAGGTGAACGCGGACGGGCGGTCGCGGCGAATCTGCGGGAAGCGCAAATCGGAAAACTCCACGATGGCGTCGCTAGCCTTCCTTGTGGAAGCGGGTGACGGGAAACCGCGCGAACCACAACACTTTCTGAACTTCGGGAAGCTGGCGCGCCTCTGCGATGAATTCGTTGGGAGAGGCGTCCGGATAATACGTGTGCTCGAAAACTTCGGCCTGCGGCGAGACGCTCTTCAGGAGCCCTTCGCTTAAATCGATGTGTATCTCGTAAACGCCCCGTGGAGCGCGAACCAGTCCATCCCAGTGCCAGATGGATGGCGGCATGGGCAGTGCGCCCATGGACTGTACCTGGATTTTTTCCTGCGCCACGAACTGTTTCACTCGCTTGAAGGCTTCGTGGTGCGCAATCGTGGCCGCTAAGAGATAGGCGATGGCGAGTGCGAGCCCGGCGCGACTCCAGGTTTCATAGCGCAGGGGCAACCCCCAGCCGCGCACGGCGGGAAAGAGGAACAACACGGCAAAGAGAAGAGTGGCCACGATGATGGCGGTGCTGGAAATGGGAGCGCCGACCACTTCCGCGATTTTTGAGATCACGAACGGCGCGGGCGTGAATATCAACCAAAGAAGAATGCCGCGCCCGCGGATGTGCTTCGGATCTTCGTAGGTCCAGGCCAGCAACTGGGGGATGAGCAGAATCGCTGTGAATGTGAAATCGACGATGAAGATGAGGTCCCAGGCGGGACGCGCCCAGTCGAGCGGAGACCAGATCATCGTGCCAAAGGTGGTCACCAGGTCCAGAAAAATGTGGCTCAGAATTCCCACCGCGTACAGTCCGGTCAAGGCCACGAAGGAGGGGGCTTCCCACTTTCGCCAGCGGGCGATCGCCCCGGTTATCGCCGCCAGGATCACCGACCAGATCGGCAAGCAGAGCAGCGAGTGCGTGACGCTGCGGTGCCAAGTGATCATCAACATCGGGTTGCTCGAGAAGAAATCGCGCAAGACGTCGGAGTCCGGGAAGACGGCACCGAGCATGAGCGCCCAGGTAGTCAGGCGCCGTTTTCCCATTGCGGTTGGAGGAAACAAGTCGCGGCCGCCGAAAACCGCTTTGCTGATCAAGGCGCCGGCGATTCCGTGAGTAATCGTGTCCATAGCGAGAGTTTCGAAAAATTGTTCAGATGACGGAGAGCATCGGTGAAGTCTTTGGCAGTACTCGGCCGATGCGCACTGCGTTCACGCCGTGCCGTTGCAAACTCTTCAGCGCGATTTCCACGGCATCCGGCGCAACCGCGATCAGCAGGCCACCGGAGGTTTGCGGGTCAAACAGCAGCGCTCGATTTTCTTCCGGAACGCTGTCCGCGAAACCCACGCAATCACCAATAAATTCGCGATTATTTTTCAGCCCGCCGGGAATCATCGCCTGGCGTGCGGCGTCGAGCGCTCCCGGCAACAAGCGGCACGGCTTGATGATTGATCTCCAGCGAGACGGCACGATGTTCCTGCGGTGGAATCCCCTAACGCCATTTCGCGCGCGTGCCCCAGCAATCCGAAGCCCGTGACATCGGTAACGGCGTGTATCGCACGCGCTCCGGCTTGGACTTCAACTTCGTGCAGCGCGTCAGCCGCAGCATCGATTCAATTGCGACATGCGAGGCAACGGCGGCGGCGAGCGATTCTTTTCCCGCGCGCTCACTTCTTGAGTGCCGTGGAGATGACTCCGGTGCCCAACGCTTTGGTGAACAGAAGAACGTCATTGGGCTGCGCGCCGACATTTCGCCAAACTTGCTGCGGATTCACGACCCCGGTAACCGCGTATCCGAATTGAATGTCCTCATTGCGGATCGAATGGCCGCCAATCACGCTGCATTTCGCTTCCGTCATTTTGTCCAGGCCGCCGCGCATAATTTGCTCGAGGATCGCGGGATCGCCTTTTTCCGGAAACCCGACCAGCGAAAGCGCGGAGACCGGCCGACCACCCATGGCATAAACGTCGCTGAGCGAATTGGCCGCGGCAATTTGTCCGAACGTGAATGGATCATCGACGATGGGCGTGAAGAAATCGACGGTTTGCACCAGCGCCAGGCCTTCGCCGAGCAAATACACCCCTGCGTCGTCGTTGGTGCTGAAGCCAACGAGCACGTTCGGATCACTCGGCAGTGGTAGGCGCCGTAGTACTGAGTCCAGCGTTCCCGGGACCAGCTTGGCCGCGCAACCGGCTGCCTTGCCATGGACGTGAGTTTCACCGTTTCGGTCAAGCCACACCTCGCTATACAGCGCTTCGATTATAACGATGCCGGAGCATTCGTGCTCGTTGCAGGCGAAGCTTGGAAATGAACGCTGGACTTACGGCACGATGGACAGGAAGATAAAAACGGCGAAAATGACGAGATGCACAATCCCTTGGAGGACCGTGGTGCGGCCGGTTCCGAGCGTGAGGACGCTGACGAGCAGGGTAAGCGCCAGCAACACTTCTTCTTTTGCGCTGATGCCGAGCGTGAGCGGTTTGCCCAGCAGAATGGAAACGCCGCGACCGCGGGAATGGTCAGTCCGATGCTGGCCAGGACCGAACCCAACGCCAAATTCATGCTAGTCTGCAGACGATTTGCACTGGCGGCACGGAACGCCGCCAGGCCTTCTGGGAGCAGCACCAGCGCCGGCGATGATGATGCCCACAACGCTTTTGGGCGCGCCGACTTTCTCGATTCCAAATTCCATGATGGGCGTGAGCGCTTTCGCCAGAGCAACGACCGCGACGAGCGAAACCAACAACAGTGCCGCGCTCAGCAAGGCAACCTTGTTAGGTCGGCGGCGGCGCATGCGTCTCCTTCCGCTCCGCCATCGGCAGGAAGAAAATAGTCGCGATGGCGGACGGTCTGCACAAAGAGAAAGGAGCCATAAAGGATGCAGCGAAACGACCGCGGCGAAGATGAGTTGCGAAGGGCTAAATGTCGGCCCGGCCGTCGTGGTTGTGAGATTGGGAAAAACGAGAGTCAGCGTCGTGAGCGCGATCAGCACGGCCAGCGCTGCGTTCGCTCCCTGAAGCTGAAAGACCTGTTCGCGGTGGCGCATGCCGCCTGCGAGCAGACACAAGCCGACGATGCCGTTGCAGACAATCATGACCGCGGCAGAAGACCGTGTCGCGCGCCAGACCGGCCTTGTCGGCTCCGCCGGTGAGCATCATGGAGACAATCAGCGCCACTTCAATGATGGTGACGGCAAGTGCCAGAACTAACGTGCCAAAAGGCTCGCCGACGCGATGCGCCACGACTTCGGCGTGATAAACCGCCGCGAAAACCGTGGCGATCAACGCAAATGCTTCGGCGGCAGCGAGCGGTCTGCCGGAAGCCCAGCGCGAATTGGAGAACCAGAACACCCCGGCCGCCAACGGCCACATCCACGTCCACCAGGGAATTCGAGTTGCAGCTGAAGCCATTGTGGAAGCCCCTTTGACCTAGAACGCGCAAGATATCACATCGCCGCCGGTAACGTGCGGATCTCGCTCGCACCGTTTTCGTCTTGTGCCCCAGGAAACCGGGGAAAGACTGCCCGCGAGACGACTTGCGTTTGTGACCGGGAAAATGTTCTCATCGCCCAATGCCTTGGGACTTCTGGTTGATCTTTGTTGTACTCGGCGTTGTGATTCCCTGGCGGGGCCAGTGTGCGCTTGAAGCGCTTGTTGGCTCTGCCCGCAATTGGCACGAAAGACAAAGCTGGTTCTCTATGGGACCACGATCGCGTTTCAATGGATCTTGATCGGCCTCGTAGCGTGGCGGGCTTTGGCGCGCGGATTGACGGCTGCGGAACTTGGCCTTGGCCGACCACATCACACCGGAGTTAGTGCTTTTGAGCCTTGTGGGAGCTTCATTTCTGGGGCTTTCCAGTGGTTCAATCTTCGGCGACTTGGACGCATGACCGGTGCGTACCGGATTTCATGCGCAAACTCGCCGAGCGGCTGCTGCCGAACACGTCGGTGGAGTTGGCGCCGTACTGCGCGCTTGGCGGTCACGGCCGGAGTCTGCGAAGAGTTCCTGTATCGAGGATTTGCGATGGCGGCACTTGCGCCATGCGGGAATCGCGACCTGGGGCTTGTGATTATCTCCTCTGTTCTGTTTGGTTTGGCGCATACTTATCAAGGCAAAAGCGGAGTCGTGGGAACGACGATACTGGGATTTGGTTTTCGGTATTGCTCGCCTTGCTTTCCAGAGTCTGCTGCCGGTGATGGTGTGGCATTCGGCGGTGGATATGGTGGCGGGAATTGCCGGGCCGAAGTATTTATGTGCGCGCGGAATGAGAGCTAATAAGTGCTTATATATCAATAGTACTTACAGGATAGTCACCTTAATGACAACAAATGTGGGTAAACCGCTCTCCGAAGACACCATTCGCGCAGCGTTTGGCGAGTTTCAGGTCTCCGTTGATGAGAAGCAAGTCCTTTTAATTCAGAAGTATATGAGGATTTTGCGGCAGTGGAATGAGAAGTTGAATTTGACCGCGATTCGCGACCCTCTCGAGATACTACATCGTCATTTTTGCGAATCCATGTATGCCGGCGTGGCCATTCCCGGTCGATTTTGGTCGGCTCGCCGACATTGGCTCGGGTGCGGGGTTTCCTGGGCATTCCGCTGAAGATTCTGCGGCCGGAGACTCGAACTGTTCCTCGTCGAGTCGAATATCAAGAAGGGCACATTTTTGGCCGAAGTCGTTCGTGAACTCGAACTTGACGAATGCCAGAGTGCTGATCAGCCGGTACGAGGAACTTTCCGAGGAGCTTGCGCCGCTCGATTATGTTTGCTCGCGGGCGGTAGGTGAATTCGGCCCATTTCTGGATTGGGCGGCCTCGTGAACGATTGTCGGCGGGCCGCACTTTGCTCTGGATCGGTGGGCGTGACCTCGATGAAGTGCGAAAATCGGCGCAGTGGGAGTGGCAGGAGCCGATTGCGGTGCCGCAATCGCTGCGGCGATATCTCTTGGTCGGCACGAAGAAGACCACAATGTCGGCGTGACGACAAATGGACAGTGATTTCCGCCTGCACGACAATTTTCCTTTCAATCCGGCTTTCATTGCCGCGGTATCGAGCGTTCCACGTGGAACCCGTTGTAAGCGTTCCACGTGGAACAGTGCAGGTTCCTGACTTGAACGTTCCACGTAAGAATACGGGAGCGTCGGGCAATCGTTACTGTAGCCTGTGAAAATTGTGCAAGAACTCCCGAACGTGATACGCTTGTCCCGGTAAGTCTTGTGCGAGAATCGAATAGCGACTGATGTTCCACGTGGAACAAAACGGATTCCACAGAAAATCCGCAGACTATCAATTGTTCCACGTGAAACAACTTGCGTCACCTGCGAATGCCTCTGTTACTTTTCTCTTCGGTTTGGGGGATTTCTTGGCCCGGGTCATTGCGGTTGCCAATCAAAAGGGCGGAGTGGGAAAACCACCACTGCCGTCAACCTCGCGGCCTGCCTCGCTGCTGCTGAACAGCCCACCTTACTCATCGATTGCGACTCCCAAGCCAACGCCACGGCAGCGATCGGATTTCCGAAGGATCCTTCCCGGCGCACTCTGTATCACGCGCTCATTCTGGGCGAGCCGTTCGAAAGAATCGTGCAGAAATCGCAAGTCGAGGGTTTGGACGTTCTTCCTGCAGACAAGAACTTGGCCGGAGCCGCTGTTGAGCTTGTTGTCGGCCGAAAATCGCGAATATAAACTGCAGGCTTTCCTGCAACCACTGCGCGCGAACTACAAATTCATTATTCTGGATTGCCCGCCGGCACTGGATCTTGCTGACGTTGAATGCGCTTGGTTGCCGCCGACTCGGTGATGGTGCCGATTCAATGCGAATACCTGGCGCTGGAGGGCGTTTCGGAATTGCTGGATACGTTGATGCGTATTCGGAGGACGCTGAATCCCAGCCTGGAGATTGAAGGAATTCTGCTGACGATGTATGACGAGCGCACGACGTTGTCGCGACAAGTGGCGACGGACTTAAGGAGTTTTTTTGGCGCACAGGTCTTTCAGAGTCTGATTCCGCGGAATGTGCGGCTGGCGGAGGCGCCAAGTTTCGGTAAACCTATTATTTTCTATGATATACATAGCAAGGGTGCAGAAGGCTACACGCAGCTTGCGCAGGAGGTAATTGCCAATGCCGAGAAACGCGTTGGGGCGGGGGCTCGGAGCGCTCATTCGGGAGCCTGAACCACAGGTTCCCGCAGAGCCAGTAGAAGATGAATCCGCATACCGGCGTCAGCGTCCCGACATCGGGCGGAGCAGCTGCGGCGGCTGCGCCTGCGATGAGTCCCGCACCGTCGGGACCACTGCAGATTGACATCGATCTGATCGAGCCGAGTCCCTATCAGCCGCGGACGCGCTTTCGCGAAGAAGCGCTCGATGAGCTGGCGCGTTCGATTCAATCGAGCGGCATTATCCAACCGCTGGTGGTGCGGCCGATCGGAAACCGCTTTCAGCTGATCGCAGGCGAACGGCGCTGGCGCGCGGCGCAACGCGCGGGATTGAAGCAGCGTGTCGGCGATCGTGCGTCAGGTGCCGGACGAAGCTGGCGCTAGAAATGACGCTGGTCGAGAACATCCAGCGCGAAGATCTGAACGCGATTGAACAGGCGCGCGCGTTCGAACGCTTGATGGACGAATTTCACGCGACGCAGGAAGCGGTCGCGGAGCGGACCGGCAAAGATCGCACGACGGTTGCGAATGCGATTCGGCTGCTGAAGCTCGAACCGACGATTCAGGATTGGATTGAAGAAGGAAAATTGACGGCCGGACACGGGCGCGCTTTGCTGGCCGTGCCGGATTCGCAGATGCGCATGCGCTATGCACAGCGCGCGGCGCGCGGCGGACTTACCGTGCGGCAAATCGAGCGGCTGGCGTCCCGGCGATCGCGCGGTGCGAAGACCCTCGACGGAAACTCAGGTGGATCCAAACATTCGCGAAGCGCTCGAAGAATTGCAGCGTCATCTTGGGAACGAAAGTGCTTTTGCGGCAGAAAACCAAAGTGCGACCGGGACAGCTCGTTCTGGAATACTACGACGACGCGCAGTTGATGGGGATTTACGATCGGCTGATGAAGTAGACTCGGCAGCGCACTTCCGAGCAAGCTCCTGCACCATCGTTCAGGAATTGCATTCGACAACTCTCTGTTGCGAGCGGCGTTGACTTCGCTTGCCGCCACGCTACATTGGTAGTGTATCTCTCTGGGGGTATTTTCATGGCATGGAAGTGGCCAGGCGCATCGAAGAACGGCATGGCGAAGAATGGACAGGATTCATTGATCAGGGCGTGTCGCTCGAAGGCACGCTCACACTGACCGGCACGTTTCGCATCGACGGACACGTCAAGGGAAACATTATTTCCGAGCAGACGGTGGTGCTCGGGGAGAATGCCAAGGTCGAAGGACAGATTGAAGGGAATCGCGTGGTGATTGCGGGCCGATTCGATGGGGTGATTTTTGCCAAGGGTCGGGTGGAGATTCAAGCCGAAAGGTGTCGTGACCGGCGAGGTGCACTCGCCGTGCATGGTGATCGATCCCGGCGGAATTTTTGATGGGCGGTGCCACATGCTGGCGTCGTCGGATGCGGCCGCCGGCGTGACGATTCCGATTCGAGCGCTCAGCCAAGCGTAAGAGCCGGCAGTACAGAGGTATTATTTCAGTCAGTAACCTGTATATCTGTCAGATTAATGGTTAGTGCAATTTACCCTCCTTTCTCCTAGCTTTCTCTCGCAAATGGTCTGTTCCCATCTTTCCCGCTAATGCGCTGAAAATTCTGGCAAGAAGTTGACACTCCTGTTGGCCGACTATCGTTCGGAGACGTGTGGTCGCGAGGCGACAAGTCGATGAAAGTTCTGGTGATTGGCGGCGGTGGACGTGAGCACGCGCTGGTGTGGAAGCTGAAGGAGAGCGCGAGTGTCGAGAAGATCTGGTGCGCGCCGGGCAACGGCGGGATTGCGGGGGAGGCGGAGTGCGTTGCCGCGGATGCGGGCGATGTGGCGGGGTTGGTGGCGCTCGCGGAAAAGCTGGGGCCGGATTTGACGGTCGTGGGACCAGAGTTGCCGCTGGTGAATGGGCTTGGTGGATGCGTTTCGAGCGAGCGGAAATGGGCGATGGTGGGCCCG
Organism: Candidatus Acidiferrales bacterium; assembly: GCA_963734105.1. Lineage (GTDB taxonomy): Bacteria > Acidobacteriota > Terriglobia > Acidiferrales > UBA7541 > Acidiferrum. The sequence goes on along the minus strand of CAVTFW010000010.1, from coordinate 246,347 downwards.
ACGAAACAGGCGGCGCAACTGGAAGGCAGCAAGGTATTCACGAAGGAGTTTCTGGAGCGGCACAAGATTCCGACGGCGGTGATGTATGGCGCGTACGATTCGCCGGGTGGGCGCGTACGGAGCGCTGTGCGAAGTGGATTGGCCTGTGGTGATCAAGGCGGATGGGTTGTGCGCGGGCAAAGGGCGTGTTCGTGGCGCCGAATCCGGATGCGGCAACGGATTTCATCGAGCGCGTGATGGAGAAAAACGAACTGGGCGCCGGCGGAAAGCGCGTGATGTTCGAAGAAGCGCTGGAGGGAGACGAATTGTCGTTCATTCTGCTGACGGACGGCGAACGGTATGCGCCGCTGGTGCCGACGCGGGACCACAAGCGCGTTTTTGACAACAATGAGGGGCCAAACACCGGCGGAATGGGCGCGTACTCGTCCGACGAATTGCTGCCGGAGGAACTGCGCCGCGTGATTACCGACGACGATCGTGGAGCCAACGATGAAGGGGCTGGCCGGCGGACGGGATTCGCTACCAGGGATTTCTTTATGTGGGATTGATGCTGACGAAGGAAGGGCCGAAAGTGCTGGAGTTTAATTGCCGGCTGGGCGATCCGGAAACGCAAGCGATTGCGGCGCGCATGGATTTTGATTTGGCGGAAGTGTTGAGCGAAGTGGCAGCGGGAAAGCTGCGGCCGGAAAAGTTGAAATGGAAGTCTGGGGCGAGCGCGTGCGTGGTGCTGGCGTCGGGCGGGTATCCCGGGAAAATTCGAGAACGGCAAGGAGATTCACGGGCTGGAAGAAGCAGGCGAAAATTGCGGATGTGAAGGTGCTGCATGCAGGAACGAAGCGCGAGGGCGAAAAGATTGTGACCAGCGGCGGGCGAGTGCTGGGAGTCACGGCGACGGGCAATTCGCTGGATGCGGCGCTAGAGAAGGCCTATCAAGCGGCCGGGAAAATTCATTTTGATGGCATGCATTACCGACGGGACATCGGACGACACGGCGCGACAGAGTTCCGCGGCGGGGGATTAGAATGAGCATGGCAAAGATCGTGAATTTATTTCGAGCGCCGAAGCGGCGCGCAGCGATGGAAGAGTTGCGCGAAGCGCGCGTGGTGGAGAACGCCGGGTTCGACGGGTGCGCGCACGCACGGCCGGGCGGAAAACGGCAAGTGTCTGCTGGTGGACATTGAAACGCTGCGGGACGATGGACCTTGCGCCGGGCATGATTCGAGAGAACATCACGACAGAAGGCTTGGACGTAAACGCGCTAGAGGTTGGGCAAAGATTGCGCGCGGGCGAGGTGGAGCTCGAGGTGAACCTGGTTTGTGATCCCTGCGAACAGATTGAGGAGCTGCGGCCCGGACTCCAAGAGCTGATGCTAGGCAAGCGAGGGATGTTGTGCCGCGTATTGCGCGGAGGCGCGGTTAAACAAGGCGATCCAATCACCGTGGAGGGATGACTCAGGGAGTTGGTTTGCGGCGGAGCGTAGGGGCGTCGGCGGGCGGTCTTTGTCCTCGGCGCGTTGTTGTTTGTCCGTGGCATCTTCGGGAGGAACGAGCCATTCGAAGCCGCCGTTTTCGCTGAGTTCTCCTTCCACGAAATGGGCATTGCCGGCGAGGATGGGCAAAGCCGCGCGGAGGAAGTCCGCAGCGTCCTGGGTAATGGATTTATTGGCCTGGCCGTGCTCGATCTGCTCGGCGACCTTGCTGAAGCGGGCGTCGGAGGAACGCAACTGGGCGATGCGCGGATCGTTCTGCTGGATGAGCCCGGTAAGGGGTATCTCCTGCAAATCGGAGGGGAAACGCAGTTCCAGGATAGTCTTGGCCTCGTGCTTTTCCGGTGGATAGAGCTGCGTGAAGCGCGGGCGAAGAATGCGCGTTTGCCAGTAGTCGCTCCTTGCTACCGATAGATTCCTGCTCGGCGCGATAATCGAGGAGCCAGACTTCCGGACCGTAAGCCTGGGGCGCGTAACCGATGAGGACGATTTCGACAAGGGGCTCGTCGGGCTTGAGATCGATCTTGTGGTGGAGCTGCGAAACCAAGGGGCGAAGTTTTTCGAGGAAGCCCACGCCAATGAGTTTCAAGATCGGCCTCGCCGGAGCCCGGCGGACGATAAACCCGCGTGGTGCTGATGCGAACGTCGGGGATGTCGCGGTCGAGGCGGATGGGCCTGCGGCTGGGCCGGGATTTGCCACTCGGAGGCGCCGAAGAAAATAGCCGACGTGCGAAGAGCCAATTGCCGCAACGCGCGGAGGAACGGACTTGGCCTCCAGGGGATGATCGATGGCGCCGAAGAGCGATGGCGTCGCTTGTGACGTGAATGATGACGCGGCCGCCGGCGAGGTTGGCGACGATTTCGTCTTCCTGGGCGAGGGCGGGGGTGGCCGCCAGGGCCAGAACCGCGAGGAATGGAAGGAGAAAGCGCATCGGTTTAGTTCCAGGTGCGGGTGAGCACACCTGATTCTAGAAGTTAGCATACTCCGTTGCGGGGACGGCTGCAGGCGAGAGACGGGTTCTCCAGGGTGGCAGGATTAGGTAAAATACGAGATTGCAGAGTGTGAGGAAAACCGGACTATGGGACTGCGTAAGCTGAAAAGATTTGAAGCACAACGGAAAGAGATTGACCGAGATCCTGGAAGCGCACGAGCGCTTCTGGAGCGGGACCGGGACCCGGGCGGACCTGACGGGAGCGGACCTGTCCAGAGCGGACTTGAGCAAGGTGAATCTGGCCGGGGCGATCCTGCGGAATGCGAACCTGGAGGGAAGCGACCTGCGCGGGGCGCGGTTGCCCGGCGCGGATTTTACGGGCGCACGGCTGCGAAAGGCCGACCTGCGGAATACGGATATGACGGAGGCGAGCCTGGCTGGCGCGGACTTGAGCGAGGCGCAGGCAAGCGGTGTGGAGTTTTTTCGATGCGATCTTGACGAATGCGAACTTCCAAAAGGCACTGCTTGCGGAACGTGAATTTTCGAGATGCGCATGTGGATGGAGCGAAGTTTACGGGCGCGGACATGGGAATTGCGATTTTGCGAGAGACGGATATCAGCAAGGCGGATTTGACGGGCGTGGACCTTTCGACGACGCTGATGCCGCAGGGATACGGCGCGAAGAAGCTGGGGGCGTGAGGAGTGGGGTTGCTTTTTTGGTTAGAAAGGCTGAACGGATATCAGACATTAGATCTCAGAAAAATCTAAGATGTAAGGCGCGGGTTGTTTTTGGAGCGGGAAAAAGCCGCAGGACTCGCGGACTCGCCCTGCGCTACAGGCGCTGCAGTGCCGCCGAAAGGCGATGATGGAAAATCGCAGTCGTGCGTGTTAGCCTCACGCGAAGTCCCCGATTGAAGGCAAACCTTGGCCACAACCTCCGCACAATTAGACTTGCCGGACCTGCGCGAGCGCGTATTGGAACTGGTTCGCGGGCTGTTGGAGGAGTTGGGCAGCCACGGCGCCGTGGAAGACGTTATCGGCTACCTCGAATCTGGACCGCGATCTGGGATTGGGCAGCCTGGAACGGGTGGAACTGCTGACGCGGATCGAGGCTGCGTTTGACGTGCGCTTGCCAGACTCGCTGGCGGCGGAAGCAAATACACCCGAAGAATTGATTCAGGCAATCTTGAAGGTTCCCGGCACGGCCGCGAGCGAAGCTGGAGAAATGTCGGGACTGCGGGCGGCAGTGGCCACGCAGAGCATGCAAGAAGGGAGCGCGGAGTCGATCGCACAAAAAGCGGAAACGCTGGTGGAAGTGATCCGCTACCGCGGCGTGCACGACGCGAACCGCACGCACCTGATCATTACCGAAGACGACGAGCGGGGCGAACAGTCGCAGACGCTGACGTTTGGCGAGTTGTATGCCGCGGCACAGAAATGCGCGGAGGAACTGGCGCGAAGGGGCGTGCCCGCGGGCGGGCGAGTTTCTTTAATGCTGCCGACTTCGCGGCAGTTTTTCGTTTGCTATGCGGGGATCTTGCTGGCGGGCGCGGTGCCGGTGCCGATCTATCCCCCCTTTCGCGCGGACCGGATTGAAGAGTATGCGGAGCGGCAGTCCGCGATTCTGAACAATGCGGAGGTGTGCCTGCTGCTGACGTTCCGGCAGGCCGAGGCAGTGGCGAAGCTTTTGAAGCCGCGCGTGAAGTCTCTGCTGGATGTGGTGGAGGCGGGGGAGTTGCTGGAAGCGGCGGAGAAAGAGCCGCCGCCGGCGCCGGGCGCGCTGCCCGCGTTTCTGAGCGGAAGCCGGATGCGCAAAGGAAGAGATATCGCGCTGCTGCAATATACGTCTGGATCCACGGGCGATCCAAAGGGAGTGGTGCTGACGCACGCGAATCTCCTCGCAAACATGCGGGCGATTGCGGAAGCAGTGCAGATGGGGCCGGACGACGTGGGCGTTGAGCTGGCTGCCGCTGTACCACGACATGGGATTGATCGGGGCGTGGCTGACGCTGCTGTTGCAGGGCGTGCCGCTGGTGGTGATGTCGCCGCTGGCGTTCCTGACGCGGCCGGAGCGCTGGCTGCAGGCTGCCTCTCGGCACAAGGCAACAATTGCCGCGGCGCCGAATTTTGCGTTTGAGCTGTGCGTGCGGAAAATTTCGGACAAGGCGATGGAAGGGGTGGACCTGAGCTCGTGGCGTGCGGCATTGAATGGGGCGGAGCCAGTCAACCCAGAAACGGTCGAGCGGTTCACCCGGCGATTTTCGAAATACGGATTCCGGCGAGAGGCGATGCTGCCGGTGTACGGTTTGGCGGAGGCATCGCTGGGGGTGACGTTTCCACCGTTGTACCGCGGGCCGAAGGTGGATCGCGTGGAGCGGGAGGCGTTCACGACGCAGGGGCGCGCGCTGCCGGCGAAGGTGGAGGATGAAAATGCGATTGCGTTTGTGTCCTCCGGGGTCGCGTTGCCACGGCATGAAGTGGTGATCGCAGATGGGGGCGGAAAAGAGGTGCCCGAGCGGACCGAGGGATTCTTGTGGTTCCGCGGACCATCCGCAACGAGCGGATATTACAAGAACGCGGTAGCCACTGAGAAGCTGTTTGCCGGCGGACCGCCGCACGCGGAAGGCGAATACGCGTGGGTGAATTCGGGCGACCGGGCGTACCAGGCAGACGGCGAGATTTACATTACTGGGCGCGTAAGGACATTATCATCAAGGGCGGCCGGAATTTGTATCCGCATGAGGTGGAAGAGTTGGCGTCGCGGGTGGAAGGGATTCGCAAGGGATGCGTGGTCGCGTTTGGAGTGAAGGGCGAGAAGACAGGAACAGAAAAGCTGGTGATTGTGGCGGAGTCACGGGAAGCAGAGCAAGGGAAGAGAGTCGAGATTGTAGCGGCAATCAATGATCAGGTTTCGCGAGGATTGGGGTTGCCGCCGGATCGCGTGGAGCTGATACCACCGGGGAGCATTCCGAAGACGTCGAGCGGAAAATTGCGGCGAGAAGCGACCAAGCAACTGTACGTGGCGGGAACGCTGGCGGCGGCAAAAGCGCCGGCGTGGGTGCAGATTGCGCGACTTGGTACGGGATCGTTTTTGAGGAGCGCGGTGCGCGCGGTTCTGGGCGGGATCCGGACGGGGCTGGAAAAGATTTACGGCGTGTACTTCATCGTGGTTTTTGTTTTGTGGATCGTGCCGACGTGCGCGATCGTGCGGCTGTACAAGGATCATCGTGCCGCGGGACGATTTACGTCGGCGGCGCTGAAGCTGCTGTTTGCGCTGACGTGGATCCGCGTGAAGGTGGTGGGGAAAGAGTACATGGATACGCCGGGAGGCAAAGTGTACGCCTCGAACCACGTGAGCTATTTCGACGTGTTGCCGCTGATGATGGGGCTGGGCGTGCCGTACCGGTTCGTGGCCAAGGGCGAAGTGAATGACATGATTTTCATCGGGACATTTTTGAGCAAGATGGGGCACCTGTCGTTCGACCGGCATGACGCCAATGCGAGATTGCGGCAGGTGGATGAGATTGAGGAGTATCTGCGGCAGGGAGAATCCGTGTTTGTGTTTCCCGAAGGGACGTTCACGCCGGAGGAGGGAGTGCGGCCGTTCCAGTTGGGAGCGTTTCGCGGTGCGGTGGCGACGGGGGCGCCGGTGATTCCGGTTTCGCTGGCGGGGACCAGAAGATTTTTGCGCGACCGGACGATTCTGCCGCGGCCTACGAGGGTAACGATCACCCTTTCGCCGCCGATTTATCCGCAGCGGGCGGGCGCGAGCGGGGAGGCGAATGATTTGCGGGCGATTGTGCGGCTGCGGGATCAGGTGCGCGAGGTGATTGCGCGGCATTCGGGTGAGCCGCTGCTCTGAGGACTGTTTCTTCCTTCCATTCTTCCTGGAGAATCATTTAGTTGAGATACTTCGGCCCCGCCGAAGGCGCCAGGCCTCAGGATGGCAGTGCTGCGCAAAAGCGCAAGATTTGCTTTGCCGGTGCAATTTGTCGACGCAAGTGGAAGGCTTCGCCGTAAACAATCAGTGGGACAGCGTATAGACGACGGTGATATGTGTGTCGACTTCGACGGGTTGGCCGTTGAGGATGGTCGGGCGATAGCGCCACTCGCGGACGGCCGCAAGGGCGGATTGGATAAGCAGCGGATCTCCGGATAAAACTTCCAGGGATTGAACGGAGCCGTCGGTGGAGATGACGGCGTGAAGTTCGACGCTGCCTTCCCGGCGAATTTGAATGGCGAGCCGCGGATAAATTGGTTCAACCCGACGGATGAGCATGGCTGCCTCGACGCGCGAGCTGATTCGGATTCGTTCCGTCGAAGCAGGAGGAGGGGTGGGCCCCGAACGCGAGTCAGGTGGAGTGAGGCCGTCGGGAACAGAGGGGCCCTCTGGAAGGCCGGGAATCTCAGGACCGGCGGGCGCGCCGGGGTCGCCGATCGGATCGTGGTCCTGCATCACAATCGTTGGCGGAATTGTGGGTGGGGCGCAGAACCGGCAAGACTGCGGCTTGCCATGCGCCGGACGTGGCGCGCTGGCTCTGTGATTTGAGTTGCCACCACGATTGTACGGCGGCACGGGAGTAAAGTCTCCGCGCACGGTGATGCGTTCGCCGCGGCTGAGGAGCGGAAACAGAACGAGGGCGGCGACGATGAGGATTTGAAATGCAATGGAAAAGAGCAAGGCGCGCTGCTTGCGGCGACGGACGCGTTCTTCTTGAGCAGGATCGCCTTCGACAAGGCAGAAACGCAGAAAGCCGGAACGTTCTTCGAGATCGGCAGCAGAAACCATCACACACCTCCGGAAAATAGCCCTGCGAGACTTGGGAATTTTGCGGCACCAGCCTCCTGAGGTTGCCTTCAGGAGACAGGCGCCGCTCTCGCAGGGATGTAAGGTGCGCGCGTCCTCTGCAGCGTTGGACACCTGCGGGAACGAACAAGTTCCCGGAAGTGAGGAGCTGGATTTACGGGACTCGCGGAATTGAGAAATGCGGTGGCGAAATTAAAGCAAATGGACGGCAGGGGTGCATCTGGGGGAACCTTAGCGGCATCTAACAGAACGGACGAGGATCCGAGGAGGAGAACTCCCATGGAGAGGCATATTCCAGAAGTCGTGGGGGTACGCCGCACGGGCTGGGCTGCTCTGGACCGCGATCCGCAACTGGACGTTGTGGAATTCAGCTGTCCGCATTGCGGGGCGAAGGGCCAGAAGAAAGCACGGCACGAGCGGGCCGAGTACCGGTTTACGGATGGATTTTTGCAGGACTTGCAGGGGGAAGGTGTGCAGTGCCACTTTTGCAAGCAGTCGATGCGTGTAGTGCCGGTGGTGCTGCTGCATGATCAGGATGAGGTGAAGAGGTTCGAGGCAGTTTTTTCCGAAGAGCCGACGGTTCCGGCGAGATAATAGTTCCTTCTGTCCTGGGAAACGGGGCGCTGAGTTGTGGGCGCCCCGTCTTATTTTTGGGGGGAGATTTCGATTTACCGGAGAGCTTGATAATGAGGCGGCTGGATTGGGGATTTGTGGACGAGAAGGAAAGAAGTGAAAGAGTAAAAGGGTGAAAGAGTGAAACCCAGGCGCACAGGCTGAAGCCTATGTTACGGGCATCCTCGGGCTTGTTGCTAGGCAGGAGAGGGTGCAGCCGGGTAAGGGCTACACCCTCCTTGGTCAGGTGTGGTGGTCAGTTTGGGGGGAACTCAGTGGTGGTCGTGATCATGGTCACGGTCGTGGTCGTGATCATCCCAATCGTGCTCGGTGCGCCAGCGGTGTCCGTCTTCGTCCCACCAGCGGTGGCTGTGCTCCCAGCAGTAGGCACGCGCGGCGGCAAGCTCCTGGCGCCAGTGAACGGCCTCCGGACTATCCCAGCCGTGATGCTCGGTGGCCTCATGAAGTTTGTGGTCGGCTCTAATGGTGCGTTTCTGGCAGTCGTCCGCGCGCACTGCAGTCGCGCCCGCGAACAGCAGGACCCCCGCGAACAGCGCAGGGGCCAACACAAAACGTAAATTTCGCATTTGCACTCTCCTGTAAAGTTGCTGGTTCGAGTTGATTGTGGCGCCCGGGCGGAGGGCGCCATTGTAGCCTACCTTAGATCACGAGTCGGGTAGGAGCAAGGGGCGTGCCAAGAAATGCGCGTTGATTGCAATGGGGATAGACGTAGTTATAGGACCCAATAAATTCAGTAGGCCTGTAAGAAAGGGTCCACTTCCATGTGGTATTTTTCGAGGCCGGCGCGGATAAGATCGAAGGCTTCGTCGGGCGTGTCGGCGTATTGCAGGAGGTTGTACTCGTTCTGATTGATGGTTCCCCAACGCACCATGGCCTTGAGGTTGAGCACATCCTTCCAATATTTGCGGCCATAGATAAGGATCAGGGTGTGCTTGGGCATTTTGCCGGTCTGCGAAAGGGTCATCATTTCCCACAACTCGTCCATGGTGCCGAAACCGCCGGGAAAAACAATCAGGGCTTTGGCGATTTGCGCGAACCATAATTTGCGCATGAAGAAATAGTGGAAGTTGAAGCTGAGCTCGGGGCTGATGTAGGGATTGGCGTATTGCTCGTGGGGCAATTCGATGGACAGGCCGATGGATTTTCCGCCGGCTTCGTAGGCGCCACGGTTGGCGGCTTCCATGATGCCGGGACCACCGCCGGAGCAAACCACGAAGCGGCGCGGGCGCGGACCGAGGGACAATGCCCAGGTGGTGAGTTTGTGGGAGAGCTGGCGGGCTTCTTCGTAATAGCGGGACATTTCGAGGGCGCTCTTGGCTTCGCGCAGGGCGGCGTGGTGATGGCCCAGCTTGATTTTGCTCAGCCTGCCGGTTTTGGCGCTCTTCAGACGCGTGTAACGCGCGGAGGCGGTTTCGCGGGACTCGATGCGCGCAGAGCCGAACATCACGACGGTGTCGCCGATGCCTTCCTGTTTTAGTTGCGCGAGCGGGTGAAGGTATTCCGCGAGAATGCGGATGGGCCGAGCGGGAGTGCTCTCCATGAACGCCTTATTTTCGTGCGGAGCCTTAGGGGCGTGTTGGGGCTTCGGGCGTTTTCCGTCAGGCATGAGCGATCTCCAGGTAAGCCGAGTTACGATTGTAGGCAGCGGGCTAGGCTCCCGGCAACGTCTTTGGGTCAGGATGCGTCGAAATGAGCACACTGGGAAAGGCTGGCGCGGCACGGGCTACCGGGACACGATGAAAAAATTTGCACAAAAAACGATGTTGGTGGCGGCACTCGGCGCCGTGGCGTTCGCGGCGCATGCCCAGGCGCCGGAAGGGCCGATGACGCCGCAGCCGGGCGTGACGATCCAGAAAGCGCCGCCAAAGATCAAAATACAGACGGTGCTGGTGAATACGCCAGTGACGGTGCGAGATGTAAAAGGCGAGATGGTACACGATCTGGAAGAGTCCGATTTTCGGGTCACCGATAACGGCGTGCCGCAGAAGATTACGCATTTCAATTTGGGGGGAGACCCGATTTCACTGGTAGTAGTGGTGGAGACCAGTTCGCGGATTGAGCCGATTTTGCCGCAGATCCGAAAGACGGGGATTTTGATTTCGCAGACGGTGACGGGCCCGACCGGCGAAGGGGCCGTCGTGGGCTTTAACGATGAGGTGAAGACGCTTCTGGATTTCACAAACAGCGCGGACGCGATGGAAAAGACGATTTCGGGATTGCGGGAGGGAACTTCCGGATCGAAGCTTTTCGCGGCCATGTCCAGAGCCGTGGATATGTTGAGCGTAAGGCCGGAAGTTTCCGAGACGGATCTGGGCCACCGCCGGGTGATGCTGGTGATGGCGGAAGCGCACGATTCGGGAAGCGAGGAGAAACTGGGCGAGGTGCTGCGGCGGGCGCAACTGGCGAACATCACGATCTACGCGTTGGGAATTTCGGGTGCGAAAGCGGATTTGCAGAGGAAGCCAGATTACAAGAAGCCGGATACTGGGACGCCAGAGGGGACATTTGGGGCACCGCCGCCGCCCGGAACGGTGCAGACGCCGACGACAGAGGAGAACGCCCAGGGAGTGAGTTTACTGGGGCTGGCGGTGTGGGCGGTGTCGCATGCGAAGGATAGCGTGACAGCACATGAGCTGGAGATTGCGGCAGCCGCGACCGGCGGGCAGCATGTTTCGGCGTGGAAGAACCGGACGATCGAGAAAGTGATCGATGAGATGGGCGGGGAGCTACATTCGCAATACACGCTGAGCTATACGCCGGGCGGCGATCAAGCGAGCGGGTATCACGAGATCAGTGTAACCGTGGATCGTAAGGACCTTACGGTGAGGACGCGGCCGGGGTATTATCTTGCGCCGCCGGAGAGCTGAGGCGAGCTGCGCATTTTCTCAAACGCAGCGAAGAGTTTCCCTAGGGGCTAAAGCCCGAGCTGGCCCTCCCTCAATGTCGGGGCACATCGAAGCTCAGGGCGGCTATAGCTCCGACCCCCAAATAATACTCACTGGCAAATCCCTACGCAATCTGTTGCCAGAAGGCGGATTCCTTCGAGGCGAGGAGGGAGTCCTTGCGGGCGTTCCAGCGGAGGAAATGCGGGGTGCGCGTGTGGGCGGCATGGTGGTCACGAGTGGCCCAGACTTCGTGAAAGAGAAACGTGCCGGGCTGATCGGCGCCGCGGTGCAGGTCGTATTGCAGGCAGCCTTCTTCCTTGCGCGAGGGATTGACGAGGGCGCGTAGCTCGGCTTCGAGGAGCAGGTGCTGGCCCTCCTTGGCGCGGAGCAAGACGACGAGGGTGAGAGCGCCTTTAGGAAGTTTGGTGATCTTCGCGCCGGGAAACTTGCGCCGGCTCCCCCGCCGCTTGGAGGATTTCTTCGCTTTCCGTTTGGGCATAATCGGCGGCGATTGTACTCCAAACGGGCGCAATGGCAAGGAGAACCCGGAACTTTACTTATCGGCGTTTTTGCGGCCGGCGTTTAGGTTGTCGAAGTTGAGCAGAGTGTTGAGTACGAGGGAGTAGGTGTTCTCAGTTTCGCCGCGATAAATGGGGTTGATGGAGAAGAGTACGACGTGGCCCGTGCCGCTAGGCACATCGATCACGGCAGCGTGTTTGGCGATTTCGGCGCCGCCTTCCACGAGGCCCGAGATGAGGAGGTCTTTGGCGTCGGCATAGCGCAAGATGACACGCGCGCGGCTGGCAGGAGGAATGACGCGTGGATTGTTATAGAGCTGCTCGTCGGTGGGCTGAGGAGTTTCCCAGATTTCGCGCTCTGGCTCGTCAGGAACTTCGGAAGCGGGACGGCCGATGACGAAGTCAGGGTCGTCCTTGGTGCCGCGACCGGTGGGCCGGGAGGTGGTTTCCGGGTCGAGACGCCGGCGGTGAGAGCCAAGGATGCTACTGACGGAGAAGATGGGCCCGTTGTCGCAATAGACCGACACTTTTTCGTCGTAGCCATAGGCGATCGGGCTGGCGGGATCGACGAGGCGCGTGCCGACGACGGCGCCGACAATCTTCATCTTTTCGGGGGTGCTGGCGCTGACGCCGGCAGCGAGGCCCATGGAAAGCGCGAACTGGGAGGTATCGGTTGCGGTAAGGAGAACGCCGCCCTTGGCAACGAATTCTTGAAGTCTCGCAAGGCCGTCCCAACCGAGGCCAGGACGCATGTCCGGAGTGGAATCGTTCTTGCCAACGAGGTTGGGCGTTTCGGGGGTGTCCAGCCACGGAAGAGGATTGCCCCAAGAGGTTGGCACTCCCTGCACGACGGCGGCTGGGCTGGAGTTCGAGCCTAAAGGCGGAAAGAGAATCACGTCGTACTTGGCATTCAGATCGGGGATTTTGGCGAGCGCTTGCGTGCTCATGTAGTCGTAGGGGATCTGGAGGTTGTCGAAGACGAGGCGCCACCAGCCTTCCATTTGCGTGGTGATCCAGGTGTGGATATAGGCGATGCGGGGGGCGCGCACCGGATGTGTTTTGACGTTGGGGGCGGAGGCTAGCGCGACGGCGTGCAACCCGAGAGCTTTCGTGGCGGCATCGAGAGCGGAACGGTCGGCGCCGCGAATGAGGAAGGTGCCGCGGGTGAATTTGCGATCGCCGGACTGGAAGGGTTCCTCCGCGGCGTCGATGGTCGCGTCTTTCAGGCGATAGCGGAGCGTGGCGAGAGCGGGCTCGGCATGATTATCGATGGCGAAGAGAAAGCCTTCGCCTTGGACGCCGCCAAAGGGACGCAACTCGGTGACGCGCTCCATGGGCACGGTGAGGACTTTCGGGTCGGTGATGCGAGTGACTTGCACGCCGTAGAGTTCTCCGAAAGTCCAGGCGGTGTCGTCGTAGGGAGTCCGTTGAGGATCTTCGGGGCTCCAGTATTGGTAGTCGAGAAGCGCGTCGGCGATGCGGGAATAGGGCTGGTCCATGCGGATGACGAAGCTGCCCGCAGGAAAGTCGCGTGTGGTGGGGGCCGGGGATTTTGGCTTTTCATCAGGGTCGGCCGACTTGGCGGGCTTTTTTTCTTTCTTCACGGGCAGAGCGACTTGAAAGGCACCGGTGGCACGGGAGATCTCGACATGCTGTTTGAACATGATGCGCAAAAGATCGGCTTGCACGCTGGCGCGAGGGTCGTCCGCGGGAAGGACGTACGCCGCAGGGCCTTCGGCGGAGGGCTTCAGGACGGAGCGCTTTCCTTTTAGGTAGAAATTCTTGAGGAAGAAACGTTTGTTCTCGTTGAAATAGTGGAGAGAGGTGAGCAGGCCGGTTTCCTCGTAATTGTTGTTGTTGCGCTGGGACCACGAGGCTTTCGGAAGCGGCGGATTGGGGCGATACCACGTGCGCGCATACTCCTCCGGCTCGAGCGTGCGCTCCCGCGTGTCCGCGCCGTCATTGCCGAAAGTTTCGTACAGGCGGCTGATGCCGTTGTGCATCGCGGCGACGAACATGAGGTAGCCGGGGGACCAGGTGTCGAAATCGCCGTGGGTGAATACTCCGGGCATGCCGAACTGGGTGAGGTCGGCCACGTTGCGCGCGCCGATCATCTGCCATTCGTCCACGAGAATGGGATCGACCCAGGCGTTGTAGGGGCCGTCGCCGACGGTGTTGTCGTAAAGATAGGGGACGGATTCGTGCAGATCGTGGAGAACCTGAGCATCCCAGCCGATGTAGGTATTCAAAACATTTTCGGTGAGCTTCAGGGTGACGGCCATGGCGTCGCGATTGTTGTCGTGGGCAACGTATTTGCCCCAGTAAATGAGCGGGGGATAGAAATCCTTGGGATGGGAGAGATGCCATTTGTAGAGATCGACCATGCGGTCGCGGCCGTCCACCTCGACGACGGGAGTAATGAGAGTGATGACACCGTCGCGAATATCGCGGATATAAGGGCTATCGTCGACGGCGAGGCGGTAGACGAGCTCCATCAAGGCGGTAGGCGCGCCCGTTTCCGGCGAGTGGATGGTGCCCGTGATGTAGTAAACGGGGACGGCTTCGGAGACGAGTTTGTCGGCTTCCGCATCGTCGAGGTGGATGGTGCGCGGGTCGGCAAGCTTGGCAAGGCGCAGGCGATTTTGCTCGAGGTTTTTGAGATTGGCTTCGGAGGAGACGGCGACGGCGATCATCTCGCGGCCTTCTTCGGTGGTGCCGATGGAAAAGACTTTCACGCGCGGCGTGGCTTTTTCGAGCAGGCGCATATATTTGTACACGTCGGCGGCGTAAGGAAGGATTCCCGGCGCGCCGGCGATGTCGCCGAGGACGGCTTCCGGAGTGGGGACGGTTTTGCTGGCGGGAAGATAGTCGACGAGCGGCGAGGAGAAATAGGGTTGCGTGGTGTACTGGCGGATCTTGGCAGTGTAGGCCTCGTCGATGGGCTGCTTAGGATCGCGTGCGGGAAGCGTTTCGCCATCAGCCAAGGCGAGGCTTGGCGTTGCGAGCGCGGTGAGAAGAAGCAGAATGAGGCCCAGCCAGAGTTTGCGGCCCATGAAAGACTCCTTGTAATGAGTGAATGCCGGATTCTAACTCAGTTTCGAGCGCGGAAAAAATTCTTAGCTGCGTTCGCTCAGTGGGTGAAAGCAAGACACACGGGAGAAGGGACGGAAGCGGTTTCGCCGGTGGGAGCGAGTGCGCCGGTGGTAGGATTGATGCGGAAGACTACGATGGAATTGGAATTTTGGTTTTCGGCGAGGAGGAAGTGGCCGGTGGGATCGATGACGAAATGGCGCGGCTCTTTGCCGCCGGTGGGGAATTCGCCGACGGGCTGGAGGGCGCCGCTGGCGGGGTCGATGGTGAAGACGGCGATGGTGTCCCGGCCACGGTTGGAGGCGAAGAGCCATTTGCCGTTGGGATGGACGGTGATTTCGGCGGTGTCGTTGCGCCCGTGAAAGTCGCTGGGAAGCGTGGAGACGACCTGAAGGTCCTTGAGTGTGCCGTTCGCGGAGTCGTATGCGAAAGCCGTGACCGTGGAGTTCAGTTCGCTTACGACGAAAAGAAACTTGCCATCGGGCGAAAAGGCGGCGTGACGGGATCCGGCGGCGGGGGCGAGCTTGGCGAACGGAGGATTGTTCGGAGCGAGCGTGCCTTTGGCGGCGTCGAAGCGGTAGCTGAGGATTTCGTCGAGGCCGAGGTCGGAGACGAAGACGAAGCGATTGTCGGCGGAAACTTCTATCCAGTGGGCGTGGGGCGCATCCTGGCGCTCCTTGTTGGGGCCGAGGACACCGGCGTCCTTCACTAGCGCAGTGTGTTCACCGAGCTTTCCGTCCGCGAGGATGGGGAAGACGGCGACGTTGCCGGAAGAATAGTTCGCGGCGAAGAGATACTTGCCGGTTTTGTCGAACGAAAGATGGCAAGGATCTTCGCCAAGCGCGGAGAGTTGATTGAGTTGGGTGAGCTTGGCGGATTTGGCGTCGATGGCGAAGGCGGTGATGGTGCTTTGTTTGCCGGCTTCGTTGGCGGCGTAGGCGAATTTGCCGTTGGGATGGATGACGACGAAGGAAGGGGCGATCGATTCCGCGGCGAGGCCATTGGGAGTGAGCTTGCCGGACGTGGAGTCAAAGTCGAGGGCGTAGATACCCTTGCTGCTCGGTTTTGCCGGTGTAGGTGCCGACGAGGGCCAGGTAGTGGGAATCGGCGGGGGGGTTGGGCGTGGCTGCGGTGAAGGCCAGGGCAGCTAGGGATGAGATTAGGAACAGGGATGCGAAGAAGCTGTGCATGATTTTCATGGGGAATTAGTTTAACAGGAAACGAAACAGGGGCATGTGACAGCGTGGCCCTTTCTTTATTTGGCCAGAGTGGCCGAGACCGAGAAAGCGGCAGTAAGCTGCCGCACTCGACGCGAGGTAAACGCAGGAGAAGCCGCAGGGCTCGCGGACTCGCCCTGCGCTGCAGGTGGTTACAGACGCTACTTCTTTGCTTCTTCGTCTTCTTCCTGGAGGACGGCGGCGGCGGCGACGGAGTCGTCGTCATCGAGGCGGAGGAGGCGAACGCCCTGCGTGGAGCGTCCGGCTTCGCGGATTTCGTTAGCGTGGACGCGGATGACTTTGCCGTGCTCGGTGATGATCATGACGTCGGACTCCTCGGTGACCTGCAGCGTGGCGACGACGGAGCCGTTGCGGTCGGTGGTCTTCATGTTGACGACGCCTTTGCCGCCGCGGGAGGTGATGCGGTATTCGGCGAGGGCGGTGCGCTTGCCATAGCCCTTTTCGGCGACGGTGAGCATCAGGGTGGTGAGCGAATCCCTGATGTGCTTCGTTCTCGAGCTCCTCGAGATTCTGGGTGGTTTTCTTGCGTTCCTTGGCGATGATTTCGAAGTCCGGCTGGACGGCGTCCATGCTGACGACGTAATCGTCCTTGTCCAGGTCCATGCCGTTGACGCCGCCCGCATTGCGGCCCATGGGGCGGACTTCGGTTTCGCGGAAGAGGATGGCCTGGCCTTCGTGGCTGGCGAGGAAGATCATCTGCTTGCTGTCGGTAAGCTTCGCGCCGATGAGTTCGTCCTTGGCTTCGAGGTTGATGGCGATGATGCCGGTGGAGCGCGGATTGGAAAATTCGGTGATTGTGGATTTCTTCACGGTGCCGAATTTGGTGGCCATGAAGACGAAGCGGCCCTCTTCCTCGAGGTTGGTGGCGGCGACGAGAGCGGTGAGCTTTTCGTCTTCCTGGAATTTCACGAGGCTGGAGATGGCTTTACCGCGCGTGGCAGCGGCGGCTTCAGGCAGCTCATAGACTTTCAGCCAGTAAACGCGGCCCTTAGAGGTGAAGAGCAGGATATAGCTGTGCGCGGAAGCGATGAAGAGATACTCGACGAAGTCCTCTTCCTTCGTTTTCGCGCCGATACGTCCCTTGCCGCCGCGAGACTGGTGGCGGTAGACCTCGACCGGGGTGCGCTTGATGTATCCGGCATGGCTGACGGTGATGAGCATGTCGGTATCGGCGATGAGATCTTCGAGCTTGATTTCGTCGACCTTGTCCACGATCTGCGTGCGGCGGTCGTCGCCGTAGGCTTTGTGGACTTCGCGGAGCTCGCCGGTAATGACCTGCTTGAGCTTCTTGTCGCTCGAGAGGATTTCGCGCAGCTCGGTGATGAGGTCTCGGATGGACTTCAGTTCCTTGAGAATTTCGTCGATGGAGAGCTGGGTAAGGCGGTGCAACTGGAGTTCGAGGATGGCGTCGATTTGCGCGTAGCTTAGGCCGAGGCCCGCGCCGCGGCCTGCGGCTTCGATTTCGGCGGCGCCGATAAAACGATACTTGCGGCCGTCCAGCTTCACGCCTTCGAGTTTTCTGGACTTGCCGTTTTCGGTGATTGTGACTTCCTGTTCGCTGAAATACTTGAACAGGTTTTCCTTGGCTTCGGCGCGGCTAGTGGAACCACGAATAATGCGGATGACGTTGTCGAGATGGTCGAGGGCGATCTGGTAGCCGACTAAGATGTGCTCGCGCTCTTCGGCTTTGCGCAGTTCGAAAATCGTGCGCCGGCGAACCACTTCCATGCGGTGCTCGATGAAAAGCTTGATGAGCGGGATGAGGCCAAGTTCGCGAGGCTGGCCGGCAACGATGGAAAGCAGGATCATGCCGAAGGATTCCTGCATCTGTGTGTGCTTGAAAAGATTGTTGAGGATAAGCTGGGATTCCTCGCCGCGCTTGAGCTCGACGACGATGCGCATGCCTTCGCGGGAAGATTCGTCGCGCACGTCGGCGATGCCCTCGATTTTCTTGGTCTGGACGAGTTCGGCGATGCGCTCGATGAGCTTGGACTTGTTGACCTGATAGGGAATTTCGGTGATGACGATGTTTTCGCGATCCTTGGTGGCTTCCTCGATGGCGGCCTTCGCGCGCATGATGAAGCTGCCGCGGCCGGTGCGATAGGCGGCTTCAATGCCTTCCCTGCCCGCGATGTAGGCGCCGGTCGGGAAGTCCGGGCCGGGAACAATCTTCATGACTTCCTTGAGCGGTGTGTCTGGCTTTTCGATCAGGAGAATGGCGGCATCGACGATTTCGCGGAGGTTGTGCGGAGGAATGTTGGTGGCCATGCCGACGGCGATGCCGCTGGCGCCGTTGACGAGGAGATTGGGAATGCGCGAGGGGAGGACGACGGGCTCTTCGCGGGTTTGATCGAAGTTCGGAATGAAGTCGACGGTTTCCTTTTCGAGGTCGGCGAGAATGTCTTCCGAGATCTTGCCCAGCCGAGCTTCGGTGTACCGCATGGCCGCCGGGGGATCGCCGTCGACGGAGCCGAAATTCCCCTGGCCGTCGATCAAGGGATAGCGCATGTTGAAGTCCTGCGCTTGGCGAACGAGAGCGGGATAGATGACGGCTTCGCCGTGCGGGTGATAGTTGCCGGAGGTGTCACCGCAGATCTTGGCGCATTTGCGGTAGCCGCGGTTGGAGGCGAGGCCGAGATCGTTCATGGCGACGAGGATGCGGCGCTGAACGGGCTTGAGGCCGTCGCGCACGTCGGGAAGCGCGCGCGCGATGATAACGCTCATGGCGTAGTCGAGATACGACTTGCGCATTTCGGCTTCGATATCGATGGGAAGCAGGATGGATGTGTTGTTCTCGTCTGCCATTGTTCCTCGCTCTTTGGCCCTTTCCGGGGCGGAAACTGCAAAAACCTCGTATTGCCCGCTTCGCAGGCATTCGCTACTATCAGTCCATGAACTACCGCTTCTCCGCGCTTATCACAAAGGAAAACGGGTGGTACGTGGCCCGATGTCCTGAATTGAATGTGACGTCACAGGGCAAAGACGTTGAAGGTGCGCGTGCCAACCTGAGGGAAGCGATCGAGCTATACCTCGAAACATGGGGCGTGCCAGAAGAGCGCCCTTCGGATACTGATTCATTCTGGACGACGGTGGAAGTTTCGCAGTGACATGCCGAAGCTGCCGAGTGTTTCCGGAGAGCGTGTCATTCGTGCTCTGAAACGAGCGGGGTTTGTCATACTCCGCCAAAAAGGGAGTCATGTCTCTCTGGAAAAAAGGACCGGAGACAGGGTTTTCAAAACCGTGGTCCCGGACCACACTGAAATTGCAAAAGGCACACTCTCCGACATACTGAAACAATCCGGCCTCACTCTCGAAGAGTTCCTCGAACATTTGTAGTGGAACTCGCCGCATGATTCCCCTTGGAGCTATAAAATCTTTGCCGAGCGTTCGACGACGTACGCTTTCACGGTGTCGAACGCGTCGGCCGCGTTGGTGAAACGGCGTGGCGCAAAGTCTGCTTCTATTTGCTGCAAAAAGGCGTCGCGATCGGTTACTGCTTCGAAGGAAACGGCTACGCCCTTTTCGTTGTCCGGGTCGGTGGTGGGTATGGCGCGAAATTCGCTCACGCTTAATCCATGCAGACCCGGCAATGTCGTCCAGCCCAACTGATACATCATTCTTTGCACTCGACATTCGATTGGCTGGTCTAAAGACCGGCCACTACAGCACCCTGCCAACGCATACGAAAAACCTCAGGCCTTAAGGCCTGAGCTACGGTCAACGGTCAGATATCCAGGTTGACGACTTCGAGGGCGTTGTCCTCGATGAATTTGCGGCGCGCTTCGACGTTTTCGCCCATGAGCGTGGTGAAAATGTCCTCGGCGGCAACGGCGTCCTCGAGTTTGACCTGAAGCAGCGTGCGGGTATTCGCATTCATGGTGGTTTCCCACAACTGTTCGGCGTTCATTTCGCCCAGGCCCTTGAATCGCGTGATGGTGAAATCCTTTTTGGCGTCTTCCATGACGTAGTTGAGGACGTCGGTGGCTTTTTCCCGAGTGACCTTCGTGCCGTTTCGGGCGACGGTGAAGGGAGGATGATTAAACTCCTCGATCTGTTTGGACAGCGCGCGCAGGCGCTTGTACTCGGCTGTGGAGGCTACGGCCCAACTTATTTTCTGGTTGTGGGGAGCACCGAACTGGATCTCGTAGAGGCTGTGCTCCTCGTCGAAATTGATTTTGCCTTCCAGTTTCAGCTTGCTCTTTTCGACTTCCTTCAAGAGTTTCTCGAGCGACTTTTTGTCTTCAAAGTCGGTCTTCTTTTCCAGCCCGCTTTCGCTGAGCAATTCCACCAGGCCGGGTTCACGCAGCCGGCGGCCCAGTTTCGCGGCAGCGGCTTCGTATTCCTGCACGTTGAGTAGGAAGGTGGTGAGGCGCGCACCTTCGAGGTTGACTCCTTCCTTTGCCTTAACGATGTGATCTTCCGTGGCACGCTTCATCAATTCGCGGGCGAAATCGCGCTCGTCGCGGATGTAGCGCTCGGTCTTGCCGCGCTTGACGCGATAGAGGGGCGGCTGGGCGATGTACACGTGTCCGCGCTCGATGAGCTCCTTCATGTGGCGGAAGAAGAAGGTGAGGAGGAGCGTGCGGATATGCGAGCCGTCGACGTCGGCGTCGGTCATCAGAATGATTTTGTGATAGCGGAGCTTGGTGGCGTCGAAATCGTCCTTGCCGATGCCGGTGCCGAGCGCAGTGATGATGGCGCGGATTTCCTCGTGGCCGAGCATCTTGTCGTAGCGCGCTTTTTCGACGTTGAGAATTTTTCCCTTGAGGGGAAGGATCGCCTGATATTTGCGATCGCGGCCCATTTTTGCGGAGCCGCCTGCGGATTCGCCCTCGACCACGAACAGTTCGCAGCGGGAAGGGTCGCGTTCCTGGCAATCGGCAAGCTTTCCGGGTAGGCCGCTGGAATCCATGGCGGATTTGCGGCGCGTAAGTTCGCGGGCCTTGCGCGCGGCTTCACGGGCGCGGGCGGCGTCAATGCATTTGCCGATGATGCGGCGGGCCACGGTGGAGTGTTTGTCGAACCATTCGCCGAGCTTTTCGTTTAGAAGTTGCTCGACGTCACCCTTGATGTCGCTATTGAGCTTTCCTTTGGTCTGGCCTTCGAACTGGGGCTGCGGTAAGCGCACGCTGACGACGGCGACGAGGCCTTCGCGGACATCGTCACCGGAGATGCTGACTTCGTCCTTCTGCTCCTTGAGCATGCCGGCGTTGGAAGCAAAGTTGTTGATGGTGCGGGTGAGAGCGGAGCGAAAGCCGGAAAGGTGCGTTCCGCCATCGACGGTGTTGATGGTGTTGGCAAACGAGAAGACATTTTCGCCGTAGCTGTCGTTGTATTGGAGGGCGATTTCGATCTCGACATTGCCCTTCTTGCCTTCCATGTAGATCGGGGAATCGTGGAGCGTGGTTTTGCCGCGATTGAGATGCTTAACGAATTCGGCGATGCCGCCGGTGAAGCGGAATTCGGCGGACTTTTCCGTGCGCTCGTCGGTGAGCGTGATTTTCAGACCTTTGTTGAGAAAGGCGTATTCGCGGAGGCGCGTGGCGAGCGTGTCGTAGCTGAATACGGCCTTTTCGAAAATCGAGGGATCGGGATGGAAGGTGACCTTGGTGCCGGTCTTGCGGGTCTTGCCGGTCTGCTTGAGCTTGGAGGTGGGCTTGCCCTTTTCGTAGGACTGCTCCCAGACGGCGCCGTCGCGCTGAATTTCGAGTTCGAGAAAGTCGGAGAGAGCGTTGACGACGGAGACGCCGACGCCATGGAGACCGCCGGAAACTTTGTAGGTGTCACTATCGAATTTTCCGCCGGCGTGGAGAACGGTGAGGACGACTTCGGCGGCAGGGCGCTTTTCGGTGGCGTGCATGTCCACGGGAATGCCGCGGCCGTTGTCCACGACGGTGACGGAGTTGTCCGCGTGGACGGTGACGTTCACTTCATCGGCGAAGCCCGCCATGGCTTCGTCGACGGAATTGTCCACGACTTCCCAAACGAGATGGTGAAGGCCCATTTCGCCGGTCGAGCCGATGTACATGGCGGGGCGCAGGCGGACGGCTTCCAGGCCACCGAGAACCTTAATGGACTTCGCGTCATACTGGTGGCCGCCCTTGCCGGTTACTGTTTCCTTGTCGCCCATTTGATCTCCCTTGCTCCGGACCCGCCTTGCGGGTGAAGGGTGCGTGCCTACGGCAATCCCGTCGCTCGGATTTTTTCCAGTGCACAACGCCCGTCGCACCACGGGCCTGGCCGAGCGATAGTTCAACTTGATTTTAGTGAAGCCAGGAAAGGCGTGAAGTTGAAATTCCCCATTCGTCGCCTCACCCTTTGACCGCGATCTCGCCGAGCAAGATCGAGGCTCGTAGGGTTCCTGCTTCATCCCATCCCGCGCTCCGGGACGTGGCGAAGACTTATGTTCTCCAGGCCGGTGAACCAACCCCTGGCGCAGGGTTTTCTGTGGTCAACCGGTCCTGGCGGACGTGTCGATTCGGAGGAAAAAACAACGAATCGACAACGAACAATTTTACCCGAGATGGGGCGATTTCTCAAGCGGGATGGCGGTGGTTGTGGATAAATAAAGGTATTTGTTTCAATATAGTTGCAACTTAGACGCGGAATCCGTTGGGATGTCTTTTGGGTTCCTGGGCTGAGTGGAATCCTATGGTTCTTTTCGGCGGGATGGGAGTCTCCAACATCTGCTTGATGGTCGCGAAAACGGCCTGAAATCTGGCGTCGTATTTTCGCTCCATCTCCTCAATTTTTCGGCGCAATTCCTCGTGCGTGGCCAGCAGGCTCCGCAATTGGACGAATGCGCGCATTATGGCGATATTGACGTGCACGGCGCGCTGGCTGCGCAAAACGCTCGAGAGCATGGCGATGCCTTGCTCCGTGAAAGCGTAGGGGCGCGCACGGCGAGGTCCTCCCCAACTTGAAGTCACAAATTGTGACTTCAAGTTGCGCAATTCAGTGGAGGTAAGCTGGAACATGAAGTCGGCGGGAAATCGGGATGCATTGCGTCTTACCGCCTGCATTAATGCTTTCACCTGCACCGCGTACAAGTTTGCGAGAGCGGAGCTCAGCATGACCTTCTGACCACGCAGGATGTAGATCTCACGGCTGATTAGAGCGACGGGCACTACGGCGTTCGTTGCGGATTTTGGCATATCGAATGTCCACCAAGAGGTCCCTGGGTGGAAACCTAGCATATTACTTATTTTATAGTATATCTTTAATTATATAAATTGCAATGGCTACAACGGGGTGGCGAGGTGTTGGGGGAACTCGGGCGGCAGAGGGAGCGGTTCAGATGCGCATGGGCATGATGACGTAGCGGTAGCGGTAGCTTTCGTCGGCGAGAGGACGCATCTGCCCGGCGGACTGTTCATCCTTGAGCTCGATGCTGATGGGGCCGTCGGCGGCAGCGGCGAGGAAATCGAGCATGTAGCTGGAGTTGAAGCCGATGGCGATCGCGTCGCCTTTATATTCCTTCTCGATGGATTCCTTGGCTTCACCGTACTCCGGGCTGGAGGCGGAAATTTCCACGCCTTCCTGGGAGACCGCGAGTTTCACGGCATGAGAACGCTGATCGGCAAGCTGAGAGACGCGGCGAACAGCGTCGGCGAGTTCGGCGCGCTCCAGAACCACGGTCTTGTTGTTCTCGCGCGGGAGGACGGCTTCGTAATTGGGGAATTGGCCGGTGAGAATGCGAGAGATCAATAGGCGGTGACCGACCTGGAAGTAGAGATGGCTCTCATCCTTGGCGAACTCCATTTGCGCGTCCGAGCCCGCGGCGGACGAGAGTTTCTCCACTTCGTCCATGGCTTTCTTGGGGATCAGTACGCGGACTTCGCCGTTCAATCCGGCGAGCTTCTGATCGGTTTCGGCGAGGGCCAGGCGGTGGCCGTCTGTAGCAACCATAGCGAGCGTATCAGGCTTGAGGATCAGGAGACCGCCATTGAGCGTGTAGCGGGACTCTTCCATGGAGATGGCGAATTTTGTTTTGCCGATGAGGCTTTCGAGAACGGCCGCCGGAATCTTTACCAGCGTATGCGGCATCGCGGGAAGCGCCGGGAAGTTCTCTTTGGCCATGCCAACCATCTTATATTTCTTTTTGTCGCTGACGATCTCGACCCAGTGGTTATCCAAAAGTTTGAACTTGATTTCGCCTTCGGGGAGGAGGCGGACGAGTTCGAGCAGTTTCTTGGCGGGAATGGTGCCAGCGCCCTCTTTCTTGACTTTAGCTTCGCAGGAGGTGCGAACGCTGAGCTCTAGATCCGTGGCCGTAATGGCCAACTGGTTACCCTTCGCTTCAACCAGGAGGTTGGAGAGAATGGGAATGGTAGTCTTGCGTTCCACCACACCCTGAGTGGTAGAGAGTTCCGTAAGCAGCGCGGATTTCGTTACGCTAAATTCCATCGATTGGCTTTCCTCGCGAACGGTTCCAGTTGCGGTCATCGATTTCTCCGGTCTATAAGTGCCGCTAGCGTACTGTACTCGTTTTCTCGCAAAGTATAAAGTCCACAAACGGGAAAAGGGCTGTGGAAATAAGGGCTGGCAAGGAATTCAGTGGCGGAATGAGCGGGATTCTCGGAATGGGATATTTTCACAGAACTAACAAGCCTCACAAGAATCTTTCCTAAAACCAATAAGAGACACTCTTCTTGTTGTGATGAGTGCTGTGGATTGGTGGAAAAGCCCCGAGAGCAATGCCCAGGCTGGATTGTTGGGCAGTGTTGTGCGGTGAATTTTTCTGCGGTCCTTCGGAAAACTGTAGGTTTTTCCTATGGTGGACTCCCGGGTCGAAATCCTTCCACAAAGCATTCATATCATACTCACTAGATCCTCACAGTTTCTCCACATGCGTTCGCGACCACAAATTCTTGCAAGCGGAGTCATAATAGAGTTGTTTCGGCGAAATTTTCCACACATGTGATCGGTGAAGCGCAAAAAGAAGAGCCCTGGAATGGTCGCCGGTCTAGCCGGGATTTTTTAGCACAAGGCTAGAAACTGGCATGAAAGACCAGTGCTATGGCGAAGACTGAAGAGAAACCCGGGAGCACAGGCCGAAGCCTATGCTACGCGTGCCGGGCGAAGCCCAAGTGTGGATTACTGAAGGGCGTCCATCAGGCGAGTGATGGTTCGGTTCAATTCCTTGTCGGAGCGGCGCAACTCCTCAATCTTGTTGATGGAATGCAGAACGGTGGTGTGGTGCTTGCCGCCGAACTGCCGTCCGATTTCCGGTAGCGACGCGGTGGTGAGCTGCTTGACGATGTACATGGCCACCTGGCGAGGGAAGGCGATGGCGCGGGTGTTACTGCGAATCTTTAGGTCCTGCTCGCGAAGGTTGAAGTGCTCGCTGACGCGTTTCTGGATGAGATCAATGGTGACGCGCTTTTCCTGTGACGCGATGATGTTGCGCAAGACCTGCTGGGCGGTGGCCAGGGAGATGGTTGTGCCGGTGAGCGAGGCATAAGCCATCAGGCGAGTCAAAGCCCCCTCGAGCTCACGCACGTTCGATTTAATGGCGCGGGCGATGTACTCGGCAACTTCGTCCGGGAGGTGAAAACGGTCATTCTCCGCTTTCTTCTGGAGAATGGCGATCTTGGTCTCGAGGTCGGGTGGCTGGATATCGGCGATCAGGCCCCATTCAAAACGGGACCGCAGGCGCTCTTCGATGGAATTGATGTCCTTCGGAAGACAGTCCGAGGAGATCACGATCTGCTTCTGCTGCTCATAGAGGGCATTGAAGGTGTGAAAGAACTCTTCCTGGGTGCGTTCCTTGCCGGCGATGAACTGGATGTCGTCAACGAGCAGGACGTCCACCGTGTGAAAACGATCGCGGAAACTGATCATGCGGTCGAAGCGCAGGGAGTTGATGACTTCAATGGTGAATTTTTCGGCGCTAACGTAGCTGAGGCGCATGGCGGGATTGCGTTTCTTGATGGTGTGCCCGATGGCGTGCATCAGGTGCGTCTTGCCCATGCCCACGCCGCCATAAAGGAAAAGCGGGTTGTAGGCTTTAGAGGGCTGCTCGGCCACGGCCCGGGAAGCGGCGTGCGCGAACTCATTGGACTTGCCAACGACGAAGCTGTCGAAGGTGTAGCGCAGGTTCAGCTGATGGTCGCTGCTCTCGAAATCGAGTTTGGATTGCTTGGCGCCGGAAACGACGGGGGGGGCGGCGACAGGCTCTTCTTCGGTGCAGAGGTATTGCACTTTGGTGTTAGGAGTGCCCATCTGGTGGAAGACAGCCTTGATGATTTCACCGTAGGTGCGGGTGAGGACCTGGCGGAAAACGGCGCTGGGAATCTGGATGAAGAGAGTGTCGCCTTCATGGCGGTTCAGCCTGGTGGGCTGGAACCAGGTGGAGTAGGTGTTGATGCTGACCCGGGACTTGATGAGGTCGAGGAACTTGTCCCAGACATTCACAGTGTCGTGCTCGCGGCCAAGTTGAGTAGCAGTGGTCATCGTCATTAAGGAAGTCCAACGGTACGGCATTTCCACAGGTGTGAAAAACTTGTGGAAAGAGATAGATAGCCCTAAAGCATCGCGCCTTGGAGTTCTTACCCGCGCAGGAACGAGCGTTTCGTGCCCCTGTGGTTCCGCGCGGCCCGATCAGATTTGCAGGACCACGTTCCACCGTTTCAAAACTGGATGGATTCTCGCTCACTGTCTCGGTTGGAGCAAGCGAAAAGTGTGCGAAGCCCGGTACCAACGTTCACATGCCATTCACAACTTTTCCACAAGCGCGGAAAATGTGCAAGTCTCGGAAAAATGCAGCGAAAACAAAGGGATTTGTACGAATCAAAATGTGTGCGTCCGGAAAGTGCACCAAAACAGTGCAATCGAGGCTGAGGAAAACTTGGGATATTTTCTAGTGTTTTCGGTCCGGCCTCTGAAATTCATAGACGCCAAGAGGGTCGGCGCCTATCAAAAGGTGCTCCTCCTCGACCAGGATCACCGTTGCGTCCAGCCTTCCGCCTTTGGGTGTGTAGATCTGATATTCGGAGCGGCGGATGCCGTCCTTGTCAAAATGCACCAGGGTGTTGTGCAGCCCCATCCAAACGTCACCGTTCACGGGGTCCACGCCAAACGCGGTTAGGATCGGGCGAAGGGTCGGTGGATCGGTTCGCGCTTCCTGGCGCTCAATGGCTCTACGGGTAGCCTGCGCTTCGGGAAAAGCGTCGAGGCCGGTGAATTCGAAGTCCAGGCTGGCATTGCCGAAGCGGTCGTACTGGCGCACCAGCGGCTCCGGCATGTAAGTGAAGCCGTAATAGATGTGGCCCTGGGGATCGGAGCTGACGCGCCCCAAATTCAAATTGCGGTCGAGATCGGCCCGGGTGGAGAGCGATTCGGGGTCACCGAATTCCCGCACGACCTTACCATTGGGGCCGTAAACGGTGACCAGATGCAATTGCTGGAGCGTGGTGACCGCAACTTCGCCGTCCGGAAGCGCCGCCAAAGAACTGAGCGATTCCACAGGGAACGAACGGAATTGCTTGCCATCGGGGGAAAAGACAGTGACGAGGTTGGAACCGCGATCGGCCACGTAAACATTGCCCTGGGCGTCCACATCGCAGTCCTCGCCAAAGGCCACCGGGGAGAGGCCCGTTTTGTCGGCGATCGGGTGCTCGGGGGGAGCGCCAATGCTAGCGAGTTGCTTCCCTTTGGGGTCGAAGATGGCGACCCCCACGGAGGGAGAGGCGAGAACGTAATAGTTGCCGTTGGCGGCGCGCCGGACTGCGCGCAGCCCTGGGCCGATGCTCGGGAAGACGCGGCGGCTGGCCATCAGATCATCGTCAATCTCCGAGGCGGCCGCCCATAACGCGCCCGCGATGGGCAGAAGTGCCGCCGCAACCGCCAATGTACTGGCCATTTTCCGCATGGTCTTTCAGATTACCCCGGGAACTCAGCGGTTGCTTGAGGATTTGTTAAGTTTGTCCTCGTCGACTATTGAGCACGAGTGCAACACCGGATCGATACGGCGGCAACACTCCAGCTTTTTGCCCGATTCGTTGAAGCGTCACTAATCGCTGCGAAGGCGAAGGCGGGCGATGGATCGGGCGCGCAGGCGGCCGGCGTGGTTGCGCGGGCCGGAATCGTCCGTTTCGATGAGCACGGCGTTCAGCTGGACGTCCCCACTGGCGACCTCAAAGCGCGCGGGCAGCCCATCGATGAATTTCTTGATGATGGTGGCGCGCTCCATGCCGATGATGCCTTCGTGAGGGCCGGTCATGCCGACGTCGGTGATGTAGGCCGTGCCGTCAGGGAGGACGCGTTCGTCGGCGGTAGCGACGTGGGTGTGGGTCCCGACGACGGCGGTGACGCGCCCGTCGAGATACCAGCCGAAGCCGATCTTCTCGCTGGTGGTCTCAGCGTGGATGTCGACGAGGACGAAGGCGACGTCCGCCGGCAGCTTGGCGAGTTCGCTGTCCGCCTTCCTGAACGGATCATCGTTGGGCGAAAGGAAAATGCGGCCCTGAAGATTCAAGACGGCGAATTTCACGCCGTTTTTCGCGGCGCCTACGTAGATGCCTGAGCCTGGATTGCCTTCCGCGAAATTGGCCGGGCGGAGCAGGCGCGGCTCATTGGGAATGTAATCGAAAATTTCCTTGCGGTCCCAACTGTGGTTGCCGCCCGTGAGGACTTCAATTCCATCCTGGAACAATTCCTCGGCGATGCGCGGCGTGATGCCGAAGCCAGAGGCGGAATTCTCCCCGTTAGCAATGACCAGATCGATATGCTGGTGTTCGACGAGGTCGGCAAGGCGCTCGCGGACAATTTTGCGGCCGGGTGAGCCGACGATGTCGCCGATAAACAGAATTCGCATGAGAGTGAGTTTTCGGTCCTCAGTTCTAAGTTTTCAGTTTTGGGAGCGGGCGCTGCACTGAAGCCACCTGTTTCCATGACCGTCGCAGTTTGCCAATTTTCAATTTCTCGCCAAACCCGACTGCAACTGTTTGGTTCGCCATGCTTAATTGAAAACTGAGGACTGACGACTAAACACTGAAATGGAGCGGACTGCTCAGCCGTGGGCAGCTAGGCCGTGAACCTCTGAAATAGGTGGGCGCCACGAGTCAACCATTAGGCTTTCCTGCCCCGGCCGCGAGTCTTTCCAAAGACTCGCCGACGGGACAGGCCGTGCACACAAGCTGACTATCCGCAGCACCCCAGAGATTCGTTACGGTTCAAACGGCTTTCGCGTCCTCACCTGCTTCGAAGTACCGCTCCACACGGTATTATCCTCCCAGTCCGGCTCGGCGTCCAACGGCGGCAGGATTTGCGGGCGAAAGGTTTAGCTGCCCGGCGGAACAGGCGGAGGGTAGAATGGGCTGCGATGTCAAAAAGGTGACCGATGGCAAGGAAAGGGCATTTTTCTTCTCTACTTAAAATTTGTGGTTTACCGGTTCTCCTGCTTTCCGCGGTTCCTGCAAGCGGCCAGGCATCCGGCGCAGCAGAGACGCATCTTGGAAAAGTGAGTTTCCCCACCAGTTGTTCGGCGGAAGTGCATCCGACGATCGAGAATGGCGTCGCGTTGCTGCACTCGTTTCAGTATGAAGCGGCGCGGCAGGTCTTCGCCGATGTGGAGACGCACGACGGGAAGTGCGCGATGGCTCACTGGGGCAAGGCCATGACGCTCTATGAGCAACTGTGGGAATTTCCCGATGAAAAGAAACTGGGGGAGGGTCACGCTGAGATCGAACAGGCCAAGAAGTTGCATCCCAAGACGCCGTTTGAGCAGGGTTTCCTGACGGCCGCCGCTGCGTTCTATCAGAAAAATTCGAAGTTGAGCCACGTCGAGCGCACAAAGGCTTACTCAACGGCGCTGGAAAAGTTTCACACGAAAATCCCGGACGACGTGGAGGCCGGCACTTTCTATGCGCTCTCGCTGGTGGCGCTGGCGGAGGAAGACGTGGACACCATGGCGAACTTGCAGAAGGCCATCGGCGTGCTGAATCCGCTGTTTGAGAAGTTTCCCGATCACCCGGGCGCGGCTCATTACTTGATTCACGCGACGGACAAGCCCGGACTTGCGCCGCAGGGGCTGGCGGCTGCCCGCCGGTATGCGGCCATCGCGCCGGATTCTCCGCACGCGATCCACATGCCATCGCACATTTTTGTGCGTTTGGGGCTGTGGCAGGACTCCATCGATTCGAATATCGCTTCCAGCGCTTCCGCAGCGCGCGCCGCGGAGATGCACAAGGCGGAATCGCACTACCAGACGCACGCGATGGACTTCTTGAATTATTCGTACCTGCAGAGCGGGCAGGAGGCTAAAGCGCGGGAAGTGATCGGGCACATGGATCACGTCGTGGGGGCGAACGACGAGGTTAGGGCGAACCACCGAGGGTACCTGGCGGCGCGGACGGCGCTGGAATTGCACCGATGGAAGGAGGCGGATGACTTGTCGAACGCTGGGGTTGGCAAGGACTCGTTGGATTCGGTGCAGTGGGCGAACGCCATTGGAGCCGCGCGCTCCGGGGACGTTGCGGCGTCGGAATCGGCAGTGAAGGAACTGACAAAGAACGTCGCCGCCCGGGAGGAGCGGGCGCGCAAGGACGGCTACGCGCTTTCTCCGGAGAAGGCTACCGACCTCCGCGAAGCCGAGGCATGGCTCGCGTTGGCGCAGGGAAAGGCGGACCAGGCGCTCGAGGAGCTGCGTGCGGCCGTCGCTCACGAGGAAAAGAATGGCGCCGAATCGGTGCTCATTCCCGCGCGGGAAATGCTGGCGGACATGCTCATGGAGCTCAAGCGGCCTTCCGAAGCCCTCGCCGAGTACAAGATTGTGCTCAAGAATGCGCCGAACCGGTTTGACGCGCTGCTGGGCGCGGGGCGCGCGGCGCGAGCCACCGGCGATACGAACGGCGCGCAAGTGTTCTACGCAAAACTCACGGAAGTGTGCCCGGTGGGCGCGGACCGGCCGGAGTTGGCCGAAGTGAAGACGTTTTTGGCGCAGAGATAAAAGTCCGTTGCGGCGCGCTTGTTTCGAATTGCCGGATCATCCCTGTGGAGGATCGATGAAAATACTTCTTGGTGTCGCCAGTTTTCTGCTGCTGGGTTCAACGGTGATGCGGGCACAGAGCACGGTCGCGGCACAGGGCTCTCCTCAGCAGAGCGCGCCATCCCCGGCGGTTTCGAACGGTCAGAAGAAAATCGACCCCGCGAAAGACGCAGACATCCGTAAATTACTCGAGTTAACCAACGCAAACGCGCTCATGGCACAGTCCGTCGAGAACATGGAAAAAAACATCAAACCGATGATGGCCAAGGCGCTCCCGGCGGGGGATTACCAGGAAAAGCTGCTGGATCTGTTCTTTGAGAGATTTCGTTCCAAGTTGGATTTGCAGAAATTGTTGGATCTCGCTGTCCCCCTCTACGACAAGTATCTTTCGGACGAAGAAATCAAGGGACTAATTCAGTTCTATCAAACTCCTATTGGCCAGAAAGCTTTGAAGGTCTTACCCCAACTGACAGCAGAACTGGCGGGGGCTGGCCAGAAAATGGGAGAAACGATCGGGCGGGAGAGCATGATGGAGATCCTGGCGGAACACCCTGAAATTGAGAAAGCCATCGAGGACGCGCAAAAGCAGAGCCAGTAGCTTCCAAGTTCTTTCAAAGGTGCGGGTAGATTTCGGCAGTGATGGCCGGCCAGGTAATATCTGCAAGCCTGCGGGAACTTTTCGTCCATTCGTGGCATTACCAGTAGTGAAGAACCCAGGCAGGTTCCCATGCAAGAAGCGTTGCCGGCGCTCGTTCTAAACTCGGAGGCTCCTTCCCGCACCGCTATGAACGATTCGCCGGCCATCCCGGAGCAGGACGCGGCAGCCAAGCCCTCGAGCGACGAGCAGTTGATGGCCGCATTCTCTCAGGGCTCGACGGAGGCATTCAGCGAGCTGTTCACGCGGTACAAGCAGCCACTGTTTGGATTTTTCCGGCGCCGCGTTGCCGATCCCTCCCATGCGGAAGAGTTGACGCAGGAGACTTTTCTGGCGGTGCTGCGAGCGGCATCACGCTACGAACCGCGCGCGCTGTTTCGAACTTACCTGTACGCCATCGGCTTCAAAATCCTGCGGGCGTACCGGCGGAGAGCGGCGTTTCGGGCCACGTTTCTGGGAGCGGCAGGGTCTCGCGAGCCCGGCGTGCGGAACACCACGGACGCGGAAGTGTCGCTTCGTCACGCGGTGGGGAAATTAGAACGGACGGAGCGGGAGATTCTGCTGCTGCGCGAATTTGAGCAGTTGAGTTACGCAGAAATTGCGGAGTTGCTGCGATTGCCGGTGAACACGGTGCGCTCACGTCTTTTCCGCGCGCGGATGGCGCTGCGTGACTTGCTCACCGCACCAACTCCCAAAACATCCGCCACAGAGCTCAAGGAATCCGAGGGACGCGCATGAACACAAGCACACACCCTGTGGCTCCGGAAGAAGTCATGGCTTTCCTCGACGGCGAGCTTTCTGCCGCGAGGTCGCGAGCGGTCTCCACGCACATCGAGCATTGTGCCGAGTGCACTAATGCGGCCGATCAATTCCGCAAAACATCGGCGTGTCTGATGGAATGGATTGTCGCACCTCCAACGTCCTTACTGGAATCGACTGTCTTGGGGGCAACCAAAGGGGATAAGCCACGAGTTTCGAACGCCCTTCTTGGCAACTTAACCTTACATCGGTCATACACCGTTCTCGCCCGAAGGGGACTAGGCACGGTCGCAGTAGCGATTCTGATTGCTGCGGGAATCCCCAGTGTCCTTTATTTCGGAACCGCGAGATATAAGAGCGTCGCACAGAGCAGAACACTACACGTCAGCCCATTGGACATCTCGCCTTACGTTACGAAGCTCCCCGCCAGGGCGAGCGAGCCAGTCGGTGGAAGTGGTGAGCAGATGGCTGGCCGGCCGATTACGGACCAACAATCCAAAGTGTTCACGAACAAAGTCCCTTCACCGCCGCTAGATCGAATCGTGACACTGAACGAGCCGGGCATTGCGGCGGATTCGAATGCCCTTTTTCACGGGCTTGGAGATCACGACAAGGGCTCGTTTTCGGTTAATGGCCAGCCAGGGATCGGTCAGCTGGACGGTAAGGTCATTTCCGGCCCCATGATTGCCCGCACCGTGTCTCTCTCGATCGTGGTGAAAGATTTTCCAGCGTCCCGAGCGACTCTCGACATTATGCTTGCGCGGCATCACGGCTATTCCGCGCAGCTTACTGTCAGCACTCCGGAGAACGCTGCACGCGGTCTCCAGGCCTCCCTCCGGATTCCTGCGCCCGAACTCTCTTCGGCTGTTGCGGACCTCAAAACCCTTGGCCGTGTCGAAAACGAATCGCAATCCGGCGAAGAAGTCACCCAGCAGCACACCGACTTGGTCGCACGGCTGAAAACCTCACGCGAAACCGAACAGCGCTTCCGCACCATCCTTCAGCAGCGCACCGGAAACGCCGTCGAGGTCCTCCAAGTGGAGGAAGGAATCGCGCGCGTCCGTGGCGATATCGAACGC
This sequence comes from Candidatus Acidiferrales bacterium, assembly GCA_963734105.1. GTDB lineage: Bacteria > Acidobacteriota > Terriglobia > Acidiferrales > UBA7541 > Acidiferrum. The sequence goes on along the minus strand of CAVTFW010000010.1, from coordinate 213,276 downwards.
ATGGAAGCGGAGCAGAAGGCCCTCGAACACCGCGTCGACTTCGCCGCCGTCGAGCTGCAACTCAGCGAGGAGTACAAAGCGCAGCTAAACCCGCCGGCGGCTTCCGTTTCCACCCGCATTCATAACTCGCTCGTAGCCGGGTATCGCAATGCAGCGGAGACAATACTCGGAATCGTGCTGTTTTTCGCGGAGGATGGCCCCACACTGTTCCTCTGGCTCGTGATCCTCGCGTTGCCGGTCTTTTTGATCTGGCGGCGATACCGCAGGGCGCTCGCGACTGTTTAGGAGCGAGAGCAGCAGGCCTCAAGAGCGGATCAGCGCAAGCAACACCGGCTGCAGTTTCTCCGATACAATGGGACGGAATCGTGAGGAGAGATTGCATGAACTATCGGCGGTTTGGGCGGACGGGCTGGAGGGTGAGCGAAATCGGATACGGGATGTGGGGGCTGGCGGGGTGGAGCGGCTCGGACGAGGCGGAGACGCTACAATCGTTGCACCGCGCCGTGGAGCTGGGCTGCAATTTTTTCGACACCGCATGGGCGTATGGAGACGGGAAGAGCGAACAGATACTGGCGAAAATCCTGCGCGAGCACAAGAACGATTCGGCGGCGGGCGGGCCGGACAAGCACTTATACGTGGCGACGAAGATTCCGCCGAAGAACCGGCAGTGGCCGAGTGCCCGGACGTTTACGCTAGACGATTGCTACCCGCCGGAGTATGTCGAGGAGTACATCGAGAAGAGCCTGAAGAATCTGGGGGCGGAAACGATCGACCTGATGCAGTTTCATACCTGGGAGGACCGCTGGCTGAACGATGAGCGGCTGCCGAGAAGCATTGAGAAAATGAAAAAGAGCGGAAAGGTGCGCGCGTTTGGGCCGAGCATGAACCGCTGGGAGCCGGCGAATGGGATTCGCGCGATTCTGGAAGGTTATGCGGAGGCTGTGCAGGTGATCTACAACATTTTTGACCAGAACCCGGAGGACGCGCTGTTGCCGATTTGCCGGATGAAAGAGGCGGCGGTGATCGCGCGCGTGCCTTTCGATGAAGGGACGCTGACGGGAATGCTGACTCTCGCTTCGAAATGGCCCGCGGAGGATTGGCGGAATACCTATTTCGTGCCGGAGAATCTGAAGACGAGCGTGGCGCATGCGGAAGCGCTCCGGCCTTTGATTCCGGCGGGCAGTACGATGGCGGAGATGGCGCTGCGGTTCATCCTGAGCAATCCGGATGTGAGCACGACGATTCCCGGAATGCGCAAATTGAAGAATGTGGAAGCAAATTGCGCGGCGAGCGCGGCCGGACCGCTTCCCGCGGCATTGCTCAAGAAGCTGCAGGAGCATCGCTGGGACCGCAATCCGACTTCTTGGTCGCAGTAGAAAAAGTTCTCAGTTGTCAGTTTTCAGTAGACAAGAAAGAAAAATCTGAGAAACCATGGAATGATTGGGCGCCAGGCATGAGCCGAACGGTTAAGATTCAAATTTTTGGACAGACGTATCCAATTCAGGCGGAGTTGGATCAGGAGTACGTGCAGAAACTGGCGGCGTACGTGGACGAGAAGATGTGTGCTATCTCAGACATGACGCCGACGGTGGACACGCAGAAAGTGGCGATCCTGGCGGCGCTGGCGATTGCGGATGAGCTTCATAGCTTAAGGAACGAACGCGGCGACCGTGAGGAATTGTTGAAAGAGCAAGCGGAACGCTGCCTCACGCTGGTGGAAAGGGCGCTGAAGCAGGCGGATTAGGGAACGGTGTCAGCTTGCGCGCAGCGTGGCGCCAAGGTTCTTTTCCAGGGCGGCGACGATGCGCCTGGAGAAGTCGTTGATTTGGGCTTCGGTCAAGGTAGACTCCCTGCTCTGAAACGTGACGCGCACGAGCAGCGAGTATTTTCCCGCGGGAACATTTTTCCCGCGAAAGAGATCGGCGGCTTCCATCGAAGCAATCTCCGGGATGCCGAGCGACTCGATGGTTTTGGCGGCTTCCGCGAAGGTTACGCCGTCCGCGAGGAACAGAGAGAAGTCCCGCTCCACGCCGGGGAAGCGAGGCAGTGGCTCGTAGCGGCGGTTGTTTTTCACGCCGTAATACATGCAGTAAAGCGGGCCGAGAGCGATTTCCGCGAGATAAACGTCCTGGCGAAATTTGAGCTTGTCGGCCACGCGTTTCAATAGTTGGCCCGCCACGCCTAGTGGTTGATTCCCTTCCTTGCCGAGATAGATCGTGCCGCGCCGGGCGGCGTTCAGCCAGTCAGGGCCGCCGTTTTCCCAGTGCAAGCCGCCGGAAAGCGCGCCGATGGCGTCGAGATCGCCTTTTAGATCGCCAAACTCGTAATCGCGCGGAGAATCGTAGAGACCCTGTGCGCGCGCGGCACCGGTGGCGCCGAGAGTGAGAACGCGCGTTTCCGCGGGCTTGCCGCTGACGAAGCGATAGTGGTGGCCAATTTCGAAGAGGCGGATGTTGCGCTGGCCGTGATTGAGATTCCACTCGATGACGGCGGCCATGGTGACTGCGCCGGTGGAATTTAGCACGCCGGCTTCCTCGCTGAGAGGATTGGAGAGCTTTGCAGGCACCGCGTCGGCAGGACGGAAGAGTTCGTTGCGCTCTTCAGAGACGTGCGGGATGGTGAGAATTTCGTGGTAGCCGAGGCCGATGAGACGCTCGCGCAGACGCGTTTCGGCCTCCTGGTGGGGGAGGCGGGCCGCGCCGATGCGCGCCGCGGGCAGGCGCGGGGGAAATTTGTCCAGGCCGTAGATGCGCGCGACTTCCTCAACGAGATCGATCTCGCGCTCGACGTCGGCGCGCCAGGAAGGCTGCGTACACTCCCAGGCGGCGAGAAGCGAATTTTCCGAGCCGCGAGCGTGGTCGACGCGCAATGGAGAAAAGCCGAGGGAGGAAAGGATAGCCTCAACATCCTTGTCGCGGCAATCGGCACCCATGACACGGAGAAATTCCGCGCGGGTGAGTGTGATTTTCTTCGCGGCCCGCTTGCCGGGATAGACATCGACAACCCCGGAGAGCAATTCCCCGCCGCCAAGCTGGAGAATGAGTTCGGCGGCGCGGCGGGAGGCGAGTTCGGCCATTTCCGGATCGGCGCCGCGGCCAAAACGCGTGCTGGCTTCGGTGTGGAGCTTCAAGAAGCGCGCGGCGCGTCGGATGGCGACGGGATCGAACCAGGCGCACTCGATCAAAACGTTCTTGGTAGAGAAAGAGATTTCGGTTTCCGCGCCGCCCATGATGCCGCCAATGCCGACGGCGCGCGAGCCATCGCCGTCGCAAACCATGCAGACTTTGCGGTCGAGGACGCGCTCGATGCCGTCGAGCGTTCTGATCTTCTCGTTTTGCCTGGCGCCGCGGACGACGATGCTGCGATTGCGGACGAGATCGTAATCGAAAGTATGCAGCGGATGGCCGAGCTCGAGCATCACGTAATTGGAGATGTCCACGATGTTGCTGATGCTGGCCGTGCCAGCGGCTTCCACGCGTTCTCTCAGCCAGGCGGGCGAAGGCTGAATCTTCACGCCGCGAATTACCCGCGCCGTGAACCGGCCACAAAGTTCGGGCACCTCAATTTTGACGCTGATGGCGTCGCTGGCCTTTGCGGAGCTGCTTTCCGCCGGCTTTGGTGCCGTGGTTTTCAGCGGAAGCCGGTAAATCGCGCCGACTTCGCGGGCGATGCCGAGCATGCCGAGACAATCCGGACGATTCGAAGTCACTTCCGCATCGAGGACCGCGCCCTGCGCGCCATTTTCGATTCCCGTGATGTTCGTGCCGGAAAGCGCCAGCCGCGAGGCGATCTCCTCCGGCTTAGCGGCGACGTCGACGAATTCTTTCAACCATTTGTAGGCAACTTTCATTCCGAGTTCCTCAGCGCATCCCATTGTCCAAAGTAGACCTGCGTGGTGTATGTCATGCGCACGCAGCCATTCACATGGCTGGCGTCAAAAAGTTTTCGAAGCGCGTCCATCATGGGCGCGTAGTTGGCATGGCCCCCTTGCGGCGCGTAGGAACTGCTGCGAAGGCGCCCGGAAAGGCCGTTGAAATCGAATTCCTGGAAATTCGGAACCTCTCGGCGATGAAACTTGCTGCCGGCAAAGAAGCTCTGCATAACAGCATCTTCGGGATAAGCCTCTTTCACTCGAGCGTAATCGGTGCCGTAGCGCACGAGCAGGTCTTCATATTCCTGACCAAAACGCGACTCGGAAATGCGGCGATCGTTCCAGGCGATGACGACGAAGCCGCCGGGTTTGAGAATGCGCCGAAATTCACGGCGCGCCGCAACCGGTTCGAACCAGTGAAAAGCCTGGCCGACGCTAACGAAGTCCACGGAAGAGTCTGCGAGCGTGGTAGCTTCCGCGGAGCCGTCGATGCTCGTGAAATTGGGATAGCTGCGGAGAAATTCCTCGCCGCCCGCGCGCATTTCGGCGTTCGGTTCGACGCCGAAAACGGGATTGCCGTTATCGAGGAAGAGTTTGCTCAACAGGCCAGTGCCGGAGCCGATGTCCGCGACAGCGTGATCGCGGCGCAGGCCGCATTCTGTGGCGAGCAGTTCCAACAGGGCAGAGGGGTAGCCCGGGCGGTAGCGGAGGTAATCCGCGACGCGATTCGAGAAGCGCTGTTTGGCGTCGGCAAAAGTCATTGTCGTTGCAAAAACTCTCAGATTCCTCAGGGGCTAAAGCCCAAGATCGACCGCCAGTCAATGTCGGAGCCCATCGAAGCTCAGGGCAGGCTAAAGCTCCGACCCCCTAAGGGAACTGACGCAGAAAGCGCACGTCGTTCTGAAAAAAGACCTGAATGTCGTCGATACCGTATTTGAGCATGGCCAGGCGGTCGATGCCGATGCCGAAGGCAAAGCCGCTGACCTTTTTTGCGTCGTAATTCACGAAGCCATACACGGCGGGATCGACCATCCCCGCGCCGAAAAGTTCGATCCAGCCGGAGCCTTTGCATTTGCCGCAGGTGCCGCCGGATTTTGCGGTGCCGCTGCCGCCGCAGAAAATACAAGAAGCGTCGAATTCGACGGAAGGTTCGGTGAACGGGAAATAGCTGGGACGGAAACGCGTCTTGACACCTTCGCCGAAGAACTGCTTCACGAAGTAATCGATGGTGCCGGTGAAATCGCAGAAGGTGATGTCCGAATCGACGGCCAGGCCTTCGATCTGGTGAAACATGAAGGAGTGCGTGGCGTCCGGATTGTCGCGGCGATAGACCTTGCCGGGGACGATCACGCGCACGGGCGGCTGGCGCTTCTCCATGGTGTGGATCTGCACGGGCGAAGTATGCGTGCGGAGAAGCAATGGGCCCGGCGCGCCTTTGGGCAATTCGAGATAGAACGTGTCCATGTCGTCGCGGACGGGATGGTACTCCGGAATATTCAGGGCCTCGAAATTGTAGTAAGGCGTTTCAATCTCCGGGCCTTCGACGACGGAGAAGCCGATGGAGAAGAAGATGTCCTCGATTTCCTGGAAGACTTGGCGAATGAGATGGTGCGTGCCGATAGCGCGGATCACGCCGGGGAGGGAGAGGTCGATGTGATCCTTTGCGAGGGCCCATTCCACCTCGCTTGCTTCGATACTCAATCGCTTTTCTTCCAGCGCCGGTTCCACATAAGACTTTAGTTTGTTGAGTTCGGCTCCTACGGTCCGCTTCAGATCGGCAGGAGCGGGCTTAAGCCAGTTGTCTGTAATCTGACTAAGCACTCCAGTTTTTCGGCCGATCCATTTGTCGCGGAACTCCTTCCAGAGTATTTGCACGGCCGCCTTGGAAATGTCCGCGTCAAAAAGATCACGAACTTCCGCAAACAACGACTGAACCTGCTCGGCAGAAGTGATGCCGAGAGCGGCGAGAGTTTGCGTGTGCTTCGAATCTGGTGTCGCCATGGTTTTTGAAAGGATACAACGTCAGACACGCCACGACATGGTTGGGCAAAGAAAAAGCCAAACGGACAAGTGAGTGCCGACATGGAGCGCAGCACTGCTGCGCCCCAGCGTGGCTAGGCCTTTTTGGGGGCGGGCCTGGGCGCGAAGGCCTTGGCCTTTTCCACGAGCTGGGCGAAGCCGGGCATGTCCTTCACGGCCATATCCGCGAGGACTTTGCGATCGACGCCGATGCCCGCGGCCTTCAGGCCATGAATGAGCTGCCCGTAGGTCAAGCCATTCTGGCGAGCGGCGGCGCCGACGCGCTGAATCCACAAGCGGCGATACTGGCGCTTCTTCACGCGGCGGTCGCGCTTTGCGTAGCGATCGGCGCGATTGGCGGCTTCTTGCGCGGATTGGTAGAGCTTGCTCTTGGTGAGGAAGAAACCTTTGGTGCGTTTGAGGTATTTCTTGCGCCGAGCCCGGCGCTTTGTGCCGCGTTTTACGCGTGGCATGGGTTTTCTCCTTTGTTCTTGCCGTAGCTGAGGCGGTTTCCCGGCGAGGGTTCCCGGTCGCTGCCGGGAAAACCCTCAGGCCTCGAAGGCCTGAGCTACAGGTTGTTTGGGAAACGAAACGGGTTGCGGGGAGACGCGGCTAGGCGTTTCCTGCAACGGGTTTGTTTCCGATGTGATTTGTTGTAGCGCCTTGCGGCGTGGCGGCGTACCCTTCGCTTGCGCTCAGGGCCAGGAGCCGCCTCTACAACTGCCGGGCTGAAGCCCGGCGCCTACAAGCCCCGCGAACGGGGCGAAACGGCCGGCAGGCACCCGTGAAGCGCTGCCTGGCACGTTTTGCGGAGGAATGCTCCGCAGTTTTTTTGCTTTGGCCGAGCGAACTCGGCCGCTACAAAAATCTGGTACTCGGCAGTTCTTGACATCTTGCCGAGATGGGGCGCAGCTGTGCTGCGCCCCTACAAAGACTAGGACCCGTACGGGAGCATCTGCCGGACCGCGGCAGCATCGCGCGGGCTCACCTGGGCGAGCTTCTTGAGCTTTCGCATGCGCTTGGGCGCCTTGGTGCCGAGCAAATGGCGCTTGCCGGAATGCATGCGCAGGATCTTACCGTTGGCGGTGATATGGAAGCGCTTCTTGGCGCCGCGATGCGTCTTCAGCTTCAGCTTGGGCTTCGTCGAATTGCGTGGCATTGCTCTGAATCCTCTCCCTACAGGCCGGCCGCAACCAGCCTTGAAAATTACCCGTTGAATTACGCGTTCGGCTGCGCCGGACTTGCCGGCCGGGCCGGCGCGCCTGCGCCCTTTTTCGGAGCCAGGAGCGCGACAAGAACGTTGCCTTCCATGCGGGGCATGGTTTCGATCTGGCAGTACTCGCCGATTTCGCCGAGCAGCCGGTTCATTTTGGCGCGCCCCACTTCCTGGTGGGCCATTTCGCGGCCGCGATGAAAAATCATGGCGCGAACTTTGTGGCCCTCGCCAAGGAAGCGGATGATCTGATTCTTGCGAACCTGATAATCGTGCTCCGCGGTCGCGGGGCGAAACTTGACTTCCTTGAGCTGCGAGCCGCGGCTGCTCTTGCGCTGCTCGTGGGCCTTCTTGCTCAGTTGATACTGGTATTTGCCGTAGTCGGTGATTTTGCAAACCGGCGGATCGGCTGTGGGCGAAATTTCCACCAAGTCCAATCCCCGCTCGCGCGCCAGGCGAAGAGCCTCAAACGGCTGCATGACGCCCAACTGTCCGCCTTCTTCATCAATCACCCGAACTTCCCGAGCGCGTATCCGCTCGTTGATGCGGGTACGGTCGGCCTGCCGGAAATTCCGTTCAGCGATAAATCCCCCTAAGAAAAAAAGGCACCCTGCAAGGCAGGGTCACACCCCGAATTGACAGCTAACCCTAGCCGCTTCCGCGGCATGAGGCAGACCTCAAAGTATAGCACGCACAAGGCAGAGAGCGACAAGAAGGAAACAAATTCAGTTGATGGCGCGCGCTGTGATCTCCTCTCGCAGCGCGGCGATGAGATCGCCTAGGGGGCGCGGGCCGAGGTCGCCCTTGGCGCGATGGCGGACGCTAACGGTGCCGGCTTCGGCTTCCTTGGGGCCAACGACAATCATATAGGGAATCTTTTGCATTTGGGCATCGCGAATTTTCGCGGGCAGCTTTTCGTTGCGGTCGTCGAGATGCACGCGGATGCCGTGGTTCTTCAGCGTTTCGTGAATATGTTTTGCGTAGTCCTGCGCCTTTTCGCTGACCGGGCAGATTTCGACTTGCGTGGGTGCGAGCCAGAGCGGAAACGCGCCCGCGTAATGTTCGATCAGCATACCGAAGAAGCGCTCGACGGAACCGAGGAGCGCACGGTGGACCATCAGCGGTTGATGGCGCGCGCCGTCAACGCCGACATATTCCAGGCCAAAGCGCGCGGGCAGGTTGAAATCGAATTGCACGGTCGTGAGCTGCCAGGGGCGGCCGATGGCGTCGATGAGCTTGATGTCGATTTTCGGGCCGTAGAACGCGCCTTCCCCAGCGATTCTCTTATAGGGAATGTTCATGCGCGCCATCGTGCGGGCAAGAGAATCTGAGGCGTGCTGCCAGTCTTCCGGCTTTCCGGGGTAATTTTCCGGGTGTTTGGGATCCCAGTCGGAAAGCTCGACTTCGAATTTGTCGAAGCCGAAATTCTTCATGACCGCGTAAGCGAATTCGACGCAGGCCTCGACTTCGGCTTCGATCTGGTCCTGAGTGCAGAAGATGTGCGCATCGTCCTGGGTGAAGCCGCGGACGCGTAAAAGGCCGTGGAGCACCCCGCTGCGTTCGTAGCGGTAGACCGTGCCGAGCTCCGCGAGCCGCACAGGGAGGTCGCGGTAGCTGCGCAGCTTGGATTTATAGATCAAGATGTGGCCCGGACAGTTCATGGGCTTGAGCTGATAATCCGTTTTTTCAACTTCCACGGCGCCGAACATGTTTTCCTTGTAGAAATTGGTGTGGCCGGAAGTTTCCCAGAGGTCTAAGCGCATGATGTGCGGCGTGAAAACAAGATCATAGCCGCGCTTCAAAAGCTCTTCGCGCAGCCAGTTCTCGATCAGCGTACGTATCAGGCCGCCTTTTGGATGCCAGAAGATCAAGCCGGGCCCGGCTTCTTCCTGGATGCTGAAGAGGTCGAGCTCCGCGCCGAGCCTGCGGTGGTCGCGTCGCTTGGCTTCTTCCAGGCGGTGCAGATACGCATCGAGATCCTTCTGCGAGAAGAAAGCGGCGGCATAAATGCGCTGGAGCTGGGGATTCCCTTCCTGGCCCTTCCAGTACGCCCCGGCGACGCTCATGATCTTGAAGGCCTGAATGCGCTTGGTGGAAGGAATGTGCGGTCCGCGGCAGAAATCGATGAATTTGCCCGTGGTGTAAAAGGAAACCATGGGCTCATCGGCTTTTTCTTCGACGAGCTCGCATTTGAAGATCTGGTTGGAGTCCTTGTACAGCTTCAGGGCCTCGGCCTTCGGCAGCAGCTTGCGCTCGTTCGGAAGATCTTGGGCCGCGAGTTCGTGCATCCTCTTCTCGATTTTTTCGAGGTCGCCGGGCGTGAACGGCTCTTCGCGGAGAAATTCGTAGAAAAAGCCGTTTTCGACCGGAGGGCCGATGCCGAGCTTGACGCTGGGATAAAGCTCCATGACGGCGGCCGCAAGCAGATGCGCGGCCGAATGGCGGAAGACATAGAGCGCGTCCGGATCTTTTTCCGTGAGGATCTGCAGTTTGACGTCCTGCTCGAGGGGACGGCGAAGATCGAAAAGCAGGCTGCCGTCCTCGGCCGGGTCCACCGAGTTGGAAAATATGCCGGTCTTGGCGTTTGCCCCATTTCCATCTGCGGCGCGCACCTTGGCCACCAGCGCGGCATCCGCAAGCCGCGGGGAAATGGATTTGGCGACTTCAACGGGCGTGGCCCCCTTGGGAAAGTCCTTGACGCTGCCGTCGGGGAGAGTTACGTGAATCTGATCCATGGTCGCAGTCCTAACATGCAGAAATCTGCTTTGTATTTCTCTAGGTAGAGTATCGGCGGGTGGCCAACAGGTCAAGCTTCCGCGGGTCCTGTCAGATAAGTGTAACTCCCGGGAGACCGCCGAAGTGAGCGTCACCGGTGATGAGTTGTGCGTTGTGATGATGCGCCGTGGTGTAAATAATTGCATCCGCCATCGTGAGATTCACGTCAAGGCTTGTTTGCGAGGAAAGAGCGGCTAACTCTAACGTAAGCGGAATCAGGTGCTCACCGAATCCGAACGCCAGGGACAGAAATTCATCCGCCAGCTTTTTCCCTTGTTCCCGGTAAATCTTTTTGTGAACCTCGTAGACCACGATTGAGGGAAGAAAATGAATTGCTTGGGATTCCAGGTAGAGGGCAAACCGGTCCGCCTTTGGGCCATCCCCCCAATACTCAATCCAGCCCGAAGAATCGATCACAATTCGATCAGAAGCGCTCGGAATGGTCGCGATCGTCATCCTTCCACCTCATGCCCTTTGCGATCCCACGGAATTCCTTGATGGATCGTGGGCGCTGCAAGTGCAACGACTTCTCGAAGAGGTAGATCTGTAGTTCCTCGCCTGGTTTAAGATCGAGCTTTTCTCGAATCTTCTTGGGGATTACCACCTGAAATTTGGGAGAGACTTTTACTGTTTCCATCGAGTTCACCCAAGGATAGATTATCGATCACACGCAGGTATGTCAACCTGTCAATCGATCGTGAATTCGTAATACTATATCCATTTCGATTTATTGACGGACTCAAGATTTCCCCCCCGGCTCCGGAGCATTAATTCGGCAACGCAAGGTTTTGGAAATCGGGTAAGGAGCGCAATGGGTCAAATGCTGACTCGACCTGCAACCATTTTTCAAACGATAACTTGTCCGCGGTTAGGCTTTTGGCGCGACGGAGGGTAGCGATTGCTTCCTTGTTCATTCCAGCGCGGGCCCGGGCTACAGACAGTTCCTCCCAAGCCCATTCGGAATCGGGTTTGGCTTGAGTCGCGAAGTCGTAGACGGCGCTCGCCGTGGAGAATTTCTTCTCCCCGAGAAATTCATTGCCGGCTTCCATGGCGGCCACGAAGATGCCGGACAGGGATCGCTTGTAAACGGCCGCTTTTTCCGGGCGCTTCTCCTGCTCTGCCATGAGGCGCAAGTGAAGAAGTTGCTCCTGCAAGTCACGATCTACTTCCGGGCGTTTGTCGACGCGCTTCAGCGAGGTGGCCATGCGTGAGGTGATGTCGTTTGTGAGCTGAGACTGCTCGTCGAATTGGTTTCGTTCTCTCTTTGCGGACTCTCGGACGGCTTCATCTTTGCCCAGCGCTTCAGCTTTCGCACGAAGGGAGCTGACGTCGGCGAGCGACTCATAGGTGGCGGCAATTTGGAGATACTCGCGCCAGGCATTGAGCAAGTCGCCGGATTGCTCGAAGGCGCCCGCGCGATTCTGCGCCTTTGAAAATTGCGCATCGATGAAATTCTGATCTCGAGGCTCGCGCTGTGTCTTCATCGCCTGAATGCGGAACCATATTAGTGCTTCTGTCATGACTTCCGAGGGAGGCCATTCATGCGCACCTTCGAAGATACGAAGCCAGTGGGGATAACCGGCCTTTGCCAGGGCATCCTGAAGGGGAATCACTTCTCTGTAGTTGAAATCCAAAGTTCCCACGGCGGAAAAAACCGGGAACCCGGAATCCGCGGGTGGCGAAATTGCACTCGTGAACCCAGCCCCGCTGAGGAGAACACCTGCGGAGCATTTGCAGAGCAGCGCTAGTTGAGAGGAGGCTCGCGCGCCGCCGGAAAATCCGACGAAGTACACACGGTGGGTGTCAATCGAAAGTCGTGCCTGCACGTCGGCAAGCATCGCACTCGTTGCTTCGAACAGCGGTTGCCACGGGCCGTTACGGGAATTGTTGGATGCGGCGAGGATATAGCCATAGCGTTCGGCCGCCTCTCTTTCCAGTTCCAGAGGGACGGTGCCGCGGGCCACGGGATCGGAAGAAAAAACGATGGGCCAGCGGCGATCGCTTGCATAGTTCGAGGGTACGTACAGGGCGTAGGACTGTTCAGGATGTGCCGCACACGCGATGTGAGGAAGGATCTTTCCGGTTTCGAGAGGTTGCGCAGGGACGGGGGCAGCAGGGTTGGCCTGCGGCACCAGGGAGCGGGGCAACAGCAAGGCAAGGGCTAGCAAAAATCGGCGCATGACCCGCCAAGTATAGCCGGGAAAGAAAAAAGGGCAGAGTGACTGCGCTTTTCCCGGCAAGGACGGTACAATCTCTCTTTTACTTGAAAAGGGAAATTCCGCGCAGGGGAACCGAATGAAGTCTTTCGCGAAAGTAGTTGTGTTGCTGGCCATCTTTGTCGTGTCCGGAGCGCTGCGGGCACAAACTCCGCAAAAGGTAAACGGCGGAGATAGCCGGTTCAAGGTGGACATATTGGAGGTCGTGGCACATCCGGATGACGAAGCCTTTTTCACGCCGTACCTTGCGCGCGAGATGTACGACATGCACAAGCGCGTAGCGGTGATCTTCAGCACACACGGCGGAAGCGGGGCGAACCGTTACACGAGGGAGCGCGGTCCGGCGATGGCCAATGAACGGGAGATCGAGGCGCGGGAGGCGTGCGCGCGGTTGGGCATTTCAAATGTGTGGTTTCTGGATGGCAAGGACACGCCGTCGCAGAGTTTGCTGGATTCCCTGGCCAATTGGGGCCATGGCTCGAATCTGGAAAGGCTCGTCGGCTTGATACGATTGACGCGGCCGGAGGTGATCTTCACGCATTTTCCTGGAATATTCATCGGGGAAGATCATGGGGACCATCAAGCGACCGGCGTGCTGGTGACCGAGGCGTTCGACCTGGCCGCAAATCCGCTTGTTTTTCCTTCGCAACTCGCGGGAGACACGCAGCACTACGAATCTTATCTCTCCAATCTGCAGACCTGGCAACCCAAGAAAATCTATTACGGCAGCGACGCGGCAGATAACAAACAGTTCGACGGCAGCGGTCCGGCCTATTCCGTTCGAGAGATCTCACCCTCCCAGAAGAAACCGTACTGGCGCTTGGCGCTGGATTCTGCCATGGCCCACCGGACGCAATTCCCCGACGATATCGACCATATTTCCAAAATGAGCGACGAAGAGTTGGAAAAAATGATGAGCGACCCTGATTCGGCTTGGTGGTCCGAGCCATTGACGCTGATCTTCGGAAAGTCCGTGGTGGGCGGAAAATCGACGGATGACGTTTTCGCGCACATCGAAGAGAAGCCGTCGAAGGAAAGCGTAGCCCACGGCAATTCCTCAAGCGAGGCGAATACTGCCCGGAAACTTCCGCTCCTGGAATTGGGCGGAGGATGGAAGTTTTACACGGAGTTTTATCCCACACACGGATTGGAGCATGTGCCGGCCGCCAAGGTTCCGGAGATTGGCGTGAAGACCGGGACGACGCTGGTGGTACCGATCGTGGTCCTCCACGATGAATCGAAAGCGTTGCCAATGACCTTTACGGTGAAAGTGCCGGAGGGTTGGAAAGTCATCCGCGGCGCGGGGCAAATCCTGCTGCCCGCGGAAGAGTCTACTTCCCTGCCGGTGCACATCGAGACGCCCACTTTGTCCGGAGAAGACTTGAAAAAGGCCGTGCCGCAGGAAGTGGTAATCCGCGCGGAGGCGGAAGGAAAACCGGCGGGCGAAGTGCGGCTGCGAGTGCTTCTGAGAGCCAACGCGCTGCCGCAATAACGGCGTACAGATTACTTTTTTGTCCGGGCAGCCTCGAGCTGCTCCCAGACGGCATCCGGGAGCATGGCAAGATCATTGAATTCGCCAGCGCCGCGCAGCCACTGCCCGCCATCAATCACGACGCATTCCCCATTGATGTATGGGGCCATATCGCTCAGCAGAAACGCAGCCAGATTGGTGAGCTCCTCGTGTTTGCCGAAGCGTTTCATGGGGTTCTTGTTGATTGCGTGCTCCTCGAATTGCTTCGATGGGATCAAGCGGGACCACGCGCCTTCCGTCGGAAACGGGCCGGGGGCAATCGCGTTCACGCGGATGTGGTACTTGGCCCACTCGACGGCAAGAGAAGTGGTGAGCGCCAGAACGCCGGCCTTTGCGCACGCGGACGGCACCACGTATCCGGAGCCGGAATTCGTCGCCGCATAGGTGGTAGTAATGTTGAGAATGTTCCCGCCGAGTTTCTTTGGGATGCGCCGGTTGGCGAAAGCTTGTGTGCAATGGAAGCTGCCATTGAGCACAATGCCGACAACAGAGCTAAACGCGTTGGGGGAAAGTTTTTCCGTGCGGGCCATGAAATTTCCCGCGGCGTTGTTGACCAGCGTATCGATTTCGCCAAATTGGTCTTCCGCCGCGGCGAACGCCGATTCGACTGCGGCATATTCGCGGACGTCGCAGCTGGAAAAGGCCGCCGAGCCACCCAGGCCATGAATTTCCGCACAGGTGTCCTTGAGCGGCTGCTCGCGGCGGCCGATGAGAAACATGCGCGCGCCCAGCCGCGCGAAGTGCAGGGCCATGGAGCGGCCCAAGCCGGTGCCGCCACCCGTTAGGAAAATCGCACGACCTTTCAAAAGATCAGGTTGGAACATCAGGCCTCCCTTTCGGCCGCAATTTGGGGCATTTAAAGTTGGAGAAGAGGGCGCGAACCGAGCGAAATCAATTGGAAGGTTCCACTGTGGCAGGGATGGGGCGGCCCATGGCCTTTGCATACTCGGTGTCGTACACCGCGTTGCCGGGGAACTCCTCCGTGAGTTCCTTGAGGTTCTTCTGCGCCAGTTCGTTCTGTTTTTCGCGGCGGGCGGAAAGAGCGAGAAGTATTTTGCCGAAAGGTTTCAGGTAGTGGCCGTTGTCGGCGGTCTTTTGAACCTGCGACATGCCGAGTTGCTTGTCGCCATGAATTCCCCCAAACCACAAAAAGAAGCGCGCTGAGGAGGAAAGAGACCCGATCACGTAATAAGCGATGCCGGGCGCGACATACACGTCGTAGGCTTCGGGATGATCGTGAAGAAGCATCTCCGCATTGGCGTTGGCTTCCTTCAGGTGCTTCAGCCCGTCGTAATGTTTTTTCAGCAGCATGCTGTCCGCGTCCGATTGCATCCCGGCGCAGAGCGTCAGCGAATACAATCCTTCGGGATCGCGCGGCCGGCGCTTCAGGCGCTCCAGGGCAAGCGCACGCGCGCGCGCAACGGCATCCTGGAACGCTTTGATGCGGCCGGGATCGGGCGTGCCCGTAATGCCGCCGAGAAAGCGCTTGTCATCGAGGAAGTAGTCGCTGGTCAGGACCTGCTGCAGGAAGAACTCCTCAAAAAGATAACTAGCGGCCAGGGAGACCTGGCCGAATGGCTCGGTTGGGTTTTGCGCGGCCCATTTCTGGAAGAGATCGCGCGCTTCGTGAAACTTCTGTTCGTACAGAAGGTGATAACCCTGTTCGAGTTCGGGAACAGAAGAGAAAGCCGGGCCCGGGGATTCGGTGGAACTCCCTTGGGGAATGAAGGTGAGGCCAAGAAGGCTGGCGAGCAGGAGTTGGAAAAGAAAGCGCATGGTCTATTTTACCTGGATCAAAAGAGTCCGGGAAGGAAACGCGGCTTCCCGTACATGGCCTCCCGGTAGCGCGTGTCCGAAAAAAGGACGCGCTCCTCGGTGCTGATTCGTCGCGATAGAACGAGAATATGGGCGGCCGAGCCTGCGGCGGCGGTGATCCAGGCGCAATGAATGAGCGGGAGCACCAGCATTTCGACGAAAACGGCGGCGTAATTCGGGTGGCGCACGTAGCGAAACGGCCCCGTGGTGATGACGCCCATGCCCGTGGAATCCATCACCTGGACGTTCCAATGCTCACCGAGCGTGCGAATGACCCACCAGCGCACGACATTCGCGGCAAGAAAGATAGCAAAGCAGACGGCGGCGAAGGCGGGATAAAAAGGGCGATGAAGGAAAACGACCTCCAGCGCAGCGCCGGCAAGGACGCCTGTGTGAAGCAGGACCATGGTGCGAAAAACGGGATCTTTAACCTTGGAAGCGCCATGCGCGGCCATCTCCCGCTGGTGACGCCGCGAAATCTGCAGTTCATAAATGCGCAAGAGCGCGACGACAAGGAGAAGCCCGAGGTAGGCGATGACACTCAGTTCCATTGCAGCAACAAGAACTCCGCGCTGAATCCGGGGCCGAAAGCGGCCGCGAGGGCATGCTCACCGGCTTTTAGCGGGCGCTTCTCGAGCCACTCCTGGAGGATGAAGAGGATGGTGGCGCTGGATAGGTTTCCGACGTTGGCAAGAATATCCCACGAAGGTTGGGTATCGCACTTGCACAAGCCCAATTTCTCCTCGATATTTCCCAGCAGGCGCGCGCCTCCTGGATGGAGAATCCACCCCTTGATGTCCTTGCGCGTCTTGCCGTGACGATCAAGGAAACCATGCACAAGTTCCTTGATCTGCGCGCCGATCATTTCCGGAACGTCTTTTGCGAGAAGGATGTGAAATCCGGAGTCCTTTAAATCGAAGCCCATGGCGCCCAAAGAATCGGGGAAGGTGTAGGTTTCCGTGACCAGCACGCGCGGGCCGGGCTTGTGCTGTCCGGTGACCACCACCGCGGCGGCGCCGTCCCCAAAAAGGATGGAAGAAATCAAGTTGGCCTGGGAAATGTCCCTGCGCTGAAAGGTGAGCGAAGGCAGCTCCACCGCAATAATCAGCACATTGGAGCCGGGATTCGACTTGATGTAATCCGCGGCTCGAGAAATGGCCATCGCCCCGGCCGCGCAGCCCAGCTCCGTAAACGGCATGCGGCGAATGTTGGAGCGGAAACCCATGAGCTTGATCAGGTGCGCATCCAGCGAAGGAATCATGAAACCAGTGCAGGAGACAGTAATGATCAAGTCAATGTCTTCGGGCACTAGGCCAGCGCGCGACAGGCACTTTTCGGCGGCTTCGCGGCCGAGTTTTATGGCGTGCTCGATGTACTCGTCATTGGTCTTGGAAAGGGCCCGCGGCTCGATCGTATAGTCGATGGGGAAGATGGCATGCCGCTGGTGCACCTGGGCGTTGTCCACGATTGCCATCATGGCTTCCACGCGGCGCTCGGGAATGTCAAACACCCGTCCCATGTAATATTTCACATCATCGCGCGTGATGAGGTACGGGGGCAGCGCGGTCGCGGAGGCGGAAATAGTGGCCACGGATAAGTTTCCGTTGGAAGAGACCTGGTTCGACAAGTTCACATGTACCGTCCCTGATGCGGTAGTGGTAGCTTCCCAAAAAGAGGCTGCAACCGAAGGAGAAATATGCCTTTGTTAGGCGGAAGCACCAAGGGAGTTACTGTACATCAAATCACCGCCCAGGGGAAATGCCGGAAGTCCAATCAGTACTGGGAAAAGGGGGCGGCCGGCACCCTGGGCTTACTGCCGAGAAATGCCTGTTATTTTGCGGCTTCCTGGCTGGCGCGAATTTCCTGCCAACGGCGCGGCCGCTTGTTGGCCTGCAGAACTTTCTTGCGCAGGCGAATGGACTTTGGCGTGATCTCGACGAGTTCGTCGTCGGCGATGAATTCGATGGCCTGCTCGAGGCTGAGCTGGCGATGCGGGACCAGCCGGATGGCCTCATCCGCCGAGGAGGAGCGCATGTTGGTGAGCTTCTTCTCCCGGGTGACGTTGACCTCCATGTCCTGCTCGCGCGAATTTTCGCCCACCACCATTCCTTCGTACACCTCGATGGTCGGGCCAATAAACAGTTCGCCGCGCTCCTGAATCCCCCACAGCGCATACGCCGTGGAAGCGCCGCCGCGATCCGCCACGAGCGCGCCGGTGGGGCGTAAGGCCATGTCGCCGCCGTATTCCATCCAGCCATCGAAAATGGAGTGGATAAGCGCGGTGCCGCGGGTGTCCGTCAGCAACTGGCTGCGCAGGCCAATCAAGCCGCGCGAGGGAATCTTGAAATCGAGGCGCACGCGGCCGGAGCCGTGATTGCTCATCTTCAGCATTTCGCCGCGGCGGCTGCCGATCGTTTCCATAATGATGCCGATGAAGTTTTCGGGGATGTCGATAACCAGGCGCTCGACCGGCTCGAGCTTCTTGCCGTTTTCGTTGCGCACCACGATTTCGGGTTTGCCGACCATGATTTCGAAGCCTTCGCGGCGCATGGTTTCAATCAGGATGGCGAGCTGCAATTCGCCGCGGCCAAGAACGCGGAACGATTCGGGCGTCTCGGTATCCTCCACGCGGATGGAAACGTTGGTGAGCAGCTCTTTCGCCAGGCGATCGCGGAGGTCGCGGGAAGTGAGATAGGTGCCTTCGCGGCCGCAGAGCGGGCCGGAATTGACGCTGAAGATCATGGCCAGCGTGGGTTCGTCGATGGTCAGCGGCTCGAGCGGTGACGGATTTTCGAGCGAGGTGATGCTTTCGCCGATCTGAATGCCCTCCACGCCGGCGATAGCCACGATGTCTCCTGCAACCACGGTTTCGGCTTCATCGCGCTCGAGCCCGCGGAAGGTGTAAAGCTTGGTGATTTTGGTGGAGATGAGCTTGCCGTCCAGCTTGCTGATGCCCACTTCCTCGCCGCGATTCAGCGTGCCGTTGAACACCCGGCAGATCGCCAGGCGCCCCAGAAATTCGGAGTAGTCGAGATTGGTGACCTGAAGCTGGAGAACCCCGGTGGGATCGCCCGTGGGACGAGGGATGCTGTTGACGATGGCTTCGAACAGAGGAAGCAGGTCCTTGGAGTCGTCGCCAACCTTGCGATGGGCGACGCCAGCGCGGGCGTTGGTGTAGATGACGGGGAAGTCTAGCTGATCCTCGGTGGCGTCGAGGTCGATAAACAGATCGTAGATTTCGTTCAGGACCTCTTCCGGACGCGCGTCGGGGCGGTCGATTTTGTTGAGCACCACCACCGGGGGAAGCTTGGCGGCGAGCGCCTTCTGGAGCACGTAGCGGGTCTGCGGGAGCGGGCCTTCGCTGGCGTCCACGAGGAGGACGACTCCGTCCACCATGCGGAGGGCGCGTTCGACTTCGCCGCCGAAGTCGCTGTGGCCGGGGGTATCGACGATGTTGATCTTGGTATCGTGGAAAAACAGGGCGGTATTCTTGGCGAGAATGGTGATGCCGCGCTCGCGTTCCAGGTCGTTGGAGTCCATCACGCGCTCGATGACGGCCTGATTGGCGCGAAAGATGCCGCTTTGGCGGAGCATGGTGTCCACCAGCGTGGTTTTGCCGTGGTCCACGTGGGCAATAATGGCGATGTTGCGAATCTCTTGAGTCATGTTGGTAAAAGCGTCTTAAGACAAAAATAGCTGCTGATACAACCAGCAGCCCGGACGAATCCCTTTCTTCATCGCTTACAGGTGCGGTCTACAAACTACTATTTTACCAGAGGTTGCGCGTGCAGGCCACCGAAGGATTTGACCTTGTGCGGAGTCGTTTCCTATTCTCGCCTCGTCCGTTGCCAATTGATCTTTCCCTAGGTCACTACACAAAAGGATAGATTTCGTCCACGATCCAATAATTTGCCAGAAGAATGGCGAGGAGCGTTCCCAGCAACCATAGCCCCCAGCGCCAGCGTTTCCATTGAGCGCCCAAGGAGGAGCGTTGCATGGGAAGGTCCACAAAGTAAGCGGCGCAGTAACAAGCATTGGCTAAGAAGGCAAGGATGGCGAGGAGTAGAAGCGAATGCGGCACGAATGCCGGGCGGAAATGGGGCCACGTAATCACCAGCCAGGCCACCACGACCGCGGCCAGGACAACGTTATAAACGAGGCGGCGTGGCTCCCAAAAGTGGACCGCATCGGCGAGCATGCCTCGCGGCGAACCGGAGGGTGAATTGCCAAGAACCGCCAATCGATC
This sequence comes from Candidatus Acidiferrales bacterium, assembly GCA_963734105.1. Taxonomy (GTDB): domain Bacteria; phylum Acidobacteriota; class Terriglobia; order Acidiferrales; family UBA7541; genus Acidiferrum. The sequence continues at coordinate 193,590 of CAVTFW010000010.1, read as the reverse complement.
TGGCTGTGCTGTTTCCATTGAGGTCCTTGCCCGTTTCCAGTCTCAAGCTGGTGGGGCAAATATACCTCATCGCTTTCTATTGTCAAGTACTTTTCATTGCAAAGTAGAGTCGCTGCGCCTGACCGGGAGGCGTGAGACGCTGTCCAGAAGCGGCTCCCTTACCATGGAGCCTTCCGGGCGGGAAGGCGAAGAGTGCGGTGTGGTATGCTCACGGCGATTTTTTGTGTGCGTCTGAATGAGAGTGAGGGAAATGTGAATGATCGGATGAGGCTGATGCGGAAGGCGATGTGGGTTGCGGCGGCCGCGCTGACGCTGGCCATGGCGGCAAACGCGCAGGACCAGAAGGCGGCCCGGCCGGACCTGCCGAAGCTTTTTGAGAAGAAGGAAGTGATGATCGCGATGCGCGACGGCGTGAAGTTGCACACGGAGATTTACACGCCGCGCGACGCCCAGGAACCCTTGCCCATGCTATTGGAACGGACTCCGTATGGCATCTCCGGCGGGCCGGGGGGCTACAGCGGCCATCTGTTCGCGGCTCGCGATCTCTATGCCGACGGCTACATTTTCGTGTATCAGGACATTCGCGGCAGATACGGCTCGGAGGGAAAGTTTGAGATGAACCGCCCGGTACACGATCCGAAGAACCCCAAGGGAGTGGATGAAAGCACGGACACCTACGACACCATCGACTGGCTGGTGAAGAACGTGGCGAAGAGCAACGGACGGGTGGGCGTGCGGGGAATTTCCTACGGCGGTTTTCTTTCGGATATGGCGATGGTGAATCCGCATCCTGCGCTGAAGGCGGTTTCGGAGCAGGCCTGCATGGGTGACGCCTGGATAGGAGACGATTTCTTTCACAACGGCGCCTTTCGCCTCAGCTACGGCTTCGAGTACGCCGCGCTGATGGAAACCTCGAAGGAGAATTTCAGTTTTCAGTACAACGAGTTTGATCTGTACGACTGGTTCCTGCGGCTGGGTGTGCTGTCCAACGCGGATGCGCGCTATTTTCACGGCGAGATTCCCACGTGGAGCAATTTCGAGAACCACCCGGCGTACGACAATTTCTGGCAAATCCACGCCGTCGAGAGAGCGCTGAAAGTTCCAACGGTGCCCAACCTGAACGTTGCGGGCTGGTGGGACCAGGAAGATTTCTACGGGCCGATGCGCACGTACCAAATTCTGGAGAAGTCGGATTCGCAGCATCTCAATTATCTCGTGGTCGGGCCCTGGAATCACGGTGGATGGGCACGCAGCACGGGAGATTCGCTGGGCGAAATTCCCTTTGGCTCGAACACGGCAGAATATTTCCGGCAGAAGGTGGAAGCGCCGTGGTTTGCATACTGGTTGCATGACAAAGGAAGTCTGCCGTTGAAAGAGGCGCTACTGTTCCAGACCGGCAGCGACACATGGACGAGCTTCGATGCCTGGCCGCCGAAAGAGGCACAGAAAAAGAATCTGTATTTCGGCGAAGCGGGAGCGCTTTCGTTCGATGCGCCAAAAACAAAAGGCGCGGATGCGTTTGATAGCTACGTGAGCGATCCCGCGCATCCAGTGCCCTACCGTCATCGTCCCGTGGACATGACCTATCCCGAAGACCATCCGGGAAGCTGGTACACCTGGCTGGTGCAGGATCAGCGCTTCGTGGACAACCGCGCGGACGTGCTGACGTGGCAGACGGACGAATTGCAGGAGGACGTGACCATCGCCGGACAAGTGACCGCCAAGCTCTTTGCCTCAACAACGGGAACCGACAGCGACTGGGTGGTCAAGCTGATCGACGTGTACCCGCAAAAAGTCGAGTCGGACTGGAAGCTCTCCGGCTATGAGCTGATGATTGCCGACGAAATTTTCCGCGGGCGTTACCGCAAATCCTACGAAAAGCCGGAGCCGATTGTCGCGGGGGAGATCACCCCGTACACCATCGACCTGCACACCGCCGATCACGTGTTCAAGAAGGGCCACCGCATCATGGTGCAGGTACAGAGCACGTGGTTCCCGCTGTACGACCGCAACCCGCAGAAGTTTGTGCCGAACATTTTTGAAGCCAAGGAAGCGGATTACCAGAAAGCGACCCAGAATATTTACCGATCGGCGGAATATCCATCGAGCGTGGAAATTTCCGTTGTGCCGGAAACTGCCGGCCACTGAACCTCCAGAGAGACAACGAGCCGCCGTATCCCTGAACCGCTGCTTATTGCCCCGCCGCGGGAATTTCGCCGGAATGGAAAATCGTCCAGGGTCCAGCTTTCATGTCACGCAGGTACGGCTCCTGCCAGGCGTAATCCGGATGAGCGGCGAGGAAGGGCTTGGCGAGAAAATCTTCTCCGCAAGGATGACCCATGTGCGCCACCAAACGCATCTCCTTCGCCATCGTTGAGTCCGTCGCTTTGCCCTGCACGGCGCCACCGGGATAGAACGGCCCCCAGCCCCAGATGGATAATCCCTGCGCGGTGTTTTCGAGGTGGCCACAAAGGGTGCGCTCATTTGCCGCGGGCTTCTTTTCGAAGGAATCGACGTGATCGGAGAGCATTTGCTGGGCCAGCGAAACATCGATTTTGCCCTTGTTTTCATTGAGCAATTGCTCCCAGCGAACGCGGCGCGCATTCGGCGAAGTTCCCGGGTTGTTGGCGTCGAATTGCGGCGTGTCTGCCTTCAGCACCTTTGGATCGCGGGCCCAGTTGGAGCCGGCGAAAACGCCATCCTTCGTGCGCCAAAGTTTATAGGCTTTCAGGCCGAGCTCAAGTTGCGCAATTTCACCGGTCTTGCGATCGCCCAGCAGCCAGTCGTTCGCGTAACCGCCATTGTTGCCGTCCAGCATGATGCGCGTGTAGTCGTCAATCGAGCCGGCGTATTGCAACGCCTTGCGCGCGCGCATGAATTCGGGCTTGCCGTTAGGATCCCATCCTTCGAATTGGGTGATGGTGGTTTCCGTGACCATCAGGCCGTCGCTGTTGATTCCGAAATCGTCGTCGCTGACAATCACTCCGGGAAACCCGTCCATCAAAATGCGGTAGCCGTGCGTAGGCTGAATGTCAAAAATGATGCGCCAACGTTCGCCATTCATGTAGCTGGTCCAATTGTTGTGCGCGATGACGATCTGCCCGTCCTTCGTCCAGCTTCCGGTGGCGACAAACGCGCTGCAATTCCCGGGGCTTTTCAAGTTCGGGGCTTTCGGCGTCTTCTCCTGTTTGTTCAACCAGGGCACGTAGTAATCCGGAACCTCTTCGAAGGAATTGAGGGCGACGATGTCATACACGTCAAGCGACGATCCCGTGCGCGCGTTGAGCCCCTCCGCAATCCCCTGAAGTTCCTGCTGATATTCGGGATCGAGCTTGGGCCAAAGCTTTTCGCGGGCCACTTCGCGGAAGAAGGGCCAGTCGCGCTTGGTGGAATGCATCATGCCGGCGGACACGGCGGGAAACGCGTCCTCGATCTCCTTCGCGAGCATGTAGCCATGCTGAAAGCCGATGGCGGCGGGGTCGCCTTCGAGATGGACGTAAACCCAGCCGCCGCGCTCGAAGCTGTACGTGGCCTTCAGCCGGGGATCGCTGAAAGCGGCGCGTTCGCGGGCGTACGCGATGCTTGAATCCATTTCGTTTTTGGCGTCTTCGGCGTCGGTATAGGAGCGTCTCCCGGCCCACAGAAGTCCTGCGCCGATGATCAGAATCGAGAGGGCGATAATTTTGCGCAGGACATCGGACATGGCCAAAAACTCCTTTTGCTGGAACAAGGAAGACAATGGGAGTCTACCGAGAATCGCGAAAAGCGACAACGGAGGATTCCGAAAACGCTGACAACCATCCCCAATGGGTACATTCTCTGATACATTCAAAAAATGCTGGCGGCCATTACGCGCAAAGTAAGTTCCGCGCTCGCGAACTGCGAATTGAGTTTCATCGAACGAAAGCCCATCGACATGGAAAAAGCGCGCGCGCAGCACCACGCCTACGAAGAATTGCTCGCCAGGCTCGGCGCTCGGATCATTTCCCTGCCGGAGGAGCCGGACCTGCCGGATTCGATGTTTGTCGAGGACCCGGCCATCGTGCTGGACGAAGTGGCGGTGATCTGTCCGCTGGGCTCGGAGTCGCGGCGCAAGGAATCGCCCACGATTGCGTCGGCGCTGGAAAAGTTTCGCAAGCTGGCCTACGTCAAGCTGCCGGGAACCCTCGAAGGCGGCGATGTTCTGCGTGTTGGCAAGAAAGTGTTTGTGGGAATCACGGCGCGGTCCAATCCGGAAGGCATCCGCCAACTCGCCGTGATCCTGGAGCATTATGGGTACGATCTCACGGCTCTTCCGGTGACCGGCTGCCTGCACCTGAAATCGGCGGTAACGCATCTCGGCCGCAACACACTGCTTGGGAATCGCGCGTGGTTCGATTGGAAACGACTGCAAGGCTTCGAGTGGGTGGATGTCGATCCCGCCGAACCGCACGCAGGGAACGCCCTTGCGATCGGAGACGCGGTAATCTTCCCGGCGTCCTTCCCGAAAACACGGGAAAAGATCGAGGCGCGCGGTTTCAAAGTCCACGCACTGGATATCAGCGAATTGCAAAAAGCGGAATCGGGCCTAACGTGTTCCAGCCTGCTTTTCGAAGCCTAGCATCCCTGGCGTTCAACCCAGCATCCCTGCGTTTCTCTTCCCTGTTTTGGCCCGTCTTTAGACCGGCCAGCCCCTCCCAGGCGTCCCCAACGCAAGGTCACCTCGCCCCAAAATCCACTTGGAATTTACGGCCGCCGTGTTATCCTCTACCTATACCTATGTTGGCTATCGCCACGAAGCGAATGACCTCTCCGTCGACCAAGACCTCTAAGTCGACTACGACTACTATTATGCGCACTACCATCGCTTCGGGCGCGGGGAGAAACAGCTAGCCAGCTAGAAAAAGTTTCCAAACCCACCGCCAGAAGCGAACCAGGCGGTGGGTTTTTAGTTTCAACCCCCTCCAGAGACGCTCCGGCGGACAGAACAAGGAGCGGTTACCATGACCCCGGATCAGCAGGAATCGAGCCTCAACGCGGACGGTGACTTAGGCCCTGACGAACGCAGTGGCAGCCTGGAGAGCGTGCTTGCTCTCTCGGCCGAATCTCCTTCCCAGGAGAACGTCATCGCCTTTAAGTTCGGCGGCAGCTCGTTGCTCGGCGCGGAGCGATTGCTCCACGCGGCTCGGCTAGTGCAAGATGTGGCGCAGATGCGTCCAGTGACCGCGGTGGTGTCCGCCATGAAGGACGTGACCGACCGCTTGCTCCGCGTCGGACAATGGCTCGGGCAAGCCCGAAACGAACAAGCGCGAAAGGAAGCGGAGACCATCGCGGAGCTGCATCTGGCGACGCTGCGAGACCTCCAGCTCGAACCCGAGGAGCACGACCGGGTCGAACAGGAGCTGGAATTCTTGAGCGACGATCTCCTGCACGAAATTCCGCTGCGCGGCCGCGTCGAAGCGAACGGCGCTTTGTTGGACCGGCTGGCCTCGTTCGGAGAACGCTACGCGGCCAGGCTACTCGCCGCGGCGCTTGGCAAGATCGGGGTGCAGGCGGTACCTGTTGCCTCATCGGATTTCGTGCTGACGTGCGACAATTTCCGTGACGCGCAGCCGCACCTGGAACAGACGCGGCGGCGCGGCCGGGAAGTCCTGCTGCCGCTGCTGCAAGCGGGAATCGTTCCGGTGGTGACGGGCTTCATCGGCGCCACACAGGACGGACGAATCACCACGCTGGGACGCAACAGCTCCGATTTTTCCGGAGCGCTCATCGCCCATGTAGTGGATGCGGAGGAACTGGTGATCTGGACGGACGTGGACGGCATCTACACCGCGAATCCGCACGAATCGGCGGAAGCGAAACTTTTGCACGAACTCAGCTATGACGAAGCTCACGCACTGGCCGCCAGCGGCGCGAAAGTGCTTCATCCCCGCGTGCTGCCGCTGGCGGCGCAGACGGAGATGACCGTGTGGGTGCGGAATACCTTCAAGCCGCACGCTCGCGGCACTCGCATCGGCTCTCAACAAAACGGAGGATTGGCATGAACGCTCGGGCAAACGCAAAAAAATGGCGCGCGGGCGTTTTGGGCGCAACCGGAATGGTCGGGCAGCGCATTGTGAAGCTGCTCTCCGATCACCCGTGGTTTGAATTGACCGCCGTGGCGGCCTCCGAACGATCCACCAGCAAGACCTACGCGGACGCGGCCCGCTGGCACCTGGAAGGCCCAGTGCCGGAGCGGGCGCGCGGACTCATCGTCAAAGATTTGGAGCCAAGCCTGGATTGCGACTTTGTGTTTTCGGCCCTGGATTCTTCCGTGGCCGGCGAAGCCGAAGCGCAGTTCGCTCGCGCCGGCTATCCGGTGGTCAGCAACTCACGGAACCATCGCATGGATGCGGATGTGCCGCTCCTGATTCCAGAGGTCAATTCCTCGCACCTGGATTGCATTCCGGTGCAGCAAAAGAACCGCGGTTACGACACTGGCTTCATCGTCACCAACCCGAATTGCTCGACGGCGGGCTTGGTGCTGGTTCTGAAACCCTTGGCCGATGCGTTCGGCCTGGAAAAGTTATTCGTAGTGACGCTGCAGGCCGTTTCCGGCGCGGGTTATCCCGGAGTTCCGTCCCTCGATGTGCTGGGCAACGCCGTTCCCTTCATCAGCGGCGAAGAAGAAAAGATGGAAGCCGAACCGCAGAAGCTTCTGGGAAAGTGGGATGGCAACCGCTTCATTCCGGCGGGGCTCGGAATCAGCGCGCATTGCAATCGAGTGCCGGTGGTCGATGGGCACCTTGAATGCGTGTCCGTGCGCCTGAAAAAGACGGCGACGATCGCCGAAGTTCGAGAGGCCTTGCGAAGCTTTGAGGTCTCCGAAGAACTGGCGTCCCTGCCAACGGCACTCAAGCATCCCGTCGTGGTGCACGACGGCGAGGACCGGCCGCAACCGCGCAAGGATGCGAACACAGGCCACGGCATGGCAGCCGTGGTCGGCCGGGTCCGCGAATGTCCGCTCCTCGACGTAAAGCTGACGCTGCTCTCGCACAACTTGGTGCGTGGGGCCGCGGGAGCAGCGTTGCTGAACGCCGAACTGCTGGCCGCCCGTGGGTTCCTAAAATCCCGCCAAACCGAAACCTCGGCAGTGGAACAAGCTGCGCGCTGAAAGGCTTTCCTCAGGGCACAAAATAATAACGGACCAGGTGGAAGAAGATCGGCGCGGCAAAGCACAGCGAGTCAATGCGATCGAGGATACCGCCGTGTCCTTCGATCACCACGCCGAAGTCCTTGATGCCGATGTCGCGCTTGATCGCGCTCATCACAAGTCCGCCGCCAAAGCCCAAAAGGCAAATCATGAGGGACATTCCGGCGGATTGCAGCGGCGTGAACGGCGTCGCCCACCAAAGCGCGGTGCCCAAAGCGGTCGCGCTCAGGACCCCACCGACGAAGCCCTCCCAGGTCTTGTTCGGGCTCACCCGCCAGGCAACCTTATGTTTTCCGATCAGCTTGCCCCAAACATACTGCAAAACGTCGCTCATCTGGTCCACGACCACGAGATAGAGAAGCAAGCGCGCGTCGTGGCCTTCGAATCCCGGAATCTTCAGCAGCAGCAGCGCCGGGGCGTAGCTCAGCGAGTAGACGCAGACCATAATGCCGAACTGAATTTTGGAAGCGCGTTCCAGAAAATGTTCCGTGTCTCCGGCAATGGCCATGCTTGGAGGAATAAAAATGCAGGCGAGCACCGGGATCATGATGGCGAATAAGCCGTACCACTGTATGCCGATGAGGTAATACTGGAACGGCATGATGACAAAGAAACTCCAGATCAGGGTGCGATGATCGCCGCGCCGCGTGGGCACCAAGGTTATGTATTCGCGCATCGCCAAGAACGAAATGATGCCGAACAGAATGAGCGAACCCACGCGCCCAACCACGATCGCGGCGGCGAAGATGGCGCACATCTTCCACCACGCGCGGATGCGGGCATTCAGGTTGTCGATGGTGGTGCGGCTGGCGTCGGCCCGGTGGCGGCTCTTCAGGATCCTGCCGATCAGTGTGGAAACGAGTAGAAGAAACAGCACGCCGCCGTACAGCCAGATAAGCTTCGCATCGTGGACGGCTTCAAACATCAAGCGGTTCCAATCCGGCGGAGGCTGGCCACAGCCTCACGCGCGCGTTCCAGAAAAACGTCCTTGGTCTCAGCCGGTTCCACTTGGAGCGGTTTACCAAACGTCAGCAAGCTCAGCATCGGCACGGGCAGGAATTCCCCTTTAGGCAGAATGCGATTGAGATTTTCCAGATAAGCCGGCACCAGCTCTACATCCGGACGCTTCAACGCTAGATGGTACAAGCCGGAGCGGAACGGGCCCATCTTCTCCCCCGTGCCTCGTGTGCCCTCCGGGAAAAATATCAGCGAATTCTCCGCGCCCAGCGCTTCCGCCATTTCGTCGAGCAAATGGCGCCCGACGAAATGCGGTTCTTCCGGGTGTTTCGGCCGGGCCAGGCTGCCGCGATCGAGAAGCACGGCGTGAAAGACGTTTTGCGTCAGATAACGGCGCAGCGGCGTTTCCTCCCAATAATCTTTTGCGGCGATAGGACGCGTTCTGGCGCGTATCTCCGAAGGAAGCGCGGACCAGAGTACGATAAAATCGAGGTGGCTGCTGTGATTGGCGAAATAGATGCGCTGCCGCTCGTCCGGCTCGCACCCGGCCCACTGCACCTGCACGCCGCTGATTCCGCGCGCAACGGCGGCCAGCAGGCTGGCAAAGGGGTGAATACCGTTACTCATGAGGCGGCACGTCCCCGGACTTCGGCGAGCGCACCGCGCGCGCGATTCACGATGGTAAGAAGCAGCAACACAAGCACAAACCAGAGAACGTAGCGAACTATCGGAACAATAGGCAAGTTCAGCCCGAGAAGCAATCCCAGGGCTCCAAGCACAAACGCGCGGTCGCTTTTTCCCATCGGCCCCTCATAGCGCCGCGAAGCGCCAACTTGCACCGCAATCACACCGGTCATCTCACTGATCACACCGAGGAGTACGATCAGGACGACAAGGGCGGGTTCAAACCCCGGGATCACCGCCAACGGCAGGTAAAGAGCGGAGTCCGAAAACACGTCACCAAGTTCGTTCAACACAGCGCCAAGTGCGGTTTTCTGATTGTGTTCCCGCGCCAACATCCCATCGACCGCATTCAGGGCCATGCGCAGGAAAAGAACCGCGGGCAGAAGCAGCAACGAACGTGGAGTCCGCAAATAAAAAATCGCCACGCCAGTTGCGAAAGACAAAAGCATGGCTGCCAGCGTCACCTGATTTGCAGTCACGCCGGCGCCCGCAAGCCCATCGGTGACAGGGCGCAGCAGATTCTGAAATCTTGGCTTCAGGTGATAGATGCTGGGCATGGTGCTGGCTTCATCCTACTCCTATGGGAGCACCATCCGGCCTCACTACGGTGGCGGCAAACCAGGAAGTTACCAACGCACTTGGAAGTGAACCTCCCGGCCCTCGGCATATTTCTCGAGGAGCGCGGACATCCGCTGGCAGGACGATTCCAAGCCGCCGGCGCCCGCGAACGAGACAAATATGGCCGCAACCTCATTGGTCGCGGATGTCACCATGGTGCGCTCGGAATCGCTGGTGGGGCTTCCGTGCGGGCCTTCCGCGTCGCAAAAAACGGGCAAACCTTCCAGATTGAGATCGTACTTGCCGATACCTTTATAGGTTTCTCCGGCGCGTCCCGCGCGAAACACGATGTTGCCCTTCACGTGCGCCAGGTCATAGAGGCCAATGGGCAAGCGGCTTTCGACGGATACGAGATTGATGATGTCTACCACGGTGTTGATCTGCGGAAACCCTTTGCCGCTGATAATGCGCCGCAGCAGCGCTTCCGACGAGCCGCGATACCGCGCCGGATCTTTTCCCAGCGCCTTGTAGCCGGCGCGTGTGGCCAGAATTTTTGGGGATTCCAGGATGGTGCGTGGTTCCGGAAGCTGAAGGATCTCGGTTTCCCGCACTCGCATCTCTTCCAGCAGCTCAAACGGTGTCTCGCCGGTGACCACGCGCGCGGTAAGAAACCCCAATGCCGCGTGGGGACACTTGAGCTTGAGGCCGGGGTCAATCGTAAGATTGGGCATGGGCCTAAGAATACCCGAGTGAAACCGGATTCGCACACGGCAGTTGCGCGCGAAAGGAACGCGAGGGGAGAGTGGCAGACCTCAGCGTGCTGCGGGTTTCAGGCGGGCCGTGAAGTGCCGCAGGAACGGCGCGTGGTGCACCAATTCGTACCCGGGAATCTTGTCGCGCCGGCGCCACACGTCCAGGATTACCTCGACCACGTATTCGATGTGACTCTGCGTGTAAACGCGCCGCGGAATGGCCAGGCGGACCAAATCCATTGTGGCGTGCTCGCCGAACATCAGCGTCCCGATTTCCACCGAACGAATCCCGCCCTCCAGATACAGCTCCACCGCCAGCGCCACCCCGGGAAATTGCGAAACCGGTATGTGCGGCAGGAACGCGCGTGCATCAATGTAAATCGCGTGCCCTCCCGGCGGTTGCACGATGGGCACGCCCTGGCTGGCGACGTGATTTCCAAGAAACGCGGTCGAAGCAATGCGGTAATGGAGATAGTCCTCATCCAGCGCTTCATTTAAGCCGACCGCGATGGCCTCCAGGTCCCGCCCCGCCAGGCCGCCATACGTCGGGAATCCTTCCGTGAGAATCAAAAGATCCTTTTCCTGCTGGGCAAGGAGGTCGTCATTGGTACACAGGAAGCCGCCGATATTCGCAAGGCCATCTTTTTTCGCGGACATGGTGCAGCCATCCGCATGGGAAAACATTTCGCGCGCAATTTCCCGCGGCGTCTTGTCCGCATAGCCGGCCTCCCGCAACTTGATGAAGTAGGCGTTTTCCGCAAACCGGCACGCATCGATATACAGCGGGATCCCATGCTTCTTACAGACCTGCTTCACTTCGCGGATGTTGCCGAGCGAAACCGGCTGGCCGCCGCCGGAATTATTGGTCACCGTCAGCATCACCAGCGGAATTTTCTTCGCGCCCTCCCGTTCGATCAATTCCGAAAGGCGCGCGGTATCCATATTCCCCTTGAACGGATGGAAGTGCGCCGGTTCCCTGGCCTCCGGAATCGGAAGGTCCATCGCCTGGGCGCCGACAAATTCGCAATTGGCGCGCGTGGTGTCAAAGTGGGTGTTGTTGGGAACGATGTCCCCCTTCTTGCACATCACATTGAACAGGATACGTTCCGCGGCGCGGCCTTGGTGCGTGGGAATCACGTGACGAAATCCGAAAATGGCCTGCACGGAATTTCGAAAGCGCGTGAAACTCGGCGAGCCCGCGTACGACTCGTCGCCGCGCATCATCGCGGCCCACTGCTCGGTGGACATGGCGGAGGTGCCGGAATCGGTCAGCAGGTCGATCAGAATCGCTTCCGAAGCAACCAGGAAAAGATTGTAGCCGGCCTCTTCGATCAGCTTCTGCCGCTCGGCGCGCGTGGTTGCGCGGATGGGTTCAACGCTCTTGATCCGAAACGGCTCGATGATCGTGCGAATCCCCATGGTGTTTGCGGGCTCCCCAGCAAACACTACCATACGTCGACGAGTGGCGAACTATTGCAATCCCAGATCGCCGAGAATTTTAGGTTTTTCCTCCTGCATCGCCAGTACGTTGTGACAAGTGCTGCAATCGTTGGGGATCGTCCGGCCCTCCGCGCTGGTGTGCGATCCGTCATGGCAACGGAAACATCCGGGAAAATCATTGTGGCCAAGGTTGTTGGGGTGCACGCCCCAAGTCACTTTCATGTCCGGAAAAATATTTCGCAGATAAATGGCGGCAACCGCACCGGCCGCCTTTTCGACCAGCGCGCGCTTGGCGTTGTAAATCTCCGGATAGGCCGTGCGGTAATAACCGGTGATGCCCTCAACGATTTTCGATTTTGCCGTTTCTTGGTCGGGGTAGCTGGCCTTCAGCAACTCCACCGCCTTCTTCCGGACAAAAGGCAGATCCGGACTGATCAGCCCGCGCGACATGCGCAAATCCACGGCATTCTCCACCAATTCGAACGCGTGCGTGGGCCGGTTATGGCAATCGATGCAATCCATCTCACGCTTCTCGCCTTTTTCCAACTGCTCCTTGGTGGCCTTGATGTCGGTTGAGACGAATTCGACGGTCTTCCCCTTGTCATCCGTGTAGTAAACGACCGGTATGACCTGGCGGCCTTCATCAATGGAAATGTAGCGGATGAGGGAACCCTCTTCCAGGTGGCGCCCATGAATGCCCACCGAGCCTTGCCAGCCGCGTCCGCCCACTTTGAGCACGAGCACGGTGGTCAGCGGCGTGTTCTTCTCGTCTTCCTTGTAATTCGTTTTCACCAGGAACTTGTCCCCGGTGAAGCGCTGCGGCCAGTGGCACTGTTCACAAGTTTCCCTCGCCGGCCGCAGGTATTTCACCGGAGAAGGGATCGGGCGCGAATACGTCTTGAACGTGACCGCGAAAACCTGACGCATTCCCGAAAGCTTGGAGCGCACAAACCATCCGGCTCCCGGGCCGATGTGGCATTCCACGCACTCGACATGCGAGTGCGGAGAACCTTGATACGCGCTGAACTCCGGCGCCATCACCGTATGGCACGTTTGCCCGCAGAACGTGGCCGTATCCATATAGGAGACGCCCTGGTACGACGCAAATCCGAAAATCATGACGTTCAAAAAGGTTGCTCCGGCCACGAAAAGCAGTCCGTTGCGCACCATCGGCGTCTTCAGGTCGATGGCCGGATAAATCGAGGGCAACTCTCGCGCCGCGCGCAATTTGCGCCGCCGCGCGAAAATCCCGATGGGAATCAGCGCCAGGCCGAACAGGAACACGGCGGGGAGGATGAGAAAAAGGAGAATCCCCACATACGGGTGCGGCGGACCTGGCAGCAGGAAGTCATACATCCAGAAGCCGATGAGGGTGATGGCACTGCTGGTCGTCAACACCACGCCGATGAGGCTGAGCGTGTTCTGGCTGAAAAAGTAGATCGGCCGGGCCCAGTCCCTAATTGCATTGTGCGAACTCATTGCAGGAGTTTCTCCGACTTCCCATCTTGCAATCGATCAGCTGCGTAACTTCGCATCTCGAGCCCCAGCGAAGGATGCGCCGGGACCCGCGAACCAATTGCATGCTTGTGCGCCTGGTTCTACAGGCCCACCTGCGAAATAATTTGCAGAGGCTCCGCATATCAGCGGCAGCTCCCGCGTTTCGTGTCAGAAATCGACAGGAGCGATTCCCGCCTGTTACTTCTTCAGCGAACGGATGTACGCGACCAGGTCCTTCACCTGTTCCGGTGCCATAGTCTTGTAAGCCGGCATTGGCGGTTTCCCGTTGGTGATGACCCCGCTCAGATCCGCGTCGCTCTTCTTCTGGACATCCGCGGAAGCCAGGTCGGCGGTCTTCATACCTGGATTGCCCTGGCCATTCGCACCGTGACATCCCGCGCACTTCGCCTTAAACGTCGCGGCTCCGGCGGCAACATCGGCCTTCGCCGGGCTGCTCAACAGGCCTGTGCCTGCAACCAGTGCCGCTGCCAGTGCCATCGCCCCGAGGTTCATTATTTTTTTCTGCATGTAGCTCTCCCTCACTGAATTTCGGCAGGACCTCAATTGCCGAGCTCCTACCGCCTAGCAAGAAATTACTTTGCGCCTGCAATATAAGCAACCCGCCAATCGCGCAATTCAAGGACATCCAGGATCGCGCATTTCCGCCGCACCCGACAACCGAGGGCATGATGAAGTAGAAGGAAGATCCGCCCTAACGGAAACTTGTCAGGATGGAAGCTCGAGAGGATGCCCAATCTTCGCAGTAGGCGAGGAGAGTGTCAATAAAGTACGGGGGAAACGACGAAAGTTTTCAGCGGATACACGACTCGATCGGTCCGCATTCCGCGCTCTCTAGCGGTTCAGCTTTCCACTTCGGAACGCGGAGACCTTCCGTTTTTCTCCTATCCTTTGGATTTGGAGCTGGCCTATAATTTCCGGTGGACCTATCCCGCCCGCCGGGCAGACGTTTCAATCTGGACCCGGCATTCACCAACTCAAGGAGCTAATTTATGAAAACCGTTTGGGTTCCCTTAATCGCCACGCTGTTCCTTGCCTCCAATGCATCCACCGCGCTCGCCGCGGACGACATCAAGGAAGTGGACCGCGTGGAGAATTCCGGCAAGGTAATGTCGGAAATTCTGAATATTCCGGATGATATTCCTCAAGACGTACTAGACAAAGCCGATTGCGTCGTCGTTTTGCCTTCCGTTCTCAAAGCGGCTTTCATCGTCGGCGCCAGCTATGGCCGTGGCGTAATGACCTGCCGGGGCGGCGCGAACTTCAATGGTCCCTGGGGCGCGCCCACCATGATGGCATTGGAAGGCGCAAGCGTCGGCTTCCAAATAGGCGGTGAAGCAACGGACTTCGTATTGCTGCTAATGAGCGACCGCAGTGCAAAAGGCGTCCTCACCAGCAAGGTGAAGTTGGGCGGCGATGCTTCCGCCGCGGCCGGACCGGTGGGACGGACTGCCTCGGCTGAAACAGACGCGACCCTGCGCGCGGAGATTCTCAGTTACTCGCGTGCACGTGGGGCCTTCGCAGGCATATCTCTGGAAGGCTCCACGCTCCGCCCGGACAACGATGCCAATAAGAAGCTGTACGGGAAAGAAATCAGCGCTGAAGACATCGTCCTGAAGAGAGCAGTGAAGGCTCCGCCGAGCGCCAGGGGGTTGCTGCATATCCTGGACACTAAGACCCCCAGACATAAGCGCTGAAACTCGACACCCGCGGCAGAGATCATCCGGACGGCGGCTCGACAAGGCCGCCGTCCGTTTTTTTCACTTGCCGCGGGAAGAAACACTCTTTTCAGCACACCACAAATTGAGAGCTTCCCGATTGCTTGACTTATACGACACTTCCGCCGTCCTCTCCGCGTCTTTTTCCCCTCCGGAAGCGATAGCCTGCAGGTAGGCGAATCTACAAGCGTAATTCCCGCATCCCTCTCGGCTCGCCGTTTTCGGCAGTTTCGTCCTCTCGCTGTGATCCTCTCGGAGTAATTCCCCTTCCACCGGAATGATCGCAAGAACCGTTGGGTGGCTCTTGCTATGCCCGGGATGGTGCACGTGCGCTCGAACCAGGACTCCGAAAAAGCGCTGAGGTGAACTTGCGCAATTAGGGAGGCAGAAGTATGAAATTTCGACTGGAATCGATCCATGGCGTCGACCGATCCGCGCCGGAGGCGGTCAGCTCAGGAACGAACGATGTTCTAAAGCGCAGCACTCTTTTTCTCGCGGTCACCCTGCTGCTGGCGGTTCCCGCCTGTTCCCAAGAAAGGCCGGATGACTTGGCGAATAAAAGCATCGAAGACCTGATGAACATGGAAGTCACCTCGGTTTCGAAGAAAGAGCAGAAATTATCCAAGGTGGCCGCCGCCATTTTCGTCATTACCCAGGAGGATATCCGCCGCTCCGGAGCCACGAACATCCCCGATCTCCTGCGCATGGTCCCCGGATTGGACATCGCGCAGATCAATGCAAACACCTGGGCCATATCGGCACGCGGATTCAATCTCCAGTTCGCCGACAAATTGCTCGTGCTGATCGATGGTCGGGCCGTTTATACCCCGCTTTTCGGCGGCGTGAATTGGGACACACAAGACGTGCCGCTCGAGGACATTGACCGCATCGAAGTGATCCGCGGCCCCGGCGGCACAATCTGGGGCGCCAATGCCGTAAACGGCGTCATCAACATTCTTACGAAGACTGCCGCGGACACCCAGGGGGGCCTGGTGACGGCCGGCGGCGGCACGCAGTCACAGGGATTTGGCACTGTTCAGTACGGCGGAACAATCAAGGAAGATACCGGCTATCGAGTCTTCGTCAAGTATCTCAACAGCGGCCATTTCCCCAATTTGAATGGGCAGGACGGCGATGATGATTGGCATCTGTTGCACGCCGGTTTTCGCACGGATGCAGATCTTTCCCCGAAAGATTCCCTGACAACCCAAGGTGATATCTATACCGGGCAAGAAGGTGCAACTATCGTGCACTCCATCTTCACTCCCCCCGAAAACATAAACGTCGAAAGGCTCGCCGACTTATCCGGCGGAAACGTACTGAGCCGGTGGACGCATATTTTTTCCGCCCACTGTGACACCACCCTCCAGTTTTATTTCGATAGATACAAACGAGACGGCCCCGAAATGGAAGAAGCCCGCGACACCATTGATTTCGATTTTCAGAACCACATCGGGTTGGGTGCCCGTAACGACCTTATCTGGGGCGCGGGATACCGTCATACTGCGGATCAGACCGTCGGCACCATCGACCAGGCCTTCCTTCCCGCCAGCTATGCCGCACAACTGTTCGAGATATTTCTACAGGACCAAATCGCATTGAAGCCAGACCGCGTGGCCCTGTACCTCGGGTCGAAGCTCGAGAACAGCTATTTTACCAGTTACGACCTGCAGCCAAGCGCCCGCCTGGCTTGGACTCCCACGAATCGCCGCACCTTATGGGCTGCCATTTCGCGCGCCAGCCGCACGCCGACTCGCCGGGATACGGGCCTGGATGCCGCCCTCGCCGCCTTGCCCGGTCCCACCGAGGTTGCTTTGGTCGGCAATCCCGACTTGCGCTCGGAACACGTCATCGCCTATGAGGTTGGTTTTCGGGCGCAACCCACCGACCGCCTCTCTCTCGACGTCACTTTGTTCTTCAACGATTATCACAGCATCGAGAGTGTCGAGCCTCTCCCGCCGTTCTTCGATCCGGACTCCGTCCCGCCTCTGACGGTTCAACCAATGTCGTTGGGAAACAAAATGTACGGCACCACCGAAGGCGTGGAGTTCTCCTCGAAGTGGAAAGTGACCAACCGCTGGCTGCTCAGCTCCGGCTATTCCTTCCTCGAAATGCACTTGCACACCCAATCCGGCAGCATGGATACAACCAGCGTGGCGGATGCACAGGGCTCAAACCCAGGCCACCAGGCCCAGCTCCGCTCGCATCTGGAACTCTCCAAAGGTCTGGCGTGGGATATCAATGCCTATTTTGTCGGGCCTCTACCGGCGCAATTTGTGCCTTCCTACACGCGCCTCGATTCGCTCCTGACCTGGCGGTTTCGCGAACAGGGGGAACTAAGTTTTGTAGGCCAAAACCTGCTCGGCGACCATCACACGGAATTCAACGATCAATTCCAGAGCGTCAATTCTTCGGAAATCAAGCGTAGCGCCTACGCCAAATTTACCTGGCATTTCTGATCACTGAGCGAACAGTCTTGAATCTTGCGAACCGACTTCGGAAGAGTTGGCGGCCTAAGACGGAAAGAAGCCGCTGGCGACGGACTGCGCGCTTTCGTGTCCGGCTCTGCGCCATGGCTCTCTTGCTCCTGACCGGCTCAATTCCGCTCCAGCCGCAGTCTGCGCCCGCCGTCGAGTATCAGGTCAAAGCCGCATTCCTTTTCAACTTCGCCAAATTCGTCGAATGGCCCACGGATGCATTTCCAGGCGAGAAAACTCCCATCACTCTCTGCGTTTTCCGGTATGACCCTTTTGGCAGCGCTCTCGATGAGGTTATCCGAGGAAAAACAATCAACAATCGCGAGCTCACCGCGCGGCGGATCAATGAACTGCCGGATCTGAAAAGTTGCCACCTGGTCTTCGTCAGCGAACGGGAAGACAAGCTTCTTTCCGAAATAGACAAAAACCTAAGGGGAGGCAGTGTGCTCGTGGTCGGCGAGAGCGCGGAGTTCGCGGAGCGCGGCGGCGCGATCCAATTCTTCCTGGAAGAGAACAACCTGCGTTTCGCGGTCAACGTGGACGCGGTGCAAAGGGCGCGGCTGCAAGTCAGTTCCAAACTCCTTGCCCTCGCCAGGGTCGTTCATGACGGCGGTCATCCAAAGGGGGATTAACATGCGCGTGTTCGAAAATCTGTCCATCCGCGTCAAACTTCAAGGCATTGTTATCGCCGCGTGTGGCGTCGCCTTGTTCTTGGCGTCCGTTGCATTCACGCTCTACGACCGCACTTCTTTCCTCCGCTTGAAGACCAATGATCTGATTGCCTCCGCCAAAATGATCGGATCGAACAGCACGGCCGCCCTTGCCTTCCACGATTCGAACTCGGCGCGGGAGGTCCTGAGCGCTTTGCACGCCAGGGGGAACATCATCCACGCCTGCATTTACGATTCCGATGGCAAAGTCTTTGCCACCTATAGCCGGAACCCAACCCAGCCCGGGTTTTCGCCGCCTCGTGTGCAGATCGAAGGAAACTCGGTCGCCGGACAGAGCATGCTCCTGTTCCAGAACATCGTCCTGAATGGCGAGTCCATTGGCACCATCTACATTGAGGCGGACCTGCAAGACCTTCAGGAAAGACTGCTTCGCTTTGTACTTATCGATTTCATCGTCTTGCTGGGTTCGCTGGCCGTTGCGTCCCTTCTGTCTTATCGGTTCCAGCGTGTCATTTCGGGGCCGATCCAGGAGCTGGCAGAGACCGCTTCCTCGGTTTCCGCGCAGGAAAACTATTCCATCCGCGCCACGAAGAGGAACCACGATGAAATCGGGGTCCTCTTCGATCAATTCAACGGCATGCTGGACCGCATCCAGCAGCGCGACGTCGCCATCCTGAAAGCGCATGACGATCTCGAAAGAAGAGTGCAAGAGCGCACTACGTATCTCAATGCCCTCATCGAAAACAGCCCGCTTGCCATTCTGGTTCTCGACTCCGCGGAAAAAGTTCAACTCTGCAATCCAGCCTTTGAGCACATGTTTCAGTGCTCCAAACTGGAGATTATTGGCAAGTCGGCGGGCGAGCTCATGGCCGACGCCAGCCACCTCGCGGAAGCATGTGATATTTCCCGCCAGACGCTTGGCGGTGCGCCTGTCTCTGTGGCAATACGCCACAAAAGAAAAGACGGGACCCGGATCGACGTCGAACTTCACGGTGTCCCACTCGTCGTGAACGGCGAGGTGGTCGGCTCGCTCGGCATTTATCAGGATATTTCCGATCGCAAACGCACCGAAGCCGCAATGCAGGAAGCCAAGGAGGCCGCCGAAGCCTCCAGCCGCGCCAAGAGCGAATTCCTCGCCAACATGAGCCACGAGATCCGCACTCCCATGAACGGCATCCTGGGGATGACCGAATTGGTTCTCGATTCCCAACTGGACGCCGAACAGCGCGAGTACTTGAACCTGGCGAAATCTTCCGCGGACGCTTTGCTTTCGCTGATCAACGACATTCTGGATTTTTCCAAGATCGAAGCGGGTAAGCTGGAAATAGACACGATTGATTTCAATCTCGCGGACACCATTGGGGAAACGATGAAAACCTTGAGTCTCCGCGCACATCAGAAAGGGCTGGAACTTGCCTACGAGCTTGAACCCGGCCTTCCGGACGCGCTCGTGGGCGATCCGGGGCGCTTGCGGCAGGTCATCGTCAATTTGGTGGGCAACGCCATCAAATTTACCCAGAGCGGCGAGGTGGTTCTTTACCTGAAGCCAGAATGGCAGACGAAGGATGACCTCCAGCTCCATTGCACCGTCACGGATACCGGTATCGGCATTTCTCCCGAAAAACAATCCGCGATCTTTGAAGCCTTCACGCAAGCGGATGGGTCCATGAGTCGCACCTATGGCGGCACCGGTTTGGGTCTGACCATTTCCTCTCGCCTGGCGGCGCTGATGCACGGCCGCATTTGGGTGGAAAGCGATCTGGGCAAAGGGAGCCGCTTCCACTTTACAGCGCACTTTGGATTGCAAAAACATCCGGCGAGAATCCGCATGCCGCGGGATTTGACGGCCTTGCGTGAGATGCGAGTGCTGGTTGTCGATGACAACGCGACCAACCGGCAAATCCTGTTGAAGATGCTCTCCAATTGGCGCGCGGACCCCACGGCCATGGAAAGCGGAGCAAAGGCCATCGTTTGCTTGAGAGAAGCCAGCGGCCTGGGAAGAAAATTCCCGCTCATCCTTCTCGACGCTCAAATGCCCGAAATGGATGGATTCGCTTTCGCCGAATCTGTAAAAAGGAATCCGGAATGGGGTACGGCCACCATAATGATGTTGAGCTCCGCCGGTCAGCCGGGAGACGCCAAACGCTGCCGGGAAATGGGCATCGCTGCCTATTTGACCAAGCCGGTTCGCCAGGCAGAACTATTGGACGCTATTTTGTCCGCTTTAGGGGCCAGACAAATACAAATCGAGAAAGCTCCTCCTGCGCTTGTCACCCGCCACTCTCTCCGCGAGGATCACAATCATCTGTGCATCCTGCTCGCCGAGGATAACTCCGTAAACCAATTGCTTGCTGTCCGCATGCTTGAGAAACGCGGACACACGGTGACCGTCGCTGGAAACGGTAAGGAAGCGCTCGCGGCGCTGGAAAAACAGTCGTTTGACGTGGTGCTGATGGACGTTCAAATGCCGGAGATGGACGGCTTCGAAGCCACCGCCGCCATCCGCGTTCAGGAAAAACGCTCCGGCCATCATCTGCCCGTCATCGCGATGACCGCTCACGCCATGGTCGGCGACCGGGAGCGCTGCCTTGCCGCCGGCATGGACGACTACATCACCAAGCCGTTCAAGATTGAGGACCTGACGGAACTTCTCGCGCGGCATTCGCCCAAATCCCCTGCGGAAAAAGTGCTTTAACGTTTCCCGCTGGATGGACACGCCCCTTTCCCAGCCCATCCTGCGAGGAAAAATTGACAGCAGAACGAGCCTCCGTCAGCATAGCGGACCTGTGGAGCCTTCCTCTCACTCCCATCTGGCCTCATCAGACCTCCTTCTCGTAAACCCCGCTGCGGGAGGTGGTCGCGCCGCGAAGCTCCTTCCCGATTTGCGGGAATTCGCCGGTCAGCGCGGCTGGGAAGTCGAAATTTGCGCGGCTGAGAATCCGGAGGATCTTGCTGCAAAAGCGCGTGACGCCGCAAAGGCGGGCCGGGAGCGCATTTTGGTTCTTGGAGGCGACGGAACCTTTCAAGTTTTGCTCAACGCCGTGGCGGATCATCCAGAAATAATCCTGGGTGTGATTCCTGCCGGCGGAGGAAATGATCTGGCGGCTTCGTTAGGATTGCCCCGGGATCCGCTCCGGGCCGCGGCTCTGCTCCTTGACGGAGAACCCTGCTCCATGGATGTTGTCCGCGTTCGCACGGCGGAAGGCGGCGAGCGGCTTTACACCGGCGGCGGTGGAGTCGGTTTGGATGCGGAGGCGGCTCGCCATGCGAATGGTGCGTTCCGCAATTTGCGCGGACGCCTGAGATATCTTCTGGCGATGGTCCGTGCCCTTTTTGGCTTCCACTCGGTCCACGTGCGTATAGCCATTTCGGGAACTGAACCGCGGAGTCTGGAGGCAACTGCGCTGCTTGTTGCAGTACTGAATACGCCGAGCTATGGGGCGGGAGTTTGTCTGGCTCCGAATGCGAAAACAGACGACGGAAGGCTGGATCTCGTGCTGCTTGATGATCTGAGTGTGATTGAGATTCTGGCGCTGTTGCCCGCGCTGGCGGCGCGCGGAGAGTTGAAAACCAGCCGGGTACGCCGCTTTAGCGTCACGCGCGTGCGGATCGAAACGGACACCCCGCGCTGGTTTCAGGGCGACGGAGAACTCTTGGGGATGACGCCGGTGGACATCTCGGTGGTGCCAAACGCGATTCGTGTACTGCGCCCAAAGCAATCGAATCGGCCCTAGCTAGTCGCCTCCCGCGAGGGTCGACCGGCTGTCTTGCGCCGCAAGCACCTTCTTTATCTTGGAATGCCGTTTGAGGAACGCACCCAAATCAGGCGTGAACTCTTTCAATTGATTCCACCCGATGTTGTAACCCTGGTTGATCGCCCAGCCGACCAGGACGCCCCTTATTTGGCGGTCCTGCTGGGGATAGTAGAGCAGCGAAAGAGAAGCCTGCCCCAATTGCCCGAAAACCTGGGAGGCGTTGAATGTCGGTTGTCCGGAATCGGTTCGAGCAATGAGTACCCGGGTGGTGGCATAGGCGATCCGGGACAACTTGGAACCACGCCCCTTGCGAAAGTACCGGGGATCCTGGTGCAGCACGTTCGGTAGGACGCCGTAAATCAGCATGCTCCCTGTGAACTGGTCGCCTTCCTGCGCCAGGTACCGCTCACCAAAAGCTCCCCAACCTTCCCCATAGTGCGGGAGCCCATTCGCCGCCTGCGAGATCGAGGCCTGGATGACGTTGCCGAAGTGCGCGCTCTCGTCCCAAAACTGGTGCCAGGCAATATTGTACTTTTGGTACGGCGTCAATGGCCCCTGATTTTCGGGCTGATCGTTGGTGGTCATGAAGTTCGGAATAATCCAGAAAATACGCTTGGGGACCTCGTCGTTAGCTTCTTTATCCTTCAGGTTGCCGGCGGCCTTTACTTCAGCGTCGGTCGGGGTTTTGGGCTGGGGGCTGTCCGGCTTATCCTGTGCGAAAGCACACACAACGGAGAAGACCAGAGTGAACAGAGCCACCCGCCACGCACAGCTGTACAGACGCAATCCCATTCTTTCCTTATACCTCGGTATATCGGAATGCTGTGTAAGCAGGGCCGATAGGAGGAAAAGTCCAGTCTACCCGATATGCTTTAGAGGCCGGAAACTCTTATTGGGTTGTGCGGCCAAAGAGGAAATCCGCCCGGCTATTCCTTTTTGCGGTCGACCTTCAGATTTAGGGTGATTTCCCTGCGGCTGTCCAGCGGGGACACCGGGCGCACAGACGATTTCTCGCCGTCGAATTCCGCGTGGATTTCGTAGTCGGCGTTTGGATCCAGCCCCGCAAACTGGTAGTTGCCGCGGTCATCGGTAAAGTGACTGAGCACGGTGTTCGTGCGCAAGTTTTTCAGGAACACCACGCTGTTCTGGATGGGCTTCTCGGCCTTGTCCGTCACCAACCCGCGCACCGTTTTCAGTTGCGGCTCCTTCTTCGAGCCCTGGGCCAGCGCGAGCCCGGACAGAAACAGCAAGGAAATGCCCAGCCAGCAAATCCGTCTGTACACTTTCATGGTTTTTCTCCCGTTTTTGCCGGCGCGCGTGGTTCCAGTTTGATCGACAGGCGTTGCTGAACCTCTACCTTGCTGTCGACGTTCTGCGTCTGGTCCTGATAGTTTTTCATGTGCGTCACCACCTCGTATTCGACTCCAGGAGGCACCCGTACGGCAAATTCACCACGGGAGTTCGTGTACGTTTCCCAGCGGAACTTCTTCTCCCCGCTCTGCCGGATGCGCACTTGCACTCCGGCAAGGGAGAGCGCCCTTTCGTCAAATACCGTTCCGATAATCAGAAAACTCGGCAGCTGCTTGCTCTTGCCGGAAGGGTTGGCTGCGGTTGAGGCTGGCTGCCCGCTGGGAGTCGGGGCTGCAGGAGTCGCCGAGGGCGCGGGTGCTTGCTGCGCACAAACGAATTCGCCAACAGAAAGAAGTACCGCTAAGAAAACTGAGGTGAAGGTTTTCATCCTGCTGAACTTTTTTCGAAAGTTTTCAATCTTTTTTCGATCAACTAGGGCTTGGTGTGGGATGCCCCGGTTAAGAACGAGGCATGCCTACTCATCCTCCTCGTCCTCATCCTCTTCCTCATCTTCGTCGAGCAGGTCGCCGTCCTCATCAAATTCGTCTTCGTCCTCTTCCTCTTCCACGTCGTCTTCATCCTCCAACTCGTCGGAGATGGGATTCAGCGCGACTGGGTGTATCTGCGACACCTCCAGCTCGGTTTCGCACTCGGGACAGCTGAGGATCTCTCCCTCCTCAATCTCGTCTTCGTCCACATCGATCTCGGCGGAACATTCTGGGCAACGAAGCACGGTCCACACCCTCCGAATTGGACTTTAGGTCGCGCGCCCGGGAACCACCGGGGCCGCACCATCCGGCGTATTATATACCTCGGCGCGGAAAGTCAACCTCAACTGGCCTCGCCTGCAATCAGTGTAACCCAACAGGTTGGGCGAAAGAAAAATAAGGCATGGCGCGAGAATATCCGCAGAAGCCCGTGGTCGGAATCGGTGGCGTGGTGATTGAGGACGGCCGGGCGCTGTTGATTCGCCGCGGGAGCGAGCCTTTGCGCGGCCAATGGTCCATCCCCGGCGGCACGCTCGAACTCGGCGAGTCCCTGCAAGCCGGCGTAGCGCGCGAACTGCTCGAGGAGACGGCGCTCGAAGTGCGCGTGCTCGATCTGATCGAAGTGTTCGACCGGATTTTCCCGGCCGAGCCAGGCGATGAGGGCAGCTCGGAGCGCGGCCCTAGATTCCACTACGTGATTGTCGATTATCTTTGCAAGCGCATTTCCGGCGAAGCACGCGCCGGCAGCGACGTGACCGATGTTGCCTTCGCACGCGAAGACGAGCTTGAGAACTATCAGTTGACCCCAACCGCCACCCGTGTGCTTCGCAAAGCCTTTGCGATGGTCCGCGAACGGCAAAACGTCCGCTGAGGTTTGCCTTGGCCCTGGCGCGAGACTGCTCCGGCCTCGTCATTTTGCCAGTTTCAATATCTCGATATTCCCGTTCGAGTCGGTAAGCGAAAGCGTACACCCGCCATTGCCGATTTTTCCGTTCAAGGAATCGCCTCCCAGCACTCCGGTGGCCGTCACGGGCAATTCGCTGGTGATGTGGCCGAAGGAAGTGCGCGCGGTCACATCGTAGTCCGCGTCTGCGGGCAATCGGACTTGCATCGGGGAAAACGATGTCTTCAGCGAAATACTCTTGCATTCCGGCGATGCGCGTCCCGCGGAAACCACCACCGCGCCATTCTGATTGTCCACCCGGATGGACCCGCTGATATCCTCCAACGTCGCGGACGCGAAACTGGTTTTGGCTGACACGTTGCCTTTCACCGCGGTCGCCGTCACCGGTCCATTTGTATTCTCGATCGTCAGGTTTCCATTCACACGCTGCACGTTCACGGCCCCGAAGCTGGTCTTGGCGTACGCGTCGCCTCCCACGTCGCTGAGGTTGATCCGCCCATTGCCGGTTGTTGCCCGCACGCCTTTCGGCAAGCCGCTGGCTTCAATCGGCCCAAAGGAAGTGCTGAAAGTGCCTTTTCCCTTGATCTCCCTCACCGTGATGGCTCCGTTGGAATCTTCCACCTCCACTGCGCCATTAATCTGTTCCAGCGAGACCTCCCCGAACGTCGTCTTCACGTAAACTTCATCCCCGGACGGTCCGCCGTGCACGCGCCCATTCGTCGATTTGCATTTCACGTAGCCGTTGACATTCGCGAAGTTGATCGTGCCGAAGCTGGTATTCAGTTCCGCTCCGCCACTCACCGTGTTTACGTCTATCGCCCCGTTATTGTCGTTCACGGTTAGTCCCCCGTGAATATTCCGCGCGGTCACGGAACCAAACGAATTGTCGACCTTTGCCTCTCCCGCATCCGTCAACTCCACGGACCCATTCCCCCCGGAAATCGCAACCGTACCCTGCACGTTGTTTACGGTGATCGATGCAAACCGGTCCTTGATGTCCAGCGCTCCCTTGACCGCCGAAACCGTCACCGACCCATTCGTGTTCACGATGGTGACGCTCCCTTCCGCACCTGCTGGCTTCCACGGAACCAAACGAGTTCGTCAGTTTCGTCGCCCCGCCGTCGCGAAACGCCAGCCGGCCATGGCCATTTTCAATATCCGCCCACCCATGCACGCCGGTGATCTCGAGATTGCCGAAATTGTTCCGTATCCAGAGCTTTGCATCGCCCGGTACCGCGATATCGTAGTCCACCGAATAAGAAGGCCCGCCGATGCGGATCACGAAGAATTTCGAATCGTCGCTGGGGTAAACCGTATGAATCTTGATCCCTTGTTCGTTCTGGGAAACGTCGATGCGCACCTGATCCGCGAAGTGGTCGGCCTCTTCCTGGCTATGCGCCTGAACATGAATGGTTGCGGCGATTTTCACTTCTCGCCCGCTGTCCGCGTGGATGCGCACATCTCCGAACTTGTGCTCCAGGCTGAGCGTCTGGTTTGCACCAAGCGTCAAGGTTTTCGCAAATTCCCGGTTGGCTCTGTTTTGTCCGGTTCCCTTGCCCAGCAGAGGCAGCGCCGTCAGGCAACCCGCGAAAAGGACAATTCCGAATTTGCGCGCACAAGTTGGCCTGGACTGGCAATTCATGGCTTGGTCTCCAATATTTCCCGCAGCGTCTCCTGCTTTTCCTGGTACATCGCCAGGAGCTGATAGCGCAGGTGAGCATTCGAAGGATTCCCGCCCGCCTGCGCACGCAACTCATCAATGGCACTGTCCAGCACCATCAGCTTTTCCTTGTAGCTGGCCATCAGCGGCGACGCCGGTGAATCCAACTGGGGCTTCGCATCCGCATCGAGCTTATCGATGGCCTTTATGTACTCCCGCTCCGTCTGTTCGACATCCACCAACGTGGAATTCCTGAGCAGCCCGCTCTGGCCGGGACTGGGAGCGTTACGATGAATGACAACGTACGCGCCCGTGAAGGCGAGCATCAGAACCAGTGCGCCGGCCAGCGCGGTCTGCCAACCCAGCCCAATTTCTCCCCAAGACCGAATCCTTTCCCGGAATCCGCCCCATGCCGTGCGGCCTTGCTCCTGCTTTCTCAATGACTTTTCGATTTTGGCCCACAGCGCGGAATCTTCCCGGTAATCCCGCATCTCCGCCGCCGCCGTGCTCAACGCCTTCCAGGCACGCAACTCCTCCGCGCAAGCCGGACACGCCGCCGCGTGTTGCTCCAGTGCCGCCCACTCTTCCGCGGAACCATCCAGGAAAATCCGTTCGCGATCCATGCATGTGATATTCATTGTGCACCTACTTCCGTGCTCCGCGGAGGTTCCAGCATGCCGCGCAGACTCTTCTTCGCCTGAAACAGCGTGTTCTTGGAAGCCGTCTCGCTGATTTCCAGCATCGCGGCGATCTCCGCGTGGTGGAACCCTTCCACTTCGTACAGCAGAAATACGTCTCGCTGATGCCGCGTAAGCTGCCCCAGGGCGCGCTCGAGCGCCATGCGCAAAGTGGGGTGCGCGCCCGGCGCCCGAGGCTCCGGCCGGGGCAGCGCTTCTTCCGAATCGTCGTTCGACTGCTCCTTCCGGCGGATCCGCTTGCGCCGCACGTCGTGACATGAGTTCACCAATATCCGGAACGCCCAGGTGACAAACGAGGACTGCCCGCGAAAGCTCGCGATCCCCCGCTGAATTTTCAGGAAAGTGTCCTGGACGACATCCTCCGCGTCCGTCTGTGAGCCGAGCAGGTTGCGGGCAAGATTTCGCATTCGCGCCCCATGGAGCTGATACAGGCGCTCGTAAGCGCGCATATCTCCAGCCAGGCATCCGGCCGCTAGCGCCCTGTCGTCGGGAAGCGAGTTGGCTACGCGGTTCTCTCCGCCCGCGTTTTCCGAAGATTCCACTCGCCGCCCTCCCTCGCCTGCCACAGAGGAGATTCTATGCTCCCACCGCAGCGCAAGTCCCACAGATCCCATTCCAGGTCTCCTAGGGTATAGACGACACGGGGCCGGGAAATGTCAGGGCCGCGCCGTGGCCATTCACGTGGCACAACACTTTGGGAATGAGCGGGTTCCGGCAGTTGGCCGTTTGAAGGGCCCTAGGCGGCAGGGAGCAGGAAGTAGGCCTTCTTGTGGAAGGGGCTGTTCTCGTCGCCCCAGATCAGGAAACCTTCCTCATCAGCCGATGTCAGGAGCAGCCGCAGCCCCCCGGAATCGACGGGAATCTCAAATACAAGGTAAGAGACAGCAGTCTCCCCCGGGCGAAGCGCGGTCCGCAGCGGACTGGATTGCAAACCCGCGGCAGTCAGTACCGATTCCGCGTTCGAAAACTCTGCAAACTTTCGGCCCGCGCCATCCAGAAGAACTGCTCGCCTCCCGTTGGGCGTGAGCGGCGCGTCGCCCCGATATGGCGACGTTGTCGAGGGATCGAACCAGCTCTTCAATTGGACAATCACGAATTTCCCTTTTGTGCCGATTGGCAGCGATTCCGGCCCGACGCTTCGCGCAATCTGCACACTGCCGACTGCGTAGGCGATGTGACAGTCGATTTCGCAGAAATATTTCCACGCGCCTCGCGGCAGATCCGTCTCGCTGCTGAAGAGGGACAGGCCGAGCAGCATGGCACCATACATCATCACGACCGCCAGCCCGGCAGCAATCCCTCCCAACATGAATGTGCGAGACTTCCCCAGCACCCCGTACAGCACGGCGATGAGGCAAAGCCCCACGCAGAGTCCCGCTCCCAGGAAGGCCATGACTACCACCGGTGCAAAGTGGGGTGTGTACGCTTGCATGGTTCCTCCTCTCCGTCTTTCAGATCGTGCATTCCTGCGGCAGGGCGCCCCGGGTCCGCTCGCGCTTCTCAAACTCCACAATCGCATTCCGCAAGTCCGCCGGCAGGAAATCCGGCCAGCGTTTGTCCAGGAAAGAGGAATTCCGCAAACGCACATTCCCAAAGCAAAAAGTCCGATAGCCGTTGCTCGCCTCCCGTGCGGATCAGCAGATCCACGTCGGTCGAACCGCCGCGCTGCACCTCCGCCAGGACATTTCCGAAGGACTCGGCGGAAAGCTCGGTCGCCTTGTAAAACTTGCTGGCTGCCTGGAATAGCGAGTGACGCGCGGAGTAGTCCACCGCCAGGCGGAGATGAAGAACCTTGCCCTTGCAAGTGAGTGCCTCGGCCTCGGCAATCGCTTCGCGCAATGGCATGGGGAGGCGATCCCGCCGGCCGAGGATGCTCAGCCGAATGCCTTCATCCAGACAATGCGCTGTCTCTGTCCGCAGGTATTCCTGAAGGATTTGTAGTATCGCCGCAACCTCCCCAGGCGGACGCTTCCAGTTCGCCGAGGAAAGCGTGAACAGCGTCAGGGTGTGAATCCCCAGGTGCGGTGCACAGCAAATGATGCCCCTGGCGGCTTCCGCGCCGGCATGGTGCCCCGCGGAGCGCGGCAGCCCGCGCGAGCTGGCCCAGCGCCCGTTGCCGTCGCAGATGATGGCCACGTGGAAGCGGTGACTGGTCGCCGCAAGTGTCTTCGGAAGGTGCTGCAGTGGAATCGATTGCATGAGCATGCCCGTTCTCCGCCGCTACGTCCTGCAATGTACTTTATGATGCAAAGCATGGGCCCAAAAAAATTTACCGCTCCCGCGTCGCCCGGATCAGCGCCTCCATGTGGTCCAGGTAGCGTTCCAGCGCCCTCCGCCCCGCCGCTGCCAGCCGGTATTCCGTCTTCGGCAGCCGCCCGTCGAATGATTTCGTGCACACGATGTAATCCGCTTCCTCCAGCTTTCGCGCGTGCACGCTCAGGTTTCCGTCCGTGGTCTTCAGCAGGGCCTTCAATTCGTTGAATGTCAGCGACCGGTTCACCGCTAGCGCGCTGACGATCCCCAACCGGATTCGCTCATGAATCAGCCGGTTCAGGTTTGCCGAAACCGGCTGCGAGGCTGCGTTACGCACTGCCGCCGGTCCTTCTTCTCGCGAACCGCGTTCTTGCCGCACTGTGGATTGCTTGGCCATATTCCCTTTCACCCTCGAAACCCGATCCTCAACCTCCGTATCGCAGGGCGATCCAGAAACCAAAAGCGATTTGCACCAACCCGAAGCCCGCGGCCATGAACACGTTGCCCCACGAAGCCGGAGCGAACAACGCCGCCGCACCCACGGCCATCAGGCACAAACCCATGATCGGCACCGCCCGCACGGAAAATGCTCCGCCGGTCACAATGGCCGTGCCATACAGCAGAAGCCAAACCCCAGGGAGCGCCGACACGGCCCCCATTTGAAACAGCGCCAGCGTTAGAAACCCGCCAACCACGATGGGTGGGGCAAAGCTCAAAACGAATTTGCGCCCCGGCCCCGAAAACAGAGAGGAATTGGCGCGCCGCGCTTTGGTGGCGGCCGCGGGCGCGGCGATGGCTACGGCAACAAATGCTTCCGCGAGCCAAACGGTGATCCATGCGCGCGGGGTCGTCTGCCGGGAAGCAAGCACTGCTGCCGCAACAGCGGTCAGCCCCATGGCCACGCCGCCCCACCCGGGAACAGCCGTAAATTCCCCCGCGGACTCCATGGTTTCGCGGATATACCGGAGATGGTCCGCCGCACGAGCGTCGATGGGGATGGGCTCAGGACGGACAACGCGGTTTGGACCCGGAACTGCCATGGAAGTAAAGATAAGCGCGGGCGAAAGCAATGTCAAGTACTTTATACAGTAAAGTAGTCCCTTCACTTCCCCTTCCGGTACCGCCCCCGCATCGCGTTCCACCGGATCACGAACACATCCGCAAACATCTGCACGCTATCCCGCAACATGTTCACTTTCGTTGCCGGCGAATGCGCCCAGCGCACCGGAACCTCTTGGATCGATAGCCCGTGATGCCTTGCCAGGTACAACAACTCCGGGTCGAAGCCAAACCGTTCAATCGTCTGCTGCTCGAAAATGATCTGGCAGCGCTGCCGACGGAAGGCCTTGAAGCCGCACTGCGTGTCCACAAACGGCAACCACAAGATTATCTGCACAATTCGATTGAAGACGATGCCCGCGAACTCCCGGAACAGGGACTCGTGCACTTCGATGAGGCGGCGATCCACGGCGCGGCTGCCGATGGCCACATCGTGGGTTTGCAGCGCGGCAAGCAACTTTTCTCCTTCCTCGATCGGAGAAGAAAGGTCAGCATCCGTGAACAGGATGATCTCCCCGTGCGCCTCCAGCGAGCCGTGCCGCACGCTGAAGCCCTTGCCGCGATTCATCCCATTCGAAAGCACGCGCAGCCGTGGAATCCGGTCGCCCCAAGATTCCGCAATTGCCGCGGTGCGGTCCGTGGAGCCGTCGTCCACAACAATCACTTCCGAGTTCGGCCGTCTCTCCCGGATATAGCCCGCAATTTTCTCGAGCGATGCGGGCAGCCGCTGCTCTTCATTGAAACTGGGAATGATAATGGAGAGTTCCGGGCCGGCGGTCACAGGAGCTCCCAGTTCTTCCAACCATGTCGGCCGAGCAGTGGCACGAATCGGCACGCCCCTCGGCGCTCCGAAGAGTACCCGTTTCCGTTCCGCGTCAGCAGCAACAATTCCTGGTGCTCCTCCGTCCCCACGGGAGCGATCATTCGGCCGCCCTCGGTCAACTGTTCCAGCAGCGGCTCGGGCGGGGAGGGAGCGGCAGCAGCCACCAGGATCGCGTCGTATGGCGCGAATTCCTTCAAACCCATCGTTCCGTCGCCACAATGCACGTGCACATTCTTGAATCCCAATTGCTCCAGGCGTTCGGCGGCGGACCGTGCCAGTTCCACACGGCATTCGATGCTATAGACTTCTCGCGACAGCAGAGAAAGCACCGCAGCCTGATACCCGCAACCGGTCCCAATTTCAAGCACCCGCTCCGATCCCCTCAATTGCAGCGCTTCGCTCATCGCCGCCACGATGTACGGTTGCGAAATCGTCTGGCCACCGCCAATCCCCAGCGGTTCGTCCGCGTAGGCCTGGCCTTGCAATTGCTCCCGTACAAACTCGTGCCGCGCGACAGCCCCCATGGCGCTCAGGACTCGCTCATCCTTCACTCCGCGTTTCCGGAGTTGCGTCTCCACCATCGCTGCGCGCAGTTCCAAATTGGGATCGTTCGGCACGGATTTTCGCCTGGTTCCAGGTGTCCATTTCCGCCACGCGGCGCACCCGCCCGTTCCGTGGTGGATTCTAAGGAATGCGCTTAGTGTAGCCGATAGCGGATTAGAAAACCGCACGGGATTGCTCAATCCCGGAGGCTGGTCCCGGAAGGTACGCGCTGTGAGTTTCCGCGTTAAATCAGCCCTTTCCCCTTGCACCGCGCCTGCTCGCCGTCACATTCCTTTTCCGCCTGCACCTCCGAGCGGTGACCGACCTTACAAAACTGTACTTCAGAGCAGGCGCGCGCAACGCAACGGCTCTCTAGAATCATGGGTGAGGTAGCGCGCTCGGCTGCTCCCTTGTTTTCCTTCTTCCGGGCCTGGAGGCTGTTATGAGGGCAGTGTTGGCGCTTATTGTAATTTACGTGGGCATGTTTTTGATCGCCATTCAGGGCGGCTCGCCGGGCTCCATCCAGGCGGCCTCGCAAAGCGCCGCAAGCAAGCAGAACCCCACCACGACCGCGACCCAGGTGGATCCCGCCAAGGACGCCGATATCCGCGCACTCCTCGATCTCGTGGGCGCTCGCGACCAAGTGCAGGACTCCGTGCGCCTGACGGCCGAACAGTACCGCGGAAATCTTCTCGCCTCCGTGCCCAACAATGAGAAGGGCCAGGCCTTTATCAACACCACCCTCAACGAATACGTGAAACGATATGACTTCGATCACGTGAACGAGCAGTTGGTGGTCCTTTATGACAAGCACTATTCCGACGAGGAAATTAAGGGCCTGCTCCAGTTCTATGGCTCTCCCCTAGGCCAGAAAGTGGCCGCCGAGAGCCCCAAAATTTTCCGCGAGATTCAGGAAACCACGCGCGCAGAAGCCGCCAAGGCCGTCAGAAATGCGCTGCTGCAAGCCAAGCAGGAGAATCCCGGCGTCGGGCAGAACGCCCGCATCAACAATACTGGGCAGCGCCGCCCTGCTCAACAACACAACCCACAGGCGCCTGATGGCCAGCAATCCGCACAGCAAGTGGACCAGCAGTAAGCCCTGCGCCACGCAATTTCGAAAGAAGGCGCTACGGCAGGCGCTTCTTGAATTTGATGTCGATGCCGAACGTCCCGTTCTGATCCCGCAAGGCCACCACCGAAATAGCGCGCGTCACGTTGTACTCCACCTGAATCACCTGTTGCTGTGTCGAACTCACGTTGGAAACGTAGGTAACCGTGAGGTCGCGCGACACCTGCTGCTCAACGTTCACGCGCGCGGCCGCGTTCTGGCCAGAGCCGCTCGTGCCCACGCCCGCCAGACCGGGGTCCACACGAAATCGCGTTACGCCAAAAAGCCGCTGCACCCGGTCTCCCAATTGGCTGGAGATCGCTTCCGAGAGCAGCGCCGAAGCCCCTGACGAGTTGCTCTGGGATGTGCCGCCCGAGCGCAACGTGCCTTCCGAACTGGTTTGTCCTATGGACAGCAAAGTGATGATGTCGTTCCCCGGCAGCGGCGGATCGGAGCGGTAGGAAAGGCTCATCTTGCTGGCTTGGCCATTGAAATTGAGCGTGATCTCATATTGCTGAACCGTGGTGGTCGCCTCCACGTTTATCACCGGATCCAGCCGGAAGGGGTTGGCGAAATTCAGGTCACCGCGCGCCACCTGGTACCGGCTGCCGTGAAAATACAACTCTCCGGAGAGCACATGAATATGCCCCAGCAAAATGGGATGTTCGGCGGTTCCGCGCACTCGCAGGTTGGCGTCGGCTTCCAGGTGCGCTCCGGGCCATTCCATGCGCGAGTCCGGCGTGGAGGTTGCCTCCACATCTAATTGCAGGTTACGCAAGAATGTGGAATCGCTTGATCCGCTCGGGCTCCCGCTCGAAGACAGCGCCCCGGCGGACTCCAGCCCCTGATTCAACGTTACCCGTTGAATCTGCACTTTCCCGCTGAGCAGCCCCCCGTCCATTGTTCCAGCCAGCCGCAGCGAGCCGCCCGCCAGCCAGCTGATCCCTTCGGGATAACGAATCCGCAGCCGGTCGGTCTTCGCGGAGATGTCGTAACGCAACGGTCTGTCCGAATAATTCACGCTGCCGGTCAGCGAGAGGATGCCGCCACCCGCCTCTCCCGTCAGATTCTCGAAGAAAAGCCGGTTGGCATCGAACACCAGGTCGCCTTTCAGGTTGCTCAGGCCCGTGGGGAAATCCGACGAACGCGCCGAAACATTGTTGAGCTGGACGCGCCCGATGATCCGCGGTCGATCCAGCGGGCCTTCAAACGAGGCGTTCATGTCGGCGTGGCCGCTGGTCTCCACGTTCGGGATATACCCGTTCAGGAGCCTCAAGTCCACGGATCCGTTCAGTTTCAGGGAAAGTGAGGGTTTTCCGGTGAACCGCACCGAGCCGCTCAGCTCCGCGTTGGTGTTCGTGCCCTTCAGCGCGGCGCTCACAATTTTCAGGCTGTCGCGAGTAGAAGTGAGATGTATGGGCTCCGAGTTTTCCAGTTGCACGCCCCCATAGTTCAGCGCCAGGTGCGTGAAGTTCCCATCCACTACCATGGTCTCTGGATGCTGCAGTTCTCCCTTGAGGCTGATATCGCCGTCGGCCGTGCCATGCCCGTTGAATTTTTCCATGTGCAGGGAGGACATCAAGTAAGGATCAAGGTTGATGTTCTTGATCGAAACCGTTCCGTCAAGCGGAAATGGCTCCGCAAGCCCAAGGCTGAGTCCGCCGCTGATGGCGCCTTCGCTCATGGCCGAACTCAATTTCAATTGCGCCGTTTGCCCGTCGGAATTCAAGTCCCCTTCAAAACTGCCAATCACTGCATTTCCCATCTGCAGGTCCACAACGCGGAAACTGCCTTCTGCCTGCGGCCGTCGCAACGGTCCGCTTGATTTCAGCCGAAAAGAGATCTGCCCTCCCAGGGGCAAGTTCGTGGCCCGGATGCTCTGAAAATTCGCTAGCGGGAGCGAGGCGCCCACCAGGTCCGTGGTTAACGTACCGTCCGCAATCCGGTAGGCCACGCTGCCGGTCACGATCCCCGCCCCACCCATTTTTTCCGTCACTGGCGCAAAGAAACGCAATTCCGCATTGCTCATCCGCACTTCATCCGGCATGACGGAGATCTGCCCGCGCAATCGGTTAAACGCCACGCCATACGCCTCTGCATCGGCCACATCCAGCAGCCCCGTTAAACTGGGCGCTGCCCGCGTTCCATGCCCATGGAATTGTCCGGTGATCGCTCCCTTCAACGGATAATTCCATCCCCCCAGCAGCATCAACGCCTCCATCGGAACTTTTTCCAGATTGAGATCGCTGGACCACTGGTTCTCCGGCCGGAATTCCCAATCCGTCAATTGCAACTGGCCGTCTACGTCCGCATGCATCAACCCGCGCGCGGCGTGCCCGTGCGCGATGACCAGTTGCTTCGGGCTATAGGTCATGTCCCCATCCATGGTATCCAGCCGTGCGTCGCCATAGCTGACATGCTCTCCCGCGAAATGCCCCTGGAATTCCGGGCCGTCGGAGGGGCCGATGATTTTCCCATTCCATTGCAGCGCGCCATCCATCCGCACCGCCGCTTCCGGCGTGCCGGGCTTGTCGCCAGCAATCGCATGGATGAAGTCATTCCAGGGCAGCAGCGAGCTTATGTCCAGCCGCGCGTCGAGCGCGGTGGTCTGCGGCGCAAGCCGCCCGGTGAACGATCCCCGCGTGGTGGGCGTTTCAAAATCGCCCTGAGAGATATCCAATGTGTTTGGTTCGTAGCGATAGCGCAGTTGCCAGTCTCCATTCACCGGTATATGCCCTGGAGCGGCCTCCTCGGGAGCTTCCCAATGCATCCGCGCGGAAACGTCGAAATCCCGGAAATTCGCGCGCCACGTTTCTACAGTGTCGGCCGAAAGCACGGAATCCCAGTGCAGTTTCTCTATCGGGAATCCTTCGTGATCGATCGCCGGAGAAACGGCCGAGAGGCGCATGCCCTGCAACTTGGTTTCCGCGCGGAACAGCAGCCCCTCGTAGCGCAGCGTGATCCGCCCCTTCAGGCTCCCTCCGAGTGCAGAGGCCGTAAAATCCGGCAAGATCAAGTCTTTGGCTTCCAGTGTGTAACTGGAACGGCTGCTCAAGTTCGCCGAGTGAAAATCCAGAAAGCTCAGTGTGATGTTGTCGGCCGCGAAGCTTCCTTTCCCCAGAACCGCTCCATCTTCAATGCTGCCTGCTCCGCGCATGTCGATCCGCCCCAGCGGCACTTCCGGCGTACGAAAAACTTCGCGGATATCCAGCAGGTCCAGCCATGCCCGGTACCTATAACTCCAGTGCGGCGTGACCAAGTCTTTGGTTTCCGCCTGCAGGTCCACGTGGGACCGCCCAACGTCGATAACCGCCTGATCCACCGAAAATCCCTCGTGGCGCAGGGAAAACTTCGCGGTCACGTTAGCAGGCGTCGGAACATCCCTTCTCCTCGCCAGCTCGATCGCTTGCCATGCCAGTTCTCCCAGATACACGGGGCGTTCCGCCGTCCCACCCTGGTCCACCCTGAGCTGCAGCTCGCCTCCCTCCAACCCAACGAGCGTCTTCACGTTGTTGTAGAGAACCCATCCGTCCTTGATTTCCACGTGCTGCACGTGGAGGTCGAGAAGCCTTTGCAATGTCGGCTCCTTCGAGTTGCTGGGGGGCAGCGCGGGCAGATTGCTTTTGCCATCCTTCTCAACGCGCACATGCAGTCGAGGCTGCTGCAGCACCAGATCGTTCAGCCCCACCCGCCGTCCCCAGAACGAATCGATCCGCAGGCCAATGCGTGCCTGCTCCACGCTCAAGAGCGGTTCCGTGTCAGCCGGTTCCTTGCCGTGAATCACCAGCCCGTTGACCGTCGCATTCAGCGAAAACCAACCCATGGAGACCGTTCGGATTTCCACGCGCGCGCCGCTAAGCGCCTCCATCCGGCGGACCAGGATTCTCCTCAGGAGTGGATTTGCCAGTCCGCTTCCCACGGCGATCACGGCCAGCGCAATCAGTAGCAGCGCCCAGGTGCCAAGCACCCAGAGAAGGTGCTCCACCCACAGGATCTTCCGCCAGCGCGACTCTTTCGTCATTTTGGACTTTCGCTCAACAGCTTCTCCACGCGCAGCCGCGCCCGGCTCTCCTTCAGCCAGCGGTCCGCCTGCACGTTTATCGCCCGTTGTACCAGCGCTTCTTGAATAAAGCCGCGTGCCGCTTCCAATGTCGGCGGGGTTTGGCCTCTGGATTCTGCCCTGGGAACGACGCGCGTTTTGTAAAATTCTTCGATATCCTTTTCCTCAACCTGGATGGAGGCCCGGAATCGCGAATCCAGGTAATTGCTCAGGTACGTCTGCGATCTCAGCATGCGCTCCACGTCTTCGTCCGTCAGCCCGTTTTGTTTCCGGCGCGCATCGTACTCTTCCGGCGAGGAGAACGAGCGCTTCAGCCGCTCCAGGCTGCGCTTGACCTCGTCCTCGGAAGGTTGCGGGAAAAAGGCCGCCTTGGCTTCATTCCGCACGATCCACTGGTCGATCAAGCGATCGAGAATAACCGTATCGCTCTCCGCCTTTCCGTCAAGAAATGTCTGGTAGCGGGCCATTACACGTACGTCGCTCATCAGGATGATGTCCGTATCCACGCGGGCGGCGATCCGGTCGAGGACCTCTTGTGCCGGCGCTGCGGCCGCCAAAGCCGCTAGCAACAGTGCCGCGATCCGGGCTTTTCGGCTCAGCCCCATCAGAAACTCGATCCTAGATTGAAGAATATCTGGAACTTCGTCAGCCGCGTCGACTGCTGACAGGACACCGCGGCATTTCTGCAGGGAATCACAAATTGCGCGGGGTTCAGGTCGTAGCCGAGATCAATTCGAATCGGGCCTACGGGTGTTGCGTATCGCAATCCAAATCCGACCGTGTGCGAAAAATAGTTGAGTTCGTTGGTGCAGTTGTATAAGCACCGCCCGGGATTGAATCGTCCGGGATTCTCCCCCGGATAAGCAGGTTCTATCACCGGCTTGGGCGGCGACCAGCGCAATGTGAACCGGTCCAGCCGGCTATACACGTTCCCTCCATCGTAGAATAAAGTGCCACCAAGGCGCGTTCCAATGAAGGGAAGCTTTAAGGGAAATCGCAATTCCTGGTTCAGGATCAGTTCGGCTTGGCCGCCAACCGGAAAGCCGGTGAGGGCATCGCGCGGTCCCGCTTGATTCAGGGCGAAGCCACGCAACGAGGTTCCACCGCCGCCATACAATCGTTCCGGCAGCGGGATCTCTTCAGGCAGAGGTTGCTCGGTCGGAGCCGGAAAAGTGAGCGACACCGTGGATGCATACGGCTGCAGAATCCCAAGGCGGATGGAACGCGCAAAGCTCCAGTTGCGCGTAATCGGATGATAGGTCGAGTTCTGCAGGAATACGCGTAGGAAATTCGCGCTCGAACCGATCGCCGTTCCCGCCAGACTGACGTCCGCCGTATTGAACGAGCCCTTGGTCGCGTCGGCGGGATTGTCACGTGTGTCGCGAAACCACGTCACGCTGAATTCCGACACCAAAGTCGGCTGATTAAACAACGGCACTTCTTCCGCCGGAATATTCAGGTTGCTCAGCGTCACTTTGCGGAACGCGTACCGTAACAGCAACGACGAGCGCGACGTCAATTGATCCGTGACCTGCAGGTTTCCTTCGTACCGCGTCTGCGTGAACGTGTTGATATCTTGCGTTTTCTCCACGTAAGCAGTTGCCTGCAAGCTCAGCGCCTGGAAATCCAGCGGCTGCGGATCCGTGTACGCCAGCAATGCCCGCCACTGAATCGTGCTTGCGCGCAGCTTCAAAGAGAGCGAATCGGCCCGCCCTGTCAAATCTTGCTTGGAGAGCTCCAGGATTCCTCGCGGAGCAGCCTGCACCTCGCCACCGGTCGGGTCCGTGGTGCTCGCGAGCCGCTGGACTTCGAAACCGCCTCCGTAGGCGATGGTGTAGCGCTTGGCTTCTTCCACCAGCACCGCCACATCTTTGTCCGGGTCGGTGCCGTTGGCGTTTTGCGCGTCGATGGTCACTCGGTTAAAAACTCCCAGGTTGTACAGCCTCTGCTGAGACTCCACCACATCCTCTTCACGAAGCGGTTGGCCAGTTTGCACCTTCACCTTGCGCTGGATCACGTATGGCCGCGTATGTTTGTAGCCGCTCAGCAGCACGCGCCGCACGATCACCTGCGAACCTTCCTGAATTTTGTATACCAGCTTCATCGGTTGAGCCCGCTCGAGGGAATATACGTTCGCGACCTTCGCGGACTCCTCGCTCGGTGCGTCGGCCGCCGCGCCTTTGCCAAGCGTGCCTTCCGCATCCTTCGAGATTTCTGGCTCCGCCGACCACGTAAAGGTGGCGTTCGGAAAGCCGTCGTTGAAATAGAGGGCAAGTATATTGTCGCGGTCCGAAGCCACGCTGATTTCCGAATACGGCTGACCCGGCAATGAGCCGAGCACTCCGCGAAGTTGCTTTTCCGGAATTGCGCTCATCCCTTCAATCTTCAAGCTGGAGACCAGCGTCTGCTTCCCTTCGCTGATTTCGAAGTGGACTACCAGCTCTCCTCCCTTCTGCTTCTTTTCGGCCGGCGTGGTTCCAACAACGCTTGCGGATAGAAACCCGTTTGCCGCATAAAGGTTCTTCATGGAAAGTACGTCCGAATCCAGCAGCCGGCGGCTGAAACGAGGTTTGACAAACAAGGAGCTCGGAGTGATGGCAAGACGGCTCAGCAGCAGGTCGGTCCCGAAATAGTGGTTTCCAGCGATCTCGATGCGCACCCCTTTGTAGTAGGGCCCACGGTCCACTTTGTAGCTGATGACCTGCTCTTGCTTTTTCAAATTTGGGTTCCCGCTCTCCGTCGGACCGGGGCTGACGGAGTATTCCACGTTGGCGTCAAAGTACCCTTCGCGCTCCATCCGTTCCCGCAAATTCCGTTTTCCCTCTTCCAACAGGTCCGCATCCACCGACGCTTCCTGGTAAACCGGGATGAACTTCTTCAAATCGCCGTTTGAAAACTTTGCGCCCTGCACCGTCACCCGGACGCTCGGTCCCGCGGTCACTTCCAGTGTCAATGGCAGGGAATTGGAGGCTGCGTTGTAATCGCCCCGCCGAAGAGACACACGCACGCTCAAGTGTCCCTTCTTCTCCATGAATTTCCGGATGCGTTCCATGCCGGACTGCAGTCGCGCCGTCGTGATCTGGCTGGCCCGTTTGAGCTTGAACAGCTTAAGCAGCTCGGCATCCCGGAATTCCGTGTTGTTCATCAGTTCCACATTGCCAAGTAGAACTCGCGGGCCGGGATTCACGTGCGCAATCACATCCACTTGATGCGTCTCCGGGTGCGGCTGCTCTTCCACGGTGACTTTGGCCTGGTAAAGTCCCTCACTTTGCAGCGTATCCTTCAGCCGGGCCACGGCATCTTGGATGTCTGGGGCGCGGTACGTTTGCCCCAGGCTCAGTTGCATAGCCCCCACCGCGGAAGCTTCTGTGGGCGGCGGCTTCACTCCATCGACCAGCACCCGATTAATGAATAGATTTTCGCGCACGACGAAGTCCAGCCGCACACCATCTTCCCCGGGAGTCGCGACCGTCCGGATGTCTGCATAATCCCCCGTCTGGTAAAGACTCCGAATGCTGGCCGCAACTTCTTCGGGATTCAGTGGTTCTCCCGTTTTCACGGCGACCCCCCGCGGATTTTCCACCAGCAGGCCGCCATCTTCCTTTACCACTCGGATCTCTCGGACCACCTGCGGGGGCGGCACCGTGCCCTTTTCCTCCGCCGTCTCCTGGGCACACGCGGCCCCTCCTCCCATCAACGGCATCAGGAGCGCAATCACTCGCAAACCATTGGCCCATCGCAAGTTCATTCGTTCCATTATTCAGACGAAGGGTAGCACACGGGCGTTGCTTCTTCGGATGCCTTTAGAGCTATCATGAGAGTGATTCAAGTGCTGGGACTCTATTTTACGTGATTCACCCTCTGGACCAGAAGTACTCGCGACAGATCCTCTTTCAGCCCTTTGGCCGGGAGGGACAGGAGCGCCTCGTCGGCTCCAGCGCCGTCCTGGTGGGGTGCGGCGCCATTGGCGCGGCCGCTGCCAACCTCCTGGTCCGCGCCGGTATCGGGCGGCTCCGAATTTTGGACCGGGATTTTGTTGAGCCCTCCAACCTCCAACGGCAAACCTTGTTTGAAGAGGAGGACGCCCGCGACGCCTTGCCGAAAGCCGTCGCCGCGGAAAGAAAACTTCGCAGCATCAATTCCGAAGTCCAAGTCGAAGGAATGATCGCGGACTTGAGCCCCGACAACGCCGTGAAACTTCTCTCCGGTTTTCCTCTCATTCTCGACGGCACGGATAATTTTGAAACCCGATTCCTCATCAACGATTTTGCCGTCAAATCGGACACTCCCTGGATCTACGCCGCCGCGGTTGCCAGTTACGGCATCACCATGACCATTCTCCCGGGCAAGACCGCCTGCCTCGCCTGTCTGCTGGAATCCTCCGGTGCCGCCGGGCTCGAGGAAACTTGCGACACGGTTGGCGTTCTCGGCTCCATCGTGAATCTCATCGCCTCTCTGGAAGTCGCCGAAGCCACTAAATTGCTCGCCGGCCGTGCCTCCGCTCTTCACGGGCGTCTTCTCTCGTGTGATGTTTGGAGCGGCCGATTCCAATCCCTCCAGCCGCAGCGCAATCCCCTTTGCCGCGTTTGTGTCCACCGCGAGTTCTTGCACCTGACCGGCGAAGCCCAGCCGCACGTCACCATGTGCGGGCGCGATTCCGTCCAGATTCACGAGCGCAGCCGTTCCCTGGACCTTAAAGCGCTGCAGGACCGCCTGGCCCCCTCAATTTCAGACGTCCGCCAGAACGGATTTCTCCTGCGTTTCCTCATTCCGCCTTACGAAATGACCGTCTTTAGCGATGGCCGCGCCATCCTCAAAGGCACAAAAGACCCGGCTGTGGCCCGCTCCCTCTATGCAAAATATATTGGTGCCTGAGTCGGGCTACTAGCGGAGGATGCCGCTTCGGCCAAAGGGTGAGCGCATGGCTGCGCGGTCCAAATTTTCTCGCAGATTCATTAAAGTAAGGAAAGTGCTGAGCACACGGGCTTTCAGGTCATCCGTCATGTGCAAGCCGCTGGTCGCCACGCGCGCCAACTTCTCGCCATTCTCCGTGATGAATCCCATGATCTCCCGCTGCCGTTCCCGCGGCGCGTTCCCTAGGGCCGTTTCCCGGCGCATCTCCGCGCAACCCTGCTCCAGCGAGAGCGTGAAATGGAGGACGCAGATCTTCTGTTCGGCCAGGGCGGCCGGTACGTCGTGCTTGCAGCCGGAGATGTGACAGACTTCACTCATGGGCGAGAGGCGCTGATTCTTGATTCGTAACACTCCCAGCGCCGAAAAGCCAGCAATCATGTCAATTATGCCACCTATGATGCAGCGCCCCTCCCCTGTCCCTTCGGCCAGATCACCTGCAGGGCCGCTTCCAGGGCTTCTCTACTCATTCGTCCC
The DNA here is from genome assembly GCA_963734105.1 of Candidatus Acidiferrales bacterium. Taxonomy (GTDB): domain Bacteria; phylum Acidobacteriota; class Terriglobia; order Acidiferrales; family UBA7541; genus Acidiferrum. The sequence goes on along the minus strand of CAVTFW010000010.1, from coordinate 151,558 downwards.
TGTAGCGTTGGCCCCGAACTGCGGGGCCAGCCTCTTACCTTTATATCGGCCCCTTGACGTTTCCCTTGACCTGGTCGAATCGGCGAGGCCTCTGCGATAAGCCTCCCTCACGCAGCGGCCGGCCCCATGCCCTGGGAACGCCAATCTTTCGTTTGGCGTCCGCCCCATCCCAACTCTCCCCATCAGGCCCGCCTTCCGAGGCTGGCCGCTCTTGGGTCGCCCTCTTAAGTCCTCAATGTAGCGCGGGCTTGCATACCAGCTCTTGGTTTCCCTGGCGAGAAATCCTCCTAAGCGCCTGCGATGCGCAGCCCAACGCGCAAGAGCATTCTGGAGTTACGTTCTATTTGACATCGCCTCGCCTAAGCCTGTATAAATATACAGTAGGCTGTATAACTAACCAAATGAGCGCCACAAAAACATTTCGCCACGGCCAGATCCTCCGCCTGGTCTCGTCCGAACACATCTCCAATCAGGAGGATCTCCGCCGCCGGCTCGCGCAAAAACGCATGCGCGTAACCCAGGCCACCCTCTCCCGCGACCTCCAGGAGCTGAAACTCGTGAAGACCAGGGAAGGCTATCGCGCCGATTCCGCGCTCCCAGAAGAGGCTGCCGCTCTACCTCCTCTCACGCGCGCGCTCCGCGAATTCCTCCTTGACATCCGCCCTGCGGAAAATCTTCTCGTCCTCAAGACGCCCCCGAGCGGCGCGCAACCCCTCGCTGCCGCCCTCGACGGTGCAAAATTCTCCGAAATTGCCGGCACCATCGCCGGGGACGACACCGTGCTCATCATCACCCCGAGCCGCAAGAGCCGTGAGTCCCTTCAGAAAACCATCGAGTCCCACGTGAAATGAGAGATCCCCGCCACGTCGCTGTCATTGGTGTCACCGGCTACACCGGTTTTGAGTTGGCGACGCTGCTCCTCCGCCATCCCGCCATCGCTCCGCCCACGTTCTACGTCCGCGACACCAACGGCTTTCATTGCCTTTCCCAACTCTTCCCTCAACTCCGTGCTCGCGGCGAAGCGCCTTTGCGCCCTCTTTCTCTTGATGCCATCGCGTCTGGCCCGGCTGGCACTGCCTTCCTTGCCACGCCTCACGAAGTCTCGGCCGAGTTTGCCCCCAAGCTACTCGATGCGGGTCTCCGCGTCATCGATCTCAGCGGCGCGTTCCGCTTTTCTTCGCCGGAGACCTTCACCTCCTGGTATAAGCTCCCAACCCCGCACGCCGCGCGCCTGGGCGAAGCCGTTTACGGTTTGCCGGAGCTCTACGCCGATCGCATCCGCAGCGCCAATCTGGTTGCCAATCCCGGCTGCTACGCCACCAGCGTTATCCTTGCCCTTCGGCCTCTCTCTCAGGCGGGCCTCCTCTCGCCCTCGCAAAATGTCATCTGCGATTGCAAATCCGGCGCCACCGGTGCCGGCAAGGACGCTCGCCGCGATCTTCACTTCGTGGAAGTCGACCAAAACTTCCGCGCTTACAATCTTTTCTCCCATCGCCACACGCCGGAGATTCTGGAACACACCGGCCTCGCCGAATCGCAGTTGGTTTTCAGCACTCACCTGCTTCCAGTCGCGCGCGGCATTCTCTCCACGATTTATGTCACCCTTGCGGCGAAGCAAACTCCCGAAAGCATCGAGAGGCTCTACCGCGAATTCTATGCGGGCAAGCCCATGGTGCGCATCTGGCCCGCCGGCAAATTGCCGGAACTCCAGCATGTGGCGAAGACCAACTTTTGTGATCTCGGCTTCGCCCTGGACCCCGCCGGAGAGCGCCTCATTGTCGTTTCCTGTCTGGACAACCTCGGCAAGGGCGCCGCGGGCCAGGCCATTCAAAATTTCAACCTGATGCGCGGCATCGAGGAGCAGACCGGATTGCTATGAGAATTGTCATCAAATTTGCAGGCGCCCTGCTCGAAGACGCGCAGACGATTCACTCTCTTTCGCAGCACGTCGCCGCCCTCGCCCGCCACGGCCATGAAATCCTGGTCATCCATGGCGGCGGCCGTCTCTTCACCGCTACCTTGAATCGCCTCGGCATCGAGAGCAAGTTTATCTCCGGCCTCCGCGTTACCGATCTTGAAACGCGCGACGCCGCCGTCATGGTCTTTGGCGGCCTGCTGAATAAGCGTCTGGCCGCTGCTATCTCTGCCGCCGGCCAGCCCGCCATCGGAATTTCCGCCGCGGATGCCGCCTGCTTTTCCGCGGCGCCCCTGGTCCACAACGACATCGAAGGCAGCCTCGGCTTCGTCGGCTATCTCACTGGCGTGAAGGTCTCCTTCCTCGAATCGCTCTGGCGGGAAAAATTGCTCCCCGTCGCCGCATGTCTGGGCCTGGGTTCGGACGGCGAACTCTACAACATCAATGCCGACCACATGGCCGCCGCCTCCGCCGAATTTATTGGCGCCGACCATCTCATCTATCTCACGGACGTTGCCGGCGTCCTGCACGGCGAAAAAGTGCTGTCCACAATTTCCTGCGAAACGATTGAAGGCCTCGTGCACGCCCGCGTGGTCTCCGGCGGCATGATTCTGAAGTTGGAAGCCGCGAAACGCGCCCTCGAGGGGGGCGTCCGCGAGGTGCACATCGTCGGTGGCGATTCCGCCGCCGCCGTTCTCGATCCGCGGCTTTTCGCGGCGGATTCCGTGAAAAGCTCTTTCTCAAGTTTGCCTGGCACGCGTATCCTGCGGGAACTTTCCTCGAACGGACTCGCTTCCATGTCGGTTGTTTAGCTTTTTTGTATCAGGGAGAAGAAACATGACTGCATCGACTGCTTCGCTTGCCATTCCGGCCTCGATCGCCAAGGATTTACTCACCGGCGCCGAATGGGGTCCCGTGGACACCCGCGACCTCCTCCAGCGCACTGCGGAGATCAAGGCGCGCCCCTCGCGCTACGCCTCCGTCCTGCGCAACAAGCACATCGCCCTCATCTTTGAGAAGCCTTCCCTCCGCACACGCGTCACTTTCGAGGTCGGCATTCAGAGCATGGGCGGGTTCGTCGTCTTTCTGGACCACACCCAAGCCCGCCTCGGCGAGAGGGAGTCCATTCCGGACGTGGCGCGAAACCTTGAGCGCTGGGTGCAAGGCATCGTCGCGCGCGTCTACGAGCAGCGCGTGCTCGAGGAGATGGCTGCCAACATCTCGATTCCCGTGGTCAACGCGCTTTCTGACAAGTTTCATCCCTGCCAGGCGCTCGCCGATTTTTTCACCCTCGAGGAAAAATTTGGCTCGTTAAAGGGTTTCAAGCTCGCCTACGTCGGCGATGGCAACAACGTTTGCCACTCCCTCGTCTATCTTGCCGCGCGCCTCGGCGTGCACATCCGCATAGCAACCCCCGCCAACTACGCGCCTGACGCGGATGTCATCGGCGATGCCAAGCGTGTTGCGAAGGAAAACCGTGCGCGCATTGATCTCTTCACCGATCCACAGGAAGCCGTGAGCGGCGCGCAAGCCGTTTACACCGACTCCTGGACCAGTATGGGCTTTGAAGCGGAAGAAAAAGTCCGCCGCCAGGTTTTCAAGCCCTACCAGGTGAACCGCAAACTCATGGAGCAGGCCGCTCCGGGCGCGGTCTTCATGCACTGCCTTCCGGCGCACCGCGGCGCCGAAGTGACCGATGAAGTGCTCGACGCGCCCTATTCCGTCGTCCTGCAGCAGTCCGAAAATCGCATGTACGTGCAAAAGGCCATTCTGCACGCGCTCTATACTTGATATCTTGCCGTTCAGCCAAGGAGAAAGAACCGAGTGATTCAAACCGTCCACAAACCCAAGAAAGTTGTGTTGGCATACTCTGGCGGGCTCGATACGTCCATTATCATCCCGTGGCTCCGCGAAACTTATGGCTGCGAAGTGATCGCCATGATTGGCGACGTCGGCCAGCAGGAAGACCTCGAAGCCGCCCGGAAGAAAGCTCTTGCGACCGGAGCCTCCGCCGCTCAAGTAGAAGATCTGCGCGAAGAATTCATTCGCGACTACATTTGGCCCACGCTGCGCGCCGGCGCCGTCTATGAGCATACCTATCTCCTCGGCACCTCCATGGCCCGCCCAGTAATTGCGAAGCGTCAAGCGGAACTCGCCCTGCAGCTCGGCGCCGACGGCCTTTCCCATGGCTGCACCGGCAAAGGCAACGATCAAGTACGCTTCGAATTGGCCTACAAAGCCATCGCCCCTCATGTGCAGATCATTGCGCCCTGGCGCGAGTGGGACATCGATTCGCGCGAGGACGCCATCGCCTACGCCGAAAAACACAAAGTCCTCGTCGAGCAAAGCAAGAAAAACATCTATAGCCGCGACCGAAATATCTGGCACCTCAGCCACGAGGGCGGCGAGCTCGAAGATCCGGCCAACGCTCCCAACGAAGCCATGTGGCAATGGATCGTATCTCCGGACAAGGCGCCGGACAAAGCCGAAGAGGTCGAGATCGGCTTCGAACAGGGAAATCCCGTTTCGGTCAACGGCAAGAAACTCGGCCCCATCGACCTGCTCAACACCCTCAACGACGTAGCCGCAAAACACGGCGTCGGCCGCACCGACCTTGTCGAAAACCGCCTGGTGGGCATGAAGTCCCGCGGCGCCTATGAAACCCCCGGCGGCACGCTGCTCGTCACTGCCCATCGCGAACTCGAGCGCCTTACCGTCGACCGCGAAACCGCCCATTTTGCCCAGGCCCTTTCCGTTCGCTACGCCGAGCTCGTCTACAACGGCCTCTGGTTCTCCCCACTCCGCGAAGCCCTGGACGGCTTCTTCAACGTCGCTCAGCAGCGCGTCACCGGCTCCGTCGGCCTCAAACTCTGGAAGGGCACCCTCAATGTCACCAAGCGCCTTTCGCCCTATTCCCTCTATCACGCCGACCTCGCCAGCTTCACCATGGGCCGTTACAACCCCAAGGACGCCGAGGGCTTCATCAATCTCTTCGCTTTGCCAGTGACCGTGCGACCGAAAGCCAAAGCCGAAAGCCACAACGGCTAAGCGTTCTCGTAGGGGCGCTGCATGCTGCGCCCCATCTCGGCAAGATTTCTAGAACTAGCGGTCTTTTTGGTAGCGCCGGCTCCTAGCTGGCAATGGCTTCTTATAGGACTCCAATGACCGTACGCAAAAACGATCGCCTCTGGGGTGGCCGCTTCGACAAGGCGCCCGACGCGCTTTTCGACGCCTTCCAGAACTCCTTTGCGTTCGATTGCCGCCTGCTCCACTACGAAATCGCCGTCGATCGCGCCTGGGCCAAGGGCCTGCAACGCTGCGGCATCCTGAACGAATCCGAAGTGCAACAGACACTCGCTGCTCTCGATAAAATCGCGACGCGCTCGGAAAGCGATCCCGTCTGGCTGGCCTCTTCCGCCGCCGAAGATGTCCACCATTTCGTCGAAAAGGCCCTCGTCGAAGAACTCGGCCCCCTCGGATGGAAGCTGCACACCGGCCGCAGCCGCAACGAACTCGTCGCCGCGGATTTCCGCCTTTTCGTCATCGACGCTGCATCCATCATTCGCGGCAAGGTCCTCGCTCTCATCCGGGCCTTCACGGTCCAGGCAAAGGCCAACCTGAAAATCCCCATGGCAGGCATGACCCACATGCAGCATGCCCAACCGATTCTTCTTTCCCATTTCCTGATGGCGCACGCACAAGCCTTCACGCGCGACCTCACCCGCTTGCAAAATGCCGCCGCCTCCGCCGATGCCTGCCCCATGGGCTCGGGCGCGCTCGCTGGCTGCGCCTTTGCCATCGATCGCAACGCACTGGCCCGCGATCTCGGCTTCTCACGCATCACCGCCAACAGCCTGGACGCCGTCAGCGACCGTGATTTCGCTCTCGACTACCTCTTCGCTCTCGCGGGCATCGCCACGCATCTTTCCCGCCTCGCCGAGGATTTCGTCCTCTTCGCCTCCCAGGAATTCTCTTACGTCGTCCTCCCCGATGAATATTCCACCGGCAGCAGCCTGATGCCGCAAAAAAAGAATCCCGATTCCTGGGAGCTTCTCCGTGGGAAAACCGGCCGCATCACCAGCGCCCTCTTCAGCCTTTTCACCACATTAAAAGGCTTGCCAAGCAGCTACCAGCGCGACCTCCAGGAGGACAAGGAAGCTCTCTTCGCAGCCCACGATCAGGTCAACGATATGCTCGCCGTTGCAGCGGGCGCTCTCTCCAAAACAAAATTCCGCGAAGACCGCCTGCGAGCCGCTGCTTCCAACCCTGCCTTGCTCGCTACGGATGCTGCCGACTATCTTGTCCGGCGCGGCGTTCCATTCCGCCAGGCACACGACCTCGTCGGCCAGGTGCTGCGCGAAGCGGAAAAGCAGGGCAAGCCCTGGATACAGCTTTCGTCCGAAGATCTCCGTAAAATTTCCCCGCAATTCGCGGACGATTTTCTGAAGACTCTTTCGGTCGAAAGTGCCATCGGTTCCAAATCCGTTCCCGGGGGCACTGCGGAGGAATCCGTCCGCGCTGCCATCGCGCAACTGGAACAAAATCTCTCACAACTGGAGAAACAACCATGAGCCTCGGCTCCGTCGTTTACATTGTCGAAACCGCTTCCTACCACGCGGAGGATCGGAGGTCCCTTCCGTGAGTTCCGCCTTCGCCCCGCGGACCCTCCGCCCATGAAACAAGCACCCTCTGAAGCCGCTCTCCCTCGCGGGTTTCGTTTCGCCGCCACTGCCTGCGGCCTGAAGAAAACCGGCGCGCTCGATCTGGCCCTGCTTTCCAGTGACGTTCCCGCATCCGCCGCCGCCGTTTTCACGCAAAATCTTGTCGTTGCCGCGCCGGTGGTCGTCTCCAAGGCCCATCTGAAGACTTCGAAAGGACGCATGCGGGCGGTCATCGCCAACGCCGGCAACGCCAACTGCGCCACGGGTGCCGCCGGTTACGCCGCTTCCGTGAAAACGGTCGAAGAAACCGCCCGTCACCTCCGCTGCCGTCCTGACGAAGTTGCCGTCTGTTCCACGGGCGTCATCGGTGTGCTTCTACCGGTTGAAAAAATTCTTCGTGCGCTCCCCGGCATCACCCGCAATCGCCGGCCCTCCGCCCGCTCGTTTGCCGAATTCTCCCTGGCCATTTGCACCACGGACACACGGCCAAAGACAGAGGCCGCCTCATTCAAAATGGCGGGCAAGCGCATCCATCTGGTAGGCTGCGCCAAGGGCGCGGGCATGATCCATCCGAACATGGCCACCACGCTGGCCTTCGTCGCCACCGACGCCAATATTTCTCCGTCACTCCTTCAGAGGATTCTCCGCGACGTAACCACGCGCACGTTTAACGCGATCAGCGTTGACGGCGACACTTCCACAAACGATACGCTTCTTGTTCTTGCCAATGGCGCAGCCGGTGCGCCCCTGATTAAGACCGGCTCCGCCGCCCACCGCGCATTTTCAAAGGCTCTCGAGGAGGTCTGTCAATCACTCGCCTTGCAGATCGTGGCCGATGGCGAAGGCGCGCAACGCGTGATCGAAATCGAAGTGCGTGGCGCAAAGACGGAGGGTGCCGCGCGCCGCATCGGGGAGACTATTGCGACTTCGCCTCTGGTCAAAACCGCCTTCGCTGGCGGCGATCCGAACTGGGGCCGCATTTTCGCCGCCGCCGGTCGCGCCGGCGTAAAATTCGATCCCGCTCGTGTGGACATCCATATGGCGGGCATACCGGTTCTGCGCCGCGGCCAGCCCCTCGATTTCAACGAGCGCGCCGCCAGCAACCGCCTCCTCGAAAAAAACGTTCACATCGTCGTGGATCTCCACGCAGGCCGCTCTTCCGCCCGCTACTGGACCTGCGATTTCACTTCCGAATACGTGCGTATCAACGCTTCCTACCGCACCTAATTTCGGCTCCACTTGGCGAAAGCGGCCGGCGGGCTCCTACGCCTCCCATTTCCACCCGGCGAACTGTTCGCGCAGCGCGATTTTCTTGAACTTGCCCACGCTGGTTCGCGGGATCGTCTCGACGAACACAAACGCGTCCGGCAGTTGCCACTTCGCAAAGTCCTTCGCCAGAAACTCCCGCAACTCCTGCGCCGTCGCCCTGCCTCCCTCCCGCAGCACCACGGCGGCCAGCGGCCGCTCCTGCCATTTCGGGTGCGGAATCCCCACGACGCACGCTTCCTTCACCGCCGGGTGTCCCATCAAGGCATTTTCCAGGTCCACCGAACTGATCCATTCTCCTCCGGACTTCACCAGGTCCTTGGCCCGGTCCACCACCTTCATGATTCCGTCGGCATCGATGGTCCCCACGTCACCGGTACGGAACCATCCGTCCTCGCTCCATTTGTATGCCTGGTCCGGTGCTTTGTAGTACTGCCCGGCCACCCACGGGCCCCGGATCTCCACTTCTCCCGGCGTTTCTCCGTCCCATTCCGCCTCGCCTTCCGGCCGCATCACACGAATATCGATGAGCGGCACCGGCCATCCCTGTTTCGCGCGGATCTGATATTTGTTCTCCTCCGGCCAATCCCGCATCCTGGATTTCAGGTGCCCGGTCGTCGCCAACGGCGAGGTCTCCGTCATGCCCCAGAGATGAAGAATTCGAATGTTGTGGCGATCGAGCCGGCGCATTAACTCCAGCGGAGGAGCGGTTCCGCCGCAAACCACGCGGATTAGTTTTTCGAACTTCCATCGGCCCGGGTGTTTCTCAAGCGTTTCAAGCACGTTGATCCAAACTGTCGGCACGGCATTCGCCACCGTCACGCGCTCCGCGAGCAGCGTATCCAATACCAGCTCCGCCTCCACGTTCGGTCCCATCAAGACCAGCTTCGTTCCCGTCATGACCGCGGTATGCACCACTCCCCACGCGTTCGCGTGAAACATCGGCGCCAGCGGCATCAGCGTATCCTGGTGGCTCAGCCCAAACGTATCCACCATGGCTTCGGCCATGGAATGCAGCACCAGTGACCGGTGCGTGTAAATCACTCCCTGAGAAAAACCGGTCGTCCCCGACGTGAAACACATGGACGCCCCATCATTTTCATCAATCGTCGGATAAGCAAAATCACCGCGCCCATCCGCGAGCACCTCTTCGTAATTTAGAAACCCCTCGGGAACACCCGCCAAACCAAAAGGCACCACGATGACCTTTTCAAGCTTCACGTCCTGCCGGAATTTCTCGTACAGCGGCAACAGCACGTCATCTACGATCAGAAACCGGTCTTCGGCGTGGTTTGCGATCTTGGCGATTTCATGGGGATGCAGGCGGAGATTCAAAGCATGCAAGATGCCCCCCGCGCAGGGCACTCCAAAGAATGCTTCCAGGTGCCCGGTGTGATTCCACATCATCGTGGCGACACGGTCGCCCCGCCGCAACCCCAGCCTCGTCAGCCCCTCGGAGAGCCGACGTGCCCGCTTGTAGAAATCCTGGTAGGTCGAGCGCACCTCCGTCTTGTCCGGCCGGTGCGAGACAATTTCGATGTCCTTAAAGAGTTTCCCGGCACGCTCCAGCAGCACCGGAAGCACCAGTGGAAAGTCCATCATTGTGCCGCGCATGTTTACCTCGTCGGGGGGCTTGGTCGCGCATCGTATCATCCTTTGCCTGCGGCGTGTGATCCCCGGGCCGGCACTCGCTCGCCCTGTCCGGTCACAATAATCTGTTGCAAAACCAGGCAATTTTCGAGACCATGCACGGGACCACTGAACTACCCCAGTCCGCTGCGGTTCGCTTCCCCTTTTCCCCCTGGCGGACAGGTCATCCTCAGTGCGCTCCGCAACTCGTTGTTTTAGGTTCCGGACAGAAGGAGTCCGCCGGTGAAGAAGCTTTACGTGGGTAATCTTCCTTTCAATGCATCGGAAGAGCAGTTGCAAGAGTGGTTTGGTCAATTGGGCATCACCCCTTCCGCAATCAGTCTGATTCGTGACCGTTTTACGGGCCAGTCGCGCGGCTTCGCTTTCATCGAGATCACCAACGATGAAGACGCGGATCGCGCCGTCACCAGCCTCAACGGTCAAAACTTTGGTGGCCGGAACCTCGTTGTCAACGAAGCTCGTCCGCAAACCGAACGCTCGGGTGGCGGCGGGGGTCGTGGTGGTGGAGGCGGCGGTTACGGGGGCGGGCGCGGCGGCGATCGTGGTGGTCGTGGCGGGGGTGGCGGCCGAGGTGGAGATCGCGGCGGCGGCGACCGTGGCGATCGCGGCAACCGCTGGTAACGCTTTTCTCTTTTATCTCTTTTCACTTGCTCTGCGCTTCGGGCCTATCACCCATTTGCCCGGACAGTAATTTCCTGCGGCGAATTTTCATTTAGTGGAAGGGTGTGCCTGGCCTTTGGTCCCCGCCTTCCTACCCAACTCCTCGAAATTCACAGCCCGCCGAAATTTCGCTGGCCATGGCTCTTCGTTGCATATACTATCCCGCCGAAAAGCAGGGATGGAGGACACTCCCCAGAGCGCTCCTTCCCGCCCGCCTCTCTGCATTTCGGCACTTCGCCCCGGGCCGAAAATGGTGCCCGAAACATTATGCAAGTTGACGTGTTTGAAACACTAAGCGAAGAAAGTTCTTCGCCTGTTCCTTCCTGGGGTATATGAAAGGACAGTTTGCAGATCTAACCGGCTGCGACGGCAGGGATAGGGATGCGGACCTGAAACCGGAGGAACGTTACCGCCTCGGGCTGCATCCAAACTAGGACGCGCAAAGAGCACAATGCACACTTGGCACAAACGCGATTGGAAGCAGTTCTATGAGATAGCGTGCCGCCCCTGGCAGCGCCACCGTCCCCCGCGGCCCGTCTATCCTTCCGGAATGAACCGTGTGCAACCCGCCGCGGGCTTCAGCCTCTCGGAGCTCGACGACGCCGGCGTGGATCTCGATCTCGCCGAAAGCCTCGGCCTCCCCGTTGACGCCGGCCGCATCGGCGCCTACGGCCCCAACGTCACCGTCCTCCGCGATTTTGTCCGCTCCTCCCGCCAGCCGCTGTAACCCTCTGCCCAACCTTCACTCGCTTTTGCCGGACGAATCCCCCACCTCAATCAGCTTCAGTTCTAATGTCTCCACATCACCATCCTGAACTTCGACGCTAACGCCCTTCTCTTCAAAACCTCTGAGGAAGTCTTCGTCTTCCCAGGCGCCCCGCTCAACCCCGCCCCAACTGAAAAGCTTGTATTTTCCGGGGGCAATTCCACGGAGGACGAAACGGCCGTATTGATCCGTGGTCACCGACTTAAATAACCGGTGCAGCGTTCTCTTTGCTTCCTCCGGTATTGCCGCAACCCATACCCCTGCGACCGGTGTGCTTTCTTCGTTCAGCACCGTGCCTTCCAAGCGCGCACCGCGACAATTGACGGTAATCTCTAATCCGCTCGCAGACCCTCGCGTCACGCGAAAAACCGGGTCGCTAAGAACGCTCTCGCCCTGGCGGATTTCCCGGATATAGCAATCCTTCCCAATACCGTTCACTTCCAGACGAAATACTCCCTGAGGCACCTCTTTCAATGTGAATTGGTCGTTGGCTTCTAGGTGGACTTCTCCTCCCCAAATCGAGCCAAACTGTTGCGCACCGGCGATGATAAGCACACCTTCGGCTTCAACGCTGGGTTTTCCCTCCCAGCTAATCTTGCCCGGAATATTCACCCCTGGAGCGACTGTCAGCGTCAACCCATCGACGTCCGTACTCACCACGTCCACGTCTTCCTGCGTGGAATAGGTTTTCCCTTCGTCGAACATGGACGCCATAATAGTGTATTCCCCGGGCACCATCTCTGGGATTTCGAATGTACCGTCCAGCTTCGTCACGCTCCGGCCGCCGACAAAATCCCATTGCACACTCTGGCCGCGGCGCATGATTTCCAGAAAGGTCTCACGACCCTTGTGACTCGAGACAAGATTGATCACCTTGCCGCGGATCCGATACACGGTCACTTCTTTCATCAGGATGTCAATCGATGCGATTTCTTCGCCTTCTTTGACGCTCAGGCTAGACGCTTTGCCCGGTTCGGTGGCATTGGGGTAGTAGACGTTCGTGTAACCCTGCTCCCCGCCACTCTTATTCGGAGCAGAAAATTCGGGGTCACCCACCAGGCGGTTCCACTGTTGGTTTTGAGCACTGACAAAATAGCGTCCTGGCGACAGGCCGTAAAGGCGATACTCGCCCAGGTCATTGGTCTGATCGACTGCCGCAATCTCAAGCTGTTTCCGGCCTTCCTTGTATGCTTCGCGCATCGCCGTGACCAAAACCTTCGGCACCAACTCGCCATCCTCATCATAAATGTGCCCGCTGATCACCGCTGCGTGTCCCAACTTGAATATCAGGTCGCGCATTATCTGGCCCTCTCGCAACGTGAATGTTGCCCCCGGATCGCCCGGTTTCTTCTGCCCGTATTCCTGCCCCACATATCCATTGCGCGTGACTTTCAGACGGTACTGGCCCGCCGGCACATTACGCAGTTCGAACTGACCGTCCGCCATTGTTTTGGCGGCGATGGTATGCTCCCGGTCCACATCGCTCACCAGTTGCACCGTTGCTCCCTTCAGCGGACCGCTGTCCGCCTTCCGAACCACTATTCCGGATATCGTGCAAAGTTGTTCGTTTGGCTTGCCCGTCTGCGCCTGTGCGAAGCAAACGGCCGCAAAGTGCCCAAGCCCGCTCAACAGCAACACAATTGGTAGCAGTTTCGACATGCTAGTTGGAGTATAACCCCTCGCCTCGCTCTGGCTCATGGACAAATCCAGCGGGGGTCCACGTTTGTTCCCGACACAAATTCGACGTAAAATACTGTTTGCGGACCCTGACTATGGCTTCACCATTTAACATTATTTCGAACGCCGCAATGCCCCCCGTGCCCCCGCCCGGCGTTCATCCCCGCCCGGATTGGCTGCGCGTCAAATTTTTTGGCGGCGAGCGCTACCAAAATCTCAAACGCATCATGCGCACCCTGGACTTGCACACCGTCTGCGAAGCCGCGCGCTGCCCCAACATGGGCGAATGCTGGGAACACGGCACCGCCACCTTCATGATCCTTGGCGATATTTGCACGCGCGCTTGTGGCTTCTGCGCGGTTCCTTCCGGCAAACCCGTCGGCCCTCCCGATGAAGACGAACCCCTTCGCGTCGCGGAAGCCGCTGCCCGCCTCGGCCTGCGTTATGCCGTCGTCACCAGCGTCAATCGCGACGACCAGCCCGACGGCGGCGCCCGCATCTTTGCCCGCACCATCCAGGAAATTCGCCGGCGCATCCCCGGCTGCAAGGTCGAAGTCCTCATTCCCGATTTCCGCGGCGATTGGAGCGCCCTCGATACCGTCCTCAGGGTCAAGCCGGACATTCTCAACCACAACACCGAAACCGTTCCCCGCCTCTATCGCCAGGTGCGCAAGGGTGCTCTCTACGAGCGTTCCCTTGAACTACTCCGCCGCGCCAAACACACTCATCCCGATGTCCCCACCAAAACGGGCATGATGCTGGGCCTAGGCGAAGAAAAACACGAAGTCCTGGCCACCATGCAGGATCTCGCCGCGCAAGGCACGGACATCCTCACGCTCGGCCAGTATCTCCAGCCCACTCGCGAGCATCTCCCCGTCATTCGTTTCGTCCACCCCGATGAATTTGCCGAATTCAAACGCCTCGGCGAGCAGATGGGTTTCAAGCACGTCGAAGCCGGCCCCCTCGTCCGTTCTTCCTACCACGCCTTCGACCAGGCCGAAGCCGCCATCCGCTAATTCTGCCGCCTGTTCAAGACATCCCTGCCCGTGCGGCGAAATTGCCATCTGTAGCATCGGCCATCGTGTTTCCGAAAGAAAGATTAGGGAGGAAAGACGAGTTGAGACACACCCCTGCGCCATTTCTGGCGCATCTTTCGGGGTTCCTTGCTTCGAACGAACGGATGGAGCTTACTTCGCGGCGGCGGCAGCGGCTTTTTTTGCGGCTTTGGCGGCTGCAGATGCTTTCCGGCGTCGCTTGGTCTTCGGTGGAGTTGCGGGGGCTTCGCCGATCAGTTCCGCGCTCAATATGCTGGTGACGAACAGCTTGGGTCCATGATCATCGAAATCGACGGCCGTACGCTCCAGATCGGATGCTGTCACGATCCCGAGGCCGAATAATTCATGCTTGATTGTCTGTCCTTCCTGCATTACTTGCACGACTGCCTCCTTGGAACCACTCACTGCTTTTCTCGATTTACTTTCTTTCTTTCCTGATTCACCCCTGATTGAGAGGTCCCCGGCCCTCCGGGAACCTCCCCATCCACAGGCTAGAGGCTTGTGACGTTCTCTGCCTGAAGGCCCTTTGGGCCCTTCTTTACCTCGAACTCCACCGCCTGGCCTTCATTCAGGGACTTGTAACCGTCCATCTGAATGGCGGAGAAGTGCACAAAAACATCTTCCCCGGTCTGACGTTGGATGAACCCATAGCCCTTCGAAGCATTGAACCACTTCACTGTTCCTTGTTCCTTCACTTCAGAACCTCGAAATTGAATTGCTTTGCCTCTCTTGGCCCCAGCACACGGTCTCCCATGCCCTGAGATTGCCTCCAGCCCCGACCAAAAAAAGGGCTGCGAGTTTGTTCTCGCAGCCCCCTGAACGAGTCAAAAGGTAGTACAAGAGCAACAAACGCTATACCTAACACTATCACATATAAGGGCTTACTGTCCACAAGGGACTGGAAGGGCAGGGAATCTCTCCATTTTCTTGTAACCTGCTGATTGTAAGTGGATTAACCGTTTTTCAGGGTCTTTGGGCGGGCCTTTGCTACTTCCCTACTCCTCCAACGATTCCGGCTGCAAACTCAGCTTCCCCCCGCCCTTTTCCTTCTTTGCCCAATACTTCGTGACCCACGCTTCCCAGCTTTTTCCCGCCGCCGTATCCCTTCCGCTGAACGCAAGTGCAGCGATCTCGGAATATGCAATTTTGACACGCTGGTTGGAGTCTTTAGGCAGCACTCGCACAAACGAACTGGCCAACGTCTTTCCCATCACGCGATCGAAGATGTAGCCCTCGACCTTGGAGCCATCCTTCCGCGTTACTGCCACGTCTCCCCGGTAATCGAACGCCTTCTCTAGAGCTTCCCGCAACTCCTGCTCGGACGCCAGTTCGGGGATCCATCCCTGCAGGCTCTCGTGCGCCGTACCCGGCGCTACTTCCAATTGGTCCGCTTGCAGCGTGTGCTCCGGGCGATCCGCGTGTCGCGGCCCGCTCACGCTCGCGTCTCCTCAAGCTTGTCGGAATTCTTATGGATTTGCACCAGCGGATTGTAGGAATGAACCGGCGACACATGCTCGGCAAGCATCGCCTCCGCATCGGAGTCCGGATACTGGTGCGAAAAGGTCGCAATAGCCGTCTGCCACAACCCCTTCAGCGAACTGAAGGTGTAATCCACCGCGGTCGCTTCGTAGCCGCTGTGTACCATGCAATTCGCGCACTTCGGATTGCCCGATTCCGTTCCGTAATTTGCCCAATCCGTCTCCGCCATCAATTCGCTAAAGGTGTCCGCGTAACCGTCCTGCAACAAATAACAGGGCTTTTGCCACCCGAAAATGGAATATGTCGGCATGCCCCAAGGCGTGCACTTGAAATCCCGCTTCCCCATCAAAAACTCCAAAAACAGGGGCGACATGTTGAATTGCCAGTTCGCCTTACGATTGGACAGGATCGCGCGGAACAACCGCCGCGTCCGCGCCCGCCCTAGAAAATGCTTCTGGTCCGGCGCTTTATCGTAGGAATAGCCGGGCGACAGCATCATGCCTTCCACTCCCAGCTCCATCATCTCGTCAAAAAACGCCCTTACGCTCTTCGGATCCGCTCCATCAAATAATGTCGTGTTCGTCGTTACACGGAACCCGCGCTTCACGGCCTCGCGCATGCCCTCTATGGCCAGCTCAAACCCGCCTTCCCGGCACACCGAAAAATCGTGGTGCTCTTTCTGTCCATCTACGTGCACGGAAAATGTCAGGTATTTGCTCGGCTTGAACAGGTCCAGCTTTTCCTTCAGCAGCAGCGCGTTCGTGCACAGATAAATGTATTTCTTTCGCGCCACCAGCCCTTCCACAATTTTGTCGATCTGCGTATGCATCAGCGGCTCGCCGCCGGGGATGGACACCATCGGGCTTCCGCACTCCTCCACCGCCTTGAAGCACTCCTCCGGCGAAAGCTCGCGCTTCAGCACGTGCGCCGGATACTGGATCTTTCCGCACCCCGCGCATGCCAGGTTGCAGCGATACAGCGGCTCAAGCATCAGCACCAGCGGGTACTGTTTGTGGCCCTTAATCTTTTGTTTCAGGACGTAACTTGCTACCGTCCACGCTTGGGAGACAGGTACAGGCATTCATTCCCCAGTCAGGCGATCTCTTCAACGTTAGATGCAGGAGCCCCAGCCCCCGGAATCTTTAGTGTACCCGAGAAGTCCCGCTTCCCGGAACCCCTAGATTTTACCGGGCTTCCTCAACATTCCCTAATCGGATGCAGCGAAAGGTGCTTACGTGGCACCTGACGTGCTCCTTTGTCCCCTGAATGGCACTCCACTCCTTCCGCACCTTCCAGCGTATGATGACTCCGCTCCGCGTGGAGTGCGTCTGATCAATGTCCCGTCCCCACCTTCTCTCCCTCTTCGATGACTTCGCCCGTTTCTCCAGCGACGTCGCCATTGTCCAACAGCGTGGCTATCGCCGCGAGACCTGGACCTACCAAAAACTCACCCGGTCCGCCGTCTTCTGCGCTCTCCACCTAAAAGAGAATGGCGTTCACTCCAACGACCGTGTCCTTCTCTGGGGCCCCAACTCCGCGGAGTACCTCGCCTCCTTCTGGGGCTGCCTTCTCCGCGGCGCCGTCGTCGTTACCCTCGATGATTCCTCAACGCTCGAATTTGCCTCCCGCGTCGTCTCCGATGCCGGCATCAAATTCGCCTTCGTCTCCCGTTCTAAGCCTTCTCTCATTCCCGCCGTCCCCACGCTCTGCTTGGATGATTTTTCCGACATCTTGAAGGGCCCCAAGGCCTTCTCGACCAGCCGTCCCGGAAACGAACTAGCAAAGCCCTTGTGGCAATGTCTGGCAGACGAGCCCATCACTCGCAATCACATTGCCCAAATACTTTTTACCTCCGGCACCACGAGCGAACCCCGCGGCGTCGTTCTCACCCACGGCAACTTTCTCGCGAATCTCGAACCGCTGGAACAAGGCATCGACGAGTATCGCAAATACGAACGCTGGTTCCATCCCCTCCGCTTTGTCTCCGTCGTCCCGCTAAGCCACGTCTTCGGCCAGTTCATGGGGCTCTTTGTTCCCGCGCTTCTCGGAGCTACCGTTGTCTTCGAAAACTCCGCGAACCCGAACGAAATTCTTCGCACTATAGCGCGCGAGCATGCCACCATCCTCATTGCCGTTCCCCGCATGCTGGATGCGATTCGCAACAACCTTTTGAATGAATATTCGGCCCTAAAGCGCTCGCAGTGGTTTGAATTGAACTATCGGACCGCAGAAGTGCAATCCTTCTTGCATCGCGCGTGGATGTTTCGCTCCATCCATCGCCGGCTCGGCTGGAAATTCTGGGCCTTCATCTCAGGAGGTGCCGCGCTTTCCTCCGAAACCGAGGAATTCTTCAAGCGCATCGGCTACGCCGTCGTTCAGGGCTACGGCATGACCGAGACCGCCTCCCTCATCAGCCTCAATCACCCATTCCGCGCCGTTGAAGGCTCCGTCGGCAAACTACTTCCCGGCCGCGAATTTCGCCTCGCGGACGACGGCGAAATCCTCGTTCGCGGTGAAAATGTCTCTGCCGGTTATTGGGAAAAAGGCTTCTTCCAGCAATCAACCCAGGAAAACGATGGCTGGCTCCGCACCGGCGATCTCGGCGAACTCGATCCCGAAGGCAATCTCCGTTTCCGCGGCCGCAAGAAAAACGTCATCGTCACCCCGGCCGGCCTCAACATCTATCCCGAAGACCTCGAAGCCGCCCTTCGCAAGCAGCCCGCCATCCGCGACGCCGTCGTCTTGCCCCTCCAACTCGGCCCCAACGACGAACCGTGCGCTGTCCTCCTCCTTAACCCGTCGGTCATCCCGAGCGAAGGGCCGACGAAACTTGCCGGCACCGAGTCGAGGGATCGCGGCAACCCTCCAACAGCATCGCGATCAACGCAAAATCCACCTCTCGATCCCGTCGTATCGCACGCGCAAGCCGCCATCGACGCCGCCAACGCCTCTCTCGCCGATTATCAGCACATCCGCCGATGGCTCCTCTGGCCCGAACCGGACTTCCCCCGCACCCCCACCGGCAAGCCCCGTCTCGCCGTAATCTCCTCCCGCGCCGCCGACCTACTCCGTGCCCCAACAGACCCCGCTTCCGAATCCTACCCCTCCGTTATCTCCTCTGCCTCACTCCCCGCCTCTCTCAAAGACTTGTCTTCCCTCGACCGCATCGAACTCCTCTCCACTCTCGAACACCGCTACAACGTCGAACTCAACGAAACTCAATTCGCCAATGCCCAATCCTTCGCCGATATCCAGCAACTCCTCGCCCAACCCGCCGCTCGCCGCTCCGATTACGTCTATCCCCGCTGGACGCAACGCGCTCCCGTCCGCCTCCTCCGCCTGCTCATCTACTACGCCCTAACATGGCCCGCCACGCTCCTCCTCGGCCACCCGCGCATTCGCGGCCGCGAACGGCTCGCCAATCTCAAAGGCCCTGTACTCTTCGTCTCTAATCACACCACCCGCCGCGCCGACATCGGTCTCATCCTGTTTTCGATCCCCACCCGTTTCCGCCATCGTCTCGCCACCGCCATGGGCGGCGAGAACCTTCAAGACTTCCGCCATCCACCCCCAGAATGGTTTTTCGCCATGCGCTGGCTCTGGAAGCTCAACTATTTCCTCGTCGTCTCTCTCTTCAACGTCTTCCCGCTCCCGCAACTCTCCGGCTTCCGCGAAAGCTTCCGCTTCGCTGGCGAATCCGTCGATCGTGGTTACAGCCTTCTCGTCTTCCCCGAAGGCGTCATCAACGATCGCGACACACCCGCCATGATCCCCTTCCAACCCGGCATCGGCCTTCTTGCCCAAAATCTCGGCATCCCCGTCGTCCCCATGCGCCTGGACGGCGTTTGGCAAATGAAGCAAGAACGTCGCCGCCTGGCCCATCTCAACGAACTCACCATCCACTTCGGCGCCTCCGTCACCTTCCCCCCAGACACACCGCCCGCCGAAATCACCTCCCGCCTTCAATCCCTCGTCCGTTCGTTGTAGGGAACGCCTTCTGCCTGTCCGCCGCTTGCCCGCCGTAGGAGGGAGGCGGGACAAATGGACCCGCCGTTTCGGATTGCATCCTCTCGGCCGTGGCGATCATCTCTTACAGGTGTTTTCTTCCTTGGAAAAGTTTAGGCTTTAGAGAGGCGCATCGGTCGGCCGATGCCGTCATCAAGAACCTATTTTGAATCGCCGGAGTCCCCCTATGGCCAGCACAACGGAAGTCCAGCCCCCCCTTTCGCGCGAAGAGCTGACGAAGATGGACGCCTACTGGCGAGCTTGCAACTATCTGTCGGCAGGAATGATCTATCTTCGTGCAAACCCTCTCCTCCGCGAACCGCTAAAGCCGGAGCACATCAAGAACCGGCTCCTTGGCCACTGGGGTTCCGATCCCGGCCAATCCTTTATTTGGATCCATCTGAATCGGCTCATCAAAAAGTACGACTTAAATGTCCTCTATATCTCCGGACCTGGTCATGGCGCGCCCGCCACGCTGGCCAACTGCTATCTCGAAGGCCACTACTCCGAGATTTATCCGGACAAGAGCCGCGACGAAGCCGGCATGCTCAAATTCTTCCGGCAGTTCTCGTTTCCCGGAGGAATCGGTTCGCACTGCACGCCAGAGACGCCCGGCTCGATTCACGAAGGCGGCGAACTGGGATACTCCATCTCGCATGCGTACGGGGCAGCGTTCGACAATCCTGATCTCATCGTCACCGTCGCGGTTGGCGACGGCGAGTCGGAAACCGGCCCGCTCGCCACCTCCTGGCACTCGAACAAATTCCTGAATCCGATCCGCGATGGAGCCGTGCTGCCGGTCCTGCACCTCAACGGCTATAAGATCGCAAATCCCACCATCCTCGCGCGCATCCCGCACGAAGAGCTGGAGGCGCTGCTCACCGGATATGGGCACAAACCTTACTTCGTCGAAGGCAATGATCCGCTCACGATGCATCAGAAAATGGCTTCCACTCTGGAGCAATGCATCCTTGAGATTCGTTCGTTGCAGCATCGCGCCCGCTCAACGGGAGACACCACGCGTCCCCGCTGGCCCATGCTCGTACTTCGTTCGCCCAAAGGATGGACCGGACCAAAAGAGGTAGACGGTCACAAGGTGGAAGATTTTTGGCGCGCACACCAAGTTCCCGTCTCCGACCCAGCTACCAATAAACGCAGTCTCAAAATAGTGGAAGACTGGATGCGCAGCTACAAGCCCGAAGCGCTTTTTGACGCCAATGGAACGCTCGTTCCCGAACTACAGGAGCTTGCGCCGTCCGGCACGCGCCGCATCTCCGCCAATCCCCACGCCAACGGTGGTCTGCTACGCAAAGAGCTTGATCTGCCGGACTTTCGCGACTATGCCGTCAAAATAAAGTCTGCAGGCGCCCTGTATGCGCCGCCAACCGACGTGCTCGCGCACTTTCTTGCCGAAGTGATGCGCCGCAATATGAACTCCTTCCGCGTCTTCGGCCCGGATGAAACCGCCTCCAACAGGCTCACCGCTATCTACGCCGCTTCCAAGAAAACCTGGCTCGCCGAATACAAGCCGGAAGACGCCGACGGGGGCGAGCTCGATGTCTCAGGACGCGTCATGGAAATGCTCAGCGAGCACACCCTCGAGGGCTGGTTCGAAGGTTACGTGCTCACGGGCCGTCACGGCTTTTTCTCCACTTATGAAGCCTTCGTTCACGTCATCGATTCCATGTTCAACCAGCACGCCAAATGGCTGGAAAAAGCGAAGAAAGAGCTCGACTGGCGCGCGCCGGTGGCCTCCATCAACCTCCTCATCACTTCCCTTGTCTGGCGGCAGGATCACAACGGCTTCACCCACCAGGACCCCGGATTTCTTGACGTGGTCACCAATAAGAGCCCCGATGTGGTGCGCATCTATTTGCCGCCCGATGCGAACTGCCTGCTGAGCGTGGCGGATCATTGCCTGCGTTCGCGCGACTACGTCAACGTCATTGTCGCCGACAAGCAGGATCACCTTCAGTACCTCACCATGGAAGATGCCGTTACACACTGCACCAAGGGCATTGGCATTTGGGACTGGGCTTCCACCGACGATGGCAAGGAACCGGACGTGGTTATGTCTTGTGCCGGCGATATCGCCACCATGGAGGCGCTCGCCGCCGTCGCAATTCTCAAGGAACACTTCTCCGATCTGAAAATACGCTTCGTCAACGTCGTCGATCTCTTTCGCCTCATGCCCGCCACCGAACATCCGCACGGACTCTCCGACCGCGACTTCGATTCGCTCTTCACCGTCGATAAGCCTGTCATCTTCAACTTCCACTCTTACGCCTCGCTCATCCACAAACTCAGCTACCGCCGCACGAATCATGACAACATCCATGTGCGCGGATATAAGGAAAAGGGCAACATCAACACGCCTCTCGAGCTGGCCATCCTTAACCAAGTCGATCGCTTTAATCTGGCTATCGATGTGATCGACCGCGTTCCGCGGCTAAGCTCCATCGGCGCTCACGTCAAAGAGTGGCTTAAAGGCCAAATCATCGACAGCATCAACTACGCCCACGCCGAAGGCATCGACAAAGAAGAGATTCGAACCTGGAAATGGCCGGGATAGACGCGGTGGACAAGCTGCCCCAAAGGGACGATCTAATCTTCGTGCTGAACAGCGGCTCGTCTTCGCTGAAGTTCGGCTTGTATTACCGCGGCGCAACCGACGAAGAGGCGCTCCTGACTGGAAGCGCCGATGGCATTGGGCACGGCAATGGCGCATTGCACATCCGTTCTTCGGATGGAAAACCGCTCGTACAAAGTGAAAGTATCCTCGAGTCGCAAGGCAATGCCCTCGCCACTGTCGCTGAGGCCATCCGCGAACATATTCACGGCGCGCCGATAGCGGTAGGCCATCGCGTCGTGCACGGAGGACCCAAACTCCTAGCGCACCAGCTCATCACGCCGCACGTTCTGGACCAACTTCGCTCCTCCACGCATTTCGCGCCGGTGCACATCCCGCAGGCGTTGTCGCTTATCGCTTCCGCGCAGTCGATCTTTCCGTCAGCGGCGCAGTTCGCCTGTTTTGACGATGTGTTTCACCAGACCATGCCGGAAGTGGCGTCGCACCTACCGATCCCGCAGCGTTATTTCGACGCGGGTGTTCGGCGCTATGGATTCCATGGCCTCTCGTACGAGTCGCTTGTACATTACTTCGGCGCGCAGCTTCCCGAACGAGCCATCTTCGCGCACCTCGGCAATGGGGCAAGTCTCTGCGCCGTTCGCAATCGGGTATCAATCGACACCACCATGGGCCTCACCCCTACCGGTGGAATCCCCATGGGCACCCGCTCCGGCGATCTTGACCCCGGGGTCTTCTTGTATATTTTGCGCACGGAAAAACTCGGCGCCGACAAAATCGAAGATCTGATCAATCATCAGAGTGGCCTCTTCGCACTCTCTTCCGGCGAAAGCGATGTGAAGACGCTGCAAGATCGCGCACGCTCCAATGATCCACCCGCCACGCTCGCGCTGAATGTCTTTGCCGTTTCCGTACGCAAGGCGATTGGCGCATACATTGCTCTTCTAGGCGGCGTGGACCTTCTCGTCTTCACCGGCGGCATTGGAGAGCACAGTCAGTACATTCGTTCCGCGGCTACAATCGGCCTCGAATTCCTCGGCCTCACCTCCGACAAAATTAGGATTGTTCCCGCGCAGGAAGAACAACAGATCGCGCGTCACTGTCGGAGAATGATGGGCCAACACGAATAGCAAAAGGCTCCCGCCGAGCGGCAACGCTTTCGACCCGCGTTGTTCGCTCGGGATTGAAACCTTCATCGGGTTGTCAGATGACGATTCTACTCGGATCCCTAAAAATCGACGTGGAAACGGACACCAGGGACCGTGACAGGGCCGCGGGCCTGGTTGTAGCCCGGATTGTTGATGTGCTGAAGATCGAAAGAAGCGAAGAAGCCGCGCCAGAGGTGCGCGGTGTAGAATCCCTCGAAGATTTTCTCGGGACCGTATGTGAGGCCGCCGTCACCGAGCAGGAAGCCGAGCCCGCCGAGAGCAAGATACTGCTGATGCGCAGCCGCAATCCCGTTGGCAACGAATGCCACCCCGGCGCGATCGTTGCGCCGATGCCATGAACTTCCCGTCGCAAAGCCGCCGAGTTCGAGCGTGCGGTCGTCTTCGGTGTACGCGAAAGACTCATTGTGGCCATCGCTCCAGCCCAAGCGTCCGAAGACGCCCACCTGTGATGTGATTTCCTGCTCGAAATTCAAGCCAAAGCCGTATCTGTGGCGTCCCTGGCGCCGCGTGGCGATGATGTCGGGCGTCGAGGTCTCGTGATCGAGGAACTCGGCAATCGCTTCGTTGTAGTTTCCCATGTCGGCGTGGTTGAGATAGCTCAACAGGCGCACCACGCCCGCCCGATGCGCGATCAGCTTTCCCCGGGCTTCGAGTTCGAAGTTTTCCGCTCGCGCACGCGCGATATCGGCGTCCAGGTTGATTCCGTTCGCTACTTTCGGCTCCAGCACTTCGGCGAAGCGCGCCGTCCACCAATGATCGTCGTATTCGAGGATCGCGCCATCGGTGTAGCCGCGCGTATTCGCCGCGTAGTCGTACGCGCCGTTGTTGTCCACGGTCCAGTTCAGGAATTGCAGGTGGCTGTCGGAGCCGAAGGAATTCAGGTCGAAGAAATCGACCAAGTCGAATTTTCCGATGCGGAACTCGATCCGCCGCGCCGGTAGCGACGTGGCGAGATGAAGCTCGTCGCGGTCCGCTTCGACGCGCTCCTGCGTCAGCGGAATAATCTGCCGCAACATGAGCCGTGCAAGATATGGCGTCTCTCGAAAGTGGTACGCCTTGTACCGTCCGCACGGAATCCAAGTTGGTGTAGCCGGCGAGGCCGAACGCGTTCCCGATGCCACCGCCCGTCGCATACTCTACGTCGGCGAACACTTCCGTCGTATGCGAGAGTTCGTAGCCGGTATAAAGCGTGAGAATGTGCGTAGTGGCGCTCTGCGCCGGTGCGGATAGGCTGTTCGGTCCGCTGTATTTCGCCGGGAACGTCGGATGCCACTGCAAAACGACATTTGCTTGCCCCGAGATCCAATAGCGGCTGGTGTCTGAATGGGGAAATACGGTTAAGGAGTCACCGGGGTCGGAATCGTCGCCAGTCGATTGCCCACCGGTCTGCTCGGTTTGTGTGTTCTGCGGAGACGTTTGAGCCGGCGGCGAGGTCTGCGCGACGCCAAAGCGCGGCGTGGCAAAGCACAAGATTAGAACAGTGAGAATTTGCACCACGAGTTGGACCAAGCGCCGCATGTCTATATGAAAGAAGTTCATAGGCGCACTGTGTCGATCAGCGCCCCAGGCAAGAGTGCCACAATCGAACGAATCTCAAATACGTGCCAAGCCATTGTGTTCTCTCGTTCCTCTCCGCTCGCTAGTTACAATGCGTACGAATGAAATTCAGTGTTTCTGTTTCAAACTGGGCACGACACTGCGGTTCATGCTCCGCGCGAGCAGCCATGACCCTGTCGACCTTATGCATTTTCCCTTCCATCTGCGGTCTGAATGCGGTTAGTACTGGATCAATCCATATCGAAATCAGCCGATCCCCCCGGTCGTCGTGCACGGGCACCCAAACGCAGTACAGACTCGAGCCTGTCATGGAGTTCGCCAAATTGTCCGTGCGATTGCGCATATCCCCCTCCTTCCGCGAGACCAACCAGTCTTCATCCCGCAGGAACAAGTCTCGCCAGGTCAAATTCAATTGGTCACGTGGGGGTCTTTACAGCGGCTGCATAGATTCCCACTCGCTCGTGTTTGTTTGTGTTCCGCGAGAGCGAGCAGGTGCTCGGGGACGCTTGGTGCTAGGCTCGCCAATCGCGGAGTTCCAGGCCGTTGCTGCTACCTGGAGGTTCTGGTTCTTGTATTTTGCTTTCCATATATACTAGTGTTGATGCCTCTACCCTACCCCTCGTGGGTAGGTACAATACCTTGGATACCCTAGCCGGGTAGGATAGTCAAGCAAAATGTCACATACTTCGCGTGAAAAATTGGATTTGGTAAACCGCACAAAAAAGGTCATCGGCCAACTCGAGTCGGTTCTCAAAGGGCTAAATGAGGACGAGCAATGCGCAGAGGTTCTTCACCGTCTCTCAGCCGCCCGTGGCGCCATCAACAGCCTGATGGGGGAGCTCATGGAAGACCACATCCTCAACCACATGCCGAAGAATTCGAAATCCGCGGAGGAAGCCGCGGAAGACATGATTCAAATCGTCCGCACTTATCTTAAGTAAGCATCGCATTCAAACTGGACATTCGGAGCGCTGGTAAGCGAGATGGAACCCCCGCTTTCGGCCCCGGCCTCGCTTTATGGCAAAATAGAAGGTCTGTAGAAACCACCTATGGCCAACCGTACGACTCTCGCCCCCGAACGCTCCGTGAAAAACGCGAAGAACCTCTCCGCGCCCAACGGCGCCGGACACGCCGAACGCGAACGCATCTTCTATCTCTTCCGCCGCTGGGGCTTCTATGAAGCCACCCTCGACCCACTCGGCTTCTTCGCCCCGCTGAAATGCCCCGATCTTGAAGGTCTCTCCGGCGAATACGCCGAAGAGGCCCGCCGGTATTATTGCGGCACCATCGGCGTCGAATTCCTGCACATCCCCGAACTTGCCCGCCGCCGCTGGATTGCCGAACGCGTCGAAGGCCCCGAGTTCGAGATCAACCAGCAAAAAGTCCTCGAACGCCTGGTCCGCGCAGACCTCTTCGAACAAATTCTCCAAAGCCGTTATCTAGGCAGCAAGCGCTTCTCTCTCGAGGGCAACACCGCCCTCATTCCGCTGCTCGATTCCGTCCTCGACGCTGCGGGCGATCTGGGCGGCATCGATTCCGTCATGGCCATGAGCCACCGCGGCCGCCTCAACGTAATGGCCCACATCGTCTCCAAGCCCGTCCACGATGTCGTCGCCGGGTTTGAAGACGTCGATCCCCGCAGCGTCCTCGGCGCAGGCGACGTGAAATATCACGTCGGCGCCACCGGCATGTACACCACCTCCGCCGGCAAAACTCTGAACATCCATCTCGTCTCCAATCCCAGCCACCTCGAGGCCGTCGATCCCGTCGCCATGGGCCGTGCGCGCGCCAAGCAAACCCGCCACGGCGTCCGCGGCGCGCAAATCGATCGCTCCCCGAAAACTCTCAACCAGGTTTGGGCCATCGTGATGCACGGCGATGCCGCTTTCGCCGGCCAAGGCATCTGGGCGGAAACCCTGAATCTCGCCGACCTCGCCGCCTATTCCGTCGGCGGCACCATCCACATCATCGTTAACAATCTCATCGGCTTCACCACTCGCCCCGTCCAGGAGCACTCTTCCCGCTTCGCCTCCAGCATCGCACGCCGCCAAAGCGTCCCGATCTTCCACGTCAACGGCGAAGATCCCGACTCAGTCGTCCGCGTCGGCCGGCTCGCCGCCGAATATCGCGCCGAATTCAATTCTGACGTGGTCATTGACCTCATCGGCTACCGCCGCCACGGCCATAGCGAAGTCGACGACCCCACCATCACCCAGCCTCGCCTCTACGAGCGCATCAAAAATCACGCTCCGCTCTGGAAAATTTACGCCGAGCACACCGGCATCGATGCCGCCCCCATCGCCGACGCCGTCAAAAAGGAATACGAGGAAGAGCAGCGCAAAGCCGTAAAGCTCACCAAAATGCCGCGACTTCGTAAACTTCCCGAATACTGGGCGCCCTATAACTACGGCAAATATAATCCCACCCTAGAAGTCGATACCGGCCTCTCCCGCGATAAAATCGCCGAAATTACCGCCAGCCTCGTCCGCACTCCACCAGGCTTTCATGTCCACCCCAAAATCGTCAAATTGCTCGAGCAGCGCGCGGAAATGGGCCAGGGCAAGCGTCCTTTCGATTATGGCTTCGCGGAGTTGCTCGCCTACGGCTCACTCGTTCTCGAAGGCAGTCCCGTCCGCCTCACCGGCCAGGACACCGAGCGCGGCACCTTCAGTCAGCGCCACGCGGTTTTAATCGACACGAAAACCGAGCAGGAATATCTTCCCCTCGCCCATCTTTCCCCCAACCAGGCCTTCTGCGAAATTTACAACTCTTCTCTCTCCGAAGCTGCCTGTCTCGGCTTCGAATACGGCTTTTCCCGTGACTACCCCGAAGGCCTCGTCCTCTGGGAAGCTCAATTCGGCGATTTCGTCAACGGCGCGCAAGTCATCGTCGATCAATTTATCAGCGCCAGCGAGGACAAATGGGGTCTCCCCACCGGCCTCGTCCTGCTCCTGCCCCACGGCTACGAAGGCCAGGGACCCGAACATTCCAGCGCGCGCATCGAACGCTTCATGCAGCTCGCCGCCGAGGGCAACATGAACATCTGTCAGCCCTCCACCGCCGCGCAGTACTTCCACCTCCTGCGCCGCCAGGTCCGCCGCTTGTGGCGCAAGCCGCTTGTCGTCTTCACACCCAAGAGCATGCTCCGCCACCCGGACGCCTCTTCAGCTATCGAGGAATTCGAGCGCCCGCGTTTCCTCACCGTTGTTCCGGACAGCGAAGTCACCGACGCGCAAAGCATCCTCATCGCCAGCGGCAAGGTTGGCCACGAACTTCGCGCCGAACGCCGCCGCCGCAAGGACACCACCACGGCCATCTTCTTCCTCGATCAACTCTATCCGCTCCCCAAGGACGAACTTGCCGCCGCCATCGCCGCTCATCCCAACGCCCGCGAAATCGTCTGGGTCCAGGAAGAGCCCGCCAACATGGGCGCGCTCTTTTACGTTCTCCCGCGCCTCGAGCGCATTGCTCAGGCCAAAAATATTCGTGTGCGCTCCCTGAAACGCTCGGCCAGCGCCAGCCCCGCCACCGGCTCCGCCAAAGCCCACGAGCTCGAGCAAAAAACCCTCCTCACCCTTGCCTTCTCCACCACCCCCAACCCCTGATCCATTAGTGGCGAACACCCTCCTGCTTGTGCCCTGCTCGCTCAGAGCTTCGAAGGAAGCCGCGAAAGGTTTGTGTCCTTGGGTTTTTCTTCTCTGTGTCCTCTGTGCTCCTTCCTCTGCGGCCTCTGTGTTAAGGCCCTTCTCTTGGCTTCCCCCCTGTGTGCTACCATCCACCGTCACCATGAAGCCCAGTGCCCTTTTCTTCACGCTCGCGACCATTATCACCATCCCAGTGCTTCTTTTCACCCAAGTCCCTATCATCTGGCGACCGATTCACATCCTCGGCCTTGCCCTTCTCCTCCCCGGCGCGATCCTCCTGATCCTCGCGCGCTTTCAGCTCGGCAACTCCTTCTCCCTCACGCCACAGGCTACCGCCCTCGTCACAAACGGTCTCTATTCCCGCATCCGCAATCCCATTTACGTTTTCGGCTTTTTCACCATTGTCGGCCTAATCCTTTATTTGAATCGTCCCGTGTTTCTGGCCCTCCTCATCCCGATCATCATCCTCCAGGCCATCCGGGCCAGGCGCGAAGCTAGTGTTCTCGAAGCCAAGTTTGGCGATGCCTACCGCCAGTACCGTGCGCAAACCTGGTTCTAACGAGCGCCCTCGCTCGCGTTGACATGATGCTATTGCTGGCCTAACATTTCCTTGCTTCGCCTCCTTCTTTCCAGGCAATGCAAAGCAGGCCAGGAGCCCACGGATGACGGACTGGATGTATGTGCAGGAAAACCCTATCGAGCAGCTCGCCCAGCTCTATTATTTTTCGATGATCAAGCACCAGCCGGGTGGCGACGTTCTCTTCCGCATCACCATCAAGGAATTTGCCACCCCTCCCCCGGGCCAGCGCCTGCGCTTCTTTGCAGAAGCCGACAAGCCCGTCAATCAAAAAGCCGCCTCCTTCATCCCCTGCGGCTGGGGCCACACCCTTTTCAACGCCCTCGGCGATTGTGTCCGCCTGATTCGCCAGTTTCCCTACGAAGGGGAGGAACAACCGCAGTCGTCGTGAGTTTTCTTCTGCATTCGGTTTCCGTCGAACTCTTTTAAGGGGACTGCACTATCGTGATTCTTCATCTCGTCAAGACTTCTCCCAAGCTCGGCGTCACTGTCCTTCAGATGAAGGGCAGCATCCATACCGGCCCGGACTGTCGCCGCCTCGAGCAGGAGACCGAAACCCTCATCGGCGCAAAGGAGATCTTTGTCATTTTCGATCTTGCAGAGGTCACCCACATCGACAGCGCCGCCATCGGCTCCGTCGTTCGTTGCTTTTCGCGGCTGAAAAGCTCCGGCGGATATTTGCGGCTTGCCGGCTGCACGGGCATGACCGAAGCCAGCATAAAGCTCACGCAACTTCACAAGGTGCTGGACCTTTATCCCACCGCTGCGGCCGCGGCCGAGAATTATCCTCCTACCAAGTAGCCCGTCCTGCTTTCGTTTGGCTGGCGCGGTTGCTCCTGCCACGGCGGCGATCGCATCCACGTTTTCGGCCTGCGGCTCCGGAAAGCACTCGCGGAAGGCATTATCGTCGAAATTTCATTGCGAGCAGCCCGTCACTTTGTTACCCTCCCTCACCAAGTAGTCCTCTGGAGGGACACCTCATGGCATTCTGCAAAGCGTGTGGTCAAGAGATCGGTGCTGCAACCTTCTGTCCAAAGTGTGGCGCAAGTCAATCGGCGGCCGTCGCTACGTCCGGGGCGCCCGCTGCATCTACGGAAGGCATTGCCGAAAACGTTGCCGGTTTGCTCTGCTATCTGGTGGGCTGGGTCACTGGCATTATATTTTTGCTCATCGACAAGCGGCCGTTCGTCAAATTTCACGCCGCGCAATCGATCGTGGTCTTTGGCGGGCTTACGGTGATCCGGATTGCGCTGATTTTTATGGGCAGCATGACGGGCGGCGTGCTTGGCTGGGGTTTTATGGGAATGATTAGCCTGGTTGTGAGCCTTCTGGGGCTCGTACTTTGGGTTCTGCTGATGATCAAGGCCTATCAGCACGAACTCTTCAAAGTTCCCATCGCCGCGCCCATCGCGGAGGGCATCGCCGGCAAATAGCGGAAACTCCCCTCACGCGTGCAGGTGAAAATAGCCGTTCTCCCGGAAGAGTTTGACCGGCACGCCAAAAAGCCCGCTTAACCGCTCGCTGGTCAGCACCTCTTCCTTCGGTCCATCGGCCAGCACTCTTCCCCGCTGCAACAGCACCACCCGCTCGATCTCCGGAATAATCTCCGAAACATGGTGTGTCACCAGCAAGATCCCCAACCCGCCGCGCGCCAATTCCCGCATGGTCTCCCGCAGGCCCACCTGCCCCGCAATGTCCAGCGCATTCCCCGGCTCGTCGAACAGCAGCGTCTGCGGCGCGTGCACCAGCGCCCGCGCAATCAGCGTCCGCTTGGCTTCCCCGGAAGACATCTCCGCCACCGCCCGCCTCGCCAGATGCGCAATGCTCAGCCGCTCTAGCGCTCCCTCCGCCCGCCGCCGGTGTTCCGCCTGCGGCGAGTGATGCGGAAAGATCCGCGTGCTGCTGAAAAAGCCGGACAGCACCACATCCAGCCCGGTCGCGTCGCTCGTGCACGCCGCCAGCAGGTCCGGCGAAACAATCCCCAGCAGCGTTCGCAACTCAAACACGTTCCACAAGCTCTGCCCCAGAATCGTCATGGAAGCGTCTTCCGCCACCAGCGGATAATTCTCCCGCGTGATCGTCCGGATCAGTGTGGACTTCCCGCATCCATTCGGTCCCAATATGCACACGTGCTCGCCCACACCGATCCGCAGCGACAGCCGGTCCAGCGCCAGGTTCTCCCCGCGAACCACGCTCACATTCTTCATCTCCAAAAGCGCCGCCGGATGGCCCTTCATCTCCACCAGTCTGCCTCCCGAACCCCGTTTCCCTCGCGTCGTGCCTCATGCCCTGAACCAATGCGAAGGGTCAAGCCGACAGGTAGCATAGCCTTTAGGCTGTGCTCTTGGGTTTCCTTCTACCGGCACCTACCTCAGCTCCTCCAGCATTCCACAAGCGACACTGGGAACGCCAACTCTGCCCCATCCCGTGTGGCCACCGCGAATTTCGAGCTGTCAAAGCTGGAAAGACCGGAAGGGCGGCGCCTGCCCTTAGCCCCAAACGCTGCCGTCCCTGAGCGGAAGGATCCCTCCCCCAACCTCAATTTTCACGATAAACAAGAAAAGGAGGCGAAAACACAAGGTCTTCGCCTCCCGGGGTGGGGTGTTGCGATCAAGTTCTCGGCGGTCCAGGAGACTCCGCCTTGCTAGGCGGACCTCCAGCCTCTACCACGGGTCGCATTGCGCTGCCGTTTTAAGAGACACACCACCAAGACTTGCGTTTCCCGTTTTCTAGCACCGCGCACCTCCCCTGTCAATCAAAAAACCCTCCCCCATCCATGCCCAACATTCCCCGCGCTGGGGAGGACTCAGCTTGTCGGTCCAGTTGGTGCCTGCTACACTGGCCGTCTCACTTGTGGAGCCCAAAGTCACGCTAGCCACTGCGCCCGGGGGAAAACCACCCAAAGACCAAACGGGTAGAAAGCAGGTGGATGTTGGAGGGTGACATGACCCCCGAGGTCATAAATCGGTACGACCCCCGCACCGAAGAGCGTCCTCACGCCCAGACGATTGAACGCGTTCTTACAAACTCACCCCTGAATTCGGCCGTCGAAGAAGTGTCCGACTCCTGGCGGCGGTGCATGGTGGACTATCACGTTGACCCGAAGAGCCGGTCTGCCCCCAACGTCTTCACACAGAGCGAACTAAAAGCTTCGAAAGAACCGGTCGCTGACCTCATCGTGCAGGCACGGGAGGAGATCGATCGTCTGTATGCCATCGTCCGGCAGCAAGGGTACGTGGTCCTTTTGTGCAACGACAGTGGAGTCGCGATTCACCATCGGGGCGACGAAACAAGGGCCGAAGATTTCAAAAATTGGGGCATCTGGGCCGGCGGCGTCTGGTCCGAGCAAATCGAGGGCACAAACGGCATCGGGACTTGCATTACTGAACAGCGGCCCGTGCTGGTTCATTGCGGCCAACATTATCGCTCCCGCCACGGTAAACTCACTTGTGCTGGTGCCCCGATCTTCGATGCCCTCGGCAAACTGGCTGGCGTGCTGGACGTTTCAGCCGTTGCTTCCGAAGGCCCGGATCGACCGCAACAGTTGGCTCTGGCCGCGACAATTGCCTCCGCCCGCGCGGTCGAAGAAAGGCTGTTTCGGGAGTTCTTCCGTTATGCATGGATTGTTGCCGCTTTGCCCTCCGACGATACTGTGCCCGCGTTGCTTCTTGCTGTGGATGATTATCAACGCATCGTTGGCGCGGACCGAGTGGCACGCTCGGCGTTCTCCCTCGATGACAAGAATTTGGCCGCAGGTGTGCCTCTATCCACCATCTTCGAAATCAGTCTTTCACTTTTCCGAAGGCGCGGTGGGCAGGACATTCCGATTCTGCTGACTCGCACCGGCCGTAATGACCAGTGGCGCGTACTGATCACTCCGCCGTTGGCCAGATCAACAGCGTCGCGAAGTTGGCCGGAGACATTCGCCCAGTCACAACCCAGGTTGAGTATGCTGGGTTCCTTGCCGATGCCGGAGGCACCAGGATTAGACCGCGGGGGCCTTTCGCCCGTGATGAAACGCCGCATTTGCGAATACATTGAGTCGCATGTCGGCGAGAAGTTAAGCCTCGATGCTTTATCTTCCATGGTAGGGCTTTCTCCGCATCATTTTGCGCGCGCTTTCCAACAATCGCTTGGAGTGCCTCCGCACAGGTATCTCCTGCGTCGACGGCTCGAGCATGTCGAAAAAATGCTCCACAACACACAACTACCGTTGTCCCAGATCGCCCTGGCAGCCGGGTTTTCCGACCAAAGTCACCTCGCCCGGCACTTTCGACGATTTACGGGCATGCCCCCAAGTCTCGCCCGCGGCATAGAACGATAGGTGCTGGTGACCGGGAATCCGGGGGAAACACCCGTAAAATCGCTCGACGAATTGGAAATCCATGCGGGAAGTATCGATCAGACTTCCGCGTAAGTCCTTCATTTGTAAGCGTTTCCCTGGCCTAGGCCCGGAAGAAATCCACACTGGAATCGGGCTGCCAAACAATTAAGCAAGATTGTACCGATCAGGAATAATTCGTTCAAGACGGCCACTGCTTCCTCCGGGCAGTATCTGCGCAAGGAGGAACGAACATGACTTGGAAGACTGCAGGTATTCCGTTAATTGCCGAGCGAATTCGAGCATCCTTCCGTCCGCACGGTCATGACGGATCGAACGGAGTAATGAGAATTCGTCAGGAAGAGCGCCGCAGAGAGCGAACGCGCATCGCACGAGAGTTGCATGACACGTTGCTGCAGGAGCTCCTTAGCGCCTCTATGCAACTTTGCATTGCAGAGGAGTGGCTGCCGGCCGATTCACCCGCGAAGCCCGTCCTAAGCCGTGTTCTCGACATAATTCGGAGGGGAATTGCGGAAGGCCGCGCCGCGCTACAGGGGCTTCGGTCGGCTGAGGTTCCCTCTACGAATCTCAAACAGGCACTTTCCGATTTCAGAGAGGAACTCACGCCCTTCGACCAAGCGCGGTTGCGAATTGTGGTTATGGGGCAGCCAAGAGAATTGAATCTAAGCATCCAAAAGCAAATCTATCTGATTGCACGGGAAGCGCTGCTCAACGCTTTGCACCATTCTGACGCGAGAACGGTCGAAGCTGAGATTGAGTATTTACCCGGCAAGTTGCGGGTGGTCGTCCGAGACAACGGCACCGGCATCGATCCTCAGGTGCTCCAGTCCGGCCGGAAATCGCACTGGGGGCTGGCGGGCATGCGCGAGAGAGCCGAGAGCATCGATGCGCAACTCCGAGTATGGAGCAGGCGAGGAGCCGGCACCGAACTGGAAATCTGTTTTTCATTCGACATCGGGCGGGTGCCCCGGGCACAAGGGTATTAAGACGATTTCGGATGTCCCACCCCTTGAGGTCGCTCTCAGCCCTCCAGCAACGCCACCGGATCCAGTATCTTCCGGATCGTTCGCCCAAGCGATGTGGGGCTGTATGGCTTCTGTAGGTAAGAGGAATTGGCTAGCTGCGCCACGCTCGCGTCCCCGGTCTTGGAATATCCGCTCGTGAAGAGGATCGGCAAATGCGGAAAGCGTTTGCGCAATTCCGCGGCGGTCGCGGCCCCGCTCATCCGCGGCATTACCATATCCAGAATCGCCATCGCCGGCGTTTCCTGCTCGGACAGCTTCAACGCCTCTTCTCCATTCGCCGCGGAAAGAATCCGGTATCCGAAATTCACCAGCCACTGCCGCACCATCTCGCGGACAGAATCGTGATCTTCCGCCAGCAAAACCGTCTCCGTGCCTTCCAGTTTCACCGGGAGTGAAGCTTCCGCGTCTGCCGGTTTCGCTGCCTCGGCGGTCTGGTTGGCGTTCATCGCCGGCAAGTACACGCGAAAAAGGCTGCCCATTCCCGGTTCGCTGTGGAAGTGGATGAACCCACCATGCTGCCTGGCGATACCGTAAGCCGTCGCCAGCCCCATGCCGCTGCTCGCGCCGCGCTCCTTGGTGGTGAAGAACGGCTCGAAAATGCGGTCGCGTATTTCCGGTGTCATTCCGATTCCCGTGTCGGAAACGGAGAGGGCGGCATAGCAGCCCGGAATCACGGAGGGATAAGAGCGGCAGAAGGAGTCGTCCAGGTTCACCATCTCCGCCTCGATGAGCAGACGCCCGCCTTCGGGCATGGCATCACGCGCATTCAGGCAAAGATTCATCAGCACCTGTTCGATCTGGACGGGATCGGCTTGAACAACCTGCAGGCTTCCCAAAGTCACTTTCATCTCTATGTCGCTTCCAATTACCTTCTCGAGGAACGCAGTGAGCTTGTGAATGATGGAGTTTAGGTCAATGGGGCGCGCTTGCAGTTCCTGGCGGCGGGCAAACGCCAGAAGCTCGCGTGTCAACGCCGCGGCGCGATCGGCTTGATCGCGGATTCGCGCAAAGCGCTCGGCAATCCCCGGATACGCCTTGCTCTGTTCATAACCGAGCTCGGCCCAGCCAAGAATCGCGCCCACCACATTGTTGAAGTCGTGGGCGATGCCGCCGGCAAGTTGCCCGATGGTTTCAAATTTCTGCGCCTGCATCACTTGGCGCTCCAGAGATCGCAATTCGGTCACGTCTTCCACAACCCCTTCCATCTCATCCGCGGCGCCCGGCGAGGGAAGATAGCGGAGGTGCAGCTTAACGGCAACCATTCCTCCATCCTTCCGCCGCCATTCGGCCTCCGCGCTCTGCACCAGTCCATCCCGGCGGCACGAAGCAAGCAGCTTGACGTACTGCTCCGGGAAACGGAACACATCGGTGGAAAGATTCAACGATCGCAGCACCTGGAGCGAGGAGCAGGCCAGAATGTGAAGCAATGCTGGATTCGCCAGCACAAAGCTTCCGTCCAGCGATACCCGAAATACACCGTACGCGGAACTCTCGATCAATTCCCGATTCCGCGTTTCGCTTTCCTGCAGCGCGCGGCGCGCTTCGTTGTTTGCTTCTCGCAACTGTTTTTCTTCCAGCGCGCGCCGCAACGCCATCGGCAATCGCGCCAGCCGGTTCTTCAGCACGTAATCGTTCACGCCCTGTTTCAGGCATTCCACCGCCGCATCTTCCCCAAGAACGCCTGTGACCAGAATGAACGGCGTCTGCTTCCCCGCCTTCCGCAGCTCCTGAAGCGCTTCCATGCCGCTCCATTCCGAAAGTTTGTGCGCGGAAAGAATCACCGAATAATCCTGGGAAGATATGGCTTCGAGGAATTCGTCGCGCCGGGCAATCACGGTCGTTTCGATCGCCATTCCCGCGCTCCGCAACTCCTGAAGAATTTCTTGCGAATCCGCATCCGACTCCTCCAGGAGCAGAACACGCAATGGCGGAGCGATCTCAGTGGTGACGGGCTTTTCGAGGTCGAGCACTCTCATCGAAAGACACCTCACAGCACATGCTTTATCGGCCAGATCGACAAAAGGATTAATCAGGACGGCGATGTTACACAATGCAGAACAAATAGATGGGCCGGTGCATCAGGTTGGAGCAGAGAAAAACTCATCAGAGCCACTTCGAGACAATGGGCGCGGCGCCTATGCCAATTCCGCGCGAATGATTGACACAACAAGCGGAGAACCGCTCCTGTCAACTGCCAAAGATCTCATTGATTTTCTCGGCCAGCTGAAAATCCAGGTTGCTAATGCCCTGGACACTGTGCGTGCTGAGGTCAATCACCACTTTGTTCCACACATTGAACCATTCCGGATGATGGTTCATCCATTCCGCCACCAGCGCCACCTGCGTCATTTTTCCGAACGCGGTCACAAAATCTTTACACTCGAACGCTTTGTGCAGCTTGCCATCCACGAGGCTCCATCCGTTGACGGTTTGAAGATTCTTCTGAATCTCCGCATCGCTCAATTTCTCGACACGCATCGGATTCCCCCCTTCGCCGGAACGGCGGCAGTCCCCATTATGCGTCGCGAATTCCGACGCGGCAACAATTAGACGTGCGCGCGAACAATTGCCTGCCCTGCCGAAATCCAGTACGCTTAATAGCTCGCTCCAAGCGAAATTTTGCGCTGTGCGTTCTCAACGGATATTGGATCGGAGACGGTCGTGAGAAAGAAAATTCGTGCCATTCAGTTCGGAATCGGACCCATCGGGGCCTCGATCGTGAAATTGCTAAAGGAAAAAGAAACCGTCGACATCGTCGGCGCTATCGATGCGGACCCCGCAAAGATCGGCCGCGACCTCGCCGAAGTCGTCGGAGCTTCGGACGGTCCTTGGGGAATCAAAGTCTCCGGTGACGCCCGCGGAGTGCTCGATCAATCCGCGGATGTGGTGATGCACACCACCTCGTCTTCCCTTCCCAAGGTGATGGACCAGTTGCTGGCCTGCCTGGACGTCGGATCCTGCGTCGTCTCCACGTGCGAGGAGCTTTCCTATCCATACCGAACTCACCCGGAATTGGCGGCCAAGCTGGACAAGGCCGCAAAGGAATCGGGCGTGGCGCTGGTGGGAACCGGGGTGAACCCAGGTTTCGTGATGGACAAGCTGGTGATTACGCTCGCGGCCGTATCTCAGCGCATCGAACATGCCAAAGCGCTGCGCATCGTGGACGCCTCAAAGCGCCGCCTGCCCCTCCAGAAAAAGATCGGGGCGGGGATGAGCGTCGAAGAATTTCGCAGCAGAGTGAAAGAGGGGATCATCAAACACGTGGGCCTGCCGGAATCGGTAGCCATGGTCGCGGACAGCCTGGGACTCCGCGTCGATGAGATCACCGAAACCATCGAACCTAAAGTTGCCGCCGAACGCGTGCAGACCGAATTCCTCACTGTCGAACCTGGCCAAGCCGCCGGCGTTCACCAGATCGCCCGCGGGGTTTCCGAAGGCAAGGAACTCATTTACATGGAACTGCAAATGTACGTGGGCGCGAAGGATCCCGCC
Organism: Candidatus Acidiferrales bacterium; assembly: GCA_963734105.1. Taxonomy (GTDB): domain Bacteria; phylum Acidobacteriota; class Terriglobia; order Acidiferrales; family UBA7541; genus Acidiferrum. The sequence continues at coordinate 114,031 of CAVTFW010000010.1, read as the reverse complement.
GACACCGTCGAACTGAAAGGCCATCCGAATATCAGCCTGGTCATTCCCGGCGGCTCGCATGGGGACATCGCCACCGCATCCGTGGCCGTCAATTCCATCCCCGCCATCCTCGAAGCGCAATCGGGACTGCGCACTTCCCGCGATCTGGCGATTGGTTTTTTCCCTGCAAAGCCGCTGAAGTAAGCCGCGAGCTTACTTCTTCCAGAAACGCATCACCGCGGAGTAATCCAGATCCTCTTTGGATTCCCCCTTCACGTAGTTATAAACTTCCCGCGCGGCCGCGGTCGCCGGCAGTGCCACGCCCAGTTGATTGGCAAGATCGAGCGCCAATCCCAGATCTTTATGCATCAACCGCAGCGGAAAACTGGGCTTGAAATCTCCCCTCAGCATCAGCGGCGATTTCAAATCCAGCAGTCCCGAACGCGCCATGCTGGCCTGCATCACTTCCACGAGCTGTTCCCCGCTTAATCCCCCCTTCGTGACCAGCGCGATGGCTTCCGCCATTGCGCCCACTTGCAGCGCAAGGAGCGCGTTCATCGCCAGTTTCATCGTCTGCCCCGCGCCATTCGGCCCCAGATGAAACCATTTCCTTCCCATCACCCCTAACACGGGCTCTACTTCCTTCAACGTCTCCGCGTCACCGCCAATCATGAACACAAGGTTTCCCTCTCGTGCTCCCCAATCTCCTCCTGTGACCGGCGCGTCCAGGAAGCGGACTCCCCGCTCTTTGCACACCAAGGAAATTTTTTTCTCAAGCACAGGCGAGACCGTACTGGAATCAATATAGATGCTTCCTGCCTTCAAACCTCCCAGGGCCCCGTCATTCTTGCCCTCGTTACCCCATAGCACCGATTCCAAGGCCGGCGGGTCGCTCACGATGCTCAGAAGCACGTCGCTCGAAGCAGCCACCTCCCGCGGAGTCTTCGCCAGCACCGCTCCCGCCGCAACCAATTCCTGCGCCCGCGCAGCCGTTCGGTTCCAAACGGTCAGCGAATGCCCCGCCTTCAGCAGATTCATTCCCATGGGCCGGCCCATCAGCCCCAACCCGATCAAACCAATTTTTCGTGGAACCATGGCAGTGCCCACAGGCAGCCTCCTCGCGCAATAAGTCTTCGTCTATTCGATGTTTTCGCGCGCAATAAGTTTAGACGATTCCTGCAGGATAGGTGGGTCCAAACCGTTGGCTCAGGCAGTTTTGGGGCGCCACGGAAATGGAGGAACCGAAGGCGCGCCGCCGGCAGATTCCCGGGCGCCCGCAGCGGCGGCCTTCGCGATGGGATCGGCGTTGGGCGTCATAGGATTGTCGCTATTGGCCACTTCCATTTCGCTTCGTGATTCGATGTGATGGATATAGGGGTACGGAATTTCCCACCGGAAATAATTGCGCTTGCCGTGAAGTTCCACGTGCTGTTCGAGGAAAATGGAGCGCCCGGAATCGCCCGAGAAAGTTCCTGAGGCGGAGAGCAGAACATCCCCGACCCAATATTGCACACTCACCCTGTGACCCAGATATTGGGAATACGTCGCCACGTTTTCCAGTTTCGGAGCGGGTGGTCGATAGCGCAATAGTACCGAAGGCCTGTTACCTGTGCGAATGTGGAAAATCCCCGCCCGGTGGCTTGGGCTGAACCACCAGGTCAGAAACGAAAAAGAGCAACAATGCCGATGCAAACGCGCACGCCAGCACTGCTCCGATTATCGTCAGAGCCCATCTGCCTCCCGTAGTTACGTCGAGCACGATTTGGACCGCGGCGAATCCGGCAAACAGGCCCACGAACGCGCTCAGTACCCGGCTGGACCGCGAAAGCTCCAACAGCGCGTGACACGAGGGGCACGCTAAGTCCTCCGAGCGCGTCAGCACCAAGCTGCGGGGCAGCTTGGCAAAGCAAAGCGGGCAAGCGCGATTCCCCATGGTTGGTTTCTCCTCTCGCAGGCAAAGCTACCCCGAATTACCGGGAAAAATCCGCAAGCACGGCTTCGGCCGCGCGACGCCCGCTGACCATCGCGCCGTGAATCGAAGCGTTGTCTCGATGGTCGCCACACACATAAACTCCAGGCCGGATGCGCACCGGACGCTGCGGCGGCTCGAGCGCCCCTGGAAACTGCTGCGGCTGCGCGTGCGTCAGATAGTAGCCGCGCAGGAACTGCCAGGTGCTGGCCACCTTGCCGAACCAATTTTTCATTTGCGCGATGATGAAGCCGCTCAATTGCGCCTCCGTCAGCTTATGCGTGCCCAGCACGGTCGCGGAAACCAGGTGCATGCCGGACGCTGCATAGGACGGCGCCACCTGGGAAATCACGGCAAAATTGTTGACCGGGCCGGCGCCGTCTCCATTCAAAAGCAATGCCGGTTGCGCAACCGGTGGTTCGTCCGCCGCATAGTAAAAGCATGTGACGCTCCGCGATGCCGGCTCCACTTCCCCGATCAAGCGCGCTGCCGAAGGGCCATCGGCGGCAACGACGATCGCCCGCGCCCGGAGAATTTCGCCGCCGGCCAGCTTTAATTCGTTTTCGTGCAGCTCTTCGACGCGCGCATTCAGCCGCACCGTTTCCGCGGGAAACTTCTCCGCAAGCTGCGCGGGGATCACGCCCATGCCGTACGCAGGCACCGCGGCGTCCCCTTCCGAAAGCATCTTGAACACAAATTCGTACATGCGGCTGGAAGACCGGAGCGCTCCGTCCAACAGGATTCCGCCCAGCAGAGGCCGGAAGAAACGGTGGATCATCTGCTGGGAAAAACGCTCCGATTCCAGCGCTTGCTGGGTGGAGCGGTCCGGGCGCAGAAAAATCTCTTCGATGGAAGAGCTACGCAGGCGGCTGCGCAATCGGGCGATGCGCAGCTTGTCGCCCAGCGTGCCGAACTCCGATTGCAACGTTTCCCACCACGCCCCCGGAGTGCGCCAGGGATCGATAAGCCGGTTCATGCGTCCGGCGTACCAGGAAATTGCTCCCGGAGCGAAGGGCTTCAAATCGAGGCGCGCGTAGTCCAGCACGCGTTTCGCTTCCGGATAGGCGGTGAGCAACACCTGAAAGCCGCGGTCGAGCAAAAATCCGTCCAATTCATCCGTGCGCACGCGGCCGCCAAGGCCATCGGAGGCCTCGAGTATCTGGAAGCCGACGCCGTTCTCCTGCAAAACACGCGCGCAGCAGAGGCCTGCGAGGCCTCCGCCGACAATCAGAACATCCGGGCTGGTCGCCATTCGACGGACTTCCTCAAACGGTTACGAATGAATTTCAGAAATCAGTGGGTCGATGTAATATCCTGCTGCATTGGGCCAATCCTGCGCAAGCCCACCCGCGCTTTGCAAATCGGCTGTCCGCCGGTTCAGGGCTTTCCTTCCCGCTTCCGTGCGTTCAGCGTCTCTGCGGTCATCTTATGCCGCCACTCGAACATTCGCTGCAGGCGCCGCCGTGTGTATGCCGCGCCGATCAGCCTTCCCAGCCAACCCAGCGGAAACTCATATTCCACGCGGTCTTCCAGCCAGCTCGAATCCGCGCTCTCGGGTTGAAATTCGTGCGTGTGCTTCCAGCTGCGGAAGGGGCCGGACACCATGGCGTCGCGAAACATTTTGCCCGGTTCGCACGCCGTGTGCTCCGAAATCCAATCCTGCAAAAAAGGGCCAACGGAAACGCGCAGAGTAGTGCGCGAACCCGGTTGCTCGATCCCGCCTGTCTTCGCGATCACTCGAACGTTTTCCCAAGGTGGCGTCAGCCGCTCCAGCGCATCCGTTTCCGCATGAAATCGATAGACGGCATCGGCGGAGGCCGGCATGCGGCTGCGGAACCTGAATTCTTCGCTCATATCCGCGGGGGCGGGAAAGTGGCTTCATTCTAGCATGTGCGATTCGGGGCCTTGCGTAATGGGGAACAGAACGCCGGGCACTACGCAAGACTCCGAACAATGGGCCAGGCGCAACTTGCCGGAATTCGCGGTCCTAGCACTTCACTTCTCGGGTGAACGCATTTCAAGCCTAGCTCTTCGGGGGCCAGGCCATGTGGCCCGTACGGCGGTAGGCCAGATTGGCGATCTGGCCAGCGCGGGCGGCGGCGACTCCGGCTTCGACTGGCGCGTTAGGCTCTTTGCGGGTCTTGATGCATTCGAAGAAATTCTGCATGTGGCCGATTGTACCGTCTCGGAAGCTCTCTGCCTTGAGAACCGGAGTTTCTTTGTTTGGCACGCCTTCGTGATAGACGCCAAAACCGCTCCGGTTGATCTTCAGGGTTGCCTCTGTGCCGCGGAACTCGAGGCCACCGTCGTCGATCGAGGAAGCCATCATGCCCTCGTAGACGACATCGAAGCCCGGATAGCGGAGAGCTGCCTGAACGGTGTCCGGGCAATCCCATTGCTCGAAGAGGTATTTGTCGCCGAGTATCTGAGTCTCGCGCGGCTGGTCGGCTTTCATGGCCCAGTGTACGACGTCGATCCAGTGGGTGAAAAGATCGGTCATGGCGCCGCCGCCAAAGTTCCAGAACCAGCGCCAGTGGTTGAACTTTTCTTCACTGAAGGGCTGATCGGGAGCGCCGCCCAGCCACCGCTTCCAATCGAGAACCTGGGTGTCGACCGCCTTGGGCGGCTTCAAAGCTAGATAGTTCTGCCACCAGTACGTCCTGACCTGCGGAACGCGCCCGAGGCTGCCTCCCTGAATGAGCTCGACTGCATCGCGAAAGTGGCTCCAGCTTCGCTGCTGCATGCCGCATTGGAGAATCTGCTTGCTGGAGCGTACCGCATGGGTGAGGGTGGTGCCTTCTTCCAAGATGTGGGTGACCGGCTTCTCAAGATAGACGTCTTTACCGGCTGCCAGGGCATCGATCGCCATAGGCACATGCCAATGGTCAGGGGAGGAGATAATGACGGCGTCGATCTGCTGCTGGAGGAGTTCGCGATAATCTACGTGGGTGGTCGCGATGCCGTTGGAGCGTTGTTTGATGGCGTCGAGGCGCGGCCCGTAGACGTCGCTGACGGCGGCGATCTGGTAATTGCCGGCCTGGTCGGCGGCATTGAGAAGGCCGCCGATGCGGCTGCCAGCGCCGATCACTCCGATGCGCAGGGTATCGTTGGCGCCAAGCGCTCGGGTTGACGCAAGAGCGGTGAGCCCACCGGCGATGAGAAAGCTGCGACGATTGGGTTGGTTCGGCATGGCAATCATCTTAGCGAGTCGTGGCCGAGGTGGAAAGTCGCGTTATCGAAAATTGGCCAACTGCCGGGCATTGCCTTCACCTTGACATTTTGAAAAGGCACGATACAGTCAGCCTTCGACTCGAACTTCAGACAGGACAGGGAGTGGCTCATGCGCAGGCGAATCGTGTTCGTGCTTCTCTGCTGTGCAATTTTTTGGGCGCGCGGGTATGGACAAGGACAAAAACCAGACGTCAAGAGTTATGTCCTAAAAGCGGCAGCTCTGTTCGATGGTAAGAGCGATGCGTTAATTACACCCGGCCTGGTGGTTGTGACCGGTGGCCGGATCGTTAGCGTCGGTCCCGGCGCGACCATCCCTGCCGGGGCCGAAGTCATCGACCTGGGCGATGCCACTCTTCTTCCTGGCTTCATCGATGCCCATACACATCTGACGTTTTTCTATTCCGACGATTACAACCAGGCAGCACTTAGCAATCTACAAAAGACCGTGGCGGAGCGCGCCCTGGATGCCAGCGTCAACGCGCGCGCCACTCTTATGGCCGGTTTCACCACCGTCCGCGACCTCGGCTCCGCCGATTTCCTCGATGTCGGCCTGCGGAATGCGATTGCCAAGGGTGACGTTCCGGGGCCGAGAATGCTGGTCAGCGTTCATGCGATCGGCTCCACGGGCGGGCACTGCGACTATCAGGACGGTTTTCGCCAAGGACTCTTTGGCCACGAAGCCGGTCCTTTGGATGGTGTGATCAACGGCCCGGACCAGGCGCGCTACGCCGTGCGCCTCAACCACAAATATGGCGCCGACGTGATCAAAACTTGTGCATCCGGTGGCGTGCTATCCCCAACTGACGATGTCGATACTCCCCAACTCACTCAGGAAGAGCTGAACGCCCTCGTGGACGAAGCGCACGCCCTGCGCCGCAAGACGGCCGCGCATGCCCACGGGGCCGAAGCCGCCAAGCGTGCCATCCGGGCGGGCATCGATTCCATCGAACACGGCAGTTTTCTGGACGACGAAGACCTGGACATGATGAAGCAGCGCGGCACCTACCTCGTTCCCACGCTTATGGCCGCGCAGGGCCTTCAGGAAAAGTTTGACCGCAACATTTACATGCCACCCGCAATAGCCGCCAAGGCTCATGCGGCCATCACTGCCATGCACGGCACTTTTCAGCGGGCACTGGCGAAAGGAGTGAAGATCGGCCTGGGCACGGATGCCGCCGTCTATCCCCATGGCCGCAATGCGGAAGAGTTTCATCAAATGGTGGACCTGGGAATGAAGCCTGCCGCGGCGCTGAAAGCCGGCACCTCCGCGGACGCGGACTTGCTTGGCCTTGCCGACAGAATCGGAACTCTGGAACCCAACAAGCTTGCCGACGTCGTCGCCGTGCCCGGCAATCCCCTCGAGAATATTCGCCGGACCGAACATGTGTGCTTCGTCATGAAAGAGGGTGTCATCTACAAGAATGAGAAGCCCGTGCCGGCGCACTAATCAACAGGAGGCCCACCATGAGCGAATTCTCCCGGGTCATCTCCGCCGCGTTCGCAAGCGAATACCGGATGCGTGCTGCGGACCTGCACCAATGGGCCGATCCGCTCTCCGAAGATCAGTTCTGGCGAAATCCCTATTCCTTCGGCAACAGCGTCGGGAATCTGGTCCTCCATCTCACCGGCAACCTTAGCTACCATCGCGTCGGCCAAATCATCTATCTCTCCCGGGAACTCAAGAAATCCTGAGGCTCATGCTTCCAGCTTGAAGCGCGTGGACGCAAGCCGGTAGAGCCGGCGCCATAGCTGCCGATTGATGAACACCACGATCGTGGCCATGATCAGCGTCGAGGCCAGCAGCACTGGAAAATGCCCTTCATCGCTCGCCCGGCTGATGGTGCTGCCCAGTCCCGGTGCCATCACCACCTTCCCCTGAAAATGAAAATATTCCGCGATGATGCTGGCGTTCCAGGCTCCGCCTGAAGCCGTCACCAGTCCGGTCACGAGATAAGGAAAAATGCCGGGCAGAATCAAGCGGCGCCAGCGATCCACGCGGCTGAACCGGAATACCTGCGCCGCTTCCTTCAAGTCTGTCGGTATCGCCATCGCCCCCGCAATCACGTTGAACAGGATGTACCACTGCGTGCCCAGCAACATCAGCGCCATGGCCGCGATTTCCACCCCGCCACGCAGCCGGATCAGCACCAGCAATAGAACCGGAAACAATGCCGTTGCCGGAATCGATGCGGCCAATTGCGCCAGCGGCTGCATCCATCGCGCCAACCGGGGGCTGAACCCAATGGCCACGCCGACCGGTATTGTCCAAAGGGCCCCGAGAATAAGCGCGAGGTTCACGCGAAGGAATGTGATCCCGGCACTACCCAGCAGCGAAAAGTAATCTTTGCGATCCAATTGGGCGAGTTCGCCCACGGTCAGGTACACAACGTAAATCAGAAATACTGCCGCAGTTACTGCAAACAGCCACCCAAGCCAGCGCCGCGGCCGCTCCGATTGTGCGGAAGAAAAAGTTGCGGCGGCACGCTTCGCCCCGCTGGCAAACTGGATCGTAAGCCAATCGACGACGGGATGCAGCAAGCGCCGGTAGCCGCGAATGAGAAACGATTCCCGGCGGATAAAATTCAGGATGGAATTCTCGGCGGTAACACCGCTTTCCACCTGCTCGAATTTGAACTTGTCGGCCCAGGCGATCACCGGCCGCCAGAGTAATTGATCCATCAGGACGATGACCGCAACCATGGTCGCCAGTCCCCACATCATCGCGCGGGTATTCCCGCTGCCGGCCGCGGTTTGCAGAAAGGAGCCCAGCCCCGGCAGCCGGAAGTCCTTGTCGCCCAAAACGAACATCTCGCACGCCATCAGGAAGAACCAGCCGCCCGCCACGGACATCATCGAATTCCAGACGAGACCGATTGTGGAGAAAGGCAGATCCAACTCCACGAATCGTTGCCAGCGGCTGAACCGGTAAATGATGGCCGCCTCTCGCAAATCGCGCGGAATCGTTTTCAAGGAAGAATAAAAACTGAACGCGATGTTCCAGACCTGGCCCGTGAAGATGAGGATGATGGAGCCCAATTCCACTCCCAGTTGACGGCTGGGGAACAGCGCCACCATCGCCAGCATCACGCCGGGAAGAAAGCTAAGCACGGGAATCGACTGCAGAATGTCGAGCAGCGGAATCAGTACGATTTCCGCCCGCCGGGACTTCGCCGCGGCATAGCCGTAGGCCAGCGCGAACACCAGGCTGATCACATACGCCACCAGGATGCGCACCAACGAATAGATCGCATAGGCCGGCAAACTCCGCGGGCTCTGCGAGATTTCCGCTTCCACCTTTACCGGGCCAAGCCACGAGCGCCCGATCGAATACACCCCGATAATCACGCCGAACACTGCGATGAACAGCGCGATGTCGATCAAAAACCCGTAACTCCAGCGTGACCCAGCCGGCCGCTTCGTCGCCGGCGGAATCGGTGCTTGCTGTTGGGACAACGGTAGGGGAGAGGGCACGGGAAGGTCAGGTTTCCGTTCGTGTCAATTTCCCGCTGGCGGCATCGAAATCGAAAATCTCCGCGTAACGGCCCCATTGGATTGCGGTTTCCAACTGGCGGCGCGCTTCGTCTTCGCTGAAGTGTTCGTCCAACAGGTCCTGGAAAAATTCGGCGGGCAGTTTGCGATCCGCCTTCGCCTTAAGCGCTTGCTCCATCTGCCGCAGCAGCGGAACATGCGTCAGCGCTGCTTTCCGGAAGATCGCCTTGCGCTCCTGGATGTCCCCCTGCGCGAAGGCCTGGCCATCCGGCGTGATGATGGCGTCTCCCTCTTCCAGCTTCAGCATGCCGAGCAGCACGGCGGTATCGACGCTCGGCAAGAGTGCGTCCACTTCCAAGCTCAGCTCATTGGCGAGCACGTGCAAATCCGCGCGGCCACCCTGATCCACCAGAATTTCCAGGAGACCGGCCAGGCCTCCCGGCCGGGTATGCGGCAGCATCACGTATGTCCTACGGCCAGTTCCTTCGGTGCCCTGGAGCCCTGCCGGCGTGTGTTCCGCATGATCCTGGCGAGTCAGCGCCTGGTAAATTAAATCGACCAAATCCACGAAGCGCGGTTCCTTGCGTTCCCGCGGGTACGTCATGTCCACGTGGAACTCCGCATGAATGTGCGCCGGGTTTCTTCCCAGCACGATGATGCGGTCCGCCAGGATCACCGCTTCTTCAATGTTGTGCGTCACGATAAATATCGCCCGCGTCGGTATTTTCTTCCCCAGCCACAACTCCAGCAATTCCCCTCGCAGCGTTTCGGCCGTCAGCACATCCAGCGCGGAGAACGGCTCATCCATGAACAATACTTCCGGCTCTACCACCAGCGCTCGCGCCACTCCCACGCGCTGCTTCATTCCCCCGGAAAGTTCTTTTGGGTACGCGGACTCGAATCCGTCCAATCCAACCGCATCGATGATCCGCAATGCGCGTTTGTGCCGATCGAGCTCCGGAATGCCGCGCGCTTCCAGCGGCGCTTCCACGTTTTCGATCACCGTGAGCCACGGGAACAGCGCAAAGCTTTGAAACACGATGGAAACGTTCGGCGCTTCATCTCCAACGGGGTGACCGTGCCAGTAAACGCTCCCGCCGGACGCCGGGGAAAGTCCCGTGAGCATCCGCAGCATGGTGGATTTCCCGCATCCGGACGGGCCCAGCAGTGCAATAATCTGTCCGGGATAGATTGCAATATCCGTGGGAGAGATCACCTGAATACGATTCCCGTCCGCTTGTGGATAAAACTTTTCGAGCTTGCGAGCTTCGATGATTGGCTCAACCGCTGCTAATGTGGTGGATATGCTCATGAATCCTCGTATTATCGCTCAATTCCCGTCCGTGGAGAGCGCTTTCCGGGGGATTCGCCGCAATCGAGTTTCCCCGGTTACAATTTCGTGAATACTTGATGAATGACCCAAGTCCATCCGCTGCCGAGACGCCATCGCATCGCCGCCGCGTCTGGCTTTTGCCGCTTGCTCTTTCGCTTTTCCTCTCCGTTCTCATCGTTCTGCCATTTTTCTGGTACGGCGCGGCTTCCGGCCACGATTTTGAGTTCCACGCAGATTCCTGGTTCGACGCCGCCTACCAGTGGAAAGAAGGGATCCTCTATCCTCGCTGGACAGCATGGACCAATCACGGATTCGGCGAACCGCGTTTCATTTTTTACCCGCCGCTTTCCTGGATGCTCGGAGCCGCCCTCACGCTTCTTGTGCCGGATCCCGCCGTTCCCGTTCTCTTCGTTGTGCTGGTGCAAACCCTATCGGGGCTCTGCGCCTATTTTCTCCTGCGCAGCCTGGCAACTCCACGCGCCGCTCTTCTCGGCGCTGCTTGCTACGTCATCAATGCCGATGCGCTTCTGATGACTTATATCCGCAGCGATTTCGCCGAACAGCTGGCCTGCGCGCTCTTCCCCTTGGTGCTGTGGGCGGCGCTTCGCCTGTGCGGGTTCCTGGAAAACGCTCCCCCGAAACTTTCTTCCGTGACCTTCTTCGCAATTCCGTTTGCCGGCGTCTGGCTTTCCAACGCGCCAGCGGGCGTCATCGCCAGCTATTCCATGGCATTGTTGTTCGCCTGGGCTGCCATTTCCGAGCGTTCCTGGCGCATTCTCTTCCGGGGGATTTCCGGCCTGGCATTGGGACTCGGTCTCGCCGGCTTTTATCTCGTTCCCGCGGCGTATGAACAGCGCTGGGTCAACATCGGCCAGGCGCTCTCGAGCGGCCTGCTTCCCGCGCAAAATTTCCTGTTCACTTCCATCAACGATGCGGAACACACCTGGTTCAACTGGATCGCCTCCCTCTGCGCGCTTTCCTTGATTCTGCTTTTCGGGCTGGCGGCGCTGGCCTCTCGCCGGTTCGCCGGGTTCGCGAATTCCTCCGCGCGGAATCCCAAAGCGTTCCTCCCGCTTCTCGTGATAGGCTCTGCGGCCACGCTGCTCACGCTGCGGTTCACTCTCCCGCTCTGGAACTACGTGCCGAAGTTGCGCTTTGTGCAGTTCCCCTGGCGTTGGATGTCCGTGATCGCCCTGGTGGCTTGCTGTTTCGTTGCCCTCGCCATCGAAAAACGCCGCGGCTGGCTATGGTTTGCGGTTCTTCTTGTTCTCACGGTGCCTCTCGCCGTTTTTCTCGTCGAGAACACCTGGTGGGATCAAGATGAAATGCCCACGCAACACGAGGCCTTGACCACCGGCCAGGGCTTCGATGGCACCGACGAATACGACCCGCTGGACGATTCCCACACGGATCTGCCGCTGAACGCGCCGCTCGCGACGGTTCTGCCTGCGGATTCCGCCGCCCCGAAGGTTCGTGTGCAAATTCAACGCTGGACCACCGAGCAAAAGGAACTTCGCGTGGACGCACAATCGGAAGCGCGCGTCGCCCTGCGGCTCCTGAACTACCCTGGTTGGCGCGTGGAGGTGAACGGCAAACCAGTTGTGCCGGAGCGCATGGATGACTTCAACCAGATGGTGATCCCCGTGGAAGCGGGCAACTCCGAAATTCGCGTTCGCTTTGTGCGCACCCCTGACCGCAAATTAGGGAATGGAATTTCCGCAGCGAGCGCCCTCCTCGCGGTATTTCTGCTGTGGCTCGACCGGAAACGCGTCAGCGTCCCTCGCTAAACCGAATTCCTCAAGAAGCATACGGAGAAAGGGCCGCGCGGTGAGGCTCGGTTAGCGGCGGTCGATCGATGGATGCCGGATGTCCTGCCCCTGCACAATGTAAATGACGTCTTCCGCGATGTTCGTGGCGTGGTCGCCGATGCGCTCCAGATTCTTTGCCACCAGGATTAATTCAAACGCGGGAAACACCAGGCTGGAGTCGCCCATCATGTAGGTAAGGAGTTCGCGGAAGATCTGGTCGCGGTAATGATCCACCTGATCGTCGGTGGCCATCACTTTCTGTGCCAGCTCCACGTCGCGGCGAACCACCGCATTCAGCGCGCTCCGCACCTGCTCCTCCACCAACTCGGTCATCCGGGGAAGGTCCACATAAGGCTTCACCCGCGGGTGACGCAAAATCCGCAGCGCACCCTGCGCAACGTTCACGGCCTGATCCCCGATGCGCTCCAGGTCGTTATTGATTCGAGATACGGCCAGCACGAAACGTAGGTCCGCGGCCATCAACTGATGCAATGCCAGCAGTTGCACCACCCGGTCATCGACCTCCAGTTGCAGTTCATTGATCGCATCCTCCTCATCCAGGACGCGCTTTGCCAGTTGTTCGTCCGAATCGAGCACGGCGTGGACGGCCTGATGAACGGCGCGCTCCGCAAGGCTGCCCATCCAGAGCAGCCGTTCTTTCAGTTCGTTGAGATCCTTTTCGAAGTGACGTTCCATGAATGCCTTCCCATTCCCATCTTAGCTGTAGTCCAAAATCGCTCCAACAGAAAACGTCTGCTGCTTCATCCAAAGCGCCCGGTGATATATGCTTCCGTTCGCGGATCGCTTGGCGTCGTGAACAATTGTGGTGTCGGGCTGAACTCGATCACCTGGCCGGTCAACAGGAACGCCGTGAAATCGCTCACCCGCGCGGCCTGCTGCATGTTGTGTGTCACGATCGTGATGGTCGTCAGGCTCTTGAGTTCCACCAGGAGTTCCTCGATTTTCGCCGTGCTGATCGGGTCCAGCGCGGAGCAGGGCTCATCCAGCAGCAACACTTCCGGCTCAACAGCGAGCGCGCGCGCGATGCACAAGCGCTGCTGCTGGCCACCGGAAAGTTCGTAGGCCGATTTGTGCAGGTGGTCCTTCACTTCCTCCCACAAGGCCGCGTGCCGAAGGCTCTGCTCCACGGCTTCTGCAATCGGCAGCTTGGTGCCGTTGATCCGGGGCCCATAGGCCACGTTGTCAAAGATCGATTTGGGAAAGGGATTCGGCCGCTGGAATACCATGCCGACGCGGCGGCGCAGGGCGGTCACGTCTTGCGCCAGAATATTCTGCTGGTCCAGAAGGATTTCTCCCTCCAGGCGCGAAGTGCTCACGGTTTCATGCATGCGATTCAGCGTGCGCAACAGCGTGGACTTGCCGCAACCCGAAGGGCCGATCAATGCGGTAACGCGTTTGTCCGCGATCCCCAGGTTCACGTCGAACAGGATCTGCTTGCTGCCGTAGAAGAAATTGACCTTGGAGACGGTCATGCGCATTGGCAGGGCCGCGGCATTCTCTTTCGCCGCGGGGGTTCCGGCCGTCGCGGTGATGTTCACGGAAAGCCCCGAATTGGGCGACGCCTGCATCTCTAGGACCTCGGCACCGCTATGCCGCGCGACAGGATCGTCCGCGCCAGAATGTTGATGATCAGGATCAACGCGAGCAGCACCAACCCCCCCGCCCACGCCTGCCGATGCCAATCCTCGTACGGCGACAGTGCGTAGGTGTAGATCATCACCGGCAGCGACGCCGTTGGCTGGCCCCAACCCTGACCCCAGAAGAGATTCCCGAACGCCGTGAACAGCAGCGGCGCCGTCTCTCCCGCCACCCGCGCCAGCGCCAGCAGGATCGCGGTAAGAATGCCGCGATAGGCCGCCGGTACGATCACTGTCGTAATTGTTGTCCATTTGCTTGCTCCCAGCGCCATCGCGCCCTCGCGCAACATGCGCGGTACCGCGCCCAGAAACTCTTCCGTGCTTCGCAACGTGATCGGGATCATCATCAGGCCCAGGGCAAAGGCTCCCGCCAGCGCCGAGAAATGCTTGAACGGCAGCACCACCAGGCTATACGCGAAAATCCCGATCACGATGGATGGCACGCCATTCAGCAAATCCGCCGCATACCGCACCACGGAAGCGACTTTAGCCCCGCTGAATTCTGCCAGGTAAATCCCGCCCAGAAATCCAACGGGCACTCCAATCATCGACGCCGCCAGCAGCAATTTCGCGCTGCCCACAATCGCGTTGGCCATCCCTCCGCCCACTTCCCCCACTGGCTTGGGTAGCTGCGTGAAGAACGCCCAATTAACCGACGTACTGCCGTTGAAGAACAGGTAGCCCAGAATGAAGAACAGCACCGCAACGGAAACAAGGGCGCAGACGCCGGTGAGGGTCAGCATGAAGTTGCTTAGAAACTTCCGCCAGCGAAGCCGCGCGCTCATGCGTTGCCCACCCCGCTTCCTTTTTGCGTGGTCACGATGATCAGCAGGCGCGCCAGGCCGTTCAGGATGAAGGTCAGCAGGAACAGCACCAGGCCCAGTTCGATCAGCGACTGCAAATAAAGCTCACCGGTGGCTTCGGTAAATTCATTGGCAATGACGGCGGCAATCGAATAACCCGGCGCGAACAGGGAGGAGCTGACCCTCGGGGTGTTGCCGATCACCATGGTCACCGCCATGGTCTCGCCCAACGCGCGCGCCAGCGCCAGGAAAATGGAGCCCATGATGCCCGTCTTCGCGAAAGGCACAACCACCTTCCACGTCGATTCCCAGCGCGTCGAACCGAGCGCCAGCGCCGCTTCCCGCTGATCCCTCGGAACAGATAAGAGCACTTCTCGCGAGACCGAAATGATGTACGGGATCACCATGATCGCCAGGACGATTCCTGCGGTCAGGAATCCCACGCCGTACGACGGTCCTTTGAAGAGAGGAAGAAATCCGAGCGGCTTGTTCAGGGCCGGGTAGATCACCGTGCGCATCAGCGGCACCACGATGAAGACGCCCAGAACGCCGTAAATCACACTGGGCACCGCCGCCAGCAGGTCGATGAAAAATTGCAGGGTGTCTGACACCCGTGGCGGCGCAAGCTCGGCCAGGAAAATGGATGCCCCGATTCCAAGGGGCACCGCGAGCAATAGGGCCACCGCCGAAGTCACCAGAGTCCCGTAGATGAAAGGCAAGGCCCCGAATTCGTCCATGACCGGGTCCCACACGCTCGTCACAAAAAAATGCAGCCCGAATTTTTGCCGGGGCAGGGCCGAATTGATCCACAGTTCGTACACAAGAAGAACCGTGATCAAGACTACCGAGGCCGCGAACAGAAAAGTGATGAGGCGGGCGATCTCATCGCCTTCCCGCATCTTGGCTAGAAAAGAGCGCGAACCCGCCCCCGGGCCCGCGCTCTGCATGGTTGGATTTGCCGTGGCCACGTCTCTCTTCGGTTTCTACTGAATGCTGTTGATCGCCTTCTTCTCTTTCTCAACCACTTCCTTTGGCAATTTCCCGTAGGAAAGCTGCTCGGCGAATCCCTGGCCGTCCGTCAGCATCCAGTTCAAGAAGCCTTTGATGGCATCGCGCTTTCCGGCGTCTGGAATTTTCTCTGGAATCAACAGCCACGTAAAGCTGGAGATCGGATAGGCCGTTTTCCCCGGCGCATTCGTAATGCTAACGCGGAAGTCGCTCGGCATGTCCTTCGCCGCACCCGCCGCGGCCGCATTGACGCTGGTCAGGTCCGCCTTCACGAAGCTGCCGGAGGAATTCTTCACCGCGCCGTAGGGAACACCGGTTTGTACCACGTAAATCAGTTCGACATAACCAATCGCGCCCGGCGTCTGCTTGACGAGTTCCGTCAAGCCGTCATTGCCCTTGCCGCCAAGCCCGACGGGCCAGTTCACGGATGTCGCCTTAC
The DNA here is from genome assembly GCA_963734105.1 of Candidatus Acidiferrales bacterium. GTDB lineage: Bacteria > Acidobacteriota > Terriglobia > Acidiferrales > UBA7541 > Acidiferrum. Next base: position 98,314 of record CAVTFW010000010.1, on the reverse strand, counting down.
TTACCTTGCTCTTCCACTCGTCGCTCACCTTGGAAAGATAGTCGGTCCAGACGTAGGTGGTGCCGCTGCCGTCGGAGCGATGCACGACAAGTATATCGCTCGCCGGGAGGTTCAACCCCTTGTTCGCTGACGCGATCGCCGGATCGTTCCACTTCGTGATCTTCCCCAGGTAGATTCCCGCCAGCGCCTCCGGCGTGAAATTGAGGACTCCGGTTAATCCCTTTAAATTATACGTGGGGACCACGGCGCCGAGGACCGTAGGAAAGTGCAGGATTCCCGACCCATGCTTGTCCCTGTAGGCCTTCAACTGATCGTCATTCATCGGACCATCCGTCGCTCCAAAGTCCACGGTTCCATCCGTCATCTGCTTGATTCCCGCTCCGGAACCCACCGACTGGTAGTTGAATTGTGTGTTGCCATGCTTCTGGTGATACACGTCGAACCACTTCGAGTAGATGGGATTCGGAAATGAGGCGCCGGCTCCGTTAATCAGGAGCGCGTTTTGTGCCCACACCAGCGCTCCGAGAGCGAGGACGGCCGTCAAAAACAAGGCAGTGCGTTTCATCCGGTTTCTCCCCAGACGTTATTTGCGAATGATCCCTATATGTCGTAGTGTGAGCAGCGCAGGTTACAGAATTGTTACATCTTATCGTCAGTCTGTTAAATATCAGAAATATCTTGCATTGAACCGCTTAACCACTCTTCTTTCATAGAGTTGTGCTCTGCCGACCCACCGGCAAAATAAAAGGGCAGCCCCCTGAAGAGCCGCCCTTTTGCCATCCCCTGAAGGGGGACGGACTAGACTAGCTTGAGCCGCCTATGGCAAGTAGTAGCGGAACGAGGTCCAGACCATATTGTCATTGGACTTGGGCGAGATGGGAGTACCTCCGGCAGCCACGCCGCCGGTTCCCGACCAGGCGGTCTTGTTTAGGTAAGAGTACTGCAAACCCCACTGCAGGCGGCCCTTCGGACCCTGGTAGAACTTTTCCCAGAAGCCGATCGTCGCTTCCTGGATGAGCCGGATGTCGCCGGCGCAGTTTGCGCCAGCTGACGGGTTGAAGTCATTCGTAGGCACGCCTTCAGTGGCGCAGCCGCTATTGTTGGCGGCAAAGTTGCCGTACCCACCGATGCCGGTCGTCGAGATTTTGGTGGTGGTGGTTGCGGGAATGGCGGGCGATGTGGCGGTTCCGGGAATCGCCGTTGTCTTGGTAATCGTGATCGCGTCGTATCCGGAGTATCCCGCGCGCCAAGCGTATTCCAAGCCCCAGTAAGCGTAGAGGTCAAGCTTCGGAGTGGCGTGCCATTCGGCTCTCACCAAGCCATGAGCGGTGCGAATCAGCGAGAGAGTGCCGTTTGGACGAGCCGTTGCGTCGGCGAGCTGCGCCGAGCCGTAGCGGCCGATGCCATCGCCGCCAACGGCCTTGATACCGAAGTCGATGTGCTTGTTGAAGAGGGACCAGAGGGCGCTCGCGCCAAGCCCGCCGCCAGTGGTGTTGCTGTCCGTAGCTCCGAAGCTGCTCACCACCGTTGGTGTTGGGGAGGTGCAATTCCCCGTGAGCGTCACCGTACCCGGAACGGTATCGGTGGTGTTCGTGCCGACGACGCCGCACGGATAGATGCGATCGCGGAAGAAGCTGACGATGCCAAAGAGTTCGTAGTGACCGAAGCCCGGATCGGCAGCGGCCTTGAAGAGGAGGTCGGGAGCCTTATTGACGCTGTACCCGGTGGAATCGAAAGCATTATAGAGACCGGCGCTAAGGCCAGGAGCGTTGAGGAAAAAGTTTCCGGTGGTGGCGCTCGTAGCACCTGTGGTGAGGATGGTGGCGGGTGCGGCGGCAGAGTTGATGGTGGTAACGGCGGAAAAGCCGCGGCCGCCGATCGTGGCCTGCGGACCTTCCACAGAGAAGCCGAGGGCGAATTTACCGCCGAAGTCTTTCACGACGCGGAACCCGTACTGACGGGCCCAAGTGAAGCCGACGACGTACTGAGGGTCGATCATCATCGGGGTATCTTCTTGGCGGTTAATAATGCTCTTCTTGTTTTCGGTCGCCAAGCTCCACTGCTGACCACCGGTGATTATCCAGCCGCTGTCGAAGGCGGCCTGCGCGAATAATTGGCGCTGGCGAAAGACGTAGCTATTGGTCTGGCGATTGTTGGAAGTGGTGCCTGCACCCAGGAAATCGGCTTCGACGTAACCACTCAGATTCGCGGAGGCCAATTTGCCCTGCACGAGCATAGTGAGGCGGGACTGGCGGGCGCTAAATGCATTCTCGCCGACATGCGCGAGATCGGAGGCTTGGAAGGGAGTGCCCGCGAGTTGCGTGTTGATGTCCGCGCTTTCTGCGCGATTACGATACACCGTTTCCGCCGCCAGGAAGCCTCCCGGTGTAATGCCAACTCCCTTGTATCGAATCGTTGTCGGGCCTTCGTCTGGATTCGCCGCGTTTTGTGCGTTCGTCGCAGCCGCGTGGGGGCCGCCGCCGCGTTGCTCGCTTCGAGGTTGGCCACGGAGGTATTCAGAGCGGTTTCCGTGCTCTTCACTTCCGCGGAGGTGGTTGCGGCTTCGGTGGCCTTTACGTTCGCTTCGGTTGCACGCGAGTTCGCGGACGCCGCGGCTTCCCGGGCTTCCTCGATCTGTTTGTCGCGCTTGGCCAATTCTTCCTTCAACAACTGCAGCTGCTCCTGCTGCGCCTGAAGCGCCTGGCGCAACTCTTCCATCTCCGCGGCGATTTCCGCGTTGGTCTTGACGGCAGCCGGCTTCGCGGCCGGTGCGTTCTTGGCCGGTTGCGCGTCCGCCGCCTTCGGTGTCTCTTTCGGCGTGTCTTTCGGCGTATCTTTCGGTGAGTCGGCGAACGCTATTCCGGTCATCAGGAACAGCGACAGTGTCAGTGCTGCAAGTTTTTTCATTGCCTCTCTCTTCTTTAGAAAATTTCAGACAGTGCTTTTGGGAAAAGCAAACACCCCGGTCCAGAAGGTAAGTGCGTATTTTTACGCTTATGTCAATTGGCCGTGAATAATCTGTAACAAATGGGCTCGTATATCGCCTATCTGCTTTATTGTCAGGTTCTTATGGGTTATGAAAGAAATGAAACGACGTAGCGTTCGCGCGTCAATCTTGTCGTGGACGCCTCAACTCAGCGCGTCAAGCCCATCTCGTAGGCCAGCAATATTTGCGAGAGCGCGTATTGATAGTGCGCATCCGTGTCTTGCAGATCGGCATCCGTCTTCTGTAATTCCGCCTGGCTAAACTCCACGATCGAGCCGAGCCCAAGCCTGTATCTCGCTCCCGCCAGTTCCAGCGCCAAGCTGGCTTGCTCCTCCAACTGCCTGGTGACCGACAATCGCTCGTAGGCTTGCTCCGTTGCGAGCCAACTGTTGCGCACATCCCTCGCGACATTGTCCTGCAGGTCTTGTAAAGTTTTCCGTTTCACTTCCGTTTCCAGGTCCGCGCTTTTGGCCCGGGCGTTAAACAGGAACCCGTTGAATACCGGAATATTGATATTTACCCCTACCGCGCCATACCAACTCGAAATTTGATCGCTGCGGACCGGTGCCAACCCCACCACCCCAGCCGCATTCACACTTGGCCACCAAAGGTCATGTTCCGCCTTGCTGAACTTGCTCGCGGCGGTCACCTCATTCTGCAGCGCCCTCACTTCCGGCCGTTGATTCAATGCTTCTTGAATCAGAGGAGCGGGATCGGCTTGCGGGGGCGTTGTCTGGGTCAGGGGCTCCACGGCGATAAGATCTTGCCGATCCGGATACCCGAGAATCGCAGAAAGTGTGGAGATGGAAGCCTCTTGGTTGTTCCGGGAGTCCAACAGCAAAAGGTTGGCGCGCGCCAGATCCACTTTACTGAAACTTAGATCTATGTCGGATCTTAACTTCGCATCCGTCAAAGCTTGGATTTGATCCACCAGATCCTGCCGCGCCTTCACGGTATCTTCGGCGACCTTTAGCAGCGCTTTGGTCTCCAGCACGTTGTAGAATGCTTCATCCACCGCAAGTATGACTTGCTGCCGCGTGGCTACTGCATTCTCATCTTCTGCCTTCGCCTGAAATTCCGAACTGGACAGCAAGTTGGTCGTGCGCCCGAAATCGGTAATCAATTGGCTCACCGTCGCTCCGGCCGCCGCTCTGGGATACACGATCGAATTTGTCAGGAAGCCCGCCGAAATCCGGCTTCCGGGATCCGAACCCACCCCGGTGACGTTGAGGCTCATTTGGGGCATCAGCGCCGAGCGCGTCTCGCGCACGAACTCCCGTGCCTCCAGCGCGTGCAACCTCCCCACCGTGATCTGCGGATTGTTCTTGATGGCGATTGCTTCAGCTTCCTGTATCGTCAGTGGTCGGCCGCCCGAGGATGTTGGCTCCGGTTTCGTCCCAACTCTCTGATTCATCGGAGGCGTGGGCGCCTGTTGGGCCACCCCGCTGGTCGCCAGTGTTCCGCACAGCGCCAGGGTGATTCCCGCGGTCTTCCTCACGACGCCACCTCCGTATCCGTCGCCGGCTTTCTTCCGTGAATCACCAGGTACACCGCAGGCACAAGAAATACCGTGACTACCACCGAGACAGCCAGTCCTCCGATCACCGCGCGAGCCAATGGCGCGTACTGTTCGCTACCCGCCTCGATTCCCAAAGCCATCGGAGCCAGCCCGAGCAAGGTGGCCAGCGACGTCATTAAGATCGGACGCAACCTCACTTTGCACGCTTCCACCACCGCTTCCTTCAATCCCATCCCCCGCTGGTGCAAAATGCCAGAAAACTCAACGATCAAAATGCTGTTGGACACGACAATGCCCGTCATCATGATGACTCCCATCAACGACATGATGTTCAGCGTTGTGTGCGTCATCCAGAGGAACGCGATCACCCCGGCGAGCCCCGGCGGAATGGCTGTCAAGATGATGAACGGGTCGATAAACGAGCGGAATTGCGCCATCAAGATCAGGTAAACGAGTATTACCGAAAGCATCAGCCCAATTCCGAAGCGGAAAAACGATTCGTTCATTCCCACCACAGCCCCTCGCACGGTGACCAGCGCGTTTTTGGGCAGCACGAGTTTCTTTATCAGTTGATTTGCCTCTCGACTCACTCCACTCAAATCTTCGCCGCTCGGCATCACGTACACATCGAACACGCGCCGGATCTGGTAGTGGTCCACTTCCGTTGGCGTGTTGATCGGCTCGATTTTCGCCACGGACTGCAATGGCGTATAGGAGGCCGAGGTGGCAGCCCGCAGGGGAATATTCCGGAAGTCCGACATCGTCATCGAGTCTATCTTCTGGTTAAAGTACTGCACTGTGACCATGTAGTTGTTTCCGCTTTTCGGATCGATCCAGTAACTCGGGGCAATCACTCCATCGGAGGTCAGCGCCGTGATCACGTTATCGACCACATCTTTTGGTGACAGCCCGAGCAGGCTGGCCTGTTCCCGGTCGATATTCAATTCCAGCCCTGGGTAATCAATATCCTGTGGGATCAGCACATCCTTGACCAGTCTGGATCCTCTTAGTTGCACCGCAAGTTTCCGCGCGATTCCGTATCCTTCATCCATGTCGTTATCGCTCACCTGTATGTCCAGCGGGGCGGGCAGTCCCTGGTTGATGACCGAATCCACCAGCCCTCCTGCCTGGAAGTAGGTGCTCAACTGAGGCAGATCCGATGCAAGCTTTTGCCGCACGCGGGCCATGTATTCGTAGCTGCCCACCTTGTGATCTTCCTTTAAGCTCACCTGCACAAAGGCCGTGTGCATCGCGGAGTTGCTGGTGTAAATTGCCGAAAGGTCGGGCGTGATTCCAATATTGGACACGATCATATCCAGTTCGCTCCTTGGAATTACCGCTCGGATGTCGTTTTCTACCTGCGCGATGTATTTATCCGAGACTTCCAACCGTGTCCCCGATGGCGCCTTCACGTTAATCACAAATTGCCCCGGGTCCGTTCGAGGAAAGTAAGCGCGTCCCACGAAGGGGAAAATGACTCCGATCACCAGTGCGATTCCGCCGAGCAGGAGGAGCGCGGTGCGGCCCGGCGTTTGCAGCGCTCGCGTCACGTTCTTCTCGTAGAAATTTAGCAATTGCTGGAATATTTCGTTGAACCTCTGCACCACCTTCTCCAGGGGCCCCTTCTGCTTCTCGTGGCTCTCCGCTCCATGGCCATGCGCATCCAGACGGATGAACTGCGCGCAGTACAAGGGCACCACCGTCATGGCAAAGAAATACGAAGCAAAAATGGAAAGCACCACGCCCAAGGCCAGGTCCTTAAACAAGTACCGGCTCACGCCGTAGAAGAAAGTCACAGGAAAAAACACGATCGAGGTGGTGGAAGTGGCCGCCAGAACCGCCAACGCCACCTCCATTCCTCCTTTCTCTGCGGCTTCGCGCGGTGCCACTCCTTGCTCCATGAACCGGAAGATGTTCTCGAGCACCACAACCGAGTCGTCGATCAATCGCGAGAATGCCAGCGCCAGTCCTCCCAGCAGCATTGTATTGATCGACCCGCCCATTCCATTCATCACCAGGAAACACGTCAGCGCCGAGAGCGGAATCGACAACAGCACCGCAAACGTTGCCCGAGGGCTTCCCAGGAACACGAGGATCATGATCCCCGTCAGCACCAGGCCGATTCCACCTTCCTTCAAGAGATTCTTTAGCGCTACCTTCACGAAGATGGACTGGTCAAAGACCACCGCCGTCCTCAGCACATCGGGGATGTCCACTAGGTGCTTTGTAGCTTTTTTGATCCCATTGACGATCGCGATGGTGTTGCTGCCACCTCCCTGCTTCAGGATCGGGATGTAAACGGACTTCTGTCCGTCGATTCGCACGATATTTGTCTGGATGGCCCCGGCATCTTCCCCTTTGCCCACGTCCGCCACCATCACGGAGCCCAGTCCGACCGATTTCAAGGGAATGCGGTTGATGTCATCCGGTTTCAGCACTTGGCTGTTGGCGTAAATGTTGTAATCGCGGTTGCCGATCCGAACGTCTCCCGCGGGAAGAATCAGGTTGGAATCGTTAATCGCCGTCACCACGTCCATCAGGCTCAACTGGTGCGCTTCGAGCTTTACCGGATCCACGAAGACCTGAATCTGCCGGTAAGTACCTCCAAATGGCTGGGGTACCGAAGCTCCTGGCACGTTTGCTATTTGATTCCGGACTGCAAACTGCGCCAGGTCCTTCAGTTGCGTTTCGTTCAGGCCCTGCCCCTTCAAGGTGACCAGGCAAACCGGCAGGCTCGAGGCGTCGAATTTCAACACCACCGGAGGCAGGGTTCCGAGTGGCAGGCGTCTCAGATCGGCCAGAGCCAGGTTCGCGATATTACTGAGTGCCGCGTTGGCGTCCGTTCCCGGCGTGAAATAGACCTTGATCAGACTCACGCCGCTCAATGAGCGCGATTCGATATGGTCGATGTTGCTGCCCAGCGTGAAAAAGCGTTCAAAGGTATTGGTGATGTCCGCTTCGATTTGCTGCGGGGGCATGCCTGCATAGAAGGTTGCCACAACCACAACCGGAATCTTCACCTCGGGAAAAAGGTCCACCGGCATGCGGACGACCGTTGTCACCCCCACCACCGCCACTACCAAACACAACATAATGATGAAATACGGGTATGCCAGCGCGAACTTCGGCATTATTTGCCTCCTTCCTCGCTGGATTGCCCGATTTCAACTTCCTTTGGGGTTACTTTCATACCCGCGCGAAATTCGTTGCGGCTGCCGATGACGACTCTCTCGCCCTCGCTGAGTCCGGACAGCACCTCGATGTGCGTGCTTCCCTGAAGGCCGAGGTGGACTTTGCGCTCCTCAAGCACGTTTTGCGCGTTGACCACGAGTACCGTTCCCTCCGCCCCATTCATGTCCACCGCCTCCAAAGGCACGGTTAGTCTCTCCTTCGTGAGCGCCGGTGGCACCTTCGCTTCCGCGTACATTCCTGGCATCAGCTTTCCGTCGACATTCTGAAAATCGATTTCGGTGTGCATCGTCCGCGTCTGTTCGTCCAACGCGTCCGCGAAACGCGATACCTTCCCGACGTAATCCTGATTCAGCGCTTGTACGTGCACCTTCATCGGGTCCCCCAGCCGGATTCCGCTGACAATGGATTCGGGAATCGGCAGCACCAGCCGCAAGACCGAGATCTGCGCCAGCCGCACCACCGGCTCGGATTGCGTGCTCGTCGATGTCCCCGCCGCAATCAGCGAGCCTGTATCCGCATACCTTATGGTCACCACGCCCGCGTACGGCGCGGTGATTTTTGTGTAGTCGGATAAGGCCGCATACTGCCTTTGCGTTGCCTGCGCCACTTGCAGTGCTTGCTCTGCCGCGTCCAGTGCCGCCTGCGCGCTCGCCACCTGCGCTTGTCCCCCGAGATCCTTCGCCTGGGCGTCATCGACCTCTTGCTGCGCCACGAGTCCGGCTCTCTGCTGGGCCGCCTGGCTCAAACGATCGTACATGGCGTGCACCGCAGCGTACGATGACTTGGCCCGGTCTACATCGCCCTGCGCCCGGCGAATCTCTTCCTTCGCGCGCCGCACCGCGGCATCCGCGCCCGACAACTCTGCCGCGAGTTCGGGCACTTCCAATATCGCCAAAGTTTGCCCTTCTTTCACATGGGAGCCTACATCCACGTAAATCACCTTGATGTAGCCGGCCACCTTGGCATGAAGATCCACGTCTTGAAATGGCTTGAACGCACCGGCCAGTGTCAGTGCAACTCCCACATTGCGTCGCGTTGCTTTCGCCACCGCCGCCACGGGGTCCGCGCCCTTTCCTTCCCGGGCATTCTCGTTGTCGGCTTCAATCTCTGTGTGCCGCACTATGGCCCAGGCCAGAAGAAGGCCCAGAAGCACCAGCGCTGTGATCCACCACCGTCTTTTTCCAGTCATGTCCTTATTCCTGACCGTGGGCCGAGAAAGGTGCTTTCCCTCCCACGATCCCGCGAGCGTTTCATAGAAAATATGATGCTCTCGAAAATCGATCAAGCTACTATATTTTGCCGGTTTTTGGGGCCTTTACTACGAAAACGCGCAGAGTTTACCGCGTGGGGGGCGGACGGAACCAGAGATTTGCGAATAGCTCTGGCTGCAAAAAGATCACTTCTCGCTGATCCATTCCAGGTTGGCACTCCCGGACAGTTGCCGCGGGTTCAGCGTCTTTTACTCGTATGGCTACATCCGGTTGCACGGTGGGATTAAGCACCGGACTAAACTGCTGCATTTCCGACGAACCGACGGTGGCTCGATTGCTTGCCAGTTTTTCGTAGGAAAGACTGCCGGAAGATCCGCTTAGCGCAACAAAAGGGTTATAAACAACCAAGCCAATCAACAGCAGGCAGATGGAAACGCGCCAACTGGGATGCCACTGGCTCCGGTTCAGAATGTGACTTCTCATCATTTGTTGCCGCTTTATCACAATAATTTGACTCGGTCTGGGGGTCAAGGGGGTGTCCAGGGATGTTAACGCGGAGGGAGGAGACGGGGACCGGAGCCAGGGGTGCGCCGGTCCCCGAGGTAGGACATGGAGTGAAGATCAAGCTTGTTGAGTTTCGCAGCCCGGAGTCACTTGCGAATGAAGGTCATGTGAATTCTCCGTGACCTGATCTGCAGGCTCCGAAGTGGTTTCTTGCTCCTCGGTGCGCACCATCAAGCCGCGGCCGTGGCGTACATCGAGTCCGCGCACCCAGAAGATGATGTCTTCGGCGATATTAGTCGCATGATCCGCGATGCGCTCCAAATGGCGCGTGGCCAGGATGAATTGCATTCCGGGGCCGACAAGAGAGGCGTTCTGGGTCATGTTCTGCAGCAGGGTCTCAAAGATCTGGTCGCGGTATTGATCGACCACGTCGTCGCTTTCCAGGACCTGCGCGGCCAGCTCCGCGTTGCGGAAGATCAACGCGCCCAGGCTGCGGCTGACCATCGAACGAACCGCTTCCGTCATCGGCGCCAACTGCTCCGGTGTGCTTGCGTCCGGCGTCTCGCGCAGGGAGATGACGCATTCCGCCAGATTCACGGCAAGGTCGCCGATGCGCTCGAGGTCGTTGGTGATCTTCAAGGCCGCGACGATAAGCCGCAGTTCGTCGTCGCTGAAGCCGCCGCGCCGCAACAGGCGGATGGCGTGCTCGTCGATCATGATTTCCATCTCGTTGACGCGCGGCTCGAACAGGAACACTTCTCCCGGCAAACTCGCCGTGCGCGGGCTGTCGAATCCGGTGATGGCATCGAGCGCGCGGTTCATCGCGCTCTCCACGATGCGAGCCATGGACACCAAATAGTTGACGAGCGCATCGTACAGAATCGCTTCGGTCATTCCCGCAGCTGTGGCCATGAAGCCTCCGCGGCGCGGCGGCAAGAAACGGGCCTGCGCACGCAGCCTATAGAATCCGTGAAGATTGTTACAAGTCGTTCACGGGAAGGTAAAAATATAGAAATGTAAGCTAGCTAGGAGCCAGCAGGGCCGCCGCCGCGAAATGCCCGGCTAAGCGCGCTGGAGGAAGCCGCCGCGCGCGCCGCGGCACGTTCCGGATCAAAGACCGGGATGGAAAAATGAAATTTTGAACCGACGCCGACTTCGCTGTCCACCCAGATGCGTCCGCCCTGCGCTTCGACGAGGTGCTTGGCGATGGAAAGGCCCAGCCCAGTGCCGCCGGCTTCGCGGGAACGCGCCACATCCACGCGGTAGAATCGCTCGAAAATGCGGGGCTGGTCCGCTTGCGGAATGCCGATGCCAGTGTCGGCAACAGTAAAGATGACCTCATCGTTGAACGTTTCGGCGCTCAACACGATTTTTCCGCCCGGGAGGGTGTACTGCGTGGCATTGTCCAGAAGATTCTGCACGACTTCCTGGAGGCGGCGATTGTCCGCGGCCACGTCGGGCAATTGACTGGGAACATTCAAGGAAAGGTCGATGCCTTTTTCCGAGGCGCGGCGTTGCGCGGTTTCGTAGCAGGATTCGATCAACTGGGAAACGCTGACGGCGCGAATTTCCAGTTCCAGTTGTTCGGCGTCCATTTGCGAAAGCCGGAGCAGGTCCTCGGTCAGCCGGGCCAAGCGGCGCGAATGCTCGAGGATGATGGCGAGGAAGCGTCCGCGGTTCAGCGGGTCATCGATGGCGCCGCCAATCAGGGTTTCCGCGAAGCCTTGAATGGCGGTTAAGGGCGTGCGGAATTCGTGCGACACATTGGCGACGAAGTCGCGGCGGATGCGTTCGAGCCTGCGCAATTCGGTGATGTCGTGGAGCACAATGACCGCGCCGGAGGTTTCCCCGGCGCGCACGGCGGCCACAGTGACGGCAAAATAGTGCTGCCGGAGCGTGCCGGTGGAAATTTCCGCCTCGACGCGCGGTTCGCCGGTCAGGACGCGCCGCACCGCTTCGATCAGCTCCGTCTGGCGGACCACTTCAAGCAGCGAGCTTCCCGCAACCGGAGGAACGTCCAGGCCCAAAATCGCGGCGAAGCCGGGGTTGGCGAAGACCAACCGCTCCGCGCCATTGACGACGGCCACGCCTTCCACCATCGAGCCGAGGATGGCCGCGGAAAGATTGCGCTCTTCGGTGAGCGAGCGAATGGTGCGGTCCAGGCGCAATGCCGTCTGATTCAGCGAAGACCCCAACGCTTCCAGGGTGTCTCCCGTGCCATCCGCGGGAATCGGCCGGAAATCGCCTTCGGCAACGCGCCGGGAGAACTCGCGAAGCCGCTCGATGCGACCGGTATAGGAGCGCGAGGCAAGCATTGCCAGCGCGCCGGCCAGCAAGTAAATCAGCAGCGACCACAACCAAAGATTCCGGCGGAAGTTCCAAAGCTGCTCGCTGAAACCGTCCATGGGGAGCGCGAGCCGCAGAACCACGGGAACATTTCCAGGGAGATCCTCGCGCACGGCGTAGTACATGAGTTGGTTGTGCAAGGAAGCGCTCATGCGCGTGGCGCTGCCTTCTCCGTTCTGCAACGCCTCGCGGACCTCCGGGCGATCGGCGTGGTTATCCATCGTCGAGATTTCGGACTGGGAGTCGGCGAGAACGCGGCCGTCGGAAGAGAGGATGGTGATGTGGACGCCACTGGAGGAATGGGCGGCAACCCAGGTGTTCAGTTCAGCGACTTCCTCGGGGGTTTGCGGCGCGGCGCTGGTGAGCGGGAGCGGCTGAAGGCGGATGACGCGGGCGAGCGCCTTCAGTTGCTGATAGCCCTCATTTTCATAACTCGTGCGCAGGGCGCGTTCGGCAAGGAAATCCACCGCGAGCAGAACGCTCAGCAAAAGCGCCAAGAAGGTCAGCGCCAGTTTCCAGAAGAGTTTACGTTGCACGAGTCTCGAACAAGTATCCCGCACCGCGCACGGTTTTCAAGTGCAGAGGGTTTTCCGGATCGGTTTCGATTTTCTCGCGCAGGCGGCGGACGTAAACGTCCACGCTGCGCGGGGTGACGAACCGGTCCGTGCCCCAGACGGCATCGAGGAGTTGATCGCGCGTGAAAACGCGGTTGGGACGCGAAGCGAGGTAATAAAGTAAGCGAAATTCGAGGGTGCTGAGCGGCACGGGCTTGCCGGAATGACTGACGCGATAGGAAGCCGGATCGATGGCCAGCTTGCCGAGTTCCAGGACGCGCGGGGAGTCCACGGGAGGCTCCGCGCGGCGAAGGAGGGCCTTGACGCGGGCGATGAGTTCGCGGGGGCTGAAGGGCTTGGTGACGTAATCATCGGCGCCCATTTCTAGGCCGACGACGCGATCCGCTTCATCGCCGCGGGCCGTGAGCATCAGCACGGGGAGACGGTTGAGCGACTCCTCCTTGCGGATTTCGCGGCAGATATCGAGGCCGGACATTCGGGGGAGCATTAGATCGAGGAGCAAAAGGTCCGGGGGAGATTTTTTCAGGTTGGCGAGGCCGCTGTTGCCGTCGAAAGCGGCGGCGACCTGAAAGCCTTCATTGGCAAGGTTATAGCGGACAAGCTCGACGATGTCTCGATCATCCTCGATGATTAGGATGCGCTTCATGTACAGCTCTCGCGAAGGTCTCCGCATTGGGAGAAGTTTAGCGTAGCGGGGCGGATTGCGATAGTCATGGTACGGTTGTGCCACCTCGAGGGCGATTGGGGATGGGAGAAGATATTGTGACAAGGGAGTGAATAGAGATGGTGACGCGGATGTGACGGGAATGTGAATGCGTTGTGAAAGAGGATAGGTGGCGGATATGAAGGAGTTGTAACAGCATGGGTTAAGCGTGATTCGTGATCCATGAATTGTGACGCGTGATTCGTGGGGGATAAGCCGCCTCGACCGGGGCGGGAACGGCTGGGAAGTGGAAAATGTCGGCGCGCCGACATTCTTTGAGTAAGTATAATGATAGTAATCATTTGAGAAATTGCCGTCGCCGCTGGCCGGCAGGCGCGTTGCGACAGGTGCACCCCCCCACCCCCGGGGGTTTGCGTAAGTGCGGGAATAATTGGACTTACGGAAGAGTGGCCCGTAAGTGTGGGAATAGTTGGACTTAGCCCTGGGTCTGTACCCTTCGCGAAAACCGCTCTGGGCAAGAGTGTGGAAATGATTGGACTTAGGAAAGCGGGATTGGTGGCCGGTGACTCGTGACTTGTGAATCGCGATCCAAGGCCTGCGGCAAGCGACGGTGGCCAGTGGCTTCTCGTGAGGCGGCTCGGTCGTCATGTCGAAAATGTCGGCGCGCCGACCAAAATCAACCGCATTGCCAGTCATTCGCTGAAGCCTGGGTGTGCAATCTGGGGAGCCCAACGCCCCATGTCGACAGCGAAGCACCCGAGGGATAATTCCCGAAATGGAACGATTGGTCATGGCAGGGAGGGGGGCATTCCCCCCTGTTTTCTCGTATCAAGGGGAAACAAAGGAATTACGGAAGAATGGCTTGTATCAACGGGACGCATTGGACTTAGCTCGCGGAAAAGCGAAGAAAAAGCAAAGAAAAGATGAAAAAGCGGTCTGGAAAGTGGGTCGGGGAGGATTCTGGTTCCGAACGCGCGCGGGTTTGTGCCAACAGTTCACAATGCATGATGCCATGTAATGGTTACCATGTAAAGAACTAATGTTGTAGTATTGTATTCGAAAGCTGCGGGATGTCTGGCCGAGGTTCCGGGACAGCTTCCGGACGCGTACCCGACAGCAGAAAGAGCGGGGCAATCCTGCTATGATAGGGCCATGGACTACGCCAAGATCATTACTTTGGAGCCGGGAAAGCGCGGGGGAAAGCCCTGCATCCGAGGACTACGCATCACGGTCTATGATGTGCTGGAGAATCTGGCCAGCGGGATGAGCCACGAGGAAATCCTGCGCGAGTTCCCCTATCTGACCGAAGAAGACATCCGCGCTTGCCTTGCGTACGCCGCCGACCGCGAACGCAAACTGGAATTGCAAAAAGCGTGAAGCTTCTGTTTGACGAGAATCTGCCGCCGCGCCTTGCGGACGTGCTACAAAGTCAATTTCCCGGGTCAATCCATGTGCATTCCTGCGGACTGGAAAGCGCGGATGACGAAGCCATCTGGGAATATGCCGGGCGCGGGGGGTTCACGATTGTCTCGAAAGATTCGGACTTTCAAGAACGAAGTGTTCTGCGTGGCAGCCCGCCGAAGGTCATCTGGTTACGCATTCCAGATTCATCGACGGCCGAGATCGCGGCATGGATTCGTGGTGCGCTTCCCGTAATTCTAAAATTCATCGCGGACCCTGATGAGACGCTACTAGTTCTGAATCGCCGCTAGATTGCTGCAACGCCCAGAGGGAGCGGACCCACCCTTTGCAGAGATCGCGAAGGGTAGGCCACCCAAATTCGTTTTTGGGAAGTTGCGGCTCCGCCACCCAGCCTGGCATTTCACTTGCTTACATTTTTGACTGTAGAGTGATTGAGGAGATAACGGTGGGTAGAAACCTTTACGGTGATTATGTAAAAATCGAGGTCACCAAGCAATAATCTGGAGAGGTCGAATGGATTTGGCTGTTGGTTGATCGCAGCGATGACGAGCGACAACTCGTTTTCGGTCAATTAGATTCCGAGCCTGTCGTTGCCACTGATATGAAGAGGGGGCAGCACCTTGCCGTGAGCTATCAGCAAGTCCGCGACCACAAAAAGCCCTCGGACTTTTAGCCGAAAAGACGTCGATTCCCCTCTTCGGAAAATGGCCAGGTCCAAAACGAAGAAAAGCGAGCCTCGGTTGCATTAATGGAAAATGTTTATATCCTTGGAGTAAGGATACGGATCGATCTTTGAAAGTCTCTCTGGTCTCCAGATTAATCAATCCTGTTCTTTTCGAGGCGCACACATTCGGCCCTCTCAATCACCGATTTTATCGATGCTCCCCAGCGTCTCAAGAAGCCTGAAAGGAGCTTGCTCAAACGAGGAGTCAGGTTCCGTCTACGACACGTCTCGCGGAAAACGAGTCTCATCGCGGCCTGCGGTGGAACGTAATCCATCACTCGTGCAATCTGATTCTCTGCCCATTCCTTGTTTTCCTTTGCCTCTTTTGCCTCCTTAACTGCGCGCGTTATAACCCTGCTCAAGTGGTCTTTGGCTTTCAGTCCCGGCCACGTGAGCTTTTCGTTCCCTGGCCTCCCGCTTATCCGGTGTGAGTGTGGTTTCCGTTTTTTCATCCCGACCATGATGCCCCCTCTCGTGAGCACGCTTTGCGCGATGTTCTAGTTTAGAACATTTTCAGCTTGTGCAAGAGGTAGTCTCTTGCCTGTGATCAAGAAGGCTTTACGGAAGAACATTGTTGGGGAGCGCGTCGCCGAGGGGCGCCAGGCGTGCAGGCCGGTATTAACGCAGGATGCTCTTTCAGGGAAACTCGCTCGGCTCGGGATCCAGCTCGACCGGGCCACGATCGCGAAAATAGAAAACAATCACCGTCATGTGCTCGACTACGAACTCAAGGCGCTTGCGAAGGCGTTGGGCGTCGACGTCAGATGGCTGCTTGGAGGCGAAGAGAGGTGAAAGACCCTACCTCACAGCTTCGCTCTGCAACTCGTCGCGCCAAATCCGACGTTGCGAACAAACTCGTGAGCATGTTTCTTCACGAGCTGAGTCGTAGGATCAGCCAAAAGTGGCCAATTAAAGTCGATGGCGGAGAATATGAAGAACTTGTCCGAAGGTTGTTCAATAACCGTTGCCCATACTGCTCCTGCGACCTGGCAGAAGCAGCATGCGTGATTGAGCATCTCGACGGAATGAATCGTTATCGGGCGGGCCTCCACGTTCCGGGCAACGTGTTGGTGGCATGCAGGAGATGCAACGGCGAGAAGCGGCGGGACGATTCGTCAAAAGCCCTTTCACTCGCGAGATCCGGCTGGGAGTCGTTCTTATCTCATGACGGTAGTCGTTGCGCCGCGTCCTGCCTTACTTGCCAGTACTGGCGGACGATCTGGGGAGACGAGAAGGAGCGGAAGTTCCGGTTGAATGAAAACTTGGAACGAGTTCGTTCATTTCGTCTCGAATTTCCAGAATTTGGAAAGGTTCTTCCCTCCCTCGCCGAGACGCTTCCAGCGTTGTTGACGAAACTTTACAGCGACTGTCAAGGCTTCGCCGAAACCGAGATCAAGTCTCTCCTGGAGAGGTTTGAACAGATGTCGACCAAGCGGATTTAACTGGTAGCTTCGGGGCAAAGCTCAGAGATGCGTCAGGATGGGCGTCGCGCGGTTCGGTTTCTGAATTGGCCACAGATGCTTCCTATCGTTCGTGCCGCCCCAGTCGCGTGGTTTTTTGTGGTCCACAACGAGAGTGAAGGAGTGCTTCTCGATTGTCTTCCCGCACATCTGGCACCGGCCGTGTGCCGCATGAATCACTTCAGCGCGTACCCTTTGACTAATTTGACCTTCGTCTAATACTCTTGTCCGCTGACCAACGTACTTGTAAAAGATGACAGTCCGCTTTTTGCCGTCTACTTCTTGAAGGCCCTTGATTTTCTTGATCACGAACCACTTCTTCAGGTCTCTCTTGGGCCGGTCCAGGTGCGTTTGATCTTCAGGCCGAAGCCCATCCTTCTCCAGCTTCTGGCGGATGGTACCGCCCGTCGCCCCTTGAGGAAAGCGCTTCAGGACTTCGACAATTTGAAGATGGACTTTCCCGGGTTTGCTGACGTTTTTCGACAAGTGCTGACCCCAGGAAGAGATTAGCAAAATCTTAGCAGATGGCCCAGGCTCGACGGCTAGGACGAGGTTAGGTGCCGCATGCTAGGGGTTTGAGCATGGGTGTTGGGTTTTGTTTCCGTTTCGGTGGGCGGATCTGGCCTTCTTTGCGGGCGTCCACGCCTCCTAAGGCGGGCAAGCAGAGAACGGGGGAGGCGCCGAGAAGGCGCGCAAGATGCTCCCCTACAAAGGTAAGAGCGGCCCGCCTCAGAAGGTGGCCCAGTGCAGAAAGGCTTTTTGCCGGAGGTGCTATAGCTAAGTCGCCGAAGAACGATGGGTTTAGGGAGAGCTTGCTTGGCTTTCAAAGCAAGAGTGGATGTGTGCTTGACGGAACGGAGCAGGACGCTTGACGATGACACACCAAGCCAAGAGAGGAATGGATCGTGCCGCGTGGCGCGCCTCACTGCGCGCGTCGAGTGGAAACATGGCGGCATCCTGCTCTCGATTGGAAATGGGAGGTCCATGTGTCAGGGCTAAAGAGAGGCTCTTCCGGAAAGAAACCGTACGATCGTCCCTCATACACCATGAAGTCGATCTCCGAGGCCGGCACGTTGGTTCGCAAGAAAATAGCCGATCAGGGACACGCGCAGGGAGCCGGCGGTGCGTCTACTATCGGTGGCCTGCCAATTTTTCTGGTTGAGGGCTATGAAGGCGAGCTAGGTTTCATCGGGGAGACGATCCGCACTCCCACACGCCAGTTAGCGCCATTCTCGATTTTGAAGGGCGCAGCGATGGTGGAAATGCAATTTGCCGACGGGCAAGAGAAAGCCGCGCCAGAGACTTTCTTCCTTTGGGACCTCCGGCAACGTCGTAACGGAGAACGCGGACTGCTGGAATCCATCGGAGGGATTCCGGACCTCGGCGATGCTGTCCTGCTGGTGATCCTGGTTAGCTCGATGGAACAGTTTGAGGGCCGGACGGCGATTGACGTGGCGGAATGCTGGCAACTCCGGGGACGCCCGTCCGCGGAAAATTTGGCCTCGACCCTGCGATCGCTTTTGCATTTGTGCGCGGCAATGGCAAATCGGCCGCGCGAGGAAAGAGCTGCCCTCGAGAAAACCGGCAAATATGCGTTGATCGGCAAAGCCCACAAGAAGTGAACCCCTGGCGGAAGCCCGCGCTCGAGCCGAAAAGGACGCGAGCAAAACAAAGTTTGCTTTTGCGCTGACTCTGGTGGAAACTCAAACCGGGAAAGACAAAGTGCCGCTAATCCGGACGATAAGTACGGCTAGTAAGCACTCTGCGTTCGATTGAAGTAATATGAGAAGGTATGAGTTTACCCTCGCCGGGAGACCAACTTCGAAGATTACGCAGTCAGTTGGGGATAACAACGCGCGATGTCGAGAATTTGAGTCAAAAAATCGCCGAAGAAGAGAAGAACCCGGAATTTCAGATTTCCAACGCCTGGCTCACGCAACTGGAAAACTCAGATTCGGTCCCCAGTATTTTCAAGCTGTATTCCCTGGCCGCCATCTACCACATTAAATTCACGGACCTTCTGTTTTTCTTCGGAGTGGACCTGGAAAAAGCAGCGCACCACCAACTGGTTGCGCCCTTGCCCAACACGCATTTGACGACCCTGGAAGTCTACGATGAGGAAAAGACCGTGTCATTTCCGGTGCGATTTGACCGGTCTTTCGATCTGGACAATACAAACCTGCTGGCGCGCATGGTGGAGATTTGGGGAGAAGTGCCGATCGCGCTGCTGCAGCATCTGGATCTGCGACACAGCTTGTATGGCTACGTTGGGCTGCGGGATTTCACCCTTTATCCCCTACTGCGACCGGGTTCCTTCGTTCAGATCGATCAACGGGTGCGCAAGATTCAGCCATTCCGCTGGCGGACGGAGTTCGATCGGCCAATTTATTTTGTGGAATTGCGCGATGGGTATGCCTGTTCCTGGTGCGAATTGCAGGAGGGCCACCTGCTACTGCTGCCGCACCCGCTCTCGCCTTGTAGCGTTCGGCGGCTGGATTATGGAAAAGAAGCGGAGATTATCGGCCAAGTAACGGCTGTAGCGATGCGGCTGGCGGATGCGCCTGACGCTGTTCCTGACGGAATCGCAAAATCTCCAAGGCAAGCCTGATGTTGGATAGGAATAGCTGAACCATGGTTGCATCCACTTCCATCGGAACCGCAACACGATAGGGCTCTAATTCCTGCCAGGCATGGAGGAAACCCGCCGGTGCTTCGCGCGACATACGAACATAAGATTCCAGTTCAGCGACCAATTCCTCCAGAGAAAGAGCAATAAGCCTGAAGAAAATATCGCGATGAGCGGCTTGCAGGGCGTCGCGGGCCATTTCTGTGTTATGGCGGGCAGAGAGGCCTTCGTGGTGATAGATGCCGCTATTGTAGTCCCGCGTCGAGGCGAGGTAGATGAGGCGAGCGAGATCGCAAGGGATGCCGGAAAGAGTACGACGCAAAAGGTCGTCGTACGCATTATTGATGGTTCCGAGCTTGGCAGTGGCGCTCATCGTGGGCTCACGGGGTGGCAGAATTGGCCGATGGCGCGGCGCGATTTGCAACCGGGGCGGGCGGCAGCGCCCGACCGATGCTTTGATAAAGCTCGCCCGCATAGGTGGCCAGGTCATTGAGGGCATGGGGGCCGAGAAACTCAATAAGGAACAGAAGCAGGCCGCAGAGGAATTGGAGCCTTAAGTATTCAAGGAACAGTTTCGACTCTGTAGCCACATTTAAGTTATGGATTTGGCGGGAAGCCAGCCGGTGAGTTCGCATGATCTTGCTGACTTCATGGGAGATTTGCCGCACCCAATGCAAGGCGACCCTGCGCCGTTCTTGCTTGTATTTCGCGTGCAATTGCGGCGAGCGCAGCAAGAGGATGAACTCCCGGTCTTGGCCGGAAAATATTCTGCTGGCCAATTCTGGGGGTTGAAGGGCGTTAGGGTAGTCCCGTAGAGTGCAATCACTCGATGTGACGCCTGCTTGTTGGTTCAGGTCTTCACGCCTGACTATCAAGAGCAAGAATAGAACTAGAGATAAGCCGACAGCCACGAGGATGAAAGTCGACATCACAGGCGAGCCGCCAATCCGAGACGCGCAAGTGACCTTCGAAGTTGATAGCGAGTGAAGGCCACCAGCACAGCATAATCGCCCTCGAGTTGGATTGCCGGCTTTATTTCAGGAACAGGTTGCACGGACCATAGAGCGGTCACCCACAAGCTCAACACCAGAAGATATGAAATCGGCTGCGCGTAGAACCAATAGAAGCCAATCTCGCCGCCGAAGCGGGACATCACCGTGAGATGAACGATGCTCATGCCGATAAAGAGACCATAGCCGATCAAGATGCCCTTGAGATTTCTGCCAAACGGAATCGCGTACCACAGGAACAGGGAAACCAGTGTGATGATTGCCAAAGCCTGCACAATTCGCAAATTCCGTTCCAGCACCAGCGACCTTTCCGCAAGCCACAGGAAAAGTCCTCCCGCGGGAGTGGCCAGCGTTTTCGCGAAAACGGCACCGAACACGATCAGGAGCAAATAGCGCGCCATGCTTGCCGTCCCGGGAAACCCGCGGAGTCCAACTCTGTAAATTTCAAAGATTACCGCTGAACCGATCACCAGACTGAGGAACTGAGTAGCCCAATAGACTTGAGAATAATGGAGTGGGTACCACCGATAAGCGCAATAGCGCAGATACTCCTCAACAAACACGAACAGGATGTAAGAATAGAAGAGAGGAAACTGGCGAACCAGCTTCTCCTGAACACCGCGAAGAAGCAGAAGCGCTTCCAGCAGGATCCCGAGCCACCAGACGGCCATAGTGAGCATAGCTACAAAGTTCCCCGCTCTAAAACTCACCCCCGACGCCAGATGTTAGCACGAGTTGAGGGGGAGAAGTATACCTCCCCCTCAATTAACCGCCAGTTGCCTACGGTGACAGAAAGGTTAGGCAAGACTCGCGGAACTTTGGTTCGGCTTTGTGGGCGGCGGAGGCGGCGGAGGAGGGGGCGCCGTCCCATCAGCCTGCAAGATCACGATGGTGCCTGACAGGCCGACTGGAGCATTCGTGGACGCCCCGAGATTCCCAACGCCAACCGAGTAAAACGCAAAGAAAACAGTGACAAGAAGAAGAGCGAGGACACTCAGATTACGAATTGTTTTCGAAAAGTTCATAGCATCTCCTGACTGAAATTGGATGAAATCCAACGAACCCTTCGCCGTGCGGTTCTTTGGTAGTGTGCAGTGTAAGAACTTGAAGTCGAGGGCCAGTGAGGAATGCGAAAATGCTTGGACTTCCAAGCAGAAAGACTTTTTCTGAGGCTCAAAATGGAGAGCCTGAAAGCGATTCTTCCGAGGTTCAGTGCCGGAAGGGACCGCGGCGAAAAGTGAGTGCATCCAAGCGCATGCCTGATGCGTTGGAGCCAGTCGATCGGTAAGTGGGGTAAGCAACGAAGAAAGAACGACTCCCGGTTGTTTCCTAAGACCTTTTTGTTTAGTTAGTTACGTACAGGTGTACGCAGTTTTCCTCCCCGTTTGGATGATATGCAATGTACCTAGATTGAACTTCGCCTTCGTGTAAGCGCGGCGGAAGTTGCTTGCGCCAGGGAAGCCCCGGTTGTCGCGCAATCCATGAGAGTGATGTGAAGTATCGCTTGGATTGCCAAGCACATTAGATGTTTCTTAGGGCTGTCCGCGCGCTCGAACGACACTGTAAGCGGTGAAAATTCTCAAGAACGAAGTCATCTCGGGCGACCACGCGAAGGGGACCAGGAGATCCGTTACGCAGCTTGAGAGCATGAACCGGAGACGAAGCGAGCGAGTGCCACTGCAGATACGGGTGATCGTGGAAACCGAGGTCGAGCGGGGAAAGCTGGTTCGTCTAGATGCGTTTACCTTGGTTGTGAATGCCCACGGCGGCTTACTGGAGATGAGTCTGAAAGTGCCCAGAGGGCACAAATTGATGCTCGCGAATCCGGCTGTAGGAGTGAGACAAGCCTGCAGGGTTGTCGAAGTAAGAAGTTCTCTGGATGGATTCTTCGCCGTGACTTTCGAGTTTGACAGTCCGACGCCGGATTTTTGGCCCCTCGCATTTTGCCCAACAGACTGGGGCCGAATACAAGCCAAAAAATAGACTCCCGAATCATCCCCCCGCAGGTTCGAATTGGAATGGATGACGCGTGATGACGGCAAGAAGATCAGCCTTGCACAGAATGCGTCAACGGGAGAGCCAGCCACCATCCACCACTAGAACATGGCCGTGAACGTAATCGCTGGCCGGGGAACACAGAAAGACGGCCGCGCCGGCAAGATCGGCAGGTTCGCCCCAGCGGCCAGCGGGGATGCGATCGAGGAGCTGGCGGCTGCGGAGCGGATCGTTGCGAAGAGCGGCGGTGTTGTCCGTGGCCATGTAACCGGGGGCGATGGCGTTGACGTTGATCCCTTTTGCGGCCCATTCATTGGCGAACGCGCGGGTGAGTTGCACGACGCCGCCTTTAGCCGCGGCATAAGCCGGCACCAGAATTCCGCCCTGGAAGGAAAGAACCGAGGCAATATTCAGGATTTTTCCAGAAGTGGCTTGCTTGAACATCTGACGCGCGGCGAGTTGCGAGAGGCGAAAGACGGCGGTCAGATCGATGGAGATTACTTGCTCCCAATCCGCAGAAGAATAATCGGCCGAAGGAGCGCGGCGGATAATTCCGGCATTGTTGACGAGGATGTCGAGGGAGCCAAATTCCGCGACGGTTTTCTCGACCAAGGCGGAGCAGACAGTCGCCTCCGCAATGTCGCCGGAGAAATACGCGGAGCGACGCCCAAGGGACTGGATATCGGCACAGATGGTTCCCGGGTGTAGATCACGACCGTGGCAGGCAACATTGGCGCCGGCCGCAGCGAGAGCGCGGGCAATGGCGGCGCCAAGGCCTCTGTGCGAGCCGGTAACCAGGGCATTTTTGCCGTTGAGTTGGAAAGCTGAGAGGCTCATCGATTCATTCTCCCAGAGAAAATGATATTGCAGGAATCGAAGGAATTTGTCTCTTCGCGCACAGGTTTCAGATCCTGCGGACCAGGCCGCGTTCGGTGGCTTGGGTGTTGCGAACGAGGAGCAGGACAAGAAGCATACCGATAAAGGGAATCAGGCCGGCGATGATCATGAGGGGATCGAACAAATGCGTGCCGGTGGAGAGGCGCGCGTCGGAAAGGCGTCCAGCCAAGAGGAACACGATGATGGTGCCGAGGGCGGCGCCTGTTCCGCTTAAACCGCTGACGGTAGCCACGGAATCGCTCGTGAAGAGGTCGGAAGGCAGGACGTTGGCGATGGTGGTGAAGGAGGCGTAGGAAAACGTAGCGAGGCCGAAGAGAAGCGCAAGCAGGTGGAGGTTGACCGTAAAGATGGTAGGAATGAGAAGCGTGACTCCGAGACCACCAAACACCGCCAAGGCTTTGCGCGCGTTGCCGACGGACCAGCCGCGCTTGATGAGATAGCCAGACATGCCGCCGCCGAAAAAATTGCCGAGATCGGCGGCGAGGAAGGGGATCCAGACGGCGAACAATCCGCTCTTGAGGGAGATGCCCTTGGCGACCAGATAGATGGGAAACCAATCGGCGATAAAAAAGAAGACCGGGTCCGTGAAGGTTCTGGCGATGACGGTTCCCCAGGTTTGCGGCAACTTCAGGAGATCACGCCAGCGAGGGCGAACCTTGTCTTGGGAGCCTGGCTCGTGCGTGTCGGCGAGGATCATGCTGCGCTCGGTTTCGCCGATGCGCGGGTGGTCCTGAAGGGAGTAGTAGAGCCAGCGCCAAACGAGCAACCAAGGAATGCCAAGGAGGCCAGGAACCACAAAGGCAGTGCGCCAGCCGAAGCGGAAATAGATCCATAGAACGAGGAAAGGGGCGATCGCGCCGCCAATGGAAGAGCCGCTGTCAAAGAGCGCGGTAGCCAGTCCTCGTTCGTGCTTAGGGAACCACTCAGAAACGGCCTTGGTAGCCGCGGGCCAGTTACCGGATTCGGCCGCGCCCAGGAGAAAGCGAAAACCGAGAAAACTGTAAAAGCCGCGGGCTAGAGGGGTGCAAAGAGAAACGAGAGAATACCACGCAACGGTGATCGTCAAGCCGCGTTTGGTGCCGAGGCGATCCATGAGGCGGCCACAGAGGGTCTGACCGATGGAATAAGCGACTCGGAAGGAGATGACGATGGCGGCGTAATCAGTGTTGGTCCAATGATAGTCGCGTTTGAGAAAAGGAGCGAGGAGGGAAAGGGTCTGGCGGTCAACATAGTTGATTACCGTGGAGGCAAAGAGTATTCCGCCGATCCACCAGCGGAGGGAGGGAATGATGCGGCGCCCGCTGGGTTCATCGAGCCGTGGGCCGGGATGCGCAGCATTCTCCATCAGGAGGCTGCGGAATGAAAAGAACGAAAGGCGCCCATTTGTCAGGCCGAAGCTGTGAGGGCCGAGAGGGTTGCGGGTGCGAGCAAGGAGGAGGATTGCCGGTCGAGATAGACGGTGGCGTTGGGATGGTTTCGCAGGATCGAAGAAGGCGCCATCGGGCTGACGGGCCCATCGAAACAGGCTTTGACGGCCTGAGCTTTGCGGGCGTCCGGGACGACGGCAAGGATTTCCCTGGCCTTGAGAACTTGGCGAACGGACATGGAAATGGCATGCGTCGGAACAGCGGAGATATCCTTGAACCATCCCTCGCCGACCTGCTGCATGCGGCAGGCATGGTCGAGAGCGACCATAATGTAGGGCTCATCGGTTTCGAAATCGGCGGGAGGATCGTTGAATGCGAGATGGCCATTTTCGCCGATGCCCACGAATGCGATATCAATCGGCGAAGCAGTGATGGCATTGCCGACTTCGCGGATTACTTCGGCGGGGTCCCGGCTCCCGTCGAGGAGGTGATACTCGATAATGCCGGTCTTGGCGATCAAGTGCTCCTGGAGAAATTTGCAGAAGCTTGCGGGGTGATTCATTGGGAGACCAATATATTCGTCCAGGTGGAAGAGCTCGACCTGATTCCACGGAATGCCAGGAATTGCTGTCAGGGCCGCAAGGAATTCAAATTGGGAAGCGGCGCTGGCGGCCAAGACGCGTGCTTGGCCACGATTCGTAACCGCGGAACGGATGGCCGCCGCGGCCTGGGCGGCCGCAGAGTTGCCGAGCGAAACTTTGTCATCGAAAACCTTCACAAGCATGAGCACGCCTCCTGTGCGAAGCGGGTTCGCGGAGCGAGAGAGCCAACGAGAGCGGAGTGCACGCCCGAAAATCCGGCGCAACAACCTTGACATCATACCAGACGCATGTTGTCCTCTTGCTTCTTGGCCGGCGAGGGAGAGGCTGAGGTGGAAGTACGTTGCAGGGCCGAGTCTGAGCGAAAGGCTGAAGGGTTGCGAGGAGCGAGAATGGAAAAGAAAAGTGCGGGAGAGAGGGCTGGGAGAACGCGGAAAGATCACAGCGCGGGAATAAGAGTGAGCGCGCTGCTGACAATCTTAGGGTTGTGGGGGCCGGTCGCAAGCTTGGCGCAGACGATTCGAGTGGACGCGACGCCCAGTCATGTGGCGAACACGTTCAGTCCGCCCTATGCACTCGGATCGACGGTGGATCGCGTGCCGAGCAATGCCACCGACCCGTTTTTCAAGCCGGAAGCGATTCGGAAAATTTTGTCGGCAGGTTGGGGAGCGATCAGCTATCGGCAAAATACGGATTTGTTCGTACAGGCGTGGCATTGGAACCCAAAGGGAAGCTGGAGCGATCCGGCGGGCAAGGGCTACTTTACGGGGGATGCTAATCCGACGGAGATGATTCGACATTCCTATGGCTATGCCTTGCAGCACCGAGGATTCACGCGCAACGGCGGGCTGGAGGATGAACTTTACTCGCGACTGAACGACGGGGACCTGAATACCTACTGGAAGAGCAATCCTTATCTGACGGAGGCGTTCACGGGAGAAGATGACGCGCTGCATGCACAGTGGGTGGTGATGGACCTGGACTCCCAGCAAGCGGTGAACGCGATACGCATCGAATGGGCCGAACCCTACGCGAAAGTCTATGAAGTGCAGTACTGGGTGGGCACGGGCGACGCCATGGACGAGCAGGCTTCCGGAGAATGGAAGAGATTCGCGTCCGGGGTGGTGGAGAACGGGAAGGGAGGATCGGTTACGCTGCGACTGGATTCGTCCGGGATTTCCGCGCGTTGGGTGCGCGTGCTGATGAGCAAGTCTTCCAATACGTGCGATACGCACGGAGCGGGCGACCGGCGCAATTGCGTGGGCTACGCGGTCAAGGAAGTCTATTTGGGAGCGGTGGACGAAAAGGGAGAATTCAAAGATCTGCTGCGACACTCGAAGGATCAGAAGCAGTCCGCGACGTACTGCTCCTCAGTGGATCCGTGGCACGAACCCAGCGACTTGTTCGTAGCGCCGGACCAGATGGCATCCGGGGATCAGCCGGGTTTCGACCTGTTTTATACCAGCGGCATCACGCGAGGGATGCCCGCGATCATTCCCGTGGCCGTGCTGTATGGAACGCCGGAGGATTCCGCGGCGCAAATCGCGTATGTGGAGAAGCGCGGATACCCGATTGCGTATGTGGAGATGGGAGAAGAGGCGGACGGGCAGTACATGATTCCGGAGGACTATGGAGCATTGTACTTGCAATGGGCCAAGGCGCTTCACGCAGTCGATCCGGGATTGAAACTGGGAGGCCCGGTCTTTCAAGGAGTGACGGAAGACATCAAGGTCTGGAAGGATGCACGCGGGCGGGACTCCTGGTTCGGGCGATTTCTGGATTACCTGAAGGCCCACCAGCGGCTCTCGGACTTTGCGTTCATGTCCTTCGAGCACTATCCGTACGACGGGTGCGAGACACCGTGGGAAAACTTGTACCAGGAGCCACAGTTAATCACCCACATCATGGACGTGTGGCGGGAAGACGGATTGCCTCCTGGAATCCCCATGTTCGACACGGAGACCAATGCGCATGGAGGAGAGGCTTCCGTGGACGTGTTTGGCGCGCTGTGGCTGGCCGATTCGTTTGCCGGATTTTTGACGGCCGGAGGAAAAGGCACATTTTATTATCATGCACTGCCGTACTCTCCGCCGCACCCCAATTGCAAGAACAGTTGGGGAACGTACCGAATGTTCATGACCGACGAGAAGTACGAGATCACGACGCCGACGTCACAGTATTTCGCGGCGCAGATGCTGACGAAGGAATGGGTGCAGGCGAAGGACGCGGAGCACCGGTTGTTTCGTGCCGTGGGGGACATTCAGGATGCCAGCGGACATGTCCTAGTGACGGCCTACGCGGTGTTGCGCCCGGATGGGCAGTGGTCGGTTCTGGTCATTAATAAGGACCACGATCACGATCACGCGGTGCGGATCGTGTTCGAGAATTCCGCAGCGAAAAAGGAGAGTGGCTTTGCCGGGCCGGTGACGATGATCAGTTTCGGAAAGACTCAGTATCAGTGGCATCCGGCGCGTAGGAAAGGTTACGCGGACCCAGACGGACCAGCCGCCAGCTCGACCATTGCGGGTGGTGATAGCGTGGTCTATACGCTGCCCGCCGCGTCCGTGAGCGTGTTGCGCGGGCGAATTGCCGGAGGAGGGCCTGGGAAGAAGTGAGGCGAGGACGATTTGTTTCGTTTTGAATGTTTGGCCTGCCCTTGGACGGGACCGCCGCAGTAAAGCTTAGGGGCCTAGCGGGATGCGCGGGTCGTCCGGAGCGAGTCATTACGAAAAAGAGCTCACGCTGCAGGTTCAGTTCTGGCCTGGGCAACTGCCCTTAAGGCAGCTGATCTGCGCAGCGCGGCTCGACCGTGAAAGAATCGACCCTTTGCTGCGGCGACCGAAATGTCCAAGACCTTGGCTGTTTCCTTCATCGAAAGCTCTTGCAGCTGGCCGATTTCGACTACGGCGCGGAGTCGCGGGCGCAGGGCGCGAATCGCTTTGTGCAATATCCTTCTTCGCTCGCCTTCAACATAACGCTGCTCAGGATTCGGAGAAGCGTCCGGAATCTGGAGGCTCAACGGGGCCTCATCAAATTGGGTTAGATCATCCGCGGAAACTTGGCGCTCATTGCGGGTCTTGCGAAGAATCATGAGGGCTGAATTGATCACAATGCGCGTTAGCCAGGTAGAGAAGCTGGAATTCCCGTGGAAGTTCCTGATGTGGACGAAGGCCCTCATCAGGGAGTCTTGGAGCGCATCTTCCGCATCTTCGCGATTTCGCGTAATGCGAAAGGCCGCCTTGAGTAACCTTTCCGTCTGAGCCTTGCAGAGTGCCTCAAAGGCCTCTGAACTCCCACGCTTTGCCGCTGCCAAGAGCCGCGCCTCAGAGAGCCGCTGAACAGGATGATTATTGCTATTCGCCGGAGTTAAGGAATTCACGCGCAAAATCATGGTTACCTCCCCCGTGGCTGAATCAGATTGACCGTCATTCTTTTTTCGATCTCAACTGACGTCACGGAAGAGATTGCAGGATTCGAGAGAAGCACGCATCCCGAGATTGAAGGTTTTTTCTCTACCACTCGACGGGGGACGTGGCATACCACCTTTGGTGGATTTGGTGGTAGCGCAACCGTCGCAACGCACACAACAGTTGAATGAGAGAACCGGTCCCGCTACTGGCCCTTGCCTGAAAGGAATGCGACTGCCGATTCCAATTCGACAGTCCTAGGGTAAACCACGGCTGGCAGTTGGACTCCACAATAGTTCAAGCAGGAAATTCTGGAATCGGGCGACTCTCACGAATCCGATTGGCGCGATGAGGGCGGAATCACAATTTCGCGGCGTCCGAACAAGCGACCATCGAGGGAAAAAGAGCCCGGCCCGAGTAAGGCAAGGGAGGCAGCCGCGACAATCATTCCAATAGCGAACAGCCTGGCGTCGTGCACACCCCAGGTAGGTGCGGGAAACCAGGAAAGAGCGATTCCCAGGAAGCACAGGCCCACAAATAGCCCCGCATAAGGGGTGAGAAATCCGGCCGCCAGAGCAGCGCCGCTGGTGATCAAAACCAAACCAAGTAACCGTTCGCCGGACGAGGGAGCGGACGGAGCCGAGAGATAGAAAAATCCTTCCGCGGTCGCAGTAAGGCCAACCGCTGCACGCAACAGCAACAGGCCTAGGCCGGGCCTGCCACCCGGAAACGTGGAATATAGTCTTTGCAGGGCGTATCTCCGTGGCGCGCCCTCGGAAACGCACAACAAACAAAACTACGCAAATATGCAGGCCGACGAAACCCAATATTGCGGCATCTTTTCATACCACTTTTGGGGGATGGGTTTTGAGTGCGGATTCCGCTTCCTACAGTTCGATGATTCCGCGGCGGAGGCCAATCGCGACCGCCTGTGTGCGATCGCTTGCCCCGAGCTTCTCCATGATGTGTTTGATGTGAACCTTAACAGTCTCTTCCGTGATGAAGAGCTTTTCCGCGATGTCTCGATTCCGGTTTCCGCCGGCAATTTGACTGAGGACTTCTATCTCACGCGTTGTCAGTTCTTCGTCGCTCATGTGCTCTGCGAGCTGCGCTGCCAACTGCGCGGGGATGCGTTTTTTCCCCGCGTGAACCTGGCGAATCACTTCAACCAGCTCCTTGGGCGGCATGCTCTTGAGCATGTAGCCGCGGGCTCCCGCTTCCAAGGCGCGCTGGATTTCCACGTCGCCTTCGAAGGTCGTCAGCATGATGACGCGCGCCTCGGAAAACTCCTCGCGGATTGCCTTCATCGCGTCAATACCGCTCTGGTCCGGCAGCCTGAGGTCCATGAGAGTCACGTCCGGCTGGTGTTTCCTGAATAGTTGGATTGCCTCTTGCGCGCTGCAGGCCTGAGCCACGAGCACCATGTCCGGCTGATTGTTGATGATCGCGGCAAGGCCTTCTCGAAGCAGCGGATGGTCATCCACGCTGAAAACACGAATACGGGACTCCTCGCTCATTTCTGCCTCTCACTTTGCACTTTCAGCCCGTGTTCCGCCAACCGCTGAGAGCGCAACTTGGTAAACCATCCACCCGGGCGCTTGGATGACGGATGCTCGTACGCGATACTGCCGGGGATGGATATTTCAACTTCCGTGCCTGCCGAGGCGCCACTGAGAACTCTGAATCTGGCCCCAATCCGTTCCGCGCGCTCGCGCATTCCGGACAAACCCCAGTGCCCGTCGCGGCCGGAGCGGGCGATTTGGGGATCGATTCCGCAACCATTGTCTCGCACGAGAACGCGCAGATGGCTGGGCGCATATTCGAGTTCGACCTCGATGTCTCTCCCATGCGAGTGGCGAAACGCGTTCACCAGCGCTTCGCGGCCGATGAAGTACACTTCATCACGGATGGCCGGCCGCAAAGGCCGGGGAGCACCTTCCACGATAACGCGAAAACCAACTCCTTGTTGGTCAGCTATCTCTCTCTGGATGCTGGAAAATGCTTGTCCAAGATCTTGTAAGGCCCGGGTCGACGATCGAAGGCCCCGAACCGCATTGCGGCCTTCGTCAATCACGCGCGCCATGAGTGTTAGGACCCGCTTGACCAACGGTTTCGCCGGCGAATCGGCTGGCAATTGATCATCCACGACATGCAATTGCATTGAGGCGCTCAGAAATCCTTGCAGTAAAGTGTCGTGCAGCTCCTGTGCGATGCGGGTGCGTTCTGCCAGCCGTTCCTCAAACCGAATGGTCATCTGCCGAGTGAGCCGCAGCACCCGCAATCGAACGATCGTCAATACGGCCAGCGCGATAGCCAAGACGCCGGACAGGCCGAACCACCAAGTCTGCCAGAAGACCGGATCGATCTTGAATTGCACCAGCGATTCCGAGCTGTTCCATTGTCCCTCGCCATTGGAGGCAATGACGTGGAAAAGATAGGGGCCTGAATCAAGGTTGGTGTAGCTCGCTTCACGCTCGGCCACCGGCGCACTCCAGTCTCGATCGAAACCTTCGAGCTTGTACTTGAACCTGACGCGTTCCGGAGCCGACAAGCTCAGGCCCGCGTAGGCGAACGTCACCCGCTTGTGCGCGCCGGGAATTCGCACATCCTTTTGCATGTCAATTGCACTGCCATCCGCGAAAATTCTCTCAATGTGAACCAGTGCTGGAGGCCAAATACCGGTCGCGCGAGCTGGATCAACAAACGAAATCCCACGATTCATCGAAAACCAAATCTGCCCGAGTTGATCCGCAACCACGGACCTATTCCGCTTGACACCTTCGGTACCCCGGAGACCGTCGGAAAGTCCGTATTCACGGAGATCGTCGCGGCTGAGCTTACCCCGGAAAAGCTTGTCGCGATCAACGCGCAGCACGCGATTCGCAGTCGCTATCCACAGACCTCCCTTTCGATCCTCTTCGATTCCTAGGATAGGTTCGCGCAACAAATCCGGCACTTCTTCGGGCGCCCAGAAGACTTCCGGAACGAATCGAGGCGAGCCCTTCCGCGGTGCCGAGCCAAAGGGTGCCCATTGAATCTTCCAGGAGACAGATCACATCCTCCGATGGCAAACCATCCTTCAGCGTAAAAGACCGCCAGCGCCCTTTCGAGAATGCGCTCAGACCCTTGGGTGTCGCGAACCACATGGTGCCATCGTAGCTTTCTATAATCGACGCAACCGAGTTGGAGAGCAGTCCGTTCGCGGATGTGTAATTTGAGAATTTGCCGTCTTTCAACCGGCTGACACCGCCACTTAGCGTCGCAGCCCAAACCGTTCCGTCTCGATTAAGATGAACCGCGTAAACGCTATTTTGGGCGAGCCCTTGTGCTTGCGTATAGGTCTCGCCCGTCAACGCCCCGGCCCTGTACTGTAGATGCGTCAACCCGCCGCGTTGCCGGCCAATCCACAATCCATCGCTGCCGCCTGCCACGGAATAAATAATGTCTTTGTCGAGCCCGGCACTCTTCACGCGCCCAACCACCCCTTCTTTGAGCCAGTAAAGTCCGCCCTCGGAAGGAGCGAACCAGGTGCGGCCCTCGGAATCGACGTAGATCGGTCCGTTGCTCTCCGACGGAAGGCCCTCTGGAACGGAATAGGTAGTAAACACAGTGTCGCGAAACCGGTCAAGACCTTGCGAACTCCCCGTCCACACATTGCCTTCCCGACCTTCAAAGATCGCCGTAACGGCTCCACTCTGGCGAAAGTGTTCTTCATCGAAAGAAGACACTCCAGTAGAGTCGATTCTGAAGAGGCCCTTAGCCGTGCCAATCCAGATATTCGCCTCGCGATCTTTGGCAATGGAAAGAATCTGAGCGTGGAGCAAGGCAGGCGGAATTAGGGTGCTGAGGAACTCTTTGCCGTTCCATCGCACGAGACCATTGTCAGTTCCGATCCACAACTCTTGCTTGTCAGAGGGAAATAGAAAGTTGATTTTCCGGTCTCGCAATTCCGCCGGACCTTCGGAGACCTGCCCGCCAACCAATTGGAACAGACCCGCGTCCCGCGTACCCAGGAAGATTCGCCCGTCTGTCATTTCCGCCATGGAAATCACAATGAAGTTCGGTATCCGGGGTTTCGCTGCCAGCTTCAAAAATCTTCCCGCTGCATATCTGACGGTACCGGTCTCGACTGCGGAAAAAATCGCTGTGCCGTCATTTCCCCGGCACATCGCTGTTACTGCAACCTCAGGCTGCTTGAGACCATTCGAGACATCCTCAAATTTTCCGTCGTGGTAGCGCAACAATACCGCACCTTGCTGCCTTATCCACAAATTCCCCTCAGAATCCGCAATCAGTCCCAGAACGGGGCCCACGGGAACCGATGCGGAGTTGGACTGCTGAAAAAGATGAAAACTCAATCCATCAAAACGTACCAGCCCCTTTGCAGTTCCAATCCAGAGGTAGCCATCGGCGGTTTGCGTGATGGCGTAGACCGGTCCACTTGGAAAACCTCTCTGTACTCCCCAATGCTCGCGAACGTACTGCGACATCGCCTTCCTTGGTTCTCTAGCCTCTGCACCGGCAACGACGCATGCAAAGCCGAGGGCCGCCAGCAGCCATTTCAATGGCCAGCGACGCGCGACGCGCACTTCACGGAAGGTATTCAAATTTCTCAATAACGACCTCGTTCTGATTTCTCAAAGGACTTGTGGCGCCGCCGAAAGTATAGAGGTTCAGATGAACCAATTCCCCGCCGGCCGTGGGCACTCCGGATGTAAAAACGTGGGAGAAGAAAGCCCGTGATCCGCCGCCCTCGCTGGTCCCCCGAACGGTTTGGAACGAGACTTTTCCGGGCTCCCACTGGAAAGAATGGGTGAGCATCCCAGACGGAACCATGAATCGACTAACATTTGCAGGCACATAGAAAGGTTGAATGGTATATTGCGCGTTCTTACTCCGTGGGTCGCCCCAGCGTGTAAGCTCGACGGCCATTTCCCTGTGATTTTGGTCCTGTCCCGAATCGTCCCAAGTAAACATGCTTAGGACCACAGCCTCCTCTAGATGAGATGATTCGCGTACGACGAAGCGATACAACCCGTACCCCATGCTTCGCGTGAGAATCACTTCCGCACAGGTCCATTTACCGGAGTTGTTGGCTATGCGCAAATGTAGCGCTCCGCTATCGTCCGTCCAGACGTTCGCGGGATCGTAACTGGTTACGGCGCCCCCCCGGTTACTGTCGGCCGTCCGGACCTTCCATTCATATCCACTGAAGTGAACCGTCTTGATGACTTCGGGTGAAGTCGCTTCCCCACGGACACTGGCAACAGCGACGACCGCGCCGCCTTCCGTCGGCAGCGAACCCATCGTGGCCGGAGGATGGTATCCCGGCTCAACAAGAAGGGCGGCATATTCTGTTCCTAGGTGAGTGGAGTTACTCCATTTCGAATCCGGTTGAATCTGGGTGAATGGCTGGTACGTGTACGGCTGGACCCACCACTGTCCGCTCCTCGCATACAAAACGAGCTGCTGTCCAGAGTGCGCTCGCAGGACGCGCCCTTCAATCGTACGCAGAGTGGCCGGGCCGCCTTCATGTGCTGTAGGAACCTTAGTGAATTCGATGGAGGGTTTGAGACCGCCATGCCCGGAACGACAACCGCCCAGGAGAATACAGAAAAAGAGGAAAATCGCACTTTCTCGGGCGAGAGTGTCTAAGGCTGCGAGCGCGACTGCTCTCCGCTTCCATCGATCGAATCGACGAAAGCAAAATCGCGTGCAGATGGGGGGGAAACGGGCCAAATCTTACCTCCGCGGTGCGGTATCTTCCGTCCGCTCAGAACCGTGGAACGCGGCCATTTCTTGAAATCTACCCCATCCTACAGTTACGACGCTCCATTTGCCAGCTTTCCAGGGGCAGTGCACGACGTCGTCCCAGCCCGCCGCGGATCTATAGGCGTTCTCATAATGGAGGCACGCAGGAGGAAAACCATCCGCGGGAGCGAAAAACCATTTAGAGTTTTTGAGCCCTACTCGCGTGAGTACACGCGAACATAGTCCACCCGCATGCGCTGCGGGAAGACTGTCGACTCGTCCGGTTTGCCCGGCAGACCGCCGCCAACAGCCAGGTTCAAGAGGATGAAAAAAGGATGGTCGAAGACCCAGCGATTTCCAGCAGGGATATCGGCCGGTGTTTTTGTGGCGAAGAGATCTCCGTCAACATAGAAACGAATGACGTTCGGCTCCCACTCAATGGCGAAAACGTGGAACGCATCGCTGAAGCGCCCTCGCGGTAGAGCGTAAGCGGTGGTGAGCGAGTTCCCGCCAAAGTACCCGGGGCCGTGCAGGGTACCGATGACAGTTGCAGGCTTTTGGCCGACATTTTCCATGATGTCGAGTTCACCGCAAGCAGGCCAGCCTGCGCTGGGGAAATCCTCACCGAGCAGCCAGAACGCAGACCACACTCCTTGTCCCTTGGGAAGTTGGATGCGGGCCTCAAATCGGCCATATTTTTGGCTGAAATGGCCTTGCGTGGTAAGGCGCCCGGAAGTGTACTCCCGATGAATACCGTCCGGTCCTTGGAAGCTCTCCTTCAGGGCCTCAAGTACGAGGTTGCCCTGCTCTTGGCGGACGTTTTGGGGGCGGGCCGTGTAGTATTCCAGCTCATCGTTTCCCCAGCCGTCTCCGCCTTGCATCCGCGTCCACTTAGACGGATCTGGAGGTGAGCCGTCAGGGCCGTTGAACTCGTCGCTCCACGTCAAGACCCAGTCCTTGCTTGTTTCCAGAGATTCCGATGAGGATGGGGACGCTGTCGCACTCCGCGGCAAATCCTGTGGGTAAATAAGAACAAGAATCAATACGACGAACAGACCCGGTTTCACGTTACCCCTTCATCGTGAGCGCTCTCGCTCGACTGCTTGCTAAGTTCTCAGAGAACGAAACGCGAATTCCGCCTGCGGCTCTGATTTATCATAAGTTTAATGGAGCCTCAACCGCCGCGTCGCACAACCTCCGACCGACTGAGGGTCTCACTCCTTCTAGCAATGCCCGACTGTCACGGTAGCGTCTGCCGCAGAATGCGGAATCCCGATTGCTCGGCATCTTGACCTACCACTTTCGTGGTATCTCCGCGGGGTAGGGTCATCACGCATAGAACAAGCGTTTATCACTTGGCGAGAGCCGGTTTCGACCGCTCCGTGAATTGAGCGTTAGAGGCCGATCGTTACGGCGCCCTATGACCACGCTGGCCCGTACCACTGTCAGCCGAATTTCCACTAACACGATAGGGCTAGAACCGACGAGTCATTCCGGGGTAGCCAAAAATCCTTCCATGCCGGGATGCGCGGTTTTTGTCCGTTGTGTAAAACAAGCAAAGAAGGTCGGGCCAAGCTAGCGAAACGCTATTTTCGGAGATTGTAAAGCGAGGGACATCATGAAGCCGCATTCCATCTTTTACTGGTATCGCATCCTCCGGGCAAACTATCACTGGACCATGTTTCAGGCGATTCGATATGCCATGTGGCTGGCGCGTTGAACACGCAAAACGCGCACAGTCTGGGCCTAGCTACACCACTCGAAGCGACTAACGTGCTGCGCCCGACCGTTCGCCCACGACACCAGCCTCAGTTTGCGCAAAGATCTCTACTGCCCCGAGAACGGGAGCAATGCTCACGAGCGCTTTAATTCACTGTCTGCCGCAGGGATCCAAAACAACTTAAATTGACTGATCTAGGGGATGGCAAACCAGGCGTTGTATCGAGCGGGTGCCTGATCTAACCGCGGCTTGGACGCGACGGTTGGTTTTGACTGGAGCCAGCAAGACGTCAATCGGGAAAACTGCGAGATTGCCGCGGGTGTCCGGTACAATGCTCCAATTCCGGCCCGGCGACAGGATAGCGTTGCGTTTGGATTCGTGCATGCGAAAATCAGCGACCCTGTCCGATTCGCTGAGGCATCCGTTGGCTTGCCATTCATGGGATCGTGGGATCGCTGATGGCCGAAGAACTGCAATGGTCGTGGGCTTCCGCTAAGTCAGCGATCAGCCGTTATGTCGACAAGATAAAGCACTTGTTGGAACAGGCTGGTCTGGAACCCGAAACATTTCCCGGGTGCCTTAACCGCACGCCCACCTGCAGTTTGAATAGAAGGAGAAAAGCGATGTCAAATTATTTGGGTGCCATCGATCAGGGAACCACGAGCACCCGGTTTATTGTCTTCGACCGTTCGGGAAGAATTGCTTCCGTGGCGCAGAAAGAGCACGAACAAATTTATCCCAAACCCGGGTGGGTGGAGCACGACCCCGAAGAGATTTGGCGGCGCACCCAGGAAGTGATCGCCGACGGCATGCAACAGGGGGCATTTCGGCCGAAGGACCTTGCCGCCATCGGGATTACCAACCAGCGAGAGACGACGATACTTTGGAATCGCAAGACAGGAGAAGCCGTTTATAACGCAATCGTCTGGCAGGATACGCGCGTTGAAAATGACGTTACGGAGCTTTCTCGCGACGGCGGCCAGGACCGCTTCCGGCAGCAGACCGGATTGCCTCTCGCCACCTATTTCAGCGGGCTCAAGATTCGCTGGATGCTGAACAATATCCGGGGAACTCGGGAACTTGCCGAGGCCGGCGAATTGCTTTTCGGAAACGTCGATTCCTACTTGGTCTGGAAACTCACGGGAGGTTCTAACGGCGGCATCCACGTCACGGATGTCACCAACGCCAGCCGAACTCAGTTGATGGACCTCCGCAGCCTGAACTGGGACAAATCGCTGCTGCGGGTTTTCGACATTCCGGAAGCAATCTTGCCGCGGATTGTTTCCAGCAGCGAACTTTACGGAAATGCGAAACTCCCTGCAATCGAAGGAGTACCTGTGGCAGGAATTCTCGGCGACCAGCAAGCCGCACTCGTCGGGCAAACCTGCTTCGATTCCGGCCAGGCAAAGAACACCTACGGCACAGGCTGCTTCCTGCTGATGAATACCGGAACTTTACCGGTCCTTTCCAAGTACGGCCTCATCACTACCGTCGGTTTCAAGTTTGGTGATAAGCCGGCCTCCTACGCCTTAGAAGGCAGCGTTGCTGTTACAGGAGCCCTCGTTCAATGGATTCGAGATAATCTCGGGCTCATCTCCACTAGTGCGGAAATTGAAACCCTGGCCCGCACCGTCAACGACAACGGGGGTGTGTATTTTGTGCCTGCGTTTTCCGGGCTGTTTGCGCCCTACTGGCAATCGAGCGCCCGCGGCGTCATCGCCGGACTCACGCGTTACGCGAACAAGGGCCATCTCGCGCGGGCCGCTCTCGAGGCCACTGCATATCAAACCCGCGAGGTGCTCGAAGCCATGGAATTGGATTCCGGCAGCAAACTCGATGTTCTTCGCACCGATGGAGGAATGGTGGAGGATGACCTCCTCATGCAGTTTCAAGCCGACATTCTCGATCGCGACGTCATCCGGCCGTTAATCAAGGAGACCACGGCGCTGGGAGCGGCGTACGCTGCGGGGCTCGCCGTTGGATTCTACAAGGATTTGGGTGAACTGCGAGAGAAGTGGGGCATTGACCACACGTGGAAGCCATATATGGACGGCGCCGAGCGCGCGCGGCTGTATTCCGGTTGGAAAAAGGCGGTAACACGCTCCTTCCACTGGGTGGAATGACAAGGTTCCCCAATAGCATCAAGGGCTTTCGTTTGGACGCGAATACGTAGCGATCTCTAGAGGTGATAAATGACAACACCCTTCTTCGGCGAATTTGTGGGAACGCTGATCCTCATATTACTGGGCGACGGCGTGGTCGCGGGCGTGCTTCTCAAACGTTCCAAGGCCGAGTCATCCGGCTGGATGGTAATCACCTCTGGCTGGGCCTTCGCCGTCATGGCGGGAGTGTTTGCCGCCATAGCTTGCGGAAGCAAAGACGCCCATCTCAATCCGGCTGTCACAGTCGGATTCGCGATCTCGACCGGTGATTACTCCAAGCTTGCCCTATACCTGCCCGCTCAACTTCTGGGCGCCCTGGTGGGAGCAATTCTCGTTTGGCTGCATTTCTTGCCCCACTGGAAGGAGACACCAGATCCCTCAATGAAGTTGGCGGTGTTTTGTACGGCGCCGGCAATCCGAAGCGCAGTTGCCAATCTCATCAGCGAGATCATCGGCACGTTTGTGCTCGTGTTTATTGTGGGAGCGATCTTTTCAAAAGCTGTATCGAAGGACGGAATTGCTGGGGGCCTTGGACCTTATCTTGTCGCCAGTCTCGTTTGGGGTATCGGTCTTTCGCTGGGAGGGACCACGGGCTATGCGATCAATCCTGCGCGCGATCTTGGTCCGCGTATCGCTCACGCGCTATTGCCGATTCCAGGAAAGCGAGATTCGGATTGGAGTTATGCCACAATCCCCGTGCTTGGCCCGCTGCTCGGGGCCAGCTTGGCAGGCCTTCTCCTTCGGGCACTAAAGTTCTGACCTTCAAATAAGGATCGTTACACATCACAACGCCGCTGCTGTCTCAATTGTGTGGACCTAATCCTGATGTAGAAACTGCAGGATTGTTGGCCGCGTTGATCACGTATTGCTGATGCCGGATACGGAAGACCTTTGTCCCATGGACCTTCACATCCACGATCGTCTCGTCCTGGTAGGGCAGCCAGAAACCGTCAATTCTTTGATACTCGCGCACAAAATTGGCACGGTTGATCCAGAAAGAGAGTTTTGCTGCAGGGTGGCCGGAGATTCTTGCGATCCCGAAATCCTGTGCATCGATCCACAATTTCCCTTCGAACAGGTACTTCTCCATTCGTTTTGGTTTGGCTTCGACGATATAACAATGGTTGGAGCCCAGATTTGCTTCCCCAACTATCGTGAAGCTGTAGTTTTCTTCTGAAATCGCGGCTTCACGCTGCTCCAGGCCGGACGAGGTCTCCTCTTCACTTTGCAGTAGGCGATCAAAAACAAAGTGACGGACTGTCCATGACCCACCTTCGGAGATTTTTTGAAGAGTTTTCATGCCGGGAGCTTGATAGTCCACTCGTATGACGGCGTGTGCGGACACCTGGCCGTCCAAATCGCGAATTTCATAGGTGCGAATCGCGGAGTAACTCTTCAAATGCTCAGCTCGGAGGCGATTACGCTCTATCATTCTTCGGATGATGTCGTTTCCCCGAAACCCATCAACAGTTCGGTAGCTCGGTGAAGCGGCGGTCGTTGCCTCTTCGCCAATGAAGCTCTGGGCGCGAGCGATTGGGGCGCCCATCAGAACAGCCACCAGGGACGTCCACGCGAGGAATCCTTCGAGCCGCAAGGGGGTAAGTCCCACACGCGTCATACCCAAACCAGCTCGAATGGGTGTCTCCCCCGACGGCATGTCGGCCTCCAAGTGCCCGGCAATCGGTTGCTGAGATCGATCCGCAAGGTCCGTTTTTGCCTGGGTGCCACTTCATTTGATAACGAAAGCGGGGTGAAAGATTCATGTTTTCGGCCACTAGAAATCTAAATCCTTTCTTCAACTCGATCATCCAATCTAGAGACAGTTGCCAAGGGGAGCTAAAGATTATGAG
The DNA here is from genome assembly GCA_963734105.1 of Candidatus Acidiferrales bacterium. GTDB lineage: Bacteria > Acidobacteriota > Terriglobia > Acidiferrales > UBA7541 > Acidiferrum. The sequence continues at coordinate 58,327 of CAVTFW010000010.1, read as the reverse complement.
ACGGCTTGAATGTAAGCGGGCGCTGATCAGAGGGGGTACGACAGGCATCGGCCTCGCGACTGCGCAGGAATTCGTCAAAGAGGGGGCGCGTGTCGAAGTTACCGGCAAGAACCCAGGCACACTGGACGCGGCGCGCAAGCAGCTTCGGACCGATGTGCTGACCTTCCCCTCGGATGCGAGCGGGGTCCCGGGTCAAAGAGCATCTGCAGAGGCCTTCGCAACGCTTTTGGGGCCTGGATGTGCTCCGGCATCGCCGATTGAAATTGCCAAAGGCTTGGCCCATTTCGCTTCCGAGGATTCTGCATTCAGTGCAGGCAGCGAACTGGTAGTTGATGGCGGAATGAGCAATCTATAGCCCTGAAGAATGATGGAAACAGTAAAGAACGGCAGAGGAGAGATGTGATGATTCGCAGCGATGAATTTCGAAAAGGCGAGGGCCCAATCCAGTTTTCCCTGGCAGCTCTGGAAAGCACGAGACTGCAACCGCGGAGAAGGGCCATGAATGAGGATGTGGCAGTTGCCGAGCGTGCCATCACCCCTTTCGAAATAAACCTGTCCGGCTCACAACTACTTGTCGGGCTCGCGTTCGGCTTGTGCATGGTAAGCCTATTCGCGTGGGGGGTTGTGAGGTACTGGCTGTTCGCGCAATGAAGTTACTGTAGTCGGCGCGGATGTGTCATGAAGTTCTTCCGAGTCTCTGACGACGTTTTCTATCGCGCGGATCACCAGGTCCGGTTCCTCCTGCATGATCCAATGATTGCTTTCTCCCGCTAAGACGTGTTCCCCGAGGGGCAGGCTTGCGGCCATCGCAGCATGCTCCTTACGTCGACCCTCGGGTGCGGTACGCGCCGACAGAATCACAACCGGCTTATCGCAAGAATTATTGAGTCCACCGATCCGAGCCGCACTCACAGGCAAATTTTCCAGTTGGCTCGCGATCGTAAGGGCGAATTTCTGCTGAACCCAGAACACGGACGCCATTGCTTTTTCGTTTGCGGGAAGGGCCGAAAACCAGGGACTCGAAACGGTCCCCGCATCGGCAGGCGATCCTCGACTGATAAGCCGCACCAGATAAGCTGCCGGTTTCTTGGCACTCGTGGTCAAAAGAAAAGCCACGAAACGAATGAGTCCAATCCGTGCGAGGAGTGCCGCGCGCCGGCACACCTTGGCTCCAATGCGTGTGAGCTTCCTGTCATGTTCCGAAGGGGGATTCCACTCCGCCGGCGCAACCGGATCCACAAGGACCATCCCGGCTACTTCCTCTGGGAAACGCGCCGCAAACAGGGGCATGGTCAAACCCCCGAAAGAATGTCCCACCAGCACGTAGGGAGGAGGTATTGCCGCTCGCTCCAGCAAGGTATGCAACTCATCGACGATGCGGTCTGCGGTTCGAGGCATCGGACCTAAATCGCTCCAACCCAGGCCCGCGCGGTCATAGCTGACCACATGAAACGACCGAGCCAACTCACGCTGGAGGTCAGTCCAGCTCAATACAGTAGACATGAGCCCCGCTTCGAACAAAATGGTTGGAGTGCCGCGACCAGTTTCAAGAAGGTGCAGCCGATGACTACCTAGGTCGACCAATCTGCCCGGCGGCGGATAGAGTTTGGCGTCTCTGCGCGTCCCCAGAGTCTGGTAGACCGCGCCCAGCAGTGCCCCGAGCAATGTAATGCATGAAAGCCAAACCACTATTTGAATCAACTTCGCTGCTCCTCGAAACCATCCCTCGACCGATTAGATGTCTTTGCCTCCACTATGGCCATGCAATTCCTCCGCGACGCGAAAAGCAATTTCGACGCAATCGCCTATGGAACGGCCCCTCAGAAAGTTGCCCGCGAGATACAGGTTGGGAAGCGTGCGCAAGATGCCGTAAATCTCCTCTACTCGCCGCGCGTGCCCAACATTGTATTGCGGGAGCGCGCGTGGATCTTTCCAAACCACGCGGTCCACCGGTCCGCCCGTGATTCCCAAGGTTCTGGCGTTTTCCGCCTCCACAGTTCGTGCCCACTCTTCCTCGCGCATGGCCCCGGCTTCGCCGCTCATGCCCCTCCCCGCAAAGCTGGTCATTAGCACTTTGCCTTCGGGCGCACGCTGCGGAAATAGGGAAGAATTCCAAAACGTGCAGATCGTCTGCAACCCTTCCCGCCGGGGAACCATGAAACCAAATCCATCCAGCGCGTTGGCCACCTTGGAACGGTCGTAGGCGGATGACACCGCACACATTGGCGCATACTCAATGGCGTTCAGTTGGGAAGCAAGTTGCGGCACGCTGTTTTCCAGAAGTTGTGCTGCAATGTATGCCGGGACCGCTAGCACCAAATTTTCCGTGACGATTTTCTCGCCACTCGCCAAGCCTATTTGCCAGTAAGTTTTTGATGTGCCGTTTTCGATTTGTAATGGCGCGACGAATGCGATCCCGGCTTTGTACCTGATCTCTGCTTGTAGCTCTTGCGCGAGTTTTTCGGGCAGCGTCCCCATTCCTGACGTGAAGGAACCAAGGGATGGCAGAGCGTCGGTGACCTGTAAGCTGCCACGGTTTGCATTTGGACGCGAGCGTGCCGACGAACCATCCGACATGCCCGGGTTTCGCTTGGAATTGCGTGCTCGAATCGCACCGCGTACAAGGCTTCCCTGGTTTCGTTCCCATTCCACCAGCGCCGGAAAGGCGCTTTCCATGCCCATCTTTTGGGAATCGCCAAAAAAGATCGTGGAGATCAAAGGGTCGACGAAATTGTCCAAAACCTCCACGCCGAATTTCCGTTGAACAAAATCGGCCAAACTTTCCTCATGGAGAGGTGGCTGCGAAGAACCGAAGGCTTCGGTGAGGATTCGGAACTTGGACGCGAGCCCAACCAGTCGCGTCGTGATCAGCCCTTTCGGCGAGAATGGCGCTGGATGCATTCGTCCGTGGCGGACAATATAGCGTTTTGCGTTCGGGTCACCCGGCACAAATTTGCTTTCCAGATTTAGTTCGCGCACGAGCCGCCACACCGAAGGCGGAAATCGCGGGCATTGGGGTCCGGCCTCGAATAAGAAACCGTTTCTGCGAATTGTCGAAATTAAGCCGCCGGCGCGTTCCTTAGCCTCGAGGACGAGGCAATGGATTCCCAATTGCCTGAGGCGATAGGCGCATCCCAAGCCTGAAATTCCAGCGCCAACAATAACGACTTTTTCCATGTATCCCACTGCGCGCCTTGCCTATCATAGATCATGCAGCCACTGACGTGGCGGAGGCTTCCGCCCTTCTGGGAGATAGATGTCTGGGATGCCCGTGGAGTCACTACTTAATTTTGTTGAGGCATACGCTGCGCATGGCGACGAAATTGCCGTGCGGCAGCGGCGCGGCTATCGCATGGAGAGTTGGACTTACGCGCGGATTGTCGAAGAGGCAAACCGCCTGGCCAGGGAACTCGAGGATCCGCGGCATCGGCAAAGGCGACGCCGTGCTGTTGTGGGGCGAAAACTCTCCCGAATGGATCATTGCTTTTTTCGGATGCCTGCTGCGCGGCGCCGTGACTGTACCCATAGACCACGGCTCTACAGCGGAATTCGCCTGCTCGCGTCGCTCGCGAAGTGAACGCCAAGTTGATCTTTCGCAGCGGGGCGCTTCCGGACACCGAGCCGCCGGTATGCCCTATCGTCCTGGAATCGCTCGCGGAACTCACGGCGCACCGTGATTCTTCTTCCTACCGCGGGCCTGCTCTCTCGCGCAAGGACACTTTGGAAATCATCTTCACTTCCGGCACAACGGCGGAGCCTCGCGGCGTGGTGATTTCCCACGGCAATGTCCTGGCCAACATCGAACCTCTGGAGCGCGAAATTCAGAAATATCTTCGCTACGAGCGCATCTTTCATCCGTTGCGCTTCCTGAACCTGCTTCCCCTGAGCCACGTCTTCGGCCAGATGCTGGGAATCTTCATTCCGCCGTTCCTGGCGGGCACCGTGGTCTTTATCGATTCCCTTAAGCCCTCCGACCTGGTCGATGTGATTCGCCGCGAGCGCGTCTCCGTTTTAGTAGCGGTTCCCCGATTTATCGAATCCCTGCAACGAGAAATCCAACGTCAAGTGGAACGCGAGGGCCGGATCGAGCAATTCAACGAACATTTTGCGCGGGCGGGAAAGGAACACTTTCTTCGGCGCTGGTGGCGATTCCGGCGAATCCATTCACGTCTTGGCTGGAAGTTCTGGGCGTTCATCTGCGGCGGAGCTGCCTTGCCCGAACAAGCGGAAGCTTTCTGGAATCGCCTGGGCTATGCCGTAATTCAGGGGTACGGCATGACCGAAACCACTTCCCTCATCAGCCTGAATCATCCTTTCCGTTCCGCAAGAGGCTCCATCGGCAAAGTCTTCCCGGGCATGGAAGTCCGCGTTGACGAGCAGGGCGAAATCCTGGTGCGCGGAGAGAGTGTTGCGACGGCGTATCGCCAGCAGGATCAGGCGCAACCGGTTGCGGAATCCGACGGATGGTTTCGCACGGGAGACATTGCGGAAACCGACGAGAATGGCCGGCTGTATTTCAAGGGCCGCAGGAAAAATGTGATCGTCACGCCGGCCGGCATGAACGTATACCCCGAAGATCTCGAAAAAGTTGTGGTCCGTCAGGCGGGCGTGCGAGATTGTGTAGTGATTGGGGTCGAACGGGACGGGAATGCAGAGCCTTGTGCGGTGCTCTTGTTCGAAGATCCGCTTGCGAACCCGGCTCCCGTGATTGAAAACGCCAATCAGTCACTTGCGGAATATCAAAAGATTCGCCACTGGTTTCCTTGGCCCGATCCGGATTTTCCACGCACGCCAACACTTAAGCCGCTCCTCCCGCGCATTCGAGAAGTCGTCAACACCAAACTCGGTGCAGCGCCTTCCTCACAGGACGGCGGCAGCTCGTTGGCGACCCTGATCACGCAAATCACCGGGCGGCCAGTGAACTTCGATTCGCGCAACGCCAATCTCGAGGCCGACTTGCAAATGACTTCCCTGGATCGTGTCGAACTGCTGAGCGCTCTCGAAGACCGCTATCAGACGGACCTCAGCGAGGTCCGCTTTAGTGAAGCAGCAACTGTCGGCCAGCTCGAAAAGCTTCTTACGGAATCTCCTGCCCCGGCCGGCGAGCATGTCTATCCGCGCTGGCCGCAACACTGGCTCATCACAGGCATTCGCCTTGCCGTCTATTACCTGTTTGCCTGGCCCGCCACCTATCTTCTTGCCGCGCCGCAGGTCCACGGCCGCGAGAATCTTCGTGGGCTCCATGGCCCTGTTTTGGTGGTCTCCAATCATGTGACTTATTTGGACATCGCCTGGATTCTGCCGGCACTACCGGCGCGTTTTCGAAACCGCCTTGCAACCGCGATGCGGGGAGAGAGACTCGCGACGATGCGGCGTCCGCCGAGAGAGATGAAGTTCTTTGAGCGATTCATCGAACGGCTCGATTATTTTCTTGCTTTATCGCTCTTCAATGTGTTTCCGCTGCCAAAACAATCCGGCTTCTTGAAGAGTTTTTCCTTTGCGGGAGACCTTGCGGATCGCGGCTGGAACATTTTGATCTTTCCGGAAGGTAAAACAACAGAAGACGGCGAGATGGCTGTGTTTCGCTCCGGAATTGGCCTTCTGGCGAAACAGTTGAACCTTGCGGTCGTCCCCATGCGCTTGACAGGACTCTTTGATCTAAAGCAGCAAAATCGCATCCTGGCGCGCCCGGGACACGTGCAGGTCACGATTGGGCAGCCAGTTCGCTTCTCTCCCGATCAGGATGCGAATGAGATTGCGAGGGAACTGGAACGGCGCGTGGCCGAACTCTAGTCCGTTTCCGATTGCGCGGTTCTGCGATCCAGCGGCAGCCGGCGAATTGCCAGCAAGACCACGATCAATGCCAGTAGAATTCCGAGGGACGCCCATTTTTGGTGCAACACAAATTCCCTGGCGGCCGCCCCGTAACGTACTCCCAAGAATCCCTCGATGAAAAAAAGAGCTCCGCGCCCGACGAACGTACCCACCACGAATGGAACGAATGGCACCTGAAACACGCCCTGGGCGATCACAAACGGTTTGAACGGAACCGGGAAAGGAGCGACAGCCGGGAGCAACACCGAGGTTAGGGGGTATTCCTGAACCCACTTTCGGATACGTCCCGGCGCGTGCCCCTCCTGCCTGCGGTAATAAGCTTGCCCGCCTTTGCGCGCCAGCGCGTAGATCCAGATGCACCCCATCAACGAACCCATCGCCGCCATCCCCGCGTAATACGGCATGCGCACTGGTGTTCGGCTGGAAAGTTCAATAACGATCAGATCCGTAACCAAGGGAAGGGGAACGAAGGAAGAATCCAGAAACGCGGACAAGAAGACTCCCACGCCGCCGAGCGCGGGCAACGTTGCCTTTACCCAGCCGCTGAGTCCAGACCATTTCAATGTTTGAGAACTCCCTCACTCGTTCTCGCGGTAACAAAGACCAAACGCAGCTAGTTCTTGTTCTTTTGCGACCTCTTGCGAAGATCAGGCCAGAATTCCTTTATCATGTAGGTCACCGCGTCCCATCCCATTTGCGAGGCCCATACACTCATCACGTTTCCGAAACCTCGCTCGCTCTGGGGATGGTAAGTGTAGGTTGAAATAGCGCCGGCGGTCGCTCCTCCCAATAGTTCGGAGTAATTGATTTGCGTCTGGCCGGAATCGGAACGTGTGATGATTACCCGGCTGACGGCATGCGCCGAGCGCTTTAAGAACCCCCCGTCACCCAATTGGTAGTAACGCGGATCCTGGTGGAGCACCGAAGGAAACACCGCGCTGGCCATGAAGTTCTCAATGGCGTTATCCGCATAGGCGGTGCCGTATCGCTTTGCATAACCCTGCGCCCCTTGCCCGTACGAAGGATTGCTGTCGCTGGCTTGCCCGAGCCCGGTAACGAAACCTATAAGGACAAATTCGAAGGGGTCGAATACGCCACGCGCCACCACTTTGAATTTCTGGCCGGATGTGAGCGGAGGAATTCTGTCCGCATTTTCAACGGTGAGAAAATTGGGGAGCGTCCACAGGATGCGGTCACGCGACGTGCCGCTCTGCGCTGCCTGAGGCCTGCTGTTGCTGGGGCGCCGTTTGTAGTGCAATCGCTTTTCTTCGGGCTCTGTTACCTGATCCAGCGGTCCGCGAACCACCATTACGATCGAGCTCTCGTCAAGGGGAGCCAAAGGCAGCAGGGATATCTCTTGCGCCTGGGATCGCAGGGATAGCAATCCCATCAGGATCAAGCAGCAGGTAAGAGCCCGTGTTGGAATTCTGTCTCGAGAACAAGGCCCGGACCCCCTCCTTCGAAAAATCACCCCTTCGTATTAGGTTTAGATGCGTCCAAGGCAGAAAAGAGATGAGACTGGGGCATCTTTTTTCCGGCCGAGCCGATAGGACCTAGGAGCACGTTTTTTGCCAAATGAGGTGTATCCCTTGGGTGGGCTTCTGAATCAAACGCGTTGTACCAGGGGCCGGAAGCTCTCGCTCGCCGGAAGTTGTCCGCTGCATAGAAAGGGGTTGGAGAGAGGGAGAGGTATCGGAATAGTACTAGAACCCTGGACAACGAGATTGTCGGCCCGACATCCACGGAACTATTATGCACACTCAAGGAGCAACTCATGTCCGATCTACAACCATCTCTTCCGACTGTTCCTTCCTATCCTTTCCGTCTTGATGTGCCGCTACATCAGTTGCTGCAGCAGCCCCCAGAGAGGCATACGCCGGATTCCTCCACCGCAAAAAAGGATCTGCCAGCACCTGTTTTCCCGCAACACCCGGAGCTTTTGCATGAGCTGGATGCCGACGATATAGCCGCGCACGATCAAGTTCTGAGCACGGGCAAAAGGCACTGGCCGGTGTCTCGGATTCTCCAGTCCATGCGCGGGTGGATGTTTCCGTATTTCAAATCCCGTATCCTGCCGGGAGATTTTCAGCCGATCATTGCCTACCTGTTCACCGAGTGGAAATGCAATCTGGATTGTCATTACTGCTGGTCTTACGACAATCGCGTAAAGGGGATGACCGAAGACACTGCGCGGCGCGCCATTGACTGGTTGGAATCGACTCCTTGCCGTGTTTTGGCTCCTACGGGCGGAGAGCCCTTGGTGCGGCCCGATTTTGTGCACAAGGTGATTTACTACGCCGCGAAGAAGGACTTCTGGGTCTATCTGGCAACGAATGCGCGATTGCTCCGCCCCGAGGTAACCGATCGCCTCTCCGACGCGGGAATCGCAACCATCAATTTTGCGGTAGACACGATCAAGGAGAAGCCCGGTCTGCCAAAAGCGTTCGAGCACGTGAGTTCGTACTTCGATTACCTCGTGAGGCGGCAGTATCGATACGGCTATACCGTTTTCTTCAACACAAATATTTGCCGCACCAACATCGAGGACGTCAAACAACTCGTGGAGATCGCCCACGATAACGGGATTTCTCTCACATTCCACATCAACGAAGCTCCCATGATGGAGCAATCCCACTTCAAGCATCTGCACGAAAACGACACGTACATTCGCCCGCAAGACTTTCCGATGGTCGATGATCTGCTGGATTGGCTCATCGACAAACAACGCCAGGGGTACAAAATGGTGGATTCCATCCCGCGGTTGCAGAACATGAAGGGTTTCATGCGCGGAGTGGGCGAGCACTGGGGTTGCCGAGCCGGCCAAAACTGGCTGATCATTCGCACCGATGGGACGCTGGCGCCTTGTTTCCCTATGTACAACGCGAAATATGACTGGGGTACGGTGGAGAACCAGAAGTTCGATCTCAAACAACTCGGCGAGATGAAGCAAGGCTGCGAGCCGCATTGCTTTTCGACACTCGGATACAACGTGGCCTACTGTTACGACGCGGCGCGCGTCATGAAGTGGCTTCTGAAGCAGGCACGAAACGGATTCCAGGGTGTAACCGGCAGTTTCGAGTAGTCACCGGGTCCGATGTTTCGTGTATCGGACAAAACGCGCTCTCCCGTCCTTCAAAACGAAGAGAGAAAAGCATGAAGGTCTTCGTGGCCGGAGCTAGTGAAGAGTTCGGCTAGACGCTCCTTGCCGAACTCATTCGCCACGGGCGCACAGTCACCGGCATTTCTCGTTCCACGGTACGCCGCGAAAGCATCGGGATACTCGGAACAAAAATACTTCCGGCCGACGTCCTCGATACCTCTCACTGGTACAATGTAATTAGCGACCAGTTGGTCGCAGAACTTGTCTTGAGGGGCCCAGATGCGCAAAGGTGAGCGGACCCGCCAGGAAATCATTCGCAAGGCGGCGCCCATCTTCAATCAGAGGGGCTATGACGGGGCAGCCTTGTCCGACCTTATGCGGGCGTCGGGTCTCGAAAAAGGCGGGATCTACCGACACTTTTCCAGCAAAGAGGTGCTGGCTGCTGAGGCCTTCGATTATGCCTGGCGAGAAACGTTAGACGCCCGGATCCATGACCTGGAAACTCTCTCGAATTCTGTCGACAGGCTCAAACAATTGGTTGCGAATTTTGTCGAGCGACGCGGAGTTATTCCCGGCGGCTGTCCATTGCTCAACACGGCGATCGATACCGATGACGGAAATTCTGTTCTGCGCGAGCGCGCACGCAAAGCCTTACGTAGCTGGCGCAGCTACCTTATTTCGATGATCCGTGACGGAATCAAATCGCGGGAGATTCGTCCGAGGGTCAATGCAAAGAAGCTGGCGACGCTCATCATTTCATCCCTCGAGGGTGCAGTGATGCTCTGCCGTCTAGAACGAAGTGAAGAAGCGCTGCGTCACGTGCAAGCTCATCTCGACAGCTATCTCGAAACAGAGGTGCGAGTTCCGTCTAAGTAACCGATGCGGATGGAGTCTAGCGTCCGCTGGCACGATCACCCTTCAGGGCCATGCAAGTCGAGGACGCTTTCGCAATTAGGCGCCCGCCTTCATCCGTGATTTCACACTCAGTGTAGCCAATGGTGCTGCCGCGCCGGACGACTTTGCCCTCAGCTCGGAGGCGAGCCTCCCACACGGGGCGAAAGAAATTGATCTTTAGCTCGATTGTGGTGAAGGACTCGTCGGGTGCGAGCGTGCTTGCAAACGCCATTCCCATCGCAGCGTCCGCGATATCGCAAAGAATGCCACCATGGAGCGTCCCCATAGGATTTGCATGTTGCCGCCCGGCCGCGAGCGTGACGACGGCGCGCCCACCGGCAATTTCCTTCGCTTCAAAGCCGATTAACCGTGCGACCGGAACGTCGTTCCTCTCCACGCGTGCCATAGATCCTCGTTGAATGCATAGGTTGCGGAAGATTCCCGCTATCGGTGCGACCGACTGGTCTCCAGGCACCACTTTAACATAGAACAAATGAAACCGAACGGTCTCATACTGAATCGAAGGGGAACGAGAGCGAGACGGAGGGACTCGCGCGGTGGACAACAAGGATCTGCCTAGCGATTATTCTCGATGCAGTATCCGCATCGCTGGGGGGCGCGGATGCTCGCAAAGGACCGCGACAAAATGACGATTAGGGAGAAATACAGGGGCGAGCTTTCAACTTATTCTTAGTTCAGTTTTTGAGTTTTGGGTCAGAATAAGGGTGTCAATCGAATGAACGCGAACAAAGGCGGCTGGCCGTGAGTACGATTGAATTTTGCGACGTAAGCTATCGCATTGGCGATAAGTCTGGACGATTGATCGTTTCTGATGTTTCATTCATGGTTTCTCCGGGGGAGACCGTAGTTCTTCTGGGCCGCAGCGGTAGCGGAAAAACCACATTGTTAAGGCTCATTAACCGAATGTTGGTGCCCAGCGCCGGCCAAGTTCTGGTGACTGGCCGCGCGACGACGGATTGCGATCCTATTTTGCTGCGGCGTGGTATTGGCTACGTCATTCAGGATGCTGGTCTATTTCCGCATTTTAGCGTTGCGGAAAATGTGGGCTTGGTGCCTGGCTTGGAAAAGTGGGACGAGGCGCGAATTTCGAGACGCGTGGAAGAGATGCTTCGTTTAGTAGGTTTGGAGCCTTCTGTATATTCGAAACGAAAGCCGAGTGAACTTTCTGGTGGGCAACGCCAGCGCGTTGGCGTAGCACGGGCTTTGGCGGCAGACCCTCCAATACTTCTGATGGATGAGCCATTCGGTGCCCTGGATCCCGTTACGCGCGCGGAATTGCAGCGCGAATTTGCGGCGCTTGCAACGCGCCTTGGCAAGGCGATCGTTTTCGTTACGCATGATTTGCGGGAGGCAATGCTTCTGGCTTCGCGCATTGTTCTGTTGGAGAACGGAAAGATTGCTGCGAGCGCTGCGCCGCAGGAGTTTTTGCGGGTGGATCATCCGGAAGTACGGGCATTTACCGCGTCGCTGGCAGTAGATCCCGGAGTCCGCGCATGACTCTGTGGAGTTTTTTGTTGACGCATCGGGCCGAAATCATTTCGGCTACATTGGATCATCTGACGCTAGTAGTGATCGCGATGGCGTTTGCGATTTGTATTGGCGTGCCTTTGGGGATGTTGATCGTCCAGCGACCTTCGCTGCGTTCCGTCTCTCTGGGAATTGCCAGTGTTTTTCAAACGATTCCGAGCCTTGCGCTATTCGGCTTTTTGATTCCGGTGCCGTTTATAGGTGGAATTGGCAAGCACACCGCGATCGTAGCCCTTGTGCTGTACGCGATTCTTCCCATTTTGCGAAATACATATGTGGGGCTTACTAGCGTCGATCCCACTGTTTTAGAAGCGGCCGAAGCTATGGGCATGACAAGTAAGCAAATTCTTTGGCGCGTCCGGTTGCCGCTCTCGTTGACGTTTATTTTGGCGGGCATCCGAACGGCGACCGTCATCACCATAGGAGTTGCGACGATCGCCGCCGCGATCGGAGCCGGCGGGCTTGGGACATTTATCTTTCGCGGCGTGGCGATGGTTAACGACGCCGTAATATTGGCAGGTGCGATTCCGGCCGCGGCCCTGGCCCTGTTGGCGGATTTTCTTCTGGGACTGGTCGAGCGCCGTCTGCGAGTTGCATAGATCCTGCGGTTGAGTTGAATCTTTCCTCATATCCAGTGTGCTAAAGTCGTTTTGCTTCCGGAGAATTGCGCCACATGCGCCGGGGATTAGTTTCCATTTTATGTTTTTGCTGTGGACTTCCGCTTCTTTTGTCGTGCGGCCGTCCAGCTAAACCGACGATTGTTATCGGTTCGAAATTTTTCACAGAGCAAGTCATTCTCGCCGAGCTGTTAGCGCAGCACATTGAAGCGAAGACTGGAATTACCGTCGAACGGAAGACAAATCTGGGTGGCACGTTATTGGTGCAAAAAGCGATGCAGTCCGGCGACCTCGATCTCTATGTCGAATACACGGGTACCGCGCTAACCGCGGTTTTGAACGAAACCCCTGGAAACGATGATGCCGCTACGATTTATAAGCGCGTCAAACAGGCCTACTCGCAAAGATTTCAAATGGAAGTCACCGAGCCGTTGGGATTTGAGAATACGTTTGCGATGGTGATTCGGAGTGACGATGCGCAGCGCTACAATTTACGCTGCATATCGGATATTGCGCCCTTGGCTCCCAAATGGCGCATTGGTGTTGGCTACGAATTTGAGGAACGCGCGGATGGATTTCGTGGATTAAGCGAACGCTACAGATTGCACTTCGCCGCACCCCCCACTGCGATGGACCTCGGCCTGATCTATCGAGCACTGGCGGACAAGAAAGTAGACATCGTCGCGGGGAACTCCACGGATGGACTAATCGACGCGCTGCACTTGGTTGCGCTGGAAGACGACGGTCATTTTTTTCCGCCTTATAATGCTGTGCCGATCGTGCGCAAGTCGACGCTAGCAAAATTTCCTCAACTACGCGCTGCCTTGGCTGATCTTGCCGGCAAACTAACCACCGCCGACATGCGCCACCTAAACTACGAGGTCGACGCCGATCAACGCGATGCCGCGACAGTCGTGCGTGCATTCCGCCAATCCAAGGGCCTCTAGCCACCTGAGGGGTGGGGATATTGCACCTTTTGGCCGACGTCAGCTAGCAACCCACAGGTTTTCGGCGAAGGGCCATGCATGGTCAATCCATTGGGCTTCCCTGCTAAAGCCGCTCTTCGCCGCGATGGCTTGAAGCTCCGCATGCGAGTATTTGTGACTAGTTTCCGTCCAGATGGTTTCTTCTTGACCCATCTGAATGGAAATGCCAGCCCTTGCAATGGTCACTGTCTGTTCGGCCGTGGATAGGAGGTGCATTTCGATGCTCCGGGTCTGCTCGTTAAATATGGCGCGATGTTTATACCCGCTCAGGTCGAAATCTCCGTCAAGCTCACGGTTGATACGTGCGAGCAAATTGCGATTGAAGGCAGCGGTCACGCCCAGAGAGTCGTCGTACGCCTTAACAAGATCGTCTGGGGATTTTTCCATATCCGTGCCCACCAGGAGCGAGTCTCCTTCCCTCAAGATACCTCGGAGCCGGCGAAGAAATTCGATGTTCGAGTCTCCATCGAAGTTCCCGATTGTGCCACCCAGGAACAGCACCATCAGGTGCTCCCCTTCCTTTCTCCGCGCCGCGACTTCCAGCAGTCCGTCCAAGTATTCGCTCTCAAAACCAACAATGCTGATGCAATGAATGTCTCGTAGTTCGCGCTCGCACATAGCCAACGCAGTCGATGAAATTTCAATTGGATAGTAGGACGTCGGCTGTTTGCGGCAAAGGGCTTCCAGGATGAGACGCGTCTTCCTCCCGGTGCCACTTCCCATCTCTGCCACAATCACGTCTGCCGGCATCTTCGAGACAATCTCCGAGGCGTGACGAAGAAGAATTCGCTCCTCCGCGCGCGTCACCCCGTACTCCGGGAGCAGACAGATCGCTTCGAAAAGCGCCGTGCCCAAGGAATCATACAGGTACTTCGATGGAAGTTCCTTCTGGCCTTTTTTCGACAGGCCAATTCGCACGTCCACGGCGAAATCATCCGCCGCTGTTGCACTGATCAGGTGCGTCAACATTTTTACTCCCCTCCTCCGCTTGATACACAACGAAAACCAGCGTACGCGTACTGGTAGTGAGGCTGAAACCAGTTCCGAAACGACCGGCGCAGCATTGCGGCTGCGGTTCGCGACGAACCGCCCTTCATCACGTAATGGCTGCCGTCAAAGAAGTTCGCCGAATATCCTGGATAAAAGGAAAATGCCTTAAATCCCTCGAATGGCGCAAACGAGCTCAATGTCCACTCCCACCCGTTTCCGATTTGACCCACGACCCCGAACGAGCTTTTGTTTTCCGGGAAAGCATTGACGTGCGTTGGATCCCATCGCGAGAAGTCGAAGTTTCCCATCTCCTTCTTCGGAGGTTCCTCTCCCCAAGGAAAACTCGTGTCGGCGCCCTGAGGATTTCCATAAGCCGCCCGGTGCCATTGCGCCTCCGTCGGGAGAGATTTTCCCGCCCATCGCGCATAAGCGCTGGCCTCCGCGTGGCTCACGTACGCCGGCCAGGCCTTCGGCAGGGGAAATTCCTCAAACATGCCGCGAAAAAACCACTCACCGTCTTGATGCTTCCAAAACGCGGGATGACGAACGTCGTGGGCCTCTCTCCAACGCCAGTCCTCCACCAACCAGAACCGAGGATCGTCATAGCCACCCGCATGCAGGAAATCGAGAAACCCTCCGTTCGTCACCATATATTTGTCCATCTGAAAAGCGGGAACCGGCACCTCGTGCGCTTCAAATTCGTTGTCCCAACCAAACACCGCATCGCCGCTGCGTGCCAATCCCAGCGTGGTGCGCCCGGCCGGAATCTTGACCATCATTTTTGGGACAGTTCCTTCAGGAGTCGAATCTTGAAGCTGTTTGTGTTTTTGCTCTGGCCGCAATTGGTGGAACATATAGGCCAGTGTTTCTGCGTGCATCAGCCGATGTTCATTTGCGACATGGAGGAGTACTTGGAGGGACGGTCCTGTCCCCGCGGAAGTCCGATCGATGTCGGCAGCCTCGAGACCTCCATCGATCGACTGCCGAATGTGTTTTACGTACTCTCCAATTTGTGCGATCGTTGGCCAATCCTCAGGCTGGTCCGTAGGCAGCCCTCCATCCACCGGATCGATCCCAAACGCGAACAGCCTGTCGAACTCAGGGGCAAATGACTTCAGGTGCGACAAATGGTGCCGCACCAGGTTCCAATCGAATGCCTCGAGGTGGCCAATGTAAAAAGCTATGCGATGCCGTTCCGGGATTGGACGCTCATAACGAAATTCCGGAAGGACAATTTGGAAGAGTTCATCTGTATTCTTGCGGGCTTCCAAAAGCCGGTCTATCAAACTTCGCGTTGAGGTCGCTTGTTTTGCACCAGTTAGGATAGGCACCTCCGTCGACCTCAATTCAGATTCACGCACTGGCCTCGCAGTTACATGGCCGGCGCAGATTATGACTGAATCATGGAGCTTTGGCCCTCGGTATTTTGCGGACTCGCGTTTACTTTTCCGTCGGTCGACCACGGTGAGTCGGGTCCCATAAGCGATAAGCTAGCTTCTGCGTACGAGAAACCGTCAACAATCGAGGGCCTCAGGTGAAATCAAGCTCGACCTCATCTACATAACACCAACCCCAGCTATCGCCGGGCTCGATCGATTTCATGATCGGGTGTTTCGCAGAGTGGAAGTGCTTTGTCGCGTGCTTGTTCTTGGAAGAATCGCAGCAACCCACCTGGCCGCAGATCATGCATTGCCTCAGGTGAACCCAGGTGTCTCCCAGTTTGTTGCACTCGCCGCACACTCGCGCGGGCGGTTTCACGGGCTTAATCTGATCCATGTGCTTGCACTGCTTCATCGTCATCCCCCTAAAGCTCGGCCAGGGCGCGGTGGACTAGGTGGATGGCAATCGCCCCTTCGCCCACAGCCGAAGCCACACGCTTCACATTCCCCGAACGAACGTCGCCGACCGCGAACACGCCCGGAAGGCTCGTTTCTAGCATTTGTGGCGGGCGGGCCCGTGTCCATCCCGATGCCTCTTTCCCTGCCTCCAAATCCCGCCCCGTCAGGATGAATCCTTTCTCATCGAGCGCAACGCAACCCCGCAGCCATTCGGTTCGCGGCGAAGCTCCCGCCATAATGAACAAATGGCGAATTTGATGGGCCGAAGTCTCGCCGTTGGTTTTGTTTTGCCAGGTAATCCGCTCCAGGTGTGTGTCACCTTCCAAACCCACGATTTCCGTTTTGTAATGCAACTCGATGGCGGGGTTCTCTTCGATTCGCCGTATCAAGTAGCGCGACATGGTGCTGGACAACTCACTCGAGCGCACCAGCATGAACACCTTGCGCGCCGTCTGTGACAGGAATACCGCCGCTTGTCCGGCGGAGTTGCCTCCGCCCACAACAACAGCCTTTTCTTGCTCGCACAACTGCGACTCCATGTAGGTCGCACCGTAGTAGATTCCCCTGCCCTCAAACTTTTCCAGATTCGCCAGATGCGGTTTGTTGTACTGCGCCCCTGTAGCGATGACAACCGCGCGCGCCGCGAGCGTGTTGCCGTTGTCCAGCCGAATTTTGTACGGGCGCCTTTCGCAGTCCAGCCGCGCAACGCTGCGCGCCACCATCATCTTCGCCCCAAATTTTTCCGCCTGAGCGATCGCGCGTGCCGCAAGCTCCTGGCCAGAGACTCCCGTCGGAAAGCCCAGGTAGTTCTCGATCTTGGAGCTGGATCCAGCCTGCCCTCCGGGTGAGTCAGTCTCAATCAGCAGTACATTCAAGCCTTCCGAAGCGGCGTAGACCCCTGCTGCCAGTCCTGAAGGTCCGGCGCCGACAATGATTAAATCGCGCACCTGCGTTTCATCGATGGCGCTGTTCAGTCCCATGCAATCGGCCAATTCCCGAATTGAGGGGTTCCGCAGCACGCCGCGCGCCTGGCATATCACCACAGGTATCTCATCCAACTTCACCTCAAATCGGTCCAGAAGTTCCTGCGAGCTCTTGTCCGTATCGAGATCGACGTACGTATGAGGAAGTCCATTGCGGGTAAGAAACTCGCGCAGACGCAGCGTGTTCGCGGAGTGGCGCGAACCCAGCAGGATAAGGTTGCCGTACCCTTGGCTGATAAGTGCCAAACGGCGCAGGATAAAGGCTCGCATGAAAATCTCGCTGAGCTCCGCGTCCTTTGCCACAAGTGACCGCAGGCCATCTCCGCTCAGTTCCAACAATTCCCCGGCTTCCGTCACCCGGCCCCGCACCAGGCACCGCCGCCCGGAGATCATTGTCATCTCTCCCGTGAATTGGCCGGGACCGTGGTTTGTGATCAGGTGCTCGCCCGCAAGGTCCGGCTGTACGATTTCTATGCCCCCGGAGAGCACTACGAGAAACGGCACATTTGTATCACCGGGCTCAAACAGGATTTCCCCCTTCTCGACCTGTCGCAGTTTGCTGCCCTGACGAACGCGGTTGATTTGCGCCTCCGTCAACACGGGAAAAATTTGAGTCCGAGCGTCGAGTGCGCTGGGTATTGGTAGAGAGGACATTTTCCCCCGCAGGCGAAACAGGCGCCACACGTCTTCGCCGAAGAGCAATTTTATCGTACCTAAATTTCGATGCCCATACGCCCCAAAAAGATAGAAATCATTGGACCATACGTCCCGCCCCAGCCTCAACAGTTTGTGGCAAGCGCCGTCAATTGGACTGGACCGTCATGGTCACAATGCCCAAACTGCCTTGCAACGAGGTTACGCTCCGGACGTACTCCTAAATGTCGACCTGCCAGATCTGCTGCTCTCGCGCCGGCGATTTTCGATTTGCTGCAAGGCGCCTTTGGAAAAAACCACCTCCAAAAGCTTTTCAGCGAGCAGACGCTTCAGATCGCAAATTTCTCTTCGAGGCCTCGACTCGAGGGGTTTTTCCAGTACAGCATCCTGGCCCTCATCAGCGCACGCACTCTTTTTGGGCAACCGGTATAAGGTTTGCCTCGCAACAACCGAGTTCCTTACCCAGGTGTTCGAGGTTTGCGCAGTATTTGAAACGCTCGGCCGCCATTCGTTGGAGCGTCTCTGGATGACGCCACACTTTCCCTTTATTCATTGCGGAGAACCTACCTTTCTCCAAAGAGTGTAACGTTTGGAGTGTGTCGCCTATTGGCAGGAGGGTGCGGCCGGAGTATCAGCAGTTTGCTGCGAGGTGTAACTTTGGCGTTTTCGTCTCAAGGATGGGGTTTACTGCCGTGCACCAAAATGCAGCAGTCGAGTTCGCAATTGTCACTAAACGCGTTGTAAGTTATTATGAAGCGGACGGTAATAACGGAGAGGTGGCCGAGAGGCTGAAGGCGGCGGTTTGCTAACGCCAATGGGCCACTTCGCTATCTGATACAAAATTCAACTAAATCCCTTTGCCAGCCATCAGATAGCACCATTCGCGATCTTTCGGAGTTTGCTGATTTTGCCCTGTTTTGGACCAATTTTAGTGACAATGTGGTGACAGTTGAAGGTTTCAACCTCTCGCGCACATGAGTGTCACAAGCTCAACCGCAACCTCTTCATTCAAATAGTTTTGCTCACCGAGTATAAAGTACAGTAACAAACATCGAGCTGATGCAGTGTTCCGGAGTAAATGCGGCCAAAGTCACCGCCAATGGTATGCGGCGGAGCTTTCAGGCCACCTCGAGCCTTTTAGCAAAGCGAGAAGCGATTTACTCCTCAGGAAAAGAATAGTTTCAATCTCTGAGATCGGCAAACCTCTCCTGAGCCAATCCCAGGATAACCGCGAAAACCATAGCGGTTGTGACACCAAATAGGAGCATTCCATTGCCGGCTTCCAGCGGTCCCAGCATTCTCCAGCGCGGGGACAAAAGCACGTCTCCATAGCCCAACGTCGTGAAGTTGACCGCGGAGTGGTAGTACGCAGTTCCCATGTCCGCAAATTCACCGCAAAGGAGGAATATGACCGCCCATAGGGCGATCTCGATCAGATGCGCCACCATTGCGAACAGGATTACGAGCACGACAATTCGCGTATCACCCCAGAAGCTCCTTCCCGTGTGGCCAAGGCTTTTCTCCCGGCGAATAAACCAAAGCGTCCCGGCCAGAGGCATCCCATGGATCAGAATCGTGCACAAAATTGCTACGCTGCTCACCGCGAGCGGCAACAAGATCGGGATTTGCTGAATTTGCGTCATCGCTTCATCGCAAACGGTCGTGAATGAGTTCCTAGCACAATACGTTTTCTGTCCGCTCCGGAATGCATTTCTCTGGCACTAACTGCGCACGAGGTGCTCCTGGTGCTAGCGAACTTCGACCAGTACGAGAGAAACATCGTCAGTGAGGGAGCCATGCCTCCACGCCGTCACGCCGTCAACAATTTCCTCCCTCATTTCCGGGAGTGTTCGCTTGGCCGATTGGAGGACCAACGCTTCCAGCCCCTCCACGCCGAGCATCTCGTCATGTTCGTTGAAAACCTCCGTAAGCCCGTCCGTGAAGAAAATCAGCCGGTCACCGGGATCGAGGTCAATTTCGTTGGCGGATTCGGATGGCGCTGTTTCAGAAAGACAGCCAAGAATGCCGCTTTTCGAATCGAGCAGCCGGACACCCCCTTTTGAGATGAGCATTACTGGAGGATGGCCTCCGGCAGCGAGAGCCACGTGGCGCCCGCGCCGGTCAAAACGGGCTATGGCCATCGTGAAATAAAAGCCGTCCAATGGTATGCGCTTATGCACGAAGTCGTGAAGGCGCCGCAGCAAGGTGCCCGGCCCCGTCTTTCGTTCGAGTTCACGCAGAGCTTCAGAGTAAATCCGGTTGGCCATGAGCGCCGAACCGATACCGTGGCCCGACACGTCGCTCATGAGCAGGCTGAGGAGTTCGTCGCCATGCGGAAGGACCACACCGAAGTCGCCGCCAATGGTGTGCGCAGGGCTGTAATAGGCCTCAACGGCGAGATCGTTCCAAACCATGCTGCGTGGTACGAGCGATTCCTGGACGCGTGCAGCGAGCGAGAGTTCATCCTCAATTTCCTTCTGACGCTGCTCCAGGAGCGCATTGGATTGGCGAAGTTGCTCCTCAACCCGTTTCTGAGCGCTGATGTCGGTTACGATAAGCAGTACGTATTCCTGTCCGTCCGCTCCCTGAATCACCCGGGCGCTGAAGATCGCCGGAATTTTCTCACCGTCCTTGCGGGGAAGGTAAAACTCATGGCGATGGCGCCCGTAGCGTTGGTCCGATTCGTGCTGCCGCAGAATGTATGGAACATCTTCCGGTGGGAAGATGGCGTCGGGCGTCCGCCCCTTTAGTTCTTCGCGTTCATATCGACCTAACCTGATCAGCGCCTCGTTAGCGAACACCACGCGGAGCTGGTTGTCCACGATGACCACTCCCTCGTTGAGCTCTTCAAGGATGCTCTCCATCTGGCGAAGCCACTCCGGAGTTTGGGTGTTGGCGTCAGGCATGGCTTGTCTCACTCGAGCAGACCGCTGATTCTGCATTTGTTGGCGAGGGGGCCTTTACATCCCAGCGGATGATTTTCAGGTCGAGTACGAAGATGCTGTAAAGGACCGGCACCAGAAGCAACGTGATAAACGTTGCTACGGCAAGGCCGCCTATCTGTGCATAACAGAGAGGCTGCCAAAGGGGCCCTCCTTCCAGCGCCAGCGGAAAGAGCGCCAGGATGGTCGCTAGCACCGTGATCATTACGGGCCGGATACGCTGGATGCCTGCATCCGGAAGGGCCTGCTCTAGAGGTTCCCCTTTTTCATGCATTTCCTCGATGAAATCGAAGAGTACGATGACGTGGCTTACGATCACTCCGATTAAGCTGGCGATGCCCAGAAAAGCCATAAATCCAAACGGCGTATGCATAACCGAAAGAGCGATGAGAGAGCCGATCACTCCATAGGGAGCAGCTGCGAATACCAGAAGAGGTTTTACCGCGTTGTTGAACTGAACGAGTAGCGCCAAGTAAATCCCAATCAAAGAAATTAGCAGAACGATTTTCAGGTTGCTGAATCCGTCGATTTGTTTGGCCCGTTCGCCACCAATCCGGAGCTGATAACCCGGCGGGAGATTTTTCTGAAATTCCTGTATTTTTGGAAGGATCTGATTAAGCACCTCAGATGCGAGAACTCCAGGCTGGGGATAACACAGTATGGAAATGGTGCGAAAATGCTCGCGGCGCCTGACGCGACCCGTTTCCAAAGAGTTTCCGACCGTCGCGATCGACAGCAGAGGCACGCGGTTGTTGGTCTGTGAAGAATAAATATAGAGGTTCTTGATGTCCGCAAGCTGAGCACGTTCCTCCATACGTAGGCGCGCCACAATTGGGATGTTCTTGTCGCCTTCCTTGAACACGCCCACTGTTGCGCCGCTCATGGCCGTAGTCGACGCATCTGCCACATCGGCGTTGGTAATGGCTGCCACGTTGGCGCGGTCTGGATCGATCTGAATCCTCTGTTGAACATTGTCAGGGAACCAATCATCACGAAGAACGGCGATGCCCCGAGCTTGCCCGACGATGTCCTGAGCCTGCGCGGCAATCTGCCGAAGGGTGCGAATATCGCTAGCTTCATTTCTCGCGTCAACGTCCGCCTGCCCGGAGATCAACAACTCGACAGGGTTGTCCACAGGATTGGTTTGAAGCTGGCGAACCGTAACCCACGCGCCTGGTACTCCTTTGTCCAGTGCGTCCTGGATCGGACGAGCTAACTTTGGCGAAGCCTCTTTATCCGTGACCTCAACGATCATTTGCGCGTAGTTGGTCTGCGGCATTTCGGGCGAGACTGAAAACCAGAAGCGAGGTCCCCCGCCACCGGCAAAGGTCGTCAGTGACTTAAGAAGATGTCCACGGTTCTCTTTCGTAGTGACGTCAGGCGAATTGTCAATCACCTGCCGGACGACTCTTTCGGCCTGCATTGCAGCATCATTGGTGACGCTCAAGGGAGTGTCATTCGGCAGCCAAATATCCAAATAAAACCAGTACTGGACATCTTCGGGAAAGAATTGGGTCTTAAGCCGAGAACCGAAGAACCCGCCTCCGATCAGAAAAACCAAGGACCCGGCGAGGACAGCCCATCGGTGTTTTATGGCTTTGCCGACGAGTCTGTTGTAGAAGCCATAAAATCCCCGTTGCCGTCGCTCCTCGATAGTCGGTTCTCGCTTTGCTGGAGCACGCAAGATGTAGTAGCCCAGGAACGGAACAAACGTCATCGCAACAACGTACGCGCACAGCAGAGAAGCCGTCATCACCACCGGGAGGCTCTTCAAGAACTCGCCGGTATTGCCCGTGAGCATCAAAAATGGCAGGTAGGCGATAACATTCGTGATGGTCGCGTAGAAAATCGCGGTTGCCAGCTTTGTAGGGCCGAGCCAGCAGGCAACGCTGCGCGGAAACCCCTCCGCCAAGTGGCGTTTTATACCGTCCCCGGAGACCACCGGCACGTCCACGAGAAGGCCCAGCGCGATGATCAGCGATGCGATGGAGACTTGTTGAAGATCGATTCCCAACATATACACAATGCCGAAGGTCATCGCCAGTGTGATGGGTATGGCCAGAGCCATAATCAGCGCCAGGCGCCACTCCCAAAATCCGATCAGCGAAACGATGACCACCAGTATGATGGCTTCGAGAAGCGCCCGCATGAACAGGTGAATGTTCTCGTAGACTTGTAGTGGTTGATCGGAGGTGTGCGCCAGAATCAGGTCGGCGGGAAGGATTTGGCGAAGCTCCGAAAGCTTCAAATTCACGGACTCTCCAAAGCGCGCGATTTGCTTTCTATCGCGCATGTAGATCGCCAGGGTGATCGCGCGGCTGCGCTGCCAGTGCCCATTTGCGTCCCGCCAAGTGTAGTAATTCAGATACTGGGCAGGAGCCTGATAACCTCGGTTGATTTGGACGAGATCCCGTAAATATACGGGGGTACCCTGCTGATGTAGTCGATACAGCCACATCGCCGATGCTCTTTGCGGTATCGAATTGTCCGGAGGGTATAAGCGTGACCCTGCGCTCGCCGGTTTCAACAGTTCCTCCCGGCGCGATGATGTTCCGAGCTGAAAGCACTTTGGAGAGATCGGCAGGACGAATGCCGTAGGCCGCGAGGCGGTCCTGGGAATAATCGAGATAGACGGTCTGCGACAAAACACCCCGCCGTTCAACCTTGGAAACCTCAGGAGCGCCCTGGACCGTTCGGCCAATCAAGTCAGAAAAATTGTCGAGCTCGGCGTAGCTGTATTTGTCGCCAGCAACCTTGGCCAGTTTCGCTCGTGTTTCCCCCGGATCGCGGATGATCGCCGGCTCCCATGTGTCGGGATGCAACTCGGATCGTTTTAGCCGCTCCGAGATAAACCGCTGGATGAACGCTTGAATGGAACTGTCATCTGCTTCGGAAACGCCATCCACGAGAATGAATCCGCTTCCCTGTATGATTTCCGAGTCTCGAATGATGCCGTCGGTCCGAGCCTCCTCTTGAAACAGGTATACGGTGTCAAGAACCGCGCGCGGCGAAATGGATTGCGGAAAGGAATCCACCACCGTGATGCGCTGCCCTTTTCCATTCTGCTGTTTTGTATTGCGAGCTTTGCGAATCGCTGCTTCAACGGAATTGGCACGAGCCGCAATTTCGATGTCGTCCGCCTTTGGGCTCGCGACGGTCAGCATGAGGGCGGCGGTGTCCCCGAAGTCGCTCTGGAAAGTGATCGGGCCGGCGCCCTGAGGCAACTGAGAATTTAGAGCATTCAGCTTGAGGTTGATATCGCTGAATTGCCGCTTGGTATCGGTGATACCCTCATCCAGTTGAATGGTGACAAACGAATATCCGGGCAGAGATATGGACTTAATTCCGTAATCCGCATCCGTCCCCGGGTGGATGGTCTTATTCTCGGCGGCAACGTCCTCAATTCGGCGGGTAATGTACTGTTCGACCTGTTGCGCTGTGGCTCCGGGCCATGGACAAGCCGCGACGCCGAGACGCACTGGAATGTCCGGGTCCTTTCGCTGCGGCATGGATGTATAGCCGAAATAGCCCCAAATGAGCACTCCGAGGAGAAGTATCCAGGAGATGTGTGGGTGCTCGACAAAAAATCTGGGGAGATTGCGACGATTGCTGATGTCTTGCCCGTTTTCGTGTGCCATTTCTTTCTATACCTCTATGGAAGAACCTGTACCGAATCGCCGTCCTTCAAACCAGCGGCTCCAACGACGACGACTTTTTCGCCTGGATTGATACCTTCAACTGCCACATCACTCTCGTGGGTTTCACCGAGTGCTACCTCGCGCAAATGCGCCACCCATTTCCCGCCCTGTTCGCTGGCGACGAAAACCGCGTAGTGTCCGGCTGAGCCGGGGTCGGCAACAACGGCACTAAGAGGGACGGAGGGAACCGGGGCTTTGTGAACGCCTGTCAAACTCAATGAAGCAATCATCCCCGGCTTCAATGACGCTTTCGGGTTGGGGACGGTCACCTCGATGGCAAAAACGCGGTTTTTCTCATCAGCGCTCGCGGCAATACTGGTGACCCGTCCGTTGTACTCTTTCGGATCGTCCTGCAAATGAATGCTGAATTGTTGCCCCAAGCGCAGACGCCTTACGGCATAGTCGGGAACGCCAAAACTGATTTTGACCGCACTTGTATCGGCGATTGTAAAAGCCGGATTCCCCGGTGCCGCGAGGTTCCCTAGTTCAATGTTCCGGGCAAGGATGTACCCCGAGAAGGGCGCAGTCAGATCCGCGTCCTGGAGAGCCAACTGCGCTTGGTGCACATTTGCCTTGGCCTGATCCACAGCCGCGAGGGTCGAATCGAATTTCGCCTGCGCCCGGTCGAAATCGGGCTTGGTCAAGCTCTCTGAGGCGTAAAGCGTCTTTGCGCGCTCGTAATCTTTCGTCGCTTCGTCATGCTGAGCTTGGGCGGCACTCAGTGTTGCGGTGGCCTGATCAAGTTGATTCTTCAAGTCCTGATGGCGAATCTGCGCGAGAACGGCGCCCCTGGCAACATAGTCTCCCGAACCTATGTCTCGACGCCTTCCGTCTGCGCCCGCGACCTGTTTAATTTCGGTCACATATCCTGCGGTCTTGAATGACAGAACCGCTTCCGCGAACGGCAGAACGGAAGCCGAGTAGCGCAAATCTTCTGAAGGCGAATACAAAGCCACATCCAGCACATGAACGGGTGTGGGAGATTTGGCTGCGGCTCTCGTGGGTTGCTTACAGCCACTTGTAGCCACAATCGTGGCGAAAAGCACAGCCCCTATTACTGACCTCACTCGTTTCCTGTTGCTCCCCATAAAGTCCACTCCTCTCCGATCGCTTTCTCGAACTCCGGCCTGACTGGCTGTCGCGCCTAAAATAATTCTTGCTCTCATCGGCTACTCTTCTCCCATCGCTTTGCGCAGTTCGGCAAAAGCGTTCCAATAAGAGGAAAGCGCTTGCTGATACTGGAAATTGCTTTCGGAACTCTGAGCCTGTGCCTGGAGAAAATCTCTTAGGAGTGCGGCCTGCTGTTTATATTTGTTGCCCGTGACGCGAAGCTGCTCCGCGGCCGCTTCGTGGGCCGTACGAGAAGCCTTGAGCAGCAAGGAAGCGTCATGCCATTTGCGGTACTTCGCACCAACCTCTACGGCGACCTTCGATTCCGTATCTTGGATCCCGTTGCGCGTCTGTTCGATAGTCTTCGTTGCCTCGACAACCTTGTTGTGGCGGCGTCCCCAATCGAATGGCTCCCAACTCAGGTAAAAGCCAGCAGTGGTGACGTTTTGCGGAAGAACTTGCACGTTGTTGATACCCTGATAGCGCAGCGACAGACTCAGGTCCGGAATGTACTCGGCTTTCGCGAGTCGCCGACCATATTCGGCTTGCTTTTCTTTCAAGTGCGCTTGCTGCACCTCGGGGCGGTTGGCCAGTGCTTCCTGCCGGGCTGAGTCGAGAGTCAGATCGCTTGTGTCTTGCTCAGGAACGAACTCGACACGAAAAGGTGTCGCAACATCACGCCCAAGCAGTTGGTTCAACGCCTCACGCTGTGTCGCCAGCCCATTCTCTGCGACGGACAGCTCATAGCGAGCTTTCGCTAAGCGCGCATCTACGTCCAATGCATCGGCGCGCAGCACCGTCTTTTCTGACACGTATTGGACTGTGACCCGCTGTGCTTCTTCGAATGTTTTTACGGCCTCACGTGCGGCGTCCACATTTGCTTGAATCGCGAAAAGATTGAAGTACGCAGTGCGGACTTCGGCAGCAATTTTCTGCCGCTCGGCGCGGACCTCTTCGCGAACGATGTCGCGGCCAATCTCTGATGCGCGAATTCCAAGGCCAATCTTGTATTGCTGTGTCAGAGGTTGATCGATGCTGCCGGTAAGATAGGTGGTAAATACCGAGGGCGTGTGGATTTTGGCGTTCGTGGACGGGATGGGCCCGGTGTTCGCATACGTGCCCAGGGAACCTTGCGGGATCGTAAAGTCAAACGAGTGCAGCAACTCTCCGCCCAGCATGGTGAATTGAAATTGTGGTTTCCGCCGGCTACGCGCCGTACTCACTTCGAAATCCTGTTTCTGAACCTCCAGCACAGAGTTCTTCACATTCCAGTTGTGCTGGAGTGCCAGGTTGACTGCTTCGTCGAGCGTAAGAACAGGCGCATCGCCGTCGCCCGACAACGTTTGTTGTGGCTGGCCCACTACCATTCCGGGATATATGCCGGCCAGGACCGAGCAAATAAGCACGAGCCGCGCCCATCTGCCCGTCTTCTTAGATTCTCTGCTGCCTCTTGAGTGCCGCAGCGTCGATTCCTCTGTTCGGGGGTGAGTGGTTTGTTTTTTTGTGGCTAATAAGCTCATCATTTTGTTCTCAATTGCGAGTTATGCAAAGAACGTGCCAACTCGCTGGGGTTGGCAAGTTGTTGAATCTAGGTGTCCCGGATGGGTTGTTGCGGGGGAATGCTGCCCTTATGCGGGCATTGCCGCCTTTTGGTGCCCATTGCCAGCGAGCTTCCGAACGCGTGATACATCTTTCCAGTCCCAGGAGTGCTTTCTTGCGTAGGGCATTCGGAGCTTGCAAATTTAATCTGTTGCGGACGGAAGCAGTGCTAGTCACGCCGGTGCTGCCGTCATTCGGCCAGCGGTGGACGCAGTTGCGATGTTGAAACAACCCGCGCCGTTTGTTGTCAAAACTGATTGAATGATTGACCGCGAGTTTCAGCTCAGGTGATGACAGGCAAGACTAATGGAGACACTGAGAACCCCAGGTCCTTTTCTTTTCTCGACGAATTAACACTTACGAGTTCTTATTGCGCTTGTGTGGGCCAGCGTTTGAGCGGGAAGCGCTCGACGCGTTCCCATCCGACCCCTCACCACGAGCAAGGCGAATACGGAGACGTTCACATATATCGAGTGTGTAGGACGTTTGGGCAACGAACTCTGCCCCGAACCGACCAAAAAAAGACAGTACCTCTTCCCCCACAGAGTCGATGAACGTGACTTCTGTTAGATCGACCACCAGTTTCACTCCCTCACGGCAGCGCGTCATGAGCATACGAGTATTCTCGGCGTCAGTGCCGGTAAATCGGCCTTCAAGCTTGATGCTCAGAGTGTTCGCGGAATCGCGTGTATCGACGCGTAGCATCGCACCTCCATAGAGTATCCAAGCAGCCAGGAGCGTCGGCTGGAGAGCTTCCTCATCAACTATTGCAGGTGTTATGCCAAGGACTTGTTCGCGTAAGTTATTGAAATTACAAGTGAGTATTGAAGGGTGTCTGGGGCTGTGTGTGCCAGACGGATCGGCAGTGCCGCGATGCGGGCAGGCACATCTTCGCTAGGGAAGACCACACGCCCATCGGCCAGGTTGGGATCCTGAGAGTTGGAACGTGAACACGTGGATCGGACCGTCACTGCGCATAGTCGGCGCGACTGATGTTCAACTTGCGCATCTTGTTTTGAAGTGTTGTTCGTTTTAGGCCGAGGCGCTCTGCCGCTCCGCCCTGGCCGGATACTCTTCCGGATGCGGCTCTCAAAGCATCAATGATGACCTGCCGCTCGGCTTGTTCGAAACTTGCCGCACCTGAAGGCGAGTGTACCGACGCTTTCTTCAGCTCTGCGCGTGGGACGTTCAACTCGTCACCTTGTGTGAAAATCACGCAGCGCTCGATAAAGTTTTCAAGCTCGCGAATGTTGCCTGGCCAGTCGTGATTCACCAACGCCTCCATGGCCTGTTTCGGGACGGACTTAATGCGCCTCTGCATTTGGCGGGACAAGCGCAAAACAAAGTAGTGAACCAGGAGCGGAATATCCTCGCGTCTTTCGCGAAGCGGAGGGATCTCTATCGGGCAGACATTTAATCTGTAAAAAAGGTCTTCGCGAAACTGGTTGTTGCGTATCATGCCTTGCAGATCGCGGTGGGTAGCGGCAATCAAGCGAACGTCAACACGGATGGTTTTCGTACTTCCCAAACGTTCAAATTCATGTTCCTGCAGAGCGCGCAAGAGCTTTGGCTGCAGGTCCAGACTGATGTCGCCGATTTCATCCAGGAAAAGTGTGCCGCGATCGGCCAACTCGAACCGGCCCCGTTTCTGCATGAGTGCGCCGGTGAACGCGCCCCTTTCATGCCCAAAGAGTTCGCTTTCCACGAGCCCGGAAGGGATGGCGGCACAGTTCAGTCGAACGAAGGTACGCTGGCGACGCGGACTGAGGTTATGAATGGCCCGCGCGAGCAGTTCTTTTCCAGTGCCGGTCTCACCGTGCAGGAGTACTGTCGACCCCGTGGGAGCCACAATCGCAACCTGGTCGAGCACTTTGCGGAGAGCGGCACTCTTGCCAACGATGTCCTCGAAGTTGTGCTCCGCACGAATTTCCGATTCAAGGTAAAGACGTTCCTCTTCCAGACGAGCTGCCGATGCATTCAGACGGCCGTACGCAAGGGCATTATCCAATGCGAGCGAGATCTGGATGCTTATCTGCGCAAGCAAATCCAAGTCCTCCTGCCCGAACGCGTCGAGCTTCCGGCTGCCGATCGCTAGCAGACCCAGTGGTCCAGTCCCGGTAACAAGCGGGGCAACGGCCACCGATGTTATGGACTCGGCTCTCAAGCTCTGTGCGATGCTCGCAGGAATTTTCTCGATCTCGCTGACTGACCAGATTTCGGCCCGGCGGGTGCGCAGCTTCTCGTATTCTGTCTCCGTCAAATCAGTCGAGCTAATTTCAGCCAGCAAGCCCTTTCCGTCAGGAAAATCCAGTACAACACTTTGAAGATGTTTAGAGTTCTTTTCGAGCAGCCAGAACCCCGTCAAATGATTGCCGAAATACGAACGAATTGAAGCCGAAGCCGAGCGGAAAAGATCGTCGATCTCCAATTTCGAAACGACGTGATTGTTGATTTCGAGGAGTAGCCGAAGGCGGTCGCGCTCGGTAGCGAGTTCCCGCTGATACTGTTCTGCACAATCCCTGGCCAGCGCGCACTCGAGCGCGACTGCAACGTGCGACGCCAGAGAGCCCAGGAGTTCGACATCCTCGGGCACAAATTCCTGTCCCCGCTCCTTAGTCACCACGAGAATTCCGTAACGCTGTTGGGAGGTAAATAATGGAAAGACATAGGTAGCTCGGCCGACAGACTCAGCCGCAAATGGAGCCAGTTCGGGATGTCGCAACATTTCCTGTGATACGTCGGGCAGGAAAACTGGTTCTTGTTGTTCCAGTGCTTGCGCTGCCGCGCCAATCCGCGAAATTTTGGTGCCAATTTTGATGGCGGGAGCGTCCGCTTCTCGGTCAAAGTCAAGGAGATGCAGAGTCTCTCCATCTCCGCCAAGGACGTAGAGGTGGGCGCCATGAAGGCGACAACTGCTGGAGAGAACGTCGCGCAGGCTATGCAGGACAGCCTTCACGGTAGGTTGCTCGACCATCGCGCTGGAGACATCGAGCAGGGCTCGATACCGGCTATTGGTCGGCGCCAATCCTTCGTTGTCTTCCGGCATGTGCATCAGACTAGCACCACGAGAACTGTTCTTCCATATTGAGACCAATGCTCAAACCGCCCGGCACGATGCCCAACTGCGGGCAGCCCTCTCCTGGCGTGAGAAAGCCTTTGAAGTTGTCCGAGTGCTAAAACCGTGAAAGCACGCGGATTGCGCGGTCCGTTTCGTTATTTCGGTTTGGCAAAGCGCGTGCCCTTCGCTAAGGGACTAACAATTTCGCACTGGTGACGTGCGACAAGGAGAGGATGAATGCAACGTATCGCGATTCTTATTTGCTTTGGCCTGATGCTTGGCATGGGGGCCAGCGCACAGGATGTAAGAACCAACTATATGCCAGGAACTGATTTCTCGGAATATCACACCTATGCATGGGTCGACGACGTAAAGGGCGTACCCCGAATAGGTAATTAGCCCGACCAGATTTTGGATGCCCAAGTCAAGAAGTAGTTCGAGAAGGATAAGGAAAGAAGATATGCGACGAAACGCGATTCGAAGTTCGATAATGCTGATGCCGATCCTACTGCTACCCCTGCTGGTCCTGGTTGCGCAAGAGACGAGTGCGCTCTTGATCGAAGGGCGGCAGGGACAGGCAAAAGTGATTCAGGTGCAGGGGAAAAACTACGTGGAAGTGGACGAATTCGCGCGGATCACAGGCGGATCGCTGCGTTTCGTAGGGAATCAGATTATTCTGAGCCTCCCCGGGAGCGATACACAAGCGCAGGCAGCGCAGTCGGCGCCGCAGCCAGCGGCCGGCCTTTCTAAGCCGTTCCTCACAGGTGGGATTGAGACCATGAGGGAGATTCTTGAATGGCACGCTGCGTTGCAGAATGGTATTGAACGAGGATATCCCTTGTCCGACACCTGGTTCGGGAACTACAGGAGGCAAATTCGATCCAGCCTGGCGCAGACCCAAGCGGCGGTGGGCACGGACCTGGATCAGAAGGCGTTTCCGCTACTGGCCAACGAGTTCAATACGATGAACGCCTTGACCGACAAATACTTGAAAATCGCAGGGAGTAGAGACTATCTTGCGCCCAACTCCTTGGAGAGCGATCCTCTGAATCAGAAATTATTGGCGTGCTGGCAATCTCTGGCGGCGATGGCGTCGTCGAATCAATTTATGGATGACGGTTCGTGTCAGTAGGCAGGCGGCGAAATCCAGCCGTCCGCGATCGAGGTATGGCGGAACGTTAGGGTCTTAATTGCAACCAATGCGACAGAGCTAGCTCGGCCCAGACTCAAGTTTCTGTTTGATGGACGCTAAAGCCTTTTCGAGAGAAGACCGCGTCTTATCGACCGCTACTTTGCGCACGATGCTGCCTTTCAGTCCTGTGAGGCCAGCTTGCTGAGAGCCCTTCATCGTGATCAGGTAGAAGCCGGGATGATCGGAGGCCTCAAGGTCCCTAACGCAGACGGTCAAGTCGAGAGCGGTTTCGAAGTAATGGCTTGCGTAAATCTGTTTCAACGCCACTGCATACACAGGTTCCGTTGAAGATTTCCCGTGATAGATCACGGCTTGAACCATGCGAAACGTCGGCTTGAGACCGAAATTTACCTTCTCCCAGTAAAACTGAGATTCGATGTTGCCGGAGTCTGCCTTGGGATAGTTGAGCAAATAATCGCGAAGTTCGGGCAAATAAACGGGCAGGCCCCTGGTACGATCTGCCAGTGAGGCGAACGTCTCTGCCACGGCGGCTGGGTGACTCTTGTCTCGGTATGCGCCTAGAGCTACGTTGCCCCCTTGTTGGTAGTCCAGCAGGGCCTGCAGTGCCATTTTCTGCGCCAGGCGATTCACCTGGTCGACAGCATCGGGAGCGGACCAGTCAATCGATCGTTGGAATTCGCCCATGCGTTCGGCCGGAAGCTGGAATTTGCAGTGACCCGGCTTGCAGTCCTTCAATTCTTTGAAATCTTCCGCGTCGACGGTGAATTCCTCGAGGTCCGTCAGTTGGGGCGTCGAACTGAACTGCTGAATTGCGAGATAGCTGGGAAGTTTGCGTAGTTCGTCGAGATCCGATGCGAATGTGATATAGCGCTCGGGAGTCGAATGGATGTAGACAGAGCCGAAAACGAAAACCTGGTCCGCGGTTGGGGAATCGAGAATCTTGGCTATGGCTTTTCCTTCATGAATTTTCCGGACCTGCTCATCCGTAAGTCCAATGAATTCGCGATAAAACCTGTTCGGTTCAGCCGCATTGTCGGTTACCTGAGATCTGCCTTCGCCGAGCGGAAAGAGAACCACCGCCAGAAGAGCCGCCCATAGAATTGTTTTGATCATTGGTGAGGGCATGCGTTTTCCTTCAAAAGCGATTTGGCCTATCGTGACAAGAATCATCCCGCGACGGAGGCGGAAATCTTCGCTTGGTTTTGCTTTGCTCCTTCGGCCCTGTTCATCAAGATCATGCACACAACCCCTACTCCTGCCCAGAAGATGGTGCGCGCACGTCGGCACAATGCCAACGTCAATCCAGCAGTGGCCGTCACACCGAACATGTCTGCAACCAGCATATTCCCACCTTCATAAGTCCCAAGGTTACCTGGATTCAGCGCGCCCACGAGGTTAATCACCTTTGTCAGGCCTTCCATAGCAAACGCACCGACCAAGGTAATCTTCGCTCGCATGAACAACAAAATGAGATAGACCTCCAAGACTGCCAGCGCGTGCCATAGAAGACTCAAGATCAGACTTGCCCAGAATGCAGTAGGCGCTTCGCTGCGAAAGGTGAGGAGGTTGTGTTCAGCAGAGTCAATGGTCGGCTGTTTGCCGATGATCCAGTTGTGAAGCTGGGGCAATCGCCCAATCGCTCTGGCCGCGTTTCCCATCAACCGCCAACGGCTTGCGACGGCCACGGCCGCCAGGACCACCAACGCAATGAGCACGGCAGAGAGCACCAAAGCATAGACTCGCCACTGATCAGATAGGGGGAAACGCAATAACGCGATACTGATTCCCAATACAGCAACGACTGCGGCTGTCAAAAGATGCATTCCTCCGTCAATGCCACAGGACGAAATTCCACTGGCCAGCGGCACTACAGAACGCAGCAGAGATACCCTGATCCCCTCTCCAAGCAACTTCCCGGCAAGACCAAGTTGCCCGCACGCATCGGAGGCAAGCTGCGCGCCAATGCTGCGTGACCAGGAAAGCTTTCTGATATCGCACATTAACGCCTGTCGCCAGGCGCATGTCCTGATGAACTGAGAGAACCCTCCCAGAATGATGATCAGGACTAGGCCCCAGCCGACTTCCTGCGCTTGCTTCCAAACGACACCCGGGCCGGTCCGAAACACCAAGTAGCCCAGTAGGCCAAGGCCAAGGAGAGCGGCAAGGAATCGAAGAGAGATCCGAGTTATAGACCGGAATTTAGGCATGGGAGCCCCACCTCCGCGCTACGGTCCCGTCAGGAGGACCGGCAGGCCGACCTTGTGGTTGTACTGCGGGCGATAGCACTCGGCGTTGTACATCGATGCGATAGGGTATCTTTGCTGCATCCCAGTGATTCTGCTCAGTCAGCAAGTTCTAATCGGAACGCCCTTTTGTTCTAGCTCGAACCAAAACGACAATGGATCGGGGGGCTACTCGGTATGTTAATTGTTGCAGCGGCAAACCAGGCTCTAAGAAGTCCTCTGGGCTCGGCAAACCCGTGTCCACAATTCTCAACCAATCCTGGGGCGTACCCGCCTGGATCTGGAACTGCAACTCCTGCCAGTAAGCGTTGATCATGACATAGATATCGTCATCGGCCTGAGACGCGCCATGCAGGCAGAACGCCAGGCTCCGTGAATCTGGTGACAGATCGACGGTGGGTCCAATGCCGTACCAGGAGATATCGTCGCGCCAGAACCTACTACGACACATAGAAGGATGCGATTTCCGGAACGCGATCATCTTTTTGAAGAAGCGAAAAATGTCCTGATTCGCTTGCAGCTGGCTCCAGTCCAGCCAGCCGATTTCATTATCCTGGTTGTAGGGATTGTTGTTTCCGAATTGCGTATTCAAGAACTCATCACCGGCGCGGAACATCGGGATGCCATTCGAAAGGAAAAGCAGACAACAGAAGTTCTTAACCTGTTTCCGGCGAAGAGCCAACACCTCGGTCGGCGCGCCCGCGTCTCCTTCATGGCCGCAGTTCCAGCTGTAATTCTCGACCATGCCGTCCTGATTGTTATGTCCGTTCTTCCAATTATTCTTCTGGCTGTAAGAAACCAGATCGTGCAGCGTGAAACCGTCATGGGAATCGATATAGTTCACGCTCTGGAAGGCATGATAGGCGTCGGCGCGGCTATCCGGGAATAGATCGTCGCTGCCATAGATGCGACGCATCAGGTCCGGAACCATCCCCGGGTCGCCTCTGCCAAAACGTCGGATATCATCGCGGAACCGCGCGTTCCATTGAAGCCAGGTGGCGCCCGGAAATCCGCGTCCGAGCTGATAGGCGCCGGTATCCCAAGGTTCCGCGATCAACGCCATTCGGCCCAACTCGGGGTCGGCAGCGATTTCGTTGAAAATCGGAGCGTCTCCCCAATTGAGCGACCCGTCGGCATTGCGGCTGAAAACGGAAGCCAGGTCGAAGCGGAATCCATCGATGTGCATCTCGTTCTTCCAATACCGGAGGCTGTCCGTGACCATTCGACGTACGATCGCATGGCTGAAATTTAAAGTATTTCCGGTGCCCGTATAATTGGCGTATGGATTGGTCGGGTCGGTGGACAGCATGTAATAGCCTGCGGGGTCAAAACCCTTGAAGCTGTAGGTAGGGCCGCGATGGTCGCCCTCGCAGGTATGGTTATAAACAACGTCGAGCACCACGGCAATTCCCGCTTTGTGAAGCGCCTTAATCATGTCTTTGAATTCAAGATGTTGCTCATCTTCAGCGCGAGTTGCAGCATATTGCCCATGCGGTGCGAAGAAATTCAGAGGCATGTAGCCCCAATAGTCGCCTTCCTGAGGGTCACGCTGAAATATAGGCATCAATTCGACGACGTTTATCCCAAGCTCTTTCAGATACGGGATCTTATCGATCAGACCGGAATAGGTACCGGCCCGCGACGAACGTACGCCGGAATTCGGATTCTTCGTGAAACCCTTTACGTGAAGTTCGTAGACGATCGCGTCCGATTCAGGTCGGGGTGAAATATCTCCTGTCCAATCGAAGGTGACACGATGACCTGTCAGTACTCCCAGCGGAGCCTTTCCTGCATTGGAGCCTGGCCCGACCGCCAGCGTGCGGTCAAATCCCTGCGGAAAGAAAACACATTTGGCGTAGGGATCGAGGAGAACTTTTTCGGGATCGAAGCCGGGGAACCCGGCAACGGCTGGTCCTGAAACCGAGTAAGCATAATAACGGGCATCGCGCATTTGATGGAACGGAATCCTGCAGTGCCAGATGCGTCCGGACTTGTTGTGGAGGAAATCGAATGGGAACGTTAAGATCGGTTTTGACAAATCGTCGGCACA
Organism: Candidatus Acidiferrales bacterium; assembly: GCA_963734105.1. Taxonomy (GTDB): domain Bacteria; phylum Acidobacteriota; class Terriglobia; order Acidiferrales; family UBA7541; genus Acidiferrum. The sequence goes on along the minus strand of CAVTFW010000010.1, from coordinate 23,029 downwards.
GTAGATCAACAGAGTCACGCTCTCGGCACGTTCGGCGTACAGCGCAAAATTGAAGGCCTCCTCGTCTTCAATCCACGTAGCCCCGAGCGACAATGGGAGTCCTTCGGTTTGCGCCCATGTGGGATGTTTTTGGGGTGAGACTCCGAACCGGTTCGCGTCGAATGCGAGGTCCTGGTCAGAAGCTGTTTTATCAATCGGGTTGCTCACGTTTTCTTAACCTAGTTCTCGACCCGAAACTGGGCCGTTCGCTCGCAAAAAAGTGACGCCTTCCGCCTTCAGCCGCTGAACGCTTGAACCCACGTTCGCGCGACGCTTCGAACTCTCCGTCAATTCGCTCAGCCATTGGAAAGCGGTTGTCGACGACATCTCCTCACTCAAGCGCCAGCGCCAATTTCCGCCCGCACGCCCCGGTACATTCATGCGACTTCCGACACCGAGGTCCAAAACGTCTTGTAATGGGGCAACAGTCAAGGCCGCCACCGATGACCATGCCAGGTCTATCAGCGCAGGCGCAGCTTCCGCACTATTCACGAGCTGGTGCTTGAGGTAATTCCATAACCTTTGTTTCTGCGAATCGGGCAATTGTTCGTACCATTCCCGAGTGGGCGGATTGTCATGCGTACCCGTATACGCGACTGTGTTGCTGACAAAGTTGCGCGGCAGGTAAGGATTGTCGTCGTTACCGTCGAACGCGAACTGGAGCACTCGCGTACCTGGCACTTGAAATTGGTCGCGCAGCAGCGCTACGTCCGCAGTGATGGTGCCCAGGTCCTCGGCGATAAATGGCAAGCGCCCTAGCTCTTGCTGGATTGACTGGAAAAAGCTGGCTCCTGGGCCCGGCGCCCACTCGCCGGATTGCGCTGACTTCGCCCCGGCTGGGATGTGCCACGCCGCCGCGAAACCCCGGAAGTGATCCAGACGAATCACGTCTACGTGCCTCAGCAGAGTGCGAATTCTATCCATGCACCACTGATAACCCGTGGAACGAAGCGCATCCCAGTTATAGACGGGATTACCCCATCGCTGTCCTTCAGCGCTGAAGTAGTCGGGAGGAACTCCGCCGACGAAACGCGGCCGCCGCCGCTCATCGAGCAGGAATAATTCCGGATTCGCCCAAACATCGCCGGAATCCGGTGAAACAAAGAATGGAAGGTCGCCAATGAGGTTCACGCCCTTTGCATGGGCGTATTGTCTGAGCTGATCTGCCTGCCGCAGCAGCAGAAATTGTTCGAAGCGATAGCGATCCATTTCATTGGCCAGTTCTCGGCGCGCCTTCGCTAAAGCAATAGGGTTGCGCTCGACCAAATCTTCAGGCCACTCGAGATAATAGGAGCCGTCAAATTTCTTCTTCAGCGCTCGAAACAGCGCATAGTCTTCAAGCCAGGTTTCTTGTGCTGCGCAGAATTCCTGATAGGCCGGATGGAGATCCCCGCGTTCACGCGCATCGAACTTCGTCCATGCCTTTTCGAGCAGCTTCTCCTTAAAAGGTATAACGGTCTCATAGTCAACTTCATCTGAAGGGAAGTGTGATGCGCAATCACTCGCATTAAGCAGTCCGTCTGAAATCAGGAGCTCGGGGCTGATGAGGAGACCATTGCCCGCAAAGGAAGACAGAGATTGGTATGGTGAATTTCCATAACCGGTGGGTCCAAGCGGCAATGCCTGCCACCATCCCTGTCCGGCCTCGTGGAGGCTGTCGACCCACCAAAACGCGGATGGTCCGAGATCGCCGATCCCATAAGGTGACGGCAGAGAGGTAACGTGCAGCAGTATCCCGGAACTGCGGTAGTCGGAAGGAAACGGGGGAAGCATTCCTACCTCAACTTGCGCTCATTGGCGACCAATCGCTGATGAACCCAATGCGTTGTTCACTATCTTCTGGGCCTCAGTCACGATGGAGTTCAGATGCCGCTCGCTCTTGAAGCTCTCCGCATAAATTTTGTAGATGTCCTCTGTCCCTGAGGGCCTGGCTGCGAACCAACCGCTCTTCGCCACCACTTTTAAGCCCCCGATGGGAGCATCATTGCCGGGCGCGCGTGTCAGCTTGGTCGTTATGGGCTCGCCTGCGAGCTCCGACTCTTTGACAGAATCTGGCGATAGCTTTTGCAGTTTGTGTTTCTGTTCGGGGGAGGCAGGCGCGTCGATGCGCGCATAGTACGGAGTGCCGAACTCCGCCGTCAGCTCGCGGTAGTGCTCACCGGGATCCTTATCGGTGCGCGCGGTAATCTCCGCCGCAAGAAGATCCATAATGGGACCATCCTTATCGGTCGTCCACACCGTTCCATCGAGGCGCAGGAAACTCGCTCCGGCGCTCTCCTCCCCGCCGAAACAGTACGAACCGTCGACGAGACCCGGCACAAACCACTTGAAACCGACCGGAACTTCCCGCAGATCGCGGCCAAGCTTTTTGACCACTCGATCGATCATGCTGCTGCTCACTAGCGTCTTTCCAACGGCGACTTCTTTGCGCCACTGTGGTCGATGCGTGAGCAAATACCGGATGGCCACCGCGAGGTAATGGTTCGGGTTCATCAAGCCGGCCACCGGAGTAACAATTCCGTGCCGGTCTGAATCTGGATCATTCGCGAAGGCGACTTGGAATTGGTCCTTCAACGCCACGAGCCTAGCCATGGCGTACGGGCTGGAACAGTCCATGCGGATCTTGCCGTCATGATCCACAGTCATGAAGGAAAAAGTCGGGTCGATCGTTGGGTTGACGACCGCAATGTCCAGTCCGTAAATCTCGTTGATCGGTTCCCAATACGATCGCGCGGCCCCGCCTAGGGGATCCACGCCAAGCCGTAACTTCGCGCCGCGGATCGCCTCCATATCGACAACATTTTTGAGATCGCGAACGTACGGCAACATCAGGTCGTCCTGGTGCGTGGTGGCGGCCGTCTGCGCTTTGTTGAAGGACAGTCGCTTGACCCCCACATTGCCCGCTCGCAGCAGTTCATTCGCCCTGGTTTCCACCCAATGGGTCACGTCGGTATCAGCGGGCCCTCCGTTCGGTGGGTTGTACTTGAAGCCTCCGTCTTCCGGCGGATTGTGCGAGGGCGTTATAACGATGCCATCCGCGAGATGCTCTTTTCGATTGCGGTTGTAAACAAGAATGGCGTGCGAAATGACCGGCGTTGGTGTGACGCCGTCGTTTTGCTGAACGACGGTCTCCACATTGTTCGCCGCTAGCACCTCAAGGGCGGTGCGCTGTGCAGGACTGGACAGTGCATGGGTATCTTTGCCCATATAGAGTAGACCGTCCGTTCCCCGCGACTGCCGGTAATCGCAAATTGCCTGTGTAATCGCGAGGATGTGGGCTTCGGTGAATGTGCCCTGGAAGGGCGAGCCACGGTGTCCGCTCGTGCCGAAGCTGACAAGCTGGTTGGGGTCTTCGAGGTCGGGGCGGCGATCGAAATAGTCCCTCTCCAGCCCAGCGACATCCACCAGCATCTCCTTCGGTGCCGGTTTGCCTGCGAGCGGCGAAATCGAACTTTGGCTCTCCATAGGTACCGCTGATCGTGTTTCTACGGTATTGGGCATGGCTCGACCTTCCAAATCTCGCGGGCATACTCGGCAATCGTGCGATCGCTGGAGAATTTTCCGGAGCTCGCCACATTGAGAATGGCTTTCCGCGTCCATGCGTCGTGGTCGGTGTGGAGTTCGCAGATCCTCTGGTCCGCATCGAGGTACGACTTGAGGTCTGCCAGGTGCATATAGTAATCACCGCGCGTCAGCAATATCTCGCGGATCGGCAGAAACGTGCCGGGCTCGTTGCGGCTGAAGTAATCCGAGAAGATCAAGTCCAGCGCAGCGCGCGTCTCCGGCTCGTTCTCATAATGCCAGTGCGGGTTATACCAGGAGCGGTTGTTGGCCACCTGTTCCGCCGTCAGGCCGAACAGGAAGAAATTCTCCTCGCCGGCTTCCTGCGCCATTTCAATGGTGGCTCCGTCGCACGTGCCCACCGTGAGCGCGCCGTTGATCATGAACTTCATGTTGCTGGTGCCACTGGCTTCGTAGCCGGCGGTAGAGATCTGGTTGGAAACGTCACTGGCGGGGATCAGCCGCTCCGCAAGCGAGACGTTATAATCGGGCAGAAACAGCACTTTGATTCGCCCGCGCACCACCGGGTCACCGTCGATGGTCCCGGCCAGATTGTTGAGGAACTTGATGATCAGTTTGGCCAGATAGTACCCAGGAGCGGCTTTGCCGGCAAAGAAGAACGTACGCGGCGGGATTTCCAGCTTTGGGTTCTCCCGCAGGCGGTTGTATAGCACCACAATGCGCAGTGCGTTCAGCAGTTGCCGCTTGTATTCGTGGATGCGCTTCACCTGGCAGTCGAAGATCGAATCTGGGTCCACGGCCTGATTGAGAGTCTTCCTGAGCCAGTCGGCGAACTGTAACTTGCATTCGCGCGTAGCCTTGCGGAAAGCGTCTCGAAAGGCGTTGTCGTCGGCAAGGGGCTTGAGTTTGCTCAGTTGGCCAAGGTCGGTGATCCAATCATCGCCGATGGCCTCCGTAATCGTTCGAGCCAGCGGGGGATTGGCGAGGAGAAGCCAGCGGCGCGGAGTGACACCATTGGTCTTGTTGTTGAAGCGTTCTGGATACATCTCCGCAAAGTCCCTGACCGTGGTCGTGCGCAACAAATGTGAGTGAATCGCGGCAACACCATTAGTGCTGTGCGAGCCGACGATTGCCAGGTTGGCCATCCGCACGTGCTTGGTGGGACCTTCCTCCACCACGCTCACGCGAGCAGCACGCCCGTCATCGCCGGGGAAGCGAAGTCGAACCTCGTCGAGGAGACGCCGGTTGATCTCGTAAATGATCTCAAAATGGCGTGGTATAAACATCTCGAACAACTCGACAGGCCACTTCTCGAGCGCTTCCGGCAGCAACGTGTGATTTGTATAGGCGAGCGTCCTTTTGGTCAAATCCCACGCCTGGTACCATCCCAAATGCGCATCGTCCAGCAAAATTCGCATCAACTCGGCGACGGCCAACGATGGATGTGTGTCATTGAGCTGGATTGCCGCCTTCTCGGGCAGTTGGTCCCAATCTTTGTTGGACCTTTGAAACCGCCGTACGATGTCAGCGAGCGAACACGCCACCAGGAAATATTCCTGGACGAATCGTAGCCCCTTCCCCGCAGTTGTTGAATCGTCGGGATAGAGCACGCGTGTGAGCGACTCCGCGCCGAGAGTCTCGGCCAGTGCGCCCACGAAATCACCGGCGCCGAACTCTTGAAAATCGAAGTAATCCGGCGCAGTTGCGGCCCACAGCCGGAGGGTGTTAATGGTCTTGCCGCCGTAGCCCACTACTGGTCGATCGAATGGTACGCCGAACCAGGTTGACGGTCGGCCGGGAATCATCTGAAAGCTGCCCCCTACCAGCTTAAACGAGCAACCCAGTTTCACTTCCACCATTTCGGGAGGCCGCACGACTTCCCAGGGATCACCCAGGCGAATCCAGTTGTCCGGATTTTCTTTTTGCCATCCATCCACAAAGGATTGTCTGAACATCCCGTATTCATAGCGCAGACCGTATCCCGTGGCTGGCAGTCCCATCGTTGCCATCGAATCCAAGAAACAAGCGGCGAGGCGCCCCAGACCTCCGTTCCCGAGGCCCGCGTCGGGTTCCTCTTCAATTAGTTTGAGCCAGTCGAGTCCTTTCTCCTTTACCGCGTGCTGAATCAACGGGCTAAGCAAGAGGTTGGTTATGTTGTTCGTCAGCGAACGGCCGATGAGAAATTCCATAGAAAGGTAATAAATGCGTTTGGGGTTAGCTTTGTTATAGGTACTCCTAGTCAGCACCCAGCGTTGCGCGAGGATATCTCGAATCGAATGCGCAAACGCCTCGAAACGCTCTCGCGCTGTCGCAACCTGCGGATCGATTACACGGTCGAACACCAAATGCCGCTCGTAGAACGCACTTTCCGAACCGACAAACGAAATCGGGCCGCAGCCGTACTGTTTGAGAAGTTCTGAAACTCGCCATTCCTCCGGCGTTTTCGGGACGACTCGAATGGCTTCCGATGCTGTCACACCTTTTGTGCTCATTGGGAATCCTCAATTCTTTGATTCAATGTTCTCGTCCGGGATACCTGAAATGTCATTGCAGCTAAATGTGAGCGACGTCATGAAACAACGTGATGATCGTCATTCCAAAGCCGAATGACTGAGTTAGAGCGATTGTGCTCGTAACTCAGGGCGCTCAGGCTGGCCGTGTTCAGAAGCAGATTTCTCCCCGCTAATCCGGGACCCGGCGCCAGCCATTGACCAGCCAGGACTCGCAGGAAATGTCCGCTGGAAAAAAGCAGTACGTTTCCCTCTACCGCCCGGATGCGCTGTACGACTCGGTCCGCCCGCTCGCCGACTCGCGCGGGTGACTCGCCTCCAGGACAGCCATCCCGGAATAGGTCCCAGTTCGGCCGCTGCGCGTGTATCTCGGCTGACGTTCGCCCCTCGTACTCACCGTAATTCCATTCGACCAGGTCGCGATCGATTTCGGCTACTGCTCCGAACCCCGCCAGGGCGCATGTTCGGGATGTACGCTGAAACGGGCTGGAAAAGACCTTCGCAAATGTGAGCCCTCTTAGGCGTTCGCCAGGCCGTTTGGCATTGCGTTCGCCATTTGGTGTCAAAGGCAAGTCGGTTCGACCTGTGTGTAGGCCAGACAAACTCCATGCTGTTTCGCCGTGGCGCGCCAGGTAAACAATGGGCAGTTCGTTTTCCATCGCAATGCTTCCAGCCCCTTTAGCTCCGCAGTCCGCTGGCTTTCGACGAATGCTCAAATGGCGAGGCATCCTGCTGGCCCAGAACGCAACGGACCGTATCACGCGCGATCAGAAGTTCTTCATCGGTTGGGATCACGAAGGCGTGCAGCCTGGAATCATCCGTGCTGATAATCCGGCCTTCGGACCCCACCGTTCCCTGATTTTTCTTTTCGTCCAGCTTCAATCCCGCCCATTCCAAACCAGTGCATATCCGCGCCCGGATTTCCGGCGAGTTCTCCCCGATACCACCAGTGAAAACAATCGCGTCCGAGCCGCCCATGCCCGCTAGAAATGCGCCGATATATTTTTTCGCGCGATAACAAAACACCTCGATTGCCAGGCGCACACGACGGTCGTCGTTAGATTTGAGTTCGTTTTGCAATACGCGCATGTCGTTGGTCAGTCCGGAGATGCCGAGCAATCCGGACTGGGTGTTCAGCAGTGCCTCTGTTTCGCTGGCGGATAGGCTTTCTTTCGTGGCAATCAAGCTCACGATCGCCGGGTCGATGTCCCCCGACCGTGTTCCCATCACCAAGCCTTCCAGCGGCGTCATCCCCATCGACGTGTCGACGGAGCAACCACCACGAATCGCGGCCGCTGAGCATCCATTCCCGAGGTGCAACGTGATTACATTCGTTTGCTTTTTGCTCATTCCGCGGAGCATCCGGTAGCGCTCGGCGACGTAGCGGTGCGACGTCCCATGAAATCCATAACGCCGAATGCGATGACGGCGGTATAAGTGGTAGGGAATGGCATACAGGTAGGCGTACTCTGGAAGCGAATGGTGGAAAGAAGTATCAAACACGGCGACCTGCGGCAGCTTCTGGCCGAATACGTTTTGCGCCGCCAAAATTCCCTTGATGTTATTGGGGTTGTGCAGCGGCGCCAACTCGATGCAGTCCTCAATCCCCTGGAGCACCTCATCGCTGATCAGTTTGGACTCCCCAAACAACTCACCGCCGTGAACGACTCGGTGGCCGACTGCATGGATATCGCTGATGGATCGGATTTCGTCGATTCCGGAAGCATCCGAAGCGATCCAGTGCATCAGGTGTTCCAGCGATGCCTGTATATCCCGTGTTGAGGCAGTGAATTTCTTCCGCGAGCCGTCACGCATCAACACCCCAATGACTACTTCTCCGCCGAACCGGTCAATTTGCCCCCGGCACAGGCGAACATCTTGCTCTGCAGCGATTGCGCCAGGATTCATAGCGATCAACTGAAACTTCAGGCTGGAACTTCCTGCGTTGAGTACAAGGACATTCATTGGCGTAAAGAACCCTTCCTACTGCCTTGCGCGTCTTTGGATCTTGTTTAGACGCCAACTCGGGTCACAGCAACCCGCCTGACTTACTGTGCCGAGTAGGGCCATCTCCATCCAGTGATCTCGGGGCTGTCGATGCCATGCTTGTAGGCATGGGCGCGGCAAGCGATCTGCGCGTTGCGGAATTTATCCTTGGCGTGGCCACCGATGCTCTGCAGCCGCGGGACGCGGTCAATGGCATCAATAGCCAGACTGAACCGGTCAATCTCGTTGTTCATGGCCAGCTCCATTGGTGTGTTGATGTTGCCTTTCTCTTTGTACCCGCGCACGTGCAGACTTTTGTTCTTGCGCCCGTAGGTTAGACGATGGATCAGCCACGGGTAGCCGTGGAAATTGAAAATGATCGGTTTGTCGCAGGTAAACAGAGAGTTAAAGTCCGCTTCGGTTAGGCCGTGCGGATGTTCCGTGCTCGGTTGCAGCTTGAAAAGGTCGACAACATTGATGAACCGGATCTTGATGTCGGGGAATTCTTCGCGAAGCAAGACGGTGGCAGCCAATGCCTCCTGCGTGGGTATATCGCCGGCGGAAGCCATAACCAGGTCCGGCTCGCCGCGCTGATCATTGCTGGCCCAGTCCCAAATGCCGATGCCCTTCGTGCAATGCGTAATGGCTGCATCCATATTCAGATACTGCAAGTGCAGCTGTTTGTCGGAAACAATCACGTTGATATAGTTCTCGCTGCGGAGGCAGTGATTGGCCACCGAGAGCAAGCAATTGACGTCTGGAGGAAGATAAATACGCGTTACTTCGGCGCTTTTGTTGAGGACCACATCCAAAAAACCGGGGTCCTGGTGCGTGAAGCCGTTGTGATCCTGCCGCCACACCGTAGACGTGATCAGCAGATTCAGCGAGGCTATCTTCTGGCGCCAAGACAAATGATTGCAGATGGATAGCCATTTGGCGTGCTGGTTGAACATGGAATCGATAACGTGAACAAAGGCTTCGTAGGAGGAGAAAAACCCGTTCCGGCCGGTAAGCAGGTATCCCTCGAGCATCCCCTCCATGGTGTGCTCGCTGAGCATCTCGATGACGCGCCCGTCCGGTGCCAGTTCGCCGCCATCCTCGTCTTCCGGAAAATATTGAGCAATCCAAAATTTCTTGGAAGCCTGGTACACCGCCTGGAGTTTGTTAGAGGTTGTTTCGTCGGGGCCAAACACGCGGAAATTGTTCATGTTCAACTTCATGACATCGCGCAGGAAGTTCCCCAACGGCGGCACATTCTCCGCCTCAATGGTTCCGGGGCGATCCACCTTCAGCGCGTAGTCGCAAAAGTCTGGTAAGCGCAGAGCCCGTCTCAGGGTTCCGCCGTTAGCATGCGGGTTGCCACTCATTCGGCGGTTTCCCTTGGGTGCAAGTTCTTTCAGTTCCGGAATTAGCTTCCCGTTTTTGTCGAATAACTCTTCCGCTTTTTGGTCGCGCATCCATCTCTCCAGGATGCGCAACTGTTCGGGATTCTTCTTCACGTCGGTCAATGGCACCTGGTGCGCACGCCAAAAGCCCTCGAGCCGGTGGCCGTCCACTTCTTGCGGTGCGCCCCAGCCTTTCGGAGCGCGCAACACGATCATCGGCCAGCGTGGTCGCTTAGCGATGCCGGACGCGCGGCATTCCCGCTGTTGTTTCTGGATTTCGAGGACGCAATGTTCGACGGTCGCCGCCATCGCCTGGTGCATGCTGTCCGGGTCCGAGCCCTCGACGAAGTAAGGCGTCCATCCGTAGCCGCGCAGCAGGTTTTCCAGTTCTTCGTGGGTAATGCGCGCCAGCAGAGTCGGGTTGTTAATCTTGTAGCCGTTTAAGTGCAGGATCGGCAGTACTGCCCCGTCGCGAATAGGGTTCAGGAACTTGCTGATGTGCCAGGAAGTTGCAAGGGGACCGGTTTCGGATTCGCCGTCGCCAACTACCGCGGCGACAATTAAGTCCGGATTGTCGAATGCTGCGCCGCAGGCATGGGAAAGCACATAACCCAACTCGCCGCCTTCGTGAATCGAACCGGGAGTTTCCGGCGTGCAGTGGCTGCCGATGCCGCCAGGAAAAGAAAATTGCCTGAAGAACTCATGCAAACCTACTTCGTCTTCGCTCTTTTCTGGATAAATTTCGGAGTAAGTACCCTCGAGATAGCCCGGCCCCAAAACCCCGGGCGCGCCGTGCCCAGGACCAGCCATGAAGATCATGTCGAGATCGGATTTTTTTATCAGGCGATTCAGGTGGATATATGTGAAAGCCAGGCCTGGGCTGGAGCCCCAGTGCCCCAGCAAGCGGTTCTTGATATGCTCCGGCTTCAACGGCTCTTTTAACAACGGATTCGCTTGGAGATAGATCATTCCAAGCGCCAGATAATTGCACGCCCGCCAGTAGGCGTGAGTTTTCTTCACTTCCTCTGAAGTCAACGGCGTTCCTTGCACCGTAGACCGCGCATTCCCATACGCACTCAGCGGGAGCAACGCAGGTTCCTCAACTAGTACTCTCGATGTCATTTTCTTAACTCCTAGATTTAGGCTCCATGCGTTTCCAGTCTGTAGGCGCATGCCCCTTTAGACGCTGCAGATGTCCCCAGTGATTCTTCGTCAATGTCGATTCGAAAGTGCGCCTGTTGCTTTTGCGCTCTACTGTACTGCGAGCAGCAACCAGAGTGCCAAAGGAGATCAATGATAAACACTAGCTTTCGAGACGGTGCCTTATTCCGGTGCCCGAATTTGGGCAGTGCTTAAGCGCCAATCGGGCAGTTGGGTCTATATTTCAAACCAATGATTTTAGGAATGCGCTTTTCACCTCCCCCAAAACGACCTTCCCAAGGAAATCCTCCTGGGGGTGGCTTGTCTGTGACCCGCATCACATCCTGGTGACACGCACCAAAATGCAGCAGCCGAGTTCGCAATTGTCACCAAACGCGTTGTAAGTTATTATGAAGCGGACGGTAATAACGGAGAGGTGGCCGAGAGGCTGAAGGCGGCGGTTTGCTAAACCGTTGTAGGGGCCAAAACCTCTACCGGGGGTTCGAATCCCCCCCTCTCCGCCAGATCTTTGTTTTCAATGGGTTGGACTCCTTCCTAAGACTCTTCCTAAGAAATTCCTCAAATTGCCGGCGAAAAAGTCTGCCGCGCAGTATTGGTCTCTCAGAGGAATTTCGATGGCAAAGCTCAGCATCTACAAATACGTTCGGACGGACAAAGGCTGGCGCTACTGCAAAGCGGCATTCCATCCGAATGGCAAGATCAAACCGAACGTCGTGGTCGTCAGCGGTGTCGAGGAGAAACACACCGAGGGAAGGTATTTCCTGAACTTCAACAACCAGTGGATTGACGTAGGCGAGGACGCGCTAGAAGCCCAGCGCAAGCGACTATTGCGGCTCAATCAGATCGAATACGAGCGGCTCTCTGGCAGGAGGCCCGCTGCCGCGTCCCCCGAACAACTTAGCGTGGTCGAGTTCAGCGGACGGAAAATCATCATGGACGAAATGGAGGCATACCTCGCCGACTTGGAACTCACGCGCCGGCCCGCTAGGACCGTCCAGTCCAAGCGCAAGTACCTCGGCGATTTCGTCGGGCTCATCGGAAAAAAGTTCACGGACGAATACCGCCGCGAGGATGTTCTCAAGTACAAGAACAAATTGCAGGACAAAGGCTTCGAGCCGAAGACCATCTACACGCGGATGATGGCAGTCGTAACGTTCTTCAACCGCTGGCTCAAGATCAAGCTCGGTCTCGATGCCAAGGATTGGCCCGAGACGCACGACAACGACCCCGAGCCGTACACCGACGATGAGGCCGCAAAGCTCGAAGCCGCGAGCGCGGGCGAGATTAATCTCTTGATACGTACATCCAGACAGACGGGGTGCCGCGACATGGAACTCGCGCACTTGAGCGATACCGATCTTCTGGACTCCAAGGAGATTTACATTCGCGAAAAGCCGTGCAGCGATTGCAAGGATTGCCGCTCGCGGGGAAATGTATGGCGTCCCAAGACCCCGAAGAGCACGCGTAAGATTCCCGTGAGCGATGCGCTCTTTGCCGAACTGAAAGAACGAGGCAAAGCGAACGCGATTACTGCGGCAGCGAAAACGGACTCTCGCGCCCGAGGGCAAGAAGCCCACATGTCAGATGCGCGCGGAAAAGTGGGCGGACGTGCAGGCCGTCGCGAAGGTCAAGGCGGAACAGGCGAGGCGCGAGAAGCTCCCACAGCCTAGAAGAGTAAGGGGAAAAAGGGCATGGAAACAACGGCAATTACGGAAGCGGCAAAGGAAGCCGTGGTTAAGGCGGTTCGTGAGAACCCCGACAAGACCTACAAGGAGATCGCGGAAGCCCACGGCGTCCCGATGGCCCAGGTAAGCGTGTGGTCGCGAAAGGCCGGCATCCGGCGCAAAGCGACTCGCGGAGAGGGCAGGATTCGCGGCTTGGGCCAACTTTGGAATGTCGAGGAGGACAGCCTCGAAAACCTGGTTCGGGAAAAAGAGGCGGAGCTTGCGAGGCTGAAGCAAGAACTCGCTGCGCAGACGATTCGCTTCGAGCGCGAGGACGAAATCATCGCGGAAGCGAACAACTACAACGAGACGGGCAAGCCCCTCGGCGAGAGGTAAGCAGAGCGGACGCCCCCCAGGGGCGTTTAATGCGGAGGCTGGGTCGCAACCCCCGGCAGCAGAGTGCCAAGGAACAAGACATGTTAGACATGGATGATCGCAGCAAGGGCCGGTTCTCCGTCGCAGAAGACGGCCACTATGTGGGGAACGACGGCTTCGTCGTTCCTAGGAACTTCGACGAGTTCTACGAACGATACCCGAAGTACGTCCTCAATTGGGCGATGAGGCGCATCAACCACTTTCAAGTGGACGAGGTCGCTGAGGACCGGGCGCAGGATTTGCTGGTATATCTAAAATTCTCGCCGGCCCGCTCCTTCAACCGCGGAGAGGCAGATAAAGCCTGCCGTGACCTGATCGAGGCATTCGACCCCTACGAGCAAGGCGGGGCAAGCGAACTCAACTTTCGCAAGTACCTTAATGCAGTCCTGGCGGACCTGTTCAACGCAATTGCAGCGAAGCGCCCGGGCCACGATGTTACCGGGGTCCAGGCACGGTTCCGCACACTCAAGGAGGAAAACTGATGGTGATCGAACCGGAAACGCCTATGACCGACGCGATGATGGACCTTTTTCTCGCGGCCAACGACGGGAAGCGCAGCGCGATACGAAAGGTCGTGGACTACCAGCTTTTCGAGCGGTGGGTAGACTGGAACGTCAATCTCCAGATTCGCGTACAGGCCACCCGGTTCGCCGCCGGCAATATTGAAACAGAGCCCGAGCGAGACGCCGCCATCGAGCAGTACGAGGAGGCATTCAGGTGCCTCCGGCTTCGCGAGTTCCGCGAGGCGACGGCGGCAATGATGATGAAGACCGTGTTCGCCGCGCAGGAGAGAGGTGAATGACGGCCTCAAGAGCTGGGCCGTCCAGGAAGGCGGGACGCATGGTGCGCAGGAGATCATGCGACGCCTCTTCGCTGTGTCGTGGCTATGAAACGCACCCCGCTGAACGATTAAAGACCGTCCCCCTAAATTTTTTCCTTGTCGTAAACTGTTACATATATTATGAGAATATGTCGAGGATTAACAACCAATTCTCAGTCGGTGTTCACATCATGACAGCGCTTCGCGGCCATCACGGTGAACAGGTCACGTCAGCACATTTGAGCGCAAGCGTGCGAGCGCATGATTCGCAAGTCCGCAGTGTGCTATCCAAACTTGTGATAGCGGGTTTAGTGGTGACATCTCGCGGCCGCAATGGTTATTCATCGCTGTCGCGGCCAGCGGCTTTACTGGTTGCCATATAAACGAGGCCACCATGTTCACGAAAGAGCAGCAAAAAAGAACCAACTACACCGTCAAAAATGTCGAGACCGTTGTGGCCGGGAAGGACGTTCAGGCGCGCCTCTTTACGCTAGCGCCCGGTGAGGTCATTCCTTGGCACTCCCACAGCGAGATCGCGGACCACTTCTTTGTATTGGACGGCGAGCTGACGGTCGAAACACGTGCGCCTGATGATTATCGTACCCTTGCCATCGGCGAGCGTTACCAGATAAATGCAGGACACGCCCACCAGACTTCAAATCGCGGAACAAGAGATTGTCGATTTCTGATTGTCCAGGGCGTGGGGAGATACGACTTTCTCAGGTCCCCGCTATAGGCCGTGACGCTAAGCGGACATTGATCCCGGTCGCTGTCACCACCCTTGGTATCGCGCTCCACACGACTGACCTGTGATGTCCGATTTTAGGTGGATTGTGTTGCAAAACTCTTCTGCAGCGGGAGAGGCAACTTTCTAATGGCCGCTGAAGCGTTCGATGTTTTCGGACGCGGAGGACCACGTCAACCGAATAACATAATCAAGATCAAGCCGCGAGGTGCCAGAGCGAACTCATCACCGCTGCTCATTGGGGTATCGCACCGATTCAGAGTGTATGGTCGGCCACCCTTACCTTACAAGATTAGGGAAGAGTTGCCGGTGATCCAGGAACAATCCGGAGGAGGCAGTCTCTAACCGGCCGCAAACGAGTTCGTTTCTTGCCTAGAGCAGGCGTGAATGTAATCGGGCAATTACCACGATCAACGCGACAAGAGCCTGGGGAGAAGGAATCAGCGTGTTGTTAGACGCGTGTAGCTTCGAGGTATAGACTTCCCCCAAACCTTTTGTATATCTTCCGCAAGCCTCGACCGCTTATAAACTTAACGTTGTTGCGCTCGCGCCCGCGGAAGCTTAGGATGCGCCAACCCGGAAGTACCGAAGAAAGCGGCCCCAAAACACCTAAAAGGAGAGACGCGATGAAACGAATCCTCGCATTGATCCCTGTTCTTGCTCTATCTCTGATTGCCTCGGGCGTGCTGCTGGCCCAGCAGGAGAGTCCGTTTGTCGGCACATGGAAGTTAAACGTGGCGAAGTCTAAGTTCACAGGCAGGCAACCACCCAAGAGCGAAACGCGAACCGAGGTCGCACAAGGTGACGGCTTCAAGGTCACCTACGAGGGAATTGCTGCGGATGGCAGTCCGATCTCGTATAGTTATACGACCCATCTTGACGGCAAGGATGCACCGATTTCTGGCACGCACCCGTTCGGGTCAGATACCCTGGCCGTCACCCGTGTGGACGCAAACACGCGCACAGTAGTCGAGAAAAAAACAGGCAAAACTCTTTTCACGGCGAGAGGCACTGTCTCCAAGGACGGCAAGACTTTAACCCAGACGTTCAAAGGGATGAACGGCGAGGGCCAGCCGATAAGCGTAACGACGGTCTGGGACAAGCAGTAAATCTCCCATAAAACCTTCCGGCCGGGGCAGTCTCACACCGAGGTGAATATTGGCCATCGAATTGGCCACTCGAGCCATGTCTATCGAGGCGAGAACACTCCATAAAATGCGGACTAGGATTCTCCCCTTTATCTCCGTTCTTTTTGTCGTTTGCTTTCTGGACCGGATCAACATCGGGTTTGCCGCCTTGACGATGAACAAGGAACTGGCCATCTCCAACCAGCAGTTTGGGCTGCTCGTGGGAGTTTTCTTTTTCGGCTATTTCATCTTTGAAGTTCCAAGCAACCTGCTGCTACACAAGATCGGGGCACGGGTCTGGATTGCTCGCATATTGATTAGTTGGGGGATTATGGCGATGCTGACCGGGTTCGTGTACAGCGCGCAGCAGTTGTACGTCGTCCGCTTCCTGCTCGGAGTGGCCGAAGCCGGCTTTTTTCCTGGGATCGTCCTATATCTGACCTACTGGTTCCGTCAGCGAGATCAGGCGCAGGCCATTGCGCTGTTCATAGCCGCCTTGCCTGTGAGCAGTATCCTCGGAGCGCCCCTTTCGGGACTCATCCTCGATCGCGTGCACTGGTTGAGTATTAGCAGTTGGCGGTGGCTGCTGGTTCTAGAGGGCATTCCAGCCGTAGCTTGTGGTGTTCTCACCTACTTCGCGCTTCCGAGCCGTCCAGCGGAAGCTGAATTTCTGAGCGCGGATGAAATTGCTTGGATCACGACTGAACTAGCACGTGAAGAAGAGCAGAAACGCGGGCGGTGCCAAATCTCCGCCATACGCGCGTTGGCCAATGGACGAGTATGGCATCTGGCCTGTATTAATTTTTCAGCTCTTCTCGGTATGTACTCGCTGGCTTTCTGGATGCCGCAGGCGGTGAAATCACTCTCCAACCGCTACTCCAACAGCGCGGTGGGATTCCTGGTGATGATTCCCTATCTCACGGCTTTGTTGGCCATGATTCTCGTTTCGCGCAGTTCCGATCGCAAGCTAGAACGCCGATACCACGCCGCGATTCCTTTAACAATTGGGGGAATTGCTCTGCTGTTACTGGGGACGGCTGCTTCACCTTGGTCCTCGATCGCTCTTCCGTCATTCGTAGCAATGGGAATCTACAGTTATGTCGGACCTTTCTGGACCCTGCCCAGTGAGTTCCTGACGGGATACTCCGCCGCTTCAGGCATTGCCTTGATTAACTCCATCGCCAACCTGGGCGGGTTTGCCGGGCCCTACGCCATCGGCGCGATAGGCGACAGAACCGGCAGCTTATATGGAGGCCTGGCTGTCGCGGGGCTCTCCCTGTTCGTATCAGCGACACTCGTCTTGCTGCTGCCAAGGAAAGCGCCAGCGCTCCCAAAGCGCTGATTGCTACGAAGACGCGACTGGGGGCTTACGAGACCAGGCACCGACGAGGGCCACAAACGGAACAGCCGTCTTTGCGGCATCGATCTCTGCTTGAAGTCTTTCGGGCAGCGTACCGAAGTCACCCAGAGGTTCGAGCGATAGATTCTGTTGCTGGACTTGTGGCCGCAAACTGCAGAGAAGATCATATGTCAATCGGCTAAAGTCTGGCTTACTACCCAGCAGTATCTCCATGTGCATGGCAGGTGCAGGCAACCCGGCCTCTAGATAGAGTCGATGAAGCTCAAGTCCTATATCCGTGTGGGCCCCCGAGCCTAATAGCGCCTGGCGAATCAGGGAAACGGTCGCGGACCACAGTGGTAGGTGCGCGGAAAGCAAGAGAACCGCAGCGTGGCATGGCTCATGAAACGCGAGAACGCCACCAGGGCGAACCAATCGAAACACTGTACGTAACGCGGCCAGGGGATCGGGAACAAACTCAAGAATTAATCGCCCTACGGCTGCGTCGAACGGTTTATTGCTGGGGATCTCGCTTACATCGGACTGAATGAAGCTCACATTGCGCAAGCCCGCCTCCGCCGTGCGAGCCCTGGCTCGGGCGATGGACCGCGAGTCGCGCTCTACGCCGACGACTTCTCCCGAAGGACCAACCAGTCCGGCCACCAGCATTGCCACGTCCCCGACGCCTGAGCCAAGGTCCAGAACACGCTGACCGCGGCCAATTCCTGCTTCAAGGAACAATCGTTCAGTAAGAGGAGCAAGACGCGAAGCCTGCCAGATTAGGCGCTCGTGCTCTGCGTCCGTGTAGCCCAGCGAATAATGACGGGTGGGATCACTCGCTGTCATATGGCCGCGATTCTAGCATTCTTTCGCCGCACCCTTATTTGATCCCCGCAGCTTTGATGATACGCGCGGCGCTTTCACTCTCGGTCAGCACGAAGCGTGCAAATTCCGGCTGACTCATACTCATCGGATCGGCCCCGTGCTTCACAAGTTCGTCGCGCACCTCCGGCGTAGCCAAGGTGCGTGCGATGTCTTTCGCAAGTTTGTCCACGACTCCGGCAGGAGTGCCGGCGGGCACCCATACTCCATACCAAATCGGATAGTCGAAGCCAGAAACACCAGCCTCTGCGATCGTCGGGACCTCTGGCAGCAAGGGCGAACGCTTCTTAGTAGTGACGCCCAGAGCACGGAGATTGCCGGCACGAATATCGACCAGAGCAAGCTGGATAGGTGCCATCATGTAAGTAGCTCGTCCTGTGATTGCACTGGCGATCACGTCGGCGATCGCGTCGCCCGGTTGAGCCGGCAGGTGTGCTGCCCTAATCCCTGCCTCTAGATTGAACTTTTCAATCCCCAAGTGCGTGCCAGTGCCCACGCCTGTGGAGCCAAACTTCAGCTCACCGGGCTTCGCTTTTGCCGTTGCAATGAGCTCGCCCACAGAGGTAATGCCAGACGACTTTCCTGCGACCAGGACGTAGGGCTGGCTGGTGAGCGGAGCGACAGGAATGGAATCCTTCAGCGGGTCATACGGTAGGTTCTTCATGAACGCGGCGCTGTACGCCTGAGCGCTGGTGTTCACAAGCAACGTGTAACCGTCGGGTGGCGACTTAGCAACAAGGGTCGGGGCTTGTGTACTTCCTTTGCCGGGGTGGTTCTCAACTGTGACGGGCTGGCCCCAAAGCTCCGAGAGCTTCGGGCTGATGGCGCGGGCTACCACGTCAGGCCCACCGCCAGCCCCAAATGGTTCGATGATGCGCACCGGCCTAGTTGGGTAATCTTGTGCGAACGTCACGCCGTTCGTGATGGAAAGCAGGAACAGCAACAGGAACCTCACGTGCCCCTCGCCTCCTGCGATTCAGTTAGTTGGATTTCAAGGGTTCTCCGTATTCTCACGGCTTTCGTTTCGGGCGGAAGGCAACTCCACAGGCTTGCCGTGGGGCGTGTGCCTGTAGGCGTCCGCCCAGGCATCTTTTCGCGCGAGCATGGCCGCCGCATCTGAGAGACCGTGAGCGGTGACGAGACGCTCGAGGGCGGCAAGCCAATGTTCGTAGTAGCGCGAGCCATCGTCGGGTTCGCCGCGCTCGGCGGCGGATTTCAGCTCTTCGGCGAGAGCAGCGGCCCACTCTTTCCAAGTGAAGTGGCCCAGCTCGGAAAGTTTTACGGCTAGCGCAAAGGCCTGCGCCTGCCACGGCTCGGCAAATACTGGTCCCTCAGAATCGCGTGGCAGCGGCGGCAGTGTTGCGAGAGTTTCGGGCGAAGGAACTGGATCAAGCCGGCTCAAGGTAGTCATCCCACATGTCGACGTAAACGGAATCTTGCAGTGCGGCTTGGTCACCCCACAGTTCGCGCGCGGCGAAGCGCACCGAATACACATGCTGGGGCTTCTCGCCGAGAAAATGAGCGTTGGTGTCCGGAAAGACATAGACACCATGATCGAGGTGGACGGTGCCGAGCTTACCGCGTGCGTAGCGCGGCAGCCGCGTGTGACCGGTCGGATTCATGTTGCGAGCGCGCACACGCTGGCCTACTGTGAAGCGCGGAGGTACCGGCACGTCACGGCTTGCAATCCTTTCGCTACTAAACACGCGCACTTTGTCGGCGGTAAGCGGCGGCGTCGTTTTTGGCGAACCCGGTGTCGGCTTGCCACTTTCAATCTCCTCGCGTGTGACCAGCCCTGTCTTGACCAACAACTCCACCAACCGTTCAGTCCATCTCTCGTAATAGCTCATGCGCAGATAATCGGCTGGAGGAATGAGCTCGATCTGGTAGCGCCGGGCGTCAATGTTCCACCTGCCCCAGGCGGAGGCCGCGAGGTTTAGCACGAATGATCGTCCCTCCCACGGCGCGTGAAAGACAGGTTCGTTCTTTTCGTAGCGGATCGGCCCCATGTCTTGCATGCCCCCCATATCATGTATGCCGTTCATGTTTTGCCTTCCGGCCGTGGCGGCACAACTTTGGCAACCCCGACCATCGCATCGCGGGTCACCAGCGCGGTGAGTTCCTCTTCGCTCAGATTCTCGGTGCCAGCCGGCCGCTCGGGCAATACGAGATAACGCAGCTCCGCTGTGCTGTCCCAAACCCGAACCTCGGCATCATCTGGCAGTTCGAGCCCGAACTCGCGGAGGACGCCACGCGGGTCAATCACCGCCCGCGAACGATACGGCGCGGACTTGTACCAGACCGGCGGCAGGCCTAACACTGACCACGGATAACACGAGCACAGCGTGCAGACCACGAGGTTGTGAACCTTGGGGGTGTTCTCGACCACCACCACGTGCTCCCCCTGTGATGCTGCGTAGCCTAGCTCAGCTATGGCAGCACCACCGTCGGTCAGGAGCCGCTTTCGGTAAGCCGGATCCGCCCAAGCACGCGCAACTACTCGCGCACCGTTGCGCGGTCCGACTTTGTGTTCGTAAGTGTCGACCAACGCATCCAGCGCTGCCCGATCCACCAGCCCCTTCTCCACAAGCAAAGACTCCAATGCCTTCACCCGCAGCGCAGGGTCCGAAGGTACCGCTTGGTGCTCGTGCTCATGTTGATGCGTGTGGTTCAGATTGGGGGTCATCGCCACCCCCGCGGTCGCTGCCGCCACCGTCAAGAAATCGCGACGCGTTGTAGTCATCAGGCTTTACCTCCTCTGTAACGAGTGAGGAGACGGGTCGTGAAAGAGAGCCTTGTTTGCTGGGAATTATGGTTCCCTCAACCAAGCTGTGTCAACCGAACAATAGGGCGCGGCTGCAGCTAAGAGAACATAGATGCGAGCGGCACGAGAGAGCGCCCATGCTCTCACGCGACCGCCCGCCCGCAAATTCAGCGTCAGGCTTATTGAGGTTTGATCCCCGCAGCTTTGACGATTCGCGCCGCGCTCTCATTTTCGTTCAGAACAAAACGCGCGAACTGCGGCTGGGTCATGCTCATTGGATCAGCCCCATGCTTCGCAAGTTCGTCGCGCACATCCGGCCTAGCCAAGGTGCGCGCGATGTCTTTCGCTATTTTCTCGACAACTCCGGCAGGAGTGCCAGCGGGTACCCACACTCCGTACCAAATCGGGTAGTCGAAGCCAGAAACACCAGCCTCCGCGATCGTCGGGATCTCTGGCAGCAAGGACGAGCGCTTCTTAGTCGTCACGCCTAGCGCACGGAGATTGCCCGCACGGATATCGGCCAGAGCAAGGGGGATAGGTGCCATCATGTAAGTAGTTCGTCCTGCGACCGTATTGGCGATCACGTTAGCGATCGCGTCGCCCGGTTGCGCTGGCACGTGTGCTGCCCTAATGCCTGCCTCTAGATTGAACTTCTCAATCCCCAAGTGCGTGCCAGTGCCCACGCCTGTGGAGCCAAACTTCAGCTCACCGGGCTTCGCCTTTGCCGCCGCAATGAGTTCGCCCACAGAGGTAATGCCAGACGACTTTCCTGCGACCAGCACGTAGGGCTGGCTGGTGAGCGGAGCGACAGGAATGAAATCCTTCAGCGGGTCATACGGTAGGGTCTTTACGAGCGCGGCGCTGTACGCCTGAGCGCTGGTGTTCACTAGCAACGTGTAACCGTCGGGTGGCGATTTCGCAACGAGGGCAGGGGCTTCTGTACTTCCTTTGCCGGGGTGGTTCTCGACTGTCACGGGCTGGCCCCACAGCTCTGAGAGCTTCGGGCTGATGGCGCGGGCCACCACGTCAGGCCCACCGCCAGCCCCGAACGGCTCGATGATGCGCACGGGCCTAGTTGGGTAGTCTTGCGCGAACGTCACGCCGTTCGTGATGGAAAGCAGGAACAGCAACAGGAATCTCATGTGCCCCTCGCCTCCTGACAAGCCCACAACCATCAATCAATGCACCGCGTAGGCCCCGGTCCGGGGGTCTTGGTTCAACTTTCGGAGAGTTTACTCCGTGTTTTTAGGGAAGGCACTGGGTACGAGAATGGCTGCGAGCAGGACGAGAGAGCCGTTTCCGGCACGATCCGCGCTGCTCTAACCCTTACCATCAGAGAAGGAAGAGAGTCCGTCTCCGCGAGAGAGGAAGCGCTCTGAACGAATGTAGGCCCGGCTAGCACATCTCCACAGTGTCAAGGTAGCGCTCTAACCAACTGGGCTAGGGCCAGAATCTTGTTCCCGGAACTTCACGCAAGCAATCCCCTACGTTGACTCGCCCGTAAACGCCTCGGCTACAGTCCACTAGGGAAGAGAGCGAATCCGTCTGCACTCAATTTCCAGATATGGGCTTAACGTATCCGCACGCGCAGTGTCCGGTCACATGCGAAAATCGACAGCTTCGGTTTTTGTAGCGAGGGCACAACGGTATTTGCGTCGAGCTGCCTGCGCCTTTTCAAGGTTTGCACGAACGCCTGCTAACTTCACGGCGGACTTGGAGCGTCCACCTCGGCGACCGATCTTTGAGAGGTACTTCTGATTCGGCAAACTTCTGGGATGGCCTCGCGATGACGTTTGTATGGTGGTTCGCAGACTGTACCCGTTATCGAAAACCAGCACACTCCCATGTTCACCGGAGAAGAAATTACCAAAATCATCGCCAAGGCTGAGAAGCAGGAACGTGTCATCTACGTCTTGTTTGCAGCCAGTGGTCTTCGAGCAGGCGAACTGTTCGGTCTCGAAGTGAAGCACTTCAACGGCGACACAATCACGGTTGCACAATCCGTATGGGAAGGTCGAGTCCAGACTCCGAAGACGGTGAACGCTTTACGACAGGTGGACTTGCATCCTACCGTTGCGGCAATGCTCCGGGATTTCATTGGTGACCGGAAACAGGGCTTTCTCTTTCGGACTCGCACGGGGACACCATTTCTTCAATCGAACTTCCTTCGTAGCTCTCTGTACCCGATTCTCGAAGAACTCGGAATCGAGAAACAGGGCTTCCACGGCTTCCGCCGTTTCCGTGTCACCCACCTTGAATCTAGCTGCGTGCCACCCGCCCTCGTGAAGTATTGGACGGGCCACGCCAAGTCGAGTGACGGTGAAGTAGTTCGACAGACCGTCACCGACAAATACATCAAGATGGCGAAAGACACGAAATTCCGTGCGGATGTTGCGGAGCGAATTGGACTCGGTTTCGAATTGCCGAAGGCCGAAACGGTCGAAGTTGTTCCAAGTGTTCCGAGCTTTCAAGAAACGGAGGTCACTGTAAGCATTTGAAAAATAAGGAGAAGATTGGCTCCCCGGGCTAGATTCGAACTAGCAACCCTTCGGTTAACAGCCGAATGCTCTACCATTGAGCTACCGGGGAACAGGCAAGTTAGATCCTTAGTTTACAACACGATGCACTAGCGTGCCACTCTCCCTTCTAC
>CAVTFW010000009.1:0-406716 GCA_963734105.1 Candidatus Acidiferrales bacterium | reverse complement strand
GTAAGCCTGACTCGTTACGTCTAATCCGCATCACGCCAGCCGCGCGAGAAACTCTTCACCTCACCAGCATCCGCTCAAAAACTGCTTGGGGAATCGCTACAGGAAAGCTTCCTGGTCAGCAGATTTGGAGGCGCGGGTGGGAATCGAACCCACGCATAAAGGTTTTGCAGACCTCTCCCTTACCACTTGGGTACCGCGCCTCAACCCCATTAGTATAGCGAAGTTCTCCAACACCTGTCAGCGCTGCACGGATTCTTTCTATAGCAATAACGCTTTTTAAGTTTCTCTTCCACGCTTCACGGCCAGAATCAACTTCGCCTTCGGTATTTCCTCCCGCTCCTGAGCGGAAGCGAAAACGGCCACCTGCCGGTGGCCGCGCTCGCGAAAAAATCAAAATCATCCGCACTTCATTTCTTCGCCGCTTCCTCGATCTGCGCTTCCCGCAAAAACCTCGCGGACTCTTCCGGCGGCGTGGGATTGATGTAGAACCCCGTTCCCCACTCGAAACCCGCCACCTTCGTCAATTTCGGAATGATCTCGATGTGCCAATGATAGTGGTCGTTGACCTCTTCCCCGATGGGCGACGTGTGAATCATGAAATTGTATGCCGGACGATCCAGCACCGCGTCCATGCGCATCAGCGAGTCCTTTAGCATTTGCGCCAGGCTGGCATACATCGAGCTTTGATTGTTCTCATACGCCGAGCCGTGGGCCTTCGGCAAAAGCCACATTTCAAACGGGAATCGCGATGAGTAGGGCGCCAAAGTAATGAAATGATCGTTTTCCCCGATCACTCGTTCGCCGGTGTCGCGCTCCTGCCGCACGATATCGCAGAAAATACATCGCTCCTTCTCATCGTAGTAATGCCAGCAGTTGTCCACTTCCTCGCGCACCCTCCGCGGCACAATCGGTAGCGCAATCAATTGCGAGTGCGGGTGCTCCACGGAGGCTCCCGCCGCCTCGCCGTGATTCTTGAATATCAGCACGTACCGGAAACGCTTGTCATTCTTCAGGTCCAGCATCCGGTCGCGGTAGGCCCACAATACGTCCTCCACCGTCTTCTGCGGCAACTGCGCCAGCGTGGTCTGGTGTTGCGGCGTCTCGATAATCACCTCGTGCGCCCCGATGCCGTTCATTTTGTCGAACAGCCCTTCCCCCTCGCGGTCCAGCTCACCTTCAATTCCCAGGGCCGGAAAACGATTGGGCACCACGCGAACGCTCCACCCGCCGGTATTCGATCCCGTGCCGTTTCGTCCGTAAGCGAGGATCTCCGGCGGAGTCTTCGCCTCGTTGCCCGGGCAAAACGGGCAATTGCGCGGTGGTCCCGGGAAAACACTTTCGCGCAGAAAATCCATCGGACGTTTTCCGCGGTCCGTGGAAATAATCACCCAGCGCCCGGTAATCGGATCCTTCCGTAACTCCGGCAATGCTTACCCTCCGTTTCGACGTACTTAATCCTGGTCTTGATCGGCTCCCCGTATAGACTTCGTATTGTACTCTTCCTCGCGCTCAAGGGAAGAGCGGGCGGGGCGATTGTCGTTCCTGAAACCTTCGCCTGCCTTCTATCACGAGTGCTTTGGCAATTCTGGGCTGAGCGCCGCTTTGTGCAGACGGAGGGCGGGTGGTTGGCCGGGCCGATTCTCAATGGCCACGACATCGAAACGTAGCGGGCATTCCTGGATGCGCCGCTCGCGCAGGAAATACTGCGCTGTACGCACCAACACTTCGTGCTTTTCCCTTGTAATGCTCAATTCCGGCACGCCAGGCCCGCCTTCCGCCGCCAGGCGCGTGCGAACCTCCACAAACGCAAGCGCATCGCCATCGTAACCGATCAGGTCCAGCTCGCCCTTCGCATGTGAGGGCATGTAATTCCGCGCGATGAAAATATAGCCGAGGTGCCGCAGGTACCAGTAGGCATAGACCTCTCCGCGTACTCCCATCTGCAGCGCCTTCTGCTTCTTCGCCTGAGCAGTGGACACTCCGTTGTCGCAGAGACCATGCCGCGACTTCCACTTCACCCACGCAAACCCGATGCGACCTATCAGCCCTATCATCCTATTACTCTCTAAGTACTACTCGTATAAGTATAAACAAAAATCCCGTAGCCGCCACCTTTTCAGCCGCCACGGGATTCCCGCTTCAATCTTCCTTGTAGCGCTGGCCCCGCACCGAGGGGCCAACCTCTTGCGTTTCCTGTCAGCAATTTTTCGTCAGATTGTCTTCTCCGCCTCCCGGATCGCCTCCTCCAGAATCCCGATCGCGCAATCCGCCTGCTCCTCATCAATAATGAGCGGCGGCGAGATCCGGATAGAGTTTTCTCCCGAATCCAGCGTCAGCAAGCCCCTGTGGAAAGCGTTCACCACCACCTTGTCGCGCAGCTCCTGCGCCTTCTCCTTCGTGCGCTGGTCGCGGACAATTTCCACCCCGATCATCAATCCCTTGCCGCGCACGTCACCGACAATCTTGAACCGCTTCGGCCAGTCGCTGATCTTGCTGAAAATATACTCGCCCATTTTTTGCGCATTCGCCATTAGCCCGCCCTCGATCAAATCCAGTGTCGCGAGCGCAGCCGCAACGCAAACGGGATTGCCCCCGTAGGTCGTCCCATGCGACCCCGGCTTCCATCGCATCACGCTCTCCTTCGCGATGAACGCACTGATGGGCATCCCGCTCGCGATGCCTTTCGCGGTCAGACACGATGTCCGGCGTGATCCCGGCGTGATCGTAAGCCCACATCTTTCCCGTGCGCCCCATGCCTGCCTGTATTTCGTCAAGAATCAGCATAATGCCGTGCTTGTTGCAGATACGCTGCAGCTCCTGCAGGAACGTCAGCGGCGCGGGGATGAAGCCGCCTTCTCCCTGGATCGGCTCCACAATAATCGCGGCAACCTCCTCCGGCGCGAACAGGCGCTTGAAGATCTGCTGCTCCAGCAGCTCGATAATTTCGCCGCCGCACTCTTCCCTGCCGTGACCAAGCGCGCAGCGATACGCGTAAGGGTAAGGTATGTGCTCGACCCCGCCCAGCAGCGTGCCGAAATGTTTGCGCTGCGTGTTCTTCGAAGCCGTCAAGGACAGCGAGCCCATCGTGCGCCCGTGAAAACAGCCATAGAACGCGATCAGCTTGTCGCGCTTCGTCGCGTAACGCGCCAGCTTGATCGCGCCTTCCACTGCCTCCGTGCCGGAATTCCCAAAGAACACCTTCCACTGGTCCGATTTCGGCATCGTTGCCACCAATCGCTCCGCCAACTGCGGCATGTGCCGGTGATAAAAATCCGTGCCTGCGATATGAATCAGCTCCGCCGCCTGCTTCTGAATGGCCGCCACCACCTTCGGGTGGCAATGCCCCGTCGAGCACACCGCGATGCCCGCGGCAAAATCCAGAAATGCGTTTCCGTCGGGATCTTCGACGATCGCGCCGCTCCCGCGCTCCGCCACCAGCGGATAACTGCGCGAGAGCGACGGGGAAATATACTTGGCGTCGTATTCGATCACCTGCTTCGCTTTCGGGCCGGGCAACGCCATCTTGATCTTTGGTAGCTTGCTTTCGGTGGCGGTAATCATGATTCCTCCAAATTTCTCAAA
Source organism: Candidatus Acidiferrales bacterium (assembly GCA_963734105.1). Classification (GTDB taxonomy): domain Bacteria; phylum Acidobacteriota; class Terriglobia; order Acidiferrales; family UBA7541; genus Acidiferrum. The sequence continues at coordinate 403,134 of CAVTFW010000009.1, read as the reverse complement.
TTCGTTGGCGTGAATAGGAACTGCAGCGGGGAGAGAGGTTTGGCGAACCTGCATTCCACATTTCGAATTTCGCCACAACCTGCTTAAAACAAACGACTTAATATGCTTTGAATAAACTGGGTCGGCGACTGCACGGTCGAAAATTCACCGGCACGCGGGGCCTCACCGCCGCTCGGTCCTGCTTCAAAATGGGGAAATGCCTCATTTGCGTTTCCATCGGACACTGCCGTCTTTCGTATCTTCCAAAATTATACCACGCTCGGCGAGTTCTTTGCGGATGCGATCGGACGCCGCAAAGTCCCGCCTCTGCCGCGCCGCCTGGCGCTCCGCGACAAGTTTTTCGATCTCAGCGTCGCTGGCTTGATCGCTGCCTGTGTCGTAGCCGAGGACTTGCAGCTTTTCCGCGTCGTTGTCCTCCAGCACGGCAAACACCTTTTCGAACGTCGCCAGAAATTCCTGCGCCGCCTTTACTTCGCCCTTCCGGAACTCTCCCTTGTCCATGGCGATGTTCGCTTCGCGCACAAAATCAAACACCGCGGCCAGCGCTTGCGCCGTATTCAAATCATCCGAAAGCCCGGCGTCAAAATCACTCGCCGCCTTTGCGATGCGCTCCGCCATGCCGGCCTGTTTTCCTGCCGGAAACTTTTCGTTTTTCAGCCGCGCCGCAAAGTTGCGCAACCGCTCCACCGAACTCGTGGCCTGCTGCAATCCATCAAACGTGAAATTCAGTTGCCGGCGGTAGGGCACGCTGGCCAACGCAAATCGCAGCGCCGATGGTTTGTATCCTTTCCCGAATAGATCGCGCAGCGTGAAGAAATTGCCCAGCGACTTGGACATCTTCTCGCCCTCGACCAGCAAGTGCTCCGCATGCAGCCAGTAGCGCACGAACGGCTTCCCCGTCGCCGCTTCGCTCTGTGCGATTTCGTTTTCATGGTGCGGAAACGCCAGGTCGATCCCGCCGGTGTGAATATCGATGGTCTCCCCGAGATACTTCATGGCCATGGCGGAGCATTCGATGTGCCACCCGGGCCGTCCCGGTCCAATCGCCGTCTCCCAGAAATGTTCTCCCGCTTTCGGCGCCTTCCACAGCGCAAAATCACGCGCGCTCTCTTTTTCGTACCGGTCATTGTCCACCCGCGCGCCCGCCTGAATCCCGCTCAAATCAACCTTGGACAACTTTCCATAATCCTTGAATTTCGAAATGCGGTAATAAATCGAACCCTCGGAATCGTATGTGTACGTCTTCTGCTGCAGCTTCTGGATTAGCACGACCATGTCGTCGATGTTATCCGTCGCCCGTATCCAATGTTCCGGTGACTCCACGCTCATCGTCCGGCAATCCGCGTAAAACGCCTCCACGTACTTTGCCGTGTATTCCCGAATGCCCACGCCGGCCGCGGCCGCATTCGCAATAATGCGGTCGTCCACGTCCGTCAGATTCATCACATGCGTCAGCTTGAAGCCGCGCAGCCGCAAAAAGCGCCGCAAAATGTCCTGAAAAACAAATGTCCGGAAATTTCCGATGTGCGCGAAGTCGTACACCGTCGGCCCGCACGTGTACATGTGCACTTCGCCCGCCTTCAACGGAACGAACGGCTCAACTTTTCCCGACAGCGTATTGTGGAGCTGAATTTCGTGCATGAACCTTCCGTCGTCCCTCTCCAGTCCTCCGCAAACCAACGATTGTATCCGACGCCTCACACACCCCGCAATCGCGCATCCGTCCCCTTGACTTGATCATCGCCAAATTCCGATAAAGGGTAAGCTTTTGTAGCGGGCGCTTTCTTCTCAAGGCTGCCGCTATTTGAAGCTTTTTCCGCCGATGATACAGTCACAATGGGAAACAAAAACCCGCCGCGCGCTCGGATGGCGCCGATCAGGAAAGTTGCTTGAACGTGGCACAGGGATCGCAATGGAACGCGGAACTCTACGACGACAAACATTCGTTCGTCTGGAAAATGGCGGCTGGCCTCTTGGAACTGCTCGAGGCAAAACACGGCGAGCATATCCTGGATCTGGGCTGCGGCACCGGCCATCTCACCGCTCAAATTGCCGAACCTGGCGCACTCGTCGTCGGCATCGACAAATCGCCGGACATGATCCAGCAAGCCCGCCTACAATATCCTTCCCTCCACTTCGAAGTGATGGACGCCCGCGAGATTACCTTCCCGGAACCCTTCGACGCCGTATTTTCCAACGCCACATTGCACTGGATCAACGAACCGGAACGTGTCATCACCGGTATTGCAAAAGCTCTCCGTCCCGGCGGCCGATTCGTCGCCGAGTTCGGCGGTAAGGGCAACACGCACGAACTCCTGAAGGCCGTGGAGCGCGCGTGGACAAAGCTGGACCTGCCCGGACCCGCTCCCAATCCTTGGTATTACCCGGGCATTGCCGAATATTCAAAACTCCTGGAGCATCACGGCCTCGAAGTAACCTACGCGATTCTCTTCGACCGCCCCACCCCTCTCGAAGACGGCGACCACGGCCTCCGCAACTGGCTCGAAATGTTTGGCGGCGCCTTCCTTGAGAAACTCTCCCCAGAGCAGCGCCAACAAGCCCTAACCGCTATCGGGCACGAGGCGCGCCCCACCCTCTTCGACGACGGCCACTGGGTCATGGACTACCGCCGCCTCCGCCTAGTCGCCAGGAAAAGCGGCGCTTCCATTCCCACGTAGCCCAACCAACCACCCTTGTGGTATAGCAAAACTAGCCACAACACCTTGAGTATTGCTTTACACCCCGTAACCCCCGTGGTACTCTTACTTCCCGTACCGCCATCCTAGCGCCAGGCGGCTGGGCCTCTGACTGAGAACCTGCCAAACGTGTGTGCTTTCTGTCTGTTACAGGCAGAAACGTCGCGCCGAACAACCTCCCCTCGAGGAAAGGAAAGTCGTCTCTCTTCGGGCAATATCACCCCGGCCCTTTCCTTTTTTGTTTCAAGAGTAGTATCCGCGGTAGTGCATCGCGATGCGGAAGTTCACGACATGAGGGGACACCTTGCTTAAGCTTCGAAAAGTCGAAATCGTTGGTTTCAAGTCGTTCTGCGAACGCACCGTAGTCACCTTCAGCGGCAACGGCACCACCTGCATCGTGGGCCCCAACGGCTGCGGAAAGTCCAATGTCGTCGATGCCATCAGCTGGGTTCTCGGCGAGCAGAGCCACAAGTCCCTTCGTGCCGAACGCATGGCCGACTGCATCTTCAACGGCACCACCAAGCGTCCCCCTATGGGCCTCGCCGAAGTCACCATCACCATGGAAGACCCGGAACTCGCCGAAGCCGCAAAGTTCGTCATCGAAGGCGTCACCTCCGCCGAAATCGTCGAGCCTTCCCCATTGAATTCCCCTATCACCGATTCCTCAGATGCAGAAACCGTTTCAACCGACCACGCTCCCCCGGCGGAAATGAGCGGTCTGCCAACTGATCAGCCGGAGCCGTCCGCAGCACTCCTCGAATCTTCCTTTCTCGCCAAAAAACGCAAAAAAGCCGAAAAGCCCGCCATGGTCACCAAACCCGGCGAGGTCGTCGTCAGCCGCCGCCTGTACCGCAGCGGCCAGAGCGAATACCTCATCAACGGCCGCGTCGCGCGCCTTCGTGACATCCAGGAAATGTTCATGGGTGTCGGTCTCGGCCCTGACTCCTACGCCATCATCGAGCAGGGCCGCATCGGCCAGATCCTCGCCACCAAGCCCATGGAACGTCGCGCTATCATCGAGGAAGCCGCCGGCGTCACCAAGTACAAAACCAAAAAGCGTCTCAGCGAAGCCAAGCTCGAATCTTCCAAAGTCAATCTCTCCCGCGTCAACGACATCGTCGTCGAAGTCGAAAAGCAACTCGGTTCCCTCAAACGCCAGGCCGCCAAAGCTCGCCGCTTTTCCGAAATCCGCGATCAGATGCGGGCCATCGTCCGCCAGATGCTGGCCGGCAAAGCCCGCGAACTCGACGCCGAAGCCGAGCGCGTCGGCGCCCGTCTGCTCGAGCTTTCCGCCGCGGAAACGCAGCACGCCCAATCCATCCATGCGCAGGAATCGGACCAGGACCGCCTCAGCCAGCGTATCTATTCCCTCGACGCGGAAATCCGCCAGAACCAAAATGTCCTGAACCAGACCGCCCTCGAAGTCGATCGCTGCGAAAACCGTATCACCTTCAATCGCACCCGCAGCGAGGAACTCGCCGGCCGCAACGTCCAGCTCTCCACGGAACGCCAGACGGTCACCGAGCAACATCTTGAATGGGAATTTAGAAACTCCGCCCAGCAACAGGCTGTGGACGCCGCCAGAACCGAATCGGTTACCGTGCACGCTCGCGTCGAAGATCTCGCCGACCGTGCCGCCTTCCGCACCACGCAGATCGCCGAATCCGAAGCCCGCGTCGAAGCCTTGCGTCGCGCCGCCACCGAGGCCGGGGAAAGCATCTTGCGTCTCCACGGCGAGCAAAAGCAGGCCGAAGAAGCCCTCGTGCATCAGAAAGAATCGCTGCAAACGCAGGAATCGCGCGAAGCTGCACTCCTGGAATCCTCCCTCCGCGTCCGCGATGACGCCGAACAGGCCGCGCAAAACTATCAGGACGCCATGAGCCACGCGAGCGCGCTGCAGCAAACCGCCGCGCAACTCCACACTCGCCTCGCGCAATTGCGCGAGGACCGCGATCGCACCACCAAGGAAGCGGATTCCCTGCGCGATTCCCTCGCCGGCATTCGCGCGCGGCATTCCACCCTCACCCAAATCCTCAACGATCATTCTTACACCGGCGAAGCGGTCCAGAAACTCTTTGCCGCGAACGAACGCCATGGCGGCCAGGATTTCCACGCTGTCGGCGTGCTCGCCGATTATGCCGAAGTCCAGGAGCAGCACGAGGCCGCCATCGAACAATACCTCCGCGAAGAGCTCGAATATGTGGTCGTGGAAACCTACGACCATGCCCGCGCCGGTGTCAGCATGCTCCGCGAGGAAGTTGGCGGCCGCGCCACCTTCTTCGTCGACTCCCTCCGCAATCTGAAGCTCGCGGAATACGAACCCATCATCCATTTCCGCTCCGAAGACGGCGTGATCTCCCGCCTCGATAAGCTTGTCGAATTCCGCGATCCCCTTGGTCCGGCCGCAAAGCAATTTCTTCCCCGCCTGCGCAACGGCTATCTCACGCAAACCGCCGCCGCCGAAAGGCTCGCGCGCGAATACCCGCAATGCGCTTTTGTAACTCCCGAAGGCACCTGCTACCAGGGCCGCATGGTCACCGGCGGCCGCCCCGATGAGGCCGGGCCGCTCGGCATGAAGCGCGAACTCCGCGCCGTCTCCGCGGAACTTATCCATCTGGAACAGAGAAGCCAGGCCATTAACTCCGAACTCGAAGCCATCCACGCCGAACTGCGTTCCACCGAACAAGCCCAGGAAGAGTTGACCGCCCAGCAGCGTGAAGCCGAGCGCAACCTCTTCGCCACCAGGCATCGTCACGAACAGATGCAGAGCGATCTCGCCCGCCTCGGCCTGGAGCTGACCGTCTGCAAGAACGAACTTACCCGCCTCCGAAGGGAAATCGATTCCGTCCAGCAGCGCGCACTGCTCGCACAAACGCAGCACAAGTTGGCCGCCTCCAGCCGTGCCGAAGCGGAAGCCGAGAGCATTCGCCTGACCGGAGAACTCGCGCAACTCCGCGACGCCATCCAAACGGAACGCGATGAACTCTCGACCGCCAGAGCCGAATTCGCCGCCATGAATGAGCGCCTCGCCTCCGCGGAAGCAATCGCCAACCGCCTCCAGGAAGAGCGCGCGGACCTCGAGCGCCGCGAAGCCGCCCTGCGCCAGCAGGAAGCCTCCATCAACCAGGAAACCGAGGCCATGGCCCGCCAGTCCGAAGAATTGATCGTCCAGCTCGCAACTCTCCGCGTCGAAAAAGCGCGTCTGGAAGCACGCCAGAAGGAGATGGAGCAGGAATGGGACGCCGCCCGCACCAGCGTCACTCGCCTCGAAGATCATCTCCGCATGGCCCGCCAGACGCTTCAAGAAATGCGCGAAGAACGCGGCAAATTTGAAATCGATAAAGCCCGCAACGATTCTGATCGCCAACACCTCCGCGAGACCTGCCTTACGGAAGTGAATGCCCAGCCCGAGGATCTCATCGCCTCCGAAAGCGCCTTCATGACCGGCGAGGAACTCGCTACCGCCGAAGCCGGATACCGCGAAATGAAGCAGCGCATCGAAAACATGGGCGCCGTCAACATGATGGCTCTCGAAGAATTCAACGAGTGCGAGCAGCGCTTCACCTTCCTCACTCGCGAGCGCGACGACCTTCTCCAGTCCATCGCCGACACCCAGCAGGCCATCAAGGAGCTCGACCTCATCACCAAGGAAAAATTCGAACAGGCGTTCGTCGCCATCAACACCAACTTCACCACTGCCTTCCACACCATTTTCGGCGGCGGCACTGCGGAAATGCGCTTGACCGAGCCGGACAGTTCCGGCGACGCCGGCATTGACATTGTTGCCTCGCCCCCCGGCAAGCGCCTCCAGAACGTCTTATTGCTTTCCGGCGGCGAAAAGGCCATGACCGCCTTGGCCCTTCTGATCGCCATCTTCCGCTATCAGCCCAGCCCCTTCTGCATTCTCGACGAAGTCGATGCCCCGCTCGACGAAGCCAACGTCGGCCGCTTCACGCGCCTCATCGGCGACATGAGCGCGCAAACCCAATTCATCGTCGTCACTCACAACCGCAAGACCATGGAAACCGGCAGCGTCCTCTATGGCGTCACCATGCAAGAACCCGGCGTCTCCAAAATCGTCAGCGTCCGCTGGGAAGGCGATCAAGCCCCCACCTCCAAACGCCGCGCCGCCTCCGCCGCCTGATTCGCCCACTCCTCGCCCCTAGCCAAAACCGTGGCACAGCCATTTCTGGCTGTGCTCTTGGGTTTCTCTCGGCTTTGTTCTTGTAGGGTTCACCTTCCGCTGCAGCCTGATCAAATCCTCCTTCTCCTCTTTTTTATCCGCATAAAAGATCGAAATGACTGCAATACGATTCTTCGCGGTCTTCTTCCCCCCCGTGCCGGCGCCTCTCATTGACATCGCCCCACGGTGCGTTAGAATGCTGGACACTTTCCCAGAGGCAACTTCTCGTGAGCATCGGTTCCGTAACCAAAGTCATTCGCGAAACAAATTTTCCCGGTATCGCTCCCGCAGCGCGCGGAAAAGTCCGCGATATCTACGATCTCGGCGACCGCCTCCTCATCGTCGCCACCGATCGCCTCTCCGCCTTCGATGTCGTCATGCCCACGCCCATCCCCGACAAAGGCCGCGTGCTCACCCAGCTCTCCCTTTTCTGGTTTCATCTTTTCCGCGACGTCATTCCCAATCACGTTTTAGATTCGACGCATTTCCCTTCCCCTTTTGATCGCCATGCGGATGATCTCCAGGGCCGCTCCATGCTCGTGCGCAAAACACAGCCTCTTCCCATCGAGTGCGTCGCGCGCGGCTATCTCTCCGGTTCCGGCTGGAAGGAATATCGCGCCACCGGCAAGGTCTGCGGCATCTCCTTGCCTCCGGGCCTGAAAGAATCCGGCAAATTGCCCGAGCCCATCTTCACCCCGGCAACCAAAGCCGCCACCGGCCACGATGAAAATATTCCCTTCGAACGTGCCGCGGAAATTCTTGGCCGGCCTCTTGCCGAAAAAGTTCGCGCGGTCACCCTGGATCTCTACCGCCGCGCCGCCGCCTACGCCGAGCCCCGCGGCATTCTTCTGGCGGACACCAAGTTTGAATTCGGGCAACTGGATGGCGAGTTGATCTGGATCGATGAAGCCCTCACGCCGGACTCCTCGCGCTTCTGGCCCGCCGCGCAGTACAATCCCGGCGGCCCTCAGCCCTCTTTCGACAAACAATTTGTACGCGATTACCTGGAACGCATCCAGTGGCCCAAGATCCCGCCCGGCCCCGAATTGCCACCGGATGTCGTCGCCGGCACGCGCGCGAAGTATCGCGAAGCCTTCCGCATTCTGGTCGGCCGCGATCTGGATTGACCGTCAGCCCGGTTCATGGAAGGCCCATTCTTCAGCGGAGAGTGCCGACGTGAGAGATCAACTGGAAGGCCTCGTATCACAAATGGTCGAGCGCGGAATCTTGTTCGATGAGGCGGTCAGCGAATTCGAGAAGCGCTTCATCAAGCGCGTCCTGGACCGTGCCAACGGCAACCAGTCCCGCGCTGCCGAAGCCCTCGGCATTCACCGCAACACTTTGAGCCGCAAGGTCGTCCAGTACAAGCTCGACCATCGCCGCGGCCGCTCTCGCTAACCTGCTAATCATTCCCAATCGCGCTTTCTTTCCCGCGAACGCGATCGCATGGCGTGGCACAGCGATTCCTTGCTGTGCTCTTGAGTTACCTTTCTTCAGACCGCGGCGTGTTATTCATCCCAAACCTCGGTAAGCGTAGCCTTCTCTCTCTTCCTTCTTTAATGTAGGGTTGCGTCGAACTTGTTTCGCCCGGAGCATCTCGGGGACCCGCTCGGGATGCCAGCTCTTGGGGTGGGTTTCCGCAACCAACTACCTCACTCCATTTTCACCCCCACCGCCTTGTCATCCTGGGAGGCGCGCAGGGCGTTTACCCCGACCCGACCCGGTCGGGGCGCCTCGAAGGATCTCAACTAATCCGCCGGCACAATTTCCCAATCGAGCAAATCCGCCAAAAAAAACGGCCCCGGTTTCCCGAGGCCGCCTCTAATGTTCCAGTTCCTTCTCCCGCTTACGGCTTCTTCACCGGCTTCTTCGCCGGCTTCTTATCCGGCTTCGGCAAATCTTCTTCATTCACCTTGGCCTTGTCCCAATGCAGCATGAACGCCGGGTCGGGATCGTAGCTTTCCAATGTCCCCGTGAATCGCACTGCGTTTCCCTTTTCGAGCTTGGCCGCATCCGGCTGATCCGTTGTCTTGATCGTCGCCGTCATGTTCGCCGTCGTCGCCGCTTCGAACTCCGCGTCGCTGGTCACAAACGCGGTCTTCAAAACCACCGTATCCGGGCCGGGGGACACCTCGATGATCTTGCCCGGCACATCGGGGAATTCCAGTCCGCAAGCCGCCGTCCACGACAGCTTTGCCTTGTCGCCTCCGGCCTTCAGGTCCGTCACCACCGACGCGATGGTCATGTCCTTCCGCGCCGCGTCCAGCTCCGCTCCGCTGAACAGCTTGTAACTCGACGGCCGATCCGCGGAGCTCCCGGCAAGCTGCAGCAGTTCGTTCAATTCCGCTTGTGTCAACGCGTCGCAAACCGTGCCACCCTGGTAGCTGGCAATCACCTTCGGGATGTACGCCTTCACTTGCTTGGACTGCTGCTCGTTCGCATTCTTCGACGTCGCCGCGCGCGCGAACGACCACAACGCCTCCGATTGCTGTGGTGGAACCTCCGCTAAATACGCACGCCCCATATTGAAATTCGAAATGAAATCGTCCGGGTTGGTCGCCAGGATTGTCTTGTATACCCGGATTGCATCGGGATAGTCCTTCGCCGACATTGCTGCGCTCCCCGCCGTGATCTCAAAATTCAGCTCCGCCTTTTTCTTGTCGTCGGCGAACTTTGCATCGTCGTAACCTTCTGGCTTCGACAGGGCCTCTACAGATTTTGCTCCGTCCAGTGCCGCCTGGTATTCGGACTTGGCCACCCCAGCATCCGGGTTCTGCATGTTGTTATACGCAAACGCTCGGGCCAAATAAGCGTTATACCGGTCGTTCGCGGAGAGCTTGTCGCCCAACGCAAGCTCCTTGTCCGCGTACTCAATCACTTTTGCATAGTTTTTCTGGGCGGCGTAGTTCTGGAAATAGAGCGCATAGACGTAGTTCAGCAGGCTCGAACTCGGATACTTCGCCACAAAATCATCCAGCGCCTTAAGCTGGGCCGCCGGATTCTTCTCGTTGGCCGCCGCCGTATACGAATTGTATTCTGGCATCGTATACGCCTGCTTCGCTGGGGCCGCCCCGCCGGCATCCTGTGCCGCCAGCGGTGCCGCATTCAAACCAATCAGGCATATCGCAATCAGCACCGCCAGGCTTGCCATCCGTCGTGTTGCGTTCATTCCCTTGTCTCCTCGCTCGTACCGCTCGTAGAATAAATTAACGCAATCTGGCAGCTTCTCTAACCGCCTGCCAGGCAGAACTGCCCGTTCAACAAAGAAGAATGACTCTCTCGAAAACTTAGGAATTATAGGGGCAGCCGCCGCCCATCCGCAAGTCTCTGCCTGAACAATTCAAGTATCCGTTCAGTACAAACCAACTGACGAATGATTGCTGCTGTCTTGCCCCAGTGCACCTCCGAGGCATTCGAACCGGCGCGCCATCCTTGGAGTAAGATGAGTTTCGCACAAAATTCGTGGCTTCGGCGAGGAAGAATTCAAATGACCGTCATAAAGAATGTAAATGTTGCCTCGGACGCGGAAACGCCTCTGGCGAGTCACGTCGCCTTGATCACCGGAAGCAGCCGCGGCATTGGCAAGGCTATCGCCATAAAACTTGCGCGACTCGGCGCCGCCGTTTGCCTCTCTGGCCGCGATCCGAAGGCTCTCGACGCTGCCGCTCGTGAAGTGAGAACATTCTCGCCCAAAGTCCTGGCTCATGCCGCGGATGTGACCAACGCCAACGACATCTCGTCCCTGGTCCAAGCCGCCGAGAAATCGCTTGGCCCCATCACCCTTCTCGTCAACAATGCGGGCATCGGTAATCCCGGCTTTGGCCCCGTCCAGGAAAAAAATGACACCGACTGGGATCTCGTCCTCAACACTAACCTCAAAAGCGTCTTTCTGGTCTCCCGCGCCGTCGCTCCGCTCATGATTCAGCGCCGCCGCGGCGACATCATTAATATCAGTTCGCTCGCGGGAAAAAACACCTTCGCCGGTGGTGGCCTCTATTGCGCTTCCAAATGGGGGCTCCAGGGACTGAGCGGGTGCATGGCCGAAGATCTGCGCGCTTATGGCATCCGCGTGAGCGTCGTCTGCCCCGGCAGCGTGGCCACCGAATTCTCCGGTAGAGGTCTCAAAGATCCCTCCAAAGTCCTGACCCCCGAAGACGTGGCCCACGCCGTCGCCATGCTAGCCTTGCAAGGCCCCCAAAGCTTCATCAGCGAACTCCACCTCCGCCCCCTCTCCAAACCATAATCCCTACCTGTAGCGCAGGGCGAGTCCGCGAGTCCTGCGGCTTTCCTCTCGGCGGTTGTGGCACAGGCGTTCCTGTCTGCGCGCTTGTGTTTCCCCGTTCAAGGTCCCGGCATTGACCTTCGGGCGTCCGGGGGGATCCGCCCAGCGCGCGAGCCAGAACTTTCCTCTTGACAATAGTCGTTATAACGACTATAGTCGCGCCATGACGACACGCGCTGCCTCTTCCGGCCACGCCGTTCCCCTCGAGGACCACCTCTTCGTCGCTATCCTCAAGGCCGCCGATTCCCTTTCCCAGCAGGCCGATCATTTGATCAAATCCGCCGGCCTCACCGCCGCCCAATACAATGTTCTTCGCATCCTCCGCGGCGCCGAGCCCGAAGGCCTCCTCTGCCGCGGCATCGGCGAGAGAATGATCTCCCGCGATCCGGACATGACCCGCCTCCTCGACCGCATGGAAAAGCGCAGCCTCATCACCCGCGAGCGCCAAAAGGCCGATCGCCGTGTTATCAAGACCCGCATCACCCCGGAGGGGCTGAAGCTCTTGAAGAAGCTCGATCAGCCCGTCCATGATTTGCACAAGAAACAGTTTCACCACATGCCCGCCGTGCGCCTGAAACAATTGGCGGAGCTGCTGGCTGAAGTGGGAAAGCGTGAACCCGCTTAACGGGCCCGCGCATCCAAGTAGCGATTTCGCTAAAATAAACAAGGAGAACGAAGTATGAAAGTTCATTTTTCTCGGATGGCGGTTGGCGCGGCGCTAGCCGCGTTGCTCTGTCTGCCCGCTTTCGCCGGCAGCACCACTTACCAAATCGATCCGCGGCACAGTTCCGCGCAATTTGCAGTCACTCATCTGATGATCTCCACCGTGCGCGGCGAGTTTCACGGCGTTACCGGCACCGTGATCTTGGACGACAGCGACATCTCAAAATCGTCCGTTAACGTCACCATCGATGCCAGTTCCCTCGACACCCGCGAACCCGACCGCGACAAGCACCTTAAGAGCCAGGACTTCTTCGATGTCGCCAATCACCCCACCATCACTTTCCAATCTTCCAAGGTCGAATCCGCTGCCTCCGACAAACTCAGAGTCACCGGCGACCTCACCATTCGCGGCATCACCAAACAAGTCGTTCTTGAAGTGACTTCTCCGAAGTCTCCCATCAAGGACCCCTGGGGACTCCAGCGCACCGCCGCCTCCGGCGCCGCCAAAATCAATCGGCAGGATTTCGGTGTAGCCTGGAACAAGTCCCTCGATTCCGGTGGCGTCGTCGTCGGGGACAACGTGGACATCACCCTGGACGTCGAGATGATCGTGCCTCCTGCGGCAAAGTAATTGCGCGGGGTTTCGCTCTTCATTCTTCACTGTAGCGCTGGCCCGGCACTGCGGGGCCGGCCTCGTGGGACGAGAAATTCTAGTCGAATCAATTCTGGGAGATAACGCATGCACAACCCGGCCCCCACCGATCATCCGGTCCACGAATTAATTCACGAGCGCTGGAGTCCTCGCGCCTTCGCGGACAAGCCCATCGCCCCCGAGCTCCTGCGTAGCTTGTTTGAAGCGGCACGCTGGGCTCCCTCAAGCAGCAACGAGCAGCCTTGGGCTTTCCTCGTCGCCACCAAAGACGAGCGCGCTTTTCATTCCAAACTTTTGAGCACCCTCGTCGAGTTCAATCAGGCTTGGGCAAAGCACGCTCCCGTTCTGGCCATCGCCGTTTCCGAGCTTGCCTTCGCGCGCACCGGCAAACCCAATCGCAATGCCTTCTACGACACCGGAGGGGCTGTCGCTCACCTCTCCACCGAGGCGACGGCGCGCGGTCTTTTTGTTCACCAGATGGCCGGCTTCGATCCTCACAAGGCTATTGAACTTTTTTCTATTCCTACCGGTTGGGAACCGATTGCCGCTTTCGTCATCGGCTATCCCGGCGATCCTCAATCCTTGCCCGAAACCCTTCGCGAACGGGAACTGGCTCCCCGCACGCGGAAGCCACTTTCCGAATTCGTGATGTCCGGAAGCTGGGGCCAACCCGCTGCGTTCCTGAAAACGTAATTCACCCGAAGAAGGAAGGCCGCCCGAATGCACACCATCCTCGAAGCCTTGCTCCACCACGGTTACCTATTGCTGGTGATCTGGGTTTTCGTCGAGCAGGCGGGCCTGCCCATTCCTTCCTTCCCGATTCTGCTCGCCGCCGGTGCCTTGTCCGGCATGGGACGGATGAATTTGGCCGCTGCCCTGTTCTTGGGCGTGCTCGCCAATGTCACCGCCGATTCCATCTGGTATCAGCTCGGCCTTCGAAAAGGGAATAAGGTCTTGCACTGGCTCTGCCGCATCTCCCTCGAGCCGGACTCTTGCGTCCGCCGGACCACGGGGCTCTTCGATCGGGAGGGCGCAAGATCTCTCCTCTTCGCCAAATTTGTCCCCGGCCTCAGCGCCGTCGCCACCCCCCTCGCGGGCATCTTCCAGATGCGTCTGCGCAAATTCCTGTTGTTTGATGTACTCGGCTCTCTTCTCTGGGTCGCCAGTTACTTGGGACTCGGCTATCTCTTCAGCGGCCAGATCGAGCGCATCGCCCAAAGTGCCTCCAAGTTAGGTGGCGGGCTCCTCTTCCTTTTGGTTTCGTGTTTCGCTCTCTACATGTTTTATAAATTCCTGCTCCGCCGGAGATTCATCCGCAATCTTCGCATCAGCCGGATCACCGTCGACGAACTGAAGCGGAAACTCGACGCCGGTGAAGAGCTGTCGATTGTCGATCTGCGCCATTCTCTGGATTTTGAAGCCGACCCCGAAACTATCCCCGGGGCGGTGCACCTGGATTCCGACGCACTAACGGAGAAGAGCGATTCCCTGCCGCGCGACCGGGACATCATTCTTTACTGTACTTGACCGAACGAAGCCACCAGCGCCCGTGTGGCGCTTCTACTTCGCAATCGGGGCATTCACCGCATTCGCCCTCTCGAGGGTGGCCTGGAGGCATGGCGTGGTCGCGGTTATCCGCTTACCACTATTTCTCTGTGATACGCCACCAATTCGATTTTCGAGGTTACACAATCAAAGGAGGGTACGATGAGCATCAAGGTCCAGGTAATTTTCTACAGCATGTACGGCCACGTTTACCGCATGGCGGAAGCGGTCGTGGAAGGCGCGAAGCAAGTCCCCGGTGCGGAAGTTTCTCTCTACCAGGTTCAGGAACTCATTCCGGACGACGTCCTTGAAAAGTACGGTGCCAAAGGCGCCAAGGCGGCCTTCGCAAAAATCCCCCTCGCCAAAGTCGAACAGCTTCCCGAAGCCCACGCCATCATTTTTGGCACTCCCACGCGCTTCGGCAACATGGCCGCCCAGATGCGTAATTTCCTGGACCAGACCGGTCCACTCTGGCTCAAGGGCGCGCTTGTCGGCAAGGTCGGCAGCGTTTTCGCCTCCACCGGCACGCAGCACGGCGGCCAGGAAACCACCATCACTAGTTTCCACACCACCCTGCTCCATCAGGGCATGGTGATCGTCGGCGTACCCTACACCGAATCTGGCCTCATGCACATGGGCGAAATCTCGGGCGGTACTCCCTATGGCGCCACTACTCTCGCCGGGACCGACGGCTCCCGCCAGCCCAGCGAAAACGAACTCAAGATCGCCCGCTTCCAAGGCAAACACGTCGCCGAAATCGCGTCCAAACTTTTCCGCTAATCTGTCTTTTTCACATCCGACAACCTATCCGTTGTCCGCATACACCAAAGCATTGTCATCCAGAGGGCCGCTCCTTTTGCGGCCCGAAGGATCTCAGCTTCAATATGGTCCGGAATCCAAATTTGGAGGCGGTTGGCGCGCGGATCGTCCGCCGCATTGCCTACAACCGCGGCAAAACAATCCCACCCTGCGCCTGATACTTCCCCTTCTTGTCCTTATAACTGACTTCGCACTCCTCATCGCTCTCAAAGAACAGCACCTGGCACAATCCTTCATTCGCGTAAATCTTCGCCGGCAACGGCGTGGTGTTGCTGATCTCCAGAGTCACAAATCCTTCCCATTCGGGCTCGAACGGCGTCACGTTCACGATGATACCGCACCGCGCGTACGTCGATTTCCCCAGGCAGATCGTCAATACATTCCTCGGAATCCGGAAATATTCCACCGACCGCGCCAGCGCAAACGAATTCGGCGGAATCAGGCAGGCGTCGCCCTTATATTCCACAAGTGACCGCGCATCAAAATGTTTCGGATCCACAATCGTCGAATTTACATTCGTGAAAATCTTAAATTCGTCCGCCACGCGGATGTCATATCCATACGAGGACACGCCGTAGCTGATCACCCCTTCCCGCACTTGCCGGTCCGTGAACGGCTCGATCATCTTGTGCTCCAGCGCCATCTTGCGGATCCACCGGTCGGGCTTTACGGACATCCATTCCTCCTGTAAAAGTCGCGAAAAAAGTGTACTCTCAAAAGGTTAGAGTGTAGATGAGGCTGCACGTCTTGACAACCCGGACGGTAGCCTCTAGCATCGGGCCACGGATTTCTGGAGGGCGGTGTGATTAAGCTCGACATAGTAAATGCGGTAGTCGCCAAGACCAATATCAGCCGCACGAAAGCGGAACAAGCCGTGGAAACCATCTTCGAATCGCTCAAGAGCGCTCTCGGCCGCGGTCAGCGTATCGAACTCCGCAAGTTCGGCGTCTTCAGCGTCAAGCCTCGCAAGACCGGCATCGGCCGCAATCCCCGCACCGGCGAGGAAGTCAGCATTCCTCCGGGCAAAGCCGTTCGCTTCAAGCCCGGCAAGGAACTTCAGGGATTGGAAGACACTTCCGCCACGGCCGCCAAGTAAATCCTTGTGAACCCGCCGGAATCGGAACAGCGCGCTCCCGCTTTTCTGCGGCCTTCTGCATGGCCCCGCACGTATAATTCCGGCGCCTATTACCAAGCCGCTCAGTTCCGCCCTCCCTTCCGCTCTCTGCTCCTCGCCACCGCATTATTTTTCCTCACTCTCCTCACTTCCCTACTCTCCGGCGCTCATTTTGCCGCCGCCTACGCTCAAAATCAGGCTGCCTCCTTCGATGCTTTCTTCAGGATGTTTCCCCTCGCCTACCATCATCCTCATCTGCTCCTCTCCGGCTTGCCTTTCGCGCGCCACGCTCCTGACTATCCTTCTCGCCCACGAACTTGGACACTACTTCGCCTGCCGCCATCATCACATCCGCTCCAGCTATCCCTTCTTCATTCCCGCGCCGACTCTCATCGGCACTTTCGGCGCCTTCATCCTGATTCGTTCTCCCATCCGCTCCTGCCGCGCGCTTTTCGACGTCGGCGCTTCCGGTCCCATCGTTGGATTTCTCTTTGCCATGCCGCCGCTCGCGTACGGCGTGCTCCATGCCAAAATCATTCCCGCTCTTGGCAGCGCCGGAAACTCAGACCTGACGTTCGGCGTGCCTCTCATCTTGAAGCTGATGACCGCGGTACTTCAGCCCAACGCGCAAGCCTCCGATCTCCTTCTTCATCCCGTGGGCCGCGCCGCCTGGGTGGGTCTCTTCGCCACCGCTCTCAATCTCCTCCCTGTCGGGCAGCTCGATGGCGGCCACATCGTCCGTTCCGTCAGTCCCAGGGCCCACCGCTGGGTGTCTCTGCTCTTGCCACTCCTGCTGATTCCCCTCGGCTACTTTGTCTGGCAAGGGTGGTACTTCTGGGCCGCGATTCTCCTTGGCCTGCGCTTCTTCCGCATGCCCCCGATCTACGATCCCACTCCGCTCGACCCCGACCGCCGATTCGGCGCGGTCATCGCGATGGTGGTCTTCCTTCTCTGTTTCATGGCCAATCCTCTCCGCTAGGCGCGATCCTCGTAGGGGCGCAGCACGGCTGCGCCCCATGTCCGCAAGATCCCTGAATCTTGCTGCGTCCGCCTCCCTCACATCAACGTCAACGGATCCATATCCACCAACACCGCCGTCTGCGGAATCTCCTTCGCATCGCAAAAAGCCAACGCCCCGCTCAAAATCTTCGTCAGCACCGACTTCTTCGGCGACTTCAACAAAAATTGAAACCGGTGCTCCTTCTTCAACCGCGCCAATGGCGCCGACGCAGGTCCCAGAATCCTCACGCCCTTCCCATCCTGCGGCGAAAAATATTCCGAAAGCCGCCGCGACCACCGGATCGCCTTCTCCAGGTTCGTATCCCTCACGATCACATTCGCCAGCGACGTAAACGGCGGGTACATCATCATTCGCCGGAAATGCACTTCCCGCTCATAAAACGACAAATAATCCTGCCGCACCGCATCCTGCACGGCGTAATGCTCCGGATAATACGTCTGGATCAGCACGCGCCCCGGCAACTCCCCGCGCCCCGCCCTGCCCGCCACCTGCGTCAGCAACTGAAACGTCCGCTCCGCCGCCCGAAAATCCGGCAAGCTCAACAAAGAATCCGCCGATATCACGCCCACCAGCGTCACTCGCTGAAAATCGTGCCCCTTCGCCAGCATCTGCGTGCCCACAAGAATATCCAGCGCCCCGCTCGCGAACGCCCCCAGCGTTTCCTGGTATTGCTGCTTCGTTCGCGCCGTGTCTCGATCCAGCCGCGCAATCCGCGCCCCGGGAAATTCCTTCCGCAGTCGCTCTTCCAGGTGTTCGGAGCCCTCACCAAAAAAATACACATACTTCGATTCGCACTTCGGGCAAACCTTCGGCACCGGCCTGGATCGATCCGCAGTAGTGGCACTCCAGCCGGTTGCGGCTCTTGTGGTACGTCATCGAAATGCTGCAATTCGCGCATTGCACCGAAGCCCCGCAACTCCGGCACAGCACCGACCACGAATACCCGCGCCGGTTGATCAGCACCAGCGCCTGCGTCTGAAAAGACAGGCACTCCGCAATCCCCGCATGCAGCGTTTGCGATATCGGGCTGCTCTGGTGCGTCTGCTGAAAATCCTGCCGCAGATCGACGATCTCCACCGCCGCCAGGTTGCGATTCTCCACCCGCGACCCCATCGTCAGCAGCTCATATTTGCCATTCGCCGCATGATGATAGGTCTCCAGCGAAGGCGTAGCCGATCCCAGCAGCGCCAGCGCATTCTCCAACTTCGCCCGCAGGATCGCCACGTCGCGCCCGTGATACCGCGGCGTCTCTTCCTGCTTGTAGCTGTTCTCCTGCTCCTCATCCACGATCACCAGCCCCAAGTTTTCCACCGGCGCAAAAATCGCTGATCGCGTCCCCACCACCACGCGCGCCGCTCCATTTCGCACTCGCCACCATTCCTGCGCCCGCTCCACGTCGCTCAGCGCCGAATGAAGCACCGCCACTCCTTCGAATCGCGCGCCAAACCACGCCCGGCACTGCCGGCCCATCCACAGCGTCAGCGCAATTTCCGGCACCAAAATAATCGCCGTCTTCCCCCGCGCCAGCGTGTCCTGCACGCTTCGCAGGTACACCTCCGTCTTTCCGCTGCCCGTCACGCCGTGGAGCAGTTGCACTCCGAATTCCCCCAACTCAAATCGCGCCCGAATCGCGTCGAACGCCCGTTCCTGAGTTTCATTCAAAGTATGCGCGGGCGGCGTGTAGCCCGTATCGAACGGATCCTCCACCGGATCGATCGGCTCTTCCCAGCCTTCCAGCAGCCCGTCGCGCAGCATCCGCTCGATCAGCGCCCGCGAAACCTGCGCCAGCTTCAGCAACTGCGGCATCGGCAACGGCCCGCGCTCCGTTTCCAGCAAAGCACGTATCCGTTTTTCCTTCTCCCCCAGGTTCTCCGCGGCCGCTTCTCTCCCCTTCCACGCCACCACGTGCTGCGTCTTCCGCTTCCGCCCCTGCATTGTCTCCCGGATCTCCAAGTAGCCGCGCCTCTGCAACCGCTGCAACTCTTCCGGCGTAATCCCAAGTTTTCTCCGCAGGCCCGAGCTCCAGTTCGCCTTTTTTCTCCAGCACGTTCCGCAAAAATTCCACTTCCGCACCGCCCAGGTCCGTTAGGGCGCTTCCATCCCTCAATTTCTCCGCAAGCGCCTTCCCTGCCTCGGTCAACACAATCTGCCGCTTCAAAGAAATCTCCGTCACCGGCGGCAGCATCGCTCGAAATACTTCCCCAATCGGCGCCAAATAATAGCTGGCGATCCATTGCCCCAGTTCCAGCAGCTTCGGCGTCAACGCCGGCACCAGATCTAGAACCTTCTGCACCTCCCGAATCTTCGTCCCCTCCGGCGCCGTCTCCGTCATTTCCACCACCACGCCGACCAGCGACTTCTTCCGGAACGGCACCACCACCCGGCTTCCCGCCTGCACCTGCGCGCGCAACTCCTCCGGCACGCCGTAAGTAAACGTCGTCCGCAACGGCACCGCTACCGCCACATTGCAATAAGTTTCCGTCATCCCGCCTATAGTGTAGGGGCGCAGCATCGCTGCGCCCCATCTCGGCACGTAGTTTAACAGCAGTGCAACAACGGATCGAAAAACGCGCTGGGTTTTCCTGGTTTGCTCTTTTTCTCGGTTGCCCCACAGGCCGGTTTTGCACGTGGGCTCTTGGGGTTCTCTTACTTCCTGTGGCACAACCATTCCTGGCTGTGCTCTTGGGTTCTCTTGGGTTTGTCTTCTCTTGGACTGCGGCGGCTTGCCGCCGCTTTTACCACCTCAACCCACGCACAAAATTTCACTGCGGAGCCGCGCCGTCCCTTCCGAGCCAAACCCCCTCACCGCCCAATCAAAACAATCCCCGCAAAAATCGCCGCAACCCCCGCCCACTGCTTCCACGAAATCCTTTCTCCCAGAATCGTCGCCGCCAACCCCACCGTCACCGCTCCATACAACGACGCCAGTACGCTTACCACCGACACCTGCTCACGCAGCATCCCATAGCCGTTAAACACGTATGCGCTCGTATCCAATATCCCCATCCCCAGGATCAACCGATTCACTCCCGCCCCGGGCACGCCCATCGGCCTGCCCAAAACCAAAATCACCACCCCGGTCATCACCACGCTCGTCAATCGAATCACCCACACCGAAGGCGCGCTCCCCAGCAGCGGCACCACCCGAATCCCAAGCATCCAGAACATCACTCCGAACCCCGCCGCCGAAAGCAGCGCCCAGCTAATTCCCAGGTTCCTTTTCCCCGGATGACCTTTCTCGTCGAGTGCATTTGCATCCGTCGGCATTTCCTCTCCTCGCGCCACAATCACCACTCCCAAAAGAATCAGCCCCACTCCGGCAAATCGCGCCGCCGTCAATCGCTCCCCGCTCAACGCCGAAAGCAACATCGTCAACGCCGGATAGCTCGCCGAGATCGGCGCCACGATCGACATCTTCCCAATCTCAAACGAACGGTACATCGCCAGTGTCGCCAACGTGTTCAAAAATCCCGCGCAAATTCCCCACGCCCACGGCCGCCACCCCGAACCATCCGCCAAATGTCCCCATCCGCCAAGCCACCGCATCGCTGCCGTCAGCAACACCAATCCCGCAAGCTGCATATACAGCATGGTGCGCAGCGTCCCGATTTTCCGCGTCGCAAATCGCGCCAGCAGGTCCGCACTTCCCCAACACAGTGCGGTCGTCAACCCCAATAAAATTCCCATGATGAATTGCTACGAGGACTTCGTCTTCTTCGGCAGCGGCAAACCCAGCTCCACCATCACCTTCTGCAGGTCTTTCCACACTTCGCCCTTGGCGTTCGGATTCCGCAGCAAATATGCCGGATGATACGTCGCCATCAGCTTCCGCCCGCGCCACTCCAGCCACTCTCCGCGGAATTGCGAAATCCCACGCGTCGTCTCTAGCAGCGTCTTCGCCGCCACCGCCCCCAGACAAACGATCACCTTCGGCTGGATCGCATCCACCTGCCGCAACAGGTACGGCGAGCACGTTTGCACTTCATCCGGCTCCGGCGCGCGATTCCCCGGCGGCCGGCATTTCACCACGTTGCAGATGTACACATCCTTGCGCTGCAACCCCATCGCCTCAATCATCTGCGTCAATAGCTTCCCGGCCCGCCCCACAAACGGCAGCCCCTGCGCGTCTTCATCCGCCCCCGGACCTTCCCCGATAAACACCAGCTCTGCCTTCGGATTTCCGTCCCCAAACACGATCTTGTTTCTTCCCTTGTGCAGCTTGCATCGCGTGCATTCTCCCAAATCCTCTCGAATCCGCGGCAGCGTGTCGTCCTTCACCTTCTCGACCACTTCAAACAGCGATGGCCCCGAAGGCGCCACCACCGGCGCCAGGCGCACCGCTGGCGCAGCGGCCACAGGCACCTCCATTTTGCTTTTCGACCTGGGCAAGGAACTCTCCTCTGGAATGTAAGCGCCATCCGCGCCAGAAACCGCAGGCATCGCAGTTGCCATCGATCCCGCACTCACCGCGCGATCCCTGTAGAACAAACGAATCCCCAGGTCCTCGTAGTACCGGAGGCGCTCTTCAATCCTCGATTGCAATGTTTCCGGAATCGCTTCGGGCATGTTCGCTCAGTCGCCGGCTCGTTGAGACGCGGGCTTGCTCTGCAAGACACTTCGCAGCCGCAGCGCCTCGTCCAAAATGCGCTGCGCCACCTCTGCCTTGCTCATGCGCGGCAGCGGCAAGTCCCGCCCATCGCGCGAAAACAGTGTCACAATATTCGTATCCCCGTCAAAGCCCGCGCCTTCCGCGCCCACGTCATTCGCCACGATCAAGTCCGCATTCTTTTGCGTCAGCTTCTTGCGCGCATTCACCGCCACGTTCTCCGTCTCCGCCGCAAATCCCACCACCAGCCGCTCGCCCTTCTCCCGCGCCACGCCCGCCAGGATGTCCGGATTCGGCTCCAGCCTCAGCGTCAGCGCTTCCTTCCCGCGTTTGATCTTCTTGCTCGATCTCTCCGCAGGCCGGTAATCCGCCACCGCCGCCGCAAAAACCGCGATCGTGCATCTCGAGAAGCGCGCGTGCACCGCCCGCTGCATCTCCTCCGCGCTTCTTACTTCGATCCGTTCGACCCTTTCCGGCGTCCCCAATCCCGTCGGCCCGCTCACCAGCTCCACTTTCGCTCCACGCCGCGCCGCCGCCGCAGCCACCGCAAAGCCCATCTTTCCCGATGATCGATTCGTCAAAAATCGCACCGGGTCGATGTCTTCGCACGTCGGTCCTGCCGTCACCAAAACCGTCTCCCCCGCCAGGTCGTTCTGCGCTTGCAGCGTTTCCCTGACCGCCTTCAAAATCTCCTCCTGCTCCGCCAGCCGCCCCGAACCGATCATGCCGCAAGCTAGATACCCCTCGCTCGGCTCCACAATTCGCACGCCGCGGCCTCGCAGCGTGGCCACATTCTCCTGTGTCGCCGCGTGCTGCCACATATTGACGTTCATCGCAGGCGCAATCACCGCCGGTGCAGTCGACGCCAGGTACAACGTCGTCAGAAAATCATCCGCAATCCCGCGCGCAAATTTCGCAAGTATATCCGCCGTCGCCGGCGCCACCAGCAGCAGATCTGTTCGCTGTGCCACCGCAATGTGATCGATCGCGGAATCCAGGCTTCCTTCTCCGCCCGCTGCGTTTGAAAAAAGATCGGTAATCACCCGCTGGCCGCTCAGCGCCGCAAAGGTGAGAGGCGTGATGAACTCGCGCGCTGCCCTCGTCATAACCACTTGTATGGAATGTCCTTCGTCCTGCAGGCGGCGTACCAATTCCGCGGATTTATACGCGGCAATTCCGCCCGTGACCCCGAGGGTGATGCGCATGGCTGCTTCGCGGGCGCGCTACTTGCGCTTCTTGCCCGCTTCCTTTTCCTCGTCGCTCAACGCCACCTCTGAAAAGTCGTACTCAATCAGCCCCTGGGTCACCTCTTCGCACGCAATTCTCGTTGCCTTTTGAGTGCGCACGATGTCCACCATCGGTGGTGCACCCGCCATGATCTGGCGCGCCCGTCGCGCGGCCAGCACGACATAGGCAAACTGGCTCTCCGGAGCTTTGGTTTGCACGGTCATGTGTGTCATACCCCCCCAAACGATGCCAGCACTTGTCTTACGCGATCGCGGCGACGTGCGTTCGAGCATCGCAGGGCCATCACAATCGCCTGCGCTTCTCTTCCCGCACGCTCCACATCATCGTTTACTACACAAAAATCGTAAAATTTCTCGCTCGCCACAATCTCCGCCCGCGCTTTCGAGAGCCGCCGCGCTATCTCGTCATCCGCGTCCTGCCCCCGGCTCCGCAGCCGCCGTTCCAGCTCTTCCCGCGAGGGTGGCAGTATAAAGATCGCCACCGATTCCGGCAACTTCTCCTTAACCTGTGCCGCGCCCTGTACGTCGATCTCCAGCACCAGGTCCAGCCCCCTGCGCCGCGACTCCTCTAACCATTTCCTGGGCGTGCCGTAGGAATGTTTGCCGAACACCCGCGCATATTCCAGAAATTCACCCCGGGCCACCATGGCGTCGAACTCCGCCTCAGTGACGAAATCATAGCATTTTCCGCTGGCCTCAGTCGTCCGCCGCGACCGGGTAGTACATGACACCGACGGCATGGTCCCCGGCAAGTCCAGAATCCTCTGCACCAGTGTGCTTTTCCCGGAGCCCGATGGCCCGGAAACAATCACTACCAGCGGCTCTACGCCCGTTCCCTCGCTCATTCGATGTTTTGGACCTGTTCCCGCAATTTTTCGATCTCCGCCTTGATTTCCAGCGCCAACCCCGTAATTGCCAGCGCCTCGCTCTCCACCCCCGGCGTCTTCGACAGCATCGTGTTCGCTTCCCGGTGCATCTCCTGCAGCAGGAAATCGAGTTTCTTTCCCAGTTCTCCCGCGCCATCCAGCAATTTCGAAAACTGCTGCAAGTGGCTGCGCAACCGGTCTAATTCTTCGCTGATATCGCTCCGTTCTGCAAGCAGCGCCGCCTCTTGCGCCAATCGCGCCGGCTCCACGTTCGTCCCGTTCAGCAGCTCCTTCAGCCGCGCCTCCAGCCGCCGTGCAAACGCCGGCCGAAGTGTCCCCACCAGTCCGCGTACCTTTTCCGTCTCTTCTCCGATGCGCTCCGCTCGCGCCCGCAGCTCTTCGGCCATGTGGCGCCCTTCGGCTCTTCGCATCTCATCCAGTTTCCCGAGCACCTCCAATAAATATTTCTCCAGCGCCGTCCCCAACTCCTCCTGCTCTTCTTCAGACTCCGGCAACGCCGACGCCAATCCCGAAATTACTCCCGGCAGCCGCAGCAGCGACACCGCGTCCAGCTCTGCCTTCCCGCCCGTCTGTTCTCTCAATTCCTCCGCCGCGTTCACGTAAGCCTTCAACAATTCCCGGTTCACGTGCACGGGCGCCGCTTCTCCGGGGTCCACGCTCACGTGAACCTCCACGTGCCCGCGGTGAATTCCCAGTCGCACCGCCTGCCGCAGCCGGTGCTCATACGCTTCCAGCGACTCCGGTATCCGCAGTTTCACATCCAGAAACCGGTGGTTCACGCTCTTCACGCTCATCCGGATCAGCCAGCCCCTAAACTCTCCGCGCACCATCGCGTACCCGGTCATCGACCGGCACTCGGGTTTTCCCGCTGCTGTTGCCACGCCCGCCTCGCTGGAACTCTTCGCGCTCATTCTTGTTCGCTCGACCTCATGGTATCGGGATTCGGCGCTTCCGCCGGCGTCAGCACCTCTTCGTCCGCAAATTGCAGCTCGTGCAATCGCGCGTAACTTCCGCCCTTCGCCAGCAGTTCCGCGTGCGTCCCGCTTTCCCGGATTCGCCCATCTTCCAACACAAGAATCTTATCGGCTTTCCGCACCGTCCCCAAGCGGTGCGCGATCACAAACGACGTCCGCCCCACCATCAGGTTCCCCAACGCTTTCTGCACGTATTGCTCCGATTCGGAGTCCAGCTCCGAAGTCGCCTCATCCAGTATCAGTATCGGCGAATTTTTCAAAATCGCCCGGGCGATCGCGATCCGCTGCCGCTGGCCGCCGCTCAGCCGCGTCCCGCGCTCGCCAATCATCGTGTCGTAGCCCTGCGGCAATTCCAGGATGAATTCGTGCGCCAGCGCCGCCTGCGCCGCTTCCGTCACGCGTTCCCGCCGCACATTGCTCAACCCATAGCAGATATTATTCAGCACCGTGTCATGAAACAATATGTTCTCCTGCGTGACCATCGCGATCTGGTTCCGCAGCGATCTCAGGTTCAACTCCCGCAGGTCCATTCCGTCAATCCGGATGCTTCCGGACCTCGCCTCATAAAATCGCGGAATCAGGTTCACCAGCGTGGTCTTTCCCGCCCCGCTCGATCCCACCAGCGCAATCACTTCTCCCTTGCAGGCCCTGAAATTTACCCGCTGCAGCACCGGCGCGCTCACGGAATCGTAAGCGAACGTCACATCCTCGAACGCTATTTCGCGCGATAGCCCTTCGAGGAGCTTTCCGCCCTTCTGGTCGATCCCTTCTTCTTCGCGATCCAGGTACGCGAATACCTGCGTGCTCGCCCCCTGCGCCGCCTCGAACTGCTGGTACACATACCCTATCCGCTTCAACGGCATATAAGCATTAAACATGAAAAACAAAAACGTAATGAATCCCCCCAGGGTCAAATGTTGGTGCTGGATCTGGTTGCGTGCATACAGAATCAGAAGGGGAATTACCACCGCGCTCACCAGGTCCATCAGCGGCGAGGTAATCACGGCCGCCCGCACCCATCGCACGTTCTCCTTCAGCAGCCGCCGTGCCACCTCGCGAAATTTCCTGATCTCGAAATCTTCCATCCCGAATGCTTTCACCACCCGGTTTCCGCTTACCGTTTCCTCGAGGATCTGGCTCAGGTCGCTCAGCCGCGTCTGGCTCTTTTCCGCGGAAAGCCGGATCTTTTTCCCGAGTTTGTTCACCGGCAGCACCACCACCGGCAACAGCACGGACGTCGCCAGCGTCAGTCTCCAATTCAGGACCAGCATCCCCGCCACAAAGGCGGTCAGCGTGAAGCTTTTCATGAACAAATCCGCCAAATAGTCGCTCAGAGCGTACCGCACGCGGTCCACGTCGTTGATCGCCACGGAGATAATCCGCCCGGTGGGGTTGTGCTGGAAAAACCCCATCGGCTGCTTGATCACTTTTTCGTAAAACTCGTTTCGCAGGTCCCGCGTCGCGGCCAGCCCCACGTATTGGATCCCCGTCATCCCCAGGTACTCCGCAATCGCCTTGCTGACATAAAGGATTAGAATGGTGATGGCAAAAATCGTCCACACGTTGTGAATACTCGGCGGGAAAAACTTGTTCAGGTATACCACCTGCCCGTTCCACGGCAGCGTCACCAAGGGCAGGCTCGATCCAAACTTCTCGGGATCCAATACATAATCCACTGCCGGCCGCAGCATGAATCCGATCATCGCTTCCGCTGCCGCTACAAACGCCACCAGCATCACACCCACCGCCAGCCTCACGCTGTACGGTTTCGTGTAACTCAGCAATCGCTTCAGTTGTGGTGAAATCAGTCGACCCACTCCCCGGCCCTCAATGCTTTTCCCCTGCTCCTAGTACGCTATGCGCCCCTCCCACAGCATGTCAACCCAGCCACCACTTCTTCCGCGCTCTTGTAGGGTCCGCCTTCTGAGGCGGACCGCCAACTCAACTGCACCGCGACTCAAACTTTTCGCCACTCCTGCTTTCTCGTTCGGGCGCGCGTTCACGCGGCGGTTCGGGTCTGTCCCTGTAGGGGCGCAGCACCGCTGCGCCCGATGTCCGCACCATCACTTGATCTTGCGGTTGGTTTTTCGATTCCGCCACAAAACGCGACGCGCCCCATTTATTTGATCTTGCGTACTTCTCAGGTAGGCCAGCTACTTATCAACATCCCGATGCACAACTCGCGTCGCAAATCTCTTTTTCTCCAATGCGCGCTTCATCCACTCCGCCATCATCACCGATCGATGCCTTCCCCCGGTGCATCCGAACGCGATCGTCAGGTAGCTCTTCCCCTCCTCGATGTAGTACGGAATCAGGAACGTCAACAAACCCTGCATCCGCCGCAGAAATTCCCCCGTCTGCGGAAAAGACTCGATATAACGGCGCACCTTGGCATCCTTTCCAGTGAACCGCCTCAGCTTTGGGACAAAATGCGGATTCGGCAGAAACCGCACGTCGAAAATCAGGTCCGCGTCCGTCGGCACTCCATATTTGTAGCCGAAGCTCACCAGCGACACCAGCAGCGGCCTCTTGCTCTCGGACTTGAAACGCTTGCTCACGAAGTTCCGAAGTTCGTGCACGTTGAATTGCGAAGTGTCGATCACCACATCCGCCAGCTTGCGGATCGGCTCCATCAACACTTGCTCGTGGTGCAGGCTCTCTCGCACGGAGGAATCTTTCCCCAGCGGGTGCGGCCGCCTAGTCTCGCTGTACCGCCTCAACAGCGCATCTTCGTGCGCCTCGATATACACCAGAATGATGGAGTGATCATGCCGCAGGTGCTTCAGCAGCCCGGGCAATTTTTCCAGTTGCTGCCCTTCTCTTGCATCTACCAATAACGCCGCACGCCTCAAATCCCATTCGCCCCCCGCATGCAGCTCCGCAAAAATCGGAATCAGTTCCACCGGCAGGTTGTCCACGCAGTTGTAGCCCATGTCCTCGAAGGCTCTGAGGACCGTGCTTTTCCCCGATCCGGAGAGTCCGGTGAGGATCACGAGTTGGTGGCCTTGAGTTCGAACGCTTCGTGAATTGCTGGCTTTGCGCTTCACGGTTGGTGGGGGCTCAGTTCTTGACCCGGCGCTGATGCGTGCTCGGGATTCTCATGTCTTCCCGGTATTTTGCCACCGTTCGCCGCGTAACGTGAATCCCGTTTTCGTCGAGTTTCTTGGCAATCTGTTCGTCCGTCAGCGGCTTGGTCCCGTCTTCCTCGTCGATCATTTTCTTGACCAGCCGTTTCAGCGTCAGCAGCGACATCCCGCCGCCTTCCGGCCCGTTCACTGCCTCGCTGAAGAACGACCGCAGTTCGATCACTCCCTGCGGCGTGTGCGCATATTTGCTCGCCACCGCCCGGCTCACCGTCGAGGGGTGCACCCCCACTTCCTCCGCCACTTCCTTGATCATCATCGGCTTCAGTGTGTCCGGCCCTTGATCCAGGAATTCCCCTTGCCGCGCGATGATGGACTGGCACACCCGCAAAATGGTGTGTTTTCTCTGCTCGATATTCTTCATCAGTTGGATCGCCGCCGTGAACCGCTCTTTCACGTAATTCCGCACGTCTTTGTCCGCCGCGTCTCGCGTCAGCAGCCGCCGATACGTGGGGCTCAGCCGCAATTGCGGCATGTCATCTTCGTTCAGGAACACCTGCCATTGGTCATCCACCTTCCGGAAATACACATCCGGCTCCACCAGTCGCGCCTCGGTCTTGTTGTAACGCAGCCCCGGCCTCGGATCGAGCTTCTTGATCGTATCGATCGCATGCTTCACGATGTCCATCGGACGATTCAGCGCCCGCGCGATCTCCTTCAACTGGTTCGCTTGCACCTGTTTCAAATGTTCGGACACGATCTGCTGCGCCAGCGTGTTTTGCGAATCGAACGCCTTGAGCTGGAGTAGCAGGCATTCCCGCAAGTCCCGCGTTCCGACCCCAATCGGGTCGAAATCTTGCACCACCGCGAGCGCGTCTTCCAGGTCGTCCTGCGAATACTTTCCGTCCTGCGCTAGTTCTTCCGTCGACGCCGTCAGGTACCCGTTTTCGTCCAGGTTTCCGATGATGTTCTCGGCAATCTCCTTCACCGCCTCGGAGCAGATCGTCACGCTCAATTGCCACGCCAAATGATCCGTCAGCCCCGCCGGCGAGGACAGAAATTTCTCGAACGACGGCCGCTCCGAAATCTCCCGCTCCTGCGATTGCCCGCCGTCTCCCCCGGTGTCTAAGTACTGGTTGAAAAATGACCCCACGTCGAATTCGTCGAACGGATTGGCCTCTTTCTTCTCCGGCACCTTCTCTGTCTCCGCCTTCAAAAATGTTTCGTCGCTGTAGTTGTCGGTAACGCTGGGCTCTTCGGTAAGTTCCTCGAGGACTGGATTCTCGATCATCTCCTGGTTGATCATCTCGCGAAGTTCCAGCCGGTTCAGCGCCAGCACGCTGACCATCTGCACCAGTCCGGGCGTCAGAATCTGCTTCTGCGCCACCCGGAGGTTAAGTTTGAGCCCTTGCCACGCCATCGCTTGCTTTCCTAGGTCTTAAGATAGACCTAATTCAGCCGGAAGTTGTCTCCTAGATAGACACGGCGCACTTCCGGATCGCTGCTCAGATCCTGCGGCGTGCCTTTCTTCATGATTTTCCCATGATTCACGATGTACGCGCGATCTGTTACGCTGAGTGTTTCTCGCACGTTATGATCGGTGATCAAAACCCCGATTCCGGAGCGGCTCAACTCCCGGATCAGGTCCTGTAAGTCCTTTACCGTCAGCGGATCAATCCCGGAAAACGGCTCATCCAATAGAATGAATGACGGTTGCAGCGTCAGGGAGCGCGCTATCTCCAGCCTTCTTCGCTCGCCCCCCGAAAGCATGTACGCCTTGCTGTGCCGCACCATCTCCAATCCCATCTGCGCCAGCAACTCTTCCAGCCGGTCGCGCTGCTGTTCTGGGGTCAAGGGCAGCGTCTCCAGCACGGCCAGCAGATTCTCTTCACTCGTGAGTTGCCGGAACACGGACGGTTCCTGGGGCAGGTAGCTGATTCCGTTCCGCGCCCGCAAGTACATCGGCAGGTCGGTAATCTCTTCCCCGTTCAACAACACCCGGCCGGAGTCCGGTCGCGCCAGGCCCACGATCATGTAGAACGTCGTTGTCTTGCCGGCCCCGTTCGGGCCCAGCAATCCCACGACTTCGCCTTGGCCGATTTCCAGTTCTATGTTATCGACTACTTTGCGTCCCCGGTAGGACTTGCTCAAATCGACGCCTTGGAGTGTGGGCATTCCGCTTCACGCAGGATCGCAGCGCGGTCCCTCTATCTCTGGACCCGGTGTTTCGTCAATGTTCTCGTTCCGTTCCCCGAATCCACGATGATCGTATCATCCGCCATATTGAAGGTCAATTCACGCCCCGTCGTTGTTCCTTCCATCGGGTCGTACAGCGTCGGCGTTCCTCCGCTCAGCACGAATTGATCGACGTCTGCCGTGTATACTCCTCGATCCGCCGTCCCCCGCCGGTCTCCCTGCTGCACCTCCACGCCTTCCGTTCCCACCGCCCGGCTGATCTGTGAAGTGCCCTGGCCCCCGGCTTTACCGTTCTCTTCGCGCGTGAAGTACAGCTCCAGCACCGGCCCTCTCATTCGTTCGTCCCCCGCCAGCGCAACGACGTTTTTTTCCAGGTGCGCGCGATTCTCCGCATCCCAATACGTCAACGTTCCAGACGAGATATGCCAGGTCCCCGCGTCTTTCCCCTTCGCATTCTCCGTCCCAGCCTTCGGAAACACTCCCCGCACGTTCCCTTTCGCGTTCAGCGTCCGGCTGTCCTTCAACAATTCGATTGCGTCCGCCTCCAGCACCGACGGCCCTTGCCACATTCTCGCGTGTCCCGTGTAGAGCGCGCGTCCGGTCTTGGAATTTGCCACCATCTTTTCCGCAGTGACATGGGAAGGCTCAGGGCTCAACTCAATGCTGGCCTTCTTCTCTCCAAAATCCGTCGTCCGTACCGTGCCTTCCGCCTCAACGTCGCCTGTCCCCTGATGGAACATTATCTTCGCCGCGTGTGTCTCGCTGCTC
Source organism: Candidatus Acidiferrales bacterium (assembly GCA_963734105.1). Classification (GTDB taxonomy): domain Bacteria; phylum Acidobacteriota; class Terriglobia; order Acidiferrales; family UBA7541; genus Acidiferrum. The sequence goes on along the minus strand of CAVTFW010000009.1, from coordinate 372,398 downwards.
TCATCTCGCACCACGGCCTGTCCCGTCAATACTGCCGTGTCGGCCGCTCGGACAAACACCCCCTCCTGCGCCTCCGCGGTTCGGTCCCCTTCCTTTATGTGCACATTCCCGTGGAGCGCCATCCGGCTCCATTCCCCTGTCGCATCCATCTGCACATCCCCAGACGTCGCGGTCGCACTCTGCGTCGGCCTCCCTTTCAGATCGCGTTGCGTCTCCACGTTCCCCGTGGCCACCATTCTCTGCGCCTTTGCCTTGGCCCCAAATTCCACCGCCAACTTATCCCCGCTAAGCTTGGATTGCGCCCCCGCAGTGTCGCTCCACTCCACTATCCCTCGCTCCAACGTCTCGCCGTGCTGCACCGGATTCGTATCTCCCGGCCGCCCTCCCCCAAAATTCAATTGCAGCGCGTTGGTCGCCAACTTTCTTCGATTCCCCGTCTTCGGATCTTGCCCGTTCGCTCGCACATTTCCGCGCAGCGTCACCACTTTTGCCTGGTTCACCCCCGGCCACATCTCCACGTACCCGCTCTCCGATTCCATCTCCCCGTTCTCCGTGTTTCCCCGCACGTTGCCCTCCCCATCGAGCGTGCGTATCCATCCCTCCGCCGCCAGATCGGCTTTCATGTGATCGGCTCGGAGTGTCCACGGCTCCTTTTCTCCAAGGGATTTCACTTCGGGCGTCTCATCTAGTTTTCCCGGCAGTGCGATCAGCGTCCGCGCCCGGTTCTGCTCATCCAGAAGCATCGTCATTTCTCCCGCGGTCAGCACGTGCGTGCTCGTCGTCGCCGTCGCCGGGCCGTACAGCACCACCCTCCTGGACTGCTTTCCCATTTCCAAACTGCTTCCCTGCAGCACCACTTCCTCCCCGGGCGACTCCGTTTTCTTTCCCGGCTGCAGCGGCTTTGTCGCGTGAAGCGTGACTCGCACATCCTTCACCAGCCTCAACATGCCCTCTTCGGAGAAATAGACTCCTCCCACCCCTTCTCCGTCGCCGTTCGGAAGCGTAAATTTCACGGGTTGCACCGTCTGCGCCCGCCCCGTCGTCTTCTCAAACGTCACGCCGCTGGTCTGCACGTGGATCACATTCGGCTGGCCCTCGCCTGGCCTCTTTGCCCGCTCCGCATCGGCCGCGCTCTGCAATTCCATCTGCACTTCGCCGCTGCACTGGATCGACCCGTCGGTCTTCGCGTACTTGCAGCTCTTCGTGTGGATCACGTCATGGCGGTCGCCCAGCTTCCCGAACACCGTCACATTCACGTCTTCCAGCAGGCTGATGTCCTGGCCCTTGAAGTCCGTGGACTTCGACGCCTGCAGCGTAAACACGGTGCGCTCGCCCTCCCCTTTCGAGATCGTCAATCCAATCGATTGCCGTTCTTCGTCCGCGGTCAGCGGGGGCGGCGCCTTTCTTATCTCCACGTGCGCGATCCATTGCCGCCGCAGGTAAATCCCGCCTGTAATCGCTGCCAGCAATAACGCCGTCAGCGCAGACCAACGCGCATATCGCGCCGCTTCGCTTCGTTTCATATTTCCAAGTTAATCAGAATTTTCCTGGGGCGTACAGTGCGGGCTTCGTCTGCCGGGCGCCGAAACCCCGTTCACTTCCACAGCGAGCAAGCGCCGGAGGCACGGCACTCCCGTCTGCATGCAACGTTGAATTTCAATTTGTCTGCGAGGAACTCAACACAGTCAAATGTGCTCTATTCAGTGCGGAACATTCACTTGCAGATGACCCGGCTTCTTTTGACTGGGAACTGCAAACTGAAGACTGAAAACTGAAACCGAAAACCCTTCACCCCGCCGCATCCCCAGCCGCTTCCGCGGCCGCTTCCGCCGCGCTCTGCTCCGGCAGGATCCCCATATTCGCCACCGCCACGCTGTCCCGATTCGTATTCTTCACCAGGTACATGGCCTCATCCGCCAGGTGCAGCAAACCCTCTTTCGTCTTGGAATCCACCGGATACGCCGCCAATCCCACGCTCGGCGTAATCTGAATGTTCAGCCCCTCTTTTTCCAGCCACACCGTCTCCCGGATTAACTTGTGCAACCTCCGCGACACGTTAATCGCGTTTTCCTTCGACGTCTGCGGCAACAAAATCACGAACTCATCCCCGCCATACCGGAACGCGAAATCGATCAACCGGCAATTCGTCTTCAGCGCCTCCCCCATTTCCGCCAGCAGCCGCGACCCCACCAGGTGCCCATGCGTATCATTCACCTGTTTGAAATGGTCCAGGTCGATGAAAACAATCGAAAATTCGTAGTTATACCTCTGCGAGCGGTAAATCTCCGTATCCAAAATAAATCCCATGTGCCGCGCGTTATACAGCGAAGTGCAGTCGTCCTTGATCGTCAGCTCGTGAATCCGTTTTACGTGCCGCGCGTTCTCCAGCGCAATCGCCGCAAAATCCGAAAGCGCCTCCAGCAGCTTCAAGTCCCTCGGGTCGAACCCTTCCGGTCCCACGCAATTGATCAATTCAATCACGCCCAGGCAGGTGTCCCGGAACCTCACCGGCACGGCCACGATCGACCGCGTCTCCATCTTCGTCTTCTCGTCCACCTTCCCGAAAAACCGTGTGTCCTTCGCCGTATCCGGCACAATCACGATTTCGCCGTGTTCCGCCACCCACCCCGCAATTCCCTGCCCCACCTTAACCCGCACATCTTTCAGCGCCTGGGAAGCCTTTCCCACCGCCAGCTCGAAATACAGCTCCTGCTTGGTTTCATCCAGCAGCAGCAGCGACCAATTGTCCGGCCGCAAAAACTCATCGATCTTCTCCATGATCGTCCGCAGCACTTGATCGAGCTGCAGCGATGACGTCAGCGCCTTCCCCAACTCCTGGAAGACCGCCACCTCGCCCGCTTCACGGCGTTCTCCCGGCACGCCGGTACTTCGCCGTCGCTCCACCGTCGGGAACTGTTTGATCTCTTCTACACTCACGAACGCACGTCTCCCTGGGATCGCTCGCCGCCCAAAGGTTTCCCTGATCCCCTCGCCTTCGAGCGTCCACACCTTTCCCTGCCCATCCCGGCCAGTATAGGCGCCTCCCAAAATCCCGCGCAACCCGCTCGTAGTACAGCCGTTCCCATCTCGCCATCTGGCCCTGCCAAGCCCCACGACCGCCGCCATGTAGGTGCTGGGCTCCTCGAACAAAGCTTTCGCGGCTGTTATGGAAAAGACTGGCTCCTCCGGACGACAAAAAAGTTCCTCTCCATGCGAAAAACGCAACACGATTTATCCAGTGCCTTCTTAGGGCCGTCGCGCACGCGGTTGGCCTCCTCAAACCGGCTGCCCTATCTTCCGGTGCAAGCGCCGTCCAGAGCAGAGCAGGTCCGCACCGGTGTCGTGTGAGCTTGCATCCTGCTCTCCATCAAACGCTTCGTTGATGCCTTGACCCTGCCAATGGCCGTCAAGGCCACCCGATCCTTGCCCCTTCTCGCGCCCCCAGCCACTTTCTGAAGCGCTATCCTCCCACCGTGAATCCCAAATCCGCCCGTAAAGGTGCGCCACCCCCCGGAATTGGCAGTCGACAAAATCATTGTAATAGAACGAACGGTCGTGCTATTATGTGCCCCGACATGAATACCAGCCAAAAACGAACCAAGGCCTCCGATCGACCGCTGCGGCGCGCTCGCCCTGCCCCGAAAGCTCCACTCCGCAGGCCTCAAGGCCTGAAAACCCGCCAGGCCATCTTGCGAAAGGCCGTCAACCTCGCCTCGCTCGAAGGCCTCGAGGGCCTGACCATCGGAAAGCTGGCCTCTGCCCTCCGCATCAGCAAGAGCGGCCTCTTCGCCCACTTCGGCTCCAAAGAAGATTTGCAGTGCGCCGTCGTGGATGCAGCCCGCGAAATCTTCGTCGAAAAAGTGGTCCGCCCCGCGTATGAATTCCGCGGACTCAAGCGCCTCCGCGCGCTTTGCGAGAACTGGATGTCGTATGGCGAGGAGAAAGTCTTTCCCGGAGGCTGCTTTTTTTCCGCTGCCTCGCTGGAGTTCGACGACCGTCCAGGCCGCGTTCGCGATCAGATCGTGGAGTTGATGAAGAGGTGGCTCGGAAATCTCGAGCACGCCGCGCGCGAAGCGCAGCTCGCCGGTGAACTCAACAAGGAAGTGGATGTTCGCCAACTTGCTTTCGAAATTCAAGCGCTGGCGATGGGAGCGAACTGGAGTTCCCGCCTCTTCCGGGATCAAAGCGTTTTCCGTCTAGTTCGCGGCGCGATTCTGCAGCGGATCGACCGGGCTACAGAAGCTACGGAATCGTTGCAATCGAGAGAGTGATGCGAAATCGCCTGAGTTTGCTCGCTTGCGTTTCTGCGGGGTTAATCCTCTCCGTAGTTGCGCGCAGCGCGCGAGCCCAGACCCCGGCCAACCTAACCGAGATTCCTCTTCAGCGCTGCGATCGCCTGCCCGTGCTAATCCTCCAGGTAAACAAAGTCGACAAACGCTTCCTGATCGACACGGCTGCTACCTCCCTGCTCAACGAGAAGTCATTTCCCCGCGGGCATGCCAAAGAGGTCCGCATCCAATCCTGGAATTCCACAACCGCACTGAACGCGCGCGAAGTTTCGATCGATGAGCTCTCCTTAGGCAGCCACACCCTACGAGCCGTCAAGCTGCCCGCCATTGACCTCAGCGCCATCGCCAAAGCATGCGGCGGCACAGTCGACGGAGTCCTCGGCGTGGATCTTCTGGAGCAATTGAGTGTCACCATCGATCTGAAACGCAGCGTAGCGCGCCTCGGCATCGCGCCGTCCAGTTCCTCCGAGACCTCCCTTATCGCGGACATGGAAAAAGCCATGCATTCTTGCGCGGAAGCCTTTAACGACAGCGACGCCGACAAGCTCGCCTCCTGCTTCGATTCCGATTTCGTGCTCAGTTCTCCCGACGGCGAACTCCGTGGACGCGACCAGGCCACCAACCATTTTCGCGATAAATACTTTGGCAACAATCCGCACGCGCATCTTTCCCTCACGGTGAGCGACCAGCGAGCCGTAGGCGACGTCGTCTGGAGCCTCTACGACTACACCATTGAATCTCCCTCCGTTCACGCCGCGGGCCGCGGCATGATGCTCTGCCGCCGCTCCGACAACCGTTGGTACATTCTCAGCATGCACGAATCCCCCATCGACTCCGCCTTGCAGCCGAAGGCTCGAAACTAATCAGTGGAATGTCGAGCCCGTAGGCGCCGGGCTTCAGCCCGGCCATCGTGGCACAGCGATTCCTCGCTGTGCTCTTGGGTTCGCCTTTTCGGATCCCGTCATCCCGACCGCGGAGCCGGCGGGCGCCCCGGGCACAAACTCATTCAGACGACTTTGCGTGCCCCATCCCTCGGGGGTTAGAGGGTCGGGCATCCGCAGCCTGGTACTCCCAACAAATTTGACAAAGTGGTATTCTCACTCCTGATGAATGGGCAGGCAAGAAAGACCAGGAAATTGTCTGGGCCACCCGCGATGTTAGCGGCTTACAAACGGATCGCACTTTCGCTGGCCTGCTTGATTGGACTGCGCTTCGCTCCCGCCTTGCCTGCTGATCCGCATGCAGATGCTCGGAAGCCCGTTGAAACAACGGTTACACAGCTTATTGAGTCTGGCGCAAAATTCAACGGCAAGCGAGTGCGGATACCCGCCTCTTTTCACACTGACGGGATAGAGCGGAGTGTGCTTCTCGAGCCAAACTGCGGGTCTAATGCGCCTCCTCCGGGTGCGCCTCAATGTAGCCGGGGAGTCGCCCCCGTTGATTCCGACAAGGCCGATCAGGACCCGGGCGACGCAGAGTTAAATCGTGTCCTGGCAGAAAGCGGCCGCGCGGGCACGATGGACAAGCACGTCACCGCGGAATTCACGGGGAAATTCCGGTGCGTTCCCTCCTGCGCATCCCCAAAATACTTCAGCCTCGAAATCGAACGTGTAGAGAATCTGAAGGTCGAAATGAAGGATTTGAAGCCTCATCGCCCGCAAGATCAACCCAACGGCGCACTAAATTAGAACAATGACGCCCCAACTTCACCTATGACGGCGGGTGGCCCGGGCTTAGGCTATCAGACGATTTTGGGCGCCCCACCCTCGGGGTTGGAGGGTGGGCTCTTGGGGTTCTCATTCCCCCTTAGTTCCCGCATCAGTTTCCAGACTAGTACCTATAAAAGAAACTATTGTTTTGATAACTCCATTCTGCTATCATAGGGTGTGAACTGTCGGCGCAGACCCGGGCGCGCACCGGGGAATCTTCCCCCTCTAAATTTCAGACGACTTTTCCCTCACATTTTTGCTTTCTTTTCGTTTTCCCGACACCTAAGTTCAATGCGTCCCCTTGATACAAGCGATTCTCCCGTAAGTCCTTTGTTTCCCGTTGATACGCGAAAATGGGGGTATACCCACCAGAACGCCCCCGTCGTACCGCTCTCTCCCATTTCTGTCCTCGCTCTATCTCCCCTGTTTCCATTCACTTTCCAACTTTTACCGATTCCCGTACCGAACCGTCTTCACTCTATCCTCTTTCTCCTCAATCACTTTCCACCCCGTACCGAAAAAACAGGGGGAGGGGAGGGGGCCTAATGGCTCCCAAGCTACTGGCGTTCGGATTCGGAATAGATCCTGATCCAGTGGGTGCGGAACCGGGGGCGGACTTTTTGGCCGTTTACGTCCAGGGAGACGACCTTTGATTCGAGCGTGGGCATGTGGCAATCGATGCAGTTCTTGGCGATTTCGGCGCCCACTTTCGCGTGCGTGGCGGAGGCTTCCACCTTGTGGCAGCTCAAGCAGTGCTGGGACATGGCCGCGAGGCCCGGCTCGGTCTTGTGCACATCGTGGCAGGTGGAGCAGTTCATGTCCGCCGAGGCCTGAAAGCAGCGGCTCTTCATCAAGAGCTTGCCCTGCTTGCCGTGCACATCGACGTCCGCGGCGGAATCGATGGGTCCGGGGTCGATGTACTTCTCGAGCGGCTGCCCGGGAACGTAGGTGAACGCGGGCAGTATTTCGCGTTCACCCTGGCCGCCGTGGCACTGCGCGCAGATATCGGAGCGCCGGGCCGGCGAAAGTTTTGCGGGATTCACGATTGTCCCCGCCGCGCGAGCCGGAAATTTGGAGGCGTAACTTTCCGCATGCGCGCGCCCCGGGCCATGGCACCTCTCGCAGGAGATGCCCAAGACAAAATTCCCGGTGTCGTACATATTGAACTCCGGGCCGGGAAAAACCGCATCGAAGTAGGTGGCGTGACACTCCAGGCAGCGCGCAATGATGCCCCGCTCGAAATTTGCGGTGCCATCCTTATAGCCGGGACCATTGATCCATTGATGCAAAACGGTCGAATAGCCCACCGGAAGCTGGAACAATTGATTCTCTCGCCAGTACAGATACGACTGGCCTTTGCCGCCCGAGCCGATCACCAGATCCAGGCGCTCCGTGCGCGTCCGCGTTCCTGGCGCTGGGGAAGAGGATGCAGAATCGGACGCGGAATCACTAGGAGTCGCCCAGATGGCGGTCTGGAAGAAATCATCGCCTCTTGCGTCCATGCGGAACGACAAATTCGGATTCCCGGTGGACATGGTGTTCGCGCCGGGACTGAAATTTCCGACGATGGTGTCCTTGTTGGCGACTTGCGAGGTGATGTAATGAGCGGTTTTGTGATAGCTCTCGACTAGATCCTGGTGGCAACGCGCGCAAACGGCATCGCCCACGTAATCGCGGCGTGGAACCACTTTTGGTTTTGCTGCCGAAGCATGATTCGCTGGTGGGACAGTCTTCGGCTTTGCTTGTTGTGATTGGCTGCCGGTTTGTGCGGGCGGGGATTGGTCGTCGCGAGCCGCGAAGGAAAGCAATGCCAGCAGCGGGAGAGCCACTGCGAAGGCAAAGGCGAATTTTTTTGTCACTCGCATGCTGGCCATAGCGGTTTATTTTTCTGGCTGGAATTGTTCGGACGTGCTCGCATTCGTGGCCCAGTCCTAATGTACCACCCAGGGCGTGCTCGAAGCGCGGCCCTCCTCGGAAGGCGGGCCCTCCAAGAGAAACCCAGGATCAGCCGAGAGAATTTGCCGGGCTAAAGCCCGACACTTACAGGGTCGAGAACGGAATGGATGCTAGATGCGAAAAGTGACTGGCTTGACCGGGAGAGGAGCGCAGATTAGTATCGTCCGGACATGATCGGCACCGATTCCCGCACTGGGCAAACCATTTCGCATTATAAGGTGACTCGAACGCTAGGCAGCGGCGGCATGGGCGTCGTCTACGAGGCCGAGGACACGCGGCTGGGGCGGCGCGTTGCTGTGAAATTCCTGCCGGAAGCGATGGCGCAGGACAGCCAGTTGATCGAGCGATTTCAGAGGGAAGCGCGCGCGGCCTCGGCGCTGAATCATCCGAACATTTGTACCATCCACGCGATTGAGCAGCATGAGGGGCAGCACTTCCTGGTGATGGAGTTGCTGGAAGGGCAGACGCTGGGGCAGCTGATGACGCGCCAGCCGTTTGCAATGGATAAGCTGCTGCCGATGGCGATTCAGATTGCGGACGCGCTGGAATCGGCACACGCGAAAGGGATCGTGCACCGGGACATCAAACCGGCGAACCTGTTCTTGACCGATCGGGGACAAGTGAAAGTGCTGGACTTTGGGCTGGCAAAGATTGAGCCCGCGGAAATTCTGCCGGCAGGGACGACGCCATCGAAAATGGACACGATGGCCGGGGGGTTGACGTCACCGGGATCGGCGGTGGGCACGGTTTCTTATATGTCTCCGGAACAGGCGCGCGGTCATCTTGTGGATGCACGGACGGATCTGTTTTCGCTGGGAACGGTGCTGTACCAGATGTCCAGCGGGAAGATGCCGTTTCAAGGGGACACTTCGGCAGTGATCTTTGACGCGATCCTGAATCGCGATCCGGTGCCGGTGGTGGAAGTGAACCCGGCGGTGCCCGCGGAATTCGGGCACATTCTGTCGAAGCTGCTGGAGAAGGACCGGACGTTGCGGTGCCAGTCCGCGACGGAGTTGAAAACCGACTTGAGCCGATTGAAGAGAGACCTGGAATCGGGGAATAAACGCGCCGCGGACCTGAGCGAGAGCAAGACCGGGACAGCGAAGCCGAGTTCGAGCATAAAAACCGTGGCAGTGCTTTATTTTGAGAATTTGAGCGGGGTGAAAGACGACGAGTATCTGCGCGATGGAATCACGGAAGACATCATCACGGAGCTATCGAAGATTCGCGGGATCAATACGTACTCGCGGCCGACGGTGCTGGCGTTCCGGGACAAGCAAGTAACGCCGTCGCAAATTGGTCAGCAACTGAAGGCCGCGTATGTTTTGACCGGGAGTTTGCGGCGCGCTGGAAGCCGGCTTCGGATTACGACGCAATTGGTGGACACGGGCACGGACTTTCCGCTGTGGTCGGAGCGCTATGACCGCGAGATGAAGGATGTCTTCGAGGTGCAGGACGAAATTGCGCGGAAGATCGCGGAGGCGCTGCGGGTGACGCTGTCGCCGCAGGAACTGGAAGCCCTGGCAATCAAGCCGACGGAGAATTTGCAAGCGTACGATTTGTATTTGCGCGGTAAGCGCTACGCGAGGCGGCAGACACGCCAGGACCTGGAATTCGCGCTGCAGATGTTTGAGAACGCGGTGACGATCGATCCGAGTTTCGCGCTGGCATACGCGGCCTGCGCGAACGCCTGTGCGATGTTCTATTGCAACTACAGCCGGGACGTGATTTGGGTGGAGCGTGCGCGGAATGCGTCGGGCAAAGCCGTGGCGTTACGGTGGGACCTGCCGGAAGTGCAAGTGAGCCAAGCGTGGGTGCTGTACGCGACGGACTTGCACGATGAAGCGGTGCGCATGGTCCAGAAAGCCATCGAACGAAAGAGAGACTGCGAGGGAGCATATTACCTGTTGTGCCGTGCGCTGTTTTCCGCGGGGCGTTACCGCGAAGTGGCCGATGCCGCCGATGCCGCGCTGGAAGCGAGCGGCGAAGACTACAACGTGTATGTGCCCATTTTGAATGCTCTCGGAGCGCTGGGGAAGGAAGAAGTTCGGAAAAATATCCAGTTGCGGGCGGTGGCGGCGTTTGAAAACCACCTCAAGCAGGTTCCCGAGGATGCACGGGCCCGTATTTTGGTGGCCGGATACTATGCCGAATTGAACCGCGTGGAAGATGCCACGCGCGAAACATCCATGGCCATGACCTTGCGGGCCAATGAGGCTTCGATTCTTTACAACGCGGCTTGTGTGTTTTGCTTGCTGAAGAAAAGGCCCGAAGCCATCGATGCGCTGCGCAAAGCGTGGGAAGCAGGATTCAAGGATCCGAACTGGGCGCGGCGCGACCCGGATATGGTTCTGCTGCACGGCGACCCGGAATTTGAACGGATGTATCCGGCGACGGCTGAGGCGAAGCGGACGTAATTCCCGCGAGGCAACACGCGCCTGAACGTAGCTTAGTGAGTCCATCCTTGCGCGGCGGGCGCGGTCTCTGTTCCGCCCCCAAGGTACTTCTGAAACTCTTAGCGCGAGAGCGGCACGCCACTGGCCGGAGCGCTGCGGCCCATTGGCGCGGTACGGCGCTTGATAAGGAGATCTTGAGTCAACGGCACGGTGGTCAACACTTCGACGATTTTTTCGGAAGCATGGCCCTCTCCATAAGGGTTGACCATTCCCGCAAGAGATTGACGGAACGCGGCAGTTCTTGCGTTCTCGATGGCAGCCAGGATGGCGGCTTTATTTGCCTCGACATCCACTACATTCCTGGCGCGCTCGCGGCCCTGCTGGCGGATTCCAATATTGATAGTGGGCAGAGCAAAAGATGCCGTTTCCATGATTCCGCTGCTGGAATTTCCTACGAGCAAGCGCACTTGCCGCAGCAAACTCCAATAGGTGAGAGCGTCCAGGTTGGTGAAGATTGCGCCGGTTCCCCGAGAGGCCAGGAAAGATTTGGACCGATCGATCAGAGCCCGGCTTCCTGCGTCGGCATTCGGATAACAGAACAGTAGCTGGTCCGGAAGGCATTCCAGCGCAGCAAACAATGCGTCCGCTTCCCCGGTTGTATCCTGTGCGAGGGTGACGGGGTGGTAGGCGACGAGGAGTGGCGGGCTCGAGAGATCCACGTGCAGCCTGGATTCAAGATCCTCGCGAGTCAAAAGGGTTTGCCGCCGAAGATGATCCAGGGAGGGCGCCCCGGCGCGGTGAACGCGCCATTCTTCTTCGCCCATGTCCATCACCCTCTGCCGGGCCGCATGCGTTGAGGTGAAATGGATGTGACTCATTTTCGTCAAGGCGTTCCGCACGGCATCGTCAATCGCACCTTCGCTGACTTCCCCTCCCTCAATGTGGGCGATGGGAATCCGCAAAGCCAGGGCAACCGAAGCGGGCGCAAGCATCTCGTAACGATCGGCGATCAAAAGAAGCAGATCCGGCCGCATCTGTCCAAATAGATCGGCAAGGCCCAGAACAGCGACGCCAATGGTCTTGGCCATGCCGATGTCGCTATCCGAGCTGAGCAGGCATTCAATGCGAGCGTGGATGCGGAAACCGTCCTTTTCGAGCTCCTGGACGGTGTTGCCAAACTCCGGCGAAAGGTGCGGACCGAGGGCCACAATTCGGAGATCCACCGAGTCCGCCGCCGACAAATCACGCAATGGCCAGTAAAGATGGTTGTAGTCGGCTCGGGAAGAGGTGACGACGGCGATGGTCCGCTTCATAGGGCACCCGATTGTGGCTCGTTCCGCGGCGCAAGAATCGGCATTCTGAGGGCAGATCCGATCGAACCGCCTGCTCCTGTCAGCAAGATGTTTCGCCCAGCGATGGGATCGTTCATAAGAAGGCGGGTGTCCAGATCTGCCGGGCGGGAAAGAGAGATATCCACGTCCGGGAAACTACAGGATAACTGTGCCACAAAAGAAGACAGGTGGGATACAGACATTGGCGCTTTTATTTGCGCCCTCGTTGGTTTGACAGGCGCAGGTGCGGGCACCTATAGTGCCGGGCAAGGGACGCCGTGCCATCTGATCGCACAGAACGGCGCGTGTTCGCATCCTCTTCTTCTCTCTTCCTGAGATCGCGGCCGGGCGGCTGCCTGTCCGCCGCGACTCGGCAGGATACCTTTTCAGGGCGCTTTCCACGGATGTCTCCGAAGGTGCGGCGCTGATACACTAATTCCTAGCGGGTACAGGGATGGCCAGGGGAAATTTCGGCGAACGGTTGAAGCGCGAACGGGAACTGCGAGAGGTGACGCTGGAGGAGATCACTTCCGCGACTCGCATCGGGCCCCGCTTCCTGGAAGCGCTGGAAAACGAAGAATGGGAGACGCTGCCCGGCGGAGTGTTCAATCGAGGGTTCGTGCGGTCTGTCGCACGGTATCTCGGGCTGGATGAGGAAGCATTCCTGGCCGAATACGACCTAGCGTATGGGACGCAGGTACCGCCAGGCGAGGAACGTCCCGAGCAGAGAATTCCGTCGCCGCCGAAATGGATCCCCGCCGCGATTGTGCTTGGCATTCTGGTTTTGCTTGGCGGCCTGATTACCGGGGGGATCTATGCGTGGAGATACTTCGCGGCGCGCCGCAGCGTAAAACATTCCGCAGAATCCAGTTCGACGATTCTGCCGCAACCTGCACGGCAAGTTTTTGACTCGGTTTCCGCATCTTCCGATTCCTAACACAGCCCCTCTGTCACAATTCTGCCGCTACCTCTGGATCTTTTCGTTTCCGCCGGCGCTGCGACCCATCTGCGGGTGCAGTCCGGCCGCAATGCGGCGTTCGACAAAGGCGAACAACCCGGCGAATACCGGCCTTTCACGGCCAGGGGAGGGTTCGAGGTGAGCGCGGTGGACTCCGGCGCAGTGTTGCTGGCATTGAACGGGCAGACCATGCCTCCGCTTGGTGTTCCCGGCTCGTCCGGTACAATGAACTTGAGCCGTAAAAGGCCTGAGGCGGGCATCCTGTGGAAACGATCGTCCCTGAAGTTCTGGAAGATTTGCGCCGCGGGCGCGCATCGCGTGAGCGGAAGATCGCGGTGTGCGGGACCGGAGGCGCGCACATTGCTCCCGTCGAACGCGTGGAAATTCTGGTAGTGCTGAGCCACGATCACGACGAACTGGTGGCCACACGCGCCGGGGAAGCGCTGCTCTTGTGTCCGCCCGAAACCTTTGCCGAGGCCATCAACCGGGAAAACGCGCTGCCGGCGCTGTTTGCCTATGCCGCAAGGAATCATGGGAACCAGGCGGTGGTTGTCGATGCCATGATTGCGAACAAGAATTGTTCCGGCGAGCACCTGGTACCGCTGGTGGGGCATTTTTCCGCAGCCCATGTACAGACACTGGTGGAAGAACTCGATCGCATTTCCGCTTCACTGGCGCTCGCCGCGGCGCTGCAACAGTCACCGCATCTTACGGTGGAGCAGAAAAACACACTGCAGGAACTTCGCAGCACCGCCGTCGCCGGGTACGAAAAGCACCTTGCAGATGCCGCCGCCGAGGCCGAACCCGATACACATAAGCGGCAGACATTGCTTCAACAGATCAGCAAAATGGCCGTGTCGCAGCGGGTTCAGTTCGCAATAAAAGGAGGCTCCGAGGCTCGCCGGACGCTCATCCGCGATTCCAACAAGGTGGTGCAGCGGGCGGTGCTGCAATCTCCGCGGCTGACGGAACAGGAGGTGGAATCGTTTGCCGCAATGGCCAACCTGACGGACGAAATTCTTCGCCTGATCGCGGGGAACCGCGTGTTCCGGAAAAACTACGTGGTGGTTCGGAACCTTATGAACAATCCGAAGACGCCGTTGGACGTGACCCTGCACATGCTTCCGATGCTTAACGCCATGGACCTTAAGAAGATTTCCGTGAACAAGAATGTCCCGGAAACGCTGCGGACGACTGCCGCGAAGCTGATTCGTACGCGCAAAGCTCAGAAATAATTGATTCTTGTCTCTTAAAAGGCCTTAAGCGCGCAGTTTGTGAAACTCCGCGGATTGTGAATCCGAGGTACAATGCGGTGCAAAGCTGCCGTGTTTTCCGAATCCGGCCCAGGAGAATTCCGGGCATGAGTAATCTCACCCGCTCCACGAACTTGGCCGTTTTGCTAAGCCTGGCCTTGCTCCTTCTGCCACTCACTCGCGCGCAGAACCCCGCGAACCCCTGGACGGTCGTTCAAACTGTTGCGCCCGCCGATCTTTTCAAGGAGCTGGCGGATAGCAGGTCCGCACCCACCGTTTTGTTCGTCGGCTTTCAGCGTTTGTACACGGCCGGCCACATCAAGGGAGCGCAGTATCACGGAAGCGGGGGGCGTGCGGAAGGCGTGGCGCAGATCAAGGCGTGGGCGGACGCGCTTCCCCGCTCGACCAATCTGGTCATCTACTGCGGGTGCTGCCCGATGGAGCGCTGCCCAAACATCCGGCCGGCGTTTACGGCGCTCGAGGAGATGGGTTTCGCGAAACTGCGCGTGCTGATTCTGCCCACAAGTTTTGAAGTGGATTGGGCAGAAAAGGGAATGCCGTACGACAAGAGCCAGTAGCCGGCGGGTTCGGCGAGGCCATGCAGGATGCTGCTGGTCAAGACATGCCAGGAGGAGCGTTCCGATGAAACTTCGACTCGCGGTTGGGCTTTCTGTGGCCCTTTTCTCTGTGGTTCTTCTCTCCCCCGGGCACCCGCAGGGCATGAGCGATGATGAGGGCCGCATCCTCGCGTTGGAAACCGCTTGGAACCATGCGGAGCAAGCGAAAGACGTCGCGGCGCTCGATCAACTGCTGGCTCCACAACTGGTGTACATCGATTACGACGGCAGCCTCTCCTCGAAGCGAGAATTTCTGGCGAGCGTACAGAGCAAGGGCGTCTCTCCGGAACAGATCATTAACGAGCAGCAGACCGCGCACGTTTTCGGCGATTGCGCGGTGGTTACCGGAATTTATCGCGAGAAAGGCACCAACAATGGCAAGCCCTACAACCGGCGCGGGCGCTTTACAGATACGTGGGTGAAGGTCAACGGGACCTGGCAGTGCGTGGCGAGCCAGTCCACGCTGATGCAGCGTTAGCGAGGGAGTTAGAGGGAATGAAGATAGGGGCTTCGCCGCAAGATGCGTGGCGCCGGTGGCGACGCAACTCGCAAGAGACAATACTTTGCTATCCTCAAAGTTCGTGATGGTTCGTCTGGAGGCGGCGCGCATGTCCCGCAAGCTGGCATTTCTGGCGGTCTCTCTGCTCTTTTGCTCGTTGCTGCGCGGCCAGGAGGCGCCACCCGCAATTCATTTCGATGGCAATTCCTGGTGGGGGCACGTCAAATTCCTCGCCGATGATTCACTGGAAGGACGCGATACGGGTAGCGAAGGACTGCGCAAGGCCCAAGCCTACGCCGTGGAGCAATTGGAGAAGGCCGGGCTTGAACCGGCCGGCGTTAACGGCTTCTATCAGCCCGTGCGCTTGATCCAATACGCGCTGGACGAATCGAAATCCTCGCTGACGCTGAGCAATGAGGATCAAAGCAAGCATCTTGTCTTCGCCGACGAGGCGTTCATCAGCACGCGCGCGACGCACGCTTCGGCCAACAGTTCCGCGCAACTCGTGTTTGTGGGATACGGATTGCAAATTCCGGAGAGCCATCTCGACGAGCTGGCGGGCGTGGACCTGAAGGGGAAAATCGCGGTGTATCTTGCGGGCTCGCCCGCGGACATTCCCACCTCGCTGGCGTCTCACTACCAGACGCTGGGGGAACGCTGGAAAGCGCTCCGCAACGCCGGTGCGATTGGCATAGTCTCGATCCCGAATCCCGCGTCGATGGACATCCCGTGGTCGCGGATCGCGCTGAATCGAAATCAGCCGTCGATGGACCTCGCCGATCCGGAATTCAATGAGACGGAAGGGCTGGATTTCGGCGTCACATTCAATCCTGCGTCCGCCGAAGCGCTCTTCGCCGGCTCCGGCCATACTTTCGCGGAAATCGCGGCGCTTGGAAAGGACCGGGAGCCGCTGCCGCATTTTGCGCTGCCAGCTTCGCTGCAAGTGGTCGCGGCCGTGAGCGCTAAGCTGGTCAACTCCGCAAACCTTGTCGCCAAGCTTCCCGGCAACGATCCCGTGCTCAAGAACGAATTCGTGGTGCTCTCGGCGCACATCGATCACCTGGGAATCGGGGCGCCAATCAACGGCGACCGCATCTACAATGGGGCGATGGATAACGGCTCAGGAAGCGCATTGGTGCTGGACGTAGCGGCTCAGCTCAAAACGCATCCGGAAAAGATGAAGCGATCCGTGGTGTTTCTACTGGTGACGGCAGAAGAGAAGGGATTGCTGGGGTCAAAATACTTCGCGGCGCATCCGACGGTCCCGGGGAAAGCAATCGTTGCGGACGTGAACGTGGACATGTTTCTGCCGATCGTTCCGCTGAAATTCTTGAAAATTCAGGGACTTTCGGAATCCGACCTCGGCACGCGAGCGGCCGCGGTTGCGCAATCCCTCGGCGTCAAACCGATTCCGGATCCAGAGCCGCTGCGCAACGCGTTTATCCGCAGCGATCAATACAGCTTCATCCGACAAGGCATTCCGGCGGTGAAAATGGATGTAGGTTTCGAGCTCGGCACGCCGGAACAGAAAATTTTCAAGGATTGGCTGACCAACCGTTACCACGCGCCTTCCGACGACATCAATCAGCCCGTCGATCTGCAGGCTGCGGCGCTGTACGAAGAGATCGTGCGCCGTCTGCTGATCGACACGGCCAATGCGACGGCGCGGCCGCAGTGGAAGCCGGATTCGTTCTTCCGCCGGTTCGCCACGCAGTAGGCTCTCCGTCTCGTCTCCGCACGCTGGAACTTTTCAGTTGCCGGTAGGAATGATGCCCGCGTTTTCCACCATCAGGACCACGGTTCGCCGGGGAGCGCGTGTGCGGTGAAGGATTGCCTTGGGAACAACGAAACCCTGCCTTGGCTTGAGGGTAACCGTTCGATCTTCGAGGTCGATCAGGAGCTGGCCTTCCAGCACATAGAAAAATTCGTCATCCGCGTCGTGTTTGTGCCAGTGGTATTCGCCGAGGAAAACTCCCAGGCGCACAACCGAGGCGTTCACCCGGCACAAAGTCTGGTTGTACCACTGGAAGGCGCAGGCGTCGGCGAGCATCTTCTCGTCGACGATCTCCAACGGCTGGTAATAAACGTTCAAACGAGTTTCGTATGGATAAGACTGTGTGTCGCTCATTTCCGAGCCTCCCCAGACCCTCGCGGAGGGCATTATCTCATGAGGAACCGCGGCGGCGCACCACCCTCTTGACTGCCGGCGGGGGATGTGGCGTTCTTTGAAGCGGCGCCAAACTGCCGGATGACAGGGTTTTGTTAAAATGTGACAGAGGATAAATCGCGGCTTGTTGGAAATGAAGGCTGAACCGTGAAGATTGATCAATTGCGGAAAATCTGCCTTTCGTTTGCGGGGGCGACGGAGCAGATCCAGTGGGAAGACGACCTGCTATTCAAGGTCGGAGGCAAGATGTTTGCGCTTACACCGCTGGAGCCTGCGCGGGTCTGGCTTACGCTGAAGGCCGATGCGGAAGAGTTTGGCGAACTCACCGAGCGGCCGGGGATAATCCCGGCGCCCTATCTAGCGCGAGCTAAATGGATCGCGATCGAATCGCCGGAAACGCTGCCGCAAACGGAAGTGGCGGCTCTGCTGCGGAAATCGTACGACCTCGTGGTGACAAAGCTGCCGCGAGGGGTGCGCGAATCGCTTTCCTCGAACACTGCCGCGGGCAAGCGTTCGCCAAGCAAGGCCGCGAAGAGGAAGAAGCGCCGCTAAGACCCGAAGTGTTGGGCGAATGGGGCAGGGTGTCCGATTCGTGGTAGCCGATGGTGAAGATGGATTAGGCCGAACTCTTGGAGCCAATTGCGCGGCGGAGGGGTCTTGCGCCGGGTGCGGGGAAGGTCATCATCCAGAAGTTGTAGTCCTGGTTTACAAATTCCAATCCAACACAGAGCTTTCCGTCGCGCTCCCTTCTCACGTGGGCCACGCGCGTTTCCGCGGAACGATTAGTATTCTCATTGACGATCAGTAGGGCCTGGCCTGGGACGACCGTTTCGTCCATGGCCAGCAGAGCGCCTTGCTTGTTGATGGAGCGGGTGACAGCGCGCACGCAGAACTTTTCCCCCAGGTCATTCTGCCCATGAACGATGACAGGCAAAGCCATGACCACGCGCAATGTTCGGCGACGTTCCCGATAGCGAAAATGCAAAACACCCATGGAGACCTGACTCCTCCGCTAAATTCGGTCCGCCCTGGACCACCGACCGGCTTCGCGTCCCGAGCATGGTCAATTGCGCGAGTCGCGTACGCCCCACATGAGGTCGGCCCGACGGATCATTTTGCCCCGAAGCTGTGTTCGGGACAATAGCTGAGCGGTACTAATTTACCGCCTTGTTTGACAGTACGCCAGTACTTCCGCTCATGGGTCGTGAACTATGTGGAAATGAGGACGGCCTGAAATCCTCTGCGCGAGAAACGGAGCGCGCGCGGATGAGCCGCCCGGTAGTGGTACAAGTTCCTTATGCCCAATCAATTGAAAAGACAGAGATTGTTTGCAGGGGAGCGGAACTATGCGGATGCGAGGAGTTGTACGAATTCCGCGTTCCAGGGTTTGGCAGCCAAATCAACCAAGGCGAGGGTTATCGGGAGATGGAATCGCCTGGGTCCGGCGCTCCCGGGATTTAGGTAGCGAACGCCAAGGCGCTCAGCTTGTTCCGGCTGATGAGTGTGGCCGCTGATGACGAAATCGAATTTCGCGGCATCGGGGCGCAGGTCCAACTCGCGGAGATTATGCAGAACATAGAAGCTGGCACCGCCAGCCTGCACCTCCGTTGTCAGGGGCAATTGCCGCGCCCAAGCGCCAGTGTCCACATTGCCGCGAACGGCGAAAACTGGCGCAATGAGTTTCAGCCTGGTCAGGATTTGCGGATCGCCGACATCACCGGCGTGGACAATCAGGTCCACGCCGCGGAGGGCGCTCTCCGCCTCCGGGCGCAAAAGGCCATGCGTATCCGAGATTATTCCGACTCGCATTAAGGGAACCTTTGACGCTTGGTGTCGACTCGGCGGACCTCTACTGCTTTCCGCGGTATTCCTCGGGCACGTCATCTTCCGGAACTTCCCGGGTGTGGACCTCCGATTCGTCCGGGTCAGGAGCATTTTCCACGCCGCTGACCACCTCGGCTTCGAACGATTGCCCTTCTTCCAGCAACTGTTCAACGCTCTCCGAATCGACATCGGGGTCGCCGGCAATGCCCTGTGTGTCACCCGACTGGCCGCCGAACTGGCTCTCCTCTCGCGCAGCTCGTCGGCCAGCAATTCGCCAGAGTCCGCCCGGCCCCGTTGGGGGCGCCGGAGTGATTTGGACTTCGGTGCGGCCTTCTGCTTTTTTGCCCTTCTCTTGGCGGCAAGTTTCACTTTGCTTTGGGCTCTGGACAGGCTGGACTTGCGCGACTTGGTTTTCTTGGGTCTTGACTTCTTGGGTTTTGTTTTTTTGGCTGCCATTGCTTCGACCTTCCTCGGCATTGAGTCTAGCACCATGGCGCTCCCACGGTAGGTGTGGGCGCAGATGACTGGAATTTGCCGGCGCAGGCACTAT
This sequence comes from Candidatus Acidiferrales bacterium, assembly GCA_963734105.1. Classification (GTDB taxonomy): domain Bacteria; phylum Acidobacteriota; class Terriglobia; order Acidiferrales; family UBA7541; genus Acidiferrum. The sequence goes on along the minus strand of CAVTFW010000009.1, from coordinate 352,849 downwards.
AATGCAAGAAGAATTGTGTGTTGAGAGCCGCCGCGGAGGGAGCTAGTTCGGCGGGCGCCTTTGGGGGGTCCTCCTGCCATGAAGAAGCAAGAGTTGCGGAGCCATGTGGAAGAAGTGGGACTGGTGCCGGTGATTCGTACTTCCTCTGCCGAAGACGCGCGGTTCGCGGTTGAGGAAGTGGCGCACGGCGGAATCCCCATTATCGAAGTCACCATGACTGTTCCTGGGGCGATCGACGTCATCCGCGAAATCGCCAAAAACGTGCCAAAGGTGATTATCGGAGCGGGCACGGTTCTGGACGCGAAGACCGCGCGCGAGTGCATTGACGCGGGAGCGCAATTCATCAGCAATCCGGCGTTGGACATTCCTACGGTGGAGCTTGTGGTGGCGAATCCGGACATCTTGATGATGAGCGGGGCGTTGACTCCCACGGAGATTTTGACGGGCTGGAAGGCGGGAGCTGACTTTGTGAAGATTTTTCCCTGCGCTCTGGTAGGCGGCGACAATTACATTCGCATGCTGCGCCGGCCTTTTCCCGATATCCCGCTCATCGCCGGTGGTGGGATAACGCAGCAAAATGCGGCCCACTATTTGCTGGCGGGGGCTTCCGCGCTGAGCGTGGGCAAGGAGCTAATTCCGCGGGAAGCGATGTTGTTGCACAAGCCCGACCGGATCCGCGAATTGACGCGCCGCTTCGCGGGAATTGTGAGGAGCACGCGGGCGCGAATGGCGGAAAGCCAGGCGCAAGTGGCCAATTCAGGTTAGAGAAACGTTTTTTGAAGCAGTTTCAAAACTCCAGGTGGAGGCGGAGCGAGGCCACCGGGACAGGGCCACGGTCGCGGTTGTAGCCAGGATTGTCGATGTACTGCAGGTCAGCGGAGGGGATAAACTCCTTTCCAGAGATGCAGCGTGTAGTAAGTTTCGACGATGTTCTCGCGGCCGTAGTTGAGCTTGCCATCGCCGAGCAGGAAGCCGAGCCCGCCGTCCGCCAAATAGAGGGCATGGTCGTGGCTGATGCCATCGCTGACAAAGACCAGCCCGAGACGATCCGCGCGGCGGCCCCAGCGCGAGCCGTTTCCGCCCACGCCGACTTGCCAAGTCTGATCCGCTTCCGTGTAAGCGTAAGATTCATGCTGGCCTTCGTTCCAGCCCCAGCGCCCGAATACGCCTAACCAGTTGTTCAAAGGCTGCTCGAAATTGACGCCGAAACCGTATTTGATGGTGGTCTGAAGAGGATGCGCGGTGATCTCCGGATTTGGCGTAGTGGGATTGGCGAGCCACTCGTTGATTTGCGTGCGGTAGTCACCCATGTTGGCGTGGTTGATGAAGCTGAGCAAGCGGAGGACGCCCGGCTGCGTCCCGAAGACGCGGCCGTGCAGCTCGAATTCGATGTTCTCGGCGCGTGCACGGCTGATGTCTGCGTCCAAGTGAATGCCGTTGGCGACCTTGGGCATGAGCGCCTCGGCATAGCGGATGACGAAGTTGCGGTCGTGATATTCGAGCATGGCCGCATATGTGAAGCCGCGCGTATCGGCGGCGTAGTCGTAGGAGCCGCTGTTGTCTACCACCCAGTTCATGAATTGAAAATTGCTGTCGGTGCCGTAGGCGTTGACGTCGAAGAAATCGACCAGGCTGAACTTGCCGAAGCGCACTTCCAGGCGGTGCTCGGGCAGTTCCCGGAAAAGGGAGAATGGGCTGCGCTCGGAGATAACTTTGTTGCCGCCGAGAGGAATAATCTGATGCCACATGAGTCGCGCCACATAGGGCGCTTTGCTGAGGGATGGATTGCGCACCACGTCCAGATTGGAAAATCCAGCAACACCCAAAGCTTGGCCGAGGCCTGCTCCGCCCGTTTCCTGAACATCGCACAGAAACTCGGTCGAGTTGGTGGCGCGCCACCCCGTGAAGAGGGTCAAAACGCGCGATGTGGCGTCTTGCGCTTCCGGCGAAAGGCTGTTCTTCCCCTCATAGGGGGAGTGAAAAGCAGGGTGCCACTGGGAGATGAAATTGGCTTGGCCAGAGAGCCAGATGCGGTCCCATTCGGCGTGCGGGAACATGGTGGTCAGGGGATCATCGGGGACGAGCGCGGGTGCGTCGGCCTCCGCGGCTTGCGCGGGACCGCCGGGGGATATTCCCTGAGCGTGGGTAACCGTGGCAGCGAAGAAACAGAAGCAGAAAGCAGCCCAGAAGCGCAATGCGAGCTGCGCGAAGCGGCGTGCCCCAAGTTCAAATGGAAACGTGATGGTCATGAGAACTGCGCTGCGATCTCCGTGGAAATTGCCTCTCTCCATGCTTGGGGTGCGGTAGCCCCGCCAGGTTCGTCGAACGCGCCTCCCGGCAGCAGTTCGACGTTTGAATCAGATGTAAATACGCGCTCAAAGCCGCGCATCTCGCTGCCTTTCCAGACTGCGGCCAAGGGAGAATATTCCCGCTGTACAGTGCGAATCCACCGACAATAGATTTAGGATGCCTGCGTGGACGCATTTATTTGATGAATGGTCTGTAACATCATCGCGCCTGCCTTCCGGACCGGTTTTGGCTGCGCAGGAGGTCCCGAGGGCCAGGACAGGCGGCCCGCGACATCAACAGCCTGATGGCCGTGCTGATGGAAGATCACATCCTGAGTCTCAAGCCGCGCAAAACGAAATCCTCGGCGGAGGCGGCGGAAGACCTGATCGAGATAGTGCCCACGAATTTGAAGTGATTTTGAAGTGAGCGGGCGTGGCTGCAGGGTCAGGGCTGGCGCTGAGCGATCTGCATGGCATTCACGCGCGCGTGGTCGATGGTCAAACCCCAGTGGAGATGCGGGCCGGTCACACGGCCGGTGGCGCCGACTTTGCCGATTTCCGCGGCCGCTTTCACCATGTCGCCAGCCTGCACCCCGATTACGGAAAGATGTGCGTAGAGGGTGTAGATGCCGTAGCCGTGATCGAGGACTACGGTGTTGCCGGAGTAGTAGAGATTCTCTGCCAGGACCACTTTTCCGGATTGTGAGGCGAAAACGGGCGTACCGGCGGCGGCCGGGAAATCGACGCCGGCGTGGGGCGAGCGCGCTTCCCCATTGAGGATGCGGCGGCGGCCGAAATTGCCACCGGTGGTGACGTCCTTGAGGGGCAAGAGGAATTTGCCATCCCAGAGACGCTCCGGAGTCACCGTGTCGTAGATGGCGCGCATTTTCTTCTGGTCTTCTTCCGCGCGCTTTTGCTGCTCGGGGTCAGGCTGAACGAACTGCTTTTCCACGTTGAGACGCTCGGTGGGAAACTTCCCGGCGTGCACCGTGATGAGAACGCTGCAGGTCAGGACATTCCCTTGGGTTCCCGGCCAGGAAATTTTCCATTCGTAGCGGCCGGGTGGTTTTTCCAGGTCTATGCCGATCAGGCCGTGCCACGTGGGCGACTTTTCAGTTTCGCGCCACAACGGCATGGCTTGCCCGTCCCAGTCACTAGAGAAGGCGGGTGGGGATTTGGGGGCGAGAATTTCCGCAAGTACCAAGGAACCCTGTGCGGAAACCGCGGCGCTGACTTTCATGGTGGTTCCCCCGGGGCAGGTCTTGCGAATCTGTCCACAAGCAGGAGACGGAGCCAGAGCGAGAAGCATCGCGACAAGGGGCGGCAGGAACGAGAGATTGCGTAGCAGGCGTTGGCACATGCTGAGAGTAGGATACCCGGTTCGAGAATGGCAGTGTGCCGCTGTGTTTGATTATAGGTCGAATGTGTGTCGTGTGAGAAACGCAGTCAGGAGTGATTTTGTGGGCGGAGGTGGCTAGACCTTCAGGCCCAGGACACGGATGAGTTTTTCTTCGAGCCTCTTCAATTCCAGTTCCCGGGCGTGTTCTTCGCGGGTCCTGTCGTTCAGGGCTTCTTTCAGGAGTTGGAGATTTAGGCGCAATTCCATCTGGCGTAAAGCGAGGCGGCCGAGGGCATTCAGCGCATCTTTCTGGTCGGGATCGAGTTCGCGCGGCTCGCGGTCAACAACGCAGAGAGTGCCGAGGGCAAAGTTATCCTCATTGATGAGCGGCGCACCTGCGTAGAAACGGACGTGAGGTTCGCCGGTGACCAGGGGATTATCGCGGAAGCGCGGGTCCTGCAGCGTATCGGGGACGACGAAGAGGTCAGGCTGCTGGATGGCGTGGGCGCAGATGGAACTTTCCCGTGGAGTTTCCTCCACCTGGACACCCAGTTTGGACTTGAACCACTGACGGTGATCGTCAACGAGGGAGAGCATGGCCATAGGCACTTTGCAGATGTGCGCGGCGAGGGTGACCAGGTCGTCAAACGATTGCTCGGGTTCGCTGTCGAGGATGGCGTAGCGGTTGAGCGCGGCCACGCGGGCTGCCTCCATGCTGGTTATGGGTGCAGACATAGGCACCTCCGTCTTTCCGTCTACAGGGACAAAGACAGTTCGGGCGGAAATGATACCCCACAGAGGCGCGGAGGAACAGGGATTCATGAAGCAGGGCGGGTGGGGTGACGACCGGGTGTCCGAGCAATCAGGACTTGGCCGTGTGGCGGAGTAGGCTGTTTGCAGGTGCTCACGATTTGCTTCTTCGCTTTGCGGATTTCCCCTGTACATTTAAGGCACTTTCTCTGGAAGAGGGAAGCGCACGGCTTGAGGCTGTACGCTGGGCTTAAAGACTTTAATATCCGGATCAGACCTGCAGAGACAAAGTCGGCCGCAGGTCAGATGCGCGCCCTTGAATTGGGCGTATGACGCGATAACAGGCGAAGCGGGTTTTCGTTGGCGCCAACTGAGACTTTGGGCCGATCACGATCTGAGGACTATTCGGATTCCCCTGGGCCGGAACGGCAGCCTGGTGCGTTGCCAGGCTGGGCTTCGAGGGGTTGGGCTGCGCGGAGTTCCATCTCTAGGCGAGCGTTGTCTGAACGAATCCCGACCGGCCCCGTGAGGGCTAGTGCTTCTGACCCGACGGAGCCTTGCCAAGCGGGTAGGTTGTCGACGAAGACGGTCAGCTCTGCTCCGCGCATCTCCGCCCGAAGGGTGTGCGTTTCGCCGGAATGCAAAGAAGCGACCGGGGTGCTTCGCTGAGGCTTGATATTCCGGTATCCGCGGTTGCCGCACTCCGCGCTGGTGTGCCGGCCTGGATTGCTTTTGACGGAGACCACCAACTTGGACTCCGGCTCGATGCGCCACATGGCGTAGACCAGATTGCAAGCGTCCTGCGCGCGCAGTTTGAGGCCAAACTGGCGGCGCAGTTCGCCGGAGCCAAGACGTGCTTCGTTTCCAGTTGACCCTAAGTAGGTAAAGTGTGCTTCGATGAGTTGCGGCGTACGCGCGTTCAGATAGGCCCGCATCTTGGGAACGCGAACGGAGAGCCGCGCCCCCGGCAGTTCCTCGATCGCTCCTTCAGTGACGCAAAGATTCGAGCGCGAAACAGGCATTAGTTTGGTGGCCGGGGAATTTGAGGCCGCAGAGGGGCTTAACAGTGCCAGGAAAAGGAGAGCCCGAGGATACAGAGTTCGCTGCATGTGCCCGCCCACCCTTCAAGACTGATTCGTCCGTTCGGTCACCGAAAAACAGGAGAAATACGGGCAGATGATAGACCTATCTGCTCCGTGTCGCCAACACTGGAATTATCCGCGAGCGATTGATCGACGCCGCGCCCTGTGCGTGATCACTGTCCAGAGGGGAATTATCAACCCCAGGAGGATGAAGACGGCAGCTCCATTGGAATAAGCGGGCTGGGAATGGCATGATGCGAACGGGACGGGGAATGGTGGACGAAAGATCCCGCGGGGATGGGGGAGAGCCATGAGGGCAAAGAGGAAAGCTGCGGTGGTGATTGTGCTGGCTGGGATTCTGTTGGCGCTGCCGAGGGCACAGGCGCAGAAGAAAGCTTCGCCGGGAATGCCGGACCGGGAAAGGGAGCGGCGCAGCCTGGCCATCAACGTGGTCCGCGCCATCAATACGGCAGAAGCGAACTACAAGAAAAACCACGGAGTGTATGCCAACTGGGACACGCTGTTGGGCAATGGGGACTTCACCGAGACGGGGACAAAGTGGGCGACGGAATCCTTCCCGACGGTGGCGCACGCGATGTACAGCCGCGGACCGGAGATTGTGCCGGGGTGGAAGCTGCGGCTAGAGCTCTCGAACGACGGGAGTGGTTATAATTTGCTGCTGGAAGACGCGACGGATCCGAAGTGCGGGTATGCGGTTTTCACCGACGAGCATGGGCGAATTCGCCAGGGCAAAGCGGTGGAATGCGAGATGTAGGGGAATCGATCGGCAAGCGAGAAATTCACGGCTGAGGAGATGGTTGTCAGTCGGCGGAGGAGAACTGACTCAATTCCCGGGGCCTGCTCCGGTAGGGGCGAATCGAGAAATACTTGTGGCGGCAGGGTTCGCAGCGGAACGCGGGGATGCGAAGTAAGCGCCAAAGGAAAGAAAACGGAGTTGCCACGTATTCCGAAGAGATGCGCTTCAGTTCTGGATTGCCGCAAAGGGGACAGTGGGCGTGAAGAGAATCGCGCAGCGGCATGAGGCGGGCATAAAATCGCGTTTCACAGTTGGAGCAACGCCACGGATAGATGTAGAAAAGGCTGAGGAGATAATCCACTGCAGAGTGGCGGCGTGAGCGTCTCGCGTCCTTGTACTTACAAACCGGGCAGTTCATCGGGGCGCTGGGAAACCTCTCGACTCCGGGTCAGCATAGGGCAATTCGGTGCGGTAAGCAAGAGCAACCGCGTGTTGATTTGACTGGTACAATCGTCCCAGTCGAGACTTTGCTTTCGTGAGGGGATAAGCATGACGGAGTACACGGATGAGCACGCCAGGGCGGGGATCCGGACGAAGCTGCCAAACCTGGAAGTTTGGCCCAACCAATACCCGGGCTACGTGATCACCACGCGATATCCCGAGTACACTTCCGTGTGCCCGAAAACGGGATTGCCGGATTACGGAACGATTACAATCCAGTACAAACCGAGGAAGGCCTGCATCGAACTGAAATCCTTGAAGATGTATCTGTTGGCGTACCGCGACCTGGGTATTTTCTACGAAAATGCAGTCAACAAGATGCTGCACGACATTGTCCGGGCGGTGCAGCCGGAATGGTGCATCGTCAAAGGCGAATTCACGCCGCGGGGCGGGCTAAATACCACGATTTTCGCACGATGGCCCACGCGAGGCGGGCGACAGAAGCCGGGGCGGAAGTGATGGAAAGGAAAGGCGGCGCAACGGGAATGGACACGGCAGGCTGCCCGATGGATAATTCAAGGGTGAGAAAATTACGTCCATGACTGTCTCAACTGAGGAGGGAGAAGAATGAGTATTTCTCCAAATGTGCCGAGTCCGGAAGAGTCCTATCGCTACGAAAACGTGGGAACCCCGCGGTGGATTCCCGTGCTGTTCGGAGTGCTGATTGTCGGACTGGCGGTGGTGGCTTATGCCGGGTATTCCGTGCAGACGCGGCTACAACAAGAGCTTGCTAAGACCGGGGAACAGAACAAGATTCTATCCGCCCAATTGGAACAGGCCAATTCGCGGATCGCCGACCTAAAAGGACAAGTGGATGTGACCTCGCAGAAAGTGGGAATGACCCGGGCGGAGTTGGCGGACGCTAAGAGCCGCGCCGAATCGATCCGCAAGGAGCAGGTGGCTTCGGATCAGCGATTGACGCAGGAAATTACGACGGCGCAAAAGGAGAGCGAGCAAAAGATTGGAGCGGTGGCCACGGACGTGACGGGCGCGAAGAAGGACATCGAAGCCACGCGCAGCGACCTGGAGGCTACAAAGAGCAAGCTGGATCGCGCCACGGGAGACATGGGAGTGATGAGCGGGCTGATCGCACACAACCACGACGACCTGGAAGAGTTGAAGCGCAGGGGAGACCGCAACTACTTCGAATTTACGCTGCAGAAGGCCAAGACTCCGCAGAAGGTGGGGCCGGTGCAGATGGCGTTGAACAAGACGGACCCGAAAAAGTCCAAGTACACGATGACGGTGCTGGCGGATGACAAGTCGATCGAGAAGAAGGACAAGACTGCGGGGGAACCGGTGCAGTTCTATGTGAAGGGCGGCGCGCGAACCGCCCCGTATGAAATTGTCGTGTTCGAGGTGGGGAAGAACCAGATTAACGGCTACCTGTCCACGCCGAAAGAGGGCGGCAGCAGCGCCCCGGCTCCGGCCCCGGCCAAGTAAAGGCCGCCGAGAAGATCCGGCATACACGCTTCGCCGCAAATTCAGGAAGCCCTGTTCCTTGTTGTGTAGACAATTGTGGAAACACGCCAGGGGACAGGGCTTTGGTGTATTCGGGCGGGAAGATACGATTCTAGTCAGTCCCTGGATTGTTCGAAGGAGGCCACCGGCATGCGTCACTTACAGCTCTACCGCAAAATCAGCCTGTTGATCATCGCGTCGGTGATATTTTCCGCTCGCGGCGCAGCGCAAGCTCCGGTGGACCCGGGGCAACTGCCCGAACGCACGAGCTTTTATCTGCTGTGGCGCGGGACCCCCACGGGCGAGATTCGCAAGAATAATTCGCTGTACGCGCTGTGGGACGATCCGGAATTTGGCACGGCACGGGCCTCCTTCCTGGAGGTATTCCTGAATGACACGAAGAGCGAAAAGGACAAACCAACTGTCAGCCAGGAAGAGCTGGCGCAATACGTAACCTTGCTGGATAACGCTTTCGCGGTTGGCTATGTGCGGCGGCCAGAGGCGCATGCGGAGGCAAAAAGCTCCGCGGGGAAGGCTGCGAGTGCGGCGGCTGCACCTGCTCCCGCCTGGAAAGGAGGTTTCCTTGTTTACGACCGCACGGGGAAAGAGGCATTGCTTTCCAAGGCGGTGCTGCAGCTGCGCGGCGCTGACAAGGAGATCCCGAAGCTGACCACCTTGACGTTGGCCGGGGTATCGACGCTGAAGGTGGAACGGAAGAACGGCACAACCTATTGGGCGGAATTCGGCACGTACGCCGTAAGCGCAAACGAGCAGAGCGTATTCGAGGAAATCGTAAACCTGGTGAATGGCAAGCCGGGGAGCATCACGCTGGCGCAATCGCCCGCGTACCAGGAAGCGAAACCGCTGTTGAGCGGCGGCGTGATGGAATATTTCCTGAGCATTTCGAGCCTCACAAAGCTCGCGCTGGATACGCCGGAAAGCAAGGTTGCGCAGGTAAGACCGTTGCTGACGGCGCTGAAACTCGATTCGCTCCATTCCATCGCAGGTCACATTTCGATCGAGGGGGCCAAGACGCGCGTCCGCGCGGCAATCCTTGGAGACACATCGCCCGGCGGGCTCTTTGACATTTGGGCACAAGGCCAGGCCAATCCGGTTTCGCTTGGCTATGTTTCCCCGGAGACGATCTATTACGGGGAGTCGCAGTTTGATCTGCCGGCTATTTTCGCAACGATTAAGCGCGCGTTCATCGAAGGGGGCGGCATGTCGACGCAGACGGCTCTGGCCATGCAGGGCGCCGCAGAAACGCGCATCGGCATGCCGTTGCCTGACGCGCTGGGACTGACCACGGGAGAGATCGCCTACCTGCAAACGAGCCCCACACTGGAGGAAAGCCAGAAAATTTATCTTTTGGGAGTCCGGGATAAACCGAACGCGCTGAAATTGATGCGGACGCTGATGGGAGATCGCATCAGTTCCGAGCTCAACGAAGGGGACACAACGTATTTGAAAGTTTCGCTGGAGGGCGGGCAGAGTTCCGCGGGCGTGGCCCAGTGGAAATTCTATTATCTGGCGATGACGCCGACGCTACTGTTCGGTTCTTCGAAAAGCGAAACCCTGCGGAGCTACACGGGACGGCCCCCGGCGGGCGCGGACGCGCCGTCATCCAAGATTATCCTGGCGGCACGCGGGGGATTTCCGGAAAAGCTGGATGGATTTTCCTATTTCGATTTTCAGAAGGTGGATTGGCCGGGATTGAAAGCCAAATGGATCGCGGACTCAAATAAGGCGGCAGTCAGCGAGAAGACCACGGACGCTGCGAACAAGGACAAGAGATTCGCGGATTGGCTGAGCCAGGTGAACCCGCAAGTTTTTCCCCGGCATCTGCATGTGATGACTGGGGCTTCGTGGAAGGACGCGAAGGGAGTTTATTTTGACCAGTGGCTGGAGTGACATTCGCCGGCTTAGATTAAGGCGGGTGTACCTGGTTCGCGCGGGTGTTTTCCTCTGGCTGATACTTCACGGATTTTCCGCGGTTGGCCAGGAACAAACCGCGGGACCAGGACAGACCATCCGCGTGGCCGTGGAGCGGGTGAACGTCGGCGTCATTGTCAGCGATGCGCAGGGAAAGTTTGTGGAAGGGCTGCAGCGGGGAGATTTCCAGTTATTTGACGATGGGGCGCCGCAGCCGGTCACGGATTTTGCTTCCATTGATGCGCCCGGCCAAGTTTTGTTGCTCGTGGAGGCTGGGCCGGCGGTTTATCTCTTGCAAGATGCGCATCTTTTTGTGGCGGATGCCCTGCTCAATGGGCTATCGCCGGGAGACCGCGTGGCGATTGCGCGTTACAACGATGCGGCGGCGGCGCTGCTGGACTTCACGACCGACAAGGGCGCGGCAGAAGCGGCCCTGGAGCGAATTCAGTTCAACTTGGGCTACGGCGACCTGAATCTGGCAAAAAGCCTGAGCACGGTTCTGGACTGGCTCGTGCGAGTGCCGGGAAAGAAGACAATCGTGCTGGTTTCGACCGGAGTGGACACTTCGACGCAGATGGAGATGAAGTCGCTGGTTGCGCGCTTGCAGACCGGTGACGTGCGGATTCTTTCTATCTCCATGAGCGGGCCGCTGCGCAACGGGAAACATGGCAGCAAACAGCAGATTCAGCAGACGCAGCAAATGTTCGAGCAGGCCGATGCGTGGCTGAGGGCCCTAGCGGATGCGACGGGCGGGCGAGCTTTTTTCCCGGAAAATGCCAAAGAGTTTCAGGAAACCTACCGGCAGGTAGGGGAGCTTGTGCGGCACGAATACAGCCTGGCGTTTGCGCCTCCGGCCTCGGACGGCGCGGTACATTCGATAAATGTGAAAGCGGGTTCGAGCGGCGATGTCGCGAAGAATAGGGCGCCGGTGTACCGGGTGGATCACCGCAAAGCGTACGTGGCGCCGAAAGCGGCGGAATAGGCGGGAACGAGCACGCACAAGCGCGGGTGATAGAATTGATGTAAGACGACCTCAGCGCTTGGGGCCTCGCCTACGAGCAGTCGACATGGTTGGCGGGCGGCTCGGTCACGGTTTAACTGAGTTGGCGGACCGCCTCAGAAGGCGGTCCTTTCACAAGCAAACCCAAGAGCACACTCAAGATTGACTATGCCATAGGGGTTTCCTCCGTTCGAAAATGCTGCCAGCTAGAAAGGCAGGTGATTGGCATTGAGCATCAGAGTTTGGTACGAGTGGGCTAGAGATTAGGGCAAATGGTTAATTTTCGATGTACTCGGCGAGTTATTCGCCGCTTTAAGCTTCAAGTCGTAGATGGCGACCCTTCTTCTATGGGTGTGCTTGGGAACTGGTACGCCAACTTGGTCAACGTGGGTCCCGCGCGATGGATCTTGTGCCAGAGCGAGCGCTCACTGCTTCCGGTACTGCTCCCCGCCAGGAACGAGGCGTTTCCGGCCCAGTTCGGAGCAGCCCTTGGCGAAGTGCTTCATGGGGTGGGTGTTCGGCACGACCTGATTGAAAAGGAACTCGGATTAACAGGCGAGGCGGTATTCTCTCGGACGGCGAATCGGCAAGTTCTCGGAGCCATGAACGACTTCGCCTACAATGCACAGTTTTATCTGCCGGTCGCGCGGGGGAGCAATGCGGCGTTGGAAGTGTGCTTGATGCTAAGCGATATGCCCTCAAAGCCGATCAATTACGAGTCGCCGGGCAGGCTCACTCTTGCACTATTTCAGGCACACAAAATCTGATTACCGGCAGTTGCTAGCGCGAGCGGTTCTAAGTAATGGGTTTGGGTCTAAAGCCCGACGACCATAGAGCCAAACCTCCCCCAAATACATTTTGGGAGACAGGTGCTAATCGAAATCTTTCATCATGCGGGCCATGTCGCGGAGACGTTCGTCCACGCGGGCGAAGACGGTGCCTTGGTCGAATTTGCCGGAGCCGCTGCGCACGCCGGCGGGCGTGCCGGTGAGAAGTTCGACGCCCTGCTCGACGCGGGCGATGGGCCAGATGTGGAATTTTCCTCTGGCGACCGCGTCCAGGACGTCTTCGCGGAGCATCAGGTCATCCACGTTGGAGAGCGGGATCATCACGCCTTGTGAGCCGGTCAAACCTTCGATGCGGCAAGTGTCGAAGAAGCCCTCGATTTTTTCGTTTACGCCGCCGATGGCTTGGATGTCGCCACGCTGATTGATGGAGCCGGTAACGGCAATGTCCTGGCGCAGGGGAAAATCGGAGAGCGCGGAAAGGAGCGCGTAGATTTCCGTGGAACTGGCGCTGTCTCCATCGACGCCGGAATAGGACTGCTCGAAACAGATGCTGGCGGTAAGAGAAAGGGGTTTGTCCTGGGCGAAGCAGGAGCGCAGGTAGCCCGTAATGATGTGCACGCCTTTGTCGTGGAAGCGTCCGCTGAGATTGGCTTCGCGCTCAATGTTGATGAGTCCGGCTTTGCCGAGGCCGACGCTGGCGGTGATGCGCACGGGCTTGCCGAAGGAGTAGCCGCCGATTTCCAGAACACTGAGGCCGTTGACCTGTCCGGCGCGTGAGCCCGTGAGGTTCACGAGCAGGGTGCCGTCTTCCATCATTTCGCGGATGCGCGTTTCAATCAGGTTGTGACGCTCGACTTTTGAGGCGAGCGCGGCGCGAACGTGCGCCGCCCGGACAACATTTTCCCCGGCGGCCGCGGCGGCGTAGTGCGCTTCGCGCGCGAGATCAGCGATGTCCACGAATCGCGCGGTGACCTTGTTGTGGCGGCCGGCGCGGCGCACACCGTGCTCGAGAATGGCGGCAAAGGCGCCGCGGTCGAACGGAAAGAGATTTTCCTTCTCGCTGAGGGCGCGCATGCGGCCGGCATATTCCTCGATGACGCCGTCGCTCATGGGCATCTCTTCATCGAACTCGACGCGGACCTTGAAGATTTTGCGGAAGTCCTCCTCATATTCATAGAGCATTTCGTAGAGATCGCGGTCGCCAATCAGGATGACCTTGACGTTGATCTCGATGGGCTCGGGCTTGAGCGCGGTGGTGGTGAAGGGATAAAAAGTCTCGAAGGGCTGAATTTCCAGGCGGTTGTGATTCAGGGTGCGTTTGAGCGCACGCCAGACTCCCTGCTCGGAAAGAGCTTCAATCGAATACATGATCAGGAAGCCGCCATCGGCGCGCAGCAAAGAGCCGCCGCGCAGGTCCATGAAATCGCTGGACCAGCCGCCGCGCGCATCGTAGGCGCGCTGAATGTTGCCGAAAAGGTTGGTGTAGGAGGGCGTGGTTTCGAAAATGACGGGCGACGCGTCCTCGTGGTTGTGGGCCAGGATAACGTTCACGCCGTAAACGCGGAACGGGTCGCGCTCCGGCCCGGGCTGCTTTGGAAGGAGATCGGGCGGCTCCTGGGCGGCGTGCTCTTCCTCGCCTTCGCGCTCCTTGAAGGGTCCCAGATTGTCGAGAAGGTGGTGCCGCACTTCCTCGAGGTATTCGGTGACGCTTTGCCCCGGATACTTTTCCTTGAGTTCTTCGATTACGCCATCGACGAGAACGGAAGCGGCTTCCTGTTCCAGATAGCTGAGTTCGCTGGCGAGTTCGCGCGAGAGCGTGAGCGTTTTGCGGTAGACAACGGTAAACTCCTGGCGGAACTGCTCGTATTTCCGCTCGATCTCCTCGGCGACGCCCGTTTCGAGCTTGCCTTCGTGCACCATCTTGGTGATGTCCTCGATGGGCACCATCTGCCCCTCGAGCACTGGAAAAATTTCCGGAAGCGCGACGGCGCCGACCTGCATGTGACCCAGCGCGAATTGTTCGCGGGCGATGCGGCGGGTGAAATCGTCCATCAAGTCTTTTTCGCGGACCGAGAAGCGCTCCACGATGCGGCCTTTTTGCCGCTGGAAAGGCTCGCCTTCAAAGACCTGGGGAATGCGGCGGCGCAAGAAATCGATGCCGGCTTGCATGTCTTTCTTGAAGGCGTTCGCGGAGCCGCGGGGCAGGGTCAGGAGCCGCGGGCGGTCCGGAACTTTGAAATTGTTGACGTAACAGCGGTCGAGGGAGGGTTTGGTGGCGGGGTGGAGGTCCTCGATCATCTGGGCGATGGTGCCGCCCCGGCTGGTGCCAGCCAGACCGCAAACGAAGACGTTGTAGCCCGGGGCGGAAAGCTCGACGCCCATCTTCAGTGCGCGGAGAGCGCGCGCCTGGCCGACAAAGCCTTCGCGCTTCTGGGCCTGCGCCGTAGTCTCGAACGGGATGCGGGAAAGCTCGCAACGCCAGCGCAGTTTGTCGGGGCCGAGCTCCGCCAATCTCAATTCTGTCTTGTCCGTGTTGTCGGTGTCCGTATTCATTCGACGGCGTACTCTAGCACAGCGCGAACCGCCCGGCGGGGAAATTAGCCCAAAGGATGGGCTAGGAGTTACGCGCTCTCCTTGTCGAGGCGCTCCTGGTATTCCATGTGGACACGAAAGACGCCCAGAGCGGCAGCGAGAATGGTGGGGCCGACGACCAGACCCAACAACCCAAACGTTGCCAGCCCTCCCAGAATGCTGATGAAGAGGAGCAGGTCGTTCAGGCGTGTGCGATTGCGCAAGAGCATCGGGCGGACGATATTGTCCGCGACCGTGGCGACACCGCCGCAGATGGCAAGGACCAGCAGCGCCTTGCCCCAATGGCCGTTGAAGGCGAGCCAAAGCGCGCCGGGAACCCAGATCAGCGCAGAGCCCACGACGGGAACAATCGAGAAAAAGGCAATTAACACCCCCAGGAACACCGGCGCCGAAAGTCCGCTGAGCCCAAACGCGAGACCGCCCAGTACGCCCTGAATGGCGGCGATAAGCAGGGCTACGGCCACGCTGGCGAAAATGAGGTCGCGGGATTCTTCCAGCATGTCATCCTGAATTTTGCGCTCGAAGGGAATCAGATGGCGCACAGCGCGCAGAATTTGCTGGCCATCGCGGAACATAAAGAACAACGCGAAGAGGAGGATGAAGAGGTTGACTAGGAAGGAAAAGAGGTTCCGGAGAAGGGAGCCAATACTGGAAGCAAGATAGGAGGCGATTTTTTCGGCGCCCTGGCGCATGGGTTCCATCAAGTCGATGTCCTGCCAAGAATCCGGCACATGGTTCCGAATGGTGTTGGCGATTTGCGGTGGCACCAAAGTCTCGCCGGCACTAATTGTTTCGCGCAAGCGGCCTGCAGCCTCAACCGCCTCGCGTGCTGCGTAGAGGAGGACCAGCAGGACGGGCACGATGAGGAGAAGGGTTACGCCGAGGGTGCAGAGGGTCGCGGCCTTATTCGGAGAGGAGCTCTTTACGAGACGCTGGTAGATCGGATAGAAGAAGATGGCCAAAATCGCGGACCAGGCCAGCGGAATGAGAAACGGCGAGGTGATGAGGAAGACTAAGTAGCCGAGCAGCAGGAGCGCGCCGTAAGAGAGAACGGTGGTTAATCTATCACTCGTCGTGGCGATTCGGTTGGCTTGCGTCATTCGGGGTATATAATTCATCCAGTCCAGGCGACATGGGGTTTGTTGACGCCCCGTGAGGCCTCGCGCCGTCCACCCAGGGGAAGCCACGAGCTCATGGCATCACCGAAAATCCCATTCAGCTACGAGCAGGTGCGCTTACTTGCTGTACTTGCTTTAATCAATTTTGTCAACTTCGCCGATCGCCAGGTGCTGAACCCGCTGCTGCCGCTGCTGCGGGCGCATTTCAACGTGAGTGATACGTCGCTGGGCTCGCTGCCGTTTGTGCTACTGGTGGTGCTGGCGTTGGCCAGTATTCCGTCCGGCTATCTTGCGGACCGTTTCAACGAGCCTAAAATCATCGCGTTCGGCGTCCTGTTCTGGAGCATGGCAGCTATATTGAGCGGTCTGGCACCCACGTTTTGGTTTTTGTTTGTTGCCCGCGGCCTGGTTGGCATCGGAGAAGCGGCATACGCCCCGGCGGCGCAATCCCTTATCTCCGATTCATTTAGGATGGAAAACCGAGCCTTGGCACAGTCGATATTCGCTGCCGGGATGATTCTCGGCGGCGTCATGGGGCTGGCGCTCGGCGGAATCATGGGAGAACGCCACGGATGGCAGCATGCGTTCATCATCATCGGGATACTTGGGATACTTCCCGGGCTGACGGCACTGAAACTGAAGCAACCAACGAGGCGGCCGCGGTCCGAGGTGGTGCCTGTAATGCAACTGCTGCGCGTGCCGGCGTTTGTGGCGATGATCGCTGCCGGGATTTGCGTTACGTTTTCCACCGTGTCTTTCGTCACCTGGGGAATCGATTACGCCAAGAATTATAAAGACTTCAGTACGAAAGAGGCCGCTCTCTCCCTGGCGATCATCGCGCTGCTTTCCTCTGTGATCGGAGCGTTGTGTGGGGGGTATGTTGCGGATCGCGTGCAGAAACGATTGAAATATGGGCGCATTTTGGTGATTGCCGCCGCCTTTCTGGCGGCCGCGCCGTTTCTGCTGGTGGCCATTCAGTCGGAGGAGAAGGGGATGGTGCTGGCGGGCTTTTTTGTATCGATGTTTTTCATGTCCTGGTATCACGGGCCGACGACGGCGGTGCTGCATGATCTCACGCCGCAGCGGGCGCATGCCACCGCGGTTGGGGTATACATGTTCGCCACGCAATTGCTCGGGGCGCTGGGACCTTTGCTGATCGGCAAGATATCCGACATGAGCGATTTGCAGATCGGCTTGCAAGCGGCAACCGCGGTGATGGTGTTCGGGGCGCTGTTGTTACTGCTGGTGATCTACTTCGTGCGGCGCGATGGGCTGCACCATCCGAGATTGGCCTCGTTCCGCGCCGAAGATAAAGCCGCGGCCCAATCGACGAACTAGAAGGCCCCGCGATGCGCGAGCGAAAAGTCCAAATCGGAGAGCCCGGCGGGATCGCGCGGGCTGGCCGCCTGTTCCGCAATCCGATATTTCTTTTGACCGCGATTGCCGTGCTGGCCGCGGTGCTCATACAGTCCGGGGAGTTGGGTTCGAGCGATACAACTCACCGTCTGCAGGCTACTCATTCCTTCTGGACCTCCGAGCCACCGGTTTTCCCCGACGAATATCCAAACTTTGGCATCCGCGGAAGGGGCGGCAAGATTTATGGGTGGTATGGCATCGGGCAATCGCTGCTGATGCTCCCACAGGACGTGCTGGGGACGTATATCGAGAGGCTGCCAATTTTCGCGGAATACGAGGGCACGGATCCCACGGTTCGCAATATCGTTGTCAGTTACTGCACTAACATTTCGGTGTGCTTGCTGAGTTGCCTAGTGTGCTTCCGGTTTCTGGGATTACTGGGGTTCACGGTGAACCAGAGAATGGCGGGGGCGCTGGCGTTGTTATTCGGCACCACGTTTCTGCACTACACGCAGGACATGATGGAGAACAACTACATTGCACTCCTGACGCTGATCGGTGTGACGTTTCAGTACGAGTGGTTTCGCAGCAGGAAGCGCTGGGCGCTGGAGGTGGGAGCAACGGCGCTGGGGGCAAATCTGCTGACGCGCCTGACGACGGGGATGGATCTGTTGGCGGTCTGCCTGTTCCTGCTGTTGACTGCGTGGTTTACTGGAATTCGCGGGCCGGAAATGCGCTCGCTCGCCCGGAGTTACGCACGGATTGCGTTGCCAATTTACGCCGTGTTCTTGCTGATGGACCGCGCGTATCAGTATGTCCGGTTCGGGTCGATTTTCAACACCTACGCGCAGGTTTTTGGCGAGCAATGGAGGCAGCGCAACCCTGCCCTTCCGGCGGCTTTTCCGTTTGAAACACCGTTTCGCGAGGGATTTTTCGGGGCTTTGTTTACGCCGGAGAAATCGGTGTTCCTGTTCGATCCGCTTCTCGTGCTAGCGGCGATCGTGGCCGTGTTCGCGTGGAGAAGGCTTCGGCCAGAGATCCGCGCGTATTTAGTGGCGTTTGGCACGATGCTGATAGCTTATGTCAGCTTTTATGCGAAATACTCGTTCTGGAGCGGGGACACGGCGTGGGGAGATCGCTATGTGTCCACCGCCGCGCAAGTAGCGGCACTGATGGCGGTGCCGCTGCTGCTGCGGCATCGTGGGGAGGTGGGCAAGGTAGTGTGGCGAGTAGGGCTGGCGATTGTGCTTATCAGCGTGGTCATCCAGCTTGGCTCGGTTGCGTTTTGGTGCCCACTGGAGAGATATCAGATGGGGACGCTGAGCCCGCCGAACTTTGTGGTGTGGCTGCGCATGAAGAACATCGTAGCGTTCAGCTTAGGTAAAATGGATGCGTGGGGTCTGACGAACGAAGCGATGCGCGAGGACGCCTGGGATTACGTCCATGTGACGACGTGGAACTTCCTGCCATTCGTGTTGAAGAGGGTCGGAGCGGCGCCCGCGTGGGTCGTGGAATTCCTGAAGGTGGTCTGGTTGAGTGCCCTTGCAGCGCTTACGGCTCTGCTTGCAGTTGTGAGCCGGTTGGCCTCGAAGGGACAATTCGATTTGGGCGGAACATCTTCCCTCTGACACGTTGCGGACTTGTTCGTGGAGGTTCGAGAAGAGGACGAACCGCAGTTTGCACCAGGGCCCCTGCTCTTGGACATCCAATCTACCCAGGATTGCGTACTTGAAACAGACGCCATGAAACGAACTTTCCTTACTGCCTTAATTCTCTTGCTGTTGGCTGGTGCCGTTGCAGCCCAGAGTGCAACTCCAGACGCCGGGCATCGCGACGCCCAACTCAACTGGCGCCCGTGGTCCGGTGCCGTATTCGCGGAAGCGAAGCGCGGCCACCGTTTCGTGCTGCTCGATCTCGAGGCCGTGTGGTGCCACTGGTGCCACGTCATGGACGCCAATACTTATAGCGATCCGCAGGTCATCAAGCTGCTGCAAGCGCACTACATCACCGTCAAAGTGGATCAGGACTCCCGCCCCGATCTCTCCAACCGCTATGAAGATTACGGTTGGCCGGCGACGGTCGTTTTTGACGTGGACGGCCACGAGATCGTGAAACGCCAGGGTTATCTCTCGCCCGATGAAATGACCTCGATGCTTCAAGCCATCATCGATGATCCCTCTCCGGGCCCGTCGGTGCAGCCCGAGCGCAAGCTGGAGTTGCCCGCGAATCCGCTTTTGACACCCGCGTTGCGCGAGGGATTGTCCCGGAATTTCTTCTCCGGTTATGACAACGAGCACGGAAGTTGGGGCAGGGACCAGAAATATCTCGATTGGGATTCCGTGGAGTACGCGATGATCCTCGCGACCCAGAAGAAAGATGCACGCGCCGAGCACATGGCCCGGCAGACTCTTGCCGAGCAGCTTCACCTGCTCGATCCGGCGTGGGGCGGCGTTTACCAATACTCGACCGATGGCGACTGGAACTCGCCACACTTCGAGAAAATCATGCAGATGCAGGCCGAAAACCTGCGGATCTACTCCCTGGCCTACGCGCAATGGCGCGATCCGCAGTATCTTCACGCGGCCCAGGAAATCCGGCGCTATCTGGAGAAATTCCTCACTTCGCCCACTGGGGCTTTCTATACCAGCCAAGATGCCGACCTCGTCGAAGGCAAGCACAGTGCGGAATATTTTGCCCTTGACGACGCGCAGAGACGCAAGCTGGGCGTTCCGCGCGTCGATAAGCACCTCTATGCGCGGGAAAACGGCTGGGCCATCAACGGGTTGGCTACGTTCTATGCAGCCAGCGACGACCGCGAGGCTCTCGACGAATCCATCAAGGCCACGCGCTGGGTACTTGCCAATCGGTCGCTCCCGGTAGGCGGCTTCCGTCACGGCTCATCCGATGCGTCGGGCCCTTATTTGGGCGACACCATAGCCATGACGCGCGCGTTCCTCACACTCTATGGCGCAACGGGTGATCGCGAATGGCTCGCGCACGCTCAGAGCGGGGCTGCATTCATCGCCAAGAATTTCCGGGATCCGAACGGCGCGGGTTTTGTGACGGCGAGGGTGCCGACCGATCACAGTTATTTGCCGCATCCCCAGCGCGACGAAAACGTGATGGTCGCGCGCACCGCGAATCTCCTGTTCCACTACACGGGCAAGGCCGGATACGAACAGCTCGCCAAAGACGCAATGCGCTACCTGGCGGCGAAGCCGGTGGTCGATCGCCTTCCCGCTTCCAGCGTGCTGCTCGCCGACCTGGAAATCGGCTCGGAGCCGCTGCACCTCACCGTCGTCGGGCACAAGGACGACCCCGCCGCACAGAATCTCTTTCAAGGGGCGCTTCGCTACCCCTCCGGTTACAAGCGCCTGGAATGGTGGGACGCTCGTGAGGGCCGGTTGCCCAATCCCGATGTGCAATATCCAGAGTTGAAGGAAGCCGCGGCGTTTATTTGCACCAGCCGCACCTGCTCGCCCCCCATTTTCGATCCCGAGAAGCTGGCCGCCCGCGTGGACAAGCTGCTCAGCCTTCGTTGAACCGTTCTTCCCGCGTTAACTTGTGCTTATTTGATTCCGGCGAAAGCGATGAGGCGGGTTACTTCTTCGTGGGGGACGTCGTAGAGTGGGCGTTCGTCTTCTTCTTCGAGGCGCTCGCGGAGATATTCGGCGGCGACGAAACTAGCTTCACGGTCGGTGAGGTCGCGGCCGGCTTTTTCGCGGAATTCGACGAAAGCGCCGTGCGCGAGGCCGACGATGCGGCCTTCGCCATCGACTTCGAATTTGGCGTCGATGGTGTCGCTGTGACGCGTGGCGATGGCATTCCAGATATGCGAGAAGCGGCAATCGTAAACATGGCCGCTGAGTTTGCAGGTGACCTCAAAGGCGCCGATGAATTGGTGCATGGCACCGACGTTCGCCAATACTGGGAGTGAAGGCACGAGAGTTCCTCTTTCCTTTCCAAATGATACTTAGTTAGTGTCCATTTTCCTTCGGCAGACTGTCAATGGCGGGTGGAGCGCTTACGCTGGCACCTGCTGCCGCAGCTGAGGGCGATGATCTCGCCGAATAACATCCAATAACTTCCCCAAGATATTACTCATTCGTTATGAGCCTGTCATTTTGCCGAGCGGATTCCTTCGTTGGCTCTACTCTGGTCTCAAGCACCTGGTGGAGTTTGGCAGCACTTGGGCAACCGCAGGGGGTGATCATTCGCCACGAAAAAAGCCTTGGTTTTTTCCGCTCTCGCTGCCGCATGCATCGCGATCGCATTTTATTTTTTTCGTCCGGATATTTCCTGGATCACTGATGCCTCCGGCGACGAATCCGGCCCCATCGCCGCATGGACCAACCCGTCCCTCACGCGGTTTTACCGACGCTCGACAACGATTGGGTGGACTTCGCGTCGTACAAAGGGCAAGTTGTCCTGGTCACTTTTTGGACGACGTGGTGTTCCGGTTGTGTAGACGAAGTTCCAGAGCTGATTCAAATGCAGCAAAAATATTCTTCCAAGGGATTCACTGTCGTTGCCATTTCCGTGAACGATGATGGCGAACAATCCGTGGAGTCTTTTGTCCGCAAGGAACGATTTCAAGTGGATGGCGCTTCCACGGCCATCAACTATCCGGTGCTTCTTGGCAGCGTCGAAATCGCCAGAAAATTCGGATTTGAAGGCGGGCTTCCCATGTGCATCGTGGTGAACCGAGAAGGAAAAGAAGTGAAAATCATCCGGGGGCCGGTTGAGATATCAGCGCTCTCCAAGGCCATCAAGCGGCTTCTTTAGCGACCAGCACTCGTGCAGGCCATTTTGAGTGCCGGGAGAGATCCTTCTAAGGCTACGAACTTGTGACTGGGCGCCGAACGCCCGCTGCTTCTGCGATCACGTCTGTATATTTCAAGCCGGCACCCGTGTTGAAAAGGACGACACGATCTTCCGGCTTGAGAAAGCCGGTGCTCAACAAGTGGTCATAAGCAGCGGTAGCGGCAGCGCCTTCCGGACACAGGAATACTCCTTCGTGTTTGGCCCAGTCCTTGAGGGATGCGAGGATTCGTTCATCGGAAATAGCAACCGCCAGGCCTGCGGATTCGCGGAGGATATCCAGAATGATGTGATCGGCATAGGGCTTCGGGACGCGTAAGCCTGCGGCAAATGTTGCCGCGTCCGTCCACATTTGGGTTACTTTTTCACCGTGCTCGAAAGCACGGACGACGGGCGCGCAGCCCGAAGATTGCACCGCGATCATGCGAGGACGCTTCCCCGGCCGCACCCAACCGATTTCTTCCAATTCCGCAAAGGCCTTCCACATCCCGATTAAACCGACGCCACCTCCCGTGGGATAAAAAACGGCCTCGGGGTATTCCCAGCCAAGTTGCTCGACGAGCTCGTAGCCCATAGTCTTTTTGCCCTCGACGCGAAAGGGCTCTTTCAGCGTGGAAATGTCGAACCAGCCTTCGCGGTCCTTGCGTTCGGCAACGATTCGGCCGCAATCCGAAATCAAGCCGTCGACAAGGGTGACGTTTGCGCCGTAGAGCACCGCTTCCAAGTAGTTAGCGAACGGCACGTCCTTGGGCATGAAGATGTGCGCTTCGATTCCCGCGGCTGCCGCATACGCCGAAAGAGCTCCGGCGGCATTTCCCGCGGAGGGTGCGGCCAATTTTTTCAGGCCGTAGTGGCGGGCCATGGTCACGGCAAGCGCCATGCCGCGGGCCTTGAAGCTCCCCGTCGGATTCGCTCCTTCTTCCTTCAGGAAAACGCCCGGGTAGCGGCGGCTGCGAATGACCGGCGTCCAACCTTCACCGAGGGAGACCGGGGAGGCATCCGGAAGAACCGATTTGTAACGCCACATTCCCGGCCAGGCGTGGCCAGAGGCAGCGTGGGAAATTTCGTCTCGGTGAGCGTCCCCGCGAAAAGGAGAAAGGTCGTAGCGGACATAGAGGGACCCGGCGCACTGCGGGCAGACGTTTCGCGGCACTTCCGCGGACAGATGGGACTTGCAGCGGGAGCATTCGAAGTAGCGGATCTGCGCCATTTATGGAAGATAGCAGCACGGCGAAGAATTGAGCAACTTGCCTTCCGGAAACGAAGGAAAGAAGGGCTGTTCGCGATCGCGAGAGACAAGCTATGATGTCGCGGCAGAAGCGCGTCCGCGACACGAAGCAAGGGACATCCTTTGGCAAGCGATTCTTCCAAACCAAATTCCATCGCCATAATTTGTGGCTTATTGCTTTTTGCGGCGGGTTCGCTGCTGCTGGCGTTTGTTCCCGGCCACGGTTGGACCGCCCTCTTGCGGTGGGCAGGACTGCTCGTGCTGGCCTACGAAGGAATTCGCAAGAGGTCGCTGACCTATTGGATTTTCTTCGCCATGCTGCTGGGGCTGGAGATCGGGCTGGATTGGCCGGAATTCGCGGGGCACGTGCGCATTCTGAGCGACATCTTCCTGCGCCTGATCAAGGTGATCGTCGCGCCGTTGATTCTGGGAACGCTGATTACCGGCATCGCCAGCCACGGCGACGCGCGCAAGGTGGGGCGGATCGGATGGAAGAGCCTCGTCTACTTTGAGGCAGTCACGACGATTGCGCTGTTCCTGGGCGTGGGAGCGATCAATCTGACGCGGGCAGGCGTGGGGTTGATCCTGCCCGCAACAACAGCGGAGCAGGCGCCGCAAAACGTGGCGACCCTCAAGTGGGATGATTTCCTCCTCCATGTCTTTCCGGAAAACATCGTCAAGGCCGTGGGAGAAAACCAGATCCTGCAGGTAGCGGTGTTTGCGATTTTGTTCGGAATCGCGCTAACCCAAGTTCCCGAAAAAACACGTCTGCCGATTTTGAGCTTTGCGGAATCGCTGACGCAAACGATGTTTCGCTTCACGAACATCGTCATGTACTACGCACCGATCGGCGTGGGAGCGGCCATGGCGTATACCGTGGGCCATTTGGGAATCCAAATCCTGCTGCCGCTCGGAAAACTGGTCTTGACGGCATATGGCGCCCTCATCGCCTTCCTGCTTTTCGTTTTGCTTCCCGTTGCCTTGCTGGCACGGCTGCCGCTGAGGCGCTTCGTGATGTCCGTGGCGCAGCCGGCTACCATCGCTTTTGCGACCAGTTCGTCCGAGGCAGCGCTCCCGCGCGCCATGGAAGCCATGGAAGCCTTCGGCGTGCCACGCGAGATTGTGGCGTTCGTGATTCCGGCGGGATACAGCTTCAATCTTGATGGGTCAACGCTATACCTGGCGATGGCTTCGATATTTGTGGCCCAGGCGGCGGGGATCGTCATGTCCTGGCCGCAACAATTGTTCATGGTTTTCACGCTGATGCTGACAAGTAAGGGTGTGGCAGGGGTGCCGCGCGCGGTGCTGGTCGTGCTTCTGGCCACAGCCGGGTCATTGCACTTGCCCACGGAGCCGATTTTCCTGATCCTGGGCGTGGATGCGCTAATTGATATGGCACGCACATCGGTCAATGTCACGGGCAATTGCCTGGCCAGCGCGGTGATTGCCCGCTGGGAGGGCGAATTGGACCAGCCCGGTTCGAGCGAGGCAGTTGCTTCGTAGTTTCCCTAGACCTCCCGGCCATTCCAGGGAAAGAGAAACGAATTGGCCCGTTCGGGTTTTTGACGGGAGACCGTTTGGCGCGAGGGGCGCCGACTACGCTAAACTTATAGGGATATGATTGCTGTCGATAACGTCACTATGCGCTTTGGCTCCCGCGTCCTCTTTGAGGAGGTCACGACTACTTTCATGGCCGGGCGGCGGTACGCTATTTCCGGGCCGAACGGCGCCGGCAAATCCACCTTCATGAAAATTCTGACCGGCGAACAGGATGCGACGGCCGGCACGATTACGCGGCCGAAGCGGATCGGGGTCCTGCGGCAGGACCAGTTCGCGTTCGATAAATTTCGCGCCATCGATACGGTCATCATGGGCAATGCCGCGCTTTGGAAGGCCCTGGAGGAGCGCGATGCGTTGTACGCGAAGCCGCACGAGGATTTGACGAATGAAGACGGCATGCGCTTGGGCGAGCTCGAAGGCATCGTCGGCGAAGAAGGCGGGTACACGGCGGAGGCGGACGCGGGCGTGCTGCTTGACGGTTTGGGAATTGATGCGGCGTTGCATGAGCGCAAAATGGGCGAGCTGCAGGGTGGACAGAAGGTGCGCGTGTTGCTGGCGCAAGCGCTGTTCGGCAATCCCTCGGCGCTGCTGCTGGACGAGCCGACGAACAACCTGGACCTCGATTCGGTCCACTGGCTGAAGGAATATCTTTGCGAATACCACGGCGTGCTGATCGTGATTTCGCACGACCGGCATTTCCTGAACAGCGTCTGCACGCACACGGCGGACATCGACTACCAGACAATCATCATGTATCCCGGCGGCTACGACGATATGGTGCTGGCGAAGACGCAGATCCGCACGCGCATGGAGGCGGACAATGCGGTGCGCGAGAAGAAGATCGCACAATTGAATGATTTCATCGCGCGGTTCTCCGCCGGCACGAGGTCGGCGCAGGCCACGTCGCGCAAAAAGGAAGTGGAACGTTTGCAGACCTCGGAACTGGCGAGATCGAACATTCAGCGGCCGTACATTCGCTTCCAGACGGAAACGCCGTCGGGTCGATTGCCGCTGGAAGTGAAACGGCTGGCAAAGTCCTACGGCAGCCTGAAGGTGTTTGATCATTTTTCCGCGGCCATCACGCGCGGCGAGAAAATCGCGCTCACGGGCCGCAACGGGGCCGGGAAAACCACGATGCTGAAGTCGCTGATCCGCAACGCGGGGAAATTCATTGAAGATGCCGAGCATCAGTTCGCGATCGATTTTGGGACCGTGACCTGGGGCCACGAGGTTTCCGTGGGCTATTTCCCGCAGGACTTCAGCTACACCATCGATAAGAGCAAAGGTGTGACCGCGCTGGAATGGCTGTGGCAGTTCAAGCCGGACGCGACGCAGGAGGAGATTCGCGGCTTCCTCGGGCAGATGCTGTTCAGCGGAGAGGATGCGCTGAAGCCGACGGCGGCGCTTTCGGGCGGCGAGTGCGCGCGGCTGATTTTTTGCCGACTCATGATCCAGAAGCCGAATTTCCTAGTGCTGGATGAGCCGACGAATAACCTGGACCTGGAAGCGATCAATGCGCTGAATATTTCGTTGCAGAAGTACGATGGCACGCTGCTGCTGGTGACGCACGACGAAGACGTGTTGGACGAAGTGGCCACGCGGATTTGGAATTTCAAGGACGGGAAGATAGAAGATTTCAAGGGCACGTACGAGGATTTTCAGTCGACGGCGGCGCAGAAGACGCGATAGGCCGCTACTGTTCTATCTTTCACTCTTCTCACTCTTTCAATCTTCTACATCTCCAACTAATCAAAAGCAAACCCAAGAGCACAGGCAGGAATGCCTGTGCCACGCTGACCTGGCTAACGCCCGGCGCCTAGATGGAGGAAAAATTTAGCGCGCGGCGGCGGCTGGAACCTCGGCTTGGGCGTAGCTGTGAATGGCGCCGGCTACGCCGCTGCCGGGAGCGTGGCGGTGGCCCTGGTCGAGCAGGCACTTATCCAGTGCGGCGAGGAGTTGCAGGATGAAGGGCTTCTGGCTGCAGTAGCCCATGGTGCCGAGACGCCAAATCTGGCCCTTGAGCGCGCCGATGCCGCCGGCGATTTCGATGTTGAATTCGTCTAGGAGCTGGTCGCGGAGTCTGGCGTCATCAATGCCGGCGGGGATCATGACGGCAGTGACGGTGACGAGTCGGTCCTGCGGCTTCTCGACGAGTAATTTCAGGCCCATGGCTTCGACGCCGGCGATCAGGGCGAGCTGGTTGATTCTGTGGCGTTCCCAGCGGGCCTCGAGGCCCTCTTCGAGAAGGATGCGCATGGCTTCGCGAAGCGCATAGATCAGGGAGATCGGAGGAGTGTGATGGTAGAGGCGGTCCTTGCCCCAATAATTCATGGCGGTGGAAAGATCGAAGTACCAGCTTTGGACCTTGGTTTTGCGGCTGCGGAAGACTTCCTCGGCGCGCGGGCTGACAGTGATGGGGGACATGCCCGGGGGCGCGCTGATGGCTTTCTGAGAGCCGCTGAAACAGATGTCAATGCGCTGCTTGTCGACGTGGAGCGGGACTGCGGCGAGTGAGGCGACGGTGTCCACGACCAGGAGCGCGCCGCACTCATCGGCAACTTTGCGGAGCGGATCGACTTGCGTGAGCACTCCGGAGGAGGTTTCGCCCTGAGCAAAGCCGATCATTTTGATCTTGCGGCCTTTGGCGGCCTTACGCACCTCTTCGGCATCGATGGGCTTTCCATAGGGCACTTCAACGAGATGAACGGTTGCAGGCGTGTGTTGCGCGATCACATGCATGCGCTGAGAAAACAGTCCGTTGACGCAACAGATGGCCTCATCGCCGGGTTCGAGCGAATTCAATACCGAGGCTTCAATGCCGCCCGAGCCGGAGGCGGAAAGCGGGAAGGTGACGCGGTTCTCTGTCTGGAAAACCTGACGAAGGAGGACCTGGGTTTCGTCCATGCAGCCGCGAAACCACGGATCGAGGTGGCCGACAATGGGAGAAGCAAGAGCGCGATAGACGCGAGGGTCGATGGAGCACGGCCCTGGGGTCATCATCAAGCGTGTGGGAGGCTTGAGTTCGCCAATCGAATTGGTCATAGGATTACCCTTTCCTGGGTTCGCAACGAACCGACAAGGACGTCCCTCCTGGTGTACTTCGGGGGAGCGCAGGAGTACGGCAGGAAGGAATAGTTTCCCGCAGTGGGGCGGGCGTGCGCAACGGTCAAATTGGATGGGCCCGTCGTGTGCCATTCGGCTGAACGGCAAGCAAAAGGAAGTAGGCGCGGCGGAGCGCCCCGGTCTGAGTTTACCGTTAGCGCGATTGGTATAGCTTCAGATAGCGAGAGGGTGGCAAAATCAAAATCCCTTCGATGGTCTTGCCGAAATATGCGCCGAAGTGCCGCAGATCGCCGGTGATGAGACGTGTTGCCTGGGCGTCGATTGCAGCAAGCAAAATCGGCCGGTCCTTTTCGGGCAAAGAAACATCGCCGGGGAGTTGGCGCGGGCTCGCGCCGAAAAGCTGCATGCTTCGGGTCGATTTCACAAGCCTGCGCCTCTGGGCATCCTCGGTCAGATTGATTCTTGCTTCTCCGAGAGCAAAGTGCGAGGAGCAGAGAATCACGTTTTTCAGCTTCCAGAATTGGAGAAGGCCCGCGTTTGGCCGGTAGGCGGCGGAGAAAAGGACGTTGGCGTCGAGGAAAAGGCGGTCCATCGATTCGCTATTCTAGCTATTCGAGGCGGTGATGTGCGATCGTGTCGGGATCGAGCCCCAGCTTTTTCACAGCTTTCCGTGCGCGTTGGTAGTCTTTGGCCGTTGTAGCTGTGGCGAGAAGAAATTCGGCCTTGCGCTCCGCGGTATACCTTTCCACGGGAACAACGACTGCCGGGCGGATCAGGACACCGTCTTCGCGCGGCTCGGTGGTGACGAGCGTGCCTTCTTGAATGCCAAAGCGCTTGCGCAGCTTGGCGGGAACTACGATGGTGCCGCGCTTGCCCACTTTTACCGCTTCCATGGAAGCCTCCCGGAGTCAGTATATCAGAATGTCTGTAATTCAGGCTCGGCCGGAAAATTAAGAACTCCCTTGGCTGCCCCACGATTTTGGGCAGATCTGGCCCCCTTCAGAACAAGTAGAGCGCAGTGCTACACAGAAGCCTCATGAAGGCGCTAGGCGACGGAGGAGGCGTCGAGGGCTTGACCTTCGGCGAGGATGCGGTCTGGGACTCGGCGGAGTTCGCGGACGAAGCCGAACCAGGAGAGAAGTTTCAAGGTGTAGAAAGTGATGTCGATTTCCCACCAGTAGAAGCCCTGGCGTGCACTGGCCATAAAATGGTGATGATTGTTGTGCCAGCCTTCGCCAAGGGTGACGAGAGCGAGGAGCCAGTTGTTTTTGCTGGTGTCCGTGGTGGGAAAACGGCGCTTGCCGAAGATGTGCGAAAGCGAGTTGATGGTGAAGGTGCCATGCCACAGGAGAGCGGTGCTGAGGAAGAAGCCCCAGAAGAGCAGGGGCCAACTGCCAATCAGCCACAGGCCGACTGCAAGGACCGTAGGCGGCACCAGGTAATACTTGTTCAGCCAGCGAAGTTCGGGAAACTTGGCGAAATCGCCGATGTAGTCGAAGCGGGTGTCATTGTACCGGTCGGAGAGAATCCAGCCGACGTGGGACCACCAGAAGCCGAAGAGCGTGGGCGAGTGCAGATCGTCTTCCTGATCGGAAAAGCGGTGGTGATGCCGGTGATGAGCGGCCCACCAGAGGACACCTTTTTGCGAGGAGGACATGGCCATCCAGGCAAGGAAGAACTGGAACCATCGGCTGGTCTTAAAGGAGCGATGGGAGAAATAGCGGTGGTAGCCGGCGGTGACGAAGAACATGCGCACTTCATAGATGAGGAAGCAGACGAGCGGATAATACCACTTGAACGGGAGGAAGAAGATGCCAAGGCCGCGAGATGAATGAGAAGAAAAGGGACGCAGGAAACGAGCTGTAAGCTGTGCCCCGTTGGGCAAAGGGATAGCCAGAGGGCCGTGCGATAGAAGCCGAAGCCATCCGGTGAAAACTCCTGCGCGAAGATGGTGAAGCTCAGGTGGTTGCGCGCAAGAGTCGAGCGTGCTCAGCGCAACGGACCACTCGAGTAAGTGTACGGGGCGTCCCAGTACCCGTCAAGTGATATGAGGAGTGGGCCTTCCTATAAGAGGGAGTTATAGGAGGAACGAGGGGGATGTGCTATCGTGCGAGGCAGGAGCACGCTTCTTCAGGGGCTAAAGCCGATTGGATTTGGCAAGACTTCACCGGCGCTGAAGCCCCGGCCTACTAAAGAAAAGCGAGGAAGAATGGCGGAACGACCGGTATTGGTGGGATTGATCCCGCAGGCGGTGGTGCTGGATCCCGGGGACCAGGTGAGCTGGATTTCGGATGCGGGAAATTTGAAGGTGGAGTTTGATGCGAACCGGTGTCCGTTTGGGTCGAATATTTTTCAGGCGCCCGAGGGGATGAGGTTGCTGAGCGGGCCGGTGACACGAATACGAAAGCGGGAAGTTATAAGTACAGACTGTGGCTGAACGAGCAGATGGTGGGGCGGGGCGAAGTGATCGTGCGGGATAAGTAAGTAGGAAAAGGACGCGACGCGCGCCCGGTTTCGAGGCGTTCTGTGGCAACAACCACCGAAGAGTTGGCGACTTAGGACGAATGGCCTGCGACTAGGCTCTTCAGCATTTGCTGGAGGCCGCCGGCGTCTGGGACTTGGCCGTTGGGCGTCAGATGGTCGATCAGGTGCGGCAGGAGGGTGCTCATCATGCCGGTGAGCTGCGAGGGATCCATGCCGGCCTTCTGAGCGGCTTCTTGCAACGCGCCGCTGTGAAGGACGTTCTGGAGCTGATCGGCGGAGACGGGCAAGTTCTGGCCGGAGCCAACCCAGGAACTGACGACGTGGCCGAGGCCACCTTGCTGGAACATGGTCTGCAACCCGGCGATGCCGCCGACTTGCGGGCTGTTGATGTAAGTCATAATCGCAGTGAGAGCCGTAGTGTGTCTGAGCTTGCTGCGCACCAGTGCTACCCGCCATAGCAAGAACTTCATCCATAAGTCCCATAGAGTCTCCCTGCAAAGAAATAGAAGGAGCGGCCGAGACGTAACGACCGCTCCGTGAATCTGAAACCATTAACCCTGTTTGGCGATGATCAGATCCTTGATCTTGTTGTAGGTGGCCTGGGGAATGACCTTCTTCTTCACCAGATCGGTCTTCTTGGCGTAGGGGCGGCCGTCGATGATCTTCTGGGAATAGACGGCGCCGATGCCGGGAAGCGCATCGAGTTGCTCCTTGGTGGCGCTGTTGATGTCCAACAGACTCGTCGTTGCGGCGGAGGCAGCCTGCTTGCCGGTGGTGCTGGTTTGGGGATGAGAAACAGCAACGCTGACGCCGAGAACAAAGACGAGAGCGACAAGCAACATGCGGAACGAATTTCTCTTCATGCAGTGTTCTCCTTAGATGTAATTGGCCGTGCAAATTCGGACTGGGGAAAAGTTAATTCTTTTCGGAGGCGCGATAGCCGGCCTTGATGGCATCGGCCTCGGTCATGTATTTGCCCTGCTTGGTCTTCCCGTAGTAGCGAGTCCCGGGCTTGTGATAGACGCCGGAATCGGTGTTGACCCAGACCATGCCGCGCTGTTGGCGGGCGGAGTCTGCTGGGCAGGAGCGGCTTTGGCCGGAGTTGAGGCAGCTCGCCGCGGCGGCCGGAGCGGTGCTGCTGCCGGTGTTGCGATCTTCGCTGGAGCGTGCGGCGTGCAGTGGAGGCAGGAGCCGTCGATTTCGCCGCGGGAGTGGAAGCAGTGGTGGAAGCTGCAGGAGCAGAGGCGTCCGCGGCGGGAGTGGATTTCTTGGATTTGGAGGATTTCTTGGTGGTGGAAGCGGAAGTGTCGCCTGTGGCTGCGGAGGAGTCCGCCGTGGCGTCGGCCTTCTTGGACTTGGAGGATTTCTTCGCGGTGGAAGCCGAAGTGTCACCCGCGGCGGCGGTGAGAATCCGCAGTAGCGTCGGCCTTCTTGGACTTGGAGGATTTCTTCGTAGTAGAAGCCGAAGTGTCACCCGCGGCGGCGGTAGAAGAATCCGCGGCAGTGTCGGCCTTCTTGGACTTGGAGGACTTCTTGGTCGTAGAAGTAGAACTGTCACCGCGGCGGAGCGGAAGAATCCGGCAGTGTCGGCCTTCTTGGACTTGGACGACTTCTTGGTAGTGGCATCGGTCGAAGTGTCGTCCGTGGTGGTCTTCTTCTTTTTGGCTTTCGCGGTGGTATCGCTCTGGTCAGTCGACTGAGCGTCCTGAGGCTTCGAAGCGGCTCGCAGGGAAATGCTTCCGGCGAGAAGCAACAGGGCTGCGACTAGAGCAAGAAAAATGGGCTTGCGAGAGCTGATCATGTTCGAGAGATCCTTTCGCCCGGAGGTGTTCAGGCCATCTTGCTGGGACACGTAAGCACACGTGCTTTCGGGCGGAGAGCAGAAGGCGAGAATCGACGTCTCGCGGGACTTCTTCCAAGAGATTGGGCGAATGATGAAAGAGAAAGGGAGGGTTGTCAAGAAAGAATTGGAGGAGGGGTGAAGATCGCAGAGGAGAGGAGGTTAGTGGAGGTGACGCAGAAACCGGCTCAGGTGGCAGATTGCCAAGCTTGCCGCACTCCAAGTAGATTAGTCGCCGGCGAGGCGGACGCGGCCGTACTCGACGGATTCGGCGAGGCCGCGGCGGACGGGGCCGAGGACGAAGGCGGGAACGTCGCGTTCGGGCTCGAGAGAGAGATTGGAAGCTTTGCGGGGGAATTCGAGGCGGCGGTCAAGGATGCAGGCCCGCTTCCTTGAGGAACTCGGCGGAGAAGGCGATGTCTTCGGCGCGGTCAACGCCCCAGAACCAGAGCTTTTCTTCGTTGCGCTGGAGGAAACGAAAAGATTCTTCCAGTTTCTTCATGGAGCGATCGAAAGAGGAGGCGAGGAAGAAAACGCCGAGGTTCCAAGCATGGCGAGGATACTGGACCCGGATGCGAACACAGTACTTGCCGGTCTGATTCAACTCGATGCTGCAGCGGTAGTCATTGCGAATCTGGTTGGTGCGCGTCGGCGAGGATTTGGCCATGATCGATTCCCTAGGAACGAAAGAGTGGACTGGAAGAGGCAAATTGCCCGGAAAGACTCCCGGAGAGGAGTGGAATCCATGTGAAGGACTCCCTTTCGAGCAAGGCCCAAACCAGACCGAAATAGGCTAGCGGTTCGCGAAGGGTAGAGCAAGTGTGGGACTGATGAAATTATAACTGCTTTATTTTCTATGAGTTAGGTGTTAGCCGAGAGTCGCCGAAGCTGCGCAGCTTTCTCCGGCATGAGCTTGAGCTTACCTTCCTGCTTCAGACGCTCTTCGAGGGTGATGCGGAAGGCCTCAAAGGCCAGATTGCGCTTGGATTGGAGGAGGGTGTCCGTGATTTTCGCCTTCTGAGCTTCTCAAAATCCGCAGGGTTGGGCATCGACTTTTCTGCACGACTTGATAGGCGACCCACGAAGCACCCATGTGAACGGGGCGCGCCGACGTCGCCGGGCTTGAGAGAGAACGCAGAAATAAGAGTTTGGCGTTGCCGAGAGCCGGGAATGCTGCCATTGCGGGCAAGAGGTCGGAGGTTTTGGGTTCGAGGCCAAGAGCTTTGGCGGCGGAATCGAATTTTTCGCCGGCTTTGACGCGCTTGACGAGGTCGTCGACCTTGGATGCGCGCCAACTGCTCGGACTTGGCGAGGCGGAGTTCGGAGATGATCTTGTCGCGAACCTCGTCGAGGGTGCCCGGGTGAGCCGGGAAGGACCTGCTTGAGGGAGAGGACAACGTAGCCGCGGTCGGTGCGGATGGGGAGGCTGAGCTCGTTGGTACGAAGGCGGACGATTTCGTCTTTGACGTCCTGAGAGTTGCCGAGTTCGAGGACAGGTTCGTTGGGGCCGAGAGGGCGGGTTTCGGAGACGGTGAGATGGTACTTCTGGGCCAGGTCGTCGAGGGTGGTCTTGTTGGACTGGCGGATCTCGTCTGGACATCTGGTCGGCGATGGCGGCTGGCCTGCTGGTCAAGCTTCTGAAGAAGAAGTGGCGTGCGGATAGAATCCTTCACTTCGTCAAAGGGCTTGGTGTGCGCGTTCTCTTTGTCGAGGACCTTGATGATGTGGAAGCCGTATTGCGTACGGATGAGGTCGGAAATTTCGCCCTTGGGGAGGCTGAAAGCGGCCTTATCGAACTCCGGAACGGTTTGGCCGTGAACGAGCCAGCCAAGGTCGCCGCCCTTGGCTTTTGAGCCGGGATCCTCGGAATACTTTCTTGGCGAGTTCCTCGAAATTAGAGCCCTTCTTGCGGGCCTGGGCGAGGATATCGTCGGCTTGCTTCTTTATTTCGGCAACTTCGGCGTCCGTCTTGCCAACGGTCGTCAACAAGATGTGCTCGGCATGGACGCGATCGGGGACTTCGTATTGCTGGATGTTCTGCTGGTAAACGACCTTGAGCTCGTCATCGGTCAGGGAGACGGACTGACGGAGCTGGTTGAGGTCGAGCAGGCCGAAGCGGACGGCGCGTTTCTCGGGCACCTCGAACTTGGACTTGTTCTGGTCGTAGTAGGCCTTAATTTCGTTTTCGTCCGGATTGATCTTATCGGCCAATTCCTCGGGACGGGCGGCGGCGTACGCGATTTTGATCTTTTCGTTCTCGTAGCGAAACTCTTCCTGGATTTCGGCGGGGCTGACGCTGATTCCGTCGGTGAGCAGCTTGTGGAACTTTTCATCGATCAGGCTGGTGCGGATGAGCTCTTCGAAATCCGGGACGGTCATCTGGAAGCGCTGCTGGACTTCGCGGGAGTAGGCGTCCATGCCGACAAAAGAGTCGCCGTTGAAGGCGGTGGGGAGATACTGGCGAATGCGGTCGGCGCGCTCCTTGTCGCTGACGGTGATGCCAAGGCGCTTGGCTTCGTACTCGATTTCCTTCTGAAAGACCAGCTGCTTGAGGATTTGGTTGGCGTAAAGGCCTTCGAGCTGACGCGGAATCGGATTATTGCGGCGAATTTCGTTGAGCTGCTGATTGATGTCCGCGAGGGTGACGGTCTGATCACCAACCTTCGCGACGACATCGCCGGCGGTTTGCGTCGTGTCGGGGCCCTGCGGCACGAGATAGAGGAGCATGCTGAGCGCGAGCATGCCGATGATGACGCCGAAAAGGATTCGGACGCCGGTTTTCTGGTTGTCAAAGGCTCCAGGCATTCCAGATTTCTCCTGAGTGGACGCGCAAACATCACATTATAGAGGAAGGCAGAGGAAAGGCCCAAACGGAATGACGGGGAGGCATGGATTTCCTGCGGGTGGGGGAGAGCAGTAGAAAAACAAAAGCTCCGGGGTCGGCCTTTCGGGCCGAACTCCCGGAGCTGGCTGGGCGGTCGTGATGCGCGCACTCAGGAGAGAGCGATTCTGCCGCTGACCTGGGAATTAACACGGGGGTTGAGATTGCGGTTGGCACGCTTCGCTTCCACCAGTGCGTAGAGGGAAATCAAGGCGACGGAGATCAGGAAGGCCACAAACAGCCACCCTTCGACCGGAGTCCACAAGGAAACGGCACTTTCTTGCGCCACAACGGGAGTGGAGACCATCGCGGCGGAAGTCATGACATCGGAATTTGCCGCTGGAGAGTTCAAAGCGCTGGCTGCCGTGGTGGGCGAAGGCTGCGCAAAAGCGACGACGTTGGGGCCCTCATCGAAGCTGCTGTTGGTAATTTCCTGAGCTTGCGCGGAGGTCGTGAGGAAGAGCGCTGCACCCAAGCCGATTACGATTGCCTGCATCCGAAATATGTTCTGAACTTTCATCTGCCACCTCTTTTGAATTCGTCTTTCTGCTTGCTACGCCGAAGATAAAGGCATGCCAGATGCCAAACAGCGCAGGCAGACGGACATCGGCGCTAAGAGTTTCATCTGCATGAAAGAAAACGGGTTGTCGCTAAGAGAAAGGCAGTTCGTGATGAGCTGTGCGGAAGGAAACCGGAGGCTGCTATCCGGGCAGCTAGGAAGACGCCAAGTGGTTCCTCAAATGGATGAGAGCCTGAGAAGCCATTGGGAACGGCTTCGTTCGGGAGCGGGCACCACAAGTCCATGAAAAAAGATGTAGTTAGGGCCGGCGCATCTTACTGCGGATCGCGTTTCGGATCGGCAGTTATCGCGTTCTAGCCGTTCGGATAGGCACTCTATCCAATCGGTCGGGGCAAAGGGAGTAGCGATGCCCGGCGGTTGGCGATAGAATGACGCCCTCGATTTGAACGGGCAACGTCCAGGCGGAACGCCCCCGAAGAAGGCCGAATTGTGGAACCGAAGCTCCTGGCGGTCAGCGGTCCTCTAAGAAAGTCTGGATTTACGCTGCGCGGCGAAGTCCGCATGGGCCGCGACGAAGACAATGCTATCCGCCTCGACGACCCCTCGGTCGCTCCGCATCACTGCGCGATTGAATTGCGAGATGGCCGGTGCTTTCTGAGCGATCTGGAGAGCCACTCCGGTACGTTCGTCAACGGCATTCCTGTGAAGCAGCGCGAATTGAAAGCCGGCGATGAGGTGGCGGTAGGGAATTCTGTATTTCTGTTCCAGGCAGGGAAATCCGCCAGCTCGGCGGGCAGTGCGGTGCAGATCGATGAGGAAGAAGCGCCGAATGCAAAAGCGGTGGAATTGCAGCCGGATGAACTTCTTAATTTACAGCCCGAGTCGCTGGCAGCGCTCCCGCAATCCGCGAGAATGGCGCGCAACCTGAGTGCGCTGCTGCGAATCAGCCGCACGATCGGCTCGCTGCGAGATGAAGAATCACTCCCCTGGCAGTTGTTGGGGATGATTTTCGACGTGATTCCCGCAGAACGCGGCGCGATTCTGTTGCTGGAAGAGGACGCACAGGAGATTCGGTCGCGGGTAGCCTGGGACCGCGTGTCTGGACCGGACCATCCGGTCCACGTGAGCCAGACGGTCGTGCGGCGCGTCGCGGAAGAAGGAGTTTCGCTGCTAGACCGCGGCACAGGGGGGAAGAAGAGTGGGCACGGGCCAGCGTTTCTGTGCGTGCCGATGATCTCCCGAGATCGGGCGATCGGCATCATCTATTTGGAATCCGGCAGCCCGGCGGCGACTTTCACCGAAAACGACCTGCAGTTGCTTTCTGCGATTGCCGGGCTTGGGGTAATCGGGATAGAAAATGCGCGCCAGTTCGAGCGGCTGGGAAACGAGAATCAGCGCCTGCGCGCCGAAGTCAGCCTGACCCACGACATGGTGGGACGCAGCGCACGGATGCGCGAGGTTTATCAATTTATCGAACGCGTGGCAGCGAGCGACTCGACCGTGCTGATTTGCGGGGAGAGCGGCACCGGCAAGGAATTGGCGGCGCGGGCGATTCACAAGAACAGCCCGAGGAAAGGCCAGGCGTTTGTGGCGCTCAACTGCGCGGCGCTGACGGAGACCTTGCTGGAAAGCGAGCTGTTTGGCCACGAAAAGGGGGCGTTCACGAGCGCGGTCAGCCAGAAAAAGGGATTTCTGGAGGTCGCGGAGGGAGGCACGATTTTTCTGGATGAGATCGGCGAGCTCTCGCCGATTCTGCAGGCAAAATTGTTGCGCGTTCTGCAGGAGCGGGAATTCGTGCGCGTTGGCGGAACCCGGCCCATTAAAATGGACGTTAGGTTCCTGGCCGCGACCAACAAGGACTTGCAGAAAACCGTGCGCGAAGAAAAATTCCGCGGCGACCTGTTTCACCGGCTCAATGTGATTTCCATCACGCTTCCGGGGCTGCGGGAGCACGCCGAAGACATACCGGCATTGGCGGAGCATTTTGCGGCGCGGTACGCGAACAAATGCAATCGAAACGTAAAAGGGATTTCCGAGCCGGCGCTGGCCTGCCTGATGCAATACGATTGGCCGGGCAACATCCGCGAATTGGAAAACGCGATGGAGCGCGCCGTAGTGGTGGGGGCTTCGGAAACGATTCTGCCGGAGGATTTGCCGGAGACCGTGCTGGAAAGCGCGAAGGGAGCGGGAAACGTGCCGGCAAACTATCACGAAGCGATTCGCAGCTTGAAAAAGCAGTTGATCCAGAACAGCCTGGAGCAGGCCGGCGGAAACATCACGGAAGCGGCAAAACTTCTGGGAGTTCATGCAAATTACCTGCACCGGCTGATGCGCAATCTGGAGTTGCGCCCGAACATGAAGAAACAGACGGGAGCGTGAGGCGAACGAACGGAACAGGGCGGTCAGGAAATGCGCGCCTGAGGCCGGGGCAGGGCTTTCTGCCTGTTGCATCTTGCTCCCCGGCCGGTTGAGTTTTGTGCTGTAAGGGGGCGAGACTTTCGTTTTCTGCATCTGAGAGTAAGAGGCGGCAATGGATGAATCTGGAGAGTTGAACCGGCTGGTACGGGAGTTGAACGAGGGGCGGGAGGCCGAGCCTGCGGATTCCTCGGCGACGGCGCGGCTGGACCAGTGGCTGACGACGCTGGTGGCGCGAGGTGGCAGCGATTTGCTGTTGGTGGAAAACGCGCCGCCGTGCATCCGCGTGCAGGGGGAAGTGCGCAAGATCGAGGCGAATGCGCTGGATGGAACGGAGATTGAAGCGGCGGTGCTTCCGGCGTTGTCACGGCGTGTAATGCGGGTTTACCGGGAAGCTTTGATTGCGGATGCTTCGTATCGGATTGCCGGGGTGGGACGATTCCGGATCAATCTGCACCGCGAACGGGGGCACGCGGCTGCGGCGATTCGCGCGCTGCCTACGCGCGTGCCGGCGCTGCAGGAACTGCATCTGCCTGCCGCGGTTGCGCAGTTGGCGCATTTGCCGCGCGGACTTGTGCTGATTGGCGGGCCCGCCGGATCTGGAAAATCGACGACGCTCTCGGCGCTGATCCATGAGATCAATGTCCGAGAGGCGCGGCACATCGTGACCATTGAGGACCCGATCGAATATGAGCACACACATGTGCGGAGCGTGATCGAGCAGGTGGAGATCGGGACGGATGCGCCGGATTTTCCAACGGCGCTGCGAGCGGCGCTGCGGCAGGCACCGGACGTGATCGTCGTGGGCGAGATGCGCGATCCGGAAACGATGCGGATCGCGGTGGCGGCGGCGGAAACCGGGCACCTAGTGTTGTCAACGCTACACACGACGGACGTGGCTTCGACGGTGGCGCGGATCGCGGATTCGTTTCCGGTGGAACGGCAGAACTCCATACGGCAGGAGCTGGCGATGGCGCTGACGGCGGTGCTGACGCAGATGCTTTTGCCGAGCAAGAATGGCGGGCGGATGCCGGCGGCGGAGCTTTTGATGGTGGGATATGGCGCGCGGCATCACATCCGGCGGAATAATTTGCAGCATCTGCATCAGGAGATACCGCTGACGAAGAAGAAGGGATCGTTCACGCTGGAGGAATCGTTGGTGACGCTGATCCGGAATGGGGAGATCGAGCGGGAAGAGGCGCAGGTTTGCGCGATCCACCCGGACGATTTGGATATTTTGTTGAAGACGTCGGCGGCACATGGTTGAGGGAGGCGGAGGAGAGGTTTGCTTAGCCAGGTATTTCCGAAACCGGGCAGAGGATGCAGGCGAAGGGATTAATTGAGGAGCGGCTGACCTGGCGGTCCGCCTCGCGAAGGCGGACCCTACAAGAGAATGAAGGCCCTGATTTCAAGATCGTCCGCCTTGATGGGAATTTCGCTGCTGCTCTTTGGCCCGTTGTTCGCGATTCATGCGGGGGATTGCGACGGACCAGACGCAACCCCGGAGGTTGAGAAACCTACGTTTTATAGGGATGTATTGCCGATTTTGCAGGGGCATTGCCAGGTGTGTCATCGGACGGGAGGGATTGCGCCGATGGCATTTGAGACGTACGAGGAGACGCGGCGTTACGCGGCTGCGATTCGGCGCGGCGGCGGAGAAACGGACGATGCCGCCGTGGTTTGCGGAAAGAGGCTATCGGAAAATTCTCGAACGATCCTTCCTTGAGCGACGCAGCAGATTGCGGTGCTGGCGGCGTGGGCGGAAGCGAACGCGCCGGCGGGAAATCCGCGGAGGCGCCCCGCGAACCGGAAATGGTCGGGGCGATGGACGATGGCGGAGCCGGAACTGACCGTGACGATGACGGAAGGAGTGAAAATTCCGGCCGATGGGGAAGTGGATTACACCTACGAGATTGTGCCGACAAATTTTGACGAAGGGCGGTGGGTGCAGAGTTCGGAGATTCTGCCGGGAATGCCGGAGAATGTGCACCACGCGGTGGTTTACGTGCGGCCGCCGGAATCGCCGTGGTTGCGGCATGCACCGGTCGGGAAACCGTTCACGGCGTCGACGCTGACGACGGAAGAGGACAGGAAGGATGCGATGTGGACCGACAGCGACATCCTGCTGGTGTACGCACCCGGAAGCACGCCGGACAATTGGCCGGAGGGGATGGCGAAATTTATTCCGGCGGGCTCCGACCTGGTTTTTCAGATGCACTACACGACGAATGGGAAAGCGGGAACGCGACGTGACGCGGATGGGGCTGACTTTTCGAAAGAGCCGCCGAAACAGCGGGTGTTGACGCTTGCAACTGACGAACGATCATTTCGTGATTCCGCCGGGAGTGCCCGATTACCGAGTGGAGGCGTGGGGCACGTTGCCGAACGACGCGCTGCTGCTGAGTTTTTTTCCGCACATGCACCTGAGGGGAAAACGGTTTGAGTACAACATTGTAAGGAAGGACAGGAGCATCGAGACGTTGCTGCGCGTGAATTATCATTTCCACTGGCAGATGAGCTACCGGCTTGCGGAACCGCTGACGCTGAAGGCCGGGACGGAGCTTCAAGCGGTGGCGTGGTATGACAATTCGCGGGGGAATATGCACAATCCCGACCCAAAGGCAGCGGTGCGGTGGGGCGAACAGACGTCCGACGAGATGATGGTGGGATTTTTCGATGTGGCGGTGCCGTCAGAGTTTGATAAGCAGAGATTTTTCCAGCGGGAGCACGTGGCAGGGCGGTAGCGGGAACAACGGGAGCCAGAGAGACCCAAAAGCACAGCCAGGGATGGCAGCTCCACTGCAACGGCAAGAAGGTGGCCGAGAGGCCAGGTCGGGAAAAGCGGCGGAAGCGCTATTTGTTGATTGACCACCGGAGGTTGGGGGATTTCGTGCGGGTGCCAGAGGGTGTGATAAATTGCGAAATTGGAGCATTCGCAGCGCCTACTCCTGTGACCACACAGATACCGACGGAACCCCGCCGCCCTACGGCACCGCCGGTACCACCCCAGGTGCCGAAAGTCCGGAGCGTACAAGTTTACTGGCACACGGTGTCGTACAAGACGGTGGGCCTACTGATCGTGCTGGTGGTTGGCCTGGTCATCGCGGGAATGTACGTGGCCATGCCGAATTGGACGGGGTTCGTAACCAAGAAGCTTTCGAATGCGCTCGCGACTCCGGATTCCGAAGCGCTGTCAAGCGCGCAGATGCAGGCGAAGTTCGTGAACCTGGATGGACGGGTGCAGGTGAAGAAAGTGAACTCCGTGACCTGGGTGAATGCGGATTACCACACCACGCTGGATAAGGGAGACCTGATCCAAACGGGATCGGATGGAGCGGCGCGCATCACGTTTGCCGACGGCACCGAGTACACGGTGAATAAGGATACGTTCATCACGGTCGAAGAGAACACGGTCACGCGCGATCATTCCAACACGGCGGTGCGCATCAACACGGG
Organism: Candidatus Acidiferrales bacterium; assembly: GCA_963734105.1. Classification (GTDB taxonomy): domain Bacteria; phylum Acidobacteriota; class Terriglobia; order Acidiferrales; family UBA7541; genus Acidiferrum. The sequence goes on along the minus strand of CAVTFW010000009.1, from coordinate 311,617 downwards.
AGCGGTAAACCTGGCCACGCCGACTTGGACGCTGCGGGACGCGCAGGCGGCGGTGAGCGTGGAAGATGCCACGGCGTTCATGAAGCAGAACAGCCGGGCGACGGTGACGAACGATCCGACCAAGAACGAGCACGAGATCGTGGTGGGAAGCGGCTGCGGCGGAGGTACACCGGGGCAACGAAAGGATCGAGCTGACGCAACGTGAGAAGGTGAGCTTCACGACGGGAGGAGCAACGCAGAAATCGAACGTGCTGGCGCCGCCCGGAGCTGATTTCGCCGCTGAACCTGGCGCCCATCATTTCGGAGAATCCGAAGGAAGCGGCGATCCGGTTTGAATGGCAGCCGATGGAAGACGCGGTGAGCTATACGCTGCGGATCAGCGCGACGACGATGTTCACGAAGCTGGTGAAACAAGTGCCGGTGAGCGGAACGAGTGTGGAAGTAACGGGGCTGGATGCGGGAGATTATTTCTGGAACGTAACGGCGACCAACGGCAAGAAGGAAAGCAGCGAATACAGCGAGACATTTAAGTTTTCGCTGGTGGCGCAAGGCAAGACACAGGAACATGCTCCTGGAGATCGAGAGCACGCAGATGCACGGGCGCGTGGCGGAGCTGATCGGCAAGACAGAGCCCGGCGCGGCACTGATCATCAACGGCCAGGCGGTGGCCAACATTTCGCCGGACGGGACGCTTCCGGCATTTCACGGAACCGCTGGAGCCCGGGGAGCACACGATCGTGGTGATCGGCTCAAACCGCCGCGGCGGAACGGCGAACACAGCAGGTTTCCATCGTCGTGCCGAAGTAGATTTGGCGAAGAGGCGGCGTGCGATTTTGCGTGCGCCGTCGAATCCGGCGACAATGGTAAGTCCGGGCCGGTGGTAGGCGAACGCGGAGATCCTACCGGGCAGGACCCTCTCCGCAGGGGGAAAGCAGTAATGAATAAGAATGGATACAACCTAAGGTCGGTCTTCAGTCTGTTTTCATCCGACCTGGCCATCGATCTGGGGACGGCGAACACGCTGGTGTTTTCGCACGGCAAAGGGATCGTGGTGAACGAGCCGTCGATCGTGGCGATCAACAAGTCGAACGGCGAAGTGGTGGCGGTGGGACGCGAAGCGAAAGACATGCTGGGGCGGACGCCGGGAAACGTGGTGGCCATCAAACCGATGAAGGACGGGGTAATCGCGGATTTCAAGGTCACCGAGAAGATGCTGACGTACTTCATTCAGAAGGCGCACAACCGGCGCGTGCTGGTGCATCCACGAATCGTGATTGGAGTGCCGAGCGAGATTACGCCCGTGGAAAAGCGGGCGGTGCAGGACTCGGCGTACCGGGCGCGGGCGAGCGAAGTGTACCTGGTGGAGCAGGCCATGGCCGCGGCGATTGGCGCGGGACTGCCGATTGAAGAGCCGAGCGGAAACATGGTGGTGGACATCGGCGGCGGCACGACGGACATCGCGGTGATATCGATGAGCGGGATCGTGTACTCGCGGTCGGTGCGCGTGGCCGGGAACGAGATGGACGAAGCGGTGATGCAGTACCTGAAGCGCAAGTACAACCTGCTGGTGGGTGAACGCACGGCCGAACAGATCAAGATGGAGATTGGGTCGGCGTATCCGCTGGAGAAGCCGCTGACGATGGAAGTGAAGGGGCGGAACCTGATCGAGGGAGTGCCGCGCACGGTGACGATCGACGACAGCGAGATTCGCGAGGCGTTGAGCGAATGCGTGGCGACGATTTTGAATGCGGTGCGCGTGGCCTTGGAACGGACGCCGCCGGAACTTTCGGCGGACATCAGCGACCGCGGGATCGTGCTGACGGGCGGAGGAGCGTTGCTGAAGAACCTGGACAAGCGCATCCGCGAAGAGACGGGATTGCCGGTATCGATTGCGGACGATCCGCTGGCGTCGGTGGTGCTGGGGACCGGGAAGATGCTGAGCGACTTTAAATTGTTGCGGCAGGTTTGCATCGACTGAGGGAGTTGTCAGTTCTGAGTTTTAGCCCTGGTCCGCAGAAAACGTTGCCCTGATTCAGGTGTGTTGCTGTGGCGGGGAAGGCCTCACCCCTGGAAGGGGTGAGCTACAGGATCACTGCTTTGGTCGCGATTCCATCCAGACATAGGTCGTTGGCGCTTCTGGCCGGCGTTTTGCTGGCACAGCTCCTGCTGCTGGCGGTGCAGATCAAGCGCGACTCGCGCGGACGGTTGATCCGAGTATGGGTCGATCTCCGCGGCGTCTCCCTTCGAGCGCAGCGGAGCGTGGGGATTTGGAAAAGTGCGCGGTGTGTGGACGCACTACTTCGCGCTGCAGAGCACGGCGCGAGAGAACGAGGCACTTGCGGGCGGAAAATGACCAGCTGAAGCTGACGATATCGCAACTGCAGAGCCGTGCGGCAGAGGCTGACCGCCTGGAGTGGCTCCTGAATTTCAAGCAAGGCGCACCGAGAAGTGCCGATGGTGGGCGCGCGCGTGATTGCGGACAGCGCGGGAACTGCGAGCCGAACGATCGAGATCGACCGCGGGGAGCGCGACGGAATCCGGCGGAACATGGCGGTGATTACCCCGGATGGCGCGGTGGGCAAAGTGATCGAAGTCTATCGCGACGCCGCACAGGTGCTGCTGTTAACGGATAAAGATAGCGGCGCGGGCGCGATGCTGGTGGAATCGCGGACGCAACACCCGGTGGGCGGGACGGGCGAGCCGATGCTGCTGATGAAATACGTGGCCGCGGAGGATAAGGTAATCGTAGGGGAAAAGATTGTGACGAGCGGGATGGACAAGATTTTTCCGCCGGACATCCCGGTCGGAACCGTCGTGGAAGTGAAGGCGGGAAATCCGTTCAAGCAGATTCGCGTGCAGCCGGCAGCGAAGTTGGACCGATTGGAAGCGGTCATTGTGCTGCTGACGCAGGTACCGGTGGAATTCAAAAAGGACGCAGAGGCGCAGAGCGGCGCGCAAAATTCCGCTCCCGTGGCGCCGGCAGCGGGGAAACCATGAACGACGCCTACGAACTCCGCGGCGGCGAGTCGCACATCGAAGTGCACAAGTTTTGGCCCGGGGCGGTCGTGGCGGTGACGGTTGCGGCGCTGCTGCTGCAGACCTCGGTTCCAGTCTATATCCCGAAGCTTGAGATCTTAGAGTTGCCGCTGCTGGTAACAATCTATTTTGGATTGAGCCGGCGGAATCCCTCGACGGGCTTGTTGCTGGGCATGGTGATCGGGCTCTCGCAGGATGCACTGAGCGGACCGACGGTGCCGCTTGGATTTTACGGGATCGCGAAAACGGTGATTGGGTACTTGGCATCGTCGATCGGAGCGCGGCTGGATACGGAACATCCGGCGGCACGATTCGCGTTGATTTTCAGTTTTTTTGTGGTGCACCAGGCCATCCTGGTCCTGGTTCGGCGGGTGCTGCTGGCGCAGCCGGAAATATGGTTTAACGCGCACCTGGCGATTGCGGCGGCGGTGAACGCGCTGCTCGGCACGCTTCTTTTCGCTGGGCTCGACCGGCTGCGGCGGTAATCGTAGGGCCTGCCTTCTCCCCATCTTCTGAGCGAAGTGCTACCAGATTCTACGCACGCCATACGTGTCAAACACCTGGTCATTGCTGACCATGGGCATGCTTTCGGACTGTGCCTGCGCAACGAGCATGCGGTCGAAAGGATCTTTGTGGGTGCCGGGGAGCAGACCGGCGCGGATCGCGTGGTCGGGTGAAATAGGAAGCAATTCGAATCCTTCTCGTTCCATGTAACCGACAAAATCGGCGGCGAGGTCCGACGCGGAGGATAGTTTTCCAAGGCGGACCTTGGTAGCTATCTCCCAAGCTGATGCAGCGCTGACAATCGCAGAGTTCTTGGTCTCCGCAATGAACCTGCGCGCAGGGCGGCTCAGCGCGGGATCATCCGACAGCCACCAAAGCAGTGCATGGGTGTCCAGCAAAGCGCGCATGAAAGGCTAATCCCAGGCCGCCAATTCCTCCGGCGGGAGTGGTGCAAAGAATTCCGGTCCGACACGCAACTTACCTTTGAGTGATCCAGGCTGCCGCTGCCCTTTGGATTCTCCAAAAGGCACAAGGCGGGCAACGGGTTTGTCGCCCCGAGCAATGATTATTTCTTCCCCGGCAGAGGCCTTCTTGATCAGCCGGGAAAGATTGGTTTTGGCTTCATGGATAGTAATGATGGCCATGGAAGCTCCTTAGCTAAGTGATCTTAGCTAATCTTTTTTCCATGCGCAAGCTGTAGTTTGGGAACCGCGCAAGCCGCAAATTGCCGTGGCAGTGAATGCGCTAGTGGGCTAACAGAAACTGCTTGAAGTCGTCGAATTGGGTGGTCATGGGGCGGGAGAGATTGGGCTGCTGGAGGTGGCGGGCAAGGCGTTCTGGGAGTGGGGGAGCGACGCCGATTGCCTTTTCGACGATTTCGGCGAATTTGGCGGGATGGGCAGTGGCGAGCACAAGGCCCTGGGAGGGCTCGGGGTGCTCCTTGCGATAGGCTTCCCAGGCGTCAATACCGACTGCGGTGTGTGGATCGGAAACGTAACGATAGCGGTCCCAAATGGCGTGCATTTCCTGCAAAGTTTCTTCGTCGGTGACGCCGTGGCCCCAAATCTCCTTGCGAACATTTTCGATGCGGTTGCGGCAGAGATCGAGCAAACGGGGAAAATTGTTGGGATTGCCGACGTCCATGGCGTTGGAGTAGGTGGCGATGGCGGAGCGCGGACGATAGTCGCCGGAGAGAAGATACTGCGGCACGACATCGTTGGCGTTGGTGGCGGCGATGAATCGTGCGACGGGCAAGCCAACTCGCTTGGCGAAAATGCCAGCAGTGAGATTGCCGAAATTGCCGCTCGGAACGGACACGATCAGCGGAACGGAAGCTACCGGCAACTGGCGGTACGCGGCGACGTGATAGAACATCTGCGGCAGAAGGCGGCCGACATTGATGGAATTCGCGGAAGTGAGGAAGGCGCGCTGATTGAGGCTTTCGTCGGAGAAGGCCTGCTTGACTAGGCGCTGGCAATCGTCAAAGGTGCCGTAAACCTCAAGCGCGGTGATGTTCTGGCCCAGAGTGGTGAACTGCTTTTCCTGGGCGTCGCTGATGCGTTTGGAGGGATAGAGAATGACGACGCGGATGCCGGGCACACCGAGAAATCCGTGAGCGACGGCGCTGCCGGTGTCGCCGGAAGTGGCAACGAGGACGGTGAGCTGGCGCGATTCGCCGCGGACGAAATAGCCCATGAGGCGGGCCAAGAAACGCGCGCCAAAATCCTTGAAGGCCAGCGTGGGCCCGTGAAAGAGTTCGAAGATGTGTAGCGCCGGCGAGAGCGAGACGAGCTTGACGGGAAAATTGATGGCCTCCGCCACGATCTGCCACAGGACCTCTTCCGGCACGTCGGGAGTGGCGAAGGGGCGCACGAGCCGAAAGCAGACTTCCGTGAAGGGCAAACGGCGAAATTCCTCGAGTTCCTCGGGAGTGTGGCGCGCGATTTCCGCGGGCATGTACAGGCCGCCATCGGGGGCAAGGCCGCGCAGAACCGCGCCACGCAGCGAGGTGAGCGGCGCCTTTGCCGGGTCCGGGTAGCTCATCGTTATCGTTTCAGTCTGGAGCCAAGGCAGACGTTGTTGCCGTCCGTTGTGATGGGCGCACGGACAATCTGGTTTGAAGCATCGGCTGAGACCTTCGCGAGTACATGTGTTGATCATCGACTGCTTTCGAGTAGCGCTCGACCTTTCCAAAAAGGCCTGGCCGGCGGTGGCGTCTGCGGGCAGTGCCGGGCGGTGACAATTCGCGCAATTGCAAAGTAGGAAGCGTGAGATGAGCGAGGGCTTCGTAGCTCTGGCGGCGCGCGGCGATGAGAACAGGATAGCAGCGGACGACGGTCTGTTGTGGTGTTTCTCCGGGACGGGGGCGAAAAGCGCCCTTGCCACAGAACGGGCTTGGGGTCCTGGAGATAACGCTGGATGAGCAACTGGATTTCGTCGTGCGGCAGACGGCGAGATAGACAATGGTCATCTGTCGGCGAAGGCGATGGAGGGTGTGATTGCCAGTGGAAATGACGCTGCCAGTGGTGTCGAGAACGAGTTCGCGCTTGGGGTCCTGTTCGAGGCCGGAGAGAACTTCGTCGAGGACGGCGATTTCCTGGGTGAGATATTGTGCCTCGCGCTCGAGGTAAGCCGGACTGTCCGGCCAACCCATCCAGGCGGCGACACCGTTGATCCCGCTGTATCCACCCGCGTTGAGGGCAGGAGCGAGGCGTGCTTCGATTTGATCGTCGCAGCACACGGTGGAGCGTCCAAGAGCGGCAAGATTTTTTGTCCAATGGGATTTGCCGGACCCGGACATGCCGATGAGCGCGAGACGAAGAGGCTGATCAGGATTAGGCCACATGGAGAATTAGAAAGTTTAAAGGATACGAGGCAGGCAAAGGAATACAAAAGAAGGTGGGAATGGGACAGCGGGTTGCGAATTACGGAGCGTGTCCCCTTGCCTGGGCAGCAACCTGTACTTTGGAACGGGTTGCGCCCTCCCAGACCGAGTGCTACTTTTGTTAAGAGTTTCCGAATGTGACGGGTTCGGAAGCATGGCGGCGAGTCGGACGCTTCAACGAGTTGTCCGGGGTCGGAAACGGCCCCGTGGAGAGAAGAATTCGAAAGTATTCAGCCGCGGGAAGAATTGAGAAATTGCGCGGGCGAGCGCCGCTCAACCCTGAAAAAAAGAAGAGTTCGCGCACAGGTACTCCGTGTCGTACTGGTTCCGCAACGATAATCGACTGCCGCAAGTCCGGCTGGCCGCCGCGTCCTACGTGATCGTGGGCATGATCGGGTTGCTGCTGCTGGGCTTCTGGAAGCTCCAAGTCATCGATTCCGACAAATATTTGCAGATGGCGGAGCGCAATCGCGTGCGCTCGATTCCGATCATCGCGCCGCGTGGACGGATGCTGGACCGCGACGGGCGAGTGCTGGTGGACAACTACCCGTCCTTCAGCGTGCTGCTGCTGAGAGACGATCCGGTGGAAGTGGATAAGAATCTGCCGGCGATTGCGGACGGACTGGGATTGTCCCTGGACGATCTGAAAGATCAGCTGGAGCAACACCAAGAACCTGCCGAAATTTCAGCCCATCGTGATCAAGCCGGAAGCGACCCCGGCGGACGTGGCGTTTATCGAATCGCACCGCGCGGACATTCCCTTGCTGGAAATGCTGATGGTGCATCGGCGGCGGTATCTGCCCGGCGGGTTCATGGCGCACGCAAGCGGGTACGTGGGCGAAGTGAGCGAACAACAGATGGAGAGCGAGCAACGGCAAGCTGCGCCCCGGCGACGTGGCGGGGAAGAGCGGGCTGGAGCGACAGTACAACGATTTGCTAGTGGGCACGGACGGGATGCGGCGCGTGATCGTGAACAGCGTCGGCAAGGAGATGGGGCACCTTGTCAGCAGGAAGCGATTCCGGGAAAACAGATCCAACTGACGATTGACTACGATCTGCAGCAGGTGGCAGAAGCGGGACTGGGAGACAAAAAGGGCGCGGTTGTCGCACTGGATCCGCGGACCGGTGAAGTGCTGGCTTTTGCGAGCCATCCGGCGCCGGACCCGAATGATTTTGCGATACGAGTATCGAAGGAAGAATGGCAAAGGTTGAACGAGGATCCGGGCAAGCCGCTGCTTGAACCGCGTGACCCAGGCGCAACTGGCGCCCGGATCGGTATTCAAGATCATCATGGCCACAGCGATGCTGGAATCCAAGGTGCCGCCGGAAAATTTCACGGCATTTTGCCCGGGGTATGGCGTTTTTTATGGGCAGATGCACAAATGCTGGGTGTACGGGAAAAGCAGCCACGGAGTGGTCAATTTGCACGACGCCATCGTGCACTCCTGCGACGTGTTTTTCTACAATGTCGGGATGCGCATGGGCATCGGGACGATTTCCAAATATGCCAAGATGCTGGGGCTGGGCGCGAAGACCGGGATTGATCTTGCCCTCGGAAGAACCGGGACTGGTGCCGTCGGAAGAGTGGGTAGAACGTGTGTACCACCACAAGTGGTATCCGGGGTCGACCATTTCGGTTTCCATTGGGCAGGGTTCGGTCATGGTCACTCCGCTGCAGGTCGCCTACGTGATCGGAGGCATAGCGTCGGGCGGCGATTTCAAGCAGCCGCACCTGCTGAAGGATGCATTGAATGTGGGCGAAATGCACGTAGACCTGGCGGAAAACACCGTGGAACAAGTCACGCAGGGCATGTACGGTGTGGTGAATGAGCCGGGGGGAACGGGCCAGGCCGTCAAATTGCAAGGGATCGAATTTTGCGGAAAGTCCGGTACCGCGCAGATGATGAGCTACGGCGCTGCGAGCCGACTCGGGTTGGGAAAAGGGCACAATGACGGATGGTTCGTAGGGTTCGCGCCGCGACGCAATCCGGAAATTGTGGTCGCCGCCGTCGTGCAGGACACTGCGGAGCACGGCGGCACCGCCGCGGGACCTGTGGTCCGCGATATCGTAAAGGCGTATTACGACAAGAAAAACAAGAAGACGCAGGGGCAAGTGACGGCGGGGAACCAGCCGCAGCAGTTGCAAAAGAATAACGGGAGCCCGGCAGCGGAAGCCCCAAGGCCGTGTTGAAACCGGAAGAGACAGCGCAAGTGGTCCCGGCGAGCGCAGAAGAAGAAGGCGCGGCCGGAGTAAGGGTTTGGATTTGTGGGGACTGTTCGAGGTGATGATCTGAGATCGAAGAGGAATTCCTCACTCCGCGGACTCCGTTCGGAATGACGTGTTTTGATTGGTGCAAGCGTCGGTGGATGAAAAGCGAGATTGGCGGATTGTAAGGCAGGAGAAGATGAAGGACGCACCAGGAACACGCGATTACGACTGGTGGCTGCTGGCCATCATGGCGGCGATCTGCGCGCTGGGTGTGATCGAAATCTATTCGGCGACGCACGGCAGCGCGCTGGCCGGCATGCACATGAAGCAGATCCGCTGGCTGGTGATCGGATTTGTGCTGATGTTCGTGCTATCGCGGCTGGACTACCACGTCATCATGGACCAGGCGCCGTGGCTGTACATCGCGGCGCTGGTGGCGCTGGTGGCGGTGCTGCTGATGGGTCACACGCGGTTTGGAGCCAAACGATGGATTCCGGTGCTGGGGGAATTCTTTCAGGTGTCAGAATTCGTCAAATTGATTATAATCATAGTGTTGGCACGCTTCTTTGCGGAAGTGCGCACAGATGAGCTCAGCCTGCAGGACTTGATTAAAGCAGGGCTTCTGGTAGGCTTACCTCTAGCATTGATTCTGAAGCAGCCCGACCTTGGCACCGCGCTAGTATTAATGCCCATGCTGATCGTCGGAGCATTTCTGGCGGGCCTGCAATGGAAACATGCCGCGGTCATTGTGATGATTGGAGTTATTCATGCTGCCCGTCGGGTGGCATTTCATGAAGCCGTACCAGAAGGAAAGAGTCACGTCGTTTAGGCACCCCGAGGAAGACGCCAAGGGTTCCGGCTATCAGGTGTTGCAGTCGAAGATAGCGGTGGGCTCGGGCGGATTCTGGGGGAAGGGATTCGGCAACGGCAGCCAGAATCAACTGGGTACATTCCGGTCCGGTATTCCGATTTTATTATGTCGGCGTGGGCGGAAGAACAGGGATTCAAAGGCGTGCTGGTTGCTTTGGGGCTGTACATGGCGTTGTTGTTGCGTTTGGTGCAGAACGCCCAGCGTGCGAAGGATCGCGCGGGAATGTTTCTGGTCATGGGCGTGGCGGCGGCGCTAGGGTTCCACGTATTGGTGAATGTGGCCATGGTCATCGGGGCAATGCCAGTAACCGGTATTCCATTGCCGTTGATGAGCTACGGAGGATCGGCCACATTGTTTGTATTCCTGGCGATTGGACTAGTGATGAATGTCCGGCTACGCCGATTCGTCAACTGAATCAATAGCCAGAGCCGAGCGCAACACCTCAGTTAAGGGAGGCTGCGCCGGTTCGGTGGACCCTTGAAGGCGGGTACGCCGGTAGAAGCAAGAAGGATTTTTAAGAGTGAGGATAGCAACGTCCGCCGTTACCCCGGGAGTATCCCGGCAACGGACCAGCCTCGAAAGCAAGGGGTTCAAGGCAGTATGAGGGCCGCCGCGCGGCCGCTCCCTCCGGCTTCGATCGCAATGCCGCAACAACAAGTTGGTGTGGCCAGCGTGTCCCGACCAAGTTCGGGACGGCGCCTTGCCCTGGACCTCTGACAGAGAGGTTCCTGCGGCGGTGCATCCCAAGGAGTTTTCATGTCGAAAGAATTGGTTATATCGGCGTCCTCGCACGAGCGCAGGGTCGCCATTTTGGAAGAAGGACAGCTAGTCGAGATCTACATTGAGCGCGAGAAAGAGTTCGCGCTCGTCGGCAGCATCTACAAAGGAAAAGTGACGCGAGTCCTGCCGGGCATGCAGTCCGCCTTCGTGGACATCGGCCTGGATGGGGACGCCTTCCTGTACGTCAGCGACGTCTTCGAAAACCTTGAAGACTACGATCACGGGCACGGAGAGGCGCCGGTCGCGGATGGGCCCGGTGAACCGCGCGAGTGTGCCGCCAATCGAAGTTTTGCCGGGCGAGACGCTGTCGGTTGCAGCGGGAGGCCGCGAGGAGGTTGTGCACCTCGACGAACCGCGAACGCACCACGGCCCGGAGGGCGAGCCGGCGGAAGGCGAGTATTTGCGCGGCGAGTATCCTGGTGGAGAAAGCCATAGAGGTCCGCGCGAGGAAAGAGCCGGCGAAGGGCAGGAAGTTTCCGAGCCCGAAGAACGCCAGCCGGAATCGAATGCGTCTGCACCACAGAATTTTGCACCGAGCTACAACCCGACGCGCAGCTATCCGCCGCGGATTGGCGGAGACCGCGGACAGGGCCATGATCGAGGCCCAGGCAACGATCGCGGAGGCGATCGAGGCGGAGATCGGGCCGCGGACGCCGCGGGCGCTTTAGCCGGCGCCGTGGCGGAAGCGGAGGAGGTGGAACTGACCGGCGTCCGCAAGGCGGACGCAATCTGCCGCCTTCGAAGTACGCTTCGCCGCAGGGCGAGCGGGAATCCCGCGAGTACGACAATCGCCGCCCGGTGGACCGCGGTCCGTCTGCGCCAGTCGAGTCGCGTGAAGATGACATCGTGCTGCCAGGCGAGTCGCTGGCGAAATACCGTGCGCGGCCACAGCAGCCGCCGATCGTGCCAGTGAGAGAGCAGGAGCCCGAAGAGCGTCAACCCAATTTCGAACAAGCGGCGGCGCGTCCGGCCTTTGGCGCACAGCCCACTACCGGGGGACCACGGCGGTTTTCCGGCAGCCTGCCGCACTGGGTGCTGGCGGACAAGGAATCCGAAGCGGAAGCGACGGGCGGGGAAGCAGGAACGGATGAACATGTTGCCGATGCCGCGGGCAGGTTGCTCCCGTAGCCGAGGAACATCACGAGGAATCGCAGTCCGAACCGCAGCGCAGCGGCACAGCAGGCATGAGCGAAGAAGAATTGGCGGCGCTTTCGGCGCGGCTGGTGGAAGCCAAGCATGAAGAGACCCAGGCGCGCGCGGAGGCGGACTCTCTGGCCGGCGGCGCGGTGTTTGACGAAGAGGAGCTGACCGAAGAGGAAGCTCCACGAAGAACTCCACGAGGAGCGGCACGAGGAGATTCATGAAGCGGAGGCTCACGGAGAGGAGCGTCATCCCAGCGCGGAATCCGCGGCGGGCGAAGCGAAACACGAGAAGAGCACGAGCAGGAACACGAGGAACAGCACGCGGATTGAGCGAAGCAGAGCGCGCCGATCTGGCGCACGACGAAGCGCTGGAGCACGTGGAAGCGGAAGCCGCGATGACCACCATTTACGCGGAAGGCGTAAGAAGCGAGTGCGGTGGTCGAAGAGGACGTGATACTTCTGCCCGGCGAAACACGCAGTGCACGGGGTACGGCGCTCCGCGCGAGGAATTTGTGCGGCGCGATTCCGCGCGGATCGGCAGCGATCCTCGTTCCCGATTTCAACGGCCACAGCGCGGAGGACGCGACCGTGGCGGCGATCGTGGTCGGGGACGGTTTGAGCGCCCGAGAAGCGGTGATCGCGGCCACGGGGCGGCGATCGCGCGGGATCGCGGACGAGGACGGTTCGAACGGCGGCCGGGAGGCGGAGGCCACTATCGCGGACACCATGGCGGGCACGCACCGCAACGACGGCCACAACTGATTTCGGAGATGTTGAAGGCCGGGCAGGAAGTGGTGGTGCAGATCGCCAAGGAGCCCTTGGGCAAGAAGGGCGCGCGGATCACGAGCCACGTGGCGCTGCCCGGACGTTTCCTGGTGTACATGCCGACGATTGACCACATTGGGGTTTCGCGTAAGATTGCGAGCGCGGAAAACCGTTCACGGCTGCGCAGGCTGGTAGGCGAAGCGCGCGGCAGCTATCCCGGCGGATTCATCGTGCGGACGGCGGCAGGCGGGAGCGACCGACGACGAAATCCGGACGGACATCGAGTTCCTGGGCAAGACCTGGAACGAGATCAAGCAGAAGAACGACGAGCGGAAAGCCCCGGCACTCCTTGCACCGCGACCTGAACCTGGTGGAACGCATCCTGCGCGATTACGTCAGCGACGACTTCACGGGGATCTGGATCGACAGCGAGGAAGAGTACGGCAAGGTGGTGGAGTTCGTCAGCCGCTTCCAGCCGAAACTGGTCAACAAGGTGAAGCTGTACACCAAGGAGCAGCCAATCTTCGAAGAGTTCGGGATTCAGCACGAACTCGACAAGGCGCTGCGCGCGAAAGTGTGGCTGAAGTCCGGCGGGTACATCGTCATCAACCATACGGAAGCGCTGGTGGCGATCGACGTGAACACCGGCAAGTTCGTGGGCAAGGGCTCGACGCGGCTGGAAGACACGATCGTCAAGACCAACCTGGAAGCGGTGAAGGAGATCGTGCGGCAGATCCGGCTGCGCGACCTCGGCGGGATCATCGTCGTGGACTTCATCGACATGGAAGAGCGGCGGAACCGCGAGAAGGTTCTGGGCGCGCTGCAGACGGCGCTGGATCAGGACAAGGCGCCGTCGAAGGCGCTTTCGTTCAACGAGTTCGGACTGGTCTGCATCACGCGAAAGCGCACCAAGCAGGCGCTGGAACGCGTGCTCTGCCAGCCGTGCCCGTCCTGCACGGGCTCGGGCATGGTCAAGTCGATTCCGACGCTGTGCTACGAAATTCAGGCGGAAGCGCGGAAGATGGCCGCGGCGGATCACGAAGGGCCGAACCTGACGCTGCGGGTGCATCCGGAAATCGCGAAGGCGCTGAAGACGCGCGAATCGATTCTGATCGACGAACTCGAGCAGAACGCGCACAAGCACATCATCATTCAGTCCGATCGCGACGCTGCATTGGGAGCAGTACGACATTTACTAGTCGGAAGTTACAGGTTGCAAGTTTCCGAGTAAGACGAGACGCCCGGGAGTATCCCCGGGCGTTTTTGTTTCGTCGTGCGTTTGCTTTGCCGCCTTTTCGCATGTCGCGAACGGGTGTACGATGCAGACAGGAGTGAAACATTATGGCAGCACTGGATTGGTCGCAATGCCCTGCCGTTGAGAGCGTGCCGGGAAAAGTGAGCGGAGCGTGGGTGTTTCGCGGCACGAGAATGCCGGTTTCTACCGTCTTCGAGAATCTGGAGGCGGGGGCGAGCATCGAAGAAATCATGGAATGGTTCGACGTGACGCGGGAACAGATCACGGCGGTACTTGATTTTGCAGCCCGAAGCCTTGAAGCTCCCATACAGCGCTAAATGCTGATTCTATTTGACCACGGCATGCCTGCACCTCTGGCGTCGTTCCTCGGAAACCACACCGTCAGAAAAGCAAAAGACCTCGGATGGGATACACTTGGCAACGGCGAGCTATTGGCAGCGGCAGAGAATGCCGGCTTTGAAATGCTCCTTACGACGGACAAAAATATCCGCTACCAGCAAAATCTGGCTGCTCGGAAAATTGCTGTGGTCTTGTTAGGGAATGCGCAATGGCCAGTCCTGCGACTGCATGTGGACCGGGTCGTAGCGGCTGTGAATACTGCAAGACCCGGCACTTATGTCGAGGTCAAAATCCCCGGAGCGTAAGGTTGTGCGGAATTCGCACAAGTACATCGACATTCAGTCTGATCCGACGCAGCACTGGGAGCTGTACGACATCTACTAGTTTTCAGTCGTCAGTAATCAGTTTTCAGTAAGGCGAAACGCCCGGGCTTACACGGCTCGGGCGTTTTTGTTTTGCGGGATGGGAAGTTCAGTCGGGGTCGCCGGCTTCGCGGGTGGACTGGGCTACAGGCGATGGAGGGAAGACGTTGAAGCTCGGGGCGGGCATGGGAGTGTCGCCCATGCGGTCTTGCCATAGAAACTTGTTTAGGGTAGCGGTGTCCGCGGCGTCGGCGTGGCTGAAGTCCAGATTCTTGCCTGCTTTCCATTCCTGGGTGTTGATTTCGTAGAGCAAACCATTATCGCGATTGCGGAAGTCGGCGGAGAAAGCAGGCTGCATGCCGGGGCCGCTGAAGAGCGGCGCCATGAGCGCGGCGCGGGAATCATTGGCATTCATCGGGGGCGCGCCCAAAAGAGCTTCGATGGTGCGCACCATGTTGATCGTGGTGTAGAACGTGTGATCGACGAAGGAGGACGGTTGGCCCGCTTGCGCGTTGGGAAGCGGAGAATACTTGCTGATGACCAGGGCGATGCTGCGATGGGAATCGACGTGGTCGGGGCCGTTCTGCGCATCGTCCTCGAGGATGAGAATGGCGGTGTCGTCCCAGTAAGGACTGTGCGAAACGGCGTCCACGACGCGGCCGACGGCGAGGTCATTGTCGGCAACAGATGCGGTGGGGCGCGGCTTGCCTTTGGTCCCACCGGCGGTGTGGTCGTTGGGCAGGCGCAGAAGGATGAACTGTGGCATGGCATCCTTTTCCACGCCCTTCCTTGCTGCGGCAAACTCATTGAACTCATTCAGGAATTCGTCAACGCGAAGCTGATCCGGATACGCCACTTCGAAATCGGGATAGTGGGGATCGAAATGGCCGCGCAGTTCGAGTTGCGACGCGATATTTTTCGCGAGTACGGGAATTTCCCAGGGGTACGGGCTTGGTCCGCCGCGAGGATCGCCAACGTTTTTCTCGAGCGACTCGCCTTTGCGGATCACCGCGCGGGTGCAGGTGACACCGGCAACCTGGCGCGTCCCAGAGGCGGGGAGTGGTGCGTCCGGCGCGCCGTTGCACCACCTCGAAACGATGTACTCACCGTAATGGCGGTAGGAAATCCCGTGCTTCGAGAAATTCTTCCAGAGATAGCCGCCCGTAGGTTCGCCGGCATCGGGTAGTTCATCCTCCACGGAAATGCCGCCGAGGAGTTCGCCCTCTGAGTCGTAGGTGTGCTGGCGCCCGCGATAGCCGATCGGCCAGGTTTTCTCGACGTAGTCGGAGATGGAAGCGGAAGTGGACCAGACGTGGCCGTCGCCGGAGACGTCGCCGCTGTCGTAGAAATTGTCTAGAATGCCGAACTGCCGCGCCAGCTTGTGCTGATTGGGAGTGACCTCTTCGCCGTACATCGCGAGAGAAGAATCGCCGTTAGCTTCCGCGAGGTCGCCGAACAACTGGTCGTAGGTGCGGTTCTCCTTGATGATGTAGATCACATGGCGAATTTTGTTTTCGCCGGCTGCAAAGGGGACGCGGTCGAGATTTCCTTGAGCGGCGTTGGTTGCGGAAGCCAGCTCCGTCCATGCGGCTAGATTGTCTTTCAGCGCGGAGAGAGGAATGCGGGCGAGCGAGCCATTGGCCATTGCGGGGTTGTAGGGATATTGGGGCTGGCCGTTCGCGCCTGTTTTCAGGGGAGTGGGATTGGGGCCGGAGCCAAGGCCTTTGGCGCTTCCGATGAGCAGGTCTTTGGCGGTCGCGACAACCACGGTGGGGTACCACTCTGTGGGAATGAAGCCGGCGGCGCGCGAAGGCGTTCCCGCGACGGGATGAGCTGAGATCGAATACGGCAACGGAATCCGAAATCGCGTCGGCGGAGAAAAGAGTCTTTTCATCCGCGGAGAGCGCGAGGGATTCCGGATCGCTGCCGCCATATTTTTGGCCAGGGAGTTTTGTGGAAAGCGAGTAGAGAAGCTTGGCGGTGTTCGTGTCCAGGACCTCGATCTCGTCGCGATTGGTGAGGGCGACAAAGAGGCGCGAGCTATCGCGCGAGAGGAGCAACGCGGTCGGGTGAGAGCCTCCCTGAAGGGGGTTCGCTGGTTTAAGGAGTGGGATGACACGGCGGACCCGCCCGGTGAGGAGGTCAAGTTCCGCAATGGATGAGGCATTCCAGAGGGAAACGAAGCCGCGCTTGCCGTCGGAAGTCATAACCGATGTGTACGGAAGCGAACCGGGAATGCGTTTGAAGGTGGAGAGATCGAAGCGGTGAATAATCTGGCCATCGGAGGGATTCAGCAGCAGGGCTTCGTCGGAACTGTTGGAGGCCACCAGGAGGCGCTCCGCGCCGCCGCTTATGCCCAAGCTGAGTCCTGCGGGATAGGTCACGTCCTTGAATTCCTCCCGGCGCACTTTTCCGGCGGGCAGATGGAGGCGCGGCGGCAGAGGTAGGAAGCGCTCCGGCGCTATTTCGCCATTCTGGAAAGCTATAAACAGCGATCCCGTTTCCCGTACTTCCCTTCTGCTTTCCCGAGCGGATCGGTCAGCGAGGCCATGGAAGCGTACAGATGTTTCCCGTCGGCGCTGAACGCTAACCCCAGAAAATAGGTTTGCTTGGCCTGGTTCCCCAGGCGATCGTCGGGAAAATCTCGAACTGTGTCGGCTTTTAGGTCAAGGACCGTGAGAGATTGCTTTTCACCGGAGGTGTACGCGCCGAAGCCGCTGTGCAGGAGAACCGCGAAGTGCCCGTCCGGCGAAATCGCCGCGGCCGTAGGGAAATTATTGATGCGTCGCGGATTGCCGGGAAGTTCACCGAAAATCTTGGCGTTCGGCATCTGAGTAGGTCCGGACGTGGGGTTCTGTGCTGCGAGAGCCAATGGTGTAGCGGCAGACAGGAACAGTAGGAGAGTGGCCTTGACAAAATTGTATCCAAGCATAGCAACAGTATATTTGAATCTTGTTAAACGGCTGTGAATGAACTTCGCAGCTGCATGGTGTGATAGCCATTCGCCTGGATTCCAGAGGATCGCCATGCCCGCGGACCCATTACAGCACATCAAGTCCGTGCGCAGGGTCAATTTCGTCATCAAAGCTGGACGAGACATGCACAGCCGTAAATCGTTCCTCGAATCCGGCCACTTAGAGCCATCCAGGACCGTGGTTTCGCTAAGGCCCGATTGGCCAAAAAATAATGTAACCTCGTGGCCTAATAGGCAGTAAGGGTAGATAGAGGCCGGGGAATGGAACTTTTGGAGCGATTCGCGGGCGGCGATCTCGACGCATTCGAAGAGCTCTTCCGGCAGCATCAACGCGAGGTCTTTCGCTGGATTATTCGTATTGTCCGCGACACGGCCGCGGCAGAGGATCTGACCCTGGAGGTGTTTTGGCGGGTGTACCGGGCCCGCGCACGATTCGATGCCGTGCGGGGCAATTTCGGCGGATGGCTGCGCCGCATTGCAACGAATGTAGCGATCGATCATCTGCGGCGCCCGCGGATGGAAGTTCCGCTGTCGGAAGATTTGCCCGGAATCGCGCCCTTGCATCCTGGAGAACAGACGGAGATGCGCCGCCAAATCCATTGCGCGCTGAGCAAGCTCTCGCCGAGCCTGCGTGGAGTGGCTTTGCTCGCGCTCATCGAGGAAGAACCGTACGCGGAAATTGCGCAGGCGCTCGGCATTTCCGTGAACGCCGTGAAGATTCGCGTCTTCCGTGGCGTGAGGATTTTGCGAAAAGAATTATCGCGATTGGGAGCTCATCCATGAGTGAACGTGAACTTGCCGAACTGAAGAAACTGCTGAAGGACGCGCTGCCGCCCGCGGGCGATGCCGAGCCCCGGCGGGACCTGTGGCCGGCGATGTTGCGGCGGCTCGATGAACGCCCCATCCGAGTGCCTTGGTGGGATTGG
This sequence comes from Candidatus Acidiferrales bacterium, assembly GCA_963734105.1. GTDB lineage: Bacteria > Acidobacteriota > Terriglobia > Acidiferrales > UBA7541 > Acidiferrum. The sequence continues at coordinate 293,570 of CAVTFW010000009.1, read as the reverse complement.
GCTTTACTTGCCGGTGTTTTCGCCGTGTTTTGCATTTTTCCGGGAACAATTCCCGCGTTGCTTTATCACCTGTAGCGAAGGAGGAATCATGAACAAGCACCCCTATGTGCGCGCGTATCTGGCCGGAATCGCGGTTCCCACCGTGTTTCTGCTGGTTGCAATGACCCTGTACACGGTATTCCGCTACGTCTACGACTTCCCTGCTCCCATCGAGCGCCTCATCGTTTTTCCGATGGCCGCGGTTCCCAATGCGTGGGGCCTGTGGAACGTGCTCTACGTGGCTTTTTTCGCGCGGCGTCATTTCTCTTTAGGACTTTTCGGCGGCGCTCTTCCCTTGCTTCTTATGCCCACGGGCTATTTAATTGCACGATTGCTCGAATTCCCCGTGCCGCACGGAGTGTTCGCGCTAGTGCCATTCGGGTTCCCGATCGCACTCATCGTCTACTACCTGGTGTGGAAGTATTTTGTGGGCTTTCTAAATGCTGAACTGGGCATCGCCTGATGCGGAATTACGCCCCTACGTTCCGGAGTAGCGCTGCTCTTTCCAGGGGTCGCCGTATGCGTGATAGCCGTTGCGCTCCCAAAAGCCCAGGCGGTCGTGATCGAGTAGCATGAAGCCGCGGACCCACTTCACGCTTTTCCAGGCGTAAAGATGGGGCACGATGAGGCGGACCGGGCCGCCGTGTTCGGCGGCGAGGGGTGCGCCATCATGCTCGAACGCGAAAAGGACATTCGGGCGCTGCAGGTCTTTCAAGGGGATGTTCGAGGTATAGCCTTCTTCGGCCAGGACAAGGACGAATTCCGCACCGGGTTTCAGGGTTACGCGCTTCAGAACTTCGGTGAAGAGCACGCCTTTCCATCGGTTGTCGAGGCGGCTCCAACGGGTGACGCAGTGAAAATCGCTGGTGACCTCCGTTTGGGGCAGCGCGCGAAACTGGTCCCATCCCAGGCGAAGCGGCTCTTGCACCAGCCCGCTAATTTTGAAATCCCATTTTGCGGAATCAAAGTGTGGCACGCTGCCGTTATGCAGCACCGGCCACTTGAGCGTCAGCGACTGGCCGGGAGGCAGACGGCCCTCGGCGCGCGCCAGCTTCTCCTTTTCTCTTCTTCCACCGTCATCGCCGAAAACCGGCATGTTTCCTCACCTCTACTTTAGATTACGGCTACCAAGAGAAGTTTCAACGGCCATTGAATACCCTAGCTTATGTCCGCACAGAATGGGTGTGACTCCGCCCGCATTTCGCTGGGTGAACCTACCATTTTGGCAGCAGACAATGCGGCTGTTTGCTTGGCTAGCGTGAAGCATTACCCTCAGTTGCCGGCGAACTACTGTTACGTGTGCGGATTTTAGCTCCCTACGCAGTTCAGCCGCCGTGGCAGAACTGGAGAAAATATGTCCATTGAATCCAAAGTGGAAGGCACGGATCTTACATCAGAGACGCTGCACGTTGCAGCGGAGCGATCGCAGAAGTATCTGCACGAATTGGCGAGCCGCAGTGTCTACCCGCAGGATTCCGCCTTGGCGGCTCTGGCGCACTTCCATGAGCCGTTTCCCGAACAACCGAGTAATCCCGTAGATGTGCTGCGCATGCTGGACGAATTTGGTTCGCCCGCCACGGTTGCCACCGCCGGCGGAAGGTATTTCGGCTTTGTCATCGGGGGATCTCTACCTGCGTCGCTTGCGGCCAGTTGGCTGGCCAGCACGTGGGACCAAAACGCCGTGCTCCGCACCATGTCTCCCGTCGTCGCGGAGATCGAAGAGGTGGTCATCCGCTGGGTCTGCGATGTTCTGAAGCTACCAACGGGCTGCGAGGGTGGGATTGTGACTTGCGCCACGACTGCCAACTTCACCGCGCTGGCCGCCGCCCGCCATGCCTTGCTGGCGAGAGCCGGTTGGAATGTGGCGGACGACGGCATGTTCGGCGCGCCGCCCATCGATGTCGTGGTTGGTGAGGAAGTTCACGCTTCGATCCTCAAGGCGCTCAATCTGGCAGGATTTGGCCGAAAAAGGGTGCATGTCGTACCGAGCGATGGCCAAGGCCGCATGCGTGCAGACAAACTACCCAAGCTCACGAACAACACGATCGTCTGCATTCAGGCGGGCAACGTCAACACTGGTTCGTTCGATCCAGCCGAAGAAATTTGCGGGGTCGCACGTGAATGCGGAGCCTGGGTCCACGTCGACGGCGCGTTCGGCCTGTGGGCGGCGGCATCACCGAAGTACAGCCATCTCGTTCGAGGATTCGAGCTCGCCGATTCTTGGGCTACGGACGCGCACAAATGGCCAAACGTGAATTATGACTGCGGAATTGTGCTGGTTCGTGATGCGCTGCCGTTGCGGGCCGCGATGACTATTTCCGCGGCGTATCTCGAGCCCGGTCAGCGGCGCGAACCCGCGCACCATGTGCCGGAGTCTTCACGGAGAGCGCGCGCCGTTGAATTGTGGGCGGCCCTGAAATCATTAGGGCGGCAGGGGGTTTCCGATCTCATCGAGCGGACTTGTACCTATGCCCATCGCTTCGCCGAGCGCCTGCGCGAAGCCGGCTATGAAGTGCTGAACGATGTGGTCATCAATCAGGTGCTGGTATCTTTTGGGCCAGCGGAGATAACGCGTGAAGTAATCCGCCGTGTGCAAGAAGACGGCACCTGCTGGTGTGGAGGAACCGTGTGGCAGGGAAAAACCGCGATGCGGATCAGCGTTTCCTCGTGGGCTACGACGGAGGCGGACGTGGAGCAGAGCCTTGCTGCCATACTACGCATCGCCCAACAAACGCGCGGTTACGATAGAGACAAATCGGCAAGTGCTTGCTACGGCGCCCGAGCCAAAAGCACGGACTAAGTTCAGCGCCTTGGTGCCGTGTGCTATCCTTTTTTCATGCCGGCACAAATCCTTGATGGTTCGAAGATTCGGGACCAGGTTTTCACCGAACTGAGGGGCGAGATTGTGCGGCTGTCGGCCCAGGGCGTGCGGCCTGGGCTTGCGGCGGTGCTGGTGGGAGAAAACCCCGCGTCACAACTGTACGTGAAAAGCAAGATTGCTGCCTGCGAGGAACTGGGGATGGCGAGTTGGATTCACACGCCTCCCGCCGATGTTTCCACGGACTACATGCTTCAGCTAGTCAGTGACTTGAACACCGACAACAATGTCGATGGCATCCTTGTGCAATTGCCGTTGCCCGCGCAGGTCGATTCGAAGCGGATTCTTGAGGCTGTCGATCCCGCGAAGGACGTGGACGGCTTTCACCCGGTAAACCTGGGAAGACTCGTGAGCAACCGGCCCGGCTTGGTAGCTTGCACGCCGGCGGGCTGCATGGAGATGCTGCGGCGCTACAAGATTCCGATCGAAGGCGCGAACGCGGCGGTCCTCGGGCGCAGTGACATCGTTGGGAAGCCGATGGCCTGCTGCTGATGCACGCGAACGCGACGGTGACGATTTGCCATTCGAAAACGCGCGAGCTGCCCGAGGTTGTACGGCGCGCGGATATTGTGGTCGCGGCCATGGGCAAAGCGGGCTACGTGCAGCCGGACTGGATTCGGCCCGGGGCAGCGGTGATTGACGTTGGAACCAACAAGGTCACGGATGTTGCCGAGGCGGAAAGGTTGCTGAAGAATTTTGCCGAGCGGCTGGAGAAGTTCCGGGCCAAGGGCAGCGTGCTGCTCGGCGATGTGCATCCGGACGCACTGTTCACCGCTGGAGCGCTATCACCCGTGCCCGGTGGCGTTGGGCCCATGACTATCACCATGCTGATGAGTAACACGGTGAAGGCTGCGCGGCTTCGCCGCGGAAAATCCTCGGTGGTTGCGGGGCAATAGACGAGCGCAGGCAAAGCGAAAATGAACGCATGCTGAAAATGGGACTCACCGGGGGGATTGCCAGCGGGAAGAGCGCGGTGGCGGCCATGCTGCGGGAGATGGGATTTCCGGTGCTGGAAGCCGATGTCGTCGCGCACAAATTGATCGAGCCGGGGCAGCCCGCCCACGACGAGGTTGTTCGCGAATTTGGCGCGGAGCTTGCAGACGCGGCGGGGCGGATAGATCGCGCAAAGCTCGCCGCCGTGGTCTTTGCCGAAGCTGCGAAGCTCGCAAAACTGAACCGCATCATTCATCCGCGCGTGGAAGAGATCATTCTTCGCCAATTCGCAGATTGGCAGCGGAACGGGTTGCGCGATGCCGGATTTGTGGAAGCCGCGCTGCTCGTCGAAGCGGGGATCGCCCCGAAACTGGACGGGCTGGTGGTCACTTTTTGCACGCCGGAGCAGCAGATTGAGCGGTTGCGCGCGCGGGGGATGAGCGAGGTCGAGGCCAAGCGGCGGCTTGCGGCGCAGATTCCGGTGGAAGAGAAGCTGCGCCATGCGACGGAGACGATCAATTGTTCGGGATCCTTGGAGGAGACGCGCGCGCAGGTGAGGGCGCTGGCGGCGAAATTGCGGAAGCGGGCGGCGGGGTAGCGCGAATCAGGCGCGCGTGAGCGTTGCGGCGCGGGCGGCTTCGAGGAGTTTGCTGGCGTTGGTGCGGATGTCGCCGTGGCCGAAGACGGCGCTGCCCGCTACGAGGAGTTCGGCCCCTGCCTTTACGATGTCGGTGACGGTTTCGAGGTCCACGCCGCCATCCACTTCGATGCGGAAATCCAATTTGCGTTCGGCGCGCATGCGTGCGAGGGCGGCAATTTTGTTCAGGGAATTGGGGATGAATTTCTGGCCGCCAAAGCCGGGATTCACGCTCATGACCAGCACGTGGTGGACGAGATCCAAGAACCTCCGTGAGCGTTTCGACGGGAGTGGCGGGATTGAGGACTACGCCGGGCTTGCAGCCGTGCGAGGCGATCAGGTGCAGCGTGCGGTCGAGATGGACGCAGGCTTCCTGGTGGACGGACATCCAATTGGCGCCGGCTTCGGCAAATTCGGGGATGAAGAGATCGGGGTTTTCGATCATGAGGTGGCAATCGAAGGGGACCTTTGAGATGTTCCCGCAGAGATCTGCACCACCGGCGGACCGATGGTGAGATTGGGGACGAAGTGACCGTCCATGACGTCCAAATGGAGGACCGTGCCGCCGCCCTCGATAGCTTGCTGTGCGTCGACGGCGAGTTGCGCGAAGTTGGCGGAGAGAATTGAGGGCGCAAGTTCGATGTTCATGGAGCGATTGTGCTCCTTCCCGGAAATTTGAAATTATACGATGGGCGGGGAGCGAACAGGAGCGGGTCTAGAACCAGCACAGGGATCTCACTTCGCGGACTCCGTTCGAGGCCTTGGCAGGTTAGGCAGAGATGCGACGCCAGGGTATGGTGCAGTGTTTGGAGTTGCTTTCGAGAGCCAGTTCGAGAGCGACCATCACGTCCAAGGATTTGTTGGGGTGTCACCAGGAACGGCGCTTTACCAAGGATGGCGTCGCGGACATTCGCGTAGAATTCGCGCCAATCGCCGATTGAGGGAATTTTGCGAACGTGTGACGTTTCCGTTTTCGACGAGAGTTAGCTCTCCCTAGTTTTCTTCTTTTTCGACGACCCAGGACGCACCTGTGGGAATTTGGCCGTTGCGGAGATTGGGTTCAAGAGGGTCGAATTCGCGCTTGAGGTAACTCCCTTTTTCGCCGAGGACGACAAGGCGCGGGCGTGGCACGGCGGACATCATCGTGGCGCGGAGGAGTGCACGGGCGCCTTCGGGGATAGTGAAGAAGAATGTCGAAAGCGTCGTCGGTGGAAAAGCCGGGCGCTCGATGCGAATGTCCGCGGTAATGGCTTGCGGAATGCCGAGAAGCGTCATGGACTGGTCGATGAGTGGGGCGCGAGATCGAACAGCACGCCGCTGCCGGGGCCCGGTTGCTCGCGCCAGGCGCCGGGTTTGCGAGACGGGGCGAAAACGATCGTAAGTGGATTCGAAGCGGATGATGCGACCGAGGTCACCCGCAGCGACGGTTTGGCGGAGGGCCTGGAAGTCGGCGTCGAAGCGGCGGTTGTGGTAGACGGAGAGGACGCGACCGAGCTTTTTGGCGAGATTGATGAGTTCGACGGCTTCGGCGACGGTGGTCGTGAACGGCTTGTCCACCACCACCTCTCGACCGGCTTCGAGACAGCGCTTGGCGAAGGGAAAATGCGTCTGGTTCGGAGTGGAAATGGCGATCGAGTCGGATCGAATCGATGGCGAGAAGTTCGTCGAGGCTGCGGACGATTCGCGTGTCTGGATAAGGCCTGCGCGGCTGAGTCGCCGGTAGCGTTGCAGGATCGCCGCAAGGTGCAATCCCGGCACAGCGCGAATGACCGGCGCGTGGAAACAGCGGCCGCCGAGGCCAAATCCGATGAGTCCCACCTCGATCATTGAACGTCTTCCTTTACAAATAGTTGCGAAACGTAGGCAGTGTAACACTGGCGCAGGCCAAGACCATTTCCGGCCCGAGAGCGTGTAATGAGCAGCCACTGGTTTATGCGCCTATAGGGAGTTGACCGCGCACAGTCTTAGCGATGCGTGTGGATTGCGTCAAGAAAGCTGAGAACGAGTAGAATCGAAGTTGGAGTGGGCTCTTGACCTGTCAGCGCCCTCCCGAAGAAGCTAGCTCACTGAAACCTTACCATATGGCTCCTCGGCTAGCGTAGCACTGGCTGCAAGCTCGCAGCCTCCGGCGAGAGTTGGTGGGTGCTGGTGTGGCGTTATATCCTTCCTGGCGTGGAGAAGAATGCGGCGACACGGACCGGGTCCTGCGCGAGGCTTGTATCTTGGGCTTGTGGTGACCATTCTTGCGGTGCTGGTGTATGCGGCGCTTACATCACGGTGCAGTTCGCGGGGTTGCGCAAGTTGCAGAGCGAGATCGTGGACCGCAACCGCAGGGATTCGCTGCAACTGCTGCGCATCCAGAACGACCTGAATTCCGTGGGGCTGGCGATGCGGGACATGCTGGACGCCAGCGAGCCGTACCCGTTGATCGCGTGGAGCGCGCAGTTTGACCGCATCCGCACCGATCTGGACGACGCGTTGCAACAGGAAGCGCCGCTTTCGGAAGCCACACCAACCATCGACCAACGGCTCACTCCTCTTCCAGGCACTCAACCAGTTCTGGGATGCGAGCGAGCGGATGTTCAATCAGGCGCAGTACGACGAAAACGCGGCGCGGGAGCAGGTGCGCGACACGCTGCAGCCGCGGCAGGCTGCGTTGAGTTCGGCGGTTTCGCGGTTGCTGGTGCAAAACAACGAAGCCGAGCAACTGGCGGCGGGGCGAATCTCGGAAATTTACGATCGCGTGCAGCGCCAGCTCTATTTTTTCCTGGCCGCGATCCTGCTGGCGATTGTGCTCACCAGCCTGTACCTGATCCGCAATAACCGCCGGCTGTTTGCGCAGGTCGAGGTGCTCTCTTCGCAGCGCAGCGATCTGGCACAGAAGCTGATTTCGACGCAGGAATCCACGCTGCGGCACATCTCGCGCGAATTGCACGACGAATTTGGGCAGGTGCTGACCGCGATCGGCTCCCTGCTGCAGACGGACGGACAAACAGATCCCCGCGGATTCCCCGCTGCACGGCGACCTGCAGGAAGTGCGGGAGATCGCACAATCCACGCTGAACAACATCCGAAGCCTGTCGCAAGCGCTGCATCCGGTGCTGCTGGAGGAGGCGGGACTTCGAGAGCACGCTGGACTGGTATATCCCGACAGTGGAAAGGCAGAACGGACTTGTGCTCCACTACGAGAAGTCCGGCGAACATTTCCCGATTGAAACTGGGGCGGGAGTGCAGATCTACCGTGTGCTGCAGGAAGCGTTGAACAACGTGAGCCGCCATTCGGGCGCCAAGGAGGCGTGGATTCGCTTGCGTTTTGAGCCGGCGGAATTGGAACTGGAAGTGGAAGATCACGGCAAGGGGCTTGCCCCAGCGGAAGGACAGACGGGAATCGGGCTGGTGGCAATGCGCGAGCGGGCGGAGATTCTTGGGCGGAACGCTTGCCGTGACGGCTTTGGGAGTGGCGCCGACGAACGGGACAGGCACGCTGGTGAGGTTGCGCATTCCGCGCGCAAGGGTGGAAACGCATGGCGAATAAGCTGAAGGTACTGCTGGTGGATGACCACGCGCTGGTGCGCCGCGGGTTTCGCCGTATGCTGGAAGACGAGCCGACGTTCCAGGTGGTGGGCGAAGCCAGCGACGGGCTGGAAGCAGTGCAATGCGCCGAGCAGCTTCAACCGGACGTGATCGTGATGGATTGCGCGCTGCCGCAAATTAATGGGATCGAGGCTTCGCGGCGCATCCTGGCGAAGCGGCCGGACACGGCGATCCTGATGCTGAGCATGCACTCCGAGGACACATTGATTCGGCAGGCGATGGAAGCGGGCGCAAAGGGCTACGTGCTGAAGAACGCGATGGATCTGGATCTGGTGAGCGCGATCAAGAAAGTGGCGGAAGGCAAAATCGTGCTCGATCCGCAGATCACGAGGGGCGGCAAGCTGAAGGGCGAACGCGACACGGGGCTGACGCCGCGAGAGCTGGAAATTCTGCAACACATCGTGGCGGGCAAGACCGAATAAGGAAATTGCCAACGAGCTAAACCTGAGCGTGAACACCGTATCGGTGCACCGCGCGAACATCATGGACGCGCTGGGAATCCACAAGACCGCGGAACTTGGTGGTGTACGCGATCCGCAACGGGCTGGTCAATCTTCCTGAGCTTCCGTGAAGCGTCGCGAATTCATCTGGAGAGGAATCGGAGCGGGACTGATCGCGGGTGCAGTGCCTGCTGTGCCTGCGGGCCGTCCGGACCGGGATTTCGATTTGTGGATGTCACGGGCGCGGCGGGGATTCCGTTTCGAGCACAACAGCGGGGCGTACGGCGGGAAGCTCTGCCGGAAACATTGGGCTCGGGATGCGCATTTCTGGACTACGACGCGGACGGCTGGCAAGACATCCTGCTGGTGAACTCGATGGACTGGCCGGGGCACAAGCGCCAGCGCACCATCGTTGAAGCTGTATCACAACAATCGGAACGGCACGTTCACGGACGTGACAAAGGCGGCAGGATTGGACGTGGAGATGTATGGGATGGGCGTGGCCGTCGGCGATTACAACAACGACGGCTTTCCCGGACATATTTATAACGTGCGTGGGACAGAGCCGCTTGTTCCGCAACACGGGCCAAGGGCACGTTCGTGGATGCGACGAAGGCCAGCGGATTGCTGGGCAAGCAGGGGCTGAGCACTTCGGCGTTGTGGTTCGATTACGATCGCGACGGATTTCTGGATCTATTCGTGTGCAATTACGTGCGATGGTCCGCGGAGCATGACGTGTTCTGCAGCCTGGACGGCAAGAACAAATCCTACTGCACGCCGGAAGCTTATCGGGGAGACACCTGCTGGCTATACCACAACCGAGGGGACGGAACGTTTGAAGACGTGACCGCGAGCAGCGGGATCTTTGACAGCAGTTCGAAATCGTTGGGCGTGGCGATGCTCGATTTCGATCAGGACGGCTGGCCGGATCTGCTGGTAGCCAACGATACACAGCCGAACAAGCTGTACCGCAATCTGCACAACGGAAAATTCAAGGATGTCGCCGTGGAAGCGGGGCTGGCGTTCAGCACGGAAGGAAAAGCGCGCGCGGGAATGGGCGTGGACGTGGCGGATTTTGAAAATTCGGGCAAGACCGGGAATTGTGATTACGAATTTCGATAACGAGATGATCGGGCTGTACCGCTTCGGCGGAAAGGGCTACGACGACGTGGCGATTCAAACGGGGCTGGGAGCGGCATCGCGAAATACGCTGGGCTTTGGCTGCGTATTTTTCGATGCGGACCTGGATGGCCTTGCTGGACATTGCGATCGCCAATGGACACATCGACGAAACGGTGCGCAATATTCGCGGAAACGTTGGGTATGCACAGCCGCCGCAGCTTTTCCAGAACCTGGGCGGCGGAAAGTTTCGCGACATCGCAGAAGAGATGGGCGGCGGCTTCGACAAGCCGAAGGTGGGGCGAGGACTGGCGGTGGGCGACTTTGACCGCGACGGAGATTTGGATCTGCTGCTGACGACGAACAACGGCGGCCGCGTATCTGTATCGCAATGATGTGGAGAACGGCAATCGCAGCATCCGTTTTAAGTCTGGTGGGAACCCAATCGAACCGTGATGCGATCGGAGCGATCGTGCGAGTTTTTGCACAGGGGCAGCAGCAGACGCGGATGGTGCGAAGCGGCTCAAGTTATTTGTCGCAATCGGAACTGCCAGTAACATTTGGCGCTGGGTAGAGCAGGAGCAAATCGAACGAGTGGTGATCGATTGGCCGAGTGGAAGGAGCGAGGAGTACAAGGGTCTGAAGGCCGGAAAAGCAGTTCCAAGCTTATTGAAAACAAGGGAATTACGGAAGATTTGCAGCGATAGTGCTTTCGCAGTATTGTCAAGGAATCCGAGCGATCTATAAAGGGCACAACTTAGCATGTCGCTTCCCACAGTCGCACATCTTCCTCGCCGACTCCGGAAGCACCCCAACAAACTTTGCGGCCGGGTCACGACCGCCCGGCCGCATTTTTCATTGTGGAAGGCTAGCTCGAGAGAAGTAAATCTGGAACGGGGGAAATTGGAATGAAACGCTGGCGCTCCCTGAGCGTTTTGATTCTTGCGGTCTCTGCTATCTATCTGTACGCCTTTCCAACAGCCACCATAATCTATGCGGTCACGGTGCTATTGCACACCGGGATCGGCGTGTTGCTGACGCTTGGGCTGGTTGTATTTCTGTTTCGCGGAATCGGGAAAGAACGGGTGGCTGGCGCGGATCGGCTGGGTGCTGATGGCGGCGGGTGCAGTGCTGGGAATCGCGCTGATCTATCTTGGCACGCCGCACCGGTTGAAGGCGTGGCTGTACGCGCACATTGCGATTTGCACTTTGGGAGTGGTGTTGCTTGCTGTCGGCCTGGATGAAAGAGCGCGGGTGGCTGGGCGCAAGCGGCCTGCTGCAGGCGCTTCGGTTCGCCGGGATTTTGATTGTCACCGCGGGAATCGTAGCGGTGCATGGTGGGTAAGGAATGTCGCCTGGAATAACGCAAATCGCGTGAACAACCCGGCCATTTCGCCGGCGACCATGGATAACGAAGGCGACGGGCCACACGGCAAATTCTTTCCGAGTTCCGCGCAGACGACAGACGGCAATTACATTCCCGCCGATTATTTCATGAAGTCGAAGGCCTGCGAGCGCTGCCACGCGGATATTTACAAGCAGTGGGAAAGCTCGGCGCATCATTTCTCTTCGTTCAACAACCAGTGGTATCGCAAGAGCATTGAATACATGCAGGACGTTGCGGGGGTAAAGCCCTCAAAGTGGTGCGCGGGCTGCCACGACCCCGCGCTGCTGTTCAGCGGACTGATGGACACCCCCATCAAGCAGACCGTGAAACCGGCCGGAAGCGCGCGCGGGATTAAGCTGCATGATGTGCCACAGCATCGTGCAAGTGAAGAGCACGATGGGCCAGGGGGATTTCGTACTGGAGTATCCCCGGCTGCACGCGCTGGCGGCGAGCGAAAATCCCGTGGTGCGTGGGCTGCACGATTTCATGGTGCGGTTGAATCCGGAGCCGCATCGGCGAGTGTTCCTGAAGCCGTTCATGAGGGAGCAGGTGCCGGAATTCTGTTCCGGGTGCCACAAGGTTCACCTGGATGTGCCGGTGAACAGCTACCGGTGGATTCGCGGATTCAACGAGTATGACAACTGGCAGGGCAGCGGCGTATCTGGACAAGGCGCGCGCGCGTTCTATTATCCGGCAACATCGATGATGTGCGCGGATTGCCATATGCCGATGGTGCCTTCGAAGGACGAGGGAAGCGTCAATGGATATGTGCATTCGCACCGCTTCCCGGGAGCGAATACCGCCGTTCCGGTGGCCAATGAAGACCCAGTCCAGATTGGAGACTAGCAAGAAATTCCTACAGGACAAAGCAAGTGACCGTGGACATCTTCGCGATTTCACCCGCGGGCAGGAAGGAAGCAGAAGCGAAGAATTCGGACTACCCGAACAGGAACTCTCGACGACCTTTGCCGTTGGCGAGGAAGCGGATGTTTCGCTGCCCAGAGGCCCTGCCGGCGAAGCACGTGTGCTCACCGCGCCGCTGGGACGCGTGGATGCGGCGGTCCGACGGGGAGACGACGTGCTGGTGGACGTGGTGGTGCGAACGCGCAAGGTGGGCCACTTCTTTCCCGGCGGAACCGTGGATGCCTTTGACGTCTGGCTGGAGCTGCAGGCCGTGGACGAAAAGGGCAGACAATTTTCTGGAGCGGGAAGGTCGAGGACAATGGCAAGGGACCGGTGGAACCGGGCGCGCATTTCTACAAATCGCTGCAGATCGACGGTCACGGCAATCCGATCAATAAAAGGAATGCGTGGGCAACGCGAGCGGTGGTATACGTCCGCTTGATCCCTCCAGGGGCCGCGGACACCGTGCACTTCCGTATGCATGTGCCGGAAACTGCAGGGGAGCACATCACGCTGCATTCGAAGCTGAATTACCGCAAGTTTTTGTGGTTTAACACACAGTTCTCGTTTGGAGGCGTGCCAGACGCATCGCAAAAGCAGGGGGAGCATACGCCGGACTACGACGATCGGAAATTTGCGTTCACCGGCGATCTGTCCGGAGTTTCAAGCAAGGAGAAGGCAATTCCGGATCTTCCCATCATTACTGTGGCGGAGGATACGAAAACGCTGCGCGTTTTGCCGCATTCCGCGGCGGCGCCCCCGCCCAAAGTGGAGTGGGCCAAAGAAGATTGGACGCGGTGGAACGATTATGGAATCGGGCTCTTTCTGCAGGGCGATTTGAAGGGGGCGGAGCAGGCCTTCACGGAAATTACGGACATGGACCCGCAAAACGCCGATGGCTGGACGAATGTGGGGCGCGTGCGCGTGCAGGAAGGAAATACCGACGGCGCCCGCGAAGTGCTGCAGAAGGCGCTGGCGTTGAAGCCGGGACTGGCGCGCGCCAATTTCTTTTATGCTCGCGTGCTGAAGGAAGAGGGCAAATTCGACGAGGCGGCGCAAGTGCTGAAACAAGTGCTGGCGCAATTTCCGCGCGATCGCGTGGTGCACAATGAATTGGGCCGCGTGCTGTTCCTTCAAAAGCGCTACGCCGACGCCGTCAAGGAGTTGCAGCAGACATTGACCATTGACCCGGAAGACCTGCAAGCAAATTACAACTTGATGCTGTGCTATACGGGGCTGGGCGACGAGAAGACGGCCACTCAATATAAGGATCGCTACCTGCGTTTCAAGGCCGACGAGGCTTCGCAGGCCCTGACCGGCGCGTACCGGCAGGCCCACCCCGAGGACAACAATGAGCGGCAGGCGATTCACGAGCACCCCAGTGTGGCGCTTGGCCCGGCGCCTGCCGTAAAACACGCCGCGACCGGCACGGCGGCAACGGCGAAGCAGAGGAAGCTATCAGCCGATGCGGGACGATAAGCGCGTTCGCAGTTTACAAACAAAAGGACATATCGGGTGACTTGGATCAAAACGATTCGCATGGAAGACGACGAACGCGTGCGCAATGCCATGATGGAACAGCGCAAACTGTATCCCGTGGAGTACGCCACGCCGGTGCCGACTGTGGACCATGGGATGGAAAACGGGATTGTCGGCTCGCACAGTCTGTTTCCGGATGTGCTGTTCCACGCTTTCAGCACATTCGGGGCCCTGATGTCGACGGAGCTCCCGCTGCGGCGCGAGCAGCACGAAATGATCACCACCATGGTCTCCGTGACGAACCGGTGTTTTTATTGAATCGAGTCACACGCAGAGTTTCTGCGCCGGGTCACATTGAACGACGAGATGGTTGCGGCCCTGCGGAAGGATTTTCGCACTGCGCCCGATCAACGAGCAGGACAAAGCGATGCTGGAGTACGTGGTGAAACTGACGCGCGACGCCACGCAGTGCAGCCCGGAGGATCATAAGAAACTGCGCGCAGTAGGCTTTGATGATCGCGGGATTTTGCAGATTACGTTGATTGCGTCGTGGTTCAACTATATCAACCGGGTCGCCGATGCGTTGGGAGTCGGTCGCGAAGGAAAAGCGGAGAACGCGTGAGAAAAAGCCTCTGGGGAATGTTGCTGTTAGTTTGTGCTGCACCGGCTTTGGCGCAGACGCCCAAAAATTCGGCGGCGGGTCCTTCCATCACGTTTCGGGATATCACACAGCAGGCCGGGATTCGCTTCGTCCACAACAATGGAGCATTTGGAAAGAAGTATCTGCCGGAGACGATGGGACCGGGCGTGGCGTTCATCGATTACGACAATGACGGCTGGGAGGACATTTTTATCGTGAACGGCACGGACTGGCCGGGGCACGCCTCGAAGCACAGCACGCCGAAGCTGTACCACAACAACCACGATGGCACGTTTACGGACGTGACGCACAAGGCCGGACTGGACGTGGAGATGTTCGGAATGGGAGTAGCGGTGGGTGATTACGACAACGATGGTTACGACGATTTGTTCGTCACCGCGATGGGCCAGAACCACCTGTTTCACAACAACGGCAACGGCACGTTCACCGATGTGACGCAGAAGGCCGGACTGATGGGCCCGAAAGAATTCAGCACCAGCGCCGCGTGGGTAGACTACGACAGGGACGGCAAACTGGACCTGGTGGTGGGGAACTATGTGCAGTGGTCCATCGAGGGCGATTTGTACTGCACGCTGGATGGAAAGAGCAAATCGTATTGCACGCCGGAATCGTACAAAGGAACAGCGGTGCGGCTGTGGCACAACCGCGGTGACGGCACGTTTGAGGATGTGACGAAAAAAGCGGGACTGGGCGATCCGACGTCGAAGACGCTGGGGGTCGCGATTCTGGATTACGACAATGATGGCTGGCCGGACCTGTTGTTTTCGAACGACACGCAGCCGAACAAGCTCTATCGCAACAATGGAAATGGCACTTTCACGGAGAAGGCGGTGTTGGCGGGCGTGGCGTTCAGCGAAGACGGCGTGGCGCGGGCGGGAATGGGCGTGGATGCGGCGGATTACGACCGCTCCGGCGCGCCGAGCCTGCTGATCACGAATTTTGCGAACCAAATGATTTCCCTGTACCACAACGAAGGGAAGGGACTGTTCGTCGATGAAGCGCCGCGCTCTGAGATTGGCCGTGATTCCCTGCTGACGCTGGGATTTGGCTGCTTCTTCTTTGATTACGACCTGGACGGCTGGCCGGATATTCTGATCGCAAATGGACACATTGACAGCGATATCCAGCGGGTGCAGCCCAACGTGAAGTACGCGATGCCGCCGCATCTGTTTCGGAATATGGGGAAAGGGAATTTTCAGGAAGTGACGCAGAGCCTGGGAGCCGCGTTCGCAGCCCCGCGCGTGGGCCGGGGCGCCGCGTACGGCGACATTAACAATGACGGCCGCCTGGACCTGTTGCTCTCCACGAATGGCGGGCGAGTCTATTTATTTGAGAATGACGCGACGGGAGAAGCAGCGTTACAGAAGAGCCTGCGGATTAAATTGGTGGGGACGAAATCGAATCGCGACGGGATCGGTTCGGTGGTCAAATTGAGCGCAGGGGGCGAAACTCAATCCCAAATGTTGCGCAGCGGATCGAGCTACCTGTCGGCGAGCGAACTAGTGCTGACGTTTGGGCTTGCGCGGCATGACAAGGCGGATGCGATCGAGATTCGTTGGCCGAGCGGGCAAGTGGATACGTTATCGAATATCGCAGCGGGGCAAACGATCACCGTGACCGAAGGAAAAGGAGTTACGGCGATCGGAAATATGGAACGCGTTAGCCCGGATTTTCTTGGCATCACCTTCGTCCGTTAATTCAAACCAATAACACGCTGTCATTCTGAGGGGCGTGCCTTTTGCGCCCCGAAGAATCTCAATTGAAACACCCAGCAAGATTGCAACGTTGAGATCCTTCGGCCCGCAGACTGCGCGCGCTCAGGATGACAATCGCTTGCTCAGCTTGAATCGCGGGCGAAGTTGCATGCTTCAAGAACGATTCGGCTGGGAATTCGCCGGCGCGGATTGCGGACGATGCGCTGCCACAAGGGCTTGGCCCAGACTGATGCCGCCATCCCCGGCGGGGACTTCCGAGTGGAAATAGACTTCGAAGGATTTTGCACGCAGGCCATCGACTAACAATTGGAACAACAACACATTTTGGAAGCAGCCGCCGCTGAGGCAGACGCGGTTCAGTCTGCTTTGTTCGCGGATATTTTCGGCGAGTTCGACAAACAGTGCGCCAGCCCGGCGTGGAAGCGGCGGCTGATATCGGCCACGCGTTCCTGGCGGCGAATGTCGCGGAGCATCCCCTGGAAAAGCGAAAGCGTGCCGATCTGCCAGTGCGTCCATCGGGAGTCAGATCAAAAGGATAAGCTCCCTCGTCCGTGGAATCGTGGGCCGCCATTTCAAACTCGATGGCGGCTTGCGCTTCGTAAGTGACCGTCGATCGAACTCCGGCAAGCGCGGCAACCGCATCGAACAAACGGCCGCAACTGGAAGTTCGCGGCGAATGAATTTCGCGGTCGATCATCTGCTGGACGACATGCAGGTTGCGCGGATGATGGCCTTGAGGAATGGAAGATCCAGCGCGCTTGAGATCCTTTCACGTAGTGTTTCGCCAGATAGCTGACGCCATTCGCCAGGGTTCGTGAATCGCGGCGGCGCCACCGGGCAAGGGAACGTATTCGAAATGAGCGGCGCGCTCGAAATCCGCGTAGCCGCAAGCAGAACTTCCCCGCCCCAAATTGCGCCATCGGTGCCGTAGCCCGTGCCATCGAGGGCGATTCCGATGACTTTTCCATCGAGATGATTTTCGGCCATGCAGGAGACGATGTGGGCGTGGTGGTGCTGCACGCCAACCAACTCCACTCCTTCCTGCGCCAGCGCCCATTTTGTGGAGAAATAATCCGGATGAAGATCGTAGGCGATGACCTTGGGTTGAACTTCCAGGATGCGCTGCAAATGCTCGACGGCTTCTCCAAAGAACCCATAACCCTCCAGTTTTCAAGATCGCCGATGTGCTGGCTGAGAAAGGCTTCGCTGCCGCGCACGACGCAGATGGTGTTTTTCAATTCGCCGCCAACGGCGAGGATGGGCCCCGATTCACGCTCGAGGGGAACCGGCACGGGGACAAATCCGCGGGAGCGGCGCAACATCTGCGGCCGACCGGCGGCGACACGGAGCACGGAGTCGTCGCAGCGCCGCACGATGTCGCGATTGTGGACGAGGTAGGCATCCGCGATTCCCTGGAGTCGGCGAACCGCTTCCCCGTTATCGATGGCGATCGGTTCTTCGCTAAGATTGGCGCTCGTCATGACCAGAGCATCAAACTTTCCGCTCGAAAAAAGAAGGTGATGGAGCGGGGTGTAGGGCAGAAACACGCCGAGAAATCGATTGAGCGGGGCAATGTTAGTCGCGAGGCCAGACTCGGCCTTGCTTGGAAGGAGCACGATGGGTCTCTCATGCGAGACCAGGAGTTTTCGAGCGGCATCATCGGCAACACAGAAGCGCTCAACATCCTCTACGCGCCGGAGCATCACCGCAAAAGGTTTTTCCACGCGCCGCTTTCGTTCGCGAAGCAGATTGACTGCGGCGTCGGAACGCGCGTTACAAGCAAGATGAAAGCCACCCAGTCCCTTCACGGCGACAATGGAGTCCTGCTCCAGAAGGCGCGCCGCCTCGCGAAGCGGTTCCGCTACATCGACGCGCGAGCCGTCGGCGGACCACAGTTGCAACTGTGGCCCGCAGTCCCAGCAGGCGTTTGGCTGCGCGTGGAAACGCCGATTGGCTGGGTCGTCGTACTCCGCCTGGCACGCCCCGCACATTTGAAAAGCTGCCATGGAGGTGCGCGCGCGGTCGTAGGGAATGCCGCGAATAATGGTGAAACGCGGCCCGCAATTGGTGCAGTTGATAAACGGGTAGCGGAAACGGCGGTCGCGCGGACTCATCATTTCGCGAAGGCAATCGTTGCAGACGGACACATCGGGGGAGATAAGAGCCCGAGGAGGCGCATCGAGGCGGCTGGAGAGTATGTGGAAGGCTGTGTCGGTCTGTGGCTCTGCGTCACGGGGAACAAAGGAAGTAATTTGCGCGAGGGGCGGTATCTCGGCCGGCAGGCGCTCCAGAAAACGTTCGACGCATTCGGAGTCGCCTTGTACCTCAATGGTGACACCGGCCGGAGTGTTGGCGATAAACCCCGCAAGATTGCATTCCTGAGCCAGCCGGTAGACGAAAGGACGAAAGCCGACACCCTGGACGATGCCGGTAACGTCAATGGCCTTGCGAAGGATGCCGACTTTGGACGCTTCGGTCACGTTGGGATTATCGCAGACTCTTCAAGGGGAGGCAGCCGCGGAGAAGCTGGCGCCTTCCGCGGTCCAAGCCTTCCCCTACTTTGGCATCCTGTGGCCCTGCGCATTTTGCAAGGCCGAAGGATCTCAACCTCGGAATCAGGCTCGGCGTGATGGTTGAGATCCTCGGAGCGCAAACGGCGCGCTCCTCAGGATGACAAAGTGTTGTGTAAGTGGGTGGGGGGACAAAATTGCATTCTGTGAGAAATCCCTTTTAGGGGGAACCCCGAGGCGTGTGTTATCGTCGCTTTTCTGGCATGTTCTCTCAGCGCACCAACTGGAAACTTTCGCCAAACAAGTACACGCGAGCACTGGAGGAAATGCGCGCCTCCGGCGAAGGCTTTCTTGATCTGACGATTTCAAATCCAACCCAGTGCGGCCTGCATTACGATGAGCAGGCAATTCTCGCGGCGTTCCAAAACCCGAAGTCTCTGTCCTATGAGCCGGAAGCTAAGGGGTTGTTGGCCGCGCGAAAAGAAGTTGCGCGGTACTACCGGGAGGATCATGGCGTCGCACTCGATCCGGAATCGCTTTTGCTCACGACCAGCACAAGCGAAGCGTACTCCTATGTGTTCCGCCTGCTCTGTAACGCGCACGATGAGATTCTGGTGCCCAAACCGAGCTACCCCCTGTTCGATTTTCTCGGCGACCTCCAGGATGTTTCGCTGATTTCCTATTCGCTGGAATACGCACACGGGTGGTTCGTGGATTTTCCTTCACTGATTCGCGCGCTGACCCCGCGCACGCGGGCCGTGCTTCTGGTCCATCCGAACAATCCCACGGGCTCTTACGGGAAGGCCGAGGAGGTCCAGCAGCTAAACGATCTTTGCCGCGAACGGAATCTGGCGCTGATTGTGGATGAAGTTTTTCTGGACTACTCTCTCTCGAATCGGGCCCGCGAAACGTTTGTCGCAAACCAGGCTTCCCTGACATTCACCCTAAGCGGGCTGTCCAAGATCGCCGCGCTTCCGCAGATGAAGGTGGCATGGGTGGCAACGACGGGGCCGGAAACACTCGCGCACGCTGCTCTGGATCGCCTAGAGGTCATCGCGGACACCTATCTGTCATTGAATTCGCCGACGCAGTGGGCATTTCCGGCGCTCTTTGAGCAACGCCGCACACTCCAGCCGCAGCTACAGGAGCGCATTCGGGCTAATTGGGAGCAGCTGAAATCGCTGGTGAGCGGCGGGAGAGCATGCGAATTGCTCGAGACGGAAGGTGGTTGGTATGCGGTGCTGCGAACCTCCAGCGATCGTTCCGACGAGGATCTATCAATTGAACTTCTTCAAAAAGCGCATGTGCTGGTACACCCCGGCCACTTCTATGACTTCCCTACCGATGGATACCTGGTCGTGAGTTTGATTACCCCAGCGGAGAGCTTCCGCTCCGGAATGGCGCGTCTGATGGAATTCTTGGGAGGGGCGAGCGGAAGGGGGTGAAGCAACAGATCTGGTAGCGATACCGGGATTCGAACCCGGGTTTCCGCCGTGAGAGGGCGGCGTCCTGGACCCCTAGACGATATCGCCAACTGCCGGTCGCGCGCAGTGGAAAGCCGCGCACAACCTGCAATTCTTAATTTTCACATGCCCTGCCGATGCTCGCAAGTCAAGAAGGACGCCGCCTCCGTTCAGCCGCCATTCGGTTAGTAAATCCTGAATCTCGGGGTCCTCTTTTCTATCCGCCTCCGTGCCTCCCGCTGAATAGAAAGGCGCCGAGATTCCCTGGCCATGGAAGCTCGGAAAAATCTGATTCGATGCATGCGTATTTTGCGTATACATGCATGCGGCGCGTGGGTGTACATTGGCGAAATCCGGGAGTTCAAAAATGTACATCCCGGCGTGAACACGCCTGATCCAGCGGGACTACGCGGTGCGTCACCGTATCAGGAACGCGCTCCAAGGAGGCAATCATGCTGAGTCGAACGAACAGAGTGTGGATCATCGTGGCCATTACAGTGCTGCTCGCCGCCGGAACCATGCTCGTAAATGCGGCCGCACAAAAAGCTTCCGTTCCGAAGCCACAGGATAAACTGACCATGGGAGAGGAAGAGGTCCGGCACTTGCTGCTCCTTATGGATAGCAACAAGAAGGGCATGGTCTCCAAGCAGGAGTACATGAAGTTTATGGAGGCCGAGTTCGAAAGGCTGGATAAGAGCAAGCAAGGCGAGCTAAACGTCAAGGAGCTAACGCAATCGAATATGACGGTAAGCCATTTTGTCGGGAAGTGACGGCGCAATCCAGCGCGGTTCAGAAGTCGAAAGATCTCGGCAGCGTTTAGGCCTTCGGCGATCTTGACAATAAAGCGCCGAAAAACCTAAACGTAGCCGAGGCCGCCTTCAAGTCCTCGGACGGCTAGAACTTGACGAGGATCGACAAGTCGACAAAAGACTCATCCTTGCGAAGATCCGGGAACCATACACTGCTGATTCCGCCGCCGCAGGCCGTTTCCGCCGGCCCGAGGCTGGTTTGTCCCGAAGAGGCCCCGCTGGCGCACGTATAGAATTGGGGGAAATTATTATTCCCGCCAGGAGGCGTGATGCCACCCTTGCCGGTCCAATACGGCACGCTGGCGTGGCGATAGTCATACTCCCAGCGGAATGTGATGTACTGCTTGGGCATGTAGTCAAACGTAATGGACGAATCCCAAGCCTTGAAGGGGTCCCCCGGATTCTCCGTGAAGTATGGCGAATTCGTGGACGCGGAAATGGCGCCTTCTCCGTTGATCGGGGGAAGCAAGACAAGATAGCGCCCCGGATTGTTAATCTGGCCGCCGCCCAGCGTTAGCCCGAATAAATCCCTGTGGAACCAGAAGCGATTGTAAAGCATATAGCCAACGAAGCTTTGCTTCGGCCCACCCTTCTTATTCCCGTAGCAGCTCACGCCGGAACCATACTCGCAGCCCAAGTCACCTGTCAGGGAAAATGCCATCTTATCGAGGTTTTTTTCCGGTTTGTCATAGTACTTGACCTCGACGCTGTTGTCGGTGTGAATGCGGCTGCGGCCTGGAACGAAGAGGTCGTCCTCGCCCAAGCCGTAATTATTGGAAATGACGTTGATCCAGGGCTTCGGAGTCCATTTAATCTGTCCTCCTAGACCCGGCTTGTGGTTGGCGGAACCGTACGACTGCCAACCATTGATGAACCACGGCTCGATCTTCAAATGAGCCGTCGGAAAAATCTGCACGCGCACACCGTTAAAAAACCATGGTGTATTGGAAGAGACATAAGAAGGTTGGTAGGCCCAATTGTCGAAGTTGTAGTAACTGAACAGTCCGATGTAGGACAAGAAGATTCCGGCGTCGACATTGACCCCATGCAGTACGTCGAAGTGATATCCGCCGTAGGCTTCCGAAATGTAGCGGTACGCAGTGTCTAGATCCCATTGGCCGTGACCCGGACTCGGGTCATTTCGCGGGGTGGTCGCGGAGTACATGCCGAATTGGGTCATGAGCCTGCCGCGGACGTTGTCATAGTGGAAGTCGCCGCCAACTCCCAACTGCTCCAACTGGACTTCCGACGACCGAAAGAGCTCACTCGAACCCCCGATGGAGTGATCCGTCGGATGGTTGAAGTCGGAGACATAGTTCGCATCGACTCTGATCTCTGGAGTAAAGAATTTCGTGTCCCAATAGATGTCTTTTGTGCGTGGGCTGCCGTTCAGCCAGGTCCAGTCTGCGTCCGAGAAAGGCTCGACTTTCGCGGGCGTTGCGCTTGTTGCAGCTGCGCTTGCGGACGTGCTCTGATCCTGCTTCGGATCAACTGCCGACGGCAGGCCAGGCGCAGCATTCGGGGCACTTGCAGAGATCGCGTGCGCGGCTGCGAGTGATGGAGAAGCTACAGCCGCGGCGTGGGCGGGCGCTGGGGCACCAGTGCTGACGCTGCTCGGGCCCTTTGATTCCAGCTCCGCGACTCTTTTTTCGAGTTGTTCAATGCGGTCCAGCATCCATTGTTCGCGCTCGGTCAGGCCCGAGGCCGGTTTGCTGGCCGGCGCGGTCTTTGGCGCAGGTTTTGCCGTTGAATCGGTGTCTTTTCCGCCGTCATCTGGCTTATTAGCTCCATAGGCTCCAAGATTCAGAAGGCATAGAACCGCAATTCCCAGCATGGCCATCTTTGCAAAGAAAATGCGCATAAATTCCCCCTTACGGCAATCAGCCAACGAATTTCTGGGAATGAGATGCTTTCGCTCCCCTCGAAGGTTCGGGCAGGTTGTTCTCGCTGCCAAGGAAAGATACCGCTCCGGACATAAGAATTCCGTGAGAACCGGATGAGCCTTACGTAAGCGGGAAGACATCGGCTACACAGCTCTTTCGGGAAATTCTAACGGCTAGGCCGGTGCCAACTGTAACTATATTATTTTGTGTAAGTTACGCTGCATTGCCAGAATGGCAGCTGGCCTCTCGCCTGTCATCCGTCCCGGCGCATAGACAAGCATTGAGGGATTTCGCTCTTGGCATTTTATTACTTATCGATATTTTTAATTCTGAATTAACGTGTGCTCGCGACTTCCGCCGCCACCCTCACCATCTCCGCATGAATTAATCCGTTCGAAGCAAGTATGGACGGGCCTCCCAGCGTGTAGGGCTGTCCTAGCATGTCGGTCACTTTGCCGCCCGCTTCCTCGACAAGGACGACTCCGGCAGCGGTGTCCCAGGGTTTCAGGCCAAACTCCCAAAAACCCTCTAAACGGCCCATGGCGATGAACGCCAAGTCTAGCGCCGCGGAACCGTCGCGCCGCACACCGTGGGATCGCAAAGTGAAATCCCAGTAGAAGTGTATATTGGGATGCATTTGGCGCTCGTGATTGGGAAAACCGGTGCACAAGAGGCTGTTTTTCACGGTGTTGATTTTCGAGCAGTGGATTTTCCTACCGTTAAACGCGGCGCCCTCTCCGCGAGCGGCGGTGAACAGTTCGTTGTACACGGGGTTGTAGATCACTCCGAGAAGCAGTTCATTCTTGCGCGCGAGGGCCATGGATACGCAGAAACAGGGATAACCATGGGCAAAGTTCGTGGTGCCATCCAAAGGGTCCACATGCCAGCGATACTCCGAACCCGTGTCCTTGCCGGTACCCTCTTCGGCGGCAACGGCATGTTGAGGAAAGTATTTTTGCAGACGGCTGACAATCAGGGCTTCCGAGCGGCGGTCCGCCTGTGTCACCAGGTCAAAATCGCCCTTGTAGGCGATGGTGGGCGGCCGCTCCATCTCCTCGCGCAGAACCTTTCCCGCTTCCTGCGCGACATCGATCGCTACTTCGAGGTAGGTCTTATCCATTGCTTTCCCGCAGGCCAGGCGGCGTTACTGAGGGCCGGTGAGATAGGTCGTCCGGTGTCGCGCGGTATAGCCCGGCAGAACCTTCACTTCAATTGTACGGTAGGAATTGACTGGGGCGCGCGGGTTGGGGTAATAGGCCAAGCGGTACTGCGTGCGGAGCTCGCTATCGATGCGATCGAACATGATGGGGAGCTCCTGGGAGGAGTCCGGAAAGAACATGGCGCCGCCGGTGGTCTCGGTGATGGTCTGCAGCGCGTGCTCGCCGGCGGTGTTGCGGCCATTCTCGTTTTTCACGGGCCGGATCACGATGGTATAGAGAAGAATCCCGGCGCGAAGCGCGGCCTTTCGAGCGGCGTCAAAATCGTAGTGGCTGGTGGTCTCTCCGGCGTCGGTCACCATAATGATCACCCGGCGCCGTTCCCCCTTTCTCTTCTGTAGCGCGTCTGAGCCCAAGTAGACCGCGTCATAAATCGAAGTGCCGGCGCCATCGGGGATTTTGCGGACGGCCGCCTGTAAAGCCTGGATGTTGTCCGAGAAATAGGGAGCAAGTTGCCGCACTTGCTCATCGAAGCAGAATACGCTCAAGCGGTCATCGGGGCGCAGCACCTGCTGAATGAACCGTGCAGCAGCATCTTGCTCGGAGTTCTTCTCCATATGGGCACTGAGGCTGGAATCGATCATCAGGGCAATGTCCAGTGGCAGTTGCGTCTCGGGCTCGAAGATATCAATTTTCTGCTGCACGCCCTCTTCAAGAATCTGGAAGCCTTCGACCGGCAGGTTGGGCACCGGCCGATTATGTTCGTCCAGCACACTGACCAGCACATTGACGAGGTTTACGTGGACCTTTACGGTGTTCCGCGGTGAGGCCGGTTCCTGGGTTTCTGCTTTGGGGGGCGCGGGGTTTGGCTGGCCTTGCTGGGTGCCGGAGGGTTGCGCCCACGGTGGCCGGTCCGGCTTCTCCTGCGGGGCTAGAAAAGAAGTTCCCGCAAAAAGAAAAACGGCGAGGGTGACCGTGGCTGTTTTGTAGACCTGGAATCTCATCTCCATCGTTAGGATGCAGGTTTTGGAGCAGGGGGTGGCGCAGTCGGCAATTCCCCGTCCGCCCAGACTGCGCCATCCTCGAAGTACTCCTTTTTCCAGATGGGCACGGTGCGTTTCAGGGTGTCGATGGCGAAGCGGCAGGCATCGAAAGCGGCGGCGCGATGCGGCGCGCTGACGGCGATGAACACGCTGGTCTCGCCGATTTCCAGGCGGCCCAGTCGGTGGACGATGGCGACGCGGTGAATCGAAAACCTTTGGTGGATTTGCACGCCGATCTCACTCATCTTGACGAGCGCCATCGGTTCGTAGGCTTCGTACTCGAGATAGAGGGTGCGGCGTCCGTGCGATTCATTCCGGACGAAGCCATCGAACGTGACAATCGCGCCGTCCGGATTCGCGCGGACGTGGCGGACAA
Organism: Candidatus Acidiferrales bacterium; assembly: GCA_963734105.1. Taxonomy (GTDB): domain Bacteria; phylum Acidobacteriota; class Terriglobia; order Acidiferrales; family UBA7541; genus Acidiferrum. The sequence goes on along the minus strand of CAVTFW010000009.1, from coordinate 268,544 downwards.
CCGCTACCGCGTCTATGGGGGAATGGAGCAGTTCAAACCGGTCGTTTTCTGCAGGTGTGCTCATAGAAAGCGCCTTCAGCCACCGCTTACCGGCGGAAGAAACGCGATATCATCTTCCGGGGAGAGGCGAGTATCCCAGGGCGCAAACTCCCGATTTCGGGAAGCGACCAGTGAAGGGCGAAAGCCGGCCAATTGAGGAAAGCGGGCCGCGTAGCGCTCGAACAAATCCGTGAGCGTTGCGCCTCCAGGCATCTCCACGGCTTCCTCGGTGATGCCGGTCAATTCCCGCACGCGCCCAAAGAAGAGCACTTTCACACGAAGGGTTGGCAAGACGGGGGGCATTCAAAAATTGTAACCTGAGGCCGCCCGCCCCGCCAGCAGGCCCGGGCGGATTCCGGCCACGGGTCAAGGACAGAGAGAAACCGCCATGAAGATTCTCGTCACAGGTTCCACAGGACTCGTCGGCACGGCGTTGGTGAGTGATCTAAAGCGAGCCGGGCATACCGTGTGCCGACTGATGCGTCCGGGCACGAATGCGGGTGCCCTTCGCGGGTCCGAAGGGTTCGACGTGAAATGGGATCCGGCAACGGGCGAACTGGGAGCAGCAGCGGTAGGCGCTGACGCCGTCGTGAACCTGGCGGGGGCATCCATCGCGGACGGACGCTGGACGCCGGAGCGCAAGAAAGTGTTGCGCGCGAGTCGAGTGGATACTACTCGCGCGCTGGTGAACGCGCTCGCGAAAATGGCGGCCCGGCCGCGCGTGATCGTCTCGGCATCGGCCATCGGCTATTACGGCAGCCGCGGCGATGAAGTTCTGAACGAACAAAGCCAGCCGGGCAGTGATTTCCTCAGCGAGGTTGCGAGGGGATGGGAGTTGGAGGCAGAGAAAGCCGAAGCGATGGGCATCCGCGTGGTGCGCGCACGGTTTGGGGTCATCCTGGCCAAGGAAGGCGGGGCGTTACCGAAGATGGCGCGCCCGATTCAATTTGGCGTGGGGGGCAGGATCGGTTCGGGGCAACAGTGGTTGAGCTGGGTCACACGAGAAGACGTCGTTGCCATCATCCGATTCGCCTTGGAGAATGGCGAGGTGCGTGGCCCGATCAATGTGGTGTCGCCGCAGCCGGCACGCAACGCAGAGTTCACAACGGCGCTGGCGAAAGCGCTCCACCGGCCCGCGCTCTTCCCTGCTCCTGCATTTGCGCTGCGCCTGATGCTCGGAGAAATGGCCGACGCGCTGTTGCTATCGAGCCAGCGCGTCGTCCCTGCGAAAGCTGGAGAGGGCTGGGGTATCAGATTTCTTGCATCCAGCATTGTCGTCCGCGCTCGCTGCCGTGTTTCGCAGGAAGCTGAGCAAAATTACTTCAGCGCGTTAAGAGTGACTTCCACCTTGATGACTTTTGCCGCTCACCGGATCGGTTGCGGAATTCGGTTCGAGTGTCTGGCCATCCCGCAAGTAAGATGGTGTTCCGTCAAATTGGCCTGGTGGATGATTGGCTCACGAGAAACGCTCTCTCTGCGCTTTGGGACAGGGTTGAGCCTTCATTTCATTGTCGAATCAGAGACGTCCCCTTCCACCCAGGATCGCTCTAGGTGACATCCTTAGCTGATACCTGCCGTCTTGGGTGGGACAAGCCGAGCAGTCCAAGTTGGTGCCCACATCGACGTATGAAATTGCACTGCTCCGTTGTCTTTTCCGGTGGCCACAGGCACGCGGCTGCCTATCCTGGTCCTTGAACTGGTGCTCTGTCAGCGTGCATCAGCATAAACGTGTAAGAGAGGGTTTTGACTTTCTTTTCACCTTCTTATTCCGCAAGGACTAACCTGAACTTTGACAAGTGGTCCTTCGGGTCTGCCACTCCGCGCTTTTGGCTTCGTCCTTGGCGGATTACACGGTTTGTCTGAGACCTCGCGGGAACGCCTGGAAAAGTGCGCAAGCTCCCAGAAAACTGCCCATGATGAGTCGTTCATTCCATCCTCCTGATGCTTCTCGAATTTGTTCCAGCACCCGGATCAATGTGCACTACTATTCATCTGCGTTCTCTTCCAGACGGCGTTTCACTTCCAAATTAGCGATCACAAGGCGCGATCTCCACGGGATCCTCTCGATCCAGCCGGGGCAGCCGGAGTACAGCGCCACCGCCCCGTCGTGCTGCTGGGGACGGCTCGCCGCCAATTGCGGAATGCCTGCCGCTCTTCGCGCAAGAACTATGACTTGGGCGGCCTCCGCCAGGAAGGCCGAGGGAGCCGCGAACTGCCGCGGTTGAAGCGCCGATTTGGCAGTTGATCGCTGGTTCAGACGGTAACGCGCCACAACGTTATATTCGCCAAGGCTCTGGGAAGTCACGATGTCGCTTGCTGAAGCTTTGGCATGCCCCTCAGACCGAGTCGAACGAAACGAGTGCTCACGGACTACGATGGCGACCGCAGCGACTGGCAAAAGGCCGCTAGGAACCAAGGCCTGCGCGCGACGGGCTTTTCGAGCATTCGCGCGCGCACGCCCGGGAGCAGCGAGGGAGGTGCAGGTTCATTCGCCATCGCGCGGAGTCCGGTGTCCATGGCACGGAACAATTGGCCCTGCTGCGCGCAAAATGTCCGGCACCCTTCGCAGGATTGCACGTGCATCGCGAGCTTCCGCAAAGGTTCGCCTGCCCCGCAGCCAGCGCATCGGGATCTTCTCTTGCGATCTTTGCAATTCATCGCAGCTTCTCCGCCAGTTTTTTTCTGGCAAGAAATAATCTCGATTTCACCGTGCCCACGGGAACGCCGAGCATTCCGGCGACTTCCTCGAGGGTGTATCCCTCGATCGCGGCCAGCAGCAAGACCATGCGAGATTTCTCCGGCAGCTCGTCCAGCGCACGTTCCAGGCGGGACTGGAATTCGCTCGAAGCCGCGATCTCTTCCGTGGTCGGCGGGGCGGGCCTTCGCTCCGGCAGCGACCACTCCGTCTCGCGCCGCTCTCGCCGTCTTGCGGAGCGCCAGCGATCCAGCGCCAGGCGAAACGCGATGCGCACGAGCCAGGCGCGGAAGCGCGTCACGTCCCGGAGCCGGTGGAATTTGCGAAAGGCGCGCAAGAGCGCTTCCTGGGCGATATCCTCGGCGTCCGCGGCATTGCGCAGCACACCTTGCGCGATCCGGAACGCCAGCGGCCCGCATTCCTCCAGGCGCGCCTCAAAATCGAGGTGCAGGCGGGACCTCTCGGCCTCGCGCGCCAATTCTTCCTCGAGCGTTCTTCCCGGCTGGATCAGAACCAGCTCCTGCATCCTTGAGCTCCCTGCCAACTAACTAGACGGCGGCGTCCGGGTTTTGGTTCATGTAGGAAAAGGGTTCGATCAAATGTTCAGCAGGCCCAGCAGTTCCTCGAGGTTTGCTTCATCGACCAGGAGGGTGACCGCCGCGGCGGCCTCTGCAGTCAGCGGGACGGCGCCCTCATCGAAGGCCTGAAAGAGCCTCATTTTGGCGACCGCATATTCTTCGCTGCTGGTCAACGCGCGGCCATTGGCGCGCGCCCACTCGTCGAGTGCGGCCCGGCGCACGATAATTCTCAAGCCAAACGAGGTCTTGCGGTCGGCGGAGATCGCGTAGATGAATTCGCCCGCGGGGCTTCCGTCATGGAGGAGGCGGTTCACTTCATAAAAGCAGTACTGATACACGTAACCGTTTGCCGCGGAATAGGTCTTCACTCGGCGAACGGCGTCGGGGCGTGCCATGGGCGGATTATTGGAGGCGCAGGCGGGAAAGTCAATGGAAGCGCACAAGGCAGGACTCCCAAAATCGGGATTGGGTTCCGGGGGCAATTCCAGATGCGAACGAATGCGCCGATTTGAGGCAGAGAATGAATTTCCCGCCGCGCTCGAGAAAGCTCCTTTGAACCTCCGCAAATCCCTGCATGTGCGGGCTTTAATTAGCCGCGCTGCCGAATCGCCAAACTGTGAACCGCTGGGCAGTTTCTAACTCCCGCCTGGTCCTTCGGCTGCATAAGGCAGGAGTATGCGGCCCTTTCCGCAAATTCGCGAAACGAAGAGCACCTGGAAGAAAGATTTGTCCGCGCGACACGAATTCGTGCTCGCAGTCGTCCTCCTCGCGATGGGTGCGTGTACTCTGGGCTGCGGTGGGGGAGGCGCAGGCTCCGTAGCGCCCCCGCCGCCCCCACCTCCCCCCATCTCGGTCAGCGTCACCCCAAATTCCGGAGCTGTGTTGCTGGGAGAATCGCTAAATTTCTCCGCAACCGTTTCCAACACTGGCAATCTTTCCGTGACCTGGAGTGTCAACGGAGTGCAGGGAGGCTCCGCTCAGTCCGGCACTATCACTGCCGATGGAGTCTACACCGCGCCTGCCGATCTTCCTCCAGGCGGGACCGTGCAAGTGACGGCCACAAGCGAAGCTGACACTTCCAAATCCGCCTCCGCAGCGGTGACCGTCACCAGTGACGTCTCCGTCTCCCTTTCGCCGAATGCCGCGAGCGTCGAGTTGGGCGCAACCCGGTCCTTTCAAGCGGCCATCAAGAGCCAGGGGCTCCCCGATCCTGCAATCCGCTGGAGCCTTTCCGGCGCCTCATGTCCCAATTCCTGCGGGGCGGTCAGCGCCACTGGGGTGTACACGGCGCCGCAAATCCTGCCGGCCTCCTCGGCCATCAGCCTGATCGCCGCAAGCGTCGCCGATCCATCCAAGCAGAGCGCCGCAAGCCTCACGGTAACCAGCCATTTCACATTGCAGCTTGCCGCGCCGGCGAGCCTTGCACCGGGCACATCCAGTGCCCTGGTCGCCACCCTCATGCCGGTTCCCGGCTCCAACCCGAGCATCGCGCTTTCCTGGACGCTCACGGGCAGCGGTTGCATCGGAAGCGCCTGTGGAGTTCTGAACGTTACCACGTCGCAATCCGCGGGCAGCGCTTCCATAGCGAACACGGCGATCTATACCGCGCCGCTCACGCCGCCCCAGCCAGACTCCATTTTCATCGCCGTGACGCCCCTGGCCGACCCGGCCAAACAGGTCCAGGCGAACATCACGATCCAATCGGGCGCGAGCATCATCCTTTCTCCAGCCGCGGCGACGCTCACCATCAATAGCCGCGTGACGCTGACCGCTGCGCAGGGAGGGTCGTCCAGCGGCTCCCTCAGTTGGAGCGTGAACGGAATTCCGGGGGGCAATGCTGCGTTCGGCCAGATCTGCGTGACCGGTTCCAATCCGTGTCAGGCCTTCACAAGCGGCACCGCGACGCAGGTGGATTTTGTGGCCCCCGGCGCGATTCCCTCCCCGAATCCGGTTCCCGTCACGGTCGACGAGCGCGATCAATCCCAGCCTTTCGGCCTCCGCGCAGATCACCGTGCTGAATCATGATCTCGTCAGCGTGCTCCCGGCTAGCGTGACGCTGCCGCCGCTGGCGGTGCAGGCCTTCACCGCCTCCGTGCTCGGCACAACCAATCAGAGTGTTATCTGGCAAATCCAAGGGACGGGCTGCGGCCCAGCGGGCGATTGCGGTTCGCTGGATGCGTCCGGAAACTACACCGCTCCTGGAATCGCGCCTACCCCCAACACCTTGCAGGTCGTGGCAGTGAGCCAGGACAATCCCGCGCAGTCCGGCATCGCCAACGTCACCATTTCCAATCAACTCAACATTCTTACTCTCCACCCTGCCAGCGTTTACGCGGGGGGATTGGATGGTTTCACCTTGCGAGTGGTCGGGAGCGGCTTTTTCCCGAGCAGCCCGGGACCCGGGTCAACTCTGCTGATTGGCGGAAGCGCGCGTGTCACGACATGCACCAGTGCAGGCACCTGCAACGCGCCCGTGACCAGCGCCGATGTTTCGCTGCCCGGAAATCTGAGCATCCAGGTGCAAAATCCTAATTCGACTACTTCCAATGTCGTGCAACTGGTGATCGTCCGGCCCAACACCGCCAACGCCGTCATTGCGCTGACGAGTTCGGCGCCGGCCTCCGCCGGCAATAACATCACTGTCGTCGAACCAACAACCGCAGGGATCGATACGTCTGGCGACGACCTCGATCTGAATATCGCCGCGCTCGGAATGTTCAACACGACCACTAACACCTGCAATCTCGGCGGCAACGCGCTCCCGCTGTTGCCGCCCTCCAGCGGCACCGTCGCCGCGGACATCTGCCTGTTCTCGGAAGGCGGCTTGGACACCAGCATGACCTACACGGTGTCCGGCCCCGGAGACATCGCCGTGATCGCTCAACAGCCGGCCGGGCTGGGAATCATTCACCTAACGTTGCAAGTTCCCGCGACAGCCGCGCCGGGTGCGCGAACGCTATTCATTCAGAACACCAATCTCGACGAAACGTCCGCCTCGGGCGTTTTGCAAGTTCAGTGAGATTTAGGGAGGCACTCGATGAGTTATGAGCAACGCCGCAGGTTTCTGTGGACCTTGTTCCTGATTGGCATGATTTTGGTCGCCATCGCTGCCAGGGCCACAACCCTCGCGCGCCTGCAGTTCGATCAACTGGTCCAGCATTCCTCCGCCATCGCGCGGGTCCGCTGCCTGCGCGCCGACACGCGCATGGAGAATGGCGAAATCTGGACCGATACGGCGTTCCAAGTCGTGCTGCAAGACAAAGGCTATCTTCCGCCGGAGATTGTGGTGCGCGTGCCGGGCGGCAAGTTCCAGCACTTGAGCTCCCACGTCGATGAAGTTCCCGAATTCCGCCCGGGCGAAGAAGTCTTTCTTTTCTTAACCGGCGGTCCGGGAACGCACTTTTATATCGTGGGGCGGACGCAGGGAACATATCGCATCCACGCTGATCCGCGCAGCGGCATGGAGACCGTAACGCAGGACTCCGCCGATGTGCCCGTGTTCGACCCCCAGACGCGCCAGTTCACGAGGAACGGGGTGAAGAATTTGCGCGTCGACCTGTTCCTGGAGAAGTTGAACAAGGAGATTCACCGGCAATCGCTCTGACCCTGAACCGCGCGATAAAGCGAAAGAATAGCCGCTTCGCCCGCGAAACCAGCGGCGCGGCAGAGCGGGAACAGAAGAAATAAGAGAGGTGTGAGGCATGAGTGACAGGATCAAAAAAATGGCGGCAACGGGAATCGCCCTTCTCTACGGGCTCTGGTCCGTCGTTGCCGCACACGGTTATTCGTTCGATCAGGTCGTCCCGGACGTCCGCCAGCCCGCCAGCATCTCCGGCAGCTCGGCCTGCCCGTTACCCGCTCATCAATTGACCGCGCCCGGCAGCATCAACGTGCAGTGGAGCACCGTGCTCGGCAGCGACCCGCAAACCATCCTGACCAGCAATCAAACTCCCGCCGGGAGCCTGAACGAAATCGCGCAAGTGATCCAGCAATCGATGGCCGTCTGGCCCGGCGTGACCGCAACTTCACTTTCAGCAAGTTCCTTCGGCCCCCTGACTCCCGTCTCCACCGCAAATCTCTGCGGCGCCGACGGACTGAACTCCATCTGCTTTGATCAGCCGGACATGGCCTTCACTCCGGGCGTGCTGGCGTTCACACGGGTCGTCACCGCCGACGCGATCGGAATTCAATTGGGCGCGGTTGTCTTCGACCGAGGTCGGCCAGATCCTCGACGCAGACATCTATTTCAATCCGGGCGACTCGCTCGTAACCTTCGCGACCCCAAGTGCCTTGAGCGCTAACCCCAAGTCCTATGACCTGGAATCCCTCCTTATCCATGAATTCGGCCACCTCCTGGGTTTCAGCCATTCCGCCATTTGGAGCGCCATCATGTATCCCTTCGCGGCGGCGCCGGGCACCTTCGCGGGAGTAAGGCCCACGAGTTTGCGACCGGACGCGCCGCTCGCTGACGACGACCGCACCGGACTCCGCGTTCTTTACAGCGATCCAGCGGATACCACCTACGTCGGTTCTATCCAGGGCCAAATCCTGCCCGCGAATCCCCTCTCGCTGCCCACGTCTCCGCCGGGCGTCACCGGTATCTTTGGAGCCCATGTAATTGCCGTGGATCTATCCACCGGTAATGCGGTCGCAGGCACGCTGGGGGGCTGGAGCTGCCAGGCCCCCGGCCCAGCGCAGTTCGACGGAACCTATCTCATTTCCCACTTAGCCGTCGGCCGCAGCTATTCAGTCTATGTGGAGCCTCTGGACGGCGTTGTCCTGCCAGCGAATGTGAGCCCCGCGCTGACCACTTTGTGCCGGAACGCATCCACCGATCCAGGTTGGCCTCCGTCACAGGCCTGTGTGGTCCCCGCCGTCGATCAACAATTCACCGTGCGCATGCTCCCCGCACCGTAGCAAGTCGTCAGGCAAACAGAGTCCAGCCCCCACGCAACTGATGCTGCGACGCTCTGGCCCAGCAATCCCTCGATGCACTCTTAGGTTTCTCCCGGAGTCTTTCTTCGGGTGCCCCGGGCCGCCTTCGCACGTGGGTCTCGGGCTTCGTTTGTAGTGCCCTCCTTCCGCCTGCCCTGAGATACGAAGGGAGGCGGGCCACACCCGACCCTAGGCGCAGCCATTTGCAGGTGAGCTCTTTAGGCTTTCACCGGAGGGATTCGGGCTGAATCAAAGGAACAGACAAGACTAAATCGCGGCTGCGAGACACAACTAAGGCAAGGGCGCGAACCGAAGACCGACCAAGGTTGCCTCTACACGCCGGCGGGGACCATCCAGCCGCCGCCAAAAATCAATCCCGGGCCGAGCGAGGCCAGGAAAACAGGTAAGCGCTGCTCGGCAGGCTGCGTCGCGGCGTGATGCAACGCGGCGTCCAGCGCCGCCCGCACATGGACGAGCCAAGATCTGCCGCGGGTGCTCCCAATGGGCGGAAAATTCTTGATGGAGACGCGCAACTGCTTGGCGAGAAGCGTAACCAGGCGCGGATTCGGCTGATGCGTGGCGAAGGTCCCCACGCGGTTCCGGGAAATGCCGCTGCGGAGTTCCACCTCGTCGATCACCTTCTCCATGCGGCTGATCGCCGCCCGGGACAGCGCATCGCCGTCGAATTGCACGTCCAGCGGATGGCCCAGGCCCGGGTCGCTGATGGCGATGGCTTCTGCGTACTGCGACGCGCAGCCGAAGAAAAATTCGCCCAACCGGTAGGCCAGGCTCTTTGCGTCGCGCAGTCTCGCTGAGAGCAGGAATGCGCTGGCGCCGTCTCCAAACAGCCCGCCAAATTCTCCGGCGGCGCGCCCGGGGCCCAGCGTTCGGCTGTGCACATCCGCCGTGGCCGCCAGAATTTTTTTGGCGCGGCCGGAAACCAGGAGCGCCTGAGCCACCGCCAGTGTCTGCAAAAGGGCAAGGCAACCGCTGCCCACATCCAGGGCATTACAATTTTCCCGCAGGCCAAGCTTGGCGTGAAGAATGGCGGAAATCGAAGGATACGCGTGGTGGGTTTCGCTTGCCGCAATGATGCAGTCCAAATTCCCGGGTTCTTCGCCGGTGTTCTGCAAAACCTGCCGACAAGCTTGCGCGCCGAGCGTGCTTTCATCCTCGTCTTTGGAAACGTGCGCCACGGAGACGATGCCCGCGCGGCTCTTCAGTTTTCCCGCGGGCATGCCGAAGGCGTGGTCCACCTCCTCCGAAGGCACAACGCGCGCGCCGAAGGCACTGGCGGAACCCACGACGTAGACATCGCTTGCGGTCAAGGCAGGAACCTCATTCCCATGGTAGCGCGGCGGAAGACGAGCGGCTGGTGCAGACTACCTGCTAAGCCAACACCTATCATCCGGCAGACTGCCCGCAATTTCCAGTCCAGAAAAAATGAACGACCCCGCTTCTTCAATCAGAAATACTCGATGGCCTCCGGCGAACTTCGGAAGCCGTACTGCTCCGACTGCAAGCGGAGCGCGTCTTCCAAAGCCGCCGCCCGGCCCTGGGCGAACAAGGAATTGCTGGTTACGTCTGCGAATCCGTGCAATTGCAGCAGGCGATCCTCGGCATCCCGCTGGGATTCGACGGCAGCTCCGCGCCGCAGATGTACCGGCATGACGCCTCGCTGTACCACTGCGGGACAGATCATCATAAAACGGTGGCAATGCAGCGGATCTTCTTCCGCGCACATTATCGCTGCGTTTTGGCTCCGCACGAAACCGAGAAGACGATCCATTGCCTCCTCGAAATCGGGAGCCTGGCGGCGCGCCGCATAATCCACCAGGCCGTCGGCCCGGTAACATCGGGGATCCAGCGGACGGCCGCCGAACTGATCGCCGAAAAACTGGTAGATGATCTTCGCGGAAGCCAGCTGCGCCATCAGCGGTTCGCGATTGAATTGCGGAAAACGGAAACTGCCGGGTCGGCTGCGCACATCGCACACCACATTGATTTCGTGGCGGATCAACAGGCTCAGCAGATCCGGCATTTCCAGATTCGAGTGGCCGATGGTGAATAAAAGATGTGGTGACGTTTGGGCTGGGCTCATGGGCGATGCTTACGAGTGCAAGGATTGTAGCGCGGCGTGCGCCTGGCGGCGAATTTCAGCTTGGTCCACGCCCAGGGGAAGATGCCAACGGCAGCTTCTGCTCAACATCGAACGCCGGCTGAACCATGTCCTCCATTACCGGCGGCGCGTCTTGCCCAGCAAGCGCAAAATCTCCAGATACAGCCAGATGAGCGTGACCATCAACCCAAACGCTCCGTACCATTCCATGTACTTCGGCGCGCCCATCCGCGCCGCATTTTCGATCATGTCGAAATCGATGATCAGGTTGAGCGCTGCAATCACCACCACGAACAGGCAGATGCCGATCCCGAGCGGTGAGCTGCTATACAGAATTGACATCTGGCTGTGAAAAAGAGACTCATCACCATATTGGCCATGTAGACCAAGGCGATGCCTCCGGTTGCCGCGATGACCCCTAGCTTGAATCCACGTGTGGCGCGGATAATTCCAAACTTGTAGGACAGCAACATAACGAGCATTCACCGCAAACGTCAGGCTCACGGCCTGTACCGCGATACCCGGGTAGGAGCGCTCGAAAACAGCGGAAAACCCGCCCAGGAAAAGTCCCTCGAGCAATGCCTAAATCGGGGCCGTCAGCGGCGACCAGGTTTTCTTAAATACGGTCACAAGAGCGATGACGAATCCGCCGAGCGCACCCCCAATCATCCAAGGGTAAGCCGCATCGGGGGTGTCGGAGTGGCTCAGCCCCCAGGTCCACGCAGCGCTGACAACGACGAGCAGGAGCAAGAGTCCGGTCTTGTTGACCGTGCCCTGAATGGTCATCGCCTCGCCTGCCGCAATGTGACCCGCGAATGCCTTTTCCTTTAGTACAGGATTACTCGAGCGAAACAGTTCTGCCATTAAGATGTCCTCCGGCCCATTGAGGCCTCAGTTGTAAGAATATCACCTCTGAATACGGGAAAAGCTTGGTAGCGCTAACGGGAATCGAACCCGTATTTCGGCCTTGAAAGGGCAAAGTATATTGTAGAATTACAGGGGATTTTGCGCGTTTTGCAGAAATTTGTACTAACCTTGTCCTGACCTTCAACTGCTCTTCACGTTCGTCTTGTTCCACGCCTTGGCGACGCGCTTCTCGGAGGAAATCTCGGTCTTCGTGAGTCTCAATGTATCCGGGTCAAACCTAAGCACGACGGCGAGGGACGGGACAATGCTCAAGCCGCTGCCATCAGAAATGTGGTATTCCATTTCCGGGTACTTTTCGAGTTCCTCTTTCATTATCGCGGCTGCTCGCTCAAGCGCGGCCACGAGGTCGGCTCCCGAAATATATATGGGCTCTTTTTCCATAATCTAAAAATCTCGCCACATGAACGAACTTGGCAGCATCTGCACGTTCGCTGTCGCCGTGCTGACCACGTTCGAGGCGAGCGTACCGACTAGCTTCGACTGTTCCTGAACCGGCTGTTCGACAACGTGCGGGTCGCGCGGCCCGAGTACTTGAGCCAAGCCTAAACTACCAGCGGCGACCATCGGCAAGACGACTTTGGATTTCATAAAAGCTCCTTTTTATTCTACCATGCCAAAGAGCCGCTGAGAGTTTTGGACCTGCCTACGCGCTTCCAACGAAGAACAGCCTGCCGCTTCGCTGACTAGTCAGCCGCAACGTCGCGATGCAGATTACAGGCCACAAGACCGAAGCTGTGTTCAGTCGCTACGAGATGACGGATTCAGCGTAAGTGCGCGATGCGTTGCTGAAAGTAGGACAGTACGCTAAACTGAGAGCACGTTGATTCGTGTTGGCCCGGTAGAGTAACCGGTTAACTCGTCACCCTTTCAAGGTGAAGATTACGGGTTCGATTCCCGTCCGGGCTACCAACTTTTGCTAAGGCTTTGTACGATGGCAAGTTCAAGTTCCATTCCTGTATCACTCGACTTCAAGCTATACCCTACCGACCTGATGATTAATCATGCGACTGTGCTCAGCAACCACGTCCAATTTCTAATCAGTAATGAACGGAAGCATGTCCTCAGAAGCCGACGCGACATTTTGGCATTGGCCTACTGGACGCTCTTGTTCGAGCATCATCAAGGAATTCTGATTCTGCTGCGAAACCATTGCCCTTCGCCGGCATTCGCGTTGCTCCGCGTGTTTGAGGAGGCGTTCCTGAATCTGTTCGTAAGCATGTTTGGCCGTGAAAACCAGATTGACCTTCTTTCTGCGGGACGTTTCCGGCCGAACTTTGAGATTGTCGGAAAGCAGATTGACGAGAAAATCGCAGCAACAGCGCCCGAGGAAATCGGGCCAACAAAGCACAACTTCTATTCGTGGTTTAAGAATCGAAAAGACATGCTGCATGGAATGACGCATGGAGGCCTACCTCAACTCAACAACCAAGTGAGCATCAAGGGCTCAGGAGACACGAACCGAAATGAACGTGGTCTCCTCCTACTCAGACAAAGATATTCGAAACTTAGTGCTGCAAACCATGCCAACAATCTTTATCGCTGCTGCGTTCATCGCGGAGTTCTTGGACTATCCTGCGGAACATCAGCGCGCAGTTGAGATGTTCGCCGAGCACGTCCAATTTCAGAAAGACGTGTTTGCCCAGCAGGCCGAAGTCGATAAATTGAAGCCGAAGAGCTAATTTGTCCTGAGATTTGTCCTAACAACCTAAAACTTCACGAAACATCACGCCACGGTGGTCCGCGGAACACGCTGATTTCGCTGGACGCTACGTTTCGTGACGTTCCGTATTGTTAGGCGGATTTGCTTCGAAAGGGCCGCGTGCTAACCTTTGCACCATAGCGTTACACGGAGGGAATATAATCGAACAGTTATACGAGAATCCTCGAGGCTGCGCCATTCGAGGCCGCCGCGCTGATCCGTCGCGCTCCGATCGTAAGGCACCCGCCAGACGGCTAATCCGTGTGAAACACTTCCGGCATCTCCGCCCACCACTCGCCCTTCCCTCGCGTCTCGAGCGGCTGCTGCCTCGGCCCCATGAGGGCCCACCACTCCTGGGTCTTTGGATCGGCCGCCATTTTAGCCATGTCCGCCGCATTGCCGGCGCCGTGGTACCCGAAAAAACCAAACAAGAGATATCGTCTCTCGGTCAGCGGTTCTTCCGGATGAGCCAATTGTCCTCCTAGGTCAAAGCCCGGTCGAGATGCACGTAGCCGCCGTCCACAAAGAGGTGCTGGCCCGTGACATGGCTGGCCCGCTCCGAAAGCAGGAACAAAACCATGGAAGCGATCTCGTCCGGCTGGGTCATTCGTTTGCCGAGGGGGATGTGCGCGACAATGTCGTTCAACTTTTCCTCGGGATTCGGAAATGTGCTGAGCCATTGTTGGTAGAGCGGCGTCATTACTTCCGAAGGCACAACCGCATTCACGCGAATGTTGTACGGCAGCAGCTCGACCGCCCATTCCCGCGTCAGCGCCAGAATCGCGCCCTTGGCCGATGCATAGCCGGAGGTGTCGCCCTGTCCCGTAATCGCGGTCTTGGAAGCGATATTCACGATGTTGCCGTGGGATTTCTTCAATTCCGGCAAAGCGTAATGCGCCATATTGTAGTAGTGGAGAAGATTGCGTTCGAGCGAGCCGATGTATTTTTCGGGCGTGCCGTGCTCGAGACCGATCTTGTCGTTGACGCCCGCGTTGTTCACCAGGCCATCCAGCCGGCCAAATTCGCGAATGGTTTGATTCACCGCGTCCAAGCAATTGCGCGCGTGTAAGAGATCCGTGGAAATAATGCCCCATACCTTGCCGGCCTTTTTCAACTCCGCTTGCACCTTCCGCGCTGCGTCGCCGTCTTTATCCACGATCACAGGAACCGCGCCTTCGGAGGCAGCGGCACGCGCGATCGCTGCGCCGATGCCTTTTGCACCCCCTGTGATCAGGAAAACCTTGTTTTTAATCTCCAGGTCCATTCGGAATCGCTTTCAAAGTGTAAAATCTCAAGGCGTTGCCGCCAAAAATCTCTTCCAACCGCGAAGGACAATTCGGGCGCACATATTCCTCGATAAGCTACAAAACCTGCCGGTAGCTGCTCGCAAGCAGGCACACCGGCCAATCGGAACCAAACGTCAGCCGCTCTGGTCCAAAAACCTCAAATACCACATCGAGATAATACTTGAAATCCTCGGGCCGCCAACTCGAGCAGATAGCCGGTTTCTTCTACGGACTGGGCCGCCTGAACTGCAACCGTCGCCTCAATGCCATGGGCCGCGAGTTCCGGCGCCAAATCCTGCGAAAAAAAGTCGCGCTAGAGAATCGACATCTCCTCCGTAACCCAGGCGTCGCGCCCGGAATCGCATTTCCAGAAATGCTGATGGGCGCCAATTTTCATCGACAAGACGTTTCACGGCCTCAGGAACGCAGATTGAAGAATCCGCCGTCGAGCGGGTAATCGGCGCCGGTAATGAACGCAGCCTCGTCCGAACACAGGAAAAGCGCCAGCGCCGCAACTTCCCCCGGCTCGCCCATGCGCCCGATGGGTTGCGCTTTGGAAAGAACGCCGAACATTTCCGCTTCACGTCCAGGATAACTTTTCTTCAGATAGTCATCCACAAACGGGGTGTGAATGCGAGCCGGCGAAATGCAATTGCAGCGGATGTTGTGCCGCAAGTAATCCTGCGCGACCGAAAAGGTCATTGCGATCACGGCGCCCTTGCTCATGGAATAGGCAAATCGGTCGGGAAGAGCCGCGGAGCCCGCGATCGACGCAAGATTCAGGATTACGCCCCCGGACGGCTTCATGAGTTCGACGGCGGCTTGCATGCAGTGGAAGGTTCCTTTGACGTTGACGCTGAACACCCGGTCAAAGTCCTCTTCCGAAGTGGACTCAATTTTGCCGACATGCGAAATGCCGGCGCTGTTCACCAGAATGTGGAATGCACCGTCCGCAGCGATTTTCCCAAAGGTTTTGCTGACGCTGGTTAAGTCGGCAACTTCGCAACCGAGCGCGGAAGCTTGCCCCCCGCCTTCCACGATTTTCTGAGCAACCTTTTGCCCAGCTTGCTCGTTGCGATCGAGGATTCGCACGCTCGCGCCATTCTGAGCAAATCGCTGCGCAATGGCCCTGCCAATGCCGCTGGCTCCACCGGTGACGACAGCAACTTTGCCATCAAGCCGAAAGGGATGGCTTTTCCTGGATGGATCGGTCAGAGCGCGATACCCCGTTTCCTGTTATAGCGATAGGCCGGTGGCTTTGCAACAAAGTACGGGGCTGCTGATGCGGCGTCGCGCCGACCCGCAGGCATTGCCTTCTACAGCGAAACGCCGCGCTTCCAGGGGATAAAATCGTTTTGCGCGAGGGATTCCGCGGCGGTTTGTACCTCCCCGCTGGCCACCTTCACGACCAGCTCCAGGATCTCTTCTCCCATTTGCTCGATGGTCTTACCACCTGCGATGACGCCGCCGGCGTCGATATCGATGATGTCGGGCATGCGTTGCGCCAATTCGGAGTTGGTGGAAATTTTCATCACCGGAGCAATCGGATTCCCCGTCGGCGTTCCCAAACCGGTGGTGAATAAAACGATGTTGGCGCCGGCGCCCACCTGCGCGGTCACGCACTCGACATCGTTTCCGGGCGTGCACTGCAGGTTCAGTCCGGACGCGCTCAGATATTCCGGATAATCGAGCACGGCAGTGACGGGCGAGGTCCCGCCCTTCTTCGCGGCCCCGGCAGATTTCATTGCATCGGTAATCAATCCGTCGCGAATATTGCCAGGGGAGGGGTTCATGTCAAAGCCGGAGCGGACCGCTTTCGCGCGCGCGGCGTAATCCCTCATGAGCTGAATGAATCGCCCCGAAACTTCCGCGGAGACGCCGCGGTTGACAAGCTCCTGTTCCACGCCGCAGAGTTCCGGGAACTCGCTCAGGATGGTCTTGCCACCCAGCGCCACCACCAGATCGGAAACATGCCCGATCGATGGATTGGCCGAGATGCCGGAAAATCCGTCCGAGCCCCCGCACTTGAGCCCCACCGAAAGTTGCGACAAGGGCGCCGCTTTGCGCTTGCATTTGTCTGCATCCATGAGCGCCAGAAAAGTCTGCCGGATCGCTTCGGACAACATGGAGAATTCTTCGCCGCTTCTCTGCTGCTCAAAGATAAACAGCGGTTTCGCAAAATGCGGATCCCGTTTCTTCACTTCCTCGCGCAGCACGGAAACCTGCGCGTTCTGGCAGCCCAGGCTAAGCACCGTGGCGCCCGCGACATTGGGATGATGGATGTAACCCGCCAATAGCGCGCACAAATTGTTGGAGTCCTCGCGCGTGCCGCCGCAGCCGCCTTCGTGGAGAAGGAATTTGATGCCGTCCACATGCCCAAAAATGCGAGAGCGCTGGGAACGGCTCTTTTGTCCGGCGGGCGTGTAGTTTTGAATTTGTTCGATCTTCCCAGAGGCATAAAGCCGCGCGAGGTCCGCAACCTGCTGCTTGTAAACCGGCGGCGCCGCGAAGCCCAATTCCTCCTCGAACGCCTGCTTCAAAACGCCGATGTTGCGGTTCTCGCAGAAGACCAGCGGAACCACCAACCAATAATTCCGCGTGCCCACCTGGCCGTCCTCGCGGTGGTAACCCGCGAAGGTCCGATCGCTCCAGCGCGACACGTCGGGCGGCGTCCATGCATGAGTTTCGGTTTTTTCGTGGAAAGGAGCGGCGTCGTGGTGGACGTTGCGCGTGGTCAGTGCTTCGCCGGCACGAATATCCTGCATGGCCTTCCCGACTTTGACGCCATACATGGTGACCGTGCCGCCCGCGGGGATGGCCTGCAGCGCAAATTTGTGTTTCGCGGGGACAGCGGAAGTGAGCGCTACATCGTGACCGGAATGCGAAATGCACGCGCCGGCCGCCAGTTCCACTAGCGCAACAAGCACGTTATCGTTGGGATGCAGTTGCAGCACTTGTTGGCGCGTCAAAGCTCAACCACCTCCCTTTACTTCTATGATGTCCCGCGCCGCACACTCGTGGCACATGCACGCTGGTTGTAGCAAAGCTTTTCCGCCGCTCAGCGCTCGATTCGCGCGCCTGCGCCCTTCATCAGGCGTATCACTTCCGCCAGCGTCGCCATAGAAGTGTCGCCTGGCGTAGTCATTGCCAGTGCGCCATGCGCGGCGCCGCATTCCACCGCCCATTTCGCGTCCTTGCCGGAAAGAAAACCATAAATCAACCCGGAGGCAAACGAATCGCCGCCTCCCACGCGGTCCAGGATTTCCAAGTTCTCCCGCTCAGTGGCCTGAAAAAACGTTCCTTCGTGATAGCAGATGGCGCCCCAATCGTTCCGTGTGGCGGTTTTGGCTTTTCGCAACGTAGTCGCCACCACCTGAAACGGATATTCCTGAACCACCCTTTCGATCATCTTCTTGAACCCATCGATCTCAAAACTCGTCATTTGTTGGTCCATCCCCGGGACTTCAAATCCAAGCGCCGCCGAAAAATCTTCTTCGTTCCCGATCATCACGTCCACATATGGCGCGATCTTGCGATTCACGTCTTGCGCCCGCTTTTGTCCCCCGTTCGCTTTCCACAGCGATTCCCGGTAGTTCAAATCGTAGGAAACGACCACGCCATGTTTCCGCGCGGCTTGCATCGCCTCGATCGCCACTTCCGGTGTGGTCGCAGAGAGCGCGCAGAAAATTCCTCCCGTGTGGAACCACCGCGTTCCCAGTGATCCGAAAATATGCTCCCAATCCAGTTCGCCCGGCTTGAGCTGCGAAATGGCTGTGTGCCCGCGGTCCGAACACCCCATTGCCGGCCGAACTCCGAAACCCCGCTCCGTGAAGTTCAGTCCGTTTCGTACCGCGCGCCCCACTCCGTCATAGGGCACCCAACGCACCAGCGACTGATCCACTCCGCCCTGATAAATCAAGTCCTGCAGCAGGCGGCCGACCGGATTATCCGCAAACACAGTGACCACGGCAGTGTCCAGGCCAAAGCAGCGTTTCAATCCGCGCGCCACGTTGTATTCGCCGCCGCCCTCATACACTTCAAAACTTCGCGTCGTCCAGATCCGTTTTTCCCCCGGGTCCAGCCGCAACATCACTTCGCCGAGACTGATCAGTTCCCAGCGGCAATTTTCCTTCGATCGGATTTTCAAGCTCATGGATTCATCCTTGCGCTACGAATCGACGCACTCCCGCGCAGACTCTCCACTCCTTTTATACCGAATTCACCGGCTGCAATCGCGGAACGATTAGGTGAAGCACACCGAGCGCGATCAAGTACGCCGTTCCCGCAATAAAGAACGGAACCAGGTAACTCCCGGTCGCCTGCAATACATGACCAACGATATTGGCTATCAACATTCCGCCCACCGCGCCCGCCATTCCTCCAATCCCGACAACCGAAGCCACCGCCTGGCTAGGGAACATGTCCGAAGGTGTCGTGAACAAGTTTGCGGAAAAACCCTGGTGCGCGGCCGCCGCAAGTCCGATCAAAAGCACCGTTCCCCAAAGACTCTCAACGCGATAGGCATACACAATTGGCACCACGCACACGGCGCAGATCAACATCGCGAGTTTTCGCCCCATATTCGCCGAATAACCTCGCTTGATCAAATGCGAGGACAACCACCCTCCCGCAATGCTGCCGGCGTCGGAAATCACATAAACCACCACAATCGGCAGCCCTACCTGCGCCAGGTTCAGGCCGTGCCGCTGTTGAAAGAATCCCGGTACCCAAAAAAGATAAAACCACCAGATCGGGTCGGTCAAAAATTTTGCAATCAAAAACGCCCACGTCTGCCGGTAACCCAGCAGCCGAGTCCATGGCACGCGGACTGCCGGCTTCTCTCCATCGCTTCGGATGTACTCGAGTTCCCTGGCAGAGCATTGCGCATGCTCCTCCGGCCTCCGGTACACGGCGACCCACAACAAAACCCACAAAAACCCAATCGCTCCCGTAACCAGAAATGCCCATCGCCATCCCAAATGAATCGTGATCCAGGGCACAATCAGCGGTGTCATGATGGCGCCGACATTGGTTCCGGCGTTGAAAATCCCGGTCGCCAGCGCGCGTTCCTTCTGCGGAAACCACTCCGTGACTGTCTTCATGCTGGCGGGGAACGCGCCCGATTCTCCCAGACCGAGAGCCGCGCGCGCAATTCCAAAGCTCAAGAGCGAACCGCACATCGCGTGGGCCATGGATGCAAGGCTCCAGAACACCATGGCCACTCCATACCCAATTCGCGTCCCCACGCGATCAATGAATCGCCCGACGGCCAGCAGTCCCACCGCATAGGCCGCCTGGAACGCAAAGACCAAATGGCCGTAATCGATCTCATTCCAACCGAGGTCGTGCTGCAAGGTCGCCTTCAGCACGCCCAGGACGGAGCGGTCCATGTAGTTTTTGCTGATGCCGATGAAGAGGACGGCGCAAATCACCCAGCGAAATCTGCCGGAAAGAAATGTCCTGCGTGTTACCGCGCGCCCCTCCCCCAGAACCTGAGCGCTTGGCGCCGCCGATTCCTCCGCGAAGCTCGAATTGTTCTCTGCCATGAAATGTTTCGAATCTGTCGGCTGCTTCTATCTTTTCCGCCCGGCTCCTAGGTCCAAACCGCCCTGAGCGAATTCCGGCTGCACATTCACGACTCCATACTGCCGATCCTCTCCTTCGCGATGCGCAGCCATGGCCCAGAGGAACGCGATTGCATGCCCGGGAACCGCAACATTGGGATGGTACCCGGCGGGCAGCATCACGGCATCGCCATCGCGAACCACCGTCACAAGCTCCGGTTCCTCCGTGTTCTGGTACACCATCTGAATTCCGTACGCGGGATCCGGCATGTCAAAATAAACGTAGATCTCTTCCAACATTTTCGCGTGCTCGTGCGGCGGCCAACTCGTCCAGTTTCCCGGATCGGACTTCGTGAAGCCCACGATCAGCCGCCCGGCTTCGATATTTTTTGCCAGCAACTGATGAAGATGCCGAGTGCAGCCCGGTCCCCCCAATGTGTAGGTCAAGCTCGGATCGTTGGACACATCCGCGCCGCGAACCACCTGGAGCGGATGACGATTCGCCACTTCCGCGGAAAATTCGGCAACATCAATCGTAGAGCCGGTGCTTACCTCCACGTTTGAATCCCGGGGAACATAGACGGCGTCGAAGCGCCCGATCGGAATCGTCGTGCCATTCACATTCGCTTGACCCTCGCCGCGCAAGCAGATCAATCCGGTTTCGCGTTCACCGGTGGAAAACTGCACCGAGCGTTGCGACGCATCAAGGATGATGCGCCCATACGCCAAATGCCGCATCGTGCTGTTGCCCGGCGACACACTGATCTTCCGGCCTACGTGCGCATTTGTCTTTCGAAAAACCTTGCCCCCGATTCCAACATGCGGCTGTGTAGACATCGCAACTTTCTCCTTAGTTCGCTAAAGAACAAAATTGTTCAGACTATTCGTAAACCTCTCGATTCCGATTTACACCGTTCGCTTGCCCTGCAACAGATTCGTGTTCAGGCAGCTACTGATTCACGCCGCTCGCCAGGAATCCTCCATCCACCTGTAAAATTGTTCCAGTAACAAAGCTCGCCGCTTCCGAAGCCAGGAAAATCGCGCTGCCCACTAACTCTTCCACTTTGCCAAACCGCCGCATCGGCGTGCGCAACAGGAACTCCTGTCCCCGAGGCGTCCCGTCAAGCAATTTCTCGTTCATCGCGGTTCGGAACACACCGGGCGCGATAGCGTTCACGCACACACCATAACGGGCCCATTCGATCGCCAGTGTGCGCGTCAGCGACGCGAGGCCGGACTTGCTTGCCCCGTACGCCGCCACCTCAAACAGGCCGACGAAAGAGGTGAGCGACGCAATATTAATAATCCTCCCATAGTTTCTTTCGACCATGTGGCGGCCGAAAACCTGGCTCACGCGGTACGCACCCGTCAGATTGGTTTCCAGGATCATGTTCCATTCGCTTTCCTCGACCTCCAGAAATGGAGTCCGCTTCGTCCGTCCGGCGGCATTGACCAGGATATCCACCTTGCCAAATCTGGCCAGTGCTGCCTGCAGCACTGCTTGCAACGAGGCGCGATCCAGTACGTCGGATCTCAACCGTAACGATTGCCGACCCAAAGCTTCGATCTCTTTCGCCGCTGCATCCACCATGTCCGCACGGCGCCCCGTGGGGATCACGTCCGCTCCAGCCTCAGCCAATCCTCGCCCGATGGTTTGACCAATCCCCGAAGTCCCCCCGACAACGACGGCCACTCTGCCGCTCAAATCAAAACCCTTGTAGTGCATCATTCCTCATTTCGCTGAACATCCGAAGATACATCCTCATTTTTCCGCCCGCATGCGCCAAACCATATTGTCATTCATCGGCAATTGCGGGGCAAACCGGCATCTAAGGCAGAGTGAAAGTGAAAATCGAAGATCCCGCCGCGATCGCAATGTATTCCTTGCCGTCAACCGCGTAGGCCATCGGCGCTGCGTAGACGGCTCCTCCCATTTGGAAATGCCACAGCACTTTGCCCGTGGTCGCTTCCAGTGCGATAAAATTCCCCTCCGAATCTCCCGTAAACGCCAACCCGCCGGCAGTAGTCAAAACTCCCGACCAGCTAGGCGATACATGCCTGAATTCCCATTTCTTTTCGCCCGTCAGAGGATCCAGCGCGCGGAGCGCGCCCCAGTAAGGCTCCGCGTCGTCCGCCGGAAAATAAGCGCTGCCGTAGTAGGCGTGCCCTTCTTCATTTGTCTGTTCCGCGGTGCTGAAGATGTCGCACTGCTCCCGCGCGGTCACGTAAAAGAGCCTTGTCTGCGGATCAAAACTGGGCGACATCCAATTCGTCGAACCCGCGGCTCCGGGACAGACTTTTCGTCCTTCCAGCGTTGGTGAACTTTCTTCCGTGGCAATGGGGCGCCCTTCCGCGTCGTTCGATTTACTCCAGGTCGTGGTTGCGTACGGCTTCGAGAAAATAAGTTTCCCCGTGGTGCGATCGATCAGGTAGAAATATCCGTTGCGATTGGCGTGGGCAATGAGTTTTTTGCCGTCGAGCTCCACCATCACGGGCACCTGCGTGGAGTCCCAATCGTGTTCGTCGTGCTTCGTGTATTGAAAATGCCAATTCAGCTTGCCGGTATCGACATTCAGCGCGAGCAGGCAATTGCTGTAAAGATTGTCACCTTCACGCTGCGCCTTGCGGTTGGAAGGCGCAGGATTTCCCGTGGGCCAGAACAGCTGGTCGGTCTCCGGGTCATATACTCCCGTGATCCACGCCGGGGCCCCGCCGGTCTTCCAGGAATCCCCCGCCCAGGTTTCGTGGCCTGGCTCGCCCGGCCCGGGCGTCGTGTAAAAGCGCCACTTTCGTTCACCGGTGTTCGCGTCATAGGCATCGATGAATCCGCGCGTGCCATATTCGCCGCCTGAGATTCCCACGACGATCATGTTTTTTACCGCAAGCGGCGCAAGCGTGAAGCTGTAACCCTTCCGATAGTCAACGGCGGCGACGTCCCAGACCACGCTTCCCGTTTTCGCATCCAGCGCGACGACATGCGCGTCCATCGTGCCAAAGAATACCTTGTCGCCAAGAATCGCGAAGCCACGGTTCACCCGCCCGCAGCACGGCCGGATGTCAGACGGATAGATGTATTGATACTGCCAGATGGGCCGTCCCGAGCGCGCGTCGAGTGCGTACGTCCGATCATCCTGAGCGGTGCCGTACAGAATTCCGTCAACGACCAGCGGCGTAGTCTCAAGCTTCCCCAGCGCTCCCGTTTGATAGACCCATCGCGCCCCAAGGCCGTTCACATTCTCAGTGTTGATCTGCGCCAGCTCGCTGTGCCGCCGGCCGGAATAGTCGCCCGAATAAGTCAACCAGTTCTGCGGCTCCTTCGAAGCGTGAAGAATACGGTCAAACGTGACTTGTGCCTGTGCGGAAGAAACCATCGTGCTGAAAACCGAGAGCGCAATTGCGCCAATGAATGTTTTCTGCATCGGAAAATTCCTCATTTGGCGCTCACTTCGAACAGATACGCCAGCAGATCATGCAGGTCCTGATCGGACAGCGTCTTTTCATCATAGGCCGGCATCAGCGATTCCCGCGACTTTTTGAACGACTTGAGCTTGTCTTTCTCAAAAAGATGAATCTGCTGCTGTGTGTCCATCATCTGCACGCTGAAGTTATCCTCGTTGAGCGCGACGCCCGTGAATGCTTGTCCGTCCAGAGTCACAACCGATACAGTTTCGTATTCTTGTGGAAATTCCTTGGTGTTTTCGATGAGCCCAGTGGCCAGGTGGCGGCTGGGATTTCGCACCGAATCTCCGAGTGATTCCGTCGAGCGCGCGGTGGCGATGTTCGTCAGTTCCGGCCCGAGCCGCCCGCCCTTTCCGTTCACCATATGGCAGGTGAAACAAGCAGCGGAACCGTGGAACAGCTTGTCCCCGCGCGCCGCATCGCCCGCGGCAAACCCAGCAGATTTCTTTTCCACGCTGCGAATATAGGTGATCACCTGCCAGATCTCTTCCGCCGTCATTCCCACGCCCTGGCTGGTGGTTCCATTCTGCGGCATCGCGGTGCCCGGTATCCCGTCGTTTATCGTTTGAAAGAGTTCGGCGTCTGTTTTTCCATGACGTTTCTGAGCGCGGGTCAAATCCGGCCCGCGCCCGCCGCCACGTGCGCCTAATCCATGGCAGAATGCGCAGTTTGATCGAAACTGCGATTCCCCCGCTTTCGCGGCCTTGGCATCCCCTGCAAATGGATTCGTCTCTTGGGCCGCGCAGCCCGCCGCTGCAATCAGCAACAATGTGAGCGTGCAGGCAATTCCAGGCACGGCGCGCCTTGCCTCGCGGTACATGCGCGCACGACGCCGGCAACCTGCATTTTTGGCTTTCATCGATCCGCACCTAGAAAGAAATCTCTCCCGGGAAATTTGAAGCGAATGATAGCACAAGAAAAGTTATGGGACGAAAATGAGGAAGCGCGCGGCTGCAGTATTTTCCCTACGCCAACAGGTCTGTCCATGAACACGAACGGATGCGACGGGATTTTCTTCGTTCTTTGGGGCTGATTTTCTTGCGGAGGGAGTTCAAATCTGATGCGGAAGGAAAGTGTTGCGCTCGGAACGGGCAACGGGCGCCCTGCGCGTAAATCTACGCCTGACGGTCCTGCCATTCTTCGTGCCAGGCCATTTGGATGGCTTCGAGCTTGCTTTCATTGGATGACTGCGGATCGCCCGTGAAACCGGGCAATTCCGTGACCCACTTGTGCATGTCCGTGAAGCGCACCGTCAGCGGATCCATGTCGGGAAATTTATCGGCCAAACCAATAGCGATGTCGTCGAGGTTGTCCCAATCGAAGGTGTTCGGCATCGCGGCTCCTCAGTGGTCCAGCTCTTTTGCGTAATTTTTGTTCCACTCGGGAATTTCGACAACGATGTCAGTGGTTCCGTCGGGCACCGTTTGGCAGCCGAGCCGCGACTTTGGCGTGATTCCTGGAGCCTCATCGAGTTCGTCCAGCTCTGCATCGGTCGCTTCGTTGCAAGACTCCAAGCCCTCTTTCACCATCACGTGGCAAGTAGAGCAGGCACATACCCCGCCGCAGGCGTGGTCCAGGCCAATCTTGAAGCCTTCCGAGATGTCCAGGATGCTCCCGGGCAGGCCGTTGTGCCCATAAGGAAACTTCTCCGGGTCAACCTCGACTGTTTTGCCGCTCGGAAGAAACGTGACCTTGAATTTCTTCGTTGCCTTCGTGTATTTCACTTCCTCGATGTATGGATTGCTGCCGCCCATAAGATTCTCCCTAAACTTCCGCCAGATTCTTGCCTTCCAGCGCCGTCTGCAATGCCGAATTCATCAGCAATTCGGCGAGGCGCTCCGTGGCATGATTCAATTCATCGATCTGCCGCCGAATCTGTTTGTAATCGCTTCCCCGCGCCCCTTCGGTCAAAGCAGCAACACAGCTTTCAATCCCGGTGCGCTCGGCCGCAGGCAAACTTGCCGCGTTCGGATTTCCCATTGCCTTGGCCGTCGCCGTTAGAATGGATTCTGCCTCTGTTCGTGCTTCAATCAACTGGCGCTCCGCAAAATCCTGCTCGGCATATTCGATGGATTCTTCCAGCATGCGCTCGATGTCGTTGTCATTCAGGCCGTAGCTTGGCTGAACTTCAATGATGTGCTGCTCGCCGCTGCGAACGTCCTTTGCACGCACCTGCAGGATCCCGTTTGCGTCGATCAGGAATTTCACCTCAATGCGCGGCAGTCCCGCGGGCGCGGGCGGAACGCGCAGCGTGAAACGCGCAAGCGAGCGGCAGTCCTTGGCGAGTTCCCGCTCGCCCTGCAACACGTGGATATCGATGCCGGTTTGGTTGTCAACGCCGGTGGTGTACAGCTCCTGCGCGCTGGCCGGAATGGTGGAATTCCTGGGAATAATCTTGGCCACGGCGCCGCCGTATGTCTCAATGCCGAGCGAAAGAGGCGTGACGTCCAGCAGCAGCGTGTTCTGTACGCCACGATCGAGAATATTGGCCTGCACCGCCGCGCCCAGCGCCACCACTTCGTCGGGATTCAATTCCGTGTGCGGTTTGCGATCAAAGAACTCCTGCACCGTGCGTCGGATCACCGGCGTGCGCGTCGCGCCGCCCACCAGCACGACTTCGTTCAGCGCCGTCGCCTTCAGGTGCGCATCCGCCAGCGCCTGCTTTACCGGCACCATCGTGCGGTCCACTACAGGGCGGATCAGCGCCTCGAGGGCGCCGCGCGTAAATTCATGGACGAATACAGTGCCATTCGGCATCGGGAGACGCAGCGTCGCGGACTCTGCCTCCGAAAGCTTGTGTTTGAGAGCAATTAATTCCTTGCGAAGCTCCTGTGCCAGTTCCCCATGGGGAGAGAAATCGATCTGGTCGGTTTGCAGAATTTGCTCGTGGACGAAAGCCTGCAGCAAATTGTCGATGTCGTCGCCACCCAGGTGCGTGTCGCCATTGGTGGACAGAACCTGGTAGATATCGCCCTCGTTCGTAGAGATTAGCTTTAGGATGGAAATGTCAAACGTGCCGCCGCCAAGATCATAGACGGCCAGTCTGCCGCCCGTCGAGACGGGCTTTTCGTGCAAGCCGTAAGCCAGTGCCGCGGCCGTTGGCTCATTCACAAGGCGCAGCACTTCGAGGCCGGCAAGTTTGCCGGCAT
Organism: Candidatus Acidiferrales bacterium; assembly: GCA_963734105.1. GTDB lineage: Bacteria > Acidobacteriota > Terriglobia > Acidiferrales > UBA7541 > Acidiferrum. Next base: position 242,094 of record CAVTFW010000009.1, on the reverse strand, counting down.
CCTTGGTCGCCTGACGCTGTGCGTCGTTAAAATACGCGGGAACAGTAATCACCGCCCGGTCAACGGTTTCGCGGAAATACGCCTCCGCCCAGTTCTTCAGCTCGCGAAGAATGAACGAAGAAATCTCCGGCGGCGTGAAGAATTTATCGCCGAGCTGGACGCGAATGACGTGAGTGCTCGCGGGGTCGATGCGAAACGGAAAAAGCTTCAACTCGCTCTGCACATCCGCGGGGCCACGGCCCATCAAACGCTTCACGGAATAGATCGTCCGTTCGGGCTGCGTTAGCAAACGGCGGCGCGCAGGCTCACCCACAATAATGCTGCCGTCCGGATCGAGGCTGACAACCGAAGGGCAAAGCGTGCTCCCCGCGGGCCCGGGAATGCAACTCGGCTGGCCCGTCTGCGCATCCAGGTAGGCGACCAGGCTGTTCGTTGTTCCCAGATCGATTCCGACGATTCTGCCCATACGCGTTATAACAATTCCTTCCGTACGTTGACGACAAGATTCCGAACATAGGAGCGGCGATTGAGCAACTCATTCAATTTGCTCATGGACACTTTTCGGCGGGAATCGCCGGCATTGTCGTCGATCGCGCTATCCCACTCCCGGGCGGCCACCTGCAACTCGCTGTCGACTTCGCCCAATTTCCCCTCAAAGTTCTTTTCCGCGGTTTCCAGGCGTTGTTTCAACGAAGCCGTATCGCCGCCCGAAGCTCTCGCTTCGCGCAATTCGTCCAGCGATTCGTTCAACTCGAATACTTCTTCCAGCAGTTCCGGAGGCGGCTGTTGCTTGGTCTGGCCTTCCTTGCGCGCCCCTTCAATCGCCAGAAGGTATTCCACGCGCGCAACCGGGTCGCGCAGCGTGCGGTAAGCGTCATTCAGCTCCGAGCTGCGCTTTAGCGAAATTTCCCGCTCCACGGGCGAGGCGTTCACAAAGTTGTCCGGGTGGAGCTTCCAACTCAGCTGAAGAAATTTCAGTTCAAGCGGCCCCATTTCTATCCACAGCTTGCGCGGCATCTCGAACATCGCAAAATAGTCGCTATGCTCGGGAACCTGCAGGACCTTTCCGCAACCAGCGCAAAAGTGCGTGCCCATCGTGCGCTCGTGGCAGTTCCAGCAAACCAGCGGCGGATGCGTAATGGGAAGTGACGTGCTCATGGAAACTCTTGTTGGCTGCCCCCAAACACAAAAAAAGTGGCTGGCGATTGCGGTGGCCAACCACTTGTAAGACCGAGTCAGCACCAATCGGGGCACGGACCAAAGTCCGCGCTACCGCTACGCCGTAAAGGAACTACCGCAGCCGCAACTCCGCGCCGCATTTGGATTCACGAATACGAAACCCTGCCGCATGAGCGTTTCTTCGTAGTCCAGAGTCGTGCCATTGAGATACAGGAGGCTCTTGGGGTCCACAAACAACCGCGCGCCAAACTCCGCAAACACCTTGTCGCGGTCGCGCGCCTGGGTATCCAGCCTCATGGCGTAAGAAAGCCCTGAGCAGCCGCCGCCCTGTATGCCGACACGCAGTCCACCGGTTTCCGGAGAAACGCCTTCTTTGCCAAGCAGCGCGACTATTTTCTTCGCGGCGCCCTCGGTGAGATGAATGACCGGCCCGGCGGTTTCCACAGTCTGGGTTTTGACTTCCGTCGCGTTCGACATACTCCGCTTCCTTCAAAATTTTTCTCGAGCTTACAGCTCGACAGCATCCTCCGACGGACAACCCTCACCGCCGGAAGACGCCACTAACGCCGCGCAGCTCTTCGCTCAGTGCGAAGACTTTTCGTGCGCGGGAACTTCCACTCCGTGCTTTTTCTTCCAATCGCCGATGGCTGCCTTAATGGCATCCTCCGCGAGCACGGAGCAATGAATCTTAACCGGCGGGAGCGAAAGTTCGCGGACGATGTCCGTGTTCTTGATCGCCAGGGCCTCGTCAACGGTCTTGCCCTTTACCCACTCGGTGGCTAGAGAAGAGCTGGCGATGGCCGACCCGCAGCCAAAGGTCTTGAACCTGGCTTCTTCAATAACCCTGGTGTCCGGATTGATTTTCATCTGCAGCTTCATCACGTCGCCGCACTCCGGTGCGCCCACCAGGCCGGTCCCGACATTGGGATCTTCCTTGGGGAGGCTGCCGACGTTGCGCGGGTTATTGTAATGATCGACTACCTTTTCGCTGTATGCCATGACACCCTCTCTCTTTCCGTATCTTGTATCCCCAAAACTCAGCCCTTCGCCGCGGCGAGAAGGCCTCCAAAGCCTGCATTTTTCATCGCCTTTTCTGTCAGGGCGATATTGGTCAGAAACGCGGAACGTCCGGCGGTGAGTTCCCTCAACGCATCGCGGACGTATTGCGCGCCAATCCCCAAAACGTCCAGGAATTCCCGGACATCCTGGAGGTGATAAAACGCACGCTCCGCCGCCGGCGCCGGTTCGTCGCCGTCCTGATACGCCTGATACGTCACGCGAAACGGCGCAGACGTCCCAGCGATCGACCGGTGAATCCGGAGTGTTCCTTCACTTGCAATTGTGCTTGCGCTCGCCATTTTTCCTCTTCTCTTCATCTCTAAAATTTACGCGGTCTGCCACTTGACCTTGGAAATGTCGATGCCTTCCTTGGCCATTTCATAGAGCGGCGAAAGCTCGCGAAGCTTGGTAACGACCTGCACCATTTTATCGGTCACGTAATCGACCTCTTCTTCGGTCGTGAAACGCCCCAGGCCGAAGCGGATCGACGTATGCGCCAGATCTTCACCTACGCCTAATGCTTTGAGTACGTAACTGGGCTCGAGGGTTGCCGAGGTACACGCGGAACCGCTCGAAACCGCCACATCGTTGATCCCCATCAACAGCGATTCGCCCTCGACATACGCAAAGCTCATGTTGAGGTTGTTCGGCAAGCGATACTCCATCGAGCCGTTGATGTAAACCTCGTCCAGTTTGGCCTCCAGGCCCTTCCGCAGGCGCTCGCGCAGTCCGAGCAGCCGCTTCGATTCCTGTGGCATCTCCTGCTGGCAGATTTCACAAGCCTTGCCCAGTCCGACGATTCCGGGTACGTTCAGCGTCCCGGAGCGCATGCCGCGCTCGTGCCCGCCTCCGTCGATAATCGCGGAGAGTTGCACGCGCGGGTTGCGCCGCCGTACGTACAACGCACCCACGCCTTTCGGCCCGTAAATCTTGTGCGCGGAAATCGCCAGCAAATCGATGTTGTCCTTCTGCACATCCACCGGAATTTTTCCAACCGCCTGAACGCCATCCACAGCGAAGAAAATGCCGTGCTCCTTGGCGATCTTGCCGATTTCCGCGATCGGATTCACCGCGCCAATTTCGTTGTTGGCATACATTACCGTAATCAGGATGGTCGTGGGCCTGATGGCTTTGCGAACATCCTCGGGATCCACGCGCCCATCCTTGTGCACGGGCAAATAGCTCACTTCAAACCCGTGCTTCTCCAGGTTCTTGCAGGTATCCAGGACCGCCTTGTGCTCAATCGCTTCCGTGATGATATGGTTGCCTTTTTCGCGGTACATCTCCGCGACGCCCTTGATCATCAGGTTGTCGGATTCCGTCGCGCCACTCGTCCAGATAATTTCTTTCGCCGTGGCGTTGATCAGGGAAGCCACCTGTTGGCGGGCCTTCTCAACAGCCTCCTCCGCGCTCCAGCCAAACGAATGGTTCCGGCTGGCGGCATTGCCGAACTTCTCCGTGAAATACGGCAACATGGCCTCAAGCACGCGCGGATCGAGTGGCGTGGTAGCGTGATTGTCCATGTAAATCGGCAGCTTGACAGCCATGTTCATCTTCTCCTATCGGGGGCCAGAATTCCCCGCTCAGCGGATTACCGCCAGCTGGTCCATCCCCTTCAAACCCACCAGAGCCGGCTCTTGCTTGTCCTTGTCTTCGCTCAATTGCGCGATGGACACCGTGCTCAAAACTCCCAGAATGCTTTCATTCACGCGCTGCAATGGTTCCTTGACCGAGCAGCGGTCCGTTGCGTCGCAATTGCCGTGGCTGGTCACGCAGGAGGTGATCAGCACCGGCCCATCGATCGCCGTCAGCACTTCCAAGGCACTGATGCGATCCGCCTGTCTCGCCAACTGATACCCGCCTGTCGCCCCATGTTTGGCAACCACCAATCCGTCCTTCGCCAGCTTCTGCAGCACCTTGGCCATCAGGGTGGCGGAAATCCCATACTCCTCGGCAATATCGCTGGCGCTACACGTGTTTTCTTGCCGGTGGATGGCGAGGTGTTTCATCGCAATCAACCCGTAGTCAGCCTTCTTGGAAAGTTTGAACATAACCTAAGCGCGACGCCGACATCTCCTTTGATGCCTATACGACTCAATCAGTCGTATATAAACTATACTCCTTTCGCGCCTTAATTGTCAAACCAAATCGCGCCAATATACACAACAACCCCTTACTTTTGGCCCACTTACACTAAGACCAAAATGGTCTTATTTCAACGATTCCACCTTAAACGGCCCAGTCTAAGCACTGAAAGGTCATTTTTCGCTCCCGAATGGCAAGTCTCCCGGCAGATCTGCGGGATATGCTGAGAGGAACATCCAAAACGAGGAAGAGTCACGCGTGTCTCGGCTTCCCCAGGGCATCAGCAATGTGTGGAATGCGGGCACCAATTGCGTTTTGAAACTGACGCTCTCCCCCGGAAGATTGAGACGGGAGCTTCTCCTGGAACCCGGCTAAACGTTTCACGATTCGGACGAGGGCAGCTGCTTCAACGCCCGGGTGCCGCAGGCTAACCCAAGGTCCTCGATTCGACCTTCGCAAACGAAAAGCCCGAACACGGCGGCAACTAACCACGACTATCTATTTCGCGGTCGCGCATCCCCCGCCGGTGCTCGCCGCTTCGATCAATTTCTGGAACGCGGCAAGCGTAGGTATCGTCAACTGAGACTTGTGAGCCTGAACTTCAAATGCATCCAGTGCATCAAGCTGTTGCTTCCTCAAGCCTTCCGGCAGCGGCAGCCCCTGGCTGATGCGCTCCAACGCTGTCAGCGCAAGTTCCGCAGCTTGTGAAAAGGAGGCGGATGCAGGTGCGGCGTCCATCACCAGAGAGGAACGCTGCGCGAGCGGCTGCAAGCGGCTATCGCTTTCCGCCCATTGTGAAAGTTGCGCCCGCAACTCAGCAGCTTTCGCCCCATCCTTGCACGAAGAGGCCACAAACTGATCGACGCCCACAGAGAAGCGGCGAGACACTTCGCTCTCCGGATGCACGGCGTCAACCATGCGATTCAGGGGCACCAGGCTCGTTGGTTCCGTTCCAGAAAGAGTTTCGCGGTTGTAATCCTTCACCGGTTCCATAGCTTCCGTCAGCGTGAGAAGAGCCTCAAATTCACTGGGAGAGGCAGAGCCCGCCATGCGCAGCACCATCTGCCGCAAGTAGGTGCGATGGGTCAGCCCAAGCCATTCCAGGCGCGTGCTTTCGGCTTCCATGCGCGCATACATCGAAGCAACGTCCGTTGTGTTTTGCGGCGACCAGAAGCGCTCCGCAATCGCGGCATTGCGCGGCCAGATCCGCGAATCGATGTTCTCCCAATTGACATACTCGGACCACATCGTGGACTCGCCACCCAAGATGCGCTCCTTCTCTTCCGCCGTGAGATTCGCTGCTGCCCCTCCCATGGGATCAACGGCATAGTGGCGCGCGGCGCTCCAGCCAAGATCGATGTAATAGCCATTCGAGAGAATTCCCCGATAGCCCTCTCTTGCAGCCGCCGCCAGGGAATCTGCTCCGCGCCAGGAGTGAATGACAATGCTCTTGGGCACTCCAGGCACCAGAATTTCGTCCCAGCCAATCGGCGTCTTCCCGTGTTTGACCACAAGTTCCTGAACGCGTTGGCTGAAATAGGCCTGCAACCCTTCATTGTTCTTGATGCCGTGCGCTTTCATGAATGCCTGGATCTTCGGATTAGAGTCCCACTCTTTCCCGTTCACCTCGTCCCCGCCAATGTGCAGATACTGGTCGGGAAAGAGTCTTGCCATTTCGCCAAGAAACTCGTTGAGGAATTTGTAGGTCTTCTCTTCCGTGGGATCCATCGCGGGATCGAACACGCCCCACTTGCGCTCCAGTTGGTACGGACCTGGGCCGCTGGCAAGTTCCGGGTAACCGACGAACCAGGCAGTGCTGTGGCCGGGCATGTCAAACTCCGGCACAACTCGAATGCCGCGGTCGCGCGCATAGGCGATCAAATCGCGGATCTCGTCCTGCGTGTAGTACTGTGCGTCGGAGCCATCTTCCTGCAGCTTTGGAAATTTCCGGCTTTCCACGCGGAAACCTTCATTATCCGAAAGATGCCAGTGGAACACGTTCATCTTCACGGCTTCCATGCCGTCCAGATTACGCTTCAGCACCGGCAGTGGGATGAAATGCCGCGCCACGTCGATCATCAGCCCGCGCCAAGGGAAGCGCGGCTGATCCTGGATGCTCACAACCGGTACCGCGAAACCATCTGCCGTAATCGAGACCAACTGAAGAAGCGTTTGCAGCCCGTGAAGCGTGCCGAGGGAATTGGCGGCGTGGAGCTTCGCGCCGGCTGGCGTGATCTCCAGTGCATAAGATTCGTCCTCGCCCAGTTCCTGCACCGGTTTGCTCTCGTGGTCGGTCGTTACCACCAGCGTCGCTTTTGCCGCGTCCACCGGCGTGTGCCCAAATACGAGTCCCGTCTCCCGGTTGAGCTGCACAAGAAATCTCTGCCCCGCACGATCCAGGCGAGCTTCACGGAATCCCGCAAAGGCAAGCGTAAACCCGGCATCGATTTTGAGCGAGCCGCTGCCCTGCTGCACCTTGGCTGGCAGAGGCATCACGTTCAACTCAGCCGGAGACTGCGCGCGCGCCGAAATGCCGGTCAGCAGGAAGGAAGCGAGTGCCAGCAGATAGCCTTTGTCCATCACATGGACCTCATTCACGGAATCTGCCTCCGCAAATTCCAATCCGGGAACTCCCTCTATTAAATCGTTACAACTCTGGACAAGAGAGAGTGGCACATTCTTCCGGGTACACACAATGCTTTTCCGTTCCCTTTTCCAAACCGTACCGCGGACGGAAGTTCACTCCCGTTTTCCCGTATTTGAGTTAGAATGTGCCGCGGAGATCCCCTGAGCCCAACATGAAGACTTCCGTCGCCATTTATCCCGGCTCGTTTGACCCCGTAACCAACGGCCATCTGGACCTGATCGGGCGCGGCGAAAAAATGTTTGACCGCCTCATTGTGGCCGTCCTGAAAAATGTGGAAAAAGAGCCGCTGTTTTCCTTGTCGGAACGGGTCGACATGCTGCGCGAGGTCACGCAGCAGTGGGATGCGGTCGAGGTCGACGTCTTCGATGGCTTGCTTGTGGAGTATGCCCGCAAGCAAGGCGCGGGCGTCATCCTGCGCGGCATCCGCGCCATTTCCGATTACGAGTACGAATTGCAGATGGCCTTGATGAACCGCAAACTGGAGCCGCGCCTGGAAACCGTCTTTATGCTCCCCGGTGAAAGCTACAGCTACCTTAGCGCCAAGTTGGTCCGGGAGATTGCCCAATTGGGCGGGCCGTTGACCGGCCTGGTTCCGCCGGTGGTCGAGCAGCGTCTGCGCTCGAAATTCTCCTGAAATCACCACGTCTTCACCGGCAGGCCGCTTTGGCCGGAGATCCCGCCCTGTTCTGGATTGAATTTGTTCGCGATTTCCCTAACACTATATTCATACACTTCCCGCATTGCTCCAAGGAGAGATTGTGGAACTTACCAATCGCATCAACCGGATTCAGGTATCGCCAACCGCGGTCGTGATTAACGCCGCCGAACAACTCAAGGCCAAAGGCGTCGACGTCGCTGACTTCGGTCCCGGCGAACCCGACTTCCCGACGCCGGAGCACATCAAGAAGGCCGCCATCCGCGCGATCGAGGAGAACCGCACCAAGTACACGCCGACGGGCGGCATCATGCCGCTGCGCGAAGCCATCACCGCCTGGCACCATCGGGAACTGGGCTCCAGTTATACGGCAAGAGAATGCGTAGTGACGGTTGGCGGAAAACACTCCATCTTCAATACCATGTGCGTGCTCATCCAAAACGGTGACGAGGTGATCCTGCCGGCGCCTTACTGGGTCAGCTTCCCGGACATCATCAAGTATGCCGGCGGCACGCCGGTGATCGTGCAAACGCGCCAGGAAGACGGATTCAGCGTCAAGGCTGCCGCCATCGAGAAAGCCATCACCCCAAAAACAAAGATGGTCATCATCAATTCGCCCAGCAATCCCACCGGCGGAGTCGTGGATGGCGACGAGTTCGAGCGCATTCTGGCGGTCTGCAAGAAACACAACGTGTGGCTGATGGGCGATGAATGCTATTCGCACTTCGTCTATGAACCGCACAAACCCTTCTCGATTGCGAGCGCAAAGGATTCCAAGGATCGAGTCATTATTATCGGCTCGGTCTCCAAGACGTTTGCCATGACCGGGTGGCGCATCGGCTACACACTTGCTCCGGAGCCCCTCATTCAGGCCATCATCAAGATCCAGAGCCAATCGACCTCAAATCCCACGTCGATTGCGCAATACGCGGCCCTCGAGGCGATGCGCGGCACCATGGAAACCGTGCCACCCATGCTGGCCGAATACGCCAAGCGGAGAAAGCGAATCGTGGAAGGCCTGCGCGAGATTCCTGGCGTAGCCTGCGAGTGGCCCGGCGGCGCTTTCTACGCCTTCCCGAACGTTTCCGCTCACTTGCGAGGCGATTATGCGCGGGCGAAAAGCTGCACCGAACTCGCGAAGTTGCTCCTTGAAAATGTCCATGTCGCGCTGGTGCCCGGTGAGGCCTTTGGCGCTCCCGGCTTCCTGCGGCTGTCGTACGCCACTTCGATTGAACGGATTGAGGAAGGGCTGCGGCGGTTGAACAAATTTTTCGCGCGCGCTGAAGTTGCCTCCTGATCGTGGTCAAACCTGCCCTAACGCGCATTGACCCAATCTTCAGTCCGCGGCCGTGGGGCGCTCGCTCGCTCGCTCCCCTTTTCCCCGAAAAAACGAATTTGCAGGAACCGATCGGGGAGGCCTGGTTGACCGCCTTGGATTCCCGCGTTGCCAACGGTCCCTTCGCGGGAAAGTCTCTCGGGGAAAGCTGGCGCGCCATGCCGACGGAATGGCGTGGCACGCGCCCAGCCGGCTTCAAGAACTTCCCGCTTCTCGTGAAGTTTCTTTTCCCCAAGGAAAAGCTTTCCATTCAGGTTCATCCGGACGATTCCTATGCCGGAAAATACGAGCAGGCCGCCGGGGGCCGCGGCAAAACGGAAATGTGGCATGTCGTCTCCGCGCTTCCTGGTGCGGAGCTGCTGATTGGATTGAAGCCCGGTGTTACGCGCGAAATGTTCCTTGAGGGCGTTGCCAATAGAACGGTGGAAGATCTCTTTATGCGCTATCCAGTTCGCGCCGGTGAAAGCTACTTCGTTGAACCGGGAACGCAGCACTCCATCTGCCCGGACATGGTCCTATGCGAAGTGCAGGAATACTCGGACCTGACCTATCGGGTTTATGATTACGGCCGTGTGGACTCCGCCGGCAAACAACGGGAACTGCATCTGCAAAAGGCGCTCGAAGTGACTCGCTTTGACGGCATCCGGAGCGGAAGACTCCTTCCCCTGGCTTTGCATTCGCCGGATGCGAGCAAACATTTGCTGGCAGCCTGCGAGTTCTTTGCCACGGAACGCTGGGACTGTGATCGGACGACCTTGATCGAGAGCGATCCGTCCGAATTTCAACTAATCATCATTTTATGTGGCCGCGGACAACTTCATGATTCGGAGACTTCCCATCCCTACCAAACCAACCAGGCCTGGTTCCTGCCTGCTACCCTTCCACTTACGCTTCTCCAACCGGACGAGCCGACTTCGCTTTTGCGCATCACCATCCCGGACGAGAACTCGCTCTTTCGCCAATTGCAACGCCAGGGATTTGAACCAGAAGCCATCTCCCGTGTCTTGATGGTGTGAACTCTATGTCGGATAAGAAGCTCAGCATGCACGCCGTCATCCTCGCCGGGGGACGCGGCACGCGCTTTTGGCCCCGTAGCCGCACCCGCACTCCCAAGCAATTAATCAACATCGTGGGAAAGTCCACCATGTTGCAGCAGACCGTCGAGCGCTTGCGGCCTTTGATTCCGCCGGACCGGATCTGGACGGTAACCGCCACAGAACAAGCCAGCGCTTTACGGGAGCAGTTGCCCACTTCCGCGCGTAAGCGGGTTCTCTCCGAACCGTTGAGCCGAAATACTGCGGCGGCCATTGCTCTTGCCGCCGTCCACGTGCGCCACGCGGCGAAGGGCGACGCCTTGATGGCGGTTCTCCCCGCGGATCACTTTATCGGACAACCGGAGCGCTATCGGCAAATTGTCCGCGCAGCCCTGGAAGTTGCGCGCGAGCAAGGGCGCATGGTGGTCCTGGGAATTCCTCCCTCGCGGCCGGAGACGGGATTCGGATATATCGAGCGCGGACAGAAGCCGTTCAGCGTGGACGGCTTCCATGTCTTCCCTGTCCGCCGCTTCACGGAAAAGCCGGCACTCACCGTCGCTAGGGAATATGTCGCATCCGGAAATTATCAATGGAACGCGGGAATGTTTTTCTGGCGGGTTTCTACATTCCTGAACGCGCTCAAAACCTTCTTGCCCAAAACGTATGATGCGATTGATTCCCTTTCCACGCATATCGCAAAGCGCAGTTACCAATCGCAGTTGAAGAAACTCTATTCCACGCTCGAAAACATCTCCGTGGATTACGCCATTCTGGAAAAGGCGGCAAGCGCGACCGAAAGCGCCACTCCCGCACCCGGCAAGCCCAATGCCACGGGAGGCGCGCCAAGTGTTTTCGTGATTCCCGCGGAGGTTGGCTGGAGCGATATCGGTTCCTGGGATGCCGTCTACGACCTCCTCGCAAAACAGCCGGGCGAAAACATCCTCGCCGGCCCGGGGCAGACGCTTGACGCGGAAGGTAATTTTTTGTGGAGCCCGGACAAATTCATCGCGGCGATCGGAGTCCGCGACCTGGTGGTCGTCGAAACTCCCGATGCTCTCCTCGTCTGTCCCCGCGACCGCGCCCAGGATGTCGGAAAGATCGTCAAGTCGCTCGAGCAGCGTAAACTCACGCGCCTGCTGTAGCTCAACTGTCCTCGGCCAATTTGGCGCAGCAACTTCCTACTCACCGTTTGGCGCCTCCCCTGCTTCGCGTATACTCACATCTGATGAACGCGATTAAATTTGGCACCGACGGCTGGCGCGGCATCATCGCCGAAGATTTCACTTTTGCGAACTCGTGCATTGTGGCGCAGGCGATTGCGCGTTACGTGGTGCGCGAAGAAGACCCGCGCAAGGGTGTTCTGATCGGCTTCGACCATCGCTACGCATCCGACCGCGTCGCGTTCGCGATTGCCGAAGTGGTCAGCTCTACCGGCACTCCCGTTTGGCTTACGGATAAACCCTGTCCCACGCCCGCGATTTCCCTGCTCGTCCGCCAACGCAACGCTGCCGGAGGCATTGTCGTCACCGCCAGCCACAATCCCTATTCCTGGAACGGCATCAAGTACAAAGCCAGTTACGGCAGCAGCGCGCTGCCGGCCATCGTGGCGCAAATCGAAAAGCAATTGGCGGAAGTGCTGAGCGGTGGTATTCCGCCGTTGCCCCCGCGAAAGGACTTGATCCATTCCATCGAGCCCATCGCGCCGTACCTAGACACTATCGAGAAACTCGTCGACTGGCAGCGCCTGCGCGACGCGAAATTCCGGTTCGTTGTTGACCCCATGCACGGCTCTGCCGCGGGCTTGCTTCATGCGCTTTTCGTTCGTAATGGGGTTGTCTGCGAAGAAATTCGCGGCACGCGCGATCCCCTTTTTGGCGGCGTACATCCGGAGCCCATCGAGCCGCACATCGATGCCTTGGGCAAAGCGGTCCTCGCCGGAAAATATGACGCGGGCCTCGCCGCCGACGGCGACGGCGATCGCATCGGCGCCATCGATCGCGACGGCGCCTTTGTCAACCCGCACCAGATTCTTGCCCTGCTCGTCTGGCATTTGATTGGCACACGGAAGCTTCCGGGCGACATCGCGAAGACCTTTTCAGTAACCAAACTGATCGACGCGCTTGCCTCCAAATTCAACCGCAAGCTTCACGAAGTTCCCATTGGCTTCAAATACATCTGCGAACTCATGCTGGAGCAGAACATCCTGATTGGCGGCGAAGAGAGCGGTGGAATCGGCACCAGCCTGTACCTGCCAGAACGCGACGCGACCGTTTCCGCGCTTCTCCTGGCGGAACTCATGGCCTGGCATGGTAAGTCTCTCGGTGAGCTCCTTCGTGCCCTGGAGAAGGAATTCGGTGCATTCCATTACGGCCGCATCGATTTGGACGTTAAACCGGCCCAAAAAGCGAAGGCCATCGCCTATTTTTCAAACGAGAAACTGAAACAGTTCAAGGAATGGCCTATCAAGCGCCGGGAAAGCATGGATGGCATCAAGCTCTATCTCGGCGACATCGGCTGGGTCCTCGTGCGACCTTCCGGAACGGAGAATCTGCTGCGCATTTACGCGGAGACATCGAAAGCGGATACCACGAAAAAAGTTCTGCGCGCTACCGTAGCGGCTATTCAGGATCTCTAGGAGAACAACATGCATCCCGTGAACCTGGCGGAAAAATTCAGCAAATTTCAGGACTACTGCAATCCGCGCGTGATCGGCGAGGTCAACGATTGCCACGTGAAGGCCGTCAAGCTGAAGGGCGAGTTTATCTGGCACCACCATGACACCGAGGACGAACTATTCCTCGTCGTGAAGGGTACGCTGCGCATGCGCTTCCCCGACCACGAAGCGCTTGTCCGCGAAGGCGAATTTATCGTCGTTCCTCATGGCGTGGAGCATCTTCCCATTGCGGACGAGGAGGTTCATATTATCCTGTTGGAGCCGAAGTCCACGCTGAACACGGGAAACATCACCAACGAAAGGACTGTTCGCCAGCTTGAGCGGCTCTAAGTCCGCAACCCATTCCACCGCGAACAGAAACGGCCCAGCCATGGAACATCGCTTCTACACTCTCGACGTTTTCACTACCACCCGTTTTCAGGGCAATCCCCTTGCCGTCATTACCGATGGCGACGGGTTTTCCGCCGACCAGATGCAGGCTATCGCCCGCGAGATGAATCTCTCCGAAACGGTGTTCGTGCAGAAGCCCACCGACGATCGCGCCCTGGCGCGTCTGCGCATTTTTACGACCAAGGAAGAATTGAAACTGGCTGGACATCCGGTCATCGGGACGTGGTTTCTGCTCGCGGAACTCGGTGTCGTCCCCGCGCAGGAAGGCGGCGTTCATATCATGCAGCAAACCGGCGCAGGCATTCTGCCCGTTGAGATTCGATTTAAGGATGGACGCCCCCAACGCGTGACCATGACCCAGATGGAGGCGATGTTCAAGCCGAGCAAAATCGATAAAAAGAAACTCGCCGCAGCTCTTGGACTCTCTCCCAAAGACTTGGATCCCGCGCTCGCCCCCGAGTTTGTTTCCACTGGAATTTACAATCTGATGGTGCCATTGAAAAGCCGCGGCGCACTCGGCAGGATCCAAATGAACATCACGGAACTCGCGCGCCTGCTCGGCAAACAAGCTGCCCTGGCTTACTGCTTCGCCGCTGGCGCGAACCACTCTGTGTCGGCACGCGGCATGATGCCTTGGGAGCTCTATGAAGACGCCGCTACCGGCTCCGCCGCGGGCTCTCTCGGCGCTTATCTGCTCAAGCATAGCCGGATTGCAGCGGGGCACACCTTGCACATCGCACAGGGCGTGGAAATGGGCCGCCCCAGCCAGATCGAAGTCGAAGTCTCTCAATCGGGAAAAAAGCTCACGCCAAGAGTGAGCGGCGCCGCGGTCAAAGTTTTCGAAGGCGTCATTCGCACGTGAGCGGCCGCAGGAATGATCGGCCGAGGAGATTATTCGACGTTGATGGATTTGCGGTGAGCGTCCAGAATCCCGTTCACGAAACCGCCCGCTTCTTCCGAAGAAAACTTTTTCGCCAGGTCCACAGCTTCGTTGATAACAACTTTTGCCGGTGTGTCGGTCGCCCGCATTTCGTGCATCGCCAACCGCAGGATTGCGCGGTCGATAGCGGAGATGCGTTCCAATCGCCAGTTTTCCGCGTATTTCGTAATTAATTCATCCAGTTCCTTCGCGTCGTGCGAGGCTCCCTCGAACAATTGATTCGCGAATGCGCGCGTCTGCTCCGCCCCTTTCGCACTCTTCCAGAACGTTTTTTCCAGCGTGGCGGAATCCTGCTCGCTCATGTCCCATTGGAACAGCATCTGCATGGCAAATTCTCGGGCTTTGCTGCGGAGAGACACGTTATTTCCGCCGCCCCTTGCCGGAATTCGCTTGCGCCGCCGTTCCGCGTAATTTCCGCGAAAGGTGCCCCATCTCGATGGCGCCAAGCCCGGCCTCGAATCCTTTATTTCCGCCCTTCAAACCCGCGCGATCGATAGCCTGTTCGAGCGTATCGCACGTCAGCACGCAAAACATCACCGGCACTCCCGTATCCATCTGCGCCAATTGCAGCCCACGAGCGGTCTCCGAGCAAACATAATCATAGTGCGCCGTCTCTCCTCGCAGGACGCATCCAATCGCGATAATCGCGTCATACCGGCCGGTCAACGCCAGCTTCTTCGCCACGAGCGGCAATTCGAACGAACCGGGCACGTGCACCACATCCACCTCTTTGCCCGCCGCTCCGCCGCGTTCCAAAGCATCCACCGCACCCTGCAGCAGCCGCTCGGTGATGAAACTGTTGAACCGGCTTACCACCACGCCGAAGCGCAGCCCCACCGCGTTCATTCCGCCAACAATTTTCTCTGGTTGAATCTTCTCCGCCATTCCAGCTCTCATTTTCCCTTGAATTGTGCCGCGCGCTTTTCCAGGAACGCCTTCGTCCCCTCACGCATGTCTCCGGTGGCGCAGCACAGCCCGAAGAGCGTCGCCTCCAAGAATAGTCCCTCTTCCTGAGGCATTTCCGCGCCCCGTTCGATCGCTTCCATGCAGTATTTCACCGCCAGCGGCGCCTTCTCGATGATCCTCTTCGCGATCGCCTCGGCGGCGGGCAGCAACTCCGCTGGTTCGTAGACGTGATTGACCAGTCCGATTCGCTGCGCCTCTTCCGCGCTGATCATTTCTCCCGTCAGGCAGATCTCATGCGCCGCGCCTTTGCCGCAAAGTCGAGCCAGCCGCTGCGACCCGCCGTACCCGGGAATAATTCCCAGTTTCACCTCCGGCTGTCCCATCCTCGCCGTTTTGCTGGCCAGGCGCATCGAACAGCAAAGCGCCAGTTCACAGCCTCCGCCAAGCGCAAACCCATTTATCGCGCAGATGGAAGGCTTGCCCATCGTCTCCAATAGGCGAAAGACTCCTTGCCCATAGAGCGAAAACTCTTTCCCGTCCACTGGCGTCTGCCGCGCCAACTCATTGATGTCCGCGCCCGCCACAAACGCCTTTTCTCCGGCGCCCGTCAAAATCAGCACGCGCACGGCCGCGTCACGGCGCGCATCCACCAGCACGTCGTGCAACTCCTCAATCGTCTTTCGGTTGAGCGCGTTCAGCAGCTTCGGGCGATTGAACGTGATGTAGGCAACGCCGTCCTTCTTTTCATACAGCAAATTCTCGTAGGACATTTCAGATTCTCACAAACTCATCGGCTTCGGATTTGCGGGATCGGAGTAATCGTAAAACCCACGCCCGTTCTTCTTGCCGTTCCAGCCCGCCAGAACCATGCGTTTCAACAGCGGCGGTGCCGCAAAACGCTTTTCCTTAAATTCGTCGAACATAATCTGCGATATGTAATACGTCGTGTCCAAACCCACGAAGTCCAGAAGCGTGAATGGCCCCATCGGGTACCCGCATCCGAGCTTCATGGAGTTATCGATGTCCACGACGGATCCCACGCCCTCTTCCAAGGCTCGTATCGCATCCAGCAGGTACGGCACCAGCAGCCGGTTCACGATAAATCCTCCACCATCTTGCGCCCGCACCGGCATCTTTCCGAGCTTCGCGCCGAAGCTTACCATCTCTTCATAAACCGCTGGGTCGGTCGCGATCGTTTTCACCACCTCCACCAGTTTCATGACCGGCACGGGATTGAAAAAATGCAGGCCCACAAACCGTTGCGGCCTCTTCGTCGACGCCGCGATTTCCGTGATCGTCAGCGACGATGTATTGCTCGCAAAAATGGTCTGCGCCGGGCATAACGCGTCGAGCGCAGCGAAGAGTTCGCGTTTGGCGGGCAGTTGCTCGATGATCGCTTCCACGATAACGTCGCAGTCTTTCAACTCGTCCAGAGAGGTAACGCCCTTCAGGCGTCCGCGAATTTCGTTCTTCGCCGCCTCGGTGATCGTGCCTTTCTCCACCAGCCTTGCGAGGTTTTTATCAATCCCCTTCAGGCCCTTCTCCACCAGCTCGGTGTTCACTTCCCGCACCACCGTCTGGAATCCGGCCTGCGCGCTCACTTGCGCGATCCCCGACCCCATCAAACCACACCCCACGACTCCGACTTTTTGAATCGCCATCCTCTTTCCTCACGTCTGCAAAACCATTTGAATCCGGCGGGAGATTGCCACCCGTCAAAGTGTACCAAAGACGGGCAGCTCCTGTGGGGGAACAACCTGTGGCGGCCTTTCAGAAAGGTGTTTCGATCCCGCTTCTCAGCTTCCCAGCGCTTCCACAATCATCGCAATTCCCTGCCCGCCTCCGATGCAAGCTGTAGCCAGGCCATATCTCAGACCCTTGCGCCGCAATTCGTTCAGCACCGTGATCACCAGCCGCGTGCCGGAGGCGGCCAGCGGGTGTCCGAGAGCGATTGCCCCGCCGTTCACGTTGGTTTTCTCCCGCTGGAAGCCCAGCTCCTTCTCCACCGCCAGGTACTGCGCCGCGAACGCTTCATTCACTTCCACGCGGTCGATCTGCTCCAGTTTCATCCCCGCCAGTTGCAACGCCCTACGCGTCGAAGGCACCGGCCCAATCCCCATAATGCTGGGGTCCACCCCCACAGCCGCCCACGAAACGATCCTTCCCAGAGGTTTCAGCCCGCGTTCGTTTGCCGTTTTTTCTCGCGTCACCACCACCGCTGCGGCCCCGTCCACAATCCCGCTGGCATTCCCCGCCGTCACCATCCCGTCTTTTTGGAACGACGGCGGCAGTTTCTCCAGCGTCTCCATCGTCGTTTCCGGCCGCCGGTGATCGTCTTCACTCACCACGATCGACTTTCTTCCCTGCTTTACTTCCACAGGCACGATCTCTTCCCTGAACACGCCCGCCTTCGCCGCGGCATCTGCCGCCTGCTGGCTGCGCAGCGCATACGCGTCCGCTTCCTTTCGCGTGATCCCTCTTTGCGCCGCCAGTTTTTCCGCGGTCAAAGCCATCGGCAATCCGCAATAGGAATCCGTCAACCCCACAAAAAGAAAATCTTCCAGCGCGCCTCCGCCCAATTTCAACCCGGTCCGCGCCCCGCGAATTACGAATGGCGCTTGGGTCATGTTTTCCATTCCCCCAGCCAGCACCATGTTCGCCTCACCCAGCAACAACCGCTGGGCCGCCTGCGCGATGGCTTCAATCCCGGAACCGCACAAGCGATTGACGGTCACCGCCGGAGTCTCGATCTTCAAGCCCGCCTTCAACCCCACGTGTCGCGCGCCATAAATTGCGTCAGCGCTCGTTTGCAGCACATTTCCAAACACTACGTGGTCAATTTCGCCGGCATCCACGCCCGAACGCTGCACCGCGCCCTTCGCGGCATGCGCCCCAAGCTCAATCGCGGACACCTCCGAGAACAGCCCGGTGTAACGCGCCATGGGCGTACGCGCACCGGCAACAATCACAACGTCTGTTGGAAACATATCTATCCTCGCTTAGGTGATGCCTGCTGTTGGATGCGCAATACCTCTGGAGTGTCGCGCTGGCCGGCCCGTTCCTCGGCCGCCCACAGTTCAACGCTTTGCGGCTTCCCCCACCACAACCAGGTCTCCGCCGCGCTTGCGCGCCTCGTCGATCGTGAACTCCGCTCGGTTGATCAGGTCCGTTACGATATCTTCGCTGTCATAATCCTGCTGCGCCACGGCCTCCACGATTCCCGCGCTCAACGTGATCTGCGTCGAATCCCACGGCGGCCGCACTCCCGCGGCTGCACGCCGCAACTTTTCCACCAGGCTTTGCGCCCCGGAAGCCGCCGTGTCCGGCAGGATAAACGCCAGCGCCCACGATGTATATTTCACCGCCATGTCATTCTGCCGCACCATGGGCTGCAGCGACCGCGACAATTGCTCCAAAAATTTCTCCAGCGGCCCTTCTCCCTGTTGTCGCAACATTTCGGAGCCGCGATCGATCTGCAGAATCGCCAGCGAAAGCGTCGTGCCTTGCGTGCGCGCGCGATCCGCTTCATTCAACAGGCACCCCACATAGGAGCTGCGACTCATCAATCCCGTGCGCTCGTCGGAAACGCCCATGCGCCGTACCAGCGAACGCAGCCGCGTGTGGCTTACGCTCATCATCATCTGGTCCCCGATCGCCTGCAGGAAATAGGTTTGATTGGGTTTCCATTTGTACGGGCTCGCCCGCCCCACGATCAGCATCGCCGCGGGCGCCTGCGTCTCCTTGTCCGTCAACGTCACGCCCAAAGCCGTCGCCAGGCCGAGTTCCGCAAGGATGGACCCTTCCGTCGAATCCACAACCATTCCACCGAGTTCGTCCGGAACCGCCTTTTCCATTTGTGCGAGCAACAGAACCACCTGTGACCCCGGCGCGGGCTTCAAGCCGGCCGCGCAATACTCCGCCGCCATCTCCGGCGGCCGCCCGAGCGCTCCGATCACTGCCATGGTCCGCGCCGCCTTCAGATAAGTGCCCACTTCGGTTACCGTGGTATTTAACATTGCTCGCGGCGTCTGTTGCCGGAATGTTTTCTGATTGATCTCCGAAATCTTCGTGAGGTCCCGCAGCGTATCCGCCGCGTATGTTCCCGTGCGTCCCGTCGGCGTTGTCGGCTGAGCTTCCACCACGGGTACGCCACCCGCTCGGAGAGGCGCTTCCGGCCTCGCCGTCTTCTTCGGCCACCAATTGGCCATCTGATAGAGGCCCTGCAACCGGGTATTGCGTTCCTCCTCTCCCGGAAACATGGCCGCAATCTTTTGCAACCGCTCCACGGCTTTGGTTTGCAGCGAGTACTGCAGAAAAATCTCCGTCTGTACAATCAGATCTTCCAGGGCCTGTTGCTTATTGCCTTCCTCGATTGCTGGATTTTCCGCGTGCGTAGCATGGCTGGCCTCTGCTTTGGATGGAGCGGCTTGGTTCTGCGTGACCGAGGCCGATCTCCCCATCCGCCCCGCGATCCGCCGGAGAAATACCTGATCTACGTGTCCGCGCAGTTTTTCCAGCCGCTCCTGGTTGCGATAGTCGTAGGAGTCGATGTCCACCAGGCGTTCCAATGACTCGCTGGCCTTGCCGAAGTTTCCGGAATTGAAGTTCGCGTCAAACAGCTTGATGAGCACTTCAAAATAGGGTGACTCCCGGTTCAGCTCGCTGTACAACGCGGCCCAGAATTCCAGAAGCAGCACGGACTCCGGGTGCTTCGCGCCGATCTCTTCCAGTTGGGCCGTAAATTCGTTTTGTTTCTTATCCGCGAACATTCTTCGCTTCAGCGTCTGCAGGATTTCCACGGACCTGACATCCTGTCCGCCGTCCGAATATGCGTCCGCCAGCGCGAACAATCGCATGGCGCCTTCATTCTTCTCCCGCAAAAGCTTCTCCAACACGCCTCGTGCCCGGTCCAACTGTCCGGCCTGCTGTAATGCGTCCGCGAAGGTGTCCAGGAACTCTGCGTCGCTTTCTGTCGCCGCAAAAGGCTCGAGTAGCGCCGCGGCTTCCGCGGATTCGCCGCTCCGCAATTTCGCCTCAGCATACAGCAGCGCAACGCTGCGTTCCTGCGGCGCCAGCCCGTAGGCACGCCCCAGAAGTTTCATCGCCTCTTGCTGTCCCCCGCTCGCCGCCGCCAATGTCCCCGCACGCAAGAAAGACCTTGCTGCCAGCGCGTTCTTGTTCAACTGGGCCGCTGCTTCCGCCACCTTTAACTGCCGGCTTAGGTTCTCAGGATCCAGTTGCGCCGCGCGCTCCCAGCAGAACAGCGCATCCTCTTTCCTTTCCGCCTGGCTGAAAAGTTCGGCGGCTTTGCCGTACTGATCAATCGCTTCTTCGGGATGATTTTGCTTTTGCTGCAGGAACGCAAAGCGGGCGATGCGCTCGGGTGGCTGCGCGGCCTGCGAATTTCGCAGGAAGCGGTTATAAATCGCCACCGCCTTGCCTTCATCCCTCGGGTCCACCAGCAGTTCGAACAGGTGGCCGTAGTACACCGCCGCGCGGTCCGGATGTTCCAGGCGCGTGTACAGATCGCCCAGCATCTGCGCGGCTTCCACGTTCTGTGGCGACTCCTGGAGCACTGCCAGATACGCCTCAATGGCGTCCTCGAACCGGTTCTTGTCGAGGAACTTCTTCGCGCGCTCCAGATTCTTGCTAAAGTCTGCGGCCATCTGTCCGGTTGACCTTCGAGTGTTTCGTCGTTGTTGGAGTCGATCGGTTCGCGGCGGTTCGAACCTCTTCCACTATATACCGCCCGCCAAACGCGGCCAAACAGCCCCGCAAAGCCGATGTGGAATCGGACAAGGGCCAGACCCCGCCCGCTCGGGCTGACGCCCTCTTTCACTTGTGGCAAACTAGAGGTTCACACGGCATGCTTTCGAGCAGGGTGAGTGCCGCTCGCCCACGCGTTTAGGCCCGCCGTTTATCACGCAGCTCCATCAGGAAAAACCTGGCGGGATTGGACCCGAATGGACCCGAAGTTCATACGAAATTTTTGCATCATCGCGCATATCGACCACGGCAAATCCACCCTGGCCGACCGCCTTCTGGAAATGACCGGCGCGCTTTCCCAGCGCGAGATGCATGAGCAGGTGCTCGATTCCATGGACCTGGAGCGCGAGCGCGGCATCACCATCAAGGCGAAAAGCATTCGCCTGCATTACACCGCGAAAGACGGCAACAACTATCGCCTCAACCTCATCGATACTCCCGGACACGTGGATTTTTCCTATGAAGTTTCCCGCGCGCTTTCCGCCTGCGAGGGCGCTCTTCTGGTCGTCGATGCCAGCCAGGGTGTCGAAGCGCAAACCGTAGCCAATACTTTCCTTGCCGCTTCGCACAACCTCACCATCATCCCGGTCATCAACAAAATCGACTTGCCCGCCGCCCAGCCCGATTTTGCAAAAGAGCAAATCGAAAATGTGCTGGCGATTCCCGCCGCCGATGCTCTCCTGATCAGCGCAAAGAGCGGCCTCGGCGTGGAAGATGTCTTGGAAGCTATCGTCCACCGCATCCCCCCGCCGAAGGGCAGCTCGCAAAATCCGTTTCAGGCGCTGGTGTTTGACTCCTGGTTCGACATCTACCGCGGCGCGGTGGTCCTCGTGCGCGTCATGGAAGGCCGCATCACAAAACACATGAAGATCCGGCTGGTGGCCACCAACGAAGTCTATGAAGTGGAACAACTCGGCACGCTCACGCCAAAACCGATTGCCCTCGAAGAACTGGAAGCCGGCGATGTCGGCTTCATCGTCGCCAACATCAAGCGTGTCGCCGATGCGCGCATGGGCGACACCGTCACCGAAGCCGCGCGCCCCGCTCCCGCGCTGCCCGGTTTTGAAGCCATCAAGCCAATGGTTTTTGCCGGACTTTTTCCCGTGCTCGCCGATGATTACGAGCCGCTGCGCGACGCGCTCGGCAAACTGCAGTTGAACGACGCAGCCTTCTTCTACGAACCGGAAAACTCCGTGGCGCTCGGTTTTGGCTTCCGCTGCGGCTTTCTTGGCCTCTTGCACCTGGAAATCGTCCAGGAGCGCCTGGAGCGCGAGTTCGGGTTGAACCTGATCACCACCGCTCCCAGCGTGCGTTACCGCATCACGCGCGTCGGCGGCGATATCATTGAAGTGGACAGCCCCGCGAAGTTTCCGAATCCCAGCGACATCGAGAAAATCGAAGAGCCCATCATCAAGGCCATGATCATCACGAACGACGATTCCGTCGGCGGCATCCTCCAGCTTTGCCAGGACAAGCGCGGCACGCAGAAAAACTTCGAATATCTCTCGCCCACTCGCGTCATGCTCACCTACGAATTGCCGCTCAACGAAATCGTCCTCGATTTCTACGACCGGTTGAAGAGCGTTTCCCGCGGCTACGCTTCGCTCGATTACCACCTGGCGGGCTACGTTGAATCGGACTTGATCAAGCTGGACATTCTCGTTGCCGGTGAACCCGTCGATGCCCTGGCCCTGATCATTCACCGCGAATTCTCCACCGAGCGCGGCCGCGACCTGGTGACTCGCCTGCGAAAGCTGATCCCGCGCCAGATGTTTGAAGTGCCCATTCAGGCCGCCATCGGCAGCCGTGTCATCGCCCGCGAAACCGTCGCCGCCATCCGCAAAAACGTTCTCGCCAAGTGCTACGGCGGAGACATCTCGCGCAAACGCAAACTCCTCGAAAAACAAAAAGAAGGCAAGCGCCGCATGAAGCGCGTCGGCCAGGTCGACATTCCCCAGGAAGCCTTCCTCGCCGTCCTAAAGGTCTCCTCCGACGAAGACGAGTGACGCGGTCCTGACAACTCAGCCATTTTTGTTTTTTACTTCTGTTTTGAGCCGGCCACGGTGCAGTTGAATGGTCACCGCATCGCCGATGGCAACCGGGCCCGCGTCGCGCAGAACATTTCCGGCGGCATCCGTAGCAATCGCATAGCCTCGTTCGAGCACTTTCAACGGGCCGCGCTCCTGCAATTGCAGCGAGAGCCGCTGCAAACGTTCGCGCTTCAGCCGCAATAATCGTTCGACACGCACGCCCAGGTCATGCCCCCGCTTTTCCAGGCGCAGCCGCAGCGCCGCCATCTTCACGCGAAAGTCGAACGATGCGATCCGCAAATGCGCCGCCGTGAACCGCCTTCGCGAACTTTCCAGCCGCGCGCGCAGGCCCAGCGCCAGCCGCGAGGTCAGCTCATCGGCTCGCTGCCTTCTTTGGCGCAGCAGATCGAGCGGCCGGCGGAATCCGCGGCGCCCGGCGAGCTCGTGCACACGGCGCGATAGCTCCAGCAAACGGTAACGCAACAGGTTCTCCAGCGTGGCCCGTAAGTCGACGACGTGCTTATCGAACTCCCTCCGCGTCTGCACCACCAGTTCCGCCGCTGCCGATGGTGTCGATGCCCGCACATCCGCTACAAAATCCGCAATCGTGGAATCCGTCTCATGTCCCACCCCGGAAATCACGGGTACGCCGCAAGCCGCGATGGCACGTGCCACCTTCTCCTCGTTGAACGCCCACAGGTCTTCGATCGAGCCCCCGCCACGCACCAGCAAAATCACGTCCGCCGCGCGTTTCTTGTCGAAATAGGCAAGCGCTGTGACTATTTCCCCGGCGGCCTCTTCTCCCTGGACGCGCACGGGATACAGCGTCAGGTGCACATTCGGAAACCGCCGCGTCAGGATGCGTACCACGTCGCGCACCGCCGCACCCGTCGGTGAAGTGATCAGCCCGATCCGGCTCGGCAGCATCGGCAGCGGCTTCTTCCGCGCTGCATCGAACAGCCCTTCCGCCTCCAGCCGCTTCTTCAACTGCTCGAACGCCAGTTGCAGCGCGCCACGGCCCAACGGCTCCAGCGATTCCACGTAAATTTGATATTCGCCGCGCGCCTCATAAACACTGATGGAGCCGCGCACGCTCACCTTCAGCCCATCCTCGGGCCGGAACTTCATTCCCCGCTGCTGCTGCTTGAAGAAAACGCAACGAATCTGCGCGCGCTCATCCTTCAATGTGAAATAGATGTGGCCCGACGACGCCGGCCGGCAGTTGGAGATCTCTCCCTGCACCGAAATGTCCGTAAAGTTCTTAGCTAGCAGCTCACGGATGCGCGCCGTCAGGTCGCTTACGGTAAAAATCCGCCGCTCCGGCTGCAAATTAAAAAGAAGCTGGTCCATAAGCCCGCGAACGCGCTCCCCCTTCGAGTAACATGCTCATCTTTTATCCCCGCGATGGCCCAAGTCTAGGCGGCACTTGCAACCCTCGTGACGGCGAAGCTCTTCAGTTTCTTACTCAATAAAGAGTTGGCTTCCATGCCATCCGCTTGACCATTCGCATGACGCACGGGAGACATGGAAATGAACCGATCCCGCTTCACCGCCGCAGGCGTGAGAACAGCCAGAAGACCAGGCTCAGCCCCACGCTCAAAAGCAGGCTCGTGACAATCGGAAAATAGCACGTAGTGTGCTCTCCCTCATGCACAATATCTCCAGGCAAACGACCGAGCCGGAACGGCAATTTTCCCCCGAAATAGAAGAATGCTCCGGCCAGAACCAGCAGCCCGCCCATCATCAGCAGGACGCGTCCGAGTTCGCGAAGAGAATCCATATTTTCGAAGTTTAATCCATTGCGCGCCGGATTCAAGCCACCCGCTCTGCCCGCTTTTGAAACAAACCATCATGTGGCCGAGACGCGTTTGATCAAGTCCATCTGTTGGGTGATGGATTCGGCGCCAATCGTAAATGCGTCGAGGATTCCCAGGCCAAGGGCATACCGAATCGCTTCGTCCTGCCGGTGACGCAAATCTCCTTGGCCAAGTATTTTCATCCCAACGATGCCCTTTCCGGCCGCGCGCATCTCGCGAATCACGCTTACGACACTCTCCGGATCAGCATCCATGTGGGAACCAATGGGGTTGATTCGCACCAAGTCCACTTCCACCCACGGCGATTTCGCGGCCGCTCGCAAGGCCTCAATGGAATGGCACGAACATCC
The DNA here is from genome assembly GCA_963734105.1 of Candidatus Acidiferrales bacterium. Lineage (GTDB taxonomy): Bacteria > Acidobacteriota > Terriglobia > Acidiferrales > UBA7541 > Acidiferrum. Next base: position 217,226 of record CAVTFW010000009.1, on the reverse strand, counting down.
ATGCGCGCGAAGAATGCCCTTCTCTTTCGCCTCCGAAAGAACATCCATTGCCGGCCGGTAGCGAGTAGTCCAATCCGCTTCCGTCACGCAGTGCATCAATACGATGTCCAGGTGATCCGTGTTCAGTTCACGGCGGAATCGATCCAGGTCCGAGCGCATTTCGGAAGCGCTCCGTGCCCACGATTTGGTAAGGATGGTTACCTTGCTGCGATCCACATGCTTGAGCGCATCGGCGACATGCGGGTGGCTGCCGTACGAATCTGCCGTGTCAAAAAATCGCAATCCATTCTCGTACCCATTCTGCAGCAGGCGGGACAGTCCATCGATGCCCAGTGCCGTCTGGTTCGAGTGGTGGCCGGATCCCACCGTACCCGTCCCCATCGCTAGTCGCGATGTTTGGATGCCGCTTCGCCCAATCGCTACCGTCTCAACGGCTGAATATTTCCGGTCGAGGCTCGGCAAGGAGGCTAATCGTGCGGCTAGTGATTTGGGAGCGAGCCATGCCGCGGCTGCCGCGGAGGCAACTCGTTGAAGAAATTCGCGACGGCAAATACGAGGCATAAGAAACTCCGGAGCCGGAGCGTGGGTCGCTCCATTTTAAACTGACGGGCGTGAGTTGTATCAGAGAGCAGCTGGGGCACGGACAAACGTGCCCATCCTGAAAATCCGAAGTCGCTTGGCTGTCAGATCAATTCCAGCCCGGAAAAGAAATAGCCGATTTCGAACGCCGCGGTTTCCGGCGCGTCCGACCCGTGCGTGCAATTGTTCCCGATGCTGGTGCCGAGGTCGTGCCGGATCGTGCCCGGCGCGGCCTTCTTCGGATCCGTCGCGCCCATCGTGTCCCGCCACTTCACAATGGCTCCCTCCGCCTCCAGCACCATCGCGAAAATCTTCCCCGAGCTCATGAACTCCGTCAGCTCGCCAAAAAATGGCCGCTCCCGGTGTACCGCATAAAAACCCCCGGCCTCCTCCTTCGTAAGCCGCATCGATTTGACCGCCACAATCTTGAATCCGCCCTTATGAATGCGCGCCAAGATCTCTCCCTGCTGACCCCGGCTCACTGCATCCGGCTTGATAATCGCAAATGTCCGTTCAATCGCCACAAGTTTCTCCTTGATCTATTTTCGGCCGGCTGGATGCCGACGCTGGCTACTTCAACGCGGCTGCCACGGTTGACCCTAAATCCGCGGGGGTTTGCACCGTGTGAATTCCTGCCGCGTCCATCGCTGCGTATTTGTCCTTCGCGGTTCCCTGCCCACCGCTGATGATGGCGCCCGCGTGACCCATGCGGCGGCCCGGTGGCGCCGTTTGTCCGGCGATGAATCCCACCACCGGCTTCTTCACGTTCACCTTGATCCATGCCGACGCGCGCTCCTCCGCATTCCCACCGATTTCGCCAATCAGGATAATCGCGTGCGTGTCCGGGTCCTCGTGAAACATCTTGATCGCATCCAGGAACGAAGTCCCAATAATCGGGTCGCCGCCAATTCCGATGCATGTGGACTGGCCGATCCCAAGCTGCGTCAATTGGTGCACCGCCTCATACGTCAGCGTTCCACTTCGGCTGACGACGCCGACATTTCCCTGCTTATGAATCCGCCCCGGCATGATCCCGATCTTGCATTTCCCCGGCGAAATAATTCCCGGGCAGTTCGGCCCGATTAGCCGCGATTTCGATTGGCTCAGGACCTCCGCCACGCGCACCATATCCAGCGCCGGAATCCCTTCCGTTATGCAAACTACCAGCGGCAACTGTGCATCCACCGCTTCCAAAATGGCGTCCGCCGAATACGGCGGCGGCACAAAAATGACCGACGCGTCTGCGCCCGTAGCCTTCATTCCTTCAGCAACCGTGTTGAACACCGGCCTTTCCAGGTGTTTCGTTCCGCCTTTTCCCGGCGTCACACCGCCCACCACGTTCGTCCCATACTCGATCATCTGCTGCGCGTGAAAAGTCCCTTCGCGCCCGGTGAAGCCCTGAATCAGTACCCGTGTCTTTTCGTTGACTAGAACACTCATGTTTGAGTTATAGGAGGTAAATGAGATAGAGGAGGTAAAGGACAACCTCCTGGACCTATAGCTTCCTCCACTCCTTCCAAAGATTGTGAATCATAAACCCTAATTTTCCATATTCAGCGAGAATTGGCTGCGCAGCATTTTTCGAAACTAATCCTTCTTCTACTGCCAATCCGATCCAAAATCTGCATTCTGCTGCTTCTCCGGCTGCTATCACCAAATGTCGCTTGAACTCGGCGGCGGAGTTCCGCTTCGTCCATCCCTCCACTACATTCGCGGGCACAGATCGCGCGCAACGCCGTAACTGCCTGCCAAGTTCTAATTGCTCCTCTCGAGGAAGTCCCCTACTAAACTTGGAAACTTGCAAAGCTAGCCGGTACGACTGCCGATAAACGAGCATGTCCGCATACCGCTTGATTGGCCCTATGTGGCGACACTCCTCCTTTACCTCATTTATTTCCTTTACTTCCTCTACGCCCTTCGCCGCCATCACGTTCTCGCTAGACTCACGACTTTTTGCGCTCCGTCTTTCATTCCGTCCGCAATTGTGAAATTCAATCCGCTCTCCTTCAAAATCTGCTGCCCCCGTTCCACATTTGTGCCTTCCATTCGCACCACAATCGGCACACCCAGTTGCAAGTCCTTGGCCGCTGCCACCACGCCCGTCGCCAACACGTCACACCGCAAGATGCCCCCGAATATATTGATGAACACGGCTTTCACCGCCGGATCGCTCATCAAGATCTTGAATGCACTCTTCACCTGGTCGGCCGAAGCTCCCCCGCCCACATCCAGAAAATTTGCCGGCGAGCCTCCCGCGTACTTGATGATGTCCATCGTGGCCATCGCTAGCCCCGCGCCGTTCACCATGCACGCCACGGTTCCGTCCAGCTTGATGTAATTCAGCCCGTATTTCGACGCCTCCACTTCCAGCGGATCCTCCTCATCCAGGTCCCGCAATTCGCGCAAATCTTTGTGCCGGAACAGCCCGTTGTCGTCGAACGTCATCTTTGCATCCAGCGCCACCAGCCTCCCGTCTCCCGTCACCACGCAAGGATTGATCTCCAGCAGCGATGCATCCGTATCGATGAACGCGCGATACAACGCCTGCAGGAACGGCGTCGCCGCCGTCACTTGCTCCCCCGTCAACCCCAGGCCAAACGCCAGCTTGCGCGCCTGATAGGGCTGCAAGCCAACAGCAGGGTGAATCGGCTCGCGCAGAATCGCGCCTGGATTTTCCTTCGCAACCTGTTCAATCTCCATGCCGCCCGCCGCGCTGGCCATGAACACTGGCCGTCCGGACTCGCGATCGATCAGCAGCCCCAAATACAGTTCCCGCTTAATGTCCAGACCCTCTTCAATCAGCAGCCTCTTGACCACGCGGCCCTGCGGCCCAGTTTGCACGGTCACCAGCGTCATTCCCAGAATGTGCGAAGCGATCTCCGCCGCTTCATCCGCGGAGCGCGCCAGCTTCACGCCCCCACCCTTGCCGCGGCCTCCCGCATGAATTTGCGCCTTGACGACCACCATCTGCGATTTCAACCGCTTGGCGGCTTCGCGCGCCTCCTCCTTCGTGAAAGCCACTTCCCCCCTGGGTGTAGTCACGCCATACCGCGAAAGGATGGCTTTAGCTTGATATTCATGAATCTTCATTTGATGTTCTGCCTTTTTAGGCGGCCCGCGCGCTGCCGGGGCCGGCATCCTGTGCGACGATAGGATCATGCACAGGTGTTAGACTTTGAGGCTCGTAAAACACTAAAGTTTACTTGAGACGCGCATCTCCGGCAAGGTTAGGCAACCTATGGAAGAGCCCTGTCACATCGTATCCCTCTGGCGAAGCTGAAGTGTTTGAGCGATAAGAGGCGGGAGGAGCTTGCCGCCCGGCTGGGGGGAGGGCCGGGCGGCGCGGGACGGGTAGAATCGGCGCGTCATGGCCATCGCCGCTCGTTATTTCGATCTGGTGCGTGAGATGAAAGACGCCTACAACCATCGCCTGCGCTTGGTGGAGAGCGCCAAGCAGATCGGCATCCGGCCTAGCGCACGGCTGTTTGCCACCACCGTGCCCACGGTCCGTAAATGGCTGCGCCGCTTTGAACAGCACGGCCCTTCCGGTCTTCGCGAGCGGTCCCGGGCACGTCACCATCAACCCCACAAGACTCCTCCCAACGTTGAAGCTCAGGTGCTCGAGCTTCGCAAAACTCTACCGACGTTCGGCTCCCGCCGCCTGGTCCGCGAATTCGATCTGCGCATCGGCCACAACGCACTCGATCGCATCTGGCGCGAGCACGGGCTGATGGAAAAGCGCCGCAAGAAATACCAGCGCAAGCAAGACCTCGCGCACATCAAAGCGCAGTGGGCGCTGTTCCAGCAAATCAGCGCCGATACCAAGGATTTAGACGACATCCCGCGCTACTGGCGGCAGGCGCAGCGCTTGCACTTGCCGGTTGTGCAGTACACCGCTCGGGAAATCCGCAGTGGGCTGTTGTTCTGGGCTTTTGCGCAGGCACGCAGCGCTTCGGCCAGCGCCGTGTTCGCTGCACGCATCCAGCAGCATCTGGATCGCTACGGCATCTGCTTGCGTGACCTGGTCTGGCAAACCGACAACGGCGGCGAGTTCAAGGGCGATTTCCCCAAAGCCCTCGGCGACAGCCAGCACGTGCGCATCCCGCCGGCCGCGCACACTTACCAGAGCGATGTCGAAACCGTGCACCGCCTCGAAGAAGACGAGTTCTTCGATCTGGAAGACTTCTCCAGTCGCGGCGAGTTCCTGGCGAAAGTCCACACCTACCAGCTGTACTTCAACCTCGCACGCCCCAACTCCCACAAGGAAAATCAATGTCCTTGGCAGATCATCGAGCGGCTCGCTCCCCGCTCCCCGCTCGAACTCTGCTTGCTTCCACCCGTCTTTTTGGATTACTACCTGAACGACTCAGGGGGATACGATGTGCCGGGGCATCCCTAGGTTAGGCAACCTATCCACCTGCGACCAGCATGAACTCCACTCTCAAACTGATCGATAAGACCGAGCGCCTCGAGCTCCTGACGCGCCCCGAAGCGGAAGCCATCATGGAGGATCTGCTCTCCGGCCGCATCGACACTTCGGACATCACTCGCCTGCTCCTGGCCCTCAACCGGCGACAGGTCACCTCCGCGGAACTTGGCGCATTCGCCAGAGTCATGCGGTGCCATGCAGTGCAGGTTTTTGCTCCGGACGATGTCCGTCCGGGCAACATGGTTGACACCTGCGGCACGGGCGGCGACGGCTCCGGCACTTTCAATATCTCCACTGCGGCTGCTTTCGTTGCCGCCGCTTCCGGCGCTCCTGTCGCCAAGCACGGCAACCGCTCGGCAAGCTCTCGCAGCGGCTCGGCCGATGTTCTCGAAGCGCTCGGCGTTCGCATCGATCTTCCACTGCCAAAATTCGGCCGCGCCATCCGCGAACTGGGCATCGGTTTTCTCTTCGCGCCCGCAGCGCATGCCGCTACCCGCCATGCTGCCGCCGCGCGCAAACAGATCGGCAAGCGCACCGTGTTCAACCTCCTCGGTCCACTGACGAATCCGGCGGGTGCGCAAACCCAGGTCCTGGGCGTTTTTTCTCCGGACTTGCTTGACCTGATTGCCGCCGCGCTCGCCGAACTCGGCGTTCGCAGGGCCTTCGTGGTCCACGGATTCGGCGGCCTAGATGAAATCTCCCTGTCTGGGGAAACACTCGTCGCAGAAGTCAGCAACGGCGCCGTAACGCGCTTCATCGTGACGCCCGAAGATTTTGCCGTGCCCCGGGCGCCTCTCGAATCGCTTCAAGGCGGAACAGCTCAAGAAAACGCCATCCTAATCCGCAAAATCTTCGCGGGCGAAACCGGTCCGCGCCGCGATGTCGTCGATCTTGAATGCCGCCGCGGCCCTTGTCGTCGCCGGGATCGCCAAGAATTTCCGCGAAGCCGCCGCTCTGGCAGCGCACACTCTCTCTTCCGGAGCAGCCCTCGAAAAACTCGAGCGCCTCAAATCCTTTACTGACTCCGGCCCCTGATCCCGTGGCCAGGATTCGAAGCTCTGGGTGTGAGATGCCTTAAGGCTTCGCCGCGCTAATGGGATTGTTTCCCGATGACGATGCCGCCTCTATGCCCCAGGCCGTGAGACCTCCAACTCCCGCTCCAACGATGAAATAGGTCACCTTGCTTGAGCCGCCCGTATTCCCCGCAACCACCGCCGCAGTGTTCCGGCGTTCGCCGGGAGCATCCAGGTAAATGCGATAGGTTTCTCCCTCGGGGAAATTCCGGAATTCGTCTCGATAACTAAAGTTCAACCCGCCACGCCGCGCGCTAATCTGCAGCACCTTCGGCGCAAGGATCGTAACCACTGCCTGCGTTGGCTGGTTGCTCTCCGGCCGCAGCATGGCCCCCTCGGCGTGCACTTCCACTGCTTCATTTGCCGCCGAGGAAAAATAGAGCGAGCCGCCGCTCAGATCGACGTGCAGCCCGCCGCTGATCGGGTGAAGCGTAACCTCTGTACTCCCCGAGAGCGCCAGCGTCGAGTGTCCTGCGCGAAGCGCAAGCCGCCCTTCCGCTTCTGTCGAGAGGTGCTCGCCTTCGAAAACGGAAAGGCCCGGAAATGCATCCGCATCGTCCAGATGCGCATGATTTGCCTCTGTTAGTATACCTAGGGGAGGATGAGCGCCGTAGCCAGGGAGAACCGCGTACACCGTCAGGGAAATGGCAATCAGAACCACGATAAAAGAACGGAGAGACCACATGTAAACCTCCAAGGGCTGGGCGATGGAGGGTTGACCCTTGGAAGGCACACTACACTTCTTTAACTAATAATTCAATATAATTTATTCTTTAATATATCTGTTTTATTTTCATTCTCTAGTTATATATTAGTTAGCAGATGAGAGGATATTCCGCTGGCATCCAACAAAAAACGCCGATCCTACAGCTCCAGGAAATTTTTTAGGATCTGCTTGCCCGTTTCGGTCAGCACCGATTCCGGATGAAACTGCACGCCCTCCACCTTGTATTTCCGGTGGCGCAGCCCCATGATCACGCCGTCCTTCGTTTCCGCCGTCACCACCAGCTCCCGCGGCAGCGACTTCCGTTCCACGATCAGCGAGTGATATCGCGTCGCGGTCAGCGGGTTCTCGACCGACCGGAAAATTCCTTTCCCGTCGTGCTTGATCTCGCTGGTCTTCCCATGAAACAGTTTGGGCGCTCGAATGATCTTCCCGCCGAACGCCGCACCGATCGCTTGATGCCCTAGAACAAACTCCCAGGATCGGAAATTCCTGCGCCAACTCCTGGATCAGCTCCACCGAAATCCCGGCCTCCTGCGGTGTGCACGGTCCCGGCGAAATCACAATTCGCTCCGGCTTCCGGCGCACGATCTGCTCCACGGAAATCCTGTCGTTGCGATGAACCTCCAACGTGCAACCCAGTTCGCCCAAGCATTGGGCCAGGTTGTAGGTAAATGAATCGTAGTTGTCCAGCAGCAGGATCACCGCTTCCGCCTCGCTTCCTTCCTTTTCCTCGACGTGTGCGCCGTTTCCAGCGCCGTCAGCAGCGCTTTCGACTTGTTCACCGATTCGTCGAACTCCCCGCGCGGCGTCGAATCTGCCACGATTCCCCCGCCCGCCTGCACGTGCGCCACTCCATTTTTGATGACCATGGTTCGCAAGGCGATGCACGAGTCAAGGTTCCCCGCAAAATCCAGATACAATATTCCTCCGGCGTAAATCCCCCGCCGCGTCTTTTCCAACTCCTCGATGATCTCCATCGCGCGTACCTTCGGCGCCCCAGAAACTGTGCCCGCCGGGAAGCAGGACATCAGCGCATCAAAGCAGTCCACATCCTCGCGCAGTTGCCCGCGCAGGCTGGAGACCAAGTGCATCACGTGCGAATACCGCTCCACGGTCATCAGTTTTTCCACCTTCACGCTTCCGTACTCGCACACCCTGCCAAGATCATTCCTCCCCAAATCCACCAGCATGATGTGCTCGGCGCGCTCTTTCTCGCTCGCCAGCATCTCCCGCTCCAGGCGAACATCTTCCGCCTCACTCTTCCCCGCCAGCGCGTGCCCGCAATCGGCCGGTACAGCACCTCTCTTCCCTGCACCTTCACAAGCATCTCCGGCGAACTCCCCACCACGTGCACGTCGTTCAGTTGCAGGTAGAAAAGATATGGCGAAGGATTCAGCGCGCGCAGCTCCCGGTAAACGTCAAACGGCGCGGCCTTCGTCTTCGCCGAAAACCGCTGGCTGATCACCACCTGGAAAATGTCGCCCGCCCGGATATATTGCTTGGACCTGCGCACCGCTTGCAGATACTCGCTGCGCCGAAAATTGGAGGCCACCTTCGGACCCCGTGCCCCACCCTTCGCCGACTTCTCTCGCTTCTCCCCCTCTACAGGAGCCGCCAACATTTCCCGCGTCCGCTTGATCTCTTTCACAGCCGCGTTGTATTTCGCGCGCAAGCTTCCCGGGCCTTCCGTAAACACGTTGCGGACAATCCACAACCGATGCTGCACGTGGTCAAAGGCAATCAGCCCGCGATAAAACATCAGCATCGCATCGTACAACCCGATTTCGTCGCGCAGCCGTTTCGGCAACCGCTCGATCAGCCTCACCATGTCATAGCTGAAATAGCCGATCGCTCCCGCCACCAGCGGCGGCAACCCCGGTACGCGCACCGGATGGAACCGCGCGATATGCTCCCGCAAAAACGAAATCGGTTCGCGCTCTTCCCAAATAATCCGGTTGCGGCTCTCCAGCACACACGCCCCGCCCGCATACCGGAAAACCTCCTCCGGATTGGCCCCCGCAAACGTGTACCGCGCAATCTTCTCCCCGCCCTCCACGCTTTCCAACAAAAACGAATACCGCGCCCCCTGCGCCAGCCGCAGATATGCGCTAACCGGCGTCAACAAATCCGCCGAAAAGACGTCATACAAGGGAATCAGGTTCCCCTGCTTGGCCAGTCGCTGAAACTCAGCAAACGAAGGTTGGATCATCAGTTCCGTCTAGAGCGTCTTCTCAAGAATTGAAAGTATACCGCGTGTGGCCCGCCAAAGTTGTCCTACGAAGGATTTCGGTGGTGCGTCCATTGCTGGGTTCTACGTTTTGGGGGCGCTGAATTGACACTTCCAGAATGCTGTTGACATTCGGTCATTCCTGGACTATATGTCGAGTTTCTAGGTATTGCCATGAGCGAACCTCAAATCGAGCTCCTCAGAGGAACTCTCGATCTGTTGGTCCTTAAAGTTGTCGCACTTGGACCCAGCCACGGCTATGCCATCGCGCAACGCCTTCAACAAATCTCAAATGACTTCTTTCAGGTCCATCAGGGCTCGCTCTACCCCGCGCTCCATCGTCTGGAAGATCGCGGCTGGCTGCAAGCCGAGTGGAAGGAATCGGAAACCGGCCGTGAAGCCAAGTTTTATTCCCTCACCAAGAAAGGCCGCAGGCAGATGGACGCCGAGGTGCTCAATTGGGAGCGCCTCTGCAACGCTGTCGGCCTCGTCTTGCGCGCGCCCGGGAAGGAGTCTTAACCATGCGGTGGGTTCGCCGCCTATTTCAGAAATCCCGTGCAGACAAAGAGCTCGACCAGGAACTCCGCTTCCATCTCGAGCAGCAGATCGCGGACTTCGTTGCCGCGGGGATGAGCACGGAACAAGCCCGGCGTCGTGCGAGGCTTGCGTTCGGCGGTATCGACCGCGTCAAAGAAGAGGTTCGCGATGTCCGCTGGGAAACCCGCCTCGACAACTTCCTCCGCGACTTCCGCTATGCGCTCCGCGCTCTCCGCATGGATCGCCGCTTCGCTCTCACATCGATCTTCACATTGGCTCTCGGAATCGGCGCGACCACCGCCGTCTTCAGCGCGGTAGACCGCATTCTGTTCCGCAGCCTCCCCTATCCCCACGATGAGCGTCTCGTTGTCTTTGGCTTGCTCGCGCCCATCGAACCGCGCGAATTCATGCTCGCAACCGACTACCTGGACTGGCGCGCGCAACAAACGTCCTTTGAAGCGACCACGACACTTACTCCTGGCAATGGCGAGTGTGACCTGACCGAGCAGAATCCCGCCCGTCTCGCCTGCGCTCACGTTGAATCCACCTTCCTTACCACGTTCGGCATCCAGCCAATACTCGGTCGCAATTTCACGCGCGAAGAAGACCTCCCTCACGCGGCGCGCGTTGCCCTTGTGTCATTTGGCCTCTGGCGCTCGCGCTTCGCAGGCAATTCCCAGGTGATCGGGCGAACTATTTCTCTCGACGGCCAGCCCACCAACATTGTCGGCGTGCTTCCCGCGGACTTTGAGATGCCTACGCTCAATCGTGCCGACATTCTGGTTCCGCAAGCGCTCGACGAAGCGGCTCTCCGTCACGATGGTCCGCAACCGGTACTGCGCGCCTTTGCGCGCCTGAAGCCTGGCGTAAGCGCTTCCCAATCCGCCGCGTCGCTGCAGCCGTTGTTTGAGAAGTCGCTGCAGTATGTTCCCCCGATGTTTCGGAATGAGGTGCGTCTGAGCGTCCGTTCCCTGCGTGACCGCCAAGTACAAGATGCGCGACTCGCGTCCTGGATTCTGCTTGCTGCCGTGTTCGGCGTGCTCCTGGTAGGTTGTACAAATGTGGCCAACTTGCTGCTTGCGCGACGGGCCAGCCGCCAGCATGAATTGGCGCTGCGCGTCGCGCTTGGTGCGACCCGCGCGGGCCTGGCTGGCCAAGCCCTCACGGAGAGCCTACTGCTGAGTGTCCTCGGGGGTGCTGCCGGCTGTTGGATCGCCTACGCGCTTCTATGTCTCTTCGTGTCCATCGCACCGGAGGGAATTCCCCATCTCCAGCAGGCCGGTCTCGACCATCGCGTGCTTCTTTTCACCATCGGCGTTTCACTCATCTCTGGACTGATGTTTGGACTACTCCCAGCGCTCCATGTTCCTCCGCCGGAATGGCTAAGCGGAAAGGAAGCGCGTGCTAGGACGCGAAATGTCTTGCGCCAGACCCTGGTGGCGGCGCAAATCGCCATCTCACTTGTTCTGCTTGCGGACGCTGGCCTCTTGCTCCGTAGCCTTCACAACTTGCAGAGCGTCTACCTAGGCATGGACACGGAGAACGTGCTGGTTGCGAAGGTCACCCTCGGCGAGAGTCGTTATCCCGATTCGCCCAAACAATTAGCTTTCTTCAACGAGCTCGAGTCACGTCTCAAGCGGATTCCCGCCGTGACTGCCATCGCGATTAGCGACACCTTGCCGCCATCCGGAGGAATGCGAGCGACGATTTATTCCAGCATCGAAATTCCCGGCCGGGGACGTCTCGCGGAAGGAACCGGCGGAATGGTGGGTTGGCGCTCTGTTACTCCCGGATATTTTTCGGCGCTGCGTATTCCCATCGCACGGGGCCGCGCATTTCGAGAAGAGGACCTCGCATCGGGTAAAAACTCAATCATATTGAACGAATCCTTGGCGCGCCGGCTGTTTCCGGACGAAGACCCGCTTGGCAAGAACATGCGTCCGCGCCCGGAGGCTGCTTGGCGCACCGTGGTCGGCATTGCGGCCGACGTGAAGAACAACGGAGTGGCCGAGCCTGCCCATTCGGAATACTACGTTCCGTGGAAGGCGGACGACGAAGGCAACTTCCGCACGGGCTACGTGATTCTGAGCACCCCCATGAACTCGCAGACGATTGCCACCTGGGTGCGCACGGAAACCGCCGGCCTGGATGCTACAACTCCGGTAGAGATCTCCACGCTGAGCCAGCGCGTAAACAAGCTGGCCGACCGGCCGCGATTCAATGCGATGTTGATCTCGCTGTTCGCCGCTCTGGGCGTTTTGCTCGCGGCGATCGGGATCTATGGGGTCGTCGGGTTTCTGGTGGCTCAGCGGACACGTGAAATCGGAATTCGCGTGGCGTTGGGCGCCACGCCACGCAACATTCAGAAGATGGTGCTGTCCAACGTGGCGCGTTGGGCGGTTGCCGGCGCAGGGGTTGGGCTGCTCGGTGCTTGGTTGTGTGCGAAACTGCTTGCGTCTTTATTGTTCGAAGTCCGGGTGCACGACCCTATCCTGCTCGGCATAGCCCTTCTGCTTCTCCTCGCCGTCGCATTTTTCGCCGCGTGGATTCCCGCCCGCCGAGCCGCTAGCGTTGATCCACTTGTCGCCCTTCGTTACGAGTAATGCTCTCGTCATTTAGTTTATTGTGCGATCGCAGAAAACGCGCTGAGTTGCGAAAGCATTCCAGCCACCGGGTCGGCATCGACTTTCGACACGCGGCATTTGGACGGTTGGTGGGAAAATTGGAAACTGGTACGCGATCGAGATTTCTTACCGCTGCGACTTCTCATCGGCTCGCAACGCTTTCAGGACTGCACCTCTCATCGCCGCTTCGGGCGCGCGGCTGCCCATCCACAGCTCCCACTGCGCGATCCCTTGCGCCAGAAACATCTCCACACCGGAAACCGTGCGGATTCCCCGCGCCGCAGCCATCCGTAGCAGCTTCGTCTGCAGCGGCCGGTAGATGAGGTCCATCACAAGCGAGCAGTTTAATTCCGCGAGCTCCAGCGGCGAACTCCCCGCGTGCGGATGCATCCCCACCGGCGTGGCATTCAAAATCGCGTCAAATTTCTCCTTCCGGAGCGCCGCACGCCGCAACACATCGCCGTGCACCGCGCGCGCCAATTCCCTCGCGGCTCTCTCTCGCCGGGCGCACACCAGCACCTCCGCGCCCGCCTTCCCCACCGCAAATGCCGCCGCCCTCGCCGCGCCGCCCGCTCCAAAAATCACCACGCGGCTGCCCCTCAATTGCAACTTCCCCTCCAAAGCCCCCAGCACGCCCACATAGTCGGTATTGCTCCCCACTAACTTCCCATCGCGCCGTACCGTGACCGTATTCACGGCTCCGATCTCCTCCGCTAGCGCTTCGCACTGATCCAGATATTTGAAAATTTTCTGCTTATGCGGCAGCGTCACGCTGAACCCAGCAACCCTAAATTCGCGCATCACTTTCAGGAACTCTCCCAGCTCTTCCACCAAAAATGGCAGGAACACGGCATCTTTTTTCGCCGCCACATAACCCGTATTGTGCAGCAGCGGGGACATCGAGTGCCCAATCGGGCTGCCGATCACCCCGAACACGCGCGTCTTCTTCGTCAGCAGATGCGCCCGGTACAATTCCTTCAAATCGCGCAAATGCACCTGCCCCGGCGCCGTCGCCGCCGCCACCGGCGCATAAACCAGCGCACTTCCCTCCCGCAGCGCCAGGATTCGCCCGGGCAATCCAATCTCTCCCATCGGCACCACCACCACCCGCCGTGCCCCGCGCGCCAGACGCAGCAGCCGCGTACTGTCGGTCAGACTCCGCGACATCGCCGCCACTTTCACCGCATCCACTCCGCCCCGCGCCGCAATTTTCACTTTCCCCAACAATTTCGGTGTGCGCCGAAAATCATGAATCGAGAGCAACACCTTGGGCGGCAGCGCATATCCCTCCACCGACTGCCCCGGCAGCTCGCGCAAAGTTTCAATTTCCAGATCGCACCACGTGCAGCCCGCCTCCTTCGCCTTCATCAGCCAGAACAGTTCCTCGACCGCTTCTCCCGGAAACTCCCCGCCTCCCGCTCGTCGCCGGCAGGTAGCAATCAAGACTGCCTTCCTCGGAACAGATCGCTTCAACCACTCCAGCGCCTTTTCGCGCTCCCGGTCGTTCGCCATCCAGTCCAGCCGCACTTCCACGGTGGGAGTTTCCCGCAGCGCCGCGCGCACTAGCTTTCGAAATTCATGCGCGCTGGGCGTAGCTGCCACGGCACAGATCCGCGCCACCCCTGTTCCAAACACACTCATCCCTCTCAACACCCTCCAATCCATTGAAAATACGGCTTGTAGCACGTCTTAGCTAAAGTGTAAAGCCATCCCGCCCATTCTGTTGACGCGCCTCCCTACCCTTGTTAGTTTCAATGATGTAAGTCCCCGCACGGCCCTTTTTGGCGTGAGTTGAAGGAGTGTTCCAATGCGCGTAATCGCAGCAGGTATGGGTCTCGGAATGTTGCTCGCAGGCGCAAGCGCCTGGACGCAGAGCAATCCACAGTCACAGTCTGGCCCGTCCACGTCGTCCGTCGTTTCCGCGACCTCGCCGGACGCCACCGCCGTCTATTGCTCGAACTTCGTCACCACCGATCGCACCGGTGGCGACTCCCGCCTGATTTCCGGCGAACAGTCCGACTCTAAACTCATCTTCAGCTCGCGGGACTACGTCTACATCAACAAGGGTTCGAAACAGGGCGTCAACGTCGGCGATCGCTATTCCGTCTATCGCCCCGAATCCGATCCCCTCGAGGTCCAGTGGTTCAAGTGGCAGGACAAGCTCATGAAAGCCATGGGAACCCTTTACAAGGACACCGGTCAGCTCAGGGTCGTAAACGTTCAGGAGAATGTCTCCACCGCCGAAGTTACTCTCTCTTGCGATTATCTCCAGCGCGGCGACTTTGTCCGCCCTTGGCAAGAGCGCCCCTCGCCTCCTTATAAGCCTGCGGCGAAGTTTGACCGCTTCGCTCCTGTGAGCGGCAAATCCGTCGGCATGGTTGTTGTCGGCAAGGAGTTCGCCCAGACCTACGGCCGGCTCAGCACCGTCTACGTCAATCTCGGCACTTCCCAGGGTGTAAATGTCGGAGATTATCTGCGCGTGTTCCGTTATCAAGGTTCCACAGCGGAAACCTTGACCTACTTCACGGACTACCAGGACAAAATGTACGGTTTCGGCAGCACACCGGTGAACTACAAGTGGAACGATCTGCCCAGGGAGATTCTCGGCGAAGGCATAGTTCTGAACGTCGGCCCTAATTCCTCCACTGTGTTGATCACCTTTAGCCGCATCGAAATCTTTGCCGGCGATTACGCCGAACTCGAATAACCGCCTCTACCATCTTTTTCTGGCAGCCCGCGCCATTTTTCCTGGCGCGGGCTTCTTCTTTTCCCTCGCCTCATTTGCCTTCCACCACAATTTCACACGTGAATCCGTAAATGCGCGTCTCCGGCTCCCTCCACGCGTCCGCGGACAATCCTGCCTTGCGGCAGGTTTCTTTCAAGAACTCTTCTCGTCCCAAACGGTGTTCCACGGCCACTTGCGGCAAAAGCAGTCCCCGGCGGAGCCCCTGTTCGACCAGCAAGCCGTGCTTCCCGATTTCGATCTCTTCCGGCTGCATCCGCTGAACAGGGGACAGGAGCGATACCTCGATCTCCAGGTCCGGCACTTCGTTCATCTCCATCGCGCTGAACCGCGGATCTTCCATCGCCGCGCTTGCCGCGCATCTCTTGATGCTTTCCCCCAACGGCTCCAAGCTTTCTATCACTCCAATGCATCCGCGCAATCGTCCCCCAACGTGCAGCGTGACAAACACTCCGCACCGCTGTTCGAATACTCCTGTCTTGGGAACGCTTTCCAGCACCCGCTTCCGGCAAACGGCTTCCACCACTGCCTGGCGCGCCAACTCCAGGATGTCTTTCCGGTCGGCTTCAGAGAGGCAGGGCATCCTGCGTTTTTTTCTGCGCCTCCAGCACGCTCAGTTTGCGCCGTTGCTTGATCCGGTCGTCCAGTTGGCTCCAGAACCTGTAAAAGTATTGTCCCGCCGAGACTAGCGCGCTGATCACCACCAGCCACAAAAGCACCAGCCCCAGCAGCTCCAGTGACGGGTGCCTCGCTCCGTAAATCAGCACCGCCGCCGCGCACACCTGCAGCACCATCTTCGTCTTTCCCAACGTTGACGCCGCGATCGTAAATCCTTCCGCCGACGCAATATTCCGCAATCCCAATATCACTAATTCTCGCCCGATGATGATTACCACCATCCACGCTTTGGCAAGGTGCATATCCACCAGGGAGATGAACGCCGCGCAGATCAGCAGCTTGTCCGCGATAGGATCTAGCAGAATCCCCAGCGTTGTCACCTGCGCGTTCCGCCGCGCAAAATAACCGTCCGCCCAGTCCGTTGCTGCCGCCACCAGCAGGATCAGCACCCCCCAGACCTCAAAGTGCATCGGAAATCCCCACAACTCCACGTTCGGGCTGCGCGTCAGGAGCACCACAATCAGCACCGGTACGATAAATATCCGCAACAGCGTCAATGAGTTGGGAAAATTCATAAGGACATGGACAGCAGCGGTATTTTTGCGTCCTTTCCGGCCCCTGGGCTCACTATAGTCTCCGTACCCTTCACCGTCAACGTCGCCGCCCGGCCTCCACTGGGCTCCCCTGCGGTACTTTCGGGTTACTAAACCTCTCTCGGCTTTCCTGTCGTCTGGGATACTCTTTCGTAACACCGGTGCTGCAAACCTGTGCAAATTTCAAAATCCACAGATGCATGAATTTTGCAGCTTCCCAACTCGACACCCGTCGAGAAGACAAGATAACTCTTTTATCGTCTATATTTTATGACTCTGCTGCGGGCTGAGGCGGGCTTCCCCGCCCTCGGACACCCCTCCACTCCAAAACTCCCCTCCCACGCTTTCCACAGTCTTTTCCACAAGGGCACCCACTCCGGGCACACCCGTCGCCGCCTCTTTTTTAGTCACATTTCATTCATATTTTGGGTTTTTCGCCCTAGTTACTCGGAAGCCAACCTATTCCGTTTTCCTCAGCCTCAGATCGCGTGCGGGCCACGCAACACCCGCACTGGCAGGAACAGGATCGCTCTCAGCAGCGCAAACACTCCGTGCACCGCGATCCCTACAATTCGGAAAGGCAGCAGCAATAACCACACAATTGGATAGATCACCAGCGCCAGCAGCGCGAGCGGCCAACACATCACCAGCAGGATGCACCACAACACAAAGGCGGCCATGTTCGTCACTCCCTTCTCATCCATACGAACCTGAAGGCCATAATGTTTCCTTCATTGCGTACCCCTTCAACTTCAGCTGCCGCGCCACTGTTTCCGGGACTTCCGCTTCCAGGTCCATGTGCGAATCGCTGACCTGCGAGTGCACCACTCGCCCCAGCGCATGAATCAACGCCAGCGCGCGTCCTTCGCTCAGCGGCATATGCAGTGACAGCTTTACCAGCGGATCCACCGGCAGCGCTGAATCGATCCGCCGCAACAGTTCGTCCAACCCTTCCCCCGTCAAGGCCGATACGAACACCGGCGGTTCTTCCGCATCCGCCGCCCGCGACCATGCCGCCTCAAACTGTTCACGCTGCTCCGGCGACAATCGATCCACTTTATTGAACACCCTCAGCCGCGTCCGCTCCATCACCCCAAGATCACCCAGAATTTTTTC
This sequence comes from Candidatus Acidiferrales bacterium, assembly GCA_963734105.1. Taxonomy (GTDB): domain Bacteria; phylum Acidobacteriota; class Terriglobia; order Acidiferrales; family UBA7541; genus Acidiferrum. Next base: position 199,960 of record CAVTFW010000009.1, on the reverse strand, counting down.
GACTTCCTGCTCCAACTCCTCGTGATTCGGATTGGAAATGTCACTCACCTGCAAAAGCAGCGCGCCTTCTTGCACCTCTTCCAGCGTGGCACGAAACGCCGCCATCAATCCTTTCGGCAGCGCGCGGATAAAACCCACCGTGTCGGACACCAGAATTCGCCGGTTGGACGGTAGCCGTAGCGCCCTCACCGTCGGATCCAGCGTCGCGAACATCCGCGGCGAAACCAGCACCTCCGCCCGGCTCAGCGCGTTGAACAGCGTCGACTTCCCCGCGTTCGTGTAGCCCACCAGCGCCACCGTTCCAAGCGGCACCGCGTTCCGTGCTTCTCGCCTCAGCGCTCTCTGCTGCCGCACTTCGTCGATGCTCTCCTGAATTCTCCCGATGCGGTCCCGGATGCGCCGCCGGTCTGTCTCTAATTTCTTTTCACCGGGGCCGCGCACGCCAATTCGCCCCGCGCCGCCTCCCGTTCCTCCGGAGCCGCCACCGCCGCTCTTGCCGCCGAGCCGGGACATCTGCGTGCCTTTCCCCGTCAGCCGCGGCAGCATGTAATTCAATTGCGCCAGTTCCACCTGCAACTGCCCTTCCCGGCTGCGCGCATGCTTCGCAAAAATATCCAGGATCAATTGTGTCCGGTCGATCACGCGGCGTTCCGTCGCTTCTTCAATGTTCCGCTGCTGCATTGGAGTGAGCTCGCTGTCGAAAATGATCAGCGGGGCCTGCCGCGCCGTCGCCTCCGCCCGGATTTCGTCCAGCTTGCCTCGTCCCACAAGGGTTGCGGGATCGGCCTTGTCCCGCAGTTGAAAAATCGTGCCGGTGATCTCCGCCCCCGCGCTTCGTGCCAACTCCACAAGCTCCGCCAGCGATTCGCGCCCCTGCTCCCCGGTGGGCATGCCGGGAAACCGCGGCGCGCGCTTCCAGCCGATCCCCACCAAGAGGGCTCGTTCGGATGCGGAAGTGTTGTGCTGTATTTTCATGCGTGAGGTCGAATCTGTCGTGTCGCGCAGGCTTCGCGCCGGCTGGAAGGAACTTGCTTCATCACCTGGGATTATACGTCTTTTCCGTTTGCACCCGATACCGCAGCGCTCAACTCCGCGCGTATCTTCTCCAGCGCCTCTCTCTGAATCCTCGCCTCGTCGCCAAAGCCCGCCAACCACTGCACTCCAGGTTCTCTCCGGAACCATGTCATTTGTCTTTTCGCGTATCGTCGCGTCGCCTGCTGGATCGCCGCTCGCGCCTCTTCCAGCGCCATTTCCCCCTGCAGCACTCTTCGCAGCTCCCGGTACCCGATGAAGTCAAACGCCTTTGCACTCTCCGCCAATCCACTCTCCATCAGCACGCGCACCTCCTCCACCCAACCCCGTGAAAGCATCTCCTCGGTCCGCGCGTGCACTCGCTCGTACAGCGCCTCGCGCTTCGGCTGCAATCCCACTTTGATCGCCCGCCAACCCTCCAGGGGTTTCCGCCCGCCAAGATACACCTCCGATAGCGGCCGCTTCGTCAGCAAACAAACCTCGATCGCTCTCAAGAGCTTCTGCTCATCCGCCGGCGCGATTTTTTTTGCCGATGCCCGGTCCAGCCGTCGCAGCACGCGATGCAAGTGTCCCGGCTCGTGCTCCGCCGCGCTGGCCCGCAATCGCTCTCTCAACTCTTCCGATCGTTGCGGCACATTCGCCAAGCCTTCCAGAAAGACGCGCAGGTATAGCCCGGTTCCTACTGTCAAAATAGGCAGCTTCTTCCGCGCGCGCAGATCCCCCAACACCTCAATCGCCCGCTCTCGATAGCCGCCCGCAGTCGCCTCTTCAGCGCCATCCAGCACATCGATCAAGTGATGCGCCACGCCGCGCCGTTCCTCAAACGTTGGCTTCGCCGTCCCAATGTCAAACCCGCGATATAACTGCGTCGAATCGCACGCCACAACTTCACCGTTCAGTCTCTCCGCTAGCCACACCCCCAGCGCCGATTTTCCTGACGCCGTTGGCCCTACGATAGCCACGAGCGGAATTTCGGAAAGCGCGTTCATTTGTGGAATAGGACAGGCCACGCCCGGATCAAAAGAATAATCAGCACTACCAGCGCCAGCAGCAGGCTGCCGATCACTTGTTGGCGGGCGGGCTTCATGGAAGATTCTAGTTCGAGGGAACCGGCAAATTATAGTAATAGGTGAATCGCAGCTCGATATACGGCCCCTTGAACGCTGGCGGCAGCGGCGGAAAAGGATTCGACGCCCGGATCGACGACACCGCCGCGCGATCCAATGGCTCCTTGCCAGACCCGAAGACACGCTGTGGGTCACTCTCCGTCACGCTGCCATCCCTATAGATCTTGAATTGCAGCGATACCACTCCCTGGTCCCCAAGCGATACCGACGCCGGCATGACCGAATACCAGTTCTGCTTCACTTTGATGTACACACGGTACAGGTAGTCATTGAAATCCACTCCCTGGGTGTCCGTGAGCATCTCGACACCGTAACCTGCCGTCCCGCGGCCGCTTCCTCCGCCGCCGCCTCGCCCGCTGCCCGGCAACGGCCCGCCGCCGCCGATGGGCGCCGGTGAATTCATTTTCCCCGTCCCTTTCGCGGCATCGCGAATCATATCTCCCGGTGAACTGGACTTCGGCAAGATCAGCCCGCTCTGCGGCACCGGCATGCTGGGAGTTTCCAACTGCTGCGGCGTTTTGGGAAGGTCGCCTCTTGCTCCCTGCGCTGGGGGTTGCGGCGTGGGCGCAACCGCGTTGGGCTGCGGCACGGGCGCGCTCGGCAATTCCTTTTTCGGTGGCGCCGGTTGAGGTGTCGGCGGCGGTGGCGGTGCTGCAATCGTTGGCGCAACCTTCCGAATCACACGCGGATCCACATTCACCGATCGATGCTGCGCCGGCGGAGCCGACGGCCTCAACGACTCCAATGCTCCCGGCGGCAACAGCACCGAAATCTGTTTCCGCCCGATCTCCTCTTCCTCGTTTGAGCGCAGGTGCGGCCCGAAGATCTTGGGCTCGAACAACAAAAACAGGATCAGCAGAACGTGGAACGCTACCGAACTAAACTTCTCTACTATCTCCTTCGCGGTCGTCTCCGTCGCCCGTTCCGGCGGAAGGAAGCTCACTTCCCCGGTCTGCATAATGTCCGGTTCCACCAGGTCTTCCGAAACCGGCAAACTCTCCGGCATAGTCCAGCGGCGCCGCCACTCCTTGCGGAATCGTAATCCGCTCATCCATGTCCGTCGGCTGAGCCGGCAGCGTGGATTCATCCACCCGCTGCACCGCCTCAATGTTGATGTCCCGCGGCACCACCATGCGCGTGGCAATCGCTTCCAGCGGCAAATTCGTAGGGATCGTCGAGTGTCCGTCCAAATGCACAATCGGCAGCGCCGAGGGTACCAGCGTCCGCTCATCCAGCGTCGAGGGGCGCCGCCGCGTCGTCGGCACGACACCTGCCGGCAGACTCGCGCCTTGGGGAACTAGAATCCGTGGAATCATCGTTTCGCTTTATCCGGAACATTCGCTGCTACTGGTTGGACGCGTGCACTGTGCTCCCGGATGCTTTCCATCACCCGGCTCGCCAATTCCAGCGCCGCTCGCCCCGCCGTTCCATCTGTCTTTGGCGCCACGCGTCTCTTCACCGCTTGCACAAAGGCTTCCAGCTCCGCTCGCAACGGCTCCACGTCCGGTGCAGCCAGCTTTTCGAATCCAAATTCCGGTTGCGGTCCCGGGCGTTTCACGCTGACCCGCAACGCATCGCGCCGTGCATAGTCAAGCGAAATGTACTCGTGCTGTTGGAAAAATCTCATTTTTCGCACGCGCTCCGTGGACACCCGGCTCGCCGTCACATTCGCCACCGCTCCGCCCGCAAACTCCACTCGCGCGTGCGCGATATCCACCTTTTCGGTTAGCACAGGTATCCCCACCGCTTTCACTTCCACGACCGGCTCATTCACCAGCGCCAGCAGAATGTCCAAGTCGTGAATCATCAGATCGTAGATTACGTCCACATCCAGGCTTCGCGCCGTGAATACTCCCAAGCGGTGCACCTCAAAAAACAGAGGCCGGTTGACCACCGGTTCCACCGCCAGCACCGCCGGATTGAAGCGCTCCACGTGCCCCACTTGAAGGATTCGCCCAGTCCGCCTCGCCGCGACAATCAACTCGTCGGCCTCTTCCACCGTCCGCGCCATGGGCTTCTCGACCAACACGTCGATTCCCATTGCCATCAACCCGCAGCCGGCTTCCCGATGCGCCACCGTCGGTACAGCCACGCTCGCCGCATCCACGGCCCCGCGCAGTTCCCGTATACTTTGGAACGCTCGCGTTTGGAATTCTTGCGCGATCTTCCCGGCTCGCCCCGCATCCTGGTCGAAAACCCCCACCAGCTCGACATTTTCCATCTCGCGGTAAACACGCGCATGATTCTGCCCGAATTCGCCGCACCCCACCACAGCCACGCGAACCTTGCGCGGTCCTGCTCCCGCACCCGTGCCGTCGCTCATTCTTTATTCTTTCCCTGGGATTCACCGACAGGTTCCTGGTCCTGCATGGGAGGAAACGCTTGAATCGCAATCCCCGCGGCGTCCGCCAATTCGATCAGTTTTTCGCGGTCGAACAGCAGCGTCCGCCCCGCGTCGATGGCTAATGCCGTGGCCCCCGCCTTCTTCATGGATTCGACGGTCGGCAGTCCCACCACGGGTACGTCGAAGCGCATATCCTGTTGCGGTTTGCTCACCTTCACGACCACCAAGTTCTTCCCCGCCGCGAATCGCCCGGCCCGCTCGATCGTTTCGTCCGTTCCTTCCATCGCTTCCACTGCCACGCACGCGCGGTCGGCAATCACCGCCGTCTGTCCGACGTCCATCGCCGCGATTTTCCGCGCCACTCCTAGCCCGTAGTTCATGTCTGCCGACTCATGTTCATTCGGCGCTCGCCGGGTCAGCACACCCGCTTCCGGCAGCAGCGGCTTCAGGAACATCGTCGAGTCCACCAGTTGGATCCCTTCCTCTTCGAACACCTTTGCTACCGCCCCTATCAGCGAATCCGTGTTCTTCCGCGGCAACGAAAACAGCAGCTTTGCCAATTTCCAGTCCGGCCGGATCGCGCTGAAAATCTTGTTGTGCTTCACCTGCCCGGCCATCACCGCGCGCTTCACTCCTTCTTCCTGCATCAACGCAATGGCCTTGCTCAATTCTCCCAGGCTCACCCAGTGCACCCTTTTCGCCACTTTATCCAGCTCCGGTGAAGCCTCTTCCTTCAGCGCTATCACTGCCATCTCGATTCCCTGGCTGCGCGCCCCTTCCAGCACCAGAAACGGAAATCGCCCGTTTCCTGCGATCAGTCCCCACCCGGCTGTGCTGTTCAATGCTTCCGGCATGAATTCACGGCTCGCCTTACTTCACGATCCCGCGCTCGGCCTTTTCCACGAATCCGATCATCTCTTGCACGTCCGCGGAATCCGCCAGCGTTTTCCGCATCTCTTCCAGCGCCTGTGTCGTGTTTTTCTTCGATCGCAGCAGCAGCTTGAACGCTCTTTGCAGCGCCCGAATACGCTGCGCAGAAAATCCTCTTCTCTCCAGCCCGATCGTGTTTGCTCCGAAACAGGTCGTCTCCCGTTCCGTCACGATCAGCGAAAATGGCAGCACATCCTGCGTAATCACCGTGCATGCCCCGATGTACGCGTACCGACCCAGCCGGCAATACTGGTGCACCGGCGAAAACGCTCCCAGCGTCACGAAGTCCTGCACCTCCACGTGCCCCGCCAGCGTCGCTCCGTTCACGAACAACGTGTTGTTGCCCACCTGGCAATCGTGCCCCACGTGCGAGGACGACAAAAAGAAATTGTCGTTCCCGATCCGCGTGATCCCTCCGCCCTTCTGCGTTCCCCGGCTGATGGTCACGTGCTCGCGGAAAATGTTCCCATCTCCTGCCGCCAGCTTCACGCGCTCCCCGCCGAACGTGTAGTCTTGCGGATCGCCCCCGATCACACAGAAGGGATGAAACACATTTCGCTCGCCAAATTTCGACGGTCCATTGACCACCGCGTGTGGGTGTACCACGCAGCCGTCTCCCAACTCCACGTCCGCTCCCACAACCGCGAACGCACCCACCTCCACCCCTGCGCCAATTTTCGCTCCCGGAGAAACTGCTGCTTGCGCGTGTATCTTCCCGGTGCTCATTTTCCTGCGTTAGGTGCGCGGTCCCGGTCCACCATCACGCACATCAGCGTCGCTTCTGTCGCCAGGTTCTCTCCCACGTACGCTTTCGCCTCGATCTTGCACAGGTCGCCCTTCCACGCCAGTATGTTCACTTCCACGCGCAACTGGTCTCCCGGCAGCACCGGCCGCCGGAACTTCACGTCGTTCATCGACGCCAGGTACAGCAGCTTTTGATCCCGGTCCGGAATTTCTTGAAGCAGCAGCAATCCCCCCGCCTGCGCCATCGATTCCAGGATCAGCACTCCCGGCATCACCGGCTTCCCGGGGAAATGCCCTTGGAAAAACGCTTCGTTGATCGATACGTTTTTGATCGCCACGATGCGCTTATACCGCTCCATCTCCACCACTTTGTCGATGAGCAGAAACGGGTACCGGTGCGGCAGAAACTTCTGTATTTCGTTGATGTCCAGTTCCATTCGCGCTCCCATGCCGCTGTTCCTTTCCCTGCGGCACTCCCTCCGTATATCGCAAACCTCTTATTATAAGCAATCTGCCCTCCTTGCACAGACTTTCTTCTGCTCTCTTCGCCTGCCACCGCTCTCGGCTCGCCGTCATTGCCTCTCCTTCCTCCTGTTGCTAACATCCCTTGCCTCATGGCCGAAAGTTCTCTCCCAAGAACTCTTCTTTCTTCTCTCAAACCGCGTCTCCCGCGGATGTTGGACCTTTTGCGCGAACTCGCTCTTCTCGAATCCCCAAGCCTCGAAAAGGCCCCCGCGGACCGCTGTTGCGGCTTCCTCGCGGATCAGTGGCTCCTACGCGGCGGCATCATTCACATCCTGAAAGAAAAACTTCATGGCAACCATCTTCGCGTTGCTTGGCCGCCAACCACCACCCGCCTTAGCGGCCAGCTTCTGATTCTCGGCCATTACGATACCGTCTATCCCACCGGCACTCTCGCCAAAATGCCCTTCCGCATCTCTGGCGGCAAAGCCTTCGGCCCGGGTACCTTTGACATGAAAGCCGGCATCGTCCAGGCGCTGTTCGCTTTTGAACTGCTTGAACAGTTGAAGCTTCCGGCCAGAAAAAACCTCGTCTTTCTCTGGACCTCCGACGAAGAAATCGGCAGCGAGTCCTCGCGCTCTGTTATCGAGGCGGAAGCCCGTCGCAGCGACGCTGTCTTCGTCCTCGAACCTTCCTTCGGCCCACGCGGCCTGCTTAAAACCTCCCGCAAAGGAGTTGGCGAAGCCGAGTTGCTTGTCCACGGCCGCGCCTCTCACGCCGGCCTCGCCCCGGAAAAAGGCATCAACGCCATCCACGAACTCGCCGCACAAATCGCCAGTATCGAAAAATGGAACAGCCCCCGCCGCGGCGTCACCATCAATGCCGACATCATCGAAGGCGGCGCTCGCACCAACGTCATTGCCGATCGCGCCAAAGCTACTCTCGACCTTCGCGCCTGGCGCACCGCGGACATGCGCGCCCTCGAATCCCGCCTGCACTCCCTTAAGCCCGTTCATCGCGGCGCAAAGCTCGAAATCACGGGCGGCTTCGGACGCCCTCCCCTGGAGCGCAAACACAGCGCCGCCCTCTTCGCCCGCGCCAAATCTTTGGCCAAAAAGTTGGGCTTCGCTCTCGGGGAAGCCGCCGTCGGCGGCGGTTCCGACGGAAACTTCACCGCCGCACTCGGCATTCCCACCCTCGATGGCCTCGGCGCCGTCGGCGACGGCGCCCACTCCACCAACGAGTACGTTCTCGTCAATACCATGCCCCAACGCGCCGCCCTACTCGCCGCCCTACTCGCCACTTCCTAAAACCACACACATCTCTGCCCCAGCCGCCGTTCGACCATGTTTTTGTAGCGGCCGCCTTCTGAGACGAGCGCTTTCCTCCCCGTAGGGGCGCAGCACCGCTGCGCCCCATCTCCGCACGTTTTCCCTGTCTTCAGTGGCTTGTCTTTTGCCAGTTCTCAAGCGCATGAGCCGCAGCCAAACTGGGGTCCAGCGGTGCTGAACCCCTACAATTTCTTCCAAACACTGGCTTGCATGCCAACGCTCCCAGGCAACGTGGCACAACGATTCGTCGTTGTGCTCTTGGGTTTCTCTTGTAGGGTCCGTCTTCCGAGGCGGACAGCCAACTCAATCACACCTCGGGCGCGCACTTCGAGCACTCTCTGCCAAAGCGAAATATCTCATCCCCGATTGTCTTTTTGATTCAAACGAAGTGGATCTCGTCCTATCGCACGTAGCTCTTCTTCAAGTACTCCGTCGTCGACCGCATCAAGTCCCCATAATCATCGTGCAGCACATCCCTCAGCGCACCTTCCGGGGACTTGCCCCCCGCAATCCGGTCCAGAATTTGCTCTACGTCGCCCATCCCTTGCGTTTCCACGATGTACTCGATATTCGCGAGCGCCCAGGCGTACGCATACCGTGCCACGTCGTCCGGCAAGCCCATCCACGATCCTTCCAGCTGCCCCAGGGCCGCCGCCTGCCCTTGATCGTAAACCTGCACCAGCACGGGCGCGTTTTCGTCGCTCCGCTTTCCTTCCATCCACTGCGCCACGCCTTCCTGAATCCACGTCGGCGCCCTACTATGTGTCTTTTGCTGGATAAAGCTGTGCGTCAGCTCGTGCTTCAACACCCGCGACAATTCCGTGTCCACTCCCGTCAATCCCTGCACCGGGACGCGAATCCTTCCGTCATTCAGCGCCCCCACCCATCCGGGCGCCCGCGTAATGTCCGCGAATCCCTCCTGAGTGTATAGCACCACCCCGATTGGATCCGGCGGCGTGTAATTCAGCTCCGCCTCAATCCGCGCGTAGTGCGTCTCCAGCACGCGCAGCACCTCGCGCGCCAGCGCCGGCTCTGCCGTTCCGTTGTACCTCAACTGAAAATGCGCGCTCTCGTTTTCCCTAAAGTTCTCTTCTTCCGCCTTGTCCCGCAGCGCTTTGTCGAGCGCCGCCTGCGTATCCGCATCCGGTCTCATTGCCAGCGATTTCTTCCATTCCTCCACCGCCTGCTCCGGCCGGCTCATTCCGTAATACGCCCAGCCTTCCAGTTTATAAATGTCCGCATTGCGCGGCGCCACTCGCTTCGCCTTCTCCAGGTATTCCACGGACTGCTTGAACTCGCTGTTTTTCAAATACAGGTAGGCGACATTGATCAGCAAGTCCGCCTGATCCGGCGCAAACTGCAGCGCCGTCCGCTCGTCGCTCAGCGCGTCTTCCAGCTCTCCGTGGGCAAGCTCGAACTGCGCCGCCGCGTGGTGCGCCAGCGCGGCCTTTTGGTTCGCTTTCGGGTCTCCTCCGCGCGCTTCCCCCTCCACTTTCCCAATGTACTCGCGGTCGATTCCGCCGTCGTGCACCGCCGCGTGATCGATCTCCGCCGCTTTTGCACTCGTTTCCATCGGCGGCGGCGCCATCGCCAGATTTGCTGCCACTGATGCCGGTGACTCCATCACCGGCATCAATCCGCCCCTCTCGATGTGGTCCACAATGCTCTTCGGAATGGATAGCTCTCCCGCCGCGGTTTGGTACCGGATCTTGTCTCCATCCTCGATCACGTTATACGCCACGATCTGCCGGCCGTTCTTCAGCACGATCTTGTCCGCGCGTGCCGCTCGGGCGCTCATCAGCATCCCCACAATAAGGAGCAGAATTCCGGCCGCGTTCTTCTTTCGCCTCATCCACCTATTTTAGACCTGCGATGACGCACCCTTCCCGCGCGCCTTGTCCCCACATGCCGAAAGTGACTACACTCGGTGTATGCGCGCTCGCCTGGCCTTCCTTGTTGTTTTTCTTTTTTCCCTCAGCCCCGCTTTTCCTGCCGCCGATTCCTCCCCGCGCGAACTCCTCGCCGCCCTAAATGCCCTGCGTCTCGATCCTCAAAACGTCTACACCGTTGCCTCCGCGGACCGCATTGAGGTTCGCCAGGGCGACATCTATCTAGCCCTTGAGCAGGGAAAATTGGTCTTCTTTCAGCCCTTTGAGGGCCGCATCACCGGTTTCGCCTTTTCCGGGATCGGCCACACTCTGGCCCTTCCCCGCGATCCTGTCGAGAAGCAACAAATGGCTCGCTTCCTCGGCTCACCCGTTCTGGACCAGCAGTTTGTCTCCATTTACGCCCGCTTCACGGACGACACCGCCCAGGATCTTCTCGCACAACTCCATCGCGCCTCCCTGCAGCCTTCCGCGGACCCTACTTTTGCCTCCCTCTGGCTCCCTCAAATTGAGCGTCTCAATTCCGCCCATTCCTTCCGCATCCTCCTCGAAAAATATTCCGCCGCGCCTCGCCACTTTCTCCACGCCAGCATCGACGGGATCCGTACCGGGCCCTTCGACGTCCTGCTCGATCAGATGCGCCGCGAGAACTTTATGATTGGCCAGTCGCGCACCGTCAATAAAGTGGGTTTTTACGACGTCTGGACCTCCTATGCGCTTCCTGGCTTCGCTCCGCCGCAGCCTTCTTTCCACGCCCTCCGCTATCGAATCGACACGACCATCCGCCCCGATGTCTCTCTCGACGGCGATGCCTCCGTCGATTTCCGCGCCTCCACCGGCGGCGAAAGCATCCTTTTCATTCAGCTTGCCCGCGCCCTGAAGGTCGATGGCATCTCCCTCGGCTCCGGCGAATCCCTCCTCTTTTTCCAGAATGAGGGGTTGACCGAGCAGCAGTCGCGCACTCAGGGCGCTGATTCTCTGTGTGTCTTTCTCCCCCGCTCTCCGCAGCCCGGGGAAAACTTTACCCTCCATTTTCGCTACCGTGGCAACGTCATCGAAAACTACGGCAATTCCGTGCTCTATGTCGGCTCCCGCGAAAGTTGGTACCCCCATTACGGCGATACCGCTGAGTTCGCCTTATATGACCTCACCTTCCACTGGCCCAAGCATCTCCGCCTCGTCGCTACCGGCGAGAAATCCGACGAACGCGAAGACGGCGATTTCCGTGTTGCCCGCTGGAAATCCGATCTGCCCGTGCCGGAGGCGGGCTTCAATCTGGGTGAGTACGCCTTCGCCTCTCTCTCCTCGAGCAACCACACCGTCGAGGTTTACGCCAACCGACTGCTTGAACAAGCCATCCTCTCCCGCCTGAGGCAGTCTCCCGACGAGCGCATCATGCTTCCCTTCCCTCCGATTACTGGGATTCCTTCTCCTCCGAACGTCCTCGCGCCCCCTCCCCCCAGTCCTGCGGATGCTCTTAAGTCGCTGGCGCGCGAGGTGGACTCCTCCATTAGCTTCTTTGAAAAGTTCAGCGGTCCGTTCCCGTTCCATCATCTTGGCGTTTCGCAGATTCCCGGCACTTTCGGACAGGGCTGGCCAGGTCTCCTCTATCTTTCCACTTATTCTTATCTCCCGCCGGAAACCCAGGAACTCGCAGGACTCAGCTCCGCCTCCCAGGAAGATTTCACGGACATCATTCCTGTTCATGAAGTCGCCCATCAGTGGTGGGGCAACGTGGTCGGCTGGTCCAGTTATCGCGATCAGTGGATTGACGAAGGCCTCGCTGTCTATCTCTCGCTTCTCTTTGCCGACTCCCAGAAAATCCCGGATCGCACTCTCCTGACTTGGCTCACCCGCTACCGCAAACGCCTTCTCTCTAAGGCCGCGGACTCCGACCTCGCTCCCGCGGACACCGGCCCGCTCGTGATGGGCACCCGTCTTTCTTCCTCGAAATCTCCCGATGCGTATGACGTTGTCATCTATTCCAAGGGAGCATGGGTGTTCCACATGCTCCGCGAAATGCTCCGTCAGCCCAATTCTCGCGACCCCGACGCGCGCTTCATCGCTCTCCTCCGCTCACTGGCAGCCAAGTACGCTCAGAGCTCTCTTTCCACCGAACAACTTCAGAAAGAGATCGAAGCCGTCATGACGCCAGCGATGGACCTCGAAGGTGGGCGCTCCATGGAATGGTTTTTCGAGCAGTACGTCCGCGGCGACGGTGTCCCGCGCTACAAGGTGGAATTCAGTGTGGGCCGCACCGATAAAGGCGTTCAGGTTCACGGCAAACTTTTTCAGTCCGGTGTGCCCCGCTCCTTCATCGCCCCGGTCCCGCTCTATGTAAGTTCCGGTGCAGGCCATAGCGTTTTCCTGGGCACGGTCGTTGCTTCCGGCCAGGAAACGCTCTTCTCCTTCAGCACAAAAGCCGATCCCCGCAAGATCCTGATCGACCCCCATATGACCCTTCTCTGTGTCCCGGAGTAGCGCTGGACTCCTAGGCCAGCATGTTGGGTCTCTCTTCGCTCTTCACTTGTAGGGCCCGCCTTCTGCCTAACCGCCGCAGGAGAGAGGCGAGCCGCTCTCGGGTTTCTCTTCTCTGCGCTCTCTGCGCTCTTCCTCGGGGGCCTCTGCGTTAAAGCTTTTCTCCTCTCGGTTTTTCCTTTAATTCTTCCTTGTGGCGCTGGCCCCGCACTTCGCCAACAGCTCCGTGAGTTTCCGCTGTACAACCCACCCTACCTCTTCTTCTCCATCAACATCCGTTCCAGCATCGGGCTGTCTAGGTTCAACTCCGCCTTTCCGCCTTCCCCCAAAACATAAGGATAACCCTCTGGATCTCGCATCACTCCTTTGATTAGCCCCGCCTGCAGCAGTTCGCTGATCCGCTTTGCCCGCCTCCCCGTTTGCTTCTCATACTCATCCGCCAGCCGGTCAATCTTCTTCAGGTCCAGCTCCACCTGCATCAGCTTCAGGTGTTCTTCCGCGTTCTGCTTCACCGCCGGATCCGTCGTTGACTCGTACACCTGCCCCCACAGAAAATAGGATGTCTCCGGCGACTCGCCATCCGCCGCGATTTTCGCCGCCATCACTTTCATCCAGATGAACGCCTTCGGATTCTTGCTGCCTTCCTCAAATGCGGCCGAAGCTTTCAGATAATCCTTCGCATCGAAGTAATAAACGTTTCCCAAATCCTGATACAGCCGCCATTCTCCCGGGTTCGCGTTTATTCCCCGTTCCAGCAGTTGCGCCGCCAGGTCCGGCCGCCCGGCGCCCCGTGGCGGACTGTCGCTCAAAAATGTGGACCCGAAGCGGTACGCCGGCAAAAGTTGCGCATCCAGCGTCGTCGCGATATCCAGCAGCGGCCATAGCAATTCCAGGTTCATGTCATTCAGCCGGTGCTTCTCTCCGTAATACTGCACCGCCCGAGTCCAGTAAATCGCGCCCACCAACGGCGCGTATTCCAGGCTCATCTTCTTTACCAGGTTCCCGGATCGGACCGCCAACTCGTCCCGTTCCAACCGCGTCGCCCTCCGCTCCGCATCAATCCCCTTCTGCAGGCGCCACACCACCGCGAAACCCGCCACCAGCAGGACTCCCAGCAGCCAGCTGATCATTTTTCGTTGCTTCATTTCAGGTTCCGACGTGAAAACACCATCGCCGCCGCTGCCAGCACCATGCTGCAATAGGCAATCGCGTACCACGTGTCGTGCCACACCAGCATTCCCGGCACTGCACGCTGGTGGGCCACCGCTCCCATCACATTGAAATTCTCGAAATTCGGCAGCAGGTAGGAAATCCCTCTCAGCATGTTCATGGTCGCGGGAGTCAGGTCCACTGCCTGCATCGTCCGCAAATCCTCCGCGAACACTCCCGCCACATAAATCCCCAGCGTGAACAGGATGGCCAGAAATGGCGTCGTGAAGCACGAAAACAGCATTGCCAGTGCCACAATCAGCGCCAGTTTCAGCAGGATCAGGTACACCGCCACCAACAGGTACCAGTCACTCCTCACCAACGGATGCTTCACGGTCCACAGCGCCAGGTACAGCCCTACCGCCATAGCCCCCGTGTTCACGGTCAGCGTCATCACCAGCCCGCCGTACTTCCCCAGCAAAAATTCCCACCGCTCCACCGGCTTCGCCAACAGCGCATACAGCGTCCGCTTCTCCATCTCCTTCGACACCAACCCCACCCCGATAAGCACGGCTATGAAAATTCCGATGATCGATATCGCCGTCAATCCCAGACTAACAATCACGCTCTCTTCGATCCCGATCGAGATCTGCCCCACCAGGATGGCTGCGCCCATCATCAGCAGCGCGAAGAACACCAGGTTGTACAGCACGCGGTCCCGCACCGCTTCCCGGAACGTATTCCTCGCCACCGTCCACACTTTCGTCATCGCCCGCTAACCTCGACCGCGTTCGCCTGCGCCCGGTCCGCGTCCACCAGGTTCATGAAAAATTCTTCCAGCGTTGGCTTGATCTGCGCCACGGACAGAATTCGCGCTCCCCCCGCTTTCAGTTCGTCCAGCGCTCCATAAAGTTCCGTTTCAGGCAATTTCACCCGGTATCGTTCGCCGGTCTTCGCCGCTTTCTCCAGCAGCGGAAACTTCTTCCCTGCGCCATCCAGCTCAAATAGGATCTCCATACCCTGCGTCTGAATCCCGACCATCTCTCCTGGCGTCCCTACCCCCCTTAGCTTTCCGCCTACGATCACGCCCACGCGATCGCACAGCATTTCCGCGTCGGACAAAATGTGCGTGGAAAAAAGCACCGTTCGTCCTTCCCTCTTCAATTCCAGAATAATGTCCCGTACCTCCCGCCGCCCCAGCGGGTCCAGCCCGGACATCGGTTCGTCCAGCACCACCACCTGCGGGTCATGCAGGATCGCCTGCGCCAGGCCCGCCCTCTGCAGCATCCCTTTCGAATACTTCCGCAATTGAATCTTTTTCGCCGTCTCCAGCCCCACTTTCTTCAGCATTCGTTGCACGCGCTCCCGCCGGTCCGCCGCCTTCAACCCGTGAAACCGCGCGAAATAATCCAGCAACTCCGCCGCGGTCAGGTAGTCATAGAAATACGGCTGCTCCGGCAGGTAACCGATCTCCTGGTGCATGGACACGTCTTCGATCGATTTCCCCAGGATTCGCGCGGTCCCCGACGTCGGGAAGATCAATCGCATCAACAGTTTGATCGTCGTGGATTTGCCCGCGCCGTTCGGACCCAGAAATCCAAACACCTCGCCCGTCTCCACCTGCATGCTCAGGTTTTCGAGCGTGAGCCTTTTTTCCAGGTTCAAAAATCCGTAAGGATATTCCTTGGAAAGATTGTCGATTTCAATCGCTGGATTCGGCATGCTCCTATTCTTGAAGAGCCGCCGCATGCCGTCAACGCGCTCCCCGCCCGCCTGTTCGCCACCCGCAACGCCCAACAAAATAAAAAGCGCGGTATCCCCGCGCCCACCGCCGCCAATACCCCCATTCCCTGTGTCCTCTGCGCCCTCAGCGAACTCTGAGTTAATTCTTTCCTTTACCTCCTTTACTTCCTTTGCTTCGTAGTTTCTTTACTTCGTTATCTCTTTGTTTCTTTGCTTCCTTCTCTAACTACCCGACTTCGCAATCTGCACCAGCTCGTTCTTCGCTTCCACTACCTCCGGCTGCAACTTCTGCCCCGCCCGCCAATTGTCCAGAATCCCCACCTGCTGCACGCAACTCACCGTGCACCTCGGCGCACATCCTTTATGCGTCAGAAATTCCCGCTGGCGCCTCTCCGCCGTGTATTTTTCGAGCGGAACTCCCGGATATCCGCGCTGCTGCGAGCACCAGTGCACCAGCCCGTCCTCGCAAATATACAGGTACCGCGAGCCCGCTCGGCACTTCCAATCGTGCTCCTTGCCTCTCGCCACGTTGTGCTGAAACTCGTTGAACCTCGAGAACGACCGCTTCCCCAGGGTCATAATCTCTTCAAAAATCTCCTGGTCCCGCCCCGCTAGCGGTTTCATCTGCCCGCTATGGTCGTGGATAATCCCCACCGTGCTCGTGAACCCCAATTCCAGTGCGCGATGCGCGATCTTCAGCGCATCTTCCGAATTCTTCACCCCGCTGCCCAGCACCGAATTGATGTTCACCTGAAACACCGCCCACTCGGACAGCATCTCCAACCGCCCATCCAGCGTCTTCAGGCTCTTCTTCGACACCTCATCCGGCACGGCATTATCAATGCTGATCTGGAGGTGCTCCAGCCCCGCCTTATTCAGCCCCTCAATCCGCTCTTTGTTCAGGAAAAATCCGTTGGTGATCAGTCCCGCAATCATCCCGCATTTCCGGATGTGCCGGATGATCTCATCCAGCTCCGGGTGCATCAGCGGCTCACCTCCGCTGATCGTAATGATCGAAGTGCCCATCCCCGCCAACAAGTCCAGCCGCTTCTTCATCTCTTCCAGCGGCACCGGCTCCGACGTGTCGTCATACTCGTTGCAATAGGTGCAGTCTAGGTTGCAGCGCCGCATCGGGATGATGTGCACCAGGAACGGGTGTTTTGTGGACGCCAGTGCCTTTCCGATTCCCCACAGCTCCCGCGCGCGCGTCCGCAAAAAGCGCAGCCGCTTCCGCCGCCGCGTCTCCGCCGACGCCTTCCCCTTCTGCCTCACAACCGCCATCTTTTCCTGATTTCCCCTAGCCCCTAAATTATACAGCAAGCCCACGCAGCCCATCCTCTCCACGGCCTCATGGTGTGCGCTTCTTTTCATCCAGAGTCAGCATTCTGCACGTTCGCCGTAGGAGGGCCTAAGCGCCACATCATCCCTCCCATAAACAAAAAAAGAACAGCCGGGGCCACTCGCTTCCCCGGCTGTTCCTCCTGTTCATCCTCTTTGTTGTTCCGATCCTTCTGCTTGCCCTTATCCTCACCCTCTCCGTGATTCGTTAGTCGGCTAAGGGGGATCGCGCCACAAATCGTCGGCTAGGCTGCCGCCAGGATCCAGGTCAGATTGTTCTGTGACCCATGAAACTTCCCAACTGTTTTGAGCGCTTTTTTCCGAATTGGTGTCGGAGAGTTAACGCCTGAAGTACCATCGAGTTTGGTACTTCGCCAACACAAATCATGTATAAACGACTGCTCCAAAGCCGTCGAAACGACTCCCATTTGCAGCCGTCAACCGCCCCAATCCCGCACTGCCGGAAGGAGTTATGCGCGCCTGCATCCGTCTGGTCGCAGCACACCTCTTTCCCTCTTTCTTCAAAACCTTCGTAACTGTCCCACTGGAACGCAAGAGCAGGCGACTTCCGGCTGCTCTGAACCCGTACTTCCGTCCAGTTGTGCTCACACAGTCGCGGGAGTTAACTGTGGGATAGGACCGAGTATCGGTGGAGCGGGTGTATCCGGTGCCGCTGGGTTCGCATTTCGCCTTTGGACCCAGATGGCGCGAAGCTTCGAGTGCCCGTGGAACACCGCCTTACTCTGCCACTAAATCTATTTGAATCGAGTTGTCAGAAGGATCGGAAGTTGCCCATGAGAAAAACAAATTCAAACGAACGCGGCTTCACTCTGTTGGAGACCGTAATCGTAGTTGCCATCATGATGGTTTTGATGGGCATGGCCGTCATTCAGAGCTTCGGCTCGCTCGAATCTTATAGGGCTACGTCGGCCATGGATGTGATCACCAGTCAATTGCGCGTGGCGCGTCAGTTGGCGATTAGCCAAAGGCGAGACGTTCGGCTCAGTTTCAACCTTGCCACCTTACCGCACACGATCTCCTACCAGATTCAACCCGCATTTGCTGGCGATTTCACAGGCCCGCTGGTGACCGTTCCGCTTCCTCAGCAAACGCAGTTTACTCAGGAGCCGGGCGTGCCGGATACCCCTATGGGCTTTGGCACTTGCTCCGGCGCTTCCGGAGTCTGCATTGCCAATGTTTCGGGTGGCCCACCGTTCATGGAATTTACTTCTACTGGTCAGTTCACAGATAACACCGGCATTAACGTCCTTAACGGAACCATATTTGTCGGCATGAACAACCAGAAATCCACGGCGCGGGCAGTCACGATCATGGGTGGAACGGGCCGAGTCCGGGAATACACCTATTTGGTCGGTACCACGGGATGGCAGGAGTAGGGAGTCGCTCATGAAAAGAAACCACACTTTCCGCAAACAAAAAGGATTCACGCTTGTGGAAACCATGATTGCCATGGCTGTTCTCAGCTTTGGCATTCTTTCCCTGGCTTCCATCTTTGCTCAAGGACTCAAATCCTCTTACCAGACTCAAATTCAATTCATCGCTCAGCAGAAAGCTCAGGAAGCGCTGGAGACTATTTTTACCGCTCGTGATACCAAGCTGCTGACTTGGGCGCAAATCACGAATATCAGCGCGGGTGGCGTTTTCAAGGACGGTCCCCAACCTCTATGTGCCGCGGGGGCCAATGGGTTGTTTGGCACAAATGAAGACGTCACCGCTAGTCCCGACTTTGTAGTTATGGGTCCCGGTCCGGACAAGATCTTTGGAACGGCCGACGACGTGGTGATGAACCTTAATCCCTGGATGACCCGCACGATTCAGTTCACTCCCTCGGCTACGACACCTAACCTGAATCAAATCACCATAACCATCAAATGGACCTATGCCGGGCAGTCGTCGCAATTCCAAATAATCAGTTATATCTCCAATTACTCCTGAGGCCTCCGATGAAACCCCTATCAAAAACCAAAATCGCTGGCTTTACACTGATCGAATTGATGATTGCGATGGCCGTCACCATGATTCTCCTCTATGCCGCGATGAACGCTTTTCGAGATGCCACGAATTCAAATCAGGTGGTCACCCAATCTTCGGATATGTCGGACAATCTTCGCACGGGACTGAATCTCATCGAGCTGGATCTCCAGCAAGCCGGCGCGGGAATTCCGGTTGGCGGCATCTCCATCCCGTACACCTCCAATGGATCTGTCACCACTCCTTGTGGCATTACA
Organism: Candidatus Acidiferrales bacterium; assembly: GCA_963734105.1. Classification (GTDB taxonomy): domain Bacteria; phylum Acidobacteriota; class Terriglobia; order Acidiferrales; family UBA7541; genus Acidiferrum. Next base: position 181,147 of record CAVTFW010000009.1, on the reverse strand, counting down.
ACCCCCATCAACCGTCCCCAGCTGGGAGGCAAAACGACATTTCCGCCCTGTAATTCCACTCTGCCTGCGATCGAGCCCGGAAACTCATTGGGTCCCGCTCTCACCTCCCCGGATTCGACCGCCGGCACGGCATCGAATCCGGATCCGAGCGGCATAACCGATGAAGTCACGATGCTCTACATCGACAACACGATCCCCCTCAACACCTTCCCTATCAATCTACCGAAGTCGGTGAGTCCTCCGAATCCGGGGTGCCCGGCCGGTTCCTTGGTACTGACTGGCGCCACACTCACAGCCACGTTCGATTCCACTTGCGCCAATCTCAACCCTGCCACCGGAATCGCCATCAATGTTGGCGATCTTATACTTTTCTCGAACAGCCTTGGGAACGCCGTATTGACAGTCACGGGGGTGTCCGGTCAGGCTTTGACCTTCGCGCCGGGCGACGCATTCGATCTGAATGGCCGCTCTGATCCCACCGGGACCATCGCGCAATTGGAAAACGGCGGCGCCGCTTGTGGAGGCAAAGCCTCTTGCTTTACCCTAACGACCGCGGCACGCATTTGGATGGTCAGCTATTACCTGGACAATGTCAGCAGTCCACCCTTTGTCCGTTTGATTCGGCAAGTCAACTTCAATACCCCCACACCTGTCGGTGAAACCCTCGAGAACTTGCAGTTTACTTATAATTTTGTCGACGGGGTCACCAATCCTTCGAATCAGCCCAGTGTGCCCGCGGGAAATTCCGAGTCGCAGATTCGTTCCGTGGACGTTTATCTCGCGGCACGATCCAGCTATGACGTTCATAAAGGCAGTCTGATGAGCTTTGCCAGAAGTAATTTGATGACGCAGGTCAGTCTCCGCAGCATGGCCTATGTCAATCGCTACCAATAAGAGGAGCCGGCAATGAGCATTCAACGGTTAAAGAAATCGAAGCGCTTCCGGGATGACGCAGGTATCGCCCTCCTTACCACTCTGCTCCTGCTATTCCTGATGTCCAGCCTCCTGGTTGGTTTTTCCATCCTGTTGATCTCCAACCAGCAGCTTGCTGGCTCCAACAATGATGATGTCGAGGCCTTTTATGGCGCGGAGGCCGGCATGGAGCAGTTGACGGCCAACCTCGGGAACTTGTTTGCTCAGACCTATTCGCCGACCTTGGCGCAGGTCAACGCTGTGACCACCAATCCCCCGGCTCCCAACATCCCGGGAATTTCGTTCACCACCAGTACCGGCGCATCCGGCTACACAATCGCTCTTCCCCCCACGACCACTTACGATTCGAACGGAAACCCAATCCCGGCAACTGCAGTGGTCAGTACTGGTCCTTATACAGGTTTGACCGCCTTCATTACCGAATACACCCTCACGGTCAATACTCGGACGCCAGCCGGCCGCGAAGTTAAACTTCAGCGCACTACTCAGACGGTAGGCATTCCGGCGTTTTCGTTCGGTGTTTTTGCCAGCATGGACCTCAGCTTCTTTCCCGGTCCTAACTTCAACTTCGGCGGCCGCACTCATACCAACGGCAATCTTTGGCTTGCGGCCGGAAGCACCCTGACTCTGTCCGGCAAGGTGGATGCGTACAAGGATGTCATCCGCACAAGCCTCGAGAACGGCTTTAACACTCAAAATGGGCAATACGCGGGCACCGTTCAAATCACGACCGACTCGGCAGGGACCGCGGACCGGGCGCTCGCCTTCAGCGAGGGGAGCTACGATCCAATAAAAGCCGCATCCAATTCAGGCTGGCCGACGATCTCCACGGGCCCCAGCCCCACCGATTACAACCACCTTCTGATCAACGGGCTCGGCAGCGTGTCCCCTCAGTATTCCACTGGCGCGGACCAACTGAACCTTGGCGTTGCCTTGGTTGGCAACGGAGCCACGCAGCCTGTCGATTTGATTCGCCGCCCGTTAAGCGGTGAACCCATGACCGTTACGGCAGAGCGTTACTCGGATCAAGCAAGCCTGCGGATTTTTCTGTCCGACAATCCCGCAGACATCACCAACATGCCCTGCGTCACTCCCACGGCCCCCTTCGATCTGAGCCAGATGGCTACGCTCGTAAGCACATGGTCTTCCGCAACCGCCCCCGCGGCTCTGAAAACCTTGTACACCACCATGACCACGAAAACCAAGGTCCCGCCGCTTCCTCTGGCCGCATCTGGCGCGACAGGCGGAGCGGTCTACTCCGCTGCGGACGGTTATTGGCAGCCGCAGGGTTATCCCGTCATCAAGGGATTTATTAAAATCGAAGAGCAAACCAGCTACGGCACTTCTACGGGCTGCGGCTCGTGGACCGACGTCACCAACGAGATTCTCAGCTACGGTTATGTTGGGCGCAATATCGACCCGGTTCCCCAATCTTTGAACGGAACTGCGCTCAATCCGCAATGGCCGATCACGTCTGCCACGCAAATGGCGCCACCTGTCACTCCGGCTCTCCCAGTTCTCCCGACCGCAGAGATGGCCTTCCAGAATGGGCCTGCTCTGAAATCTGGAACCTTTACTGCCATCGACACGCTCGCCGCCCCCACAGGCACCTGCCTCGATCCTCATCCTTTTGCCATTATTCGCCTGGAACGCGTTCGCGACAATCCTTCCTCCGTTCCCTATGCCTCGGGGAAGCTAGGCACTCCGGCCACCAATAAACCGCTTCAGTCCACGGTGGAGCAGGTCTGCGGCTACGACCCATCTACGAAGGCCATTCCGGATCCCTATGTTCCGACTGGCTCCACTATGGCACTGACGTACCCCAACTATGCCGGGTATACGATTGGAACGGACCATCTCCTTCCGACTGATTTCTGGCCGAACCACCTCTTCGATACGCGCGAGGGTGAACTTCGCGACACCGCTATGTCTACTCTGACCCCGGCCCTGCCGACGCTCAACGGCACGATGACTTATATCGAGGTCGACATCAGCAATCTGACCAAATGGTTTGCTGGCACCCTCATCACCGGTGTCACAGGCACCGGTCCCAACACCAAGGATCCCAGCAACGCCTCGAACGATTTCACGGTGTATATCTCCGACCGCCGTGGAAATTACGAGGACCCCACCGTCCAGACGATCACCGGCGGCTGGCCTCCACTCTCCTTCACAAAAAATGAGACCGGCGAAGCCGGCTGGACGGATATCGTAAACGGTGGTAGCAACGCGGCGACCGGCTGCCCCAACGACAGCCTCGATACTGGAGAAGACGAAAACACTGGGACTTCGTTTGCTGGATCGTTCTACTACTACGGCGCAGGCCAGAAGTATATCCACGGCGCGGTCACCGCACCCATTCCCCTCCCATCCACTTTGGGCCTCGGGCAGCTGGGCATTTTCAAAACTCTTTCCGGAACCGGCATCGCGGCGAACTCCATCTGCGCGGCTGTTCCCGTTTACTCAACCGGCGACAACATTTGGCCGATGATGGTGGCGGCGAGTCCAAACGCCCCCCGGGAAAACCCCCCGCTCTTCTTCCGCCGCGCCATCAAGCTCGTTAACGGCAACAACCTCACTGCGCTCAGTTCATGCCCTGGTGGAAACCCTTGCGGCTTGACGATTGCCACGGAAAACCCCGCGTATGTGCAGGGCGACTACAACTCCAACTCGGCTGGAGGCGGTTTCAATGACCCCTTCGCGGCTTCTTCCATAGCTGCGGACGCGGTCACATTCCTTTCCGATAACTGGAGTGACATCAATTCCTTTTCCTCTCCCTACTCCTTGGCGAACCGCAATGGTGTCACCTCCTACTATCGCATGGCCGTTTTGGCCGGTGTAACTGTCCCCTTTCCGCAACCCGGCGGTACCACCACCGGTACGGTCCCGCAAGACTTTGGCACCGACGGCGGTGTCCACAACTTCCTGCGCTACGTCGAGAACTGGGGCGGCACGCTCAACTACCTGGGTTCCATCGTCGAGCTGTACTACAGCCGGCAGGCCAATGGCGCCTTCAAATGCTGCAATACGGTCTACAGCCCGCCTGCTCGTGGCTACAACTTCGACACGGACTTCTTGAACCCGCTTCTCCTGCCGCCGCGGACCCCGCTGTTCCGCGACGTCAACACCACCGGCTGGACACGCTTGATGCTGCCAAGCCAGTAAACTCTTTCTGGATCCGTCCTTCCGAACGTCCCGGTCCTCGACCGGGACGTTCGCATTTTTGGGCCTATCGCTTCCCTTACTTCCTTCACTCCCTCTATCTCCCTCTTTACTCCGTTCTAGCTCTCTCCCTGCTAAACTATCCTCATCGCTCCGCAGGAGACCCCTATGTCTGAAGCCACGCAATTCGCCAAGTCCGTTCCTACTCGCACCGAATCCGACAGCATGGGCAAAATCGAAGTCCCCGTGGACCGTTATTACGGCGCGCAAACCGCCCGCTCCCTCATCCATTTCGCCATCGGCAAGGACACCATGCCCCCCGAGCTCATCCGCGCCTTCGGCATCCTCAAGAAAGCCGCCGCGCTCGTGAACCGCGATCTCGGCAAGCTCTCCGAGGAAAAAGCCAATCTAATCATCCAGGCCGCTGACGAAGTCATCTCCGGCGAGCTCCAAGATCACTTCCCTCTCCGCATCTGGCAGACCGGCAGCGGCACGCAGACCAACATGAACGTCAACGAAGTCATCTCCAATCGCGGCATCGAGATCGCCGACGGCGAAATGGGCACCAAGAAGCCAATTCATCCCAATGACGACGTCAACATGTCCCAATCTTCCAACGATACGTTTCCCACCGCCATGCACATCGCCGCCGCCGCGGAAACCTCCCGTCGCCTTCTTCCCGCCGTCAAACGGCTCCGCGACACCCTCGACGCCAAGGCCCGTGAATTCATGGGCGTTGTAAAAATCGGCCGCACGCACTTGCAAGACGCAACGCCCCTCACGGTCGGCCAGGAATTTTCCGGTTGGGTCAGCCTCCTCGACCGCGACGGCACACGCATCGCCGTCGCTCTCGACGGCCTCTTCGATCTCGCCATCGGTGGCACCGCCGTCGGCACCGGCCTCAACGCCCATCCCGAATTCGCCGCCCGCGCCGCGAAAAAAATTGGCGAACTCACCGGCCTGCCGTTCCGTTCCCACCCGAACAAGTTCGCCAGCCTTTCCGCCCACGACGAAATCGTCTTCGCCTCCGGGGCATTAAAGACACTCGCCGCTTCCCTCACGAAGATTGCCAACGACATTCGCTGGCTTGCTTCAGGCCCCCGCTGCGGCCTAGGCGAACTCACGCTTCCCGAAAACGAACCCGGCTCTTCCATCATGCCGGGCAAGGTGAATCCCACTCAGTGCGAAGCACTCACCATGGTCGCCGTGCAGGTCATGGGGAATGACACCGCCATCGGCATCGCCGGCTCCCAGGGCAATTTCGAGCTCAACGTCTACAAGCCCGTCATGATCTTCAATTACCTGCACTCCGTGGAGCTCCTCGCCGACGCCATGAACAGCTTCGTCGAACACTGCGTCCTCGGCATCGAGCTAAACCGCGAAACCATCGACAGCTACGTAAAAAACTCCCTCATGCTCGTCACCGCTCTCGCCCCCAAAATCGGCTACGACAACGCCGCCAAAGTCGCCCACACCGCCCACCACGAAAAACTCAGCCTCCGCGAAGCCGCCACCAAACTCGGCTACCTCACCGCCGACGAGTTCGACGCCCTCGTCAAACCCGCCGACATGACCCACCCATGACTCGCCTTCACCCTCCATGTAGGGGCACGATACATCGTGCCCCAGCAGCACGCCTCGTCCCTTCTGGGCAAACTCAAAAGTATTCAGCTGCTGTTTCTTTCGCTGTTTCCCTCGGGATGCTTCTTTGCGTCCTCTTCGCTCCGGTCTCTGTGCCCTCTGCGTTAAGCTTTTCTCGTCCGGCGTTAACACAAGCCGACAAACCCGACTGGTGCAAGCCTCTCCCTCGCCCCGAGTACAATTCCCTCGAGCGCATCCGCATCAGTGACCCCTGGTTCGAGGTCTACAAAGTCGCACCAAACACATTCGCCATCTACGAACCCCACCAAGCCGAAGAAGTCATCTCCTACCTCGTCCTGGGCAAAGAAAAAGCCCTTCTCTTCGACACCGGTATGGGCATTAGCGATATCCGCAAACTCGTCACCGAACTCACGAAACTTCCCGTCGTTGTCCTAAACTCTCACACCCACAACGACCACGTCGGCGGTAACTGGCAATTCGACACCATCTACTCCATGGACACCGACTTCAGTCGCCAAAACGCCAAGGGCTCCACAGCCGACGCCCAGGCAGAACTCGCTCCCGGTCAGATTTGCGGCGAATTGCCGAACAACTTCGACGCCATGTCCTACCGGACCAAACCCTGGACCATCACAAAATACGTCCACGACGGCGGCGAGCTCGACCTCGGCGGGCGCTCACTAGAGATCCTCTCCACCCCTGGCCACACGCCCGATGCTATCTGCCTCTTTGATCGCGCCAACGGCCTGCTCTTCACCGGCGACACCTACTATCCGGCGCCCCTCTGGCTCTACCGCCCAGAAACCGATCTCGGCGCCTACGCAAAATCCATCGCCCGCCTCGCCGCCCTCGCCCCCCAAGTGAAAATCGTCATCGGCGCGCACAACATTCCCATTGCTCCTCCTTCCGTTTTGCCAGATCTCGTCGCCGCTTTCGCCGACCTTCGCGCCGGCAAAGCCACCTGCAAGCCCGATGACCCCGGCAAACAGCTCTGCCGCGTCCGCGACTTCTCTTTCCTTCTCCGCGCCGCCCCCTAGGGAGTAAAATCTCTCTTATCGGAAATTCCTATGTTTCGCCGGCGCCCACTTTTCCTCCCGCTTGCCCTCCCGTCACTTCTCCTGGCCGCCGCGCCTTTTCTCCTCGCCCAGCACAAACAGGAAATCTCAGTCTGGAATTTGGACGGCGGCCTGCAAATAAACACCGACGGCTCGCTCCTTTCCGGCCCCTGTTTTCGCCTCACTGGCCGCGCCACCGCCCCCGACTACTTCGAAAATCTCAAGCGCATCGATACCGGCCTCGGCCCCATCATTCACCGCGGCAACGACATCGTCACCGAATTCCCCGCCGAATTGCACGTCAGCTTCCTCATGTATGACCTGCCCTGCTCGAACCAGTTGCAGCAAACCGGCACGCGCGTCTACCTCACCCAAGCCGACGTCTCCAACCTGCGCCTCAGTTTCTTCTGGAAGAACGGCATGCATCTGCGTCCCGCCCCCGGCGTCGTCCCCAAACATTTCGAGACCCACCCCGTTCCGCCCTACGCGCGCGAACTCGCCGCCGAACTTCCCGAAAAATTTGAATGGATCTTTGAATTTGACGTCCCGAGCGCCGGCGTCCCAGTAACCGACAGCCTGGTCGTCATCATGCGCACCCCGGACGGCCGCATCGCCGCCCGCGCCGCCGCCCGCATGTGACAACACTTTGGAGTGCCGCACCTTGCTGCCGCTTTTGCGGTTTCAACCCACACGCCCTTCTACAATTGTTCACGCCAAAAATCTACCTGTCATCCTGAGGCTCCGCGCCGTTTGCGGAGCCGAAGGATCTCAACGTAGGAACCAAGCCACATACTGTCGGGGCATTCCTCGCTTCCCGGTCGCTGGTCTGCAATCCTTGCCCTACCCCAGCCTCATCTCCCGTACCCCTCCCTGCACCACCAGCCTCGCCCCCGTCCGCTCCTGCAGATCTTCCGCCGTCCACCCCGGCGCAACTTCCCGCAGCACCAACCCTTCCGGCGTCACATCAATCACCGCGAGATCCGTCACTATCGTGTCCGTACACGCAATCCCTGTCAGCGGGTACGTGCACTCCTTCACGATCTTCGGAGCTCCATCCTTCGTGTTGTGCTCCATGCACACGATCAAAACCTTCGCTCCTGCCGCAATATCCATCGCCCCGCCGATTCCGCCGCTTCCCTTCGATCCCGGAATCTTCCAATTCGCCAGGTCGCCCTTCTCCGACACCTGAAAACCGCCCAACACCGCCACGTCCAAATGTCCCCCGCGCGTCATCAGATGCGCATCCGCCTGGCTGAAAAACGATGCCCCCGGCATTAGCGTCACCGGCACTTTCATCGCATCCACCAGGTCGGAATCCTCTTCTCCCGGTTTCGCACGCGGCCCCATGCCCAGAATTCCGTTCTCGCTGTGAAAATAAACCGTAACGCCCGTCGGCAAATAATCCGAAATCAGATTCGGAATCCCCCACCCCAGATTCACGTAAGCCCCGTCCGGCAATTCCTGCGCGGCACGCTGCGCGATCTGTTCGCGGGTAAGACGCGGCTTATCCTGCATAGTGCAATCCTTTCGCCTGTACAATCCGATGCACAAAAATCGCCGGTGTGATCACGTTCTCCGGCGCAATCGCCCCCACCGGCACAATCTCATCTGCTTCCACAATCGTGGTCGTTGCCGCCATGGCCATGATCGGATTGAAATTCCGCGCCGCCAGCCGGTACGTCAGGTTCCCGAGCTCATCCGCTTTCTGCGCTTTGATCAGCGCGAAGTCCGCGTGAATCGGCGTTTCCAGGATGCAGCGCTTCCCCTCGAGCACGCGCTCTTCCTTGCCCGCGCCAACCTCCGTGCCAACCCCCACCGTCGTGTAAAAACCCAGCAATCCCGCCGCCGCCGCGCGCATCCGTTCGCACATAATCCCTTGCGGCACAAGTTCGCAGCTCACCTCGCCCTTCGCAAAACGTTCCTGGAAATGATTCGCGTGCGGCCCGGGGAACGAACAGATCACGTGTTTCACCTGGCCGTTCTTGAACATGATTCCCAGCTCGCCTTCGCGCGTCCCGCAATTATTGCTGATCGCAATGATGTTCTTAATCCCCTTGCGCGAAAGCGCCTGGATCAAATTATTCGGGAATCCCGCCCCGCCAAACCCCCCGAACATAATCCGCGCGCCATCGGGAATGTCCGCAACGGCTGCGTCCAGCGAACTCACAATCTTTTGCTTCATCCGGTGCTCATCGAAATTGAATTGGTATTACCCATAGATTCTTCCCGACCTACCCAAAATGCGCAACACTCTCTCCCGCACGAAGCCCTTCAACCCTTCCGGATTCCCTCAAAAATCATCCGCAAAAAAACCGACTTGATCTTCTCCGGATCGGAAACCTGGTCGGGATCGTACCAACGGTACAGCCAATTGCACATCCCCAGAATCCCGTTGACGATGATCCACGGCTCGCCCTGCATGATCTTCCCCTGCTCCTGCCCCCGCCGCACCAGCTCCACGAAACGCGAATTGTAGCGGGACATTACCGCTATCAGCTTGTGCTGCCTCTTCCCCGACAGCGAATCGAATTCGTGCAAAAAAAGCCCGAACGGCACCCGGTTTTGAATGATGTAGTCCATCTGCGCACGAATGGCCTTCTCCAGTTGCTCCACCGGGTCGCCCCCGGGATCGATCTGCTGCGCGATGAAGGCATCGCCGTCCTCAATCCCCGCCAGCAGCAGCTGGAACAACAAATCCTCCTTGGACTTGATGTAGTAATAAAGCGAGCCCTTCAACATCCCCACGTCGCGCGCCACATCCTCGATGCTGGTCGCATGAAATCCCTTCGCGAAAAAAATGTTTGCCGCGCTTTGCAGCACCTCTTCCAGCCGCGTCTCCGGCTTGGACTGCTTCGGGTCGCGCGGCGCCTTGCGCGCTCGCAGCGGCTTCGGCACATTCTTGCGCTTTTGCATCTTCTCGGGCACCTGTCTCTTCGCGCATTCGAACTTTCCATACTAGCCAAACCTTCTCCCACCCCGCAATTGCTCCCTCACTCCAGCGCTGCCTTTCATGCCAGCCTCTTAAGCCCCCAAGCCCTAACCCACTGTTGAAGTCATCACGAAAATTGCAAGCTCGGCTAAAGAATCCTAAGTGCCCTGCCAAGCAAGCGCCAAAGACGCGGCACTTCCGTCCACTCGCCACCGCGAATTTCTATCCATCGCTAGGACTTCAGAAGAGTCAGCCTATAGATTCGTGCAAGGTCGCCACCACGGAGAAAACCATATGCCCCACCATCGCACTCATTGCGCACTAACCACGTGGCACGAGTGCGTCTTCACCACAAGCCACACAACCAATCCCGGCGCCAGCTCCAGCGACCGCATCGCCCCCGGCGTCACGTGCACCGTGAACTGCACTCCCGCCTTCACCTGCACAACCACCGTCGTCCCTCGCGTTTCCAGCGACTCCACCGTTCCCGGCAAAATATTCCGCGCGCTGATCCCGTAGGGCGCGTGTTTCGCCAGAAGGATGTCACCGGCGCGGATGGCGAGTTGCACCGACTCTCCCACTTTCTCGGCGCCAAGCGGGATCTCCAGCTCGCATTGGCTGGAATCCAGTGCCACACGCATCAACCCATCGGCAGCTCTGTGTTCCACCACCCGCGCAGGGAAAAAATTCTCAAACCCCGCGGCCTGCGCCAGCGCAATCGTCCGCGGCGCATCCAGCACCGCCCCCGGCATCCCGCTTCCGCGGACGCGCCCATCCAACAACACCAACACGCGGTCCCCGATTGCACCCACCTCCTCGCGGTTGTGCGTGACATACAGAATCGGTATCCGATGCGCTGCGTTCCACCCGCGCAAATCCTCCAGGATCGCTCGGCGCAACCCCTCATCCAACCCGGTCAGCGGCTCGTCCAATAGCAGAATCCGCGGCTTCGTCACCACCGATCGCGCCAGCGCCACCCGCTGCTTTTCCCCTCCGGAAAGCTCCCCGGGTTTCCGCCTCTGCAAATCCCGAATGTGAAATGCGCTCACAACCCGGTCTATGCTTTCCATTCGCTGAGCTGCCCCTAAGCCGGAAAGTCCGTACGCGACGTTTTCTTCCACCGACAGATGGGGAAACAGGGCCAGCGACTGAAACACATAACCAATCCCGCGTTTTTGCGGCGCCAGTGAAATTCCTTTTTTCGCGTCGAAAAATATCTCATCGTCGGATTTGATCCAGCCCTCGTCCGGCTGCGCCAGTCCGGCAATGCAATCCAGCAGCGTGGACTTCCCCGCGCCCGACGGGCCGAACAGCACCGTAAATCCCGCTGAAAACTCCCCGCTGATTTTCAGTTGGAAAGCGCGCGTCCCTGCGGCTTCGAACTTTTTTTGAATGTCGACAGAGAGCATGCGCGCGCCTACCGCTTCGGCCACGGCGACCAGATCCGGCGATTCACTCCGTACACCACCGACAGAACCACAAACGATATCAGCAGCAGAAACAACGCCATCTGGTGCGCTCCCGCGTAATCCAGCGCCTGCACGCGATCATAGATGTCGATCGAAACTGTCCGCGTGATCCCCGCAAGATTTCCCCCAACCATTAGCACGACGCCAAATTCCCCCAGCGTGTGCGCAAAACTGAGCACCACCGCCGTGATCACCCCCGGCCAGGCGAGCGGCAGAATGATTCGGAAGAACGCCCGGACGCGGCTAGCTCCCAGCACCGCCGATGCGTCCAGCAGCCGGCGGTCCAACGATTCGAAGCTCGCCACCAACGGCTGCACCGCGAACGGCAAACTGTAAAGCAGGGACGCAAGAACCAATCCCGTGAACGTGAAGGCCAGCGCATGCCCGAACAGCGCTATCCAGATTCTTCCTAGCCCGCCGTGCGGACCCAGCGCCACCAGCGCGTAAAACCCCAGCACCGTCGGCGGCAGCACCAGCGGCAGTGCCACCACCGATTCGATCAGGAATTTTCCCCGCCAGGGAGTAAACGCCAGCCAGTACGCCAGCGGCAAGGAAACACACAGCAGAATCACGGATACGGTGATCGCCAGCCGCAACGACAGTAAGATCGCCTCGATGCTCATGGCTTTTCTGGCGAAGGAGGCGGTGTCAATCCGTACTTCATGAGAATGTTCCGGCCCTCCTCGCTTTTCACAAACTCAAGGAACGCTCGCGCCGCTGTTTTATTCGCCGAGGAATGGATCACCACCGCGGCCTGTTCGAGCGCCGGATAAAGCTCCACCGGAATCTCCCACTGCTCGCCGCCTTTCATGCTCTCGGCAAACGTAAGCGAGCGCGCGATCAATCCAATTTGCGCGCTTCCCGATTGCGCGAATTGCGCCGCCTGGGAAATGTTTTCTCCGTAAACCAATTTGCTTTTCACCTGGTCGTACAGCCCCGCCTTTTGCAGAGCCGCAACCGCCGCTCGCCCATAGGGCGCGTGTTCCGGATTCGCAATCGCAATTTTCTGTACGCGCGCGTCTTTCAAGGCCTCAAATCCCTTTTCCGCAACATGTAGGTTTGTCCCTGCCGCCGCCCAAATCACCAGGTGCCCCAATGCGTAGATCGAAAGGGTCTCCCCATCCGCGGCCCCCGCTGAAATCAATTGCTGCGGATACATTTTATCCGCCGAAAAAAACACATCAAAAGGCGCTCCATTCTGGATCTGCGCTTGAAAATTCCCGCTCGATCCGTACGTCGCCTCCACTTTTGTCCCGGTCTTCTCTTCGAAACGCCCGGCTAGCTCCCCCATCGCGAATTGCAAGTCCGCCGCCGCCGCTACCCGCAGCGTCTGCGCATTCACCGGTGACGCCAGCGCGAGCAATAACCCAAGCGCTGCAATTTTACGCAAAATGTTCATGGAATTTCACCGAACTCACACCCGCAGAATCATTACTTCCGTGGATTTAATCAGCGCCGCTGCGCGCTCTCCCACCTTCAGCCGCAACTCCCTCGCCGCGTCCGCGGTAATGATCGCCGTAATGTGCTGCTCCCCGATCACCAGCGTCACCTGCGCCAGCAGCCCGTCGTACTTCAGCGCCACCACTCGCCCAATCAACTGGTTGCGCCCGCTGATCTTGCGGAAATTCCCGCGCCGCGTGGCAATCTCCCCGCGCTCCAGCTTCTTCGGAATCAGCCGGTCAATTTCCGATTCCGGCACGCGGTGATGCCCGCCGGGCGTCTTGGCCGTCTTGATTTTGTTATGGTAAATCCACTGCTTCAGCGTGGGATAGCTCACCCCGAGAATATTCGCCGCTTCCCGCGGTGCCAAGAATCTTTGCATGGTTTTCTCCCGCCCCACAGAATAGACGTTTTTATCACCCATGACAATACGATTTTATGCGATTTGGCAAGTAGCATAGGCTTCAGCCTGTGCTCCCGGGTTTTTCTTGGGTCATGTAGTGGCACAGGCAATCCCGCCCGTGCTGCCGAGTTTCTCTTAACTCTTCCGTGTGGCGCTGGCTTCCATGCCAGTCTCTTGGGGCCTCACTCACCAACTCTTGCCCACACCCTAATTCCTCAACGGTTTCCCCGTCTTCAGCGTGAACGCAATCCGCTCCTGCGTCTTCTTCTCTCCGCACAACGACACAAACGCCTCTCGCTCCAGATCCAGCACGTACTGCTCGCTCACCATCTGTGGCGCCGACAGCGCACCCCCCGCCAATATATTTCCGAGTTTCCGCGCCACGTGCGCATCGTAATCCGACGCGTATCCGCCACGCACCATCAGGTGAATCGCCAACTTCACCGCCGCCAGGAACGATTCGCCTAGCACCTTGATCTGCGTCGTCTGTGCGCCCTCCTGCCACGATGAAGCCGCTGGCTTCCAACCCCCGCGCGCCAGCGCCAGCGCCGTCTGCTTCGCATCCTCCACCAGCCGGTCGCGATTCAGCGAAACCAGATCGTCCCGACGCAGGTACCCAAGTTCGCGACATTCTTCCGCGCTCGTCCCCACTCTCGCCATCGCAATATTTTCAAACACCGGCTTCAACGTGTGGAACAAATCCAGGTCATCCCCCGACCCCGCATTTTCGTTCGCCCGAATGAGCATCTCCTTCGTCCCGCCGCCTCCAGGAATCAGCCCCACGCCCGATTCCACCAGCCCGATGTACGCTTCCCCCGCCGCATGAATTTTCGCCGAGTGCAGGCCTATTTCGCAGCCCCCTCCCAGCGCCATCCCCTGCGGCGCCGCCACCACCGGCTTCGGCGCATACTTAATCGCCAGATTCACGTTCTGAAATTGCTTCACCGCAATGTGCACTTCGTCCCACTCCTGCTCCTGCGCCCCAATCAGTACCAACATCAAGTTCGCGCCAACCGAAAAATTCGTCGCCTGATTCGCGATCACCATGGCCTCAAAATCGCTTTCCAGCCGCTTCAACCCCTTATGGATCATCGCAATCAGGTCCGCCCCAATCGCGTTCATTTTCGCGTGGAACTCGCAGCACACCACTCCATCTCCCAGATCAATCAGGCTCGCGCCCGCGTTCCTCTCCACCTCGCGCCCCGCTTCCTTTAGCTTCTTCAGAATCAGGATCCCCGCCGGCTCCTCCACCTTCTTCATCGCAGCGCTGGCGAAATCGAACACGGCGGTCTCGCCTTTGTTCGTCTCATAGAGACTCTTTCGCCCGCTCGCCAGCGCCTTCTCAAAAATCGGCGGCAGGCTGCGCCCTTCCTTCTTGATCTGTTCCGCAAACGCAGGCAGGCCGATCGCATCCACGCTCTCGAACGGCCCCATCTCCCACGCAAATCCCCAACGCATCGCGCGATCCACATCCTCAATGTGATCGGAAATCTCCGGGATGCGCCGCCCGGCGTACAAACACATCTCCGATAGCCCGCCCCAGATGAACTGCTGCGCCTTGTCGGTTTTCTGCCCCTGGAACAGCGGCAGAAGCAGCCCGCGCAGCCTCTCGCGCGTGTCCTCGATCGACTTTCCCGCCTCAATCGACGCAAACTTCGCCTTCTGCCGCGCGCGATACTCCATCGTATTCACGTCCAGCGTCAGAATCTCTCTTTCCCCCTCGCCCTTCACTCGCTTGTAAAATCCCTGGCCCGTCTTGTCTCCCAGCCACTTCCTCTTCGCCATCTCCTCCATAACTGCGGGCACCTTGTACGTTTCCCGCGATTCGTCCTGCGGCGCGGTCTCATAGATGTTCTTCACCACGTGCATCAGCACGTCCAGCCCCACAAGATCCGCCGTCCGGAACGTCGCGGACTTCGGCCATCCCACTGCCTGGCCGGTGCACGCATCCACCTCCTCAATCGTCATCCCCATCGCGGACATCAAGCGCAGCGCATTCAGCATTGAATATGTCCCAATGCGGTTGGCGATGAAGTTCGGAGTGTCCTTCGCAACCACCACGCCCTTCCCCAGCCTCCGGTCGCAAAAATCCGAAAGCGTCTCCACCACTTCACGCGATGTCTTCCGCCCCGGAATCACTTCTACTAATTTCATGTACCGTGGCGGATTAAAAAAATGCGTTCCCGCCCAATGCGCCTGAAACTCCTCGGGCAATCCCTCGGCGATCAAGTGCACCGGCAATCCGGAAGTATTGGTGGTGACAATCGAGCCTGGCTTGCGGAATTGCGCCACTTTCGCCAGCAGCCCGCGCTTGATCTCGAGATTTTCCGCAACCACCTCAATGATCCAGTCCGCATCGCTTATCCGCCCCAGGTCGTCCTCAAAATTCCCGATGGAAATCCTGTTCGCCAGCCCCGGCGCAAAGAAAGCGGCGGGCTTGGATTTTTTCGCCGCTTCCAGCCCCGCCACCACAATTTTGTTCCGCTCCGCCGACGCGGCATCTTTCGGAACGATATCCAGCAGCAGGCAAGGCAGCCCGGCATTGGCAAAGTGCGCGGCGATGCGGGCGCCCATGGTCCCAGCCCCGAGAACAACGGTTTTCTGAATGCGATGGGTCATGACACGGCCTTCGGCGGCAAATTTAGAACGGCAAACAGGTTACAAAATGGAATCGCCGCGGTCAAACGGGCGTTTGGTAAGCGCGGTCTGGCGTACAATCAATTCTTATGGCCGATGAAAAGACTGGTGACGCGCAGAATCTTCTGCGCATGGCCAAGGAGGCGTTCCGCGCCTTCGCCTATGGCGGCGCACCCAAGGGATCGAAGCGCCCTCGCGTGGGCGTGGCGCTTGCCGGCGGTTTCGCCCGCGGCATCGCGCATATCGGCGTCCTCCGCGTGCTCCGCGAAGCGGGCATCCCCGTCGACGTTGTCTCCGGCACAAGCGTAGGTGCCCTCATCGGCGCTGCCTATTGTTCCGGCACTTCCCTCGAATTCATGGAGCAGGTCGCTCACGAAACCAAATTCGCCGATTTCGGCCGCTGGACTCCCTCCTGGCTCGGCCTTGCCACCAACAACCGCCTCGAACTCTATCTCCATCGCCTCACCACCGCAAAAACCTTCGAGGAGCTTCAGAAGCCTTTCGCCATCGCCACCACCGATATCAACCTCGGCCTCCCTGTTTACTACCATGGCGGTCCTCTCGCCCAGCCCTTGCGCGCCTCTTGCGCCTATCCGGGCTTGTTCGTCCCCGTGAAGTATGAAGGCCGCACCCTCGTCGACGGTTTCCTCACCGCGCTCGTGCCCGTTGAAGGCGTGCTTCTCCTCGGCGCCGAGCTTGTCATTGCCGTTTATCTCGAAGCCGGTTCCGTCAGCGAGCCGCGTACCTTCACCGATGTTCTCAGCCGCTCCTTCACCATCATCCAAAAGCACGCCGACCTGGAATGGCGCAAGGAAGCCGACGTCATCATCGAGCCGGACGTAACTCCATTCCTCTGGGATGATTTTTCCAAAACCAGCGATCTCGTCCACGCCGGAGAAGACGCAACATTCAAAGTCCTGCCCGCGATCCGCGCGGCCCTCGAAAGCAAAACCGTCCCCTCCACAGAAGAACCCTGACATCGAACGCGCCGCTGTCCTCTTCACTCCGCCCTGTAGCGCAGGGCGAGTCCGCGAGCCCTGCGGCCTTTCTCCTCTGTTTGCGCCTGTAGGCGCCGGGCTTCAGCCCGCCGGTGGCACAGCGATTCCTCGCTGTGCTCTTGGGTTCCCCCTCTAAAATCCCACCCTACTCCCGCGAAACCTCCACGCGAACCACCCCACCCTCGCCCTTACCCCGCTGCGTAAGCCATCCCGCAAGCCCTTCGGCAAATCGTTCCGGCGTCAACCGGAAACTAGCCTCAATCCGCCCCTCCCCCACCGGCAGCGTATCGTCAAACTCCGCCGCATTCGTAAAATTCCGCATGCAGAACTGGTCCAGCCACTCCAGCGGACACGCCTTGCGTGCTCCCCCAATCCACACGTCCACCCGAAATTTCTGCGCATACATGCACAAATCATACCACCCGACCTTCCCCGCCCGCCGTGCTCGCGCAATCGGTATATACTCCTTCCCGTTGCCGTTGCGTCCTTATCCGCAGACTGCCTACACGCAGCAACTTCCCGGGAGGCCCCATGAACCACACCCCACACATCCTTGCATCCGTTTGCACGGCGGTTTTCGCCTTGCTTCTCGGCGCTTTTTCATCACTCGCTCAGACATCGACGAATCCACCGCAAAACTGGCCCGCGCCGCAGGAAGGCGACTACACCGTACACGATTTTCATTTCCAATCCGGCGAGACACTGCCCGAAGTCCGCCTCCACTACTACACCCTTGGCGAGCCCCTCAAGGACGCCACCGGCCGCACCACCAATGCGGTGCTGCTCCTCCACGGCACCGGCGGGAGAGGCAACAGTTTTCTTCAGCCCATCTTCGCTGGAGTGCTTTTCGGACCCGGCCAGCTGCTCGACGCCAACAAATATTTTCTGATTCTTCCCGACAACATCGGCCACGGCAAATCCAGCAAGCCCAGCGACGGCCTCCATGCGCATTTCCCGCATTACGAATACGCGGACATGATCGCGCTCCAGCACGAACTCGTCGAAAAAGGACTGGGGGTCAACCACCTTCGGCTGATCCTCGGCACTTCCATGGGCTGCATGCATTCCTGGGTTTGGGGCGAGACCTACGCCGATTTCATGGACGCGCTGATGCCGCTCGCCTGCTTACCCGTGCAGATTGCCGGGCGCAACCGCATCTGGCGCAAGATGGTCATTGACGGCATCCGCCAGGATCCTGACTGGAAAAATGGCGACTACACCGTGGAGCCGCGCGCCGCCCTGCAAATCTCCGCGCGATTTTCTGCTCATCGCCGGCAGCGCTCCCTTGCACATGCAGGAAGATTTCCCCACGCGCGATTCCGCCGACAAATATCTCGCCGCCACCATGGCGCGCATCACCGGCACCCTCGACGCCAACGATTTTCTCTACGCCGTCGATTCCTCGCGCAATTACGATCCCTCCGCCAAACTCGGTACGATTCAGGCCCACGTCATGTACATCAACTCCGCCGACGATTTCATCAACCCGCCCGATCTCGGCGTCGCCGAACGCGAAATCCAGCGCGTGAAACACGGTAAGTTCGTCCTCCTACCCGTCTCCGAACAGACCTACGGCCACGGCACCCATACCCACGCAGCCGTCTGGCAACCGTATCTGCAGGATCTCCTAGCGCAGTCTGCAAACCCAAACTGACGCCTCCCAACATCATCACAACGCAAACCGGTCATCTGCCGTTGTAATGCCACCCCAAATCTCCCATAACTGCGTCGTCTTATCGGGGACTGAACCACCTTCCCCCCGGTAAGCAGTGCCTCACTTTCCGATCGCAGCGTCATCAGGCACTCACCAAGGAACGGCCAGCGCCTGGCAGGCAAATTCATTTTCATACTCCACGGTGTTAAGATAAACCTTCAAAGCCAATTCAGCATCTGACTTCCCTAGGCATTCGATTGGCTGGCGCCAGACGCGGGGAATCCCTCGTGTCTCGCGCTGTCGATTCCGAACAAACTGGAACACGAATCGTCCAAGTGGCAAAAGAACGGCACGGCCCAATTAAGACCTCAGGAGACTCCATGCGCGGTGGTTACCGTTGTGCCTTCTTGCTTGCAGTGCTGTTCGCCTGCCTCCAAACGACGGGCTGCGGTGGTGGCGGCACCACGATCTTGGCGGTCACGACCACTTCTCTCCCAAACGGCACTGTCGGAACTGCCTATACGGCAGGACTCTCTGCAACCGGCGGAGCTGTCCCCTACACCTGGGCGCAAACTTCCGGCGGCGCCATGCCGGGCGGCGTGACTCTGGCAAGCTCCGGTCTTTTCGTCGGAACGCCGACGGCCGCAGGCATGTTTGGCCCTTACGTTTTCCAGGTGAAGGATTCGGCGGGGACGGTCGCCTCATCCATGAGCCTGAGCATTAAGATCACCACCAACGCGCTTACCGTGACCACCAACTCGTTGCCGGGAGGTTTCGTCAACGCGGCCTATTCCACCACACTCGCGGCCAGCGGCGGCACTCCTCCTTATACATGGACAGAGACTTCCGGCGGCGCGTTACCGCCGGGACTCTCAAACCTCTCGTCGGCCGGAGTTATTTCGGGAACCCCAACGACCGTCGGCGCCTACGGCCCCTACGTCTTCACCGTCACAGACTCCACCAACGCAACGGCCGCCTCCGCAAGCCTGACCCTCACCATCGGCTCGCCCGTGGCTTCCTGCACTCCGCTAGGCAACGAGTCCGCATTGACCTCCGCAACCCCTTACGCCTTCCTGCTCAAGGGCACTGACGGAAGCGGCAACCCGATCGACATTGCCGGCAGCTTCACGCCGAATGGCAGCGGCGGCATCACAAACGCCACGGTGGACTATAACGGCTTCACCAACGGCCCCGTACAGTTGCAAGTCGATCTGCCCGCAAGTTCGTATTCCTTCGGTTCGGCCACGCTTGGCTGCCTGTCGCTGAACTTCTCCGGTCCTGTTGCGGCTGAAATCGCCATGAAGCAAGCCGGAATGATGCCCAATTTTAAGCATGGCGCGGTGGTTCGAGCCGTGAACGGCAAAGCACGCGCCGCTGTGGCCTCCGCGGTTTCCACCGTGCAGTTTACCTTCAGTCTCAGCGGATTTGATGGAACCCTCTATCACACCGGCAGAATCATTGAGTCCGACAACACCGGCGGAGGTACAAACGCCTCGGGCTTCATTCACCTGCAGCTTCCTTCCGCCTTTTCGCTCGCTTCCCTGCAGCCCAACTACGCCTTCGGTGTAGAGGGATGGACGGCGGAGTCTGCCGGCAATCTTCGCACCGCCATTGCGGGAGCCTTTACGAACTCTTCCGGCGCGCTTTCCGCGGGATATGCGGACCTGAATGAAGGCGGAACGCCATCGGGAGAGTTGACCGGAGGCAACGGAACCATAAACTCCACGATCGACCCGACCACGGGCCGCGGGACCGGCACCTATACCATTCCGACTACCGCCGGGAATCTCACCTTCGACTTTGCCTTTTACATCCTCAACGCGTCGGATTTCATTCTGCTTTCGACCGATTCGCCCATCACGGCAGGCTCCCCACCGTTGCTTTCCGGCCGCGCCCTGGCTTCGAGCGCCACCTATGCAGCGGGTGCGCTGAACGGCTACTACCTGCTGGCATCGCAAGGACTCGAAGTCAGCGGCAGCAACATTGGAAATCTTGCGGAAATCGGCACCTTAAACGCCACAAGCGCGGGAGCGATTCCCACGGCGACCCTTTACATAAACGACGCGGGAACTTACTCCAGCACACCGTACCCGAATGGCAGCTACACGGTAGAGGCCGCTTCCGGACGCGTCTCCATTACCGGGCTTGCGGCAACTCCGCCGGTCCTCTATCTCACCGCTGCCGGTACCACCGACGATGAAATTGCTGCTTTCCTGGTTGGCTCGGACACCGGGGCAAGTTCCGGACTTGTCGTTACCCAATCCGCCAGTGCGCCTGCCTATCTCGTCTCCGGTATTTCCGGTGGTTACGCCGCAAGCACGCAAGAGGATGTGGACGGCCTCAACGGGGCAACCCTCGGCGCGTTTTCGTTTACCGGCGCAGGCCAATATTTCGCCACGCTGAAATCTACCGGCTCGGTTCCCAAGCTGCCGAATACCGGATTGATCGCCATCAATCCGGACGGCTCGGGCAGTCTTAATGGCGGAATCTTTCCGCTCGTGACCAGTGAATCGGTGATCTTTGCCATTCCCGACTCCGGCGATCCACTGCTGTACGTTTTCACGATAGTCACGCTCCCTAATTGACGTGCGGGGATTTTTCAGCACCGCGCACGAAGCAAGTGGGAATCGACACGATTGCTGCTTTGGATTCACAAGGCAGAGTGCCGGTTTCCCGATAACTAGAGTCGTCGCCTCAGCAAGCGCCTCTTCTTGCTTTTCTCTCTTCATTCTTCCGTCGAGCGCCGGATTTCATCGCAGCCTTTTGCTTTGCAGCAACAATCGCCAAGACGTCAGGAATGGCCACATCTCCGACAATCCGATTTCTCCGGACTTGTGCCTCAAAAATCAGGGAACCGTTTCCCGTGTTATGGTTGGCTCCTCCGAGCGGTTTCGATGAATCGGTATGGCGGGCGATTTCATCCAAGGAAAAACATGGAGCGCAGAAGATTTCTTGCTCTGTTGGGAACCCCGGTATACGCCCAGTTGGCACGGCGTATCGGTTTGCAAGCCGCGCCTGGCAATCCCAAGGCCGATGTAACGCTTCGCATCTCGGCCGTCGAAATGGAGGTCGCCCCACGGAAAATCATCAAGACAACCGGATACAACGGTTCGGCGCCGGGCCCGGTCTTGCGCCTGCGCGAGGGCCAACCCGTTACCGTGGAAGTTTTCAACGATACTAAAATTCCGGAGTTGGTTCATTGGCATGGCTTGTTTGTTCCTTCCGAGGTGGATGGTTCCGAGGAAGAAGGCACCCCGGTGGTGCCTCCCGGCGGGTCTCGGCGATATTCTTTCGTCCCCCGCCCCTCAGGGACCCGCTGGTATCACAGCCACGCTCATGCCGGTCGGGATATGAAGCGAGCCACTTATACGGGACAGTTCGGATTCCTCTACGTTGAACCGAAACAAGAGCCGGGTCAGTACGACGCGGAGGTCCTGCTGGCGTTGCACGGCTGGGACCCCTATCTCAGCAGCCAGGGCGACGAGGGTAATTTGGAAGTTGTCTATCCGGTCTATTCCATGAACAGCCGCGCGCTTGGATCGGGCGATCCGGTCCACGTAAAGGAAGGTCAGAAAGTACTTTTTCGCTTCTTGAATGCCAGCGCCACGGAACAGCACCGCATCGCTTTGCCCGGTCACAAGTTCCTAGTCGTAAGTCTGGACGGGAACGTTGTGCCGGTGCCGCGCGAAGTCGACGCGATTGAGATGGGACCCGCGGAGCGCGTGGACGCTGTCGTTTTGATGAACCAGCCCGGTGTGTGGATTCTCGGAGAGGCGAACGATCAAGCGCGGAATGCCGGGCTGGGCATCGTGGTCGAATATGCGAACCACAGCGAAGCGCCTCGCTGGACCGCGCCGCCGAATAATCCCTGGGACTATACGCTTTTCGGGCGCAATGCGGAGACTCCCGAGCCCACCGGCGGTGTCGTTCCGCTCGTCTTCCGCAAGAAATTCGCGGGAAACCGCTGGGTGGACAACTGGACCATCAACGGTAAATCCTTTCCGAAGACCGATCCCATTCGCGTCCGTGCCAATTATCGCTACCGCCTTCGCTTCGATAACCAAAGTGACGAAGCGCACCCGGTCCACCTGCACCGGCACACCTTCGAGCTGACCAAGTTCGCCGGAAAACCAACGTCAGGCGTCAGGAAAGACGTGATCGTCGTGCCCGCCAAAAACCAAGTCGACGTGGATTTTACGGCGGACAATCCCGGCCCGACGCTTTTTCACTGCCACCAGCAATTGCATATGGATTATGGCTTCATGACCATGGTGCAATACGGAGACTGAGGAATCCAGGATGAGTCCAGGCTCTATCGCTTTCGCCAGCTGGGTAATCCCCCGACGCGCGGGCAATTCACTCGAATGGGGACGCTTTGTCTTACACCCCCATCAGCTGTCGGCTGAAAGCATTTGTGTATCATTCTGTAGTCGAAACCGAGCCGTGACAAAGCAACTTTTGAATCCCGCGAACCTTTTTATCAGCAGGATGCTAATGCTGGGGCTTTTTTGCCTGAGTTTTCTGGCGGCTGGCGCGCGCGCCCAAAACAATTACGAGATTCAGGTCTACGGCGCTGACCTGGTTGAGCCTGGCCACACCATGGTCGAGCTGCACAGCAACTTCACGATCCAGGGCTTCAAGACCGCGGTAGACGGCGTCTATCCGGATAACCACGCCGAGCATGAAACCATCGAGATCACCCACGGCTTCACTCCCTGGTTCGAATGTGGCTTTTATATTTTCACCTCCGTCCATTCAGGCCAGGGCTGGGATTGGGTGGGCGACCACATCCGTCCGCGCTTTACCGCTCCGGAATCGTGGCATTGGCCTGTGGGCGTCAGCATCTCCAACGAGATTGGCTATCAACGCCGCGTTTATTCGGTGGACACCTGGACCTGGGAGATCAGGCCCATCGTGGATAAGAAGCTGGGCCGCTGGTATCTATCTTTCAATCCAACCGTGGATCTGTCCCTGCACGGCCAAAACCAGAATCGCGGCCCGGAGTTTTCGCCGAATTTCAAATTCAGCTACGACCTAACTCCCAAAGTCGCCGTCGGCGCCGAGTATTACGGCTCGCTCGGTCCTATCACGGGTTTTGACCCGGTGAGCCAGCAGCAACATCAGCTTTTCCCCACCGTGGACCTGAACTTGGCTCCGCAGTGGGAGGTCAACTTCGGCTTGGGTTGGGGCTTCACTTCCTCAACCGAGGGCCTCATTGCCAAGGTGATCCTCGGGTACCGCTTCAATTTCTAGCGCAAGCTCGCCCATCGATTCGGAAGCGGACCGACATATATTTCCCAGAATTATGCTAGCTCCTTGCGGCCGCTCCTCTGACGTTGGCGGTCACATGGCTCTCCAGTCGCGCCGCCATATAAGTCTGCTAACGCCGTGCAACAGTAGCAGCGTGCGGCAGCTATTGCATCGGCTGTCCCGACGCAAGCACTCCTTTCCCCGTGCCCCACGGATGGATTTCAGTTTTGAGCAGACCGGACTTGACGGTTGGATCGTCCTGCGTCAATTTGGCAGTCTGCTCTGGCCCCACCCGGAGGATGGCGACTCCCCGTAGCTCACCTTGATCGTTTTGCGGAAACTGTCCGGCAATCGCCATGTTTCCCTGATCCGTCATCTGTTTGACGAAAGCAGCATGCTGGTGCATCGCATCGATAGACCCCGGCGCGTTTGGGTTCCAATTCTCCCCGCGCTTCATCAGGACAAGCGAATACTGCTCAAATCCGGGAGGCTCGGTTGGTTTGTGAATGGTGCTCGGGTCGATGAGCCACGGTCCATGCACCTCGGCGGACAGCCGGCCTGCTTTGATCGCCGGATCGCTATCGGTCCACTCTTGTGCCTGTGCCGCTGAGTCTGCTTGAAACACAAAGACGCCGCGGAGCGCCGTGTCATCGAGGAAGGGCCCGGCAATCACAAGTTTGTGTTCGGCCGCCATCTTAAGAATATTGGCCATGTGCTCTTCCTGGAGCTTTTCACCCGCTTCTTTGCTCATTGGCGGAGCATTCGCGGGTCGTTTTAACAGTACGAAGAAGTACTGCGCGGGTTTGGTGTTCGGCTGGGTCTGCGCTTGTGCGAAAGCCGCGCTTACAAGCACGATCAGACTGAAGAGAAGTACGTCGCTGAAAGAAATTCTTTTCATAAGCTTTCCTCGCCCATTGTCGCCGACGATTCTGGCCGATAGCTCCCTTTTGTCTTCAAAAACCGGAGGATTATACACCCGCTTCGTTTTCCAACGCGTTGCTGGAACCGAGTTCTATCTGGGCCGCCGCCACAACCTGCGATCAGCACCATTACGGTAGAGAAAATCCCTCTTCCGGTGCCATCCATCGCCACGAAAAGCGATTTAGTTTCCCCCAGAATAAATGGAGGACCGATCTTTCAGGGTGCGCCGCGTATGAACGGTATAGAATGGCTTCCTCTTTCGAAACCAAGAAGGAACGAGATTGAAAGGGGTTGAACCGTGAAACTATTCTTGCTGTTCCTTTCCTTAAGTCTCTTGAACGCACCCATCGTGCCGGCTCAGTTGCCGGAGGGGATCTGGCAAGGCTATGACGGCGAGTGGCGTCATGTGTCCCAGCAATTGATTGCCCTGGCCGAGGCGACGCCTGCGGAAAAATTCTCCTGGCGTCCCGCACCTGGAGTGCGCTCCACGAGCGAAGTGTACATGCACATTGCGATGTCGAACTTCTATTTGCTCAGCGTCACCGGCCCCAAGATGCCCGCTGACTTGAACGAGAACATGGAGAAAACCGTCACCTCTAAACCGGAGGTGATCTCATGGCTGAAGCGGTCGCTGGACGCCGTGAACGTGGCCCACGCAGCCGCAAAACCCGCCGATCTGGAGCGCAAGGTGAAAATCTATGACCGGGATGCCACTGTGGACGGCATCTATCTCCGTATCATCATTCACGATAACGAACACATGGGGCAACTGATCGCCTATGCACGGATGAACGGCGTCGTTCCGCCCTGGTCAAGACAATAATCGGCAACCGATGAAGCAGCCCCACGGCCATTTGCACCCAATCACAAACTGCCCGGCCCCCGTTTACCCTTTCACCCGCCCTAAACTTGCTTCCCGGCCCGCCGGTAACTTACACTGTCCAATCACGAGACGGAACCGCACCTTCCTCCCTGTCTTCGTTGTCCTTCCCGCGCTCCCGGGACCGGTTGGATTGGGCCTTTCGATCTGTTCTTCAGATGCCTTGCATCTGTTTTTCCGGGGGGAGAACGTGGCAACTCCAATGGAAACCTGGGTGGAAGAAGCCGCCCGGCTCACCAAGCCGGACCGCATTCTCTTCTGCGACGGCTCCGATTCAGAAAACCAGGCCATCCTCCGCGAGATGATAAAGCAAGGGGACTCCTTCCCCCTGAATCCCAATTCCTACCCCAACTGCTATCTCCACCGCAGCAATCCCGGTGACGTCGCCCGCACCGAGCACCTCACCTTCATCTGCACCCCGGACAAAGACGATGCCGGCCCCACCAACAATTGGATGGATCCTGTCGGCGCCAAATACAAAATCGGCGCCCTCCTGGATGGAGCCATGCGCGGCCGCACCATGTATGTCGTCCCCTACATCATGGGCCCGGCAAACTCTCCGCTGAGCAAGATCGGCGTCGAAGTCACGGACAGCCCTTACGTCGTCGCCAACATGCGCATCATGGCACGCATCGGCAAAGTGGCCACCGACCGCCTCGGCAGCTCCTCCGATTTTGTCCCCGGCCTCCATTCCCTCGGCGATCTCGATCCTCTTCGGCGCTACATCGCGCATTTCCCCGAAGAGCGCCTCATCTGGAGCGTCGGCTCCGGCTACGGCGGCAACGCCCTGCTCGGCAAGAAATGTTTCGCCCTGCGCATCGCCAGTCACATGGCGCGCCAGCAAGGCTGGATGGCCGAGCACATGCTCATCCTCGGTCTCGAATCCCCCGGCGGAAAAGTCACCTACATGGCCGCCGCATTCCCCAGCGCCTGCGGCAAAACCAATCTCTCCATGATGGTCTCCGCCCTCGAAGCTCAGGGCTACAAAGTCTGGACCATCGGCGATGACATCTCCTGGATGCACATCGGCGCCGACGGCTATCTCCACGCCATCAATCCCGAGGCCGGCTTCTTCGGCGTCGCCCCCGGCACCGGCATGAAAACCAATTCCAACGTCATGCGCGCCATCAATCGCAACACCATCTTCACCAACGTCGGCCTCACCGCGAACGACGAGCCCTGGTGGGAAGGCATCGGCGGCGACGCGCCCGTGGGCCTCGTCACCTGGCGCGGCGAAAAATGGGACTCCTCCAAGGGCCCGGCCGCCCATCCCAATTCCCGCTACACCGTCTCGGCCCTCCAGTCGCCCAGCATCTCTCCCAAATTTGAAGCCCCCGAAGGCGTGCCCATCTCCGCTTTCATCTTTGGCGGACGCCGAGCTCGCCTCGCTCCCCTCGTCCACGAAGCCTTCAACTGGCAGCACGGCGTCTACGTCGGCGCGACTATGGCTTCGGAAACCACCGCCGCTACCACCGGCGATGTCGGCGTCACCCGCCGCGACCCCATGGCCATGCTTCCCTTCTGCGGCTACAACATGGCCGACTACTTCCAACACTGGCTGGACATGGGCAAGCGCATTCCCCACCCTCCCAAAATTTTCCACGTCAACTGGTTCCGCAAGGGCTCCGACGGCAAATTCCTCTGGCCCGGCTTCGGCGACAATGTCCGCGTCCTGAAGTGGATCCTCGAGCGCGTCGAAGGCACCGGCCAGGCCGAGGAGACTCCCATCGGCTTCGTCCCCACGCGCAGCGCACTCACTCTCGACGGCCTGAATATTTCCCCGGACACGCTCCGCGAACTCTTCCGCGTCGACGCCGACGACTGGGAAGTCGATCTAGCCGATTCCCGCGAATTCTTCACCAAATTCGGCACTCGCCTCCCCTCCCCCCTCCACGAAGAACACCAAAGCGTCCTCCGCCGCTTTCAAAAACCCGTCCCCGCCTCTTAACCGCCCCACCCAACCCTGTAGCGCAGGGTGAGTCTTCGAACTCGGAATCTGATCCCCTACCCAGCGTTAGGGCATTTCGCCTAGGCCGTAACTTGTGATAAAACGTCTTCAGTTTTCGCTCCAAACGCACTCTTTCCGCTCTGAGCCAAAGGTCGAGCGCGTTTTGCGAGGCAAAGCTCATGAACACCTTCCCGATTCT
Organism: Candidatus Acidiferrales bacterium; assembly: GCA_963734105.1. GTDB lineage: Bacteria > Acidobacteriota > Terriglobia > Acidiferrales > UBA7541 > Acidiferrum. The sequence goes on along the minus strand of CAVTFW010000009.1, from coordinate 153,667 downwards.
CCTCGCTGCCCTTTGCATCTACGTGATCGGCTACCGCTACTACAGCGCCTTCATCGCCGCAAAGGCTCTCGCTCTGGATGATCGTCGCGCCACTCCTGCTCATGTTTACGAGGACGGTCACAACTACGTGCCCTCGCCCAAGTGGGTTCTCTTCGGCCATCATTTCGCCGCCATCGCCGGTGCCGGTCCCTTGGTCGGCCCCACGCTCGCCGCGCAATTTGGTTTTGCTCCGGGCTTCCTCTGGATCCTTATCGGAGCGGTGCTGGCCGGTTGCGTGCACGATTTCATCGCGCTCGTCGCTTCCGTGCGCCATAAGGGGCGTTCCCTCGCCGACGTCGCCCGCACCGAAGTCAGTCCCTTCACCGGTTTGGTGGCCATGTTCGCCGTTCTCTTAATCCTCCTCGTCACTCTCGCCGGCCTGGGCATCGTGGTCGTCAACGCCCTCTCCAACAGCCCCTGGGGAGTCTTCACCATTGGCATGACCGTCCCCATCGCCATCTTCATGGGCCTCTATATGTTCAAGAGCACTCCCGGACAAATCAAAGTCGCTGTGCCCAGCGCAGTCGGCGTGGTGCTGCTGTTCGCCAGTGTCGCCGGCGGACACTGGTTCGCGCAGACTTCCTACGCCTCCGCGCTCACCTTCACTCCGCACCAGATCACCTACCTCATGGCTTTCTACGGCTTCGTCGCCTCGGTTCTCCCCGTCTGGCTGCTTCTCGAGCCTCGCGACTATCTCTCCACCTACGTAAAACTCGGCACCATCCTTCTATTAGTCATCGGTGTTTTCATCGTTCATCCGGACATGCGTTTCCCCGCCTTCTCCGAATACATCCGCGGTGGCGGCCCGATCATCAAAGGCCCGCTGTTTCCGTTCCTCTTCGTCACCATTGCCTGTGGAGCGATCTCCGGCTTTCATTCCCTCGTCGCTTCCGGCACCACTCCGAAAATGTTGAACAAGGAAACCGACGCACGCTTCATCGGCTACGGCGCCATGGTCGCGGAAAGTTTGGTTGCCGTTCTTTCTCTCATCGCCGCCTGTTCCATGTACCCCGGCGACTACTTCGGCATCAACGTTCCTCCGGACGTCTTCGCGCGCCTCGGCCTGCACACCGTCAACCTCGACCTCTTCTCCAGCGAAATCGGCGAAAAGCTGGCTGGCCGCACCGGCGGAGCCGTTTCCCTCGCCGTCGGCATGGCGCAAATTTTCAAAGGCATTCCCGGCATGACCCGCCTGACGAGCTACTGGTATCACTACGCCATCATGTTCGAGGCCCTTTTCATCCTCACCACCATCGACACCGGCACGCGCGTCGCGCGCTACGTCCTCCAGGAACTGCTCGGCCGCGTGCACAAGCCTTTCGCCAATAGCGCCTGGCTCCCCGGAAATCTTCTCACTACCTTTTTTGTCGTCCTCGCCTGGGGCTACCTCATCTACACCGGCTCCATCTCCACCTTGTGGCCGCTCTTCGGCACCGGCAACCAGTTGCTCGCCACCATCGCCTTAGCCGTCGGCACCGCCTTCCTCGTCAACATGGGCAAGGCTCGCTACGCCTGGATCACCGTCCTCCCCATGCTCTTCGTCGGCGTCACCACTCTCACCGCCGGTGTTCTCTCTATCAAAAACATCTTCTGGCCTCTCACCTCCAAGCCCGGCTTCCGCGTCCAGGGCTATCTCGATTCCACCCTGATGGCCATCTTCGTCACCGGCGTCGTGCTCGTTCTCTTTAACGTCGCTCGCCGCTGCTGGCTCACCCTACACGGCGCCCCCATCCCGAAAGAAGCCTTCGGCTCCCCAGCTCTCGGCGAAAGCCTCCCCCCAAGCGGCTGCTGCTAATCCCCCCCCGGAACGCCAATCTCCCGATTGGCGTCCTCCTTATAAGCCTGCATCGATTTTGTTTTGAGTTCGTAGTTGCAGGCGCAGCCCTGTGGCACCGATTCTTGAGTATCTCTGCAGGGAGTTGGAAATTAAAGCCCCAACAAAGACCCACTCCCAAATCTTGTATGCGTTTCCTCGCTTATTGCAGGCCCGATTGCGTCAACTTTACGGCGCATCCCACGGTCGCAGTAGTGTTGCAACTTGGCAAGCCGGGTCCCGTGCCGGTCGAATTCGTGCCCAGAGAGAAGTAGCTTGCTTCCTTGCTTGCTCCTTTTGCACAGCCATCCACAGCTTTCCACAGCCAATCCGCCCGAGACCTCTTGCCAACTCGCGTTTCAAGGTTTACTCTCCACCCAGATTGAGCCGGGAAGCCTCAAAAACTTTGCGGCACAATTAAAAGAGGGCGCAAAAGCCGCAAAGCCTTTGCGCCCTTGATTTTTTTGTCCCCGCACGGCCTCGGGGACGCCAAATTCCCCATTGGCGTCCTTAATCTCCTGGTGCACCGAACTTCTCACCTCTTCTGCGCTCCCATACGTGCGGTTTCACCACGGCGCTATCTTCCTGCTGGCCCTGGCCGGTTCCATGCTCGCTCCGCAGGCCAGCACCTTCGCCGTGTAGCGCAGGGCGAGTCCTCGAGCCCTGCGGCTTTTCTCTCTGTGCCCCGCTCCGTTCCCCTCCCGTCATCCCGCTTGCCCGCCGCTTTCAGGCGGGAAGGTTGCTCCACCGGTCCGGATATCGATCGACGGATATCAGATATCAGGACGCAGTGCCCCCCGAGGGACTCGTGGCAATCCGGCGATTCGGAAGCGGGGGCTTGCGGTAGCCAGAGGAGCGGAAGCAGCCCCGAGACCCACCCTCTCCGTGAAGCCGTTAAAAGGCCCGCCACGCTACAGAAAACGTCCCGTCCGTCCCCGGTTCCCCAATCGGTGCAACTCACTTCTTGTCGACCGGGACGAACGCTTTAAGTAATTTTGATATTTCCAGAATATAAACAGACTGATGCTCAGTGACTACAAGCAGGCGGCATCCGTCTGCCGAGAAATGGGCGTAAACAACGTTCTCAGGCAGTGTAAATTCGGCGGTCTTTGTCCCAGTCTTCAGGTCGTAGAGCGACAAGTGTCCGTGCTCTTGGGCAAGACCGAGAAACCCATTCTCCCCGGATATCACCGTATACAGGGCAGACGAGCGAAGCGAGTTCTTTGCCACTGGAAAGGGAAAAAACACTAAATCCGCGTACCGCCCCCGCTCACTAGGATCCAGTCGCCTGCCGAAACAGCTTCTTCGAAGCGCCAGGCCCTTCACCATGCTGGACCAAAACGCCTCCGACGGTTGTTCCTGTGAAAACGTCGATGACTTCGAAAAAGGAGTCCTGCCCAGAGATTTTCGCTGTTTTCATTTGCAGCTGGACGGCCTCCGAAGCGTGCTTGGCTGCTTTTCGCGCTGTGTTTGCATTTGCATACCAGCCCCAGATAAATCGAGTTCCCTGCGGATCGGCAAAGGGCTTCCCTACGTCTTCCCATATGGGATACTTCCCCGTAATAACCGTACTGAAAATAAGGTTTGGGATGATAGCTGCGGCTCCACAATTGATTCCCAGTCCGTATATCCAGCGCCAAGTATGACGCCGTATCCCGGGACCCAGTTGTGGGGTGCGGGGGAAGGCTGTCAGATGCTCTCGGGGTGTATTTTCTCGAATGCTACAGTGTGAAGCCCGAGCATTGATCTTGCAGGTCTCGATTCCGACATCGGTGACTCCTCGCCCCATCGCGGCGCTTCGATGGAAATCACCACCGGACCGGAAAACATCAGTCGGGCCTTCGTTTGGTTAATCGCCAAAAACCACGCTGGCGAACCGCTTGAAACACCACCGCCGGTCAAATCGATGTTCTGCAAACCCACGCTTCCGTCAGTCTCGCGCACTTGGGCATAGCAACGTTCGTTCCTGTCAAACCACGCGCCTTCGAGATTCTTAAGCCGGGCGATGTTCTTGCCAGTGGAACTTTGGAATATAGCTCCCTCCCCGCGCACACCGATGGCCACCGACTGAAGATCGCCGGAAACTGCACCGGCTTTCAGGCTGGAAATCGCGCCAGCGGGTAATTCCATCTGTGCGGTTGGTGTGGGATGGCCACTCCCACTTACAATGATCTCGTTGTTGGCGTGGTCATACCGAACGACATTGCCGTCCAGAATGTCAACCTTTTCCGCGGGAAACTCCTCCACGCTCTTGCCAGTTTGTAAATCAACGGCGATTATTTGCTGTGACCCGGGGGTGCTGACCAGAGCGTAGCGTGGATCGCTTGCAGCGGTGGCGCGCCCGACAAAAGCCAAGGTCCCATTCGGCCGGCCCTCTGGGAAAGAAACCAGAGACAGCCCAGAGGTTCGGTCTCCAGTCGGTAGAATTACGCGGTCAGGCGCAATGAACTCGAAAGCACGGCTGTCGAGTGCGTGTGAAAATGGCTCAAGTAGCTTAATTCGGTTCTTTGTTGAAAGATCGACAGCAATGGCTTGCCCATGAAACGAAGCGGCTACGACGAAACGGCCGTCAGGAGAGAACTGGAGGAAGGTCTGCAGAACAGGAAGCTGTCTAAGTCCATTCCGCCACAAAGGAATCGAAGCCGGTTCCTCGGGCAGCTCGGGCTTCACGTAGGAGGAAGGAGTCTCCCCAATCTTCTCCGCGACAATTTGTTGCCCCTCGCCGACATCGAACACACGCAGGGCTAGATCCCGATCGATGCAAGCGTAGAGATCCCCCTGAGGCGAGAGCTGCGCGTCGTAACAAGGCTTCCCTGACGCGAGTACGGTCGTGCCGAGTATCGCCCCGTCAGGTAACGCCCGCCATTCAACGCCCATGGCGCGCGTCGCGATGATTAGTTTCTGGGGATCCCGTGAAAAGCGAGCAGGCGGAACGCCTCGGGCATCAATCTGGAAACGAACCGAAAGCGGATCGCGGGTCAATAGGTAAATCGTGGAGTCATCCTGGACAAGGATGTACTTACCGTCGGGGCTGAACCGCAGTTCCTGCAAGGGCGTTCTCAGCGGGGGTGCAAGCTGCGATTTGCTCAATATAACAGGTGATAGCTGATTTCCCTCTTCCGCTGCCTGACTCTCTCTTGTCCTCGGATAAAGCCCGATGCCGCCAAACAGGAGCCCTATCAGGAGAAGCACGAGAGTGGTATGGAAGTTTTCGAGCGCTCGCATAGGCTGCGAACGATAATACCTCGACTCTCTCGCAACCCCGAAAGGCGCGGTGCCTTCGGTGCCGGAAGTGGTGGGTGCCCCATCCTTGCGGGTTTGGCGGGTGGCTCACTCCCACGCCGCATCAAGTAAACTCTCCCCCAAACTCAATCCGATGAATCGCTCGGTTTGCCGATTTTCTGCTTGGTGTCGATCGAAAACAGTTGGAATTCGCTGTAGGTGTGGCGTTCCAATAAGCGCTTCCCCCTGAACCCCGCCGTGATTTCTGCTACCGATGGCAACCACAGTGTTGTATCGCGCTGCGGGAAGTTTACGGGCCCATAATCCACGGACTGGTGCAGCATATCGAGTTTTATCTCCGGAATGGGCTGCAGCAGGTCTGTTTCCAAGTGGAGAATTTGATAACTAGCGCAGTCGACCCACGCGGAACCTTTAAGGAGAACTGGGAAATAGCTTTTGCCGACTACGAAATCGCTCATCGTAGCCGGCCGGTCCATGCGCTGTTGGAAATCTACTTGCCAAGTACTGTGCCCGTGCCAATCGGCCGGTCCCTCGCACGTCATATCGAATTCTTGAACGTGGGACGGATGAAAGATGAGAGCCAAAGCCGGTGCTAGATTGGCCCTAATGGTTCCTTCAAAGCTTGTCTGTCCCTGAGTCTCCCTGCGATACTCAAGCACCTCAAAAACTCCGGGTCTAATTTCCTGAATCGCCGCGACGTAATTAGATCGACTATGCGCTTGTTCTTCCGGTTTCCCATGATGGTTGAGCCTTGCGCGTTCCAGAACTTCCCTCGCCGTGAACCGATTCACGTTTTCAACGAATTCCCGGATATGGAATGTTACTTGAGGCAGCACTCCGCTGATTTGGCAGGGGCTACTTGATTCCAAGGAGCCATCTCCGCCGATCTGTGGTGCGGCCTGAGCCCAGAGCGAAGCAGGCGCAACCAGTAGCGACGCAAGCCAAACGAAGTGGGAATAAAGCGAACGCATAATGATCGACTTCAACCCGGTGGTTGCCAACGATCCTACTCCTAAACTGTCTGTTCTCCGAGGGGAAAAGTGAGGTTGGGGATCTCCGTTCGAGGGGGTCTGTGCTTGCCCCGGCGCGAGTTGGCGATTGACACACCCATGGTGTGCTGAGGCTCCCCGTGCGCCCCATCCTCCCCCCATTCATACGCCGGGCGTTGCACCCGGCACAAAGGAAACCGCCTTGAACTGTAGACTGTCGACTGGGAGCTGCAGGCTCGTTCCCCTAAAGGATTGAGTAAATCGCCGGATCGATCGCTACGTGTGTCACCTTTTCCTCGCTGATTACGTAGCTCTCGCCCGTATCGCGGCAAAAGTGCAGGAACCGGCTGATGTGGTAATCCTCGTCGAAGCTCGCGAACAGGTTCTTCGTCTCTTCCGCGCCGAGCCCGAACGCGGACAGCGCCACCGGATCGCCGAAACTTCCGGCCAGCGTGGCATAGCGTTCCACAACCTCGGGAAGGCTCATCATCGGCGCGCGTCGAGCGGCATTGTCGCCCATGTCTCCCTCTCGCGGGAGTGTAGCGCGCCTCCGCCCCCGGCGAAAGATGGAAATTGGCGGATCGAAATTGGCGGGAAGGGCGTCGATTCGGTAAGATGCTCAACGGCAACAAAATCGACCGGAGGAAGACATCATGAGCTTGGCCGTGGGACAAACCGCACCGGATTTCGCGCTGAAGGATCAGAGCCAGAAGGAAGTGAAGCTTTCGGATTTCACAGGAAAGAAAAAGGTCGTGCTGGTGTTTTACCCGCTCGATTGGAGCCCCACCTGCACCAACGAGCACGCCTGCTTCGTCAACGACATGAAGAATTTTGACACGTTGGATGCGGAGGTGCTCGGGGTCAGCGTGGACAGCGTCTGGTCCCACAAGGCCTACGCCGAAAAAATGGGCATCAAGTATTCTCTGCTCGCGGATTTTCAGCCGCGCGGCGCCATGAGCGAGAAATACGGCGTCTTTCTCCCGGAAAAAGGCATCACCGGCCGCTCCATCTTCATCGTCGATAAGCAGGGCAAGGTCGCCTGGGCCAAGAATTACGACATCCCGGTCGTGCCGGACGTCAAGGAAGTAGCCACCGCGCTGGCACAGGTAAAGTAGAAAGTCAGAAGTGTGGAAAGTCAGTAGTTAGAAGTTGGAAGTAAGTAAGGAACGGAGCAAAGAAGTAGGAAGCAAAGTAGTACGCGACTATTTTGGCTTGCCGGCCGGCCCCGGTTTCGCGTTTTCCGAACCCGTCGGCGATGCAGAGGCTGCCGCCGCGAACGAGCGCACCAGCAGCACCAGTTGCCAGCGCTGTTCCTCCGTCAGCCGCTTCTTGAACGACGGCATCGGCTTCCGCCCCACGGTGATCTGGTAAAAAATCTCACCGTCCGTCACTTTGTGCATCTTGGCAGCGTCGGTCAGATCCTGGGGTGCGGGGTCGTACATCATGGCGTCGGAGCCGTCGCCTTTGCCGGTGCCGCCGTGGCAATTGGCGCACTTTTCGCTGTAGATGGGCTTCGCCGCGTTGAGGTTCACTTCCGACAGCGACAGCGGATTCTTCCGCTGCTTATCGGCCTCCGGAACGATCCACGGAGTATTGTGAAACGCCGCAAGCACGAGGGACAGGCAGATCAAGCCGAGCGTGCACACAAAAAGAGTCTTGCGCATTCGCAGGCTCTTTTTTGAGGCAGCGCCCATGTTCTGTGAAAAGTCTCGCACACCTGAACCATGAGCGGAAGTGGCGCGACGCAGGCGCGGCGCAGGAATCAGGTGCCGCGAAAGATCAGCCAGAGCAATTCGCCATTGAAGAACAGGATGGATCCGGCAACCAGCCATGCGACGACCGTGGTAAAGCGCGAGTTGACGAACGCGCCCATCTTGGCCCGCTCGCTGGTGAACTGCACCAACGGTATCACCGCGAACGGCAACTGGAAGCTCAGCACCACCTGGCTGAGAATCAACAGCGAGGTGAGCTTCCCTTCTCCGGCAATCCCGATCACCAGAATCGCGGGAAGAATGGCGATCGAGCGCGTAACCAGTCGCCGTATCCACGGCTTCAACCGGATTTGCAAAAACCCTTCCATCACGATCTGTCCGGCGAGCGTGCCCGTCAGCGTGGAATTCTGCCCGGAGGCCAGAAGCGCGAGCGCAAAGAGCGTGCTGGCAAAGCTCACGCCGAGCAAGGGACTGAGCAGTTTGTAGGCCTCCGCAATGTCCGCCACTTCACTGAGGCCGCGCGTGTGAAACGCGGCGGCGCCCAGCGCCAGAATGGCCGCATTGATGAAGAGCGCGAAACCCAGCGCCACCGTCGAATCGATGACGGAGTATTTGATGGCCTCGCGGCGCCCGCGGTGGTCCTGTCCGAATGCGCGGGTCTGCACGATGCTGGAGTGCAAATAAAGATTGTGCGGCATCACCGTCGCGCCAATGATGCCGATGGCGATGTACAGCATTTCCTTATTGCGGAGAATCTCCAGCCGCGGAATAAAGCCTTGCGCGGCTTGCAGCCAGATCGGCCGGGCAAAGAAGATTTCATAGGCAAAGCAGACGCCGATCGTGCCGATAAGCGTGATTACAAAAGCTTCGACGATGCGGAAGCCGCGGCCCTGCAGCGCCAGCACAAGAAGAACGTCAAACGCCGTGAGCACCACGCCGAGAAGAAGCGGCAGGCCGAAAAGAAGCTTGAGAGCAACCGCCGAGCCCAGCACTTCGGCGAGATCGCACGCAGCGATGGCCAGTTCGCACACCACCCACAGGAAAATGGACATGCGTCGGGAATAGTGGTCGCGGCAAGCCTGCGCCAGGTCGCGCCCGGTGGCAATGCCGAGCTTGGCGGAAAGAGCCTGCAGGAACATCGCCATGAGGCTGCTGATCAGAACCACGCTCATGAGCGCGTAGCCGAATTTGGAGCCGCCGCCGATGTCCGTGGCCCAGTTGCCAGGATCCATGTAGCCGACGGCGATCAGGTAGCCGGGGCCGGCGAAGACCAACAACTTGCGCAGCCAGGATAAATTTGCAGCGACGGGAATCGTGCGGTGGGCCTCCGGCAAGGAAGGCAGTGTGATCGCGCGGCGCCATGCCGAGTCTAATGAAGCGTCACCGGCGGGTGGCGGTTGCGATGCGAGCGCTTTGGAAAGAAGATCGGCCATTCTTTATATTAACTATGGTGAACCTCCCATCTAAACTATATTTAACTCGAGCCCTTGTCAATAGGACTTTACCCCGGATGTGCTTCCCGCGGGGACTCGCGCACGGCCGCCTCGGCGTTGGCGCTGGTTTTGACTGTGGTACCTTGGAAGGGAAATTCCAGGAGAACACCATGGACGAGAAACAGACACCGCAACAGGCACCGGTACCGGGCCAGGTACAGATCAAAGCGGACGAAAAAGAACTCCAGGGTATGTATAGCAACCTGGTGATGATTCATCACCACGCCGAAGAATTCACCCTTAACTTCGTGTACGTCTTCCCGAATGGCACGCAGGGGAAGCTCCTCGGCAGCATGATTGTCAGCCCCGGCCACGCAAAGCGCATCTGGCGTGCCCTGGGCGAGAATATTTCCCGCTTTGAAGCCCTCTACGGCCCGATCAAGGAAGGGCCGGAAGGGACGCCAGGACCCAACATCGGTTTTGTGCAGTAGGACGGAGAGGGAGCGTGAGATTCTGCGCGGCGAGCGACCAAACCATGCTCGTTTATCTCGGCGAAGAGATCGGGCTGCCGGCGCACGGGCGCGTCCTGGACATGCTTCGGCTGCTCCAGAAAGAGCCGCCCGATTGGCTGCGAAATGTTCAGCCTGCGTATTGCTCTTTGATGGTGACGTTTGACTCGTGCCGCGTGGACCACGCCGAGGTAGAAGCCACACTGCGAAAGTTTGAGGATCGCGCCAAAGCCGCACGCACCGCAAAGCCTCGGACCGTGGAGATTCCTGTGTGCTATGGCGGCGAATTTGGCCCGGACCTGGACGACGTGGCAAAGATTTACCGGCTGAAGCCCTCCGAAGTCATCCACCTGCATGCCTCGCGCACTTACCACGCCTACTTCCTGGGATTCGCGCCTGGATTTGCCTATCTGGGCGATCTGGCGGAGGAGATTGCCACTCCGAGGCTGGAATCCCCGCGCAAGAAAGTGCCAGCGGGGAGCGTGGGAATTGCCGGAAGGCAGACCGCAGTCTATCCGTTTGCCACCCCCGGCGGGTGGAGACTGATCGGGCGAACACCCCTCGCCATGTTTCGCAGCGATCGGAAGCCGATGGAACTTGTCTCGATGGGAGATCAAGTGCGCTTCCGGCCGATCTCGCGCGAAGAGTTTCGGGAGACTGGAACCGGCATGAACTCGCTGGTGGTGGAATCGCCCGGCCTTCTGACCACAGTTCAGGATCTGGGCCGCATGGGGTTCGGGCCGCTGGGCGTTTCGCCATCGGGAGCTGCGGACCCGGTAGCTCTGCGATTGGGAAATTTGCTGGTCGGCAACGAAGCGGGTGCCGCGGCACTTGAAATGACGTTGATGGGCGGAAGTTTTGTTTTTCCCGAAGGCGCCGTCATTGCGCTGGCCGGAGCGGATTTTGGCGCCGCGCTGGATGGGCGCGCGCTGGAGATGTGGACTCCGCATGCAGTTCAGCCGGGAGCCAAGCTTACCTTGGGACCTACGAGGAACTTCGCGCGTTGTTACCTGGCGATCGCAGGCGGCATTCAAGTCACGCCCTTTCTCGGCAGCGCCTCCACGCACCTTCTGAGCGGGTTGGGGGGCCACGAAGGCAGGGCGCTGCGCAAGGGCGACGTACTTCGCCTCGGAACGCCGGAAAAGGGAATCCGCCAAAGGAAAATTTCACAGACCGTGCTACTCAGCCTGAAGCCGAGGAAAGTTCTGCGCGTCACGGAGGGTCCGCAGAACGATCAATTCTCCGTCGACACCAGACAGACCTTTTTTCGCGAGACGTTTCGCGTAAGCGAGGAATCGGATCGCATGGGATTACGCCTGGAAGGCCCCACGCTGGCGGCCAGAACTCGGGGAGAGATGATTACAGAAGGTGTCCCGCTCGGAGCGATTCAAGTCACGCCCTCGGGGCAGCCCATCGTCTTGTTTGTGGAGCAGCAGACCACCGGCGGCTACCCGAAAATCGCCAATGTCATCGGTGTGGATTTGCACCGCCTGGGGCAGCTCCGGCCGCGCGTGGAAATCCGCTTTGAACGGACTTCGCTGGCCGTAGCTCGCTCCTTGTGGATGGAACAGGAACGGCTTTTGAACAGCCCGGAGCAGCTCTTCGCATGAAACGCATCGATTTAAACTGCGACATGGGTGAAATGCCCGAAGCGCTGGCCGACGAAAGCCAGGAGGCGCTGATGCAATATGTCAGCTCGGCGAATATCGCGTGCGGCGGCCATGCCGGCGATCCGCAAATGATGCGCACAACCATCGAGCAGGCGCTGCGCCGAAGGAGTTGACGTGGGAGCGCACCCGGGTTACGAGGACCGCGCGAACTTTGGACGCATTGAGTTGCAACTCACGCCGGAACAGGTATCCGCGTCCGTCCACCAGCAAATTCTTGCCGCTCGAGGAAATTGCGCAACAGTGTGGCGCGCGCATTGGTCACGTGAAACCCCATGGCGCGCTGTACAACCAGGCGGCGCGTAACAGGGAAATCGCCCGCGCCATTGCCGAAGGCGTACGCCGCTGGAAGACGGACGTCATCCTCGTCGGCCTGGCAGGCTCGGCAATGTTGGAGGAGTTTCGCGCGGCGGGATTTCCGGTGGCCTCTGAAGCCTTTGCCGACCGCCGCTATGAACGCGATGGCAGCCTGCGCGCGCGGAAGTTTGAAGACGCCTTGTTGCGAGACCCGGAGCAGGCGGCCGAGCAAGCGTTGCGGATCGTGGAACAGGGCAGCGTAGCCGTAGCCGATGGCAGTTCGATCCCTCTCCACGCGGATACCATCTGCATTCATGGAGACACACCGGGCGCGGTTGAGATTGCCGCCGCCGTCCATCGATGCTTAACGCAGGCAGGGATTACGATAGAGGCTATGGTCGCAGGAAAATAAATTGCTCAGAATTGCCAGACCTCCGCTGGTACGGTAAAGTAAGAAGAGTTGTCGCGACAGTTTTCGCGGGCCTGTAGCTCAGGTGGCTAGAGCGCGCCCCTGATAAGGGCGAGGTCGGTGGTTCAAGTCCACCCAGGCCCACCATTTAATTCAGGGTCCGGCCCGGGGAAATGGGTAACAACTTCGAGCTGCGTACCGGGTCATTACGCGAGCATTTTCACCTTTCCCCCTATTCGTATGGCACCGAGTCTCCAACGTAACCCGGCCTACCTCCGGTTAACTTGTCTGGTGTACGATAACCTGAAGGAGCCTGCTATGGCTGCGCTGCATTGGTCGCAATGCCCAGCAGTTGAGAGCATCCCCGGAAAGGTCAACGGGGCGTGGGTCTTCCGCGGTACGCGGATGCCGGTCGCTACGGTTTTCGAGAACCTTGAGGAGGGGGCCAGCATAGAGGAGATCATGGAATGGTTCGACCTGACCCGTGAGCAATTCACTGCGGTGCTGGACTTTGCCGCACGCAGCCTGGAAACTCCCACGCCTCGCTAAATGCTCATTCTCTTTGACCACGGCACTCCCGCCCCTCTCCGCTCTTTCCTCAGAGACCACACGCTCAAGAGAACCCAAGACCTTGGTCGGGATAGGCTGAGCAACGGCGAACTCCTGAGAGCCGCGCAAGAAGCTGCCTTTGACATCTTTTTGACAACCGATAAGAACATCCGCTATCAACAAAATCTCGCGGACCGGACATTTAATCTTCACAGACCCAGGTTCGACGAGTTCCAAAAATGAAGAATGTCGGTTCAAGCGCGATTTCCTGCCTTTTTCTGCTCCTCTTTGTGCCGGCGCGAGCCATAGTGGCGAGCCTCAAGTCAAAGTTAAAAGCCATCGCCGCCACGTTTGGGCTTCGCGGACCACAGGATGAACTGAGGGCAAAACTTAATGCGAAGCGGGCATATTGGTTCGAGACCCCGGATGCACCGAGCGAGGTGAAGGCCTTGGCTACCTTAGCCAGTAATAAGCTTCTGATGCGGCGCTATGTAAAGTCACTCGGCCTGCGCCTGCCAGAGATCTATTGGGATGCCGGCGACGTGGACGCGATCAACTTTGCGAGTCTTCCCGACCGGATCGTCATTAAACCGCATAACGGCTGGGACAGCGATGCCGTAATGCTTATCGACGGGGAACGGGAACTATTGTCAGGGGCGGCCGTTCCCCGGGCGGCTTTACCGGATTTCTGCCGGAAAACGCTCGCATCGGCGAGATTTTCTAAGGAACCGCAGATCATTGTTGAAGAATTCGTCCAAGACTACGATCGGCAATTCACTATCCCGCGCGATTTTAAGGTGTATGTTGCGGGAGGAAAGGCATGGGTCGTGCAGGCCATTGACCGAAATGGCCCGAAGGTTCAGCGGAGCCATTCATTCTATACGAGAGATTGGACCAAATTTGCGGATGCGTTTCAGACGACCTACCTGCCAGGGCCGCCCATCCCGCCGCCGCCGCTCTTCCTAAGCTAATCTCCGCTGCTGAACTTATGGCATGCGACTTGGGGGCATTTCTCCGGCTCGATTTCTATCTCACTTCCAACGGCCCGATCTTCGGCGAGATCACCTGGAACCCATTCGACGGAGTTGGCTTCACACGCTTCGGAGCGCGTTATATATGCCATCTGATGAATAGCTTCCCCGATAGGATCCGGGCTGATCTATCTAGCGGGTAGACTCTGATGCTTGGAACCCGCCATAGGAGCCCTCGCTTCTTTAGTGTTGGAGCGACTTTGATACATCGTTTCAGCTATTGCGTGGCGGATGAGCGCGCGGAGTGTCCCGACTGAAAGCTCTCTATGCTGAGGGATTGAGAGATTGACGCGAAGGCCTGGCTTGACCATTACCACGTGGCTGCCGACTTGTCCGCCGACCTTCCACCCTGCCTTTTCAAAGCCTTTTACCGCTTCTCTCCCGGAGATGTTTGCAAGTCGCGCCACCGAGTTACACGGTGACGAGAATTCCCGGCTGCCCTGTCTTCTTGGTGAGGGCTGCAGCCTTCTCTTCCTCGGCCCAAAGCCACCCGGCGATCGCTTCTTTGATATTGGCGAGGGCTTCCTGGTCGTCTTTTCCTTGGGAAACGCACACCGGCAATGCCGGGCACTCGGCAACGGTCCAGCCGTCTTCAGCCTTGGTGAGTGTCACGTGCAAAACCATGAAGGTATGCTACCAGCGAGTAAAACCTGCTATCAAGCGCGTGGACGCACAAATGACATCCGTCGAGTTGGGTCCCAGCCGGCCGATATTGAGGTTTTCGTCCGGGGTCATTTTGCAGAACGAATTTGTGTAGCGTGTTCTTCGGCCGAGCCTTGTGCCGGGGCCCAGGTGAACCGAGCGCCTTCTTTAGGGGTGAACACTAAGTGTGGTCCTGTGTTCACCCTTTCAGGATAGCGAGGGCGCTCCTATCCGACTCTTTCCTTCCCATCAACAAAAAGACTTGACAACGGAAGCAAATATAAATAACATGTGTTCTTTAGGAGACTCGGAAATGATCCCGCAAGCCCAACTAGACCAGGAAGCAAAGGAGCTCGATGCGAAAATCAGAAAGGCCGAGGAGAGTATCCGATCTCTCCAGGCAGAGCTCGCAGGCCTTCAGAAGGACAGGACCGCGGTGAGTCACTTGACCCAACGGAACCAACAGGGCACGGCTGGAAATGCTAACGGAAATCCCCAATTTGCTTTGCCGGCGAGCCACTGGCCCACATCCAATCAGGCGCGTCACCGGAGCGTTGGAAGCGGTACTCGGGAGCAAACCCTTTACACAGAATTTGACAGGCCGCTCTTGGAATCCCTCGTCGCGTTGGGAGGTAGGGGCAGCGCTGAGGACGTACTGCAGCACATGAAGGCGAAAACGGGGCCAACACTTAAGCCCCGGGACTTCGAGGTCGTGAGCAGCGGAGAGGAGCGGTGGAGAAACACAGCCCGCTGGAGGAGAAACGCTCTTATGAAGCTTGGGTTTCTGCGAGCAAATTCGCCAAGGGGGACTTGGGAAATCTCTGACACCGGAAAGGCCTGGCTGAATCAACGGTCCTGATTTGATTTCGGAACAGAAAGAGCTCTCGTTAGATCGGAGAAGATTATGGAAAAAAGAATCAGCTGCGAAGAGTGCGGGCAGCGTTTTGTCCTCAACGGAAATCGTGGAACGCTGCCGCAGAAAGAACAGACTGTGACTTGCCCCAAATGCGGCCATAAGCAAGAGGTCATTTGGCCCGTGGATATGGGTTGGAAGGTCTCCATCCAAGGCGAATCGATTCGAAATACTTGAAGCAGTGCCCATAGAACAGCAACTCCCAACAGACATGACGAAACTCATATATTGCAGTGGCTGCGGTTGTTCCGCTGAGGACGATGACGAATTCTGTGTTGAATGCGGGAAACCTATCCACCATAATTTCCTACAGGTAAGCTGTCCAAGATGTGGCGAGGCATACGAAGTCTCTGGGCGCAAGGGGGTCCTGTGTGTGGTTTGTGGGAAGGTGCTTCGGATTTTGTGGGTTACGGAGTAGCGCTCGTGCACTCCACTCTCGCGTTCAAAGGATCTCGCGCCGATTCGTCAGCGGCAAATTCTAAGATCGTCAACTAGGCCCACCAATCCCTAAACATTTTATTTTCCATTTATTGCTCTCGAGGCGGGAGGGCTTCACGAAGGCCATCGTGGGCATTGGTGTCATCAGCGATGGCATGAACCGCTGCGGATTCCGGCACCGCGTTCCAGAATTGCACGAGCGGAGCTAAATTGAAACGGATTCGGGTGTGGACCTGACTCAAACCTCCAGATAGGGAAGAGATTAGGCGCCGTTCGCGTTTTCTTGGTGGCCTCTAACGTGCCTAGTTTCTATTGGGCTACTAGAGGCCGATTCATGACAGATTTGAGCGAGCAGTTCGACCATCGCATGATTCTGGAAGCGCTTCCCCTGGGCGTGTACGTGGTGAACCGGGAGGGCAAGATCGTTGTCTGGAGCGCGGGGGCCGAGCACGTGACCGGATACTTGCGGCAGGATGTTCTGGGGCGCCTGCGCGAAGCGGAGTTATTGGAACAGGGCGAGAGCGGAGACGAGATCCGGCAGGAGGAGGCGGAGCTGGCATCGAAATCTTTGCGCGAGGGATCTGCCGTGGCCTTGCAACTCTCCTTGCGCAGCAAAAGCGGCCATTCCATCCCCGTACAATTGCAGAGCGTCCCGCTGCGCAATGATCTAGGCACACTCCTCGGCGCCGCCAAGGTTTTTCAACCGATTTCCGCGGCCGCGATCGGCAATCGCAGACAAAACAAGCTGGCCGCCTACGGCTGCCTCGATGCGCTGACCGGCGCCTTAAATCACAGCCTGATCCAGGCTCACATGAAGGAAAGTCTGGACCTCTATGCCTTGTATCCAGTGCCCTTTTGCGTGATGTGCTTCGCCATCGACGATCTGGCGAAATTGCGCGAACGATACGGCCAGGCAGCCGTGGATGCCGCGCTTCGGGTAGTCTCGCAAACCATCGAGAACGCTCTGCGACCCGCGGACTTCCTGGGCCGGTGGCTCGAACAGGAATTCCTCGCCATCCTCATGGAATGTGGCGAAAACGACGTTGTCAAGGTAGGTCAACGCCTGAGCAAAATGGTGCGCCACGCTGCGGTGTCGTGGTGGGGGGACACATTTCACGTCGGCATCTCCATCGGAGCCACGACGGCTCGAGGCAACGATTCGGTGGGCTCCCTTGTGAGCCGGGCGGAGCAAGCTCTGCGGGAGAGCAGCGCCGCGGGCGGAAATCGCGTCGTGGTCGTCAATTCCTGAACCATGGCTCCTGAACCATGGGTCTTGAGTCGTGAGAATATTTTGAGGCTTTGTAAATCATGTTCGTGATCATCGGAATCGTCGTTGTGATCGCCGCCATCGTCGGCGGCTACCTGATGGAGCATGGCAATCTGAAGGTGCTCCTTCAGCCTGCCGAACTGCTCATCATCGGCGGCGCGGCGATCGGCACCGTGCTGATCGCCAATCCTCTCCACATCCTGAAGCAACTCGTTGGCGGAATCCTTGGGGCCTTAAAAGGCTCCCCTTATGGAAAGCAAAAATATCTCGAGTCCATGAAAATGCTCTTCGAACTTTTCTCCCGGGCCCGCAAGGAAGGGCTCATGGCACTGGAAGCCGACAGCGACAACCCGGAGCAAAGCCCGGTATTCAGCAAGTATCCCGCGTTCCTCAAAGATCATCACGTGTTGCAGTTCGTCTGCGACACCGTCCGAATGGCCGCGGGCGGAGGGATTGAACCGTTCGACGTGGACCAGATGATGGAACTCGATATGGAGGTGCACCATCACGCGGCCGCATTGCCTGTCGCCGCACTTTCCACCATGGCGGATTCCCTGCCCGGCCTGGGCATCGTCGCCGCCGTGCTCGGTGTCGTCATCACCATGGGAGCACTGGGCGGTCCGCCAGAGGAAATTGGCCATAAGGTCGCGGCTGCCTTGGTGGGAACGTTTCTCGGCATCCTGCTTTGTTACGGATTCATCGGCCCGGTGGCCTCCAATATGGCCAAAAACACCGATGAGGAACATGCCTATTATCACGTGCTGCGCGTGGTTATCGTCAGCTTCATCAAGGGATCGCCGCCCAGCATTGCGGTGGAGTTCGGCCGCCGCGCCATTCCGGGCCACCTGCGCCCGTCTTTCCAGGAGATGGAAAAATTCCTCAAAGGCGGAGATGGCGCGCCTCCGGCTGCTCCTGCGGCGTGACGCCGTGAACTGGTTATGCCCTCGCCTCCGCCCATCATCATCAAGAAGAAAGTCAGCCACGGCGGCCACCATGGCGGCGCGTGGAAAGTGGCCTACGCGGATTTTGTGACCGCGATGATGGCGCTGTTTATCGTCTTGTGGCTCCTGAACAGCAGCGCCAAGATCCAGAAGGCTGTTGGGGGATACTTCAAAGATCCCACCGGGACCTCCAAGATGGTCGGCACTGACATGGTGGGTTCCGGAGAAAATTTCATAGTCTCGAAAGACAACATGAAGGAGTTGAAGGACCAGTTGCAGAGAGCTATTCGCGAAGTGCCCAAATTCGATGAGCTGCAGAATCACATCGACATGACCGTGACCAACGAGGGGCTGCGCATCGAATTGACGGAGTCCGCGACCGGCACGTTCTTCGACAGCGGCAGCAACAAGATGAGCGAGGATGGCAGCGGCCTCGTGAAGTTACTTGCCCAGGAGCTGGGAAAGCTGCCCAACCACATCGCCATCGAAGGCCACACGGATTCCAAACCGTATCCTGCGGGGGCGGTCTACACCAACTGGGAGCTCTCCGCCGATCGCGCCAACGCGGCACGGCGATTGATGCAGAACAACGGAATCCGCGCGGACCAAATTACCCAGGTGCGCGGCTTCGCCGATCAACGCCTGCGCAAAACCGATGCTCCGCTGGATCCCTCCAACCGCCGGATTTCGCTCATTGTTCAGTATATGGAGAAGACACCCGCCGAGGCGCCCGCGTCACCGGACGAGGCGGGCGCACCGGAAGGAGCGAAGGCTCCCGAAGGCAAGGCCGCCGGCCCGCCAGCGGAGAATGGTGTGAAACCGGCCACCGGCGAGGCTGGCGGAGCAGCCCCTCAGAAACCCCCAGAAAAGAAGTAAGACCGTCCAGGCAGAATCCCCGGCGCTACTACGTGCCAGGGTGTCCTAGGGCCACTAACCTATTTATTTACACACCTTATGTTGGGCTGGGAAGTGCAACTGCGCATCGGGTGCGGCCGTCTAAATAGGTGGGAATCAGTAGGGATGGCTCGCGCCGTGGAAACTTTTGCGTCGCTTTTGGGTTTCCGCTAGGGAGTTCATACCGAACTCGCCGCACCCGCTCGGCCTCTCGCCCGGGCTCGTCGTCGAAGATGCGGGACAGGGGGATTATCCGCCCGCTCCTCCCCGGGGCGTTGAGGATCACAGCGGAAGTTCAATCCACCGGGAATCGAACTCAAGGAGAATCCGATCCATGAAGATCCGCATGACGTGGTTTGCAGTCGCTACTTTCTCTCTGTTCGCGGCCAATTCTGCCAGGGCTCAGGACCGATTCGAAATTACTCCTTTCGTTGGTTATGAAACCAGCGCGTCTTACCCCGTCTTCCTCACGTCCGGTCCCGTTGGGTCGGATCCGGTTGACCGTCTGCGTGTGAACGATTCCATCGCGTTCGGTGGCTTCCTGGACTACAGCCTGACGGAAAATTTCCAGCCGGAATTCATGTGGAACCGGAATAACACTTCCTACAGCGCTCACGACATCGTGACGGATTCCTACGTTAGTGCGTATCACTCGGTGATCGACCAATACCAGTTCGGCGGGTTGTTCATGTTTCGCTCGAGCGAGGAAAAGATTAGGCCGTATGTGGCGGCGAGCGTTGGCTTCACGCACGATTCTAACGGCAACAGCACCCCCGACCGGACCGAATTTTCCTACAGCTTGGGCGGCGGCGTGAAATATTACCTGAGCCGCCATATAGGCCTGCGAGGCGATCTCCGCTACCTGCCGACCTACGGGAACTCCGCCAACGGACAGTATTGCGGGTCCTTTGGTGGCTGTTATTACGGAAATGTCTATCACTATCTCAACCGTGGCAGCTTCACGGGCGGCATCGTGTTTAAGTTTTAGAGTAGTTTTTTTGAATACTTTGAATACAAGAAAGGGCTATGGCCACCCCGTGGCCCTTCTTTATTTTTAATGACTCAGTGAGCCAGAGGCCACCTACCGAGCCGGAGGCTCGCTGGGGGGTACGAATAGCTTTTCGTCGATCGGCACGTTCTGCTGCACTTGATCGACCTTGATGGTGAACGCTCCATTCGGCCGCGCCAGCGTCCAGCGGTACGGAATCTTCACTCCGCCGGTCTCCCGGTAATCCGCATAATCGATCTGCGTCGGATTCCTTCCCAGCGGGGTTTCCGCGTAACGGATCAGCCTGAGGAGCAATCCCGTTTCCTGGTCAAAGTACAACCGCAAAGGCAGTTGGCCTGGGGCCGTGGCCGAAACCAGAACTGTCTTGCGGCCGTTGATCTCTTCTCCGGGCCCCACGAGAAACTCCTTGTACAGCTCGCGGACTCGCGCCGGAAAATAGAGCTCTGCGTCAATTCGCGCGGCGGCGCGATCCGGGCCGGTCATGCGGTGAACGCCCCCTGGAATGCTCAGCCATCCCACTTCGCCATTGAACGCCGTCACACTCGAGCCGCCTTGGGGATGGGAGATGGAAATGCGTTTGTCGGGAGCTTCTGAGTACACCTCGATGGGATACTGCGTGCCCATCGCATCAATCGTCCCTTTCTGTTCGCGAGACTTGATCTTCTTCAGCGCATCCGCTCCCCCCACCGCCGCCAGATATTTATCCAGAATCTGGTCGCCCGTCGGCAGGTTGGCGTGTGCTTCGGCCGCTTCGTCGTGGACATGGGCAGCTGGTTTCGGCGCGTCTACGGCGGATACGATCGGAATGCCCACCGGATGAGGAGAGCCGCGGTGGCAGGTGTAGCAGGTCACTTCCAGTTTGTTCTCAAAATTTTCATTGTCGATCGTCAGTTCCATCTCGATCATTTTTCGCGCGGTCTTCTTTTCCTTCTTGTCGTCCTTCTGCATTTCATGTTCCACATGGCAGAATTCGCACTGCACACCGAGCGATGCGCCGATGAATTGCATCGTGGGAATCAGTTGCTCCGCGGGGATATCCTTCAACACCTGGATGTTCTTGAATTGCTGTTCGGCGGTCTTGTGCGTTTCGGGCGCGGGATTGGCCGGCGTTTGCGCCATGATTCCGGCACCGCAGGAAATGGACAGGACAAAACCGATCATCGAAACAGCGAACAACCATTTCACTTTTGCAGTCTTCCACATGTTGGGTCTCCAGGTTTTTGTAAGGATCGAGATGCCAAGGATGCAGTCCCCTGGCTAAAAACTAGCCGGGGATTTCGCCGCGCTTCGCCAGCGCGGTGATGCGATCCGCGGCGCGAAACGCCAGCGCCTGAATCGTCATGGTCGGCTGGCCGCGGCCGGAAGTGACCAGGCTGCTGCCGTCACACAGAAAAAGATTCGCGACATCGTGCGTGCGATGATCGGGATCGATCACGGAGGTCTTTGGGTCTTTGCCCATCCGGCAGGTGCCCAGCAGGTGCACGGCGAATTGCTGCTCCCGCACTGGGTTGTGCCACTTTGTCTTGGCCCCCGCCGCATCCAGAATTTCCATGGCCCGGTCCTTCATCCACTCCATCATCTTTAGATCGTTGGGATGATCCCGATAGGTCATCCGCAGGGCGGGCAGGCCCCAGGCATCTTTCACGTCGGGATCCAGGGAGAAGCTGTTGGACTCCACAGGCAAAGAAGTTGCGTGGCAGAAAATCTCCATGGTGCGTGTGAAATTCTGGTGCAAGGCTTTCTTGAATTCCTTGCCCCATTTCGGGGTTCCCGGTGGCAGCCCGCCCATGGCGAACCATCCCGGCGTGAAATCAAATCGGGCGTCCAGGCCCCCTCCGCCATAAAAACCCACTTTTTTCTGGTCCAGCTCATAAAAATCGTGAAAAATCCGGCTGACGGCAAATCCCTTGTAGTCGTTCAGCGGTTCATCAAAGACGCCAAACGCCGTGGCGTTGCTATTCGGCATCAGGTGCTTTCCAACCATACCGCTGGAATTTGCCAGGCCGTTCGGAAATTGCGGCGAGGCGGATAACAAAAGTAGCCGGGGCGTTTCGGCGCCGTTTGCACTGACGATGACCGCCTTGGCTTGCTGCAAGTGCGTGTTCTTCTTTGCGTCGAAATATAGGACACCGCTCGCGCGCCCGTTTTGGTCCATGGCGATCTGGTGCACGTAACAATTCGGACGAATTTCGCACCGCCCGGTGGCCTCCGCAACCGGGATCATCGCCGAAAGCGATGTGGACTTCGCGCCCACTTCACAGCCAAACCCGAGACAGAACCCGCAATTGATGCAAGCGCTGCGCCCGGGCCGCGGCTGCGAGAGAATAGCCATCGGCGCGGGGAACGGGTGGTAACCGAGTTTCTTCGCGGCCCGCTCGAAGATTACGCCCGAGCCTTTCACCGGCAATGGTGGCATGGGGTAGGGCTTCGACCTCGGGGGATCAAACGGGCTGGCTCCCGCCAACCCGGAAACGCCAACTTCCCATTCGACTTTCGTATAATACGGCTCCAGGTCGGCGTAGGTAATCGGCCAATCGACAAAGTTGGCGCCGGGAATTTCTCCCACCTTGCTGCGCTCGATGAAGTCGATCTCGTGAAGCCGCCAGAAATTCGCGGTGAAGTGCACGCTGCTGCCGCCGACGCAGCGTCCGTACATCACGCTCTGTTGCTTTTTGGCTGTGTCTTGCGGAGTTTTCCGGAAGGTTGTCGGCTGGAATTTCGGGATTGTTGGTCAATTGATGGCCAATAAAGACGTCCACTTCATTGTGGGAAAAATCCGTTTCCTTCAGATAGGGCCCCTGTTCCAGAACGACGACGCGAAACCCGTTGCTCGAGAGCTCCTTGGCGAGCACGCCGCCCGCGGCGCCGGAACCCACGATCACGAAATCTACTTCGTCGGAAGGCTTATAGGAAACCATGGCCCGGGTCATTTCGTTTCCGTTTCCGGCGAAGCCGCCTGCCACCCTGGATAATCTTTGTCATAAAAACCAAACGGCGGCGAAAAACTGTGCGCCGGGTCGCGCCCAATGACTTTCCACCCGGCGTAATCCCGATTTCCTCCGGCTTCCGGGTCCGCGAGAAATCCAAGCACCGTATGCTCCCGGATGGTCTGGAAAAAGTCATCGGAGACATGTTGCAGAGGTCCCTGTGCCGAACCCGCTTGCGCGTTCTGTTCCTTGGTCAGCTCAGTCAGGAGATGCTCCTGCTGCTCGGCGGTGGCGTCCGCAAAGCTTTTCACTCCGGGGAACATCTCGTTTGCCGCCTGGTTCATTCCCACGAGCCCTTTTTCGTAGACCGACAAGGACTCCTTCGCGAAAGTTTTCAGCGCACGGTCGATAAAATAGACGACCCCGGCTTCACGCGCCCCGGGCAGTTCATCGGTGGGAATGATCTGTGAGGCGATGGCCTCCACCTGCCGCGCCTGCTCCTGCGTCAGTACTTCAAACTTGCCGGGCGTCTTCGAGCTGGCTGCCTCATGCGCATGTTGCGCCGCCGCAACAACCGCGGGCCATTGCGCGGCGATCCAAGCCGCTCCCGCCGCCCCGCCCGCTTGCAAAAGAAAATCCCGTCGTGCCGCTTGGTATGGTTTCATATGCTCCTTCGCGTACTGAGCAATTTATGGTGTGTCAGCGTTGGCGTCAAGCTAGAGCTCAGGAAAACCTCGTCGGCAGAATACGGCAGTTTCCGACAACGGCGATTGTCAGGCATTGAGTGTCTAAGAACTCTACAAGGCGTCCTGAGACAAGAACAGCGAGTTCCCAAAAGATTGTGTTGACTATTCGGCGCACCGGCTTCGCCGCGACGGCGAGCCCCGTCTCCGTCTGCGAGAGAATACCTGTGTGGGCGGGTTTATCGCTCACGCGAAAGGCTGGGAATGGCGCAATACAACTTCCAGTTGCGAGGCTGGCATGCCCTTGTCGCCATCGCGGCGCTGCTGGGTTTTTCCGGTATTGAGATTTATCTGCGGGTCCGAACGGTAGACGACGGCATGCGCAATGCCGTGCGCGAGAGACTCATCAACGAGTACTCCGGGCGGGGCCCGAAGGATGTCGCGCGAATCTTGGCGCAGGCTCGCGAAGGCTCGCCGATCGAACCCGTGCCCGAGGTTGTTCAGCGGGATGTACAGTTCACCTCCATGACCGCGCACGGCAAGATGGGTGCGCCCGCCATTTTGGTCCGAGCCGAAATCACCGTAGACGGAGGTCTCCCGCCGGACGGCCGCTCGGTTCGCTATTTTCGCGTCTCGCGCAAATTTATGGAGGACGGCTGGATGGTGGTTGGCGAAAGTAATTCCTACCTCTATTACAGGGAACTGGCGCCCTGACTCGCCATCCGCCGCCCCCCACTGGCAGAGACGGCAGCACCAACCTCGACTCGACCTTCGAAGCGATGCTACTCCTAAATAAACGAAATTTCGGAACGAGAAATCTACTTGCGGGTTGACTGCGTTATACGTCCGCTACATGACGACTCTTCTGCGTTGGCATTTGGCTATGTTGACGGGCTGCAGTATTATCACCACTTGGAATAAACGATGGCAACGTTTACAGGCGCGATTGGCACCGGATCGAAGTGGCTGCTTGACCGCATTGTTGGGGCGCTGGCCGCCACCGGCATCAATCCCAATCTGCTTACCTTCCTGGGGCTGGTTGTCAATTTTGGGGCGGCGGCGTGTTTTGCGGTAGGGAATTTCCGGGCGGGCGCGATCATCATTTTCATCGCCGGATTTCTGGACATGCTCGATGGACAAGTGGCGCGCCGTCAGAATCGCGTTACAGCATTCGGCGCGTTCTACGATTCGACGCTGGACCGTTACGCCGACATGGCGCTCTATATGGGCTTGCTGGTGTACTACTCCGTGAGCGGGCGCACTCCGTACGTAGTGCTTGCAGCCGTGGCTACCGCCGGTTCGGTGATGGTGAGCTACGCGCGGGCGCGCGCCGAATCGCTGATTCCTTTGTGCAAGGTCGGGTTCATGGAGCGGCCGGAGCGACTGGTCCTGCTCATCATTGGCGGCCTCTTCAACCGCATGGCGCAGGTTCTTTGGGTGATCGCCATCATTTCCACGATCACGGTGATCCACCGCATTTTCTACACCTGGCAGGAAACCAGGGCAGGCCGGATCCTCCCCAATCTCAAACCTAGTTCCTAGTTGCCCTTCGTTCTCGTTGTAGCTACAATACAATTGAGGTAGCTACATGCGAAGAGTTGGCAGCCGTGAATTCAAGAATCGTCTAGGCCGGTACCTGCGGGCGGTGCGGAAAGGACAAACGCTGATCATTACGGATCGGGGGAAAGCTGTCGCTCAGGTCACGCCGGCAACCGAGACCGATCCCGGTACGGATGTTGTCGAAGAAAGATTGAAAGAACTAGAAGCTCAAGGCCTGATTCATCTTGCCAAGAAACCACTTCCAAAGTTTCGACCCGTGAAAAGCCGAGGAAAGCCCGCATCGCAGATCATTATTGAGGACCGTCGTTAGTGTTATACATGGATTCTTCCGCCCTGGTTAAGCGCTACCTGGAAGAGCGCGGGTCGGCTAAGCTAAATGCAAAGATCACGGAGGAAGCGAGGGCGCGTCGACGCGTGCTCACGTCGGTGTTGAGTTTTGCGGAGATGCATGCTGCGATGGCCAGGAAACTGCGGGAACGACCTCCACTTCAGGCAGCGCAATATCACTGGGCGACGGCGCGGTTCGATTCCGACTGGAGAAACTACCTGACAAGAGTGGATCTGACCACCCTTGTCCTGGATTTGATCCCCGACCTTGTGAAGAGGCACTTTTTGAAGGGATCCGATGCAGTACATCTCGCCTCTGCCCTGTGGGTCCGCGAGTCTTCCGAGTTCGATAAAGTCAAAGGCATCTCGTCAGAGACAATGATTTTCGCCACTTCGGATAAACAACTCGCAAGGGCAGCAGAGTATGAGCAACTCGAAGTGTTTGACCCTGAGCATGCGCCTTGATATTTCACGGGCCGGTCCCTCGCGAATAGGAAATCCCCTAATCCTCTGGGGCGGTTTGCGATGCCGGGGTGGCCCTGTTTTGAGCGATGGCTTTCAGGGATGCTTCCACCGGCGCCGCGATGATCTGCTTGACGCGCTCCTTCAGCGCCGGAACATCCTCCTTGTGCATTCCCTTAGTCTCGATGGTGTCATGCAGGTAGATGGTGATGGTCGTGGGCCGCAGGATCCAATCGTCCGCCCGCAAATGTTCGAACGATCCCACCAGGCTGGCCGGTACAATAGGCACGCCGAGCTGCTGCGCCAGCCGAAATCCGCCATCCTCGAACTCGTTCAAGTGCCCGGTGCGCGTGCGCTTGGCTTCCGGAAAAATAATCAGGCTGACGCCACTGTTGATCGCCTCCTGCGTGAGGCGCCACAATTTCTTCAGGTCCTTCGGACTACGCACATTCGGAACCGGCACATTTCCGAATCGCTTCATCAGCCACCCGTAAATCGGAATCCGGAAGTGCGATTCCAGCTCCCATCCGCGCACGAGCTGGGGAACTCCGCAGTAGAGAATAAACGGATCGAGCAGGTTGACGTGATTCACCATGAAGATGGATGTCCGCTTCTCGTCAAATCCAGGCGCTTGCTTCACCACCACCTTCGCACCCGAGAAAAAGGCAATCCTTCGGCACAGGCCCCGTTGTAGCCAGTCATGCTTGCGCGGATCGAGCACGACCGCCAGCCCGATCAAGACCGGCACAACAATCAGAAAGTGCAGCCAGCTTACTCCCCAGAGAAAAATGCTCCGCAACACATCCCGGAGCCGCTTCATACGTAAACGTCCATGACGCCGGGCAAGATTTCCAGGGTCTGACAATTCACGGTGACAATCTCGCCGTCCACCATCACGTCCACGGGCGCATCTAGGGCGAACTCTACCCGCTTGACGGCGCGGCGCGACGCCAGCGAATGTTCGATGTGCGTTCCGTCATACAACCGCGGCAACATCCGGAGCAGCCCTAGCCTTCCGATGGGTCCCCAGCGCACATATTCGATCAGCCCGTCACTCGGATCCGCGTTGGGCGCGATCAGCATGGTGCCGCCGGTGTACTTGCTGTTATTGAAAGTCAGAAACAGGCACTTGCGCTCGTCCCACTCCGGGTCGTCATCACAACGCATTTTGAATCCGCGGCGATTCAACTGCACCACTTTAATAATTACTCCGAGCAGATATCCCAAATGTCCTAAGGATTTGAAGACGCGGTTGGTCATTGCGCCCACGTCCGCCGTGAATCCCACGCTGAGCAGATTGAACGAGTAAATCGTCCCCGTGGCATGCCGCAGGCGCAGCAAATCCACGCGCCTCTTCCGCCCGGTCTCCAGCGCCTCCAGCGAGGATTCCGCGCCATTCTTGGTGAAATCCCGCAGAAAGGAATTGCCGGTACCGAGGGGCAAAAATCCCAACTCGATTCGCCGCACGGCCGGCTCGCGGGCAAAAATCCCGTTGATGATTTCGTGCGCGGTCCCGTCCCCTCCCACGGCCAGAAATTTTCGATAGCCTTGTTCGTAGGCTTCGCTCGCAAGTCCCGAGGCGTGGCCGGGCCCTGTGGATGCAATCGCGTCAATGAGAAGGCCTTTCTCTTTGAGCCGCGCGAGTTCGGCTCCGGCGAGCTTCGCCGAACGCCCGCCGCCCGCGGCAGGATTCACAATGGCCATAAACTTTTCGTTCACGATGATTCCGTGGTTGGAATTTTACCTTGTTTCCTGGAGAAGCGTTTCTTCATTAAACCGGCAGGATGGCCCGTTCGCGGTCGAGCTTTCCCAGGCGCTCCGCGAGGGCCACGCGGATGATCTTGAGTGAGGCCGTCAGCGGAAAGTCTTCGTCATAGACCACGACGCCGTGGACGCGCTTGTAGTTGATCAGTCGGTTGTTTCGCGTGGCGATTTCCCGCTTCAACTCCTCGGTGAACGGCTGCCCGTGCTCCAGATGCACCACTAAGACTAGTTGTTCTCCCACCATCGACCGGCTGGGCCAGATATAATTCGCGGCAAACACGCAGAATTCCTTCACCGGCAATCCCTCAAATGCTTGCTCGACATCTTCCGCGTATACGTTTTTCCCTTCCTCGGTCACGATCATGTTTTTCTTCCGGCCGAACAACTGCAAATGTCCGAAGGCATCGAATCGCCCCATGTCACCGGTCATCAGCCAGCCATCCACGATGGTTTGTGCGGTCATCTCCGGCTCGTTCAGATAGCCCGCCATGACCGTCTTGCCGCGCACCGCTACCTCGCCAATTCCATCTCTATCGGCGTTTGCGATGCGCACGTCGATCCCTGGCAAAGGCTTCCCCACAGTATCCGCGCGGAAGGGCTTCAGATCGTTCACGGTCACGCCGGTGCCGCCTTCGGTCAATCCGTACGCATTGACCACGGGAATTCCCAAGTCATAGAAGAATTGCAGCATCTGGGGCTCGGAAAATGCGCCGCCAACAATGATGGCTTCCAACTTTCCGCCAAACGCGTCGTGCACCTGATTAAGGAGCCGCCGGCTGAGCGCAAGACGCGGCCGGTCTTTCGTCAGCGCAACATTGATTTTCCGAAGCGCTTCAAAGACGCGCCGTTTCAGAGGAGGCAATTCGTCAAAGCGTGCCTGCAATCCCTTTTGCAGATTTTTCAGGACCAACGGCACCAGTGTGACGTAAGTAATCTGATATTTCGCGAACGCCTCGCGCACAAATTCCGGCCGCAGCGTTCGCAGGTGGACCACCGCCGCTCCACAGACAAACGGACCGAAAAACCCAACCATGAAATCGATCGAATGGTTGGTTGGAAGAATGCTCAGGTAGCGGACGCCCGGCCAGAAGGGATACCAGGCCGTAAGCGAGGTGCACTGCTCCAAATAATTTCCATGGGTCAGCATGCAACCCTTCGGGCTTCCACCCGTTCCGGAAGAGTAGATGATGCTGGCAAGATCCTCGCGTTTTCGCGCGACAAACGCCGGCTGGCCCGTGCCTACAACGCTTTCCCAGCGCAACGCTCCGTTCAATTCTGCGCCGGCGGGCGCCTCTGTCACGATCACTGTTTTGAGTGCCGCCGCCCCGGTTCGCGCTCGGTGAACCGCTCAACTGCCGCCAGATCCCGAACTCCGTAATGAGAACATTCGCGGAGGAATGCTTAAGCAATTGCCACTGCTCTTCCGGCTTCAATTTGTAATCGAGCGGTACCATGATGGCGCCGCGATAGAAGAGTGCGAACGCGGAGATCAGCCACTTGGACTGATTTGTCATGAGGATCGAGACGCGGTCTCCCCCACCAACACCCAATTCCTCCAACCCCTTTGACAGAACGAGCGCGCGGTTCTTGAACTCGCTATACGTCAGCCGCAGTTTTTCTTCGCCACGGTCCGATTCAATTAGGCACACTTCAGGCGAAAAAGCATCCAGCGCGTCCTTGAGCGCTTCTCCAATCGATGAATATTTTCGGAGGTCCAGCATTACAGGCGGGCTTGCACGCGTTCGGCGAGCGTCTTAAAGTCGCTCACGCCCTGCACTTCGTAGTCCGGCAATTCGATGTTGAAATGGTTTTCCAGCCGCGACAACATTTCCAGCGCTTGCAGGCTATCGATTCCTAGCTTTTTGTAGAAATCGTCGTCCGCCCGCAAGAAGCCCGGCGCGGCCTTGAATTGCTTCGTGGCCAACTCCAGGATCTCCTGGGTGGTCTGCTCTAAAGTGCGCATAGGCCTCAAATTTATCATCCCCCATGGCGCGAAGGAAAATCTTTGCTACCGCGGGACAACAAGAAAATTGCACTTCAGCGGCAAGGTTAGCGTTCGGCGACCGGCAGATGTTTCATGGGGTCGTCCGTTTCGACGAAGCGCCTCAGGCTCTCCATCACGACTGGGCGACTAAACAGCTTGCAGAAAAGGTCGATTTCCTTGTTCAGCTCTGCCCGCGGAATGGGCTTAATGAATTTCTTGGCGGTCGCGCGCGTTTCGGCGTCAAACTTGGTCACTTGCTGCGCCATCGAGCGCGCCACCTGCAGTGCGTACCCTTCGCCGGCCAAATGGGCCACCAATCCCGCCTGATGCGCGCTTTCCGCCTTCACCGTTCGGCCGGTAAAGAGCAAGTCGCGGATAAAACCGTTTCCCACATCGCGCCGTAATCGCGGAATTCCACCGAATCCCGGAACCAAACCAAGCCGCAGTTCCGGGAAACCGAATCGCGCCATCTTGTCCGCAACAATAAGGTCGCAGACCAGCGCCAATTCCAATCCCCCGCCCATGCACAGCCCGTGCACGGCCGCAAACGTGACAAACGGCGTTTCATCGATGGCGTTCATTACTTTGTGGATCCGCTTCAGGAACACGCGCACTCCCGATACGCGCCTCGCTTTCGGCAGCGGCACCGCCCCAAGGTACAGCTCCTTCAGATCCGCCCCCGCGCAGAAGCCCCCCGGCCGCGCGCTGGTGATAATGCAGGCGCTGGTTGCCGGCGCGAGTCCTGGGATGGCACCGGCAAATTTCTCCAGGTCCGCCAGGGTTTCCGTGCCAATCTCATTCAGCGGCTCGCGGTCGAGCGTCAGTTCCACGACGCCGTCCCTCCACTCCCACCGGAGCGCCTTGCCGCGAAATTCCTTGATCATGTGTTCCCACCAGCCGCGGCCGCGTGCTTCTTGTACAACTGCTCAATCTCGCCGCGAAAGCGCGCATTGATGGCATCCCGCCGCAATTTTCCGTTTGCGGTGAGCAAGCCGCTCTCCGGCGTGAATGCGTCAGTCAAGATCAGGAAATTCCGCACTTGCCTGTAATGTGGCAGTTCCGAGTTCACCTGATCCAGCGCCGCCTGCAGCGCACCTGGTTCCACGGCGCCCGTGACCATCGCGCAAAGATAGCCGCGACCATTCCCTACGACAACCACCTGCTGCGCGCCCGGCACGCGTTGCGCAATTTTTTCTTCAATGGGCTCCGGCGCAACGTTATGCCCGGAATTCAGGATGATCAGGTTCTTGATTCGGCCGCTGATGCGCCAATTTCCCCGCGAATTTACTTCGCCCTGGTCTCCGGTATGAAACACGCCGCCCTGCAGGGCGCGCGCCGTCTCGTCTAGGCGGTTCCAGTAACCGGGAAAAACATTGGGACCGCGAACCACGATCTCGTCGCCCTCCCCAACCTTCAATTCGGTTCCAGGAATCGCTTGCCCCACACGGCCCGCTTCGCTCTCGACGCGCGGGTCGTCCATCGTGCAAATGCCGCAGGTCTCCGTGAGGCCGTACACCTGCCAGATCGGAATTCCCAGCATCGCAAAAAATTCCTGCGTCTCCGGAGCAAGCGGCGCCGACCCGCATACCAGCCCGCGCAAGTTGCCTCCAAAGCGCGCGCGAATCTGGTTGAAGATCAGCATTCGCGCCAGCATGAGCCAAAGGCCGGTCCCCTGGCCTTCCAGCCCCTTCCTCCAACCTGCGACGGCATTACGGTAGATCAGCGGAATCGGAGCAGCGCGTTTCGAGAGCGCTTCCTCCACGCCGCGGCGCACCCGCTCCAGCAGCGTCGGCACATTGAAAAAATAGTTCGGCTTGGACAGGCGAATTTCGTCGGCCAGCTTGTTCAAATCCATCGACAAGGTCAACACAGTCTCTTTGGAGAGGCAGGACAACATAACGATCCACGAGGCCGCAAAATTAAACGGCAGGTACTGAAACACCCGCATCGGCTCCCGGGTGTTCCAGTCCAGACGGTCCATCCATCCCGTCGTGCAACCAACGATGTGATTCAGATTCCCGGCGTTCAGGCAAACTCCCTTCGGCTCGCCCGAAGTTCCCGAAGTGTAGATGATGGTGACAAGGTCTTCGTCCTTGCGCGGGTTCGGCGCACTCTTGACCCCCTCGCCAGCCGGAACCTTTGTAATCGCATCGACAAGCGAAATTCGCGGCGGCGAGTCCGGCCATGCCCGCGCGACGCTTTCTCCAAGTTCTGCATCGCTGACAAGTAAAAATCGCGGGCCGCAATCCTTCATCATCCCGGCAAGCTCCACCGGCGCTTGCCGCGCGTAGAGCGGCACCACAACGATTCCTTCCGCCATCAGCGCCAAATCCACCGCGATCCACTGGATCGAATTCGGCCCCAACAGCGCGCATCGTTCACCGGGTTCCAACCCCAGCCCTCGCAAGTAGCTGCGCACCCTCCCAACCTGTTCCAGCAATTCCCGGCCAGTCATGCTCGCAAACCGCTCGCCGCGCACCTCGCGTAATACCACGCCATCCGCTGCCCGGTGCAGTTGTTCAAAAAGATTTTCGAGGAAATTTCCCATCCGCCCTCAGCGCCCCGCGGCCATCGCTGTTGCCGTCGTATCGTACTGTTCGACCAGATCGCGCAATTCCTTGGGCAGGGGCGGTAAATTGTCTTCCCAGCTCAAAACTCCCTTGCGCAGCGGAAATTCTGGATACGTCTTCCGCATCTCGTCTTCCAGGAAGCTCGCCATCCGCGCCATGCCCTTCAGATTGTTGACCACGGTCCGGCCGATGCCCTCCCGGATCGCCTCCGCCTCTACCACCAGCAGTTCCATCACTTGCAACAGTTTTGGTCCCAATTCCGGATCATCGACATTCAGCAGCAGATGCTGGTGCCCGCGCTCTCGCATCAGATTGCGAATGCGTTCGTCCATGGTCACGCCGGCAGACACAACCCCGGCCGGCATCGAGGTCACAATCCCGTGATACCGCGAGGACACCATGTACGTGCACGCGCGCAAGATTGATACCAGTTCAAACATGTCGTAGTCGTCCGAGGTGAAGATCGGCGTTCCCGGGATCTCTTTTTCAATCGCGCGGCAGGCCACGGCGTCCAGGCGCTCCATGGCCACAAGGATGGGAAACACGCGATGCTTCTGCACAAACGCTTTCGCCGCTCGCGTGTAGCCGTCGATATAATGCTGAAATTTCCGGTCCACCTCCGCGCCAGACTCAAAGAAATACACCGTGCGGTACTGGCTGTCCTTGTACGCGCCGGTGGTTGCCCGCGCCACATACTTTGCCAGCGACGCGCGCACAGGCCACACAAATGGATGGATCGGGCAGAGCACCAGAATCGGTGTCTTCTCGTCCCACTCCGCCTCGCGCAGTATTTTTTTGGCGTATTCCTGCGGATGCGGCTCAAACGTCCACGCGGTGTCCGCGCCCAATTCATTCGGCACACCCAGGCTTCCAAGAAGTTGCTGCGATTCCAGGCTGCGGGTGATCACCAGCGATTCTTTCGTGTACCGCGCGCACATCCACTGAATCAGGTCATCCATGTGGCCGGCGTCGCCACCGTAGGCCACGGACAATTTATTCTCCGCGGAGGCCAGCCCGAGCGAGCCGATCATCATGGTCGTCAGGGCATTCGCGAACTTGCTCTTGAACATCGAGCCTTCGCACGCAACCACGCCATGATTGCCATGGACTTCCCGCCACAAAAACGGTGGATACACGTCTGGCAGCCGCACTTGCCTGGATCCTTCAAAATACCCGTTGGTCCGGTCGAAATTCTGCGTCATCACGCTGAAGTCGACGTTTTCCGCTCCCAACACGTGCCGCACTTGGCGCAAAATCTCATGCACGCGCAGGTCGCTTCCTGTATTCCGCGTGCCGTTGTACCCCGCAAACAGCAATTTCAGTTTTTCGCCGGGAGTCCAGCGCTTGCCAAGGCCGAAGACCCAGCCGAAGCGCCGCAGCTCAATCAGCGTGCTCACCCACATCACCAGGAGAAAATCGGTCATGCCACAGCACTCCCCGCGTTTTTCACTGTCTGCCCGGCGGCATTCTCAGGCCAGGGTTTTACCAGATATTCAAACTTGTTCGCGCGGCTGAACTGCAGCAACGGGAAAGCGTAGGCCGAAAATTTCGCCGGCGGCTCTCCCATCTCCTGCACCACGCGCGAATTATCGAACACCGTATTCCAATCCAGGTATGGCCAAAACACTTTCAGCAACGACGCGCCGTAGCCTACAGAGCCGCCCTTGAACGCCAACCAGTTCACTGTCTTCGAAAACGGGCCGCCGAGCCACGGCTGGTAACTCGGTTTGCTCCATCTGCCCGCAGCCGCCAGCGTGTCCGTTATTTCCTTGTAGCTCTGCGATCCTGTCCCGGACGAGAGGTGATAAATCCCGTAATTCGGTTTCTCCATCTGGTGAATCTTCACGATCGCCGCGCCCACATAGTTCGCGGGCACGATGTCGATCTTGTCGTCGGGCCGCAGGGGCAGCACCGGCAAACGCGCCAGCATGTCAAACGCGCGCACCATGTCGAACTGCGTCGTCTCCGGGCGCCGGCTGTCCCCCATCACAATCGCGGGCCGGAAAATCGTGTGCGGCACGTCCGGTAACAATTGGTGCACCATGTGCTCGCTGAATTTCTTTGTCCGCGCATAGGGATCGTAGTCCGAGCGCGACCAGTCGATCGAATTATCCTCGGTCACCACTTCATTCTGCCGCTTCCCCGCCACCGCCACCGTTGACACGTGCGAATACCGCCGCAGTCCATTGCGATTCTGCGCCCGGCGAGCCAACTGGATCACCTCGAGCGATCCGCGCAGATTCACGTTCAGACATTGTTTCTCGGATTTGCGGTTCAGCGAAGCCGCGCAGTGCACGATCGATTCCGTCGTATCCACCAGCGCGTGGTATTCGTCGTCGTTCAGACCAAATCGCTCGCCGGTCAGATCGCCGCGAAAAATGCGCACTCGCCCGTTCAGATACTCAAGAAACTCCGGAAATTCAAAATGCAGTTGCAGCGACTGCCACAGCCGTTCGCGCGCCTCCGGCTCCGTCTTTGCGCGCACCAGCAGGTTCAACCGGTCCTTATATCCGGTAAAAAGTCCCGCCGCCAGGTAGCTGCCCAGATAGCCTGTCGACCCCGTGAGAAATATTGCCATAGGAAATTAGGCTGCGCCGCGCTACGGCGCCGCCGCGGAAGCGCCCTCCGGAGGCACGGACCAGTCCAGCACGCGCGCTTCTCTCGCCTCCAGTGGCCGGCCCTCCATCAGCGGGTAGCACCACCGCCGCAGCGCCGGTATGTGGATGTTAATCCAGTAGTCCCACCAGTCAATCTTTTCCGGGGCGAAATCGAAGAGCGCCTTCTCTTCGGGAGGCAGCGCCGCCGAAAGCAGCCGCGCGTTTTCGCACTCGAACACGTGCTGGTTGTGCAGGATGAACGGCTCGTACAATTCAATAAGCTTTTCCGCCCGCACCAGGTCCCGCTCCGCCTTGGCCAGCGGCGGCTTGCTTATGTGCAGGGTCGCTGCGGCCTTGTTGATGCGCGAAACCACGGCCTTCTGCATTGGAATCGACATCCGCTCGTAGCGCAGCTTCGATACCGGAATCGTCTCCAGCTTCACCTTCAGCCAGTGCTCCAACCCCTGCTGGGCCCGGTAATGCTTGCGATGCGCCAGGCCTGTCAATTCAATCGAGCGGCCCATATTTACCGGATTGATCGCGGACGTCGCCAATTGATACAGCCGCGCATTCTGCCGTCGCAGCAATGCCGCCGCAATCAGCGTCATCCCGCGCGTCACCATGTCTACGGGGATCACGTCCAGGCATTTGCGTTCGTTCGAAGGCAATTGCCGGAAGTTCGTTCCCAGCAGGTACGACAGCGGCCCCGACGTATTGATTCCCTCATTCCATCCCGAGAATGGAGTGCGCTCCGAACTTTCCACAATCGACGGCCGCACGATGGCAATCGGCAGGTCGCGGCCCAATTTCGCCAGGGTCGATTCGCCCAAACTCTTCGTAAACGTGTACGTATTGGGCCAGCCCAAATGATGCGCTCGTTTCATCCCCGCGCGAACCAGGCGGTTCCTCGCCCAGCGCGCCCTGTTCCTCTTCAATACGCCATCCAGCTCTTCTGCCCCGACCTTTGATGGATCACCGCTGCGGCCCAGTGCCTGCCGCCTTAGGGCTTTGGCCAGCTCCGCGCTTTCGGAGCGTTCTTCAATTCGCAGGATCATCTCCCTCAGCGATGCAATTTCCTTCTCGGCATCGAACTCGGGATGATTCGCGGGATTGTAGTTGACGCGCAATTCCTCCGTGACGCGCCCATCGCGCATCCCCACCACGTAACAGGTTGAAAGGTGCATCAACCCCGCGTGCTGGCATCTCCGCAGAAAATTCACCAAGCACATTGCGGATTCGATGTTTGAAGCGATGGCGTCCCGCAGGTCCGGGTTGAAGTCCGTCAGCCCCGCGCTGTTCACGATCAGGTCCAGGGAGCGGGAAAGACGCGCCTGCGTATCCGCGTCCAGCCCTAGCCCGGGAAGGCTCACGTCGCCTTCCACCACTTCCACTTTTTCTCTCAGGAACGCCGCCAGCTTCTCGCGGTGGATTTCGTGCAGGCCATCGAACGCGGGCGATTCCTCGACAATTTTTTCAAACCGGCGTTGGGCGGAGGTCGTGCGATTTCGCCGGATCAGCAGCGTGATCTTCCCGATCTCGGGAATCTTTTCGAGCAGGTCCACCAGCCACACTTTCCCGATGAATCCGGTCACACCGATCAGCAGCAGGTGCTTCCCCGCCAGCGTTGCCCGCACCGGCAGTTGCGCCACGCGCGGCGTGCTGCTCAGCGATTGCACCGAAGGTTCAACGTTTATCGGTGGCCTCGGCGCCGGCGAAACTGCACGCTCCGCGAATTCCGGCGTCTTCTCCCAGTCCAATTGCCACAGCAATTTTTCCTTGCCGATGCGCCCGTCCGCCGAACCGCTCCCGAGCCACGCGAAGGGTCCGCGGGGACGGATCACCGGCTCCATCAGACGTCCTGTTGCCATTCCGTCGCGAAACTCCAACCGGTTCGCGAGGAATCCCTCGACGGCGAAATATTCCGCCATCGGCCGCAGGATATGCTCCAGCATCTGCCCGACGAGCACCACGCGCTCGCCGTCGCGCACGGTATCGATCAGCTTTTCCACGGCTTCCCGCCGCATCCGCGGTTTCAGTTCGTATTGAAAATATTCCTCGCCCAGCAGGTCCAGGCGGTCGCGCGTGATGCCACGCAGCACACTATGCAGGGCTCGCGTCGCAAAAGTTCGGCTGATCAGATAGTAAGGGGGGCGAAGAAAGAATAATCCCAGCATGCCTCCGCGGCGCACCCAGCGCTCCAGGAAGCTCTGGCTGTTCCAGTTGAAATATCCCACGCTGCGGAGAGCGCTGATCTCAAACAACGAGCCTTCCACGCGCCAATACGTCACGCCGGACACACGCTCCGCCGCGCCGCCATTCGATTTAGAGGAACTCTCGGCCATCTTATCTGATGAATCTCAATCGCTTTGGGAAAGAGATTCCCCTGCTATCTCGCCGTTCCGGGCGGCCATTTCCGCATGCGATTCGCTCTGGGACAGTCACTTGGCCAGGCTACAGCCTTGCAAGGCGGTTGGCCTCCGCGACACTCCCCCCTCGCCAACCCTAGATTATCAAAATTATCATCCCCAACCGCTTCCCGCAACCAGCTTGCCCGCTCCTTCTTGGGCTCCGATCACATTCCACCTCAATCCCATGTTCACTGCGGGCAATCGCAGATACTGGGTTAGTTTCCGAGTAGCGGCTCCATCAAGACTTAGTAGAAACTATTCACCCTTGGATTACATCTATCTGAGTGTAGCCTCGCGCGCTTAAATCAGCGAAGCGATCCAACCGGAACTCGTCGGGCTTCGCTCCGAGGAAGGGATGTATGTTGAACCATACCCGTCTCGGCCTTTTTCTTCTGGTGTTTCTTCTGTCCACCGCTGCAGCTTCAGCCCAGCAGGACCGCCGGCCAACGCAGCCTGACGACGGCAAGATCTACGTTGACGTCGTGGTCACTCCGAAGTCCGGGCCGCCCGTTACCGGCCTTCAACAGCAAGACTTCACTGTCCTCGATAACAAAGTCCCGCAACCCATTACCTCCTTCCAGGTCCTCGGCCGCAGCCAGACCCCGCTTGAGGTCATCCTTGTCATCGATGCCGTCAATACCGACTACAGCAAGGTTGCCTTTGAACGCGAAGAGATCGAAAAGTTCCTTCGCGCCGAGGGCGGTCACCTGGCACATCCCACCGCTCTGGCGGTCTTTACGGACACAGGCATGCAGATTCAAGAGGGCTTCTCCGACGACGGCAACGCCCTTAGTGTCGCCCTGGATCAGTACGTCGTCGGCCTTCGGACACTCCGCCGGTCCGCCGGCTTCTACGGTGCAGCAGAACGTTTCGAATTATCCCTTAACGCCCTGCATGTGCTTGCGACGCGCGAGGCTACCCGCCCGGGACGCAAGCTCGTCCTCTGGATTTCGCCTGGCTGGCCTCTTCTCTCCGGCCCTGAAGTCCAACTCGATTCCAAGCAACAGCAGCAGCTCTTTGAGGATATTGTGAGCTTTTCGACGCAGCTCCGGCAGACACGCATCACGCTTTACAGCATCGATCCTCTGGGCAGCGACGACTTCGGCACACGCACTTACTTCTACGAGGCATTCCTTAAAGGCATTAGCGAGCCTCGGCACGTTGATGCGGGGGACCTCGCTCTCCAGGTACTCGCCGTCCAAAGCGGTGGTCTTGCCCTCACCCTCAACAACGACATCGCTGCCCAGATGCAAAAATGCCTCTCTGACGCGGATGCTTACTACGAACTCTCGTTCGTTGCTCCCTTAGACGCGAAGCGAGACGAATACCACCACCTGGAGATCAAACTCGCAAACCCCGGCCTAACTGCACGCACTCGTCAGGGCTATTACGCGCTGTCTGAGGTCAAAGAGATTCGACATGTTCCTATTGTAGAATCCCCGACCCATTGAACCCGCACGGCTTCTCGGAAACTTCCGTTGCATAGGATTCCGTATGGACCTGCTGTAGCATACTGTCCCTGTGGAACACTCCTTCAACTGCCCGTATTGTGGGGAAGAGATTTCGATGGTGCTGGACTTGTCGATTCGCCGTCAAAGCTATGTCGAAGACTGCGAAGTGTGCTGCAAACCCATCGAAATCAGTTACACCGTGGAAGACGATGCCCTCGCGGGCTTCGATGCCAAGACCCTCGAATAAATTCGAAGGAGACGGCAATCCATTGGGCATGCCGCAGCGATTCCAATGGAAAGAGAACTTAAGCTAGACGCCCTGGCCTACTCCTGCACTGCCTGGCAGTTTTCAGACAAGAGGGAAACTTCGGATTGCAAACTGTAATGACTACGAAAGATGGGTAAGTTATCCTGAACCACCTTGCTGCAGCGACTAGAAATCAGGTCCTTCAGGTTGTTGGTGTTTCTGCTGGTCGCCTTTCCGGTCTGCGGCGTCCACGCACAAGAAACCGTATTCGACGTTCCCAGCGCGGACGTCCTGGACAAAGGAAAGGTCTACTTCGAACAAGACGGTACCGTGCGCCCGGTTGATCCGCTGGCCACGTTTACGCCGCGCATCGTCTTTGGCATCGGGTACCAAATCGAAGTCGGAATGAATTTCGACGGGTTGAGCGCGCCCACGGTGGGGGAACTCGAATTCTCCCCCACGATCAAATGGCGGTTTTGGAGAAACAAGAGCCGGGGATGGTCCTTTTTCGTTGGCGATGACTTGTTTTTTCCAGTCCGCGAAAGGACCTACAACGCGGGGAATTATGCTTACGCGACGTTCGCGAAGGAGTGGAAACATGGCACGCGGATTAGCGTTGGGGGATACGACTTTACGCGAAACGTTGTCGCGAGCGCCAATCGCGCCGGTGGGCAATTGACCTTCGAACAGCAGGTTAACAGCCGTTTGACGCTCGCGGCCGAATGGTACACGGGGAATCAGGCCACGGGCTATGTGAACCCCGGCGTGATTATAAAACTCACCCCAAAATTCACGCTTTACGGCGCCTATCAGATCGGAAATGCCGGCGTAACGAAGGGCAATCACCAGTTCCTTTGGGAACTTGGCTACAATTTCAATTAGTTGCTGGTGCCCCTTCGGCGTGTGGGGAACAAAAGGCAATTCTCAAGATGCAGGACCGATCTGCTTCTCCCCCGGTCTTGCACCCCACCTCCACTGAGACGGACTGTGATCTTAGGCTAGACGCCCCAGCCGTATTTTTCGGCGTGTTCGAAGGTGCGCTGCATCTCCTGCTGCAAGATCTCGAGGAACGAGGAGGTGCCGACACTCTTTGTGCCTGGCTCGCTGATGTCCGCGGTACGGTAACCCGCTCCCAGCACGCGCCCCACCGATTGTTCCACCCAGTCCGCTTCCAGGCCCAGGCCAAACGCGTCGCGGAGCATCATCGTCGCGCTCAGGATCGCACCGATGGGATTGGCTGCGTCTTTCCCGGCCAGAGCCGGCGCGGAGCCGTGAATCGGCTCAAACAACTGCGCACTCGAGCCAAAACTTGCCGAAGGAATCAGACCGATCGAGCCCACCAGCGCCGCCGCCGCATCGCTCAGGATGTCGCCGAACATGTTGGTGCTGAGCAACACGTCAAACTGCGTCGGCCGCAGCGTCAGTTGCATCGCCGCGTTGTCCACATACATGTGCTCAAGCTTCACCGCCGGAAAAACCGAGCCCACGGAGGTCACCGTCCGCCGCCACAACTGCGAACTGGTCAGCACGTTGGCCTTGTCCACCGAGCACAGCCGCCGCGACCGGCTCTCCGCCCGCGCAAACGCAAACGCTGCGATGCGCTCGATTTCCGGCGTCGAGTAAGACTCCGTGTCAAATGCGCGCTCCGTCCCGCCTTCCAACACGTTGCCCCGCTCGCCAAAATACATTCCGCCGGCCAGTTCCCGCACAATCTCGATATCCAGATCGCCCAGCCGTTCCGGCCGCAGCGGCGAAATTCCGCGCAGCGGCTCAAGCAACTTCACTGGCCGCAAATTCACAAACAGCCCCAGCCCCTTGCGCAGAGCCAGCAATCCCGTCTCCGGCCGCTTGCCCACGGGCAACGCATCCCACTTTGGCCCGCCCACCGCGCCCAAGAAAACCGCGTCCGCCTTGCGGCACGCCTCCAGCGTTTCATTCGGCAGGGGATTCCCGGTCTTGTCGATGGCCGTCCCGCCAATCGGCATTTCCACGGAGTCGAACTGGTGCCCAAACTCCCGCGCACACTCCTGCAGCACGTTCGCGGCAGCACGCGCCACTTCCGGGCCGATCCCATCGCCCGGCAAAAACACAATTTTCTTTTTCAGCTTCATCCGCGGATCCCTCGAATCTCTCCCGCCGCTCAGGCCACCGGCGCCGTGGTGGCCAGCGCTTTGCGGCGAATCACCTCATGCGCGATGGTCATCAAATCTCGCGCGCGGACGTGCTTGGATGTGTCCGCAAACGCCGTCACCCGGCGATAGCATTCCGCCAGTTGTTCCTCGCTAGGTTCGTAGCCCAGCTCCTTCAGCGACTCCTTCAGCGCATGCCTTCCGGAGTGCTTCCCAAGCACCAGCGACCGTGACGGCACGCCCACCGTCTCCGGCGAGATAATCTCATACGTCAGCGGATTCTTGATGATGCCGTCTTGATGAATTCCCGCTTCGTGCGCAAACGCATTCGCGCCCACCACGGCTTTGTTCGGCGCAACCACCGCTCCGGTGATTTCCGTCAGCAACTTGCTGGACTTGTACAGCTCATCCAGCTTCAGTTTCGTGGCCACGCCAAAACTATCCTTGCGCACCGCCAGCGCCACCGCCACTTCCTCGAGCGCCGCGTTTCCGGCGCGCTCGCCAATCCCGTTCACCGTGCACTCGATCTGCCGCACGCCTGCCTTAACCGCCGCCAGCGAGTTTGCCACCGCCAGCCCTAAATCGTCGTGGCAATGCGCGCTCAAAATGATGTGTTCCGGGTCGCCCAGGTGCTCCCGCACTTTCCGGAACATCTCTGCGTACTCTTCCGGAACTGCGTAGCCCACCGTGTCCGGCAGGTTCAGCACCGTCGCGCCGCCTCTTACCGCTGCGGTGCAAGCCTTGCACAAAAATTCGATATCCGTCCGCCCGGCGTCCTCCGCGGAGAACTCCACTTCCTCCACAAAATTCCTCGCCAGCTTGATCATCGATTCGATGGCTTCGAGCGCTTGCTCACGCGTTATGTGCAGTTTCACCTGCAGGTGCAAATCGGAGGTCGCCAGGAAAACGTGCATGCGCGGGTACTTTGCCGGCTTCAAGGCTTCCGCTGCCGCCAGAATGTCGTCTTTCCTCGCCCGCGCGAGGGCGGCAATGGGAACGTCCCGCACCTCATTCGACACCGCAATCACCGCTTCCAGGTCGCCCTTCGACGCAATCGGAAATCCTGCCTCAATGATGTCCACGCCCAGTGCCGCAAGCTGCCGCGCCATGCGGATCTTCTCTCCCGTGTTCATGGAGAACCCGGGCGATTGCTCGCCGTCCCGGAGCGTGGTGTCAAAGATGCGTACGTGGCTCATGCCGGTGCCTCCAGACTATTGTTCCAGTTACGCACGGATAGAGGTTCTAGTCCAATTTATCTTCATTCTGTATTTGATAATTCTGCCTTATACTAGCTCCGAGGGTTTCGAGCCGTCCAAATGCCAAAGCCAGGGCAGTGATACGTTTTAAGCTTCAAGTTCCTAGTATCGGAAAAGCTGCCTTTAGGCTCAAGCCGCGCTCGCTTGTGTCGGCGGAATGTTCCTACTTGTTGCTGAAAACTTAGGACTTAGAACTCCTTCCATCCGGAAGCGGCCCCGGACACGGACCGCTCCCGGCCTTTGAATCGAGGGTTTTCCCCATGGATCTCGCGGAATTAACGGTTTTTCTCACCGTCGCCAAAGAAGGCAGCTTCTCCCGCGCGGCCGAGCGCCTCTACCGCACCCAGCCGGCCGTCAGCCTGGCCATCCGAAAATTGGAGGATGACCTCGGCCAGCCCCTGTTTGTCCGCGGCGCGCGGCCGGTGCGCCTCACCGACGCCGGCACGCTCCTTCGTGAGTACGCCGAACGGCTCCTAAACCTTCGGGACGAGGTGAAAAAGGGCCTCTTGGAGCTGGAAGGATTGAAACGCGGCGAACTCTCCCTGGGCGTCAATGAGAGTTCCATCCACGCGCTTCTGCCGGCACTGGCCAAGTATCGCGAAGCTCATCCTGGTGTTCAGGTGCGCTTGCACCGCATGTTCTCCCGCGATATCCCCCACGAAGTGGTGAACTACCGCCTCGATCTCGGCGCGGTTTCCTTCGTCCCGCGCGACGCGCAA
Source organism: Candidatus Acidiferrales bacterium (assembly GCA_963734105.1). Lineage (GTDB taxonomy): Bacteria > Acidobacteriota > Terriglobia > Acidiferrales > UBA7541 > Acidiferrum. The sequence goes on along the minus strand of CAVTFW010000009.1, from coordinate 110,788 downwards.
CTCCAATCCACCGAGATCCTGAAAGACGAACTTACGTTCGTCGTACCTCCAAAACACCCCCTGGCCAAGCGGCGTGAAGTGGACATCGAAGAGCTCGGCAAGGAGATGTTCATCGCTCACATCGTGGAATCCCCCTTTCGCCGCCGCGTCATCGAACTCTTCGCCCGCAACCGCACGCCCCTCAACATGCCCCTCGAAATGCCTACCATCGAAAGCATCAAGCGCTTCGTGCAAATGGGTATGGGCGTGGCCATTGTGCCCCGCATGTGCGTCAACTGGGAGGTCGAGCACGGCTGGCTGAAAGAAGTGAAAATCAAACAGCTCAACATTCCCCGCCACCTGTACATGATTTCGCGCCGTGGCGCGCGCCTGCCCCACGCGGCCGCGGAATTCCTGCGCCTGCTCAAGTCTGAATAAGAACCCGCGCCCGTCTCCATGACAAGGAAGTGGCATGATGTCATTTTCGAAGAAAATGACATATGGTAGAATAGTGTCACAACTGAGGTTCAAGACATGGATACCGAGACCCGCATGCGCGTGAATGAGAACGGCCGCGTGGTGATTCCTGCGCCTTTTCGGAAGGCGCTGGGCATCAACATTGGGGACGAAGTGGTTTTGCGGATTGAAGACGACGAATTGCGTATCACCACCTTGAAGCGCCGCATTCAGCGGGCTCAACGCCTAGTACGCAAACATGTGAAGCCGGGCCGATCTTTAGTGGACGAATTGATCGCCGAACGGCGGGCAGCAGCACGAGATGAATAGGATCGTGCTGGACGCTTCCGCGCTGCTTGCAATCCTCAATCAGGAGCCTGGGGGGGACACGCTGACGCCCGAGTTGCTGAGCATCGCCGCGAGTAGCACCGTCAATCTCGCCGAGGTGCAGGGCAAGCTTGTCGAACAGGGCCTCCGTGCCGATGACGCGTGGGAAGCCACGTTAAGCCCCGTCCGTGAAGCTGTGGCTTTCACGCCGGAGCAGGCCAAGCTGGCCGGCGCGCTCGTCGTCCAAACGCGTGCCCTTGGTCTGTCACTCGGAGACCGGGCTTGTTTGGCGCTGGCGCTCGTCTTGAAAGCCCCTGTTTATACAGCCGACAAGCCGTGGAAGAACCTGAAAGTGGGCGTTCGGATCCACGTCATCCGGTGACCAGTGAAGTGCGCACAGCCGCCTGGAAGGGGAACGGGTGCGTGCCGCCGACTTGTCCGTCGGCGGCATCCGCCTCTTCCGCGCCGCCGCGTAAATCACGTGCCCACGTCGGAAGAATGGAATTGCAATCTTGTTGACTCGAGGGTAGTAGAAACATAAGATTTGCGAATTCATGGTCGAATTCGCAAGTCCTGATCGGTGAAGTCTTCGCAAGTTGAATCGAGGACACAGCAAGTGATTTTCAAGCAGTTCTACCTGAATTGCCTCGCCCACGCTTCGTACCTCATCGGCGACGAGAAGGCGGGAACAGCAGCTGTTGTCGATCCCCAACGGGACGTCGAGCGGTATCTGACCTTTGCAGCCGAATGCGGTCTTCAAATCAAGCATGTATTCCTGACCCATCTGCACGCCGACTTTGTGGCTGGACATCTCGAGCTGCGGGATCGCGTGGGGGCTACCATTCATCTTGGCGCGAAAGCACAGGCGGAATACCGGTTCACGCCGCTCGGCGACGGCAGCGTGGTCGAGTTCGGGCGGGTGCGAATGAAGGCCCTCGAAACGCCGGGCCACACCCCCGAATCGATCTCTCTCCTCGTCTTCGATCTCGAAAGAAGCGGTAACGAGCCGTTCGCTGTTTTGACAGGGGATACGCTGTTTATCGGAGACGTCGGGCGTCCGGACCTTCGCGCGGCGCTGGGCTGGTCGGCGAGGGATCTTGGTGCTCTGCTGTTTGACTCGTTGCAATCCAAGTTGCTTCTATTGCCGGACGCCAGCCTGGTGTATCCGGCTCATGGCGCCGGGTCCCTCTGCGGGAAGGCGATTAGCAAGGAGACGGTTTCCACGATCGGGGAGCAACGACGCCTAAATTACGCGCTACAGCCAATGAGCAAGGAAGCCTTCATCGAACTGGTGACCGCCGACCAGCCCGAGGCTCCGCCCTATTTCACCTATGACGCCGTCCTGAACAGCAAGGAGCGGCCAACGCTTCAGGAGGCGCTCGAACGCGAGTTGAAACCGCTGACACTCGATGCCCTGCTGGCTTTCCAAGCGGATGGCGCGCAGATCCTCGACACACGCGAGCCTGAAGAATTCGCTGCCGCACACCTCATGGGTAGTATCAACATCGGTCTTAGCGGGCAGTTCGCGACCTGGGCAGGCACGGTGCTGAGTCGAGAGCACCCCATCGTGCTTATCGCCAACCCCGGCCGGGAATCAGAATCGGCGGTCCGCCTTGGCCGCATCGGCTTCGATCACATTGCCGGATACTTGCGAAACGGATTGCAGAGCCTCGAGGCGCGGCCGGAACTAGTCGCGTTCACGGAGCGGCTCAGCCCTCAGTTCGCCGCGGAACTCCTGTCGTCGAGTCAGCCACCGCTTGTCATCGACGTTCGGGGGCCGCGCGAGCGCGAGCTGAAACACATTAGCGACAGTTTGAGTATCCCGCTCAACCATTTGTCCGACAATCTGAACACCCTTCCGAAAAACCGTTCCTTGCTGGTCTACTGTGCGGGGGGCTACCGTTCATCCATCGCCGCGAGCATCTTGCAGCGCGGCGAATTTCACCCCGTTGGTGAAATTGCCGGCGGCATCGCGGCGTGGGAGGCGGCGCAGCTGGCCGTCGGCAGCCATCCGGCTCAGAAATTCACGGCAAGTTAGAGCACTGCAACGCGGATGCTCTTCCAAGCTGCGATTTATTCGCGGCACATGTTCAAAATATCCTTTTCGTCCAAGGTCAACTCGCTTGGTCGTTACGCCTACTTGGTCGGCTCGGGGCTGCAGGAGATCGAGTTCGGCGTCTCCCACCGAGCCGGTGCCGACTTCATGCGCCTGCTCAAGCCCGGTTGAGCCTACGCGCCTCAGGATGTGGCAAGACAGTGGCTCGCTGTCATTTTTGATAGTTAATGACACATCCTACGGTGACCAGTTTTCCAAATGAATAGGTGTGGCCGCCCTTCTCAGGGCGGAGAAGTGGCGGGAAAGGCGGGATGCTCCCCCTACGCTCTCACGTTCCACACATACAAGAACGTGGCGTCGCTGGCGGTCGCGACCTTACGGCCTGCTTTTCGGGTGGCACGATTCAGCGCGGAGCGAACCTTTTCCTTTGATTGCATCAGTTCTTCCAAGGGAACCTTGAGCGCGGCACCAGAATCCAGGCGGTCGAGGTCCTTGAGGATTGTGGTGACAATCAGTTTGTGCTTTCCATCCCGGCCTTGCGGCACATCCGTTTGCACCATGGTCTTGAAATGCATAGGCAAAGCTTTCGTCTGCGTGCGCCCCATAGGGCCCTCCCTTGTGAAGATACGCTAAACAAACGTGACGTTAACGTATCTCATCGTAACGAGTTCTGCAAGTAAAAAATGCGGAGCTTTAAAGCGGCTTGGCTCGGGCGGCGCGAACCGCGGGCTCGCCTAACCGGCCAACTTAGTCTCGACTAACGCCACGATTCGCTTTCCAAAAGAGTTGACCCGTACGACTTGCGGCCTGCTAGCGTTTGGGTAGCCCAGGGAGGTTTGAATGCTCATATCGAAAACACATTTCGAGCAGGTTCCTCTGGAGATCGTCAGAAAGATTGTCGCAGAACAAATTCTGCAGGAAACGGCACTTGAATTGGATAGGGAAACCAGGAAGAAGGCCCTGGAAGAACGGCTCGTGGCGGCACAAGAACAAGCGATGACGAAGTCTCGTACGCATTCTGATGTCGGGTGATCGGAGCAATGGTGAATCCAAGAAACAAGATATCCAAGAAGGACTCCGGGGGAAGAAGCGGATTCGACGCCCAGGCTTTCCTCGATTCCGCCGGGGTAGCGAGAAGGACGAAAGAACTTCGAAGGACGGAGGTGATCTTCTCCGAGGGTGACGACGCGAAGACCGTCCTGTACATACAGGAAGGCGGCGTGAAGCTCTCCGTGGTCAGCGAAGCCGGTAAAGAGGCGGTCGTGGCCATTCTGGGGCCAGGCGACTTCTTTGGTGAGGGTTGCCTGGCAGGCCAGTCTGTCCGCATGGGGAAAGCCAGCGCGATTACGCGTAGCGCGGTGCTCGTCATCGACAAAAATGAAATGCTAAAGGTACTTCACGAGCAGCATGCGCTCTCCGACCGCTTCATTAAGTTCATGCTGTCACGGAACATTCGAATCGAGGAGGACTTGATCGACCAGCTCTTCAACTCCAGCGAGAAGCGGCTCGCCCGCGCCCTCCTCTTGCTGGCCCGCTACGGTAAAGAAGACCATCCGCACGGAGTACTTCCCCATGTATCGCAAGAAACGCTTGCGGAAATGATCGGCACTACGCGCTCGCGCGTCAATTTTTTCATGAACAAGTTCCGGAAGCTGGGTTTTATAAAATATAACGGCAGTATTGAGATCAATACTTCCCTCTTGAGCGTCGTCCTGCACGAGTGACTCGATCCTTTGCGGCCGCGATTGCGCAGCTTCTGTTGGTATCCGCTCCCGCCTCAATCCTTTTCAAGCGCAAGAAACACCCCGGGCGTTTGGCGCCCAGGGTGGGGGGTGCTTGGGGTACGTCTAATGGATGGTATTTCGTTGTCTTGTAGCATATTCGCTGCGCTTCGTTGTGTCTGTTCTGAATTGAACATTTGTAGCCTGCGGCGCGATCGGGAGCGCCGAGAGAACCTCGACGCTTGTGCCGGTAGCGCGGCATCCCCATTGCGTCAAGAAAATCTCTGCAAGACTGAATGGAGCAGAACAGCGCGCATGCTCCCAAATCCGTACGATGTCGTGCTGGACGGCGAGAAAGAGCCATCCCGGCTGGAATAAACAGTAGCCCGAGTGGTGCTCTCTCACGCCAACTGGACTGAATCGCCCCGCGCACGACATCTAGGTTGTCGCGCAAGGCGGGCCGCTACATTAATTCTTCGATAAACGTGCGGGCTACGTCGGCGGGCACTCTCAGGTCTCGATGGACAAGCGGCCCATCGTTCAACACGGGCTCTGCCGCGTGCAAGGATGGAATATCGGTGCGCTCAAAGAATCTTCCAATGGGGATCTCCTCTCCCCAAAGCAACGATTTTTCCATTGCAGCTGTCCAGACAGAGGGGTCGTAGGTCGGGTCATCCTCAAGTTTTTTCACGCGCGGCCGGTACCACTGGTAGGTATTGTCGTGATTGTAGGTGACGCAGGGGCTGAAGACGTCCAGGAACGAGAAACCCTTGTGTTCGATCCCTCGTTTGATCAGCTCCGTCAGGTGCTTTTGATCGGCGCTATAGCCCCGGGCCACAAACGTGGCACCGGTAGCCAGGGCCAGCGAAATCGGATTGACCGGAGCCTCAATGTTGCCGAACGGCATGCTCTTCGTCTTCATGCCAATACGGCTGGTGGGCGAGGTCTGGCCCGTGGTTAAACCGTAGATCTGGTTGTCCATGACTATGTAAAGCAAATCGACATTGCGGCGCATCGAGTGGACGAAATGGTTTCCGCCGATGCCGAAGCCGTCACCGTCCCCGCCGGTCACAAGCACCGTCAGCTCGTGATTGGCAAGTTTGAGGCCCGTGGCAACCGCAAGGGCACGGCCGTGCAGCGTGTGCATGCCATAGGTGTTGATGAAGCCGGGTAAATTGGAGGAACACCCGATACCGCTGATGGCGACCACATTGTGATTGGGGATTTGCAGTTCGACGAGAGCTTTCTGAATGGCCGATAGAACGCCAAAATCGCCGCATCCGGGACACCAGTCGGGATCGACCTTGCCTTTTAGATCGGCGAGTGTGAGTTGACTGGTCCGCTGTGCTGTTGTAGCCATCTGCGTTACCTCTTCAAACCATGATTTCGTGCGTAGGAACGGAGAGTTTCGTCTCCCCGGAGAGCTGTTCCTTCACAGCCTCCACGATGTGATGTGGCATGAAAGGCTCGCCATCGTACTTGCGAATGTGGCCGCTGGGCACAAAGCTGGTTTCGCTTCGGAGATAACGGGCAAACTGACCGGAGTAATTGTTCTCGACGATGATGGTGTGCCGCGAATCCTTCAGAATTTCGAGAATGGCATCGCCATGGAGCGGCACGAGCCAGCGAATCTGGAGTTGATTGGCGGAAATCCCTTGCTCGGTAAGAATCTCGCAGGCTTCCTCGATCACGCCCTTCGTCGAACCCCACCCAATCAAGGTCACATCGGCGCCGCGCGCGCCGGACAGCACGGGCGGAGGAACGGCGGCCTCAATGCCATCCACCTTTCGCATGCGCTTTTCCATCATCGCGCGGCGCTTGATCGGATTGGTGAACTCGTCGCTGATAAGCACGCCGTCTTCCATGTGTTCGTCCGTGGCCACCGTGTGGATGTGCCCGCGAACGCCCGGAACAGCTCTCGGGGAAACACCGCTCTCCGTGAATTTGTAACGTTTGTACGATCCGTTCGTAGGGACCGCCGGAGGGGCTCCGCCGTTGCCAGTGATGAGTTCGCCCCGGTCGATGGACGGGTTGAAATCCAAATCTTCCGGGTGCACGCTCAGCCTGCCTTCGGACAACAGGAGATCGCACAGCACTAGGCCTGGACACTGAAAGCGGTCGGCGATGTTGAATATCTCGGGAATCAGTTTGAAGCAATCGCCGATGTCCAGCGGCGCTGCGATTACCCGGGGATAATCGCCGAACGCAGCGCCCAGCATTTGCCACAGGTCGCCCTGTTCGGTTTTTGTCGGGACCCCAGTGGAAGGGCCCGCTCGCTGAACGTTGACCACCACAACGGGGGTTTCCATCATCGCGGACATGCCCAGCCCCTCGCTCATAAGCGCAAAACCGCCGCCCGACGTTGCACACATCGCGCGGACCCCGGCTTGAGCCGCACCAATCGTCATATTGACAACACCGATCTCGTCTTCCACCTGCCGAACCATGATGCCGGCCTTGCGGGCGTGCGCCGCCATCCAATGCAACACACCTGTCGAGGGGCTCATGGGGTAGGCGCAGTAGAATTTCACGCCCGCGGCGGCGCCGCCCATCGCCATCGCAATATTTCCGCTCAAAATGGCGTAGCGATCCTCTGTCTTCGGGAGCGGGTTGGGAAAATCCTCGAAGTGTGCGGCCGCGTAGTCGTATCCGGCGCGCGCCACACTCACGTTTTCGGTGACCACAGCCTCGCCCTTCTTCTTGAACTGTTCCCGGAGGACGTCTTCCAACGCTCGGAATTCGATTCCCATCATGTGGAGGCCGGCACCAATCGCAATGGTGTTCTGGGCTACCTTATTTCGGGTGATGTCCGCCAACTCGGAAACCGGAAGCGGACAGAGTTGCACTCCGTCGGCGGCCGGCCCCGGTTGAATCGTGTCCGCATTGTAGAGACACGCAGCGCCGGAGCCGAGCAGCTTCAAATGCCGGTCCATGCTGTCCTGATTGAGCGGGATGAGCAGATCTATCCGGTCACCCATATTGGTGACCTTTTCCGGGCCGGTGCGAATTGTCAGGAAAGTATGACCGCCCCGAATTATCGATTGGTAGGCGTTGTAGGCATTCAGATTCAGACCGCGCCGGCTAAAGATTTTTGCAAAGATATCGCCCGGCGTGGCCACACCCTGCCCGGCGGCTCCCCCGATACCGATGGCGAAGGTTTGCTTCATACACAGCCCCCAGATGCGAACGGGTCGCCAATTCGAGCCAAAGTCAGAGCCGGGCGCAATGGAAAGACCGAATTCCCGTCGGGGAGCCCGTTCATCGGAACTTCCAATCGGATTGCGCGGGCAGCCGGAGTATACACCCAATCCTGGTGAAAGCGACCCCTTCCTCTGGGCCGCACCGGCTCTCCCACTGAGCTTCACCTGCTGGTCGGAGATTACAACCTCCCGAAAGACATCCCCTTTTAAACGCCGTGGTTGCCGGAAACTAGCTCTCTACCCCGCCGGAAAAACTCGCGCCGAACCCGGCTTCTCGGTTATCCTCTAACTCGCAGCCGGCCAGCCGACGGCTACCTATGATCAGCGGATTTGCCATTCTCGCGATTGGGTTCTTCCTCGGCATGCGCCATGCCACGGATCCCGACCACGTCATCGCCGTCTCCACCATCGTGAGCCGCGAGCGCTCCCTCTCCAAAGCCGCGCTCATCGGCGCCCTCTGGGGACTCGGCCACACCATCACCATCGTTATTGTCGGCGCCGCCATCATCCTCTTCAACGTCGTGATTCCCCCGCGTGCCGGCCTCACCATGGAGTTTGCCGTGGGGCTGATGCTCATTCTCCTGGGCATCCTGAATCTTTCCGGCGTCTCCCGATGGCTTAGCGAAAAATTCTCTCCCGCGCATCCCCACGTTACTGGTGAACATGCCCACCTCCACGGGCACGCTTCCCACATGCACTATCATTGGCACTCGCACGCCCCTTCTCGGGAACATCACGCCGATTCGCTCCCCGCGCCCAAATGGCTCGGCAATCCGCTCTCGCAATTGGGAGTGTTTCACGCGCTACGCCCGCTGCTGATCGGCATCGTCCACGGCCTGGCCGGCTCGGCGGCGGTGGCTTTGCTGGTTCTCAGCACCATTCGCGAACCGCGGTGGGGCGTTTTCTATCTTCTGATTTTTGGGCTTGGCACTATCGCGGGCATGATGCTCATCACGGCAGCTCTGGCGCTGCCCTTTTCTTACACGGGAACGCGCTTCGGTTGGCTGAACCGCGGCCTGATCACCGGCTCAGGTATCCTCAGTCTCGGCTTTGGCCTGTTTATTTCCTTCCAGATCGGCTTCGTCGACGGCCTCTTCACCAGCCATCCGACCTGGACGCCGCGCTGAACCCCTCGCCATAACCGGCGGGTCTACGACTTCTTCGCTACTGCTTCTTCCATCGTCTTATACACCGGCAAAAGGTTCTGCAGCCCCCCTACCGTCACCACAGCCGAGGCTTGCGGCGTCAAGGCCGCCAAGCCGAACGTCTTCCCCTGATTCCGCCGGCTCACGAATAACGACACCAGCGACCCGACTCCCGCCGAATCCAGAAACGTGACTCCGCTCATATCCAGCACCACGGTCGCAGCCGTTTCCGGCCGCACCTTCTGGATGAACTCGTTGACGGTCTCCAGGCTCAGTTTTCCGGTGGCCTTAAATATTGTTAGTGTTTCATTGCTCGAGGGCAGTTTTTCCAAATCCAGCTTGAAGGGTGGCATAAGCTATCCAAAGTATCCGAATTGGTGCTGACTCACATTAACAGACATTAACATAGGTGCGCTCGGTTCCAATCTCCGGCCTCGTTCCACAATGGAACGGCGCTTCGCCCTCATTAGCGAACTCTTATTATTTTCTCTATTGACCATTGTATTAACTAGCGTTACCGTCTTTTCTGGTTTCCCTCTCGTCTCAATACATAGCTGAGCTGTCCCGTTCAGCCAAGGGATTTTCGAATGAGTTCGCGCACTTCTGATTGGTTCAGGAGCCTCCCTGCTCCAGTTCTTTTTCTATTTCCAACCATCCTCGCATCTTTGTTTGGCGCCAGTCACGGCAATGCCCAAACCACGCAGCCCTACCTTTTCGCCGCGACTTACGACAGTAGCAGCAACACCTCCGGCTTTGTCACGCTGCTTCGCGACAGCACTACAGGTGTTCTCACCCTGGTTCCCAATACAGCTGTCACCTTTCCAAATGCGTGTAATCCCACCGCGATCGACCCGACCGGAAGTTTTCTTTACGGAATATGCGGGGAAGGGGTTTCCATGTACACGCTGGACTCCACCACGGGCATCGCTGCGGAAACGGCCACCTCTCCCTACTTCGCTTCCACCACCACCGGACAGAGTGGCGTCCTTGTGGTTGCGGAGAGCACCGGGCAATACGTTTACCTCCTAAAAATTGCCGCTAGCCAGTCTCCGGTGGTCTCATCCTTTACTCTTGACAGTTTCAGCGTTGACGCCACCACCGCGTCTCTCGCCCCCGGCTCCAGCCAATCTCTCCCTTTCAACGCAACCTTTGTCGGCGCCGTGGCGGATCCCAGCCGGCACGGCATCTTTATTTTCGCAAACCAGGAGCAAGGTGGAACCTCATCGGTCGCACTTCTCTTTTCGATCTCGTTTGATCCCTCGACTGGCCTGGCCACCATTCCCTCCGCCGGCCTAAACATCGGCGACAACGCCCGCACCATTGCCGTCGGTCCCGCCGGGAATTATCTGGCCATGGGTTGGGGTGACACCAGTGGCTCCATCACCGTCTATCAACTTTCCAGCACGGACTTGAGCCTTGCCCTCGTTGGCACTGTGGATCTTGGGCCGGAAGACGGCTCCTATGGCAGCTATTCGTTTCCAGACTCGATCTATTTCAGTCCTGGAAGCAATCTTCTCTACGTGCAGGCGCCGCCTGCGGATTTTGCGGGAGGCGGCGGGCTGCCGTTTCTGGTCTACGATCCTTCCAACGTGACACTGCTCCCCACAACTCCCATCCAAGTGTCAGGTGCCTATTTCCTGAATGGCCTTGCCGATCCCCAGGCGCCTTTCACGTACGTTGGCAATTCGGGCCCCACGACATTCGGAATCTCCGTTTTCCAAGTTGACCTCTCCACCGGTTTATCAAGCCAGCCCGCCGCCATCAGCGCCCCGTTCTTCCCGCAATTGGATCTCTCGCCGCTGTTTGTCACCGTGGCTCAGGGTTCCCAAGGAATCCAGGGCCCGACCCTCGGTATCTCCCCTGGTGCCGTCACCTTCGCGGCCACCACGGCCGGACAAACCAGTGGTCCGCAAAACATTACCCTCAAAAGCCTCGGCGCGCAGTCCGTTGCCCTTTCTTCCATCCAGATTTCCGGCTCCAACGCCTCGGATTTCAGCGAGTCGGACAACTGCATCGCCTTTCCCGTCCTGCCTACAAACCACACCTGCACCATCGAGGTCACCTACGCGCCCGCCGGCGTTGGCACCAGCCAGGCCACGCTCTTTGTCACTGACAACGCTCCGGGCAGCCCGCAACCAATCTCGTTATCTGGCACCTCTGTCGCCGCGCCGCCCCCCGCTCCGGCCGTGACTCTCAATCCTTCCTCCACTTTGAATTTCTCAGGTAGTTCAACGCAGGGAACTTCCACCCTCCCGCAAACCGTCACCCTGACGAATTCCGGTAACGCGCCGCTCCAGTTCTTCAGCGCCGTCCTCAGCGGATTCAACGCCTCCGACTTCAGCATCTCTTCGGACACCTGCAGCGGCTCCGTCGCCGCCAGCGCCAGCTGTACGATCTCCATCATCTTCTCTCCGCTGGCCACCGGCATCCGCACCACTACACTGACAATCACGGACAACGCTGCGAATTCTCCCCAATTCATTACCATCAACGGTACGGCTCTCGCCGCCGTCACCATCGTTACTCCGGCGGGTGGATCGACCACGGCGTCCCTCTCCGCCGGGCAGACCGCTCAGTTCAACCTTCAAGCTGTAGCGAGCGCGGGTTTCAATGGCACGTTGACGTTCGCCTGTTCCGGTGCGCCCTTCGGTGCCGTATGCACGGTCCCCGCCAGTCTGTCCGTCTCCAATGGCAGCGCCGTCAACTTCACTGTTTCCGTGAGCACCCTAGGGGCTTCACAACTGGCGCCATTCGCCCGGGGCCCATCTTCGCCTTCCAGGCCGCGCGCTCCCTTCTTCTGGATCCCGCTGCTCGCAGCCTTGTCCGCCCTGCTCCTCTCGGCTCAATCCCGCCACGGCTTGCATCGATTCCCGCGCGGCATCACCGCGGCCGCTGCCACGGCGCTTTCGATTCTTTTGGTCTTTTCAGGAATAGGTTGCGGCGTCGGCACAAGCGCTGTGTCATCTTCGCAAACGACGCCGCCCGTGCAAACGGCTCCGATGCCTTCGATTCAACCCAATGGAGGCACGTTTACCGCCGCACAGTCCGTTTCGATCGGCGACACACTTGCCGGCGCCACCATCTACTACACAACCGATGGCACAACCCCCACATCGGCTTCGCCGGTTTACTCGACTTCCTTCTCCCTGAACTCGGCGACCACCGTTCAGGCCATGGCCGCGGCTTCCGGCTATTCCAGCAGCACCATCAGCAGCGCGGCCTTCAAATTCCGGACCCCGGCGGCGACCTATCCCATCACCGTCAGCGTGACAGCCACGCCCACGGGTTCCACGAAGACACTGCAGTTGGATCCAATCTTGCTGACTTTGATCGTGAACTAATGTTCGGACAAGAAAACGGCCAGGCGGAAGCATCGCCCGGCCGTTTTTCTTCTCCGCTCGACTTCGTTTATTTCCCGTAGCTGATCCGGTAGATCACTCGAGCCCCGTCATCGCTCACCAGCAGCGAGCCGTCCGGGGCCACGGCCACGCCCACGGGCCTCCCGTTCACGTTCTTCCCCTTGGGGTCCGGCACCAAACCGGTCAGGAACGGCACCGGATCCGCAACCGCTTGGCCATTCTTGAATCCCACGAACGCCACCTGATAGCCGTTACGTGCCGCGCGATTCCACGAACCATGTTCTGCGACAAATGCTCCTCCGCGATACTGTTCCGGAAACTGGTCTCCGGTGTAGAACGCGAACTGCAACGGCGCCACGTGCGCTCCCAGCAGAACGTCTGGAATGATCGCCTTGGCCACCAAATCCGGCCGCTGCGGCTTTACCCGCGGGTCCACGTTATCCCCGATGTAGCTGTACGGCCATCCGTAGAAACCTCCATCCTTGATCGACGTGAAGAAATCCGGCGGCAGATCGTCACCAAGCTCATCCCGTTCGTTCACACTGACCCAAACCGCCCCGCTCACCGGTTCGATCGCCAGCCCTACGGCATTGCGCAACCCCGAGGCGTAAATCCGCGCGTTCTTTCCGTCAGGGTCACTCACGCTGACGGCGGCCCTCCGCTGGTCTTTTTCCAGGTCGATATTCGAAGAGGATCCTACGCTCACGAACAATTTCGTTCCGTCGGCGCTGAACGCCACCGTGCGAGTCGAGTGTCCTCCGCCAGGCAGCTGCATCAGCCGTTCCGCGTCGCCGGTTCGTTTCGAGGTTTGCTTGTCGTACCGGAAACGCACCACTTCGGTCATGTTTCCGACATAGACGTAGTCATCATGAAAGGCAATCCCGAACGGCCCGGTCAATTTGTCCGCGAACACCTCTCTTTGCTGAGCCCCGCCGGTGTGTTGTGGATCGCGCAGCACATCCACTTCCCCGGCACCCGTGTCCGCCACAAAAATGTCCCCGTTCGGCGCGACCGCAAGGAACCGCGGCCTCTTAAAACTTTTCGCAAAGATGTTGACGTGAAATCCCGCTGGTACGGTCGGAAGAAATCCTTCCGGCGGTTTGGTGCTGTCCGGCCCGTTTCCTGCCGATTTTGTCGCGAATGGCGCCGGCAGTTGCGGCTTGTTTCCATGAGTCACCTGCGCGACCGCGGGAATTGCAGGCAACAACGCTGCGGTTAGCGTGATGGCCCTTAACAACTTGGAAGTCATCATCCAATCTCCTCATTCAAGATTTTCCATCTACTCTTTTGGATGCCCCGGGACGAGTCAGGTTCCACACGCTGCTGTAACTGCCCGATCTCGCGCCCTCTCAAGAATTTTGATTCTCGAACAACGCCATGCGCATCGAGATGGTCCCAAACTCGATCCCCTCGTGCGGGTAGGTCACCCTATCGTCTTCGCCCGTCGCCCCCAGGCAATACAGCACCGGCGCATAATGCTCCAATGTCGGGTGAGCCTCCGCGAGCAGTCCGCTTCCCCAGCGATCCGGCGACGCCAGCGACTCCACGTCCCTCTCTTCGATCGCCTTCTTCACCTTCCCGTCGAACTCTTCCGCCCACGGATAGGCCGCGTTCGGCATCTCCCAGTTGATCTGGTGCAAGTTGTGGACCAGGTTGCCGCTCCCCAGGATGAGCACGCCCCGCTCCCGCAGCTTCTTCATCTCCCCACCGAGTGCCAGGTGCTCCTCAAACGTGCGCGCATGATCCAAGCTGACCTCAAACACAGGCACATCCGCTTCCGGATACAAATGCCGCAATACGCTCCACGCTCCATGGTCCAGTCCCCACTCGTGGTCGGTCAATAGGTGCTGCTCCATCGCCAATCGCTTCGCTTCCTTGGGCGCGCCCGGCGCGGGATACTGCACCTCATACAGTGGCCGAGGAAATCCATAAAAGTCATGGATGGTGCGCGGCCAATCCGCCGCCATCACCTGGCAACCGCTTGTCACCCAGTGGGCGGAAACCACGCAGATGGCTTTCGGCAAAGGCAACTTCTTTCGCACTTCCTGCAATTTGCGCGTGAACGCGTTCTCTTCGATCGCATTCATCGGCGAGCCGTGCCCCACAAACAGGACTGGCATCTTCATCGCGTTCCTCTTCCCTCCGCCAATTCTACCCCCGGCCCATCGATCGATGCTCACGTCTGCTTCCGTCCATTCTGACCATCCGTCTGAAACTTCTTTTCCGTTCTCCGCATCCAACGCATTGCACAATGTCCCGTGCCGATGGTGCACCCCTGAGGTCCCAGATGCAAAAGTTGATCCGCTTCGTGCCGATTGCTCTTGTGGCGGCTTTCTTCAGTCTTGCCGCCACCCTCGGGACTCCCGGGTCGTCCCGGCCAAACTCGGCCTTCCCTAGACCGGCCGTGGATAGCCCGGTTGCATCGGCCCGCGGCCAGGAAGTGGCTGTTCTCTCCGCGGGCTGCTTCTGGGGCGTACAGGCGGTTTATGAACACACCCGCGGCGTACTTTCGGCCACCTCTGGATACGCCGGAGGGAACGCGGAAACCGCTCATTATGAAATAGTTAGCTCGGGAAACACGGGCCATGCCGAAAGCGTCAAAGTCGTCTTCGATCCTTCGCAAATCACTTATGGCCAGATCCTGATGATCTTCTTCGCCGTGGCCCACAATCCCACCGAGCTCAACAAGCAGGGCCCCGATTGGGGTACCCAGTATCGCTCCGGAATCTTCTACGCCAACGCCCAGCAGGAAAAAATCGCTGATGCTTACATCGCCCAACTGGACGCCGCCAAAATCTACCCGCAGAAAATCGTGACTCAGGTTGCGCCTTTCAAGGAATTCTTTCCCGCGGAAAAGGATCACCAGGACTACCTGAAACATCACCCGGACAATCCCTACATCGTCATCAACGACCTTCCCAAACTCGCGAATCTCAAAAAGCTTTTCCCCGAACTCTATCGCGAATACTGAGTTCGCCTTTCCTTCAAACTCGCGCGGGCCTCTCCGTCACCGGCTTTCCACCGCCTCCCGGGAGCCTCGTTTTCCCCTCCCCACGGCCTAAATCCTGCAGCAGGCTATCCAGGTCTTTATACGCATAGATGGTCGGCGCATGATTCTGCATCAATCCCCCCGTATCGGCCGTGGGGCCATAGTTGCTGTGCAGGTCGCGTCCCAACATGCGCAGCATCGCCATTTGTTGTCCCCGATGGTGCGCGGTGTGCGCAATGCGCCTGGTCATTACCCATGCCATGGATCGCGCGACGTCAAAAAATATTGTCTCGCTCTCCCACCAGTCCTCATCTTTCGTTTTCAGCACCGCAAGGCGCTTTCCGCTGTCTTCCGCATAGCGCCGGATGAACTCCGCCCGCGTCTCTTCCTTCGGCAATGGCGGAGCCCCCACGTCAATCTTCAGCATGTCCCGGAACCACAAATTCTCGCTCACGCACTGATGGACCATCTGTTCCTGCACGCTTCGCCCTCGCGGGTCATCCGCGCGCGGCCGAAACTCCAATTCCCCGTCTCGAAATTCGCTCCATACACTCACCACCTTCACCCGCTCGGTCGCGTAGGTCTCCAGCAGAAATTCGTACCTCATGTTTCCCCCCGCCTCCCCGAAATTCGCTATTCCTTCCGCCTTTTGGATGCAAAATCCTCCCACCCCAGAACAAAAATCCCCGGCTTGACGTCCCCCGGCAACCGTCGGACCTGCCATTCTTACCATTCAATGCTCCAGATTTGAAATAGGACTATTCTTGTCGTATATGTTCATATGCAAGTCATTTGCAACAAGTTTGCCCCTGACTTCGATTTGGGCCGAGTTTTGGCGGACGTGCTCAGTTCCTTCGCAAGCAGGAGCGCTGCAGAACTCTGTTTTGCAAATTCAGTTACGACCGTATCGCAACCCAATAAGTTGCGAAACACGCGTAGCGAATCCTGAGTTAGTTGGAAGGATTAGAGGTCCCCACGGCAAAGCCCTTTCGTGAAGGGCCTTGGAACGAAATCGACAACTCGATGAGCTGACGACGAGGCTGTTATGCGGGAGCCAGCCATGGGTTTCACAAGGAGAAAAGCAGCATGGTCGGTGTCCAGCGGGGTCCCATTTTCTGGGCGTCCTCCTCGATCTTGAGATATTTCGGGCGTATTGCGATCTTCCTTTTCTTTACATTCCTCCCGTTCTTCGCCATCGATTCCTGGGCTGGCGTTGATGGGAGCGTGTCCGGCACCGTGAAGGACGCAAGCAACGCCGTGGTTGCGAACGCAACCGTGAGTGCGACCAACATCGCCACCGGAGTTCAGCACAGGGTCACAACGAATGACCGCGGATTCTACTCCTTTCCCGTCCTTCCCATCGGGCGCTACGACATCGTGATCGAAAAGACGGGCTTCAAGCCCTACCAGCGAACGGGCATCACCATCGACACGAACACCGCGCTCGTTGTTGACGCCATCCTGGAAGTTGGCGGACAGGCGCAAACGGTCATGGTGAAGGAGAACGCCGTTCACGCGGAAACCTCCAATACACAAATGGGCGAACTCATCAGCGGCACGAAGATGCTCTCTGTGCCTTTGAATGGCCGCAGTTACACCGATCTACTTGCTCTCCAGCCGGGTGTTGTTCCCGCGACATCGCTTACTTCCAACACCCAGCAGGACGTCGGCGTGAGCGCGCTGTCGCCCTCCGGCGGTCTCAATCCCGGCACGATCTCGATCAGCGGACAGCGGGAGTTCTCGAATGCGTTCATAGTGAACGGAAGCGACGCCGAGGAGGACGTCAATGCGGGGACCGTGATCATTCCGAACCTCGACTCGATTGCGGAGTTCCGCATCCTCACGAACAATTTTGACGCGGAGTACGGAGGGCGCAGCGGAGGGCAGATCAACGTCGTTACCAAATCGGGTACCGACGAATTTCATGGTGACGCATTCGAGTTTCTGCGCAACACGGATCTCGATGCTCGCAACTATTTCTCCCCCACGCGCGGCGCATTTCGCCAAAACCAGTTTGGCGGTACATTCGGCGGCCCCATTCGGAAGGGCAAGATCTTCTTCTTCGCCGATTACCAGGGCACTCGATTGACGCAGGGAGTGGACACGGGCCAGATTCCGGTTCCTTCCCTGCATGGATCGCTCCGGCGATCTACTCGATCTGGCAAGCTCGCTGGCCGGAACGGTCACGGGCCAACATTGGGCAAACCTGCTGTCGCAAAAACTCGGATATCCGGTTTCGCCCGGCGAAGCCTATTACGTGCCCGGATGCAACAGCAGCGGTCCCGCTCCGTGCGTTTTTCCAGGGGCGGTGATTCCGCAGAGCGCATGGTCGGCCCCTGCGAGCAACCTTTTGAAATACATTCCTTCACCCAACATTGGAAATGGCACTTTCGCGACCTCCGGCTCCAACGAGACCCTGCGCGACGACAAGGGGGCCTACCGGCTGGATTACAACAGTCCTTGGGGGCTGCTCTCTGGTTACTATTTCCTGGACGACTACACTCTCAACAATCCTTACCCCGTGGCGCAAAGTGGGGCAAGCGTGCCGGGTTTCAGCGCGCTCTACTTCGGCCGGGCCCAATTGTTCAGCCTTGGCGACACAAAAACACTGAGCTCGACAGCGGTCAATGAGTTCCATTTCAGCTACTTGCGAAACCACAACGTTCTTGGGCAACCCATCGGTGGACTTGGCGTCAGCTTGGCGTCACAAGGATTTGTGACCGGCACAGGAACACCCGGAATTGTGCCGCTCAATCCGGAAGGCGAAGGTGTAGAGAATATCGTGTTCAACGCCTTCTCCATCGGGACAAACGCGAACGAGCTGAAGCAGGTCAACAATACCTTTCAATGGATCGACGGTTTCTCCAAAGTTGCCGGCCGCCACACCATGAGATTCGGGTTGGAATTTCACTACGACCAGATCAACACCGACCCCATCGCGCAATTCAACGGCAGCTTCTTATTCACGGGGAGCGAGACTGGGTCAGACTTTGCCGATTTCCTGCTGGGAATTCCCAGCCAGTACAACCAGAGCCAGTTGCAATCGTTTTACGGCCGCAACAAATATTGGGGCCTCTACGCGCAGGATAGTTGGCGCGTGCGATCCAACCTGACGCTCAACTACGGTTTGCGCTGGGACCGCATCGAGCCTTGGTATGAAAAGAACAATGGGATCTCGACGTTCGAACCCGGAAAGCAGTCGGTCGTATTTCCCGGCGCGCCCCCGGGAATTCTCTTTCCCGGGGATCCGGGCGTTCCTCGAACGCTGGCGCCACCGGGAAACCTCGACTTCGCACCTCGCATCGGCTTGGCGTACTCGCCAGATGCTCGGGAAGGCACTCTTCTCGGCAAGATTCTTGGTGGGCCTGGAAAGACAAGCGTACGAACAGGTTTCGGAGTGTACTACACAGCGATCGAGGCGCTGACTGTCGGGATCCTCGCCGGCAACGCGCCCTTCGGAATCACCTATTCGAGCCCGGCTCCCCCGCTGTTTGCGACGCCTTTCATCACCGCGTCGACCGGACAGAACCAGGGCCAGCCGTTTCCTGTCGCACTTGCCACCCAGGACGCCTCACAGAGCAATCCGAACTCGAACGTCAATTGGTCGCAATACCTGCCTATCAGCGGCATCCCCGGTTATGCCGCCACCAACCGCATTCCTTATGTCGAGGAATACATGCTGTCGCTCGATCGACAAATCGGAGCGAACACCGTGCTTAGCGTTAGCTACGTCGGTTCGCAAGCTCATCGACTCCTTGTGATGGAGGAGGCCAACCCTGGCAATCCCGCGCTGTGCCTGAGCCTGAGCGAGACCACGCAAGTGGCTCCAGGTTCCCCTACGTGCGGTCCCTTCGGCGAAAGCAATGTATTCACGACGGCTTCAGGCCAGGTGATCAACGGAACTCGCGGCCCCTTGGAATCTGATTTTGCCAGCGACACCAACCAAGCCACCATTGGGAAATCGAACTACAACTCCCTGGAACTCAGCTTGCGCCACACCAGCGGACGGCTGTCGCTGGCTGCCGGATATACCTATGGCAAATCCCTGGACGAATCCTCCAATTTGGGCGAAGAGGTCAATCCGATAAATCCTGCGCTCAGTTATGCGTTGTCTTCCTTTGATATCAAGCACAACTTTGTCGTGAGCTATACCTACAAGATTCCGTTCGAGAATCTTTTCCATGCCGCCAACCGGTGGACCCAGGGTTGGGAACTGTCGGGAATCACTCGTTTCAGCACGGGGCTTCCCGTGACCCTCGTCAACTACGGTGACAATTCGCTGCTTGGCGCCGAACCGAATGGCATTAACAACTATGGCGTGGACGAACCGGATTACAACGGCGGTCCTCTTTCCCTCAACCACAATCCGCGGAACGGGCGGCCTTACTTCAAGCCGGCCCAATTCAGTGAGAATGCCTTGGGCACCCCAGGTACCGCCAAGCGGCGCTTCTTCTACGGACCGGGTCTGAACAACTACGATGTGGCCCTTCTCAAGAACCTGCGTCTAACGGAAACGAAGTCCCTCCAGTTTCGGGTGGAAGGATTCAATGTATACAACCACGCCCAGTTCTTCGGGCCGCAAGCTGTCGACGGAAATATCGGCAGCGCTACCTTTGGCCGGGTGGTCAGCGCCAATCCTCCGCGCCTCGTTCAATTGGGCGCAAAATTCTTCTTCTAGGGACGCGCGATCACGTTTCGGGCATGCGCAATCGTCTGGCACCGTTTCGAACCATTTATGCGGGGCTCAACGTCGCTGCGATTTTCTTGAGCGGGTGGCATCTCTCGTTGGTTGGGCACCTTCAATAAGGATTGGAAGTTCATTCCTACCGCGGCTGTCAAACACGATGGAAGTCTCGATGTTGACTACCACGGGTTGATTTGTAATGCGATCGAACCCCAGGTTCCGAAGAGGGTCGATGTCCTTCACGGCTACGAAGAAGGCGTATAATTTCGAAATCTATTCTGTCCAGCGGCGGTTCAGGCATATTGAACTCGAATTTTATTCGATTGTAAGCCACGACCTCCATTGGTATTCATAAGGTCGGCTACTTCGCATCTCAGGAGCGTGGGACGGGAGGATAGGTCGTGGGAATTCGCTTAAACGTGAACGGTATGGTCCACGAGCTTGACGTCGAACCAGACGCGCCACTGCTCTGGGTCCTTCGTGATGAACTGAATTTGACCGGTACAAAATTCGGCTGCGGAATTGCCGCTTGCGGAGCCTGCACCGTCCATGTCAATGGGAAAGCGGTGCGGAGTTGCACTGTTCCCGTTGAATCCGTGGCCAATTCAGAAATCACGACAATCGAGGGCCTCGGCGCCGGCGCGTTGAACGCTGTGCAAGAATCCTGGATCGAACACCAGGTGCCTCAATGCGGTTATTGCCAATCCGGCATGATCATGGCAGTCAGCGCCTTGCTGGCGGTAAACCCCGCGCCGACGGATGACCAGCTTGCTGCGAGCATTACCAACATTTGCCGTTGCGGCACCTATCCCCGCATACGCGCAACAGTGCGCGCCATGGCGGCCGGCCACACATCGGGCGGCCCACGATGAATCGAAGAATGTTTCTGATCGGCGGCACGACGGCAGCGGGTGCGCTGTTCATCGGTTACGCCCTGTGGCCTAGCGGACGCCTCGGCCGGGCAAATATGCTGGCGGCCAATTCCGGCGAGCGGTTTCTCTCCAACTGGATCAAGATCGGGAATGACGACATCATCACAGTGGTCATCCCCCATTGCGATATGGGAACAGGGATATTCACCTCGCTTTCACAAATGGCCGCCGACGAGCTTGACGCCGATTGGGGCAAGGTGCGGACGGAAACTGCGCCCGCCGACCCGCTCTTTGCCAATGGCCCGTTCGCAGAGGGCTTCGCTCTCGGCGACCACAACATGACCGTTGATTCCATCCCGATCGTTCTCCGGGGAGCGGCGGCGAACTCGATGCGCATCATCGCAGAATACATGGACCTGCAGGTTACCGGCGGCTCCTCTGCTGTGAGCAAGACGGGCGTTTACGGTATGCGTGTCGCAGGCGCTGCCGTGCGCGAAATGCTGGTGAAAGCGGCGGCGGCACGCCTGAGCGAGCCGGTCGAAGCGTTTCGCACAGAAATGAGCCGAGTCATCCATACATCTTCGAGCAAGAGTTTTAGTTATGGAGAACTCTCCGCGGACGCTGCGAGATATAACCCCTCTTCCCATCCCAAAATGAAGGCGAGGAGTGAATACAAGTTCATCGGCAAGCCCATGGCGCGCTTCGATATTCCGGCCAAGGTCAAGGGCGCCGCACATTATGGAATCGACACCACGCTGCCTGGGATGTGGTACGGCGCCATTCGGATCTCTCCTGTGTTCGGCGGCAAACTCGTGTCCGTGAATGAAGCGACCGTTGCCCAGAATCGCGGTGTCAAGAAGGTCGTAAGACTGGACGATGCCGTAGTGGTGCTGGCCGATCGTTTCTGGCGCGCCCGCAAGGCGGTCGACGCGCTCGAACCGGTCTTTGATAACGGCGGCAACGCCGATGTCTCTTCCAGGACGATTCGCGACGCCCACCTCGCCGCGCTGAAGAACAGCAAAATCAAGAAAGACCTGGTGAAAGGTATCGGCGCCGACGCACTGCGCAACGGCGTCGTGGTCGAGCACGTCTACAACGTGCCCTATCTCGCTCACGCCCCGATGGAGCCGGTGAACGCCACCGCACTCTACAAGCAAGATGGCACTCTCGAAGTTTGGTCGGGAACGCAGGACGGTCTCGGTTCGCGGGCATTCTGCGCCAAGGCGGCTGGGCTCCATCTGGACAAAGTCACGTTTCACTTGTTGCCGAGCGGTGGCGGCTTCGGACGGCGACTGCCGGACCTGTGGAACTTCCTGACCTATGCAGTAAAAACGGCCATGACTGTGCCTGGCGTGCCAGTGAAGCTCATCTTCACCCGCGAGCAGGAAATGCAA
Source organism: Candidatus Acidiferrales bacterium (assembly GCA_963734105.1). Lineage (GTDB taxonomy): Bacteria > Acidobacteriota > Terriglobia > Acidiferrales > UBA7541 > Acidiferrum. The sequence goes on along the minus strand of CAVTFW010000009.1, from coordinate 88,606 downwards.
CACGATTACTACCGCCCCAACGTTACCAGCCGTTTCAGGGCCACGCTGAATCAAGACGGCATGCCGCTAGCCTGGGTGAACGATTACACCGCGGACGACGACCCAAATCCCGAGGCACATATCTTGTACGGCGTGCCCGACCAAGCCTACGGTGTCGTGAAGGTCCCAGCCCATGTGCCAACCGGTCCATGGCGCAGTGTGGAGGCCTCCTGGCACGGCTTTTTCGTGGAATCTTTCGTCGACGAACTGGCACATCAAGCCAACCGAGATCCGCTGGAGTACCGCAGGGCACTCCTGCAGGGCAAGCAACGGCATCTGGCGACGCTCAATCTGGCGGCCGAGAAAGCGGGATGGGGCACGCCCCTCTCCCCTGGCCACGGGCGAGGGATCGCGATGGTGGAATGCTTCGGCACGATCGTAGTGCACGTCGCGGAGGTCGAGGTCACCGACGACGGCGTACTGAAGATTCACCGCGTTACGTCAGCAGCGGATTGTGGCATGGCAGTGAATCCGGATGGATTCACGGCGCAGGTCGAGGGCGCAATCATTTTTGGCCTGAGCGCAGCTCTTTACGGCGAGATCACGATAGATCATGGCGCCGTGGTGCAGCAGAATTTTCCGGACTTTCCAGTGGTGCACCTTGCCGAATGCCCGGCCATCGAAGTACACATCCATGAGAGCGATGCACCGCTCGGTGGCGCAGGCGAGCCGGGCGTACCGCCTGTTGCGCCGGCAGTGACAAATGCGATCTTCGCCGCAACCGGCGTTCGCATCCGGGAACTCCCGATCAAGAACCATCCGCTCGGTAACGCGGCGCGGCAGTCAACAAACGTGTGACATTGTTGCAGGACGACATCCCGGCCTCACGTGGATATGAAGTGTTCGTGTTGCCTCGCACTGGGAGAATCATATCGTTCAAATCATTATGACCTCGTGATAGGACGCAAAATTCTTCTTCTAACGACCCGCGATAGCGTTTCGCGCAACTGCAATCGAGAGCGGCGTTCTTTCGCGGTTTTGACGGCAAGTCAATCCAGGGAAACTCGGCTTCTGCTACTTGCCGAGCTGTCGAATGCTTTCCACACGCGACTCCGGTAGCGATGGGCCTCCGAGATCGTTCCGGCGGCAAAAATAAAAAGACGCGCCCGACTGCAGCCGTCAAGCCCGTCAATAATTCCTCTCGATGTATCCGCGCAGACGATCGATTCGGAAGGCCGCATCGGCGGTCTCGATTTGCAGAAGCAGTTGAGTGGCGGCCAATTGGTTGTGAAAGTCGAAGGCAGCGGATGTGTCTGGAGTGGCAATCATCCGAAGACTCTTGTCGATCTGGCCGCTCTGTTCTTGCATGGACGTGAGCTTGGCCTGCTGCACCGTAACGCCATCCACCAACTGCTGCCGAAGGACCTCCATCTGGCGCACGACGTCGCTCTCCTGGGCTTTCTTCCATTCGTCGTGGGCTTCGACGGCGCGATCCAGATGCCTGTTGATGGCGCGGCTGGCGAGATTGTAGTTGATGGAGACTTGCCCATACGGTTGCGTGCCCTGAGCAATCGGATTGACCTGCTGATGAACGCCGACGGTGAGAACGACATCCCAATTATTCTGCCGGGTCAGCTTATCCAAGGCTTTCTGTTCGCCGTCTTCGCTGTTCTGTTTTTTTGCGACGAGCTCTTTCAAGGGTTGACCGCTCAGGGGCGGAACGTAGATCGCGCTAAGCTTCGATCGAGTGTCGGCGCGGTCAGCCTCCAGTTTGATCTTTGTGGTTTGTAGGGTGAAGAGCATGAGCCGGGTGGCATTTTGGGCCTCGAGCATCTTGGAGGTCTGCTCGACCAACGCGTCTAGCGACTTCGAAGCTTGTTCGATCAGATCGAGCCTGTTGAGAAGAGCCTCCTTCTCCAGGCTTGGGAGCGCGTATTGGATGTCCTGCTGCGCGCTTGCGGTGGTCTTGTAGAGTTCGCAGTTTTTGCGGGCAACGTCCATGGTCAATCCCGATTTCTTAAAATCGGATAGGCCCAGCGAGGCGCCGCCGACCACTTGCATCGGCAGACCGGTCTCGGGCTGGGTAAAGCCGGCGGAGGCGGTGGGGGTGCGCAGCAGGTCCCGCTGCGCTTGCCCCTGCTCCATAACATAGGCGCAGTAGGCCTGCTGATCATCTTGTGGTCCCGCAAACGCATGAGCGGGGCAAAGCAAACCTGCAGCCATCGCAATCTTCCATTTATTCCGAAACATAAGGTTCTCCTCAGAACAGAAGCGGCTTGCGGCCGAGGAACACGGTCTTGGATTTTGCAGAATCCGCACGGTCAAGATTCATTTGCATCAGGAAGCCGCGAATGTTGGTTTTGAAGATTGGATGAACGGCTGTCTCTTCGCCTGCGAAGATCTGCTTCACGGTGCCGACTTTGCGGCACGCAATCATGTTGAGGTAGCAGTCGTAGATCGGACGTCCGGCCACCGCGCTGGCCTGGTTGTCATAGGGGACGAAGGCAAAGTACAGCGTCTGGCCCCCGGCCGCGTTCAGATAGTACGGGCTCTGTTTGGCGGTGGTGATGGCTTGCCGCAACCGATCGATCTGCCGGGATTCTTCCTGAAGCTGCTTCTCGGCGACGTCGATGGCGACATCGAGCTGAGCGGCCTCTGAGCGCAGCTCCGCTTGCTTTTCGAGGACCTCGAGGGAGTCCGTGCCGGTCGTGGTCTTCTGCAGGATACTGTCCGTCAGTAGCACCTCGGCAATTTTGCTGTCGGTGTAAGCGTTCTTAGCCTGGTTCAGCGCGGACAGCTGTGTGGCTGCATCGCCTTTTGTGATCAGCCCGGCCTCCAGGTCTTTGTTGATGCTGGACTCGACTTGCTGAAGCTGCGCGAGGACCGTTTGTGTTTTCACGTTGTCGTCCTGCTTCCGCGTATCGAGCGCGGCAAGTTGCGGCCCGGTGGCGTGATTGTGTGTGCGCTCGCGGGCAATGGCCACCTGAAGTTGCGGCTCGAGCGCCAACAGCGCGGCCCGGTGTTTTTTCATCTCGGCGACGCCGCTTCCCAGCTTCTGTGAATCCACCTTCAGATCTTCGATGGTCTGCTGGCTGGTCACCAGCTTTTCGCGGAAGTCGAGGCTTTTCTCGTCCACGGCGGAAAGGATGAGGGGTGCGGCCCACGAGCTGCTGACGGCATAAAATCCCATCACGAAGGCATACGTGAGGATGCCGCCGAGGACGAGGTAGAGCACGGTGATGGCAAAGACGCGATAGAGTGAAATGACCAGCTTGTAGTGGAGCGATTGCCTGGGCGGGGCTTTTTTCGGCTCGGCAGGCGGAGTATCAGCGTTCGGGGTTGGCAAGAAGCACCTCTTGTTCTTCCTTAGTTCGCGTTCCCCAGTCCGCGGAATCCATGGTGCAGAGAGCGAGCGGCGTCAGGAACAAGCTGCTCACGATCGACCACGCGACATAAGCGCCAAAGACCAGCGGATGGGACAGCGCTTCCCGGGCGCTGTATCTCTTGATCACCCAAGTCAGTACAGCGCCTATTCCAAGAGCCGTGATCAGTGGCAACGGCCCCGCCCAAGCCAAGGGGTCCGAGGAGAGCATGGTTACCACCACGAGAAAGGCGACGAGCGCTCCGAGCGGAGTGAGGACCAGCGTAAACACCGTGTTCGGATGCAGTTTCCAGACGTGTTGCGGCAGTGTTCGGAGTGTGTAGAAAAAATCGCGCACGATGCTGCGGCGCCACCGCAGTTGCTGTTTGAAAAGCACGGAGAGTGTATTCGGGACCGTGGTCCAGCAAAGAGCGTCATTGTTGATGTAAGTGCCGTAGCCACGCAGCAAGGTCTGATGCGTCAGGAACCTGTCCTCGCCTTGATTCACCGGAATGCCGAACCAGTGCCGCGCGCGGATCGCCGGCTCGATCTCCAGGAGCAATTCTCGCCGGATGGCAAACAGGCATCCGCTGATGCAGCAAACACTCCGGGTCCAATTCTCTGGAATCTTGTAAAGCTGGAATGCAGAGTAGTAGATGACGGCTTGAATGGCGGTGATTATATTGTCGTTGGGATTGCGGACACCCACCCTGCCGCCAACCGAGCCGATGCGCGCCTCGGCGAAGCAGGCAGTCAACTCCCCAATGGCGTCCTCATGGAAAATGCAATCCGAATCGATCGAGATAATGATCTCGGCGGTCGAGTGCTGTAGCGCGTTGCAAACGGTTCGTGCCTTCCCGCTATTCACCGCGTTCCGGCCCGTGCGAATGCGAATGTTGGGGAAATCGCTCTGGGCTCTGAGCATCCACTCATAGCTGTCGTCCACGGAACAATCGTCCTGGGCGATCACTTCGAACTTGTCGTTCGGATAGTTGCTCTTGACGATACTTTCTATGGTTTCGTACACCGTCGTGCCCTCATTGAAGCAAGGCATAAGTACGCTCACCGTCGGCTGGTAGGTATAGTCCTTTTGGATTCTGGTACTGGGGAATGATAGCTTGAGGATGACTCCCATCACGTACTTGACGACGGAGATCAGCAAGCAAAGGACCATGACGAGCCAGAGAAGTATCGGGGCCATCTTCGCAGCGCCTTCCGTGCTACATCGTTCCTCTTAATATCGAGATCTGCGACGATTGTATACCGAGTTCGACTGCTCGCGGCGCTGTGATCAGTTGCTTGTTTCGATCGCATGTCACTATGGCCTGTTTAGGTCGTTTCCCCGCGGAGTTCAGTGGTAGGGCGACAACTCGCGCCCCGTTTAGCTTCCGAATTCCCTCTTGACTTGCATGCTGCACGGGGGTATTAAGAAAGTCCGCGCGCAGCGTGGTTCGATTTATCCGTGCCCTTCCCGTCTCTCTCCCCTGCGCGAACAATCCACTCTCGTCTAGGAGGCTTTATGTCTGCTGTCCGTGCGATTCCCGAGGGGTACCACTCCATAACACCGGCGATCGTCTGCAAGGGCGCCGCTCGTGCCATCGAATTCTACAAGGAAGTATTTCAAGCGAAGGAAATCATGCGCATGTCTGGTCCGGGCGGTACCATCGGCCATGCCGAGCTCCAAATCGGCGATTCGCGCATAATGCTCAACGACGAATTCCCCGGCATGGCCAGTGCCCCCGGACCCACTCCCATCACGAGCAGTTCCCTCTTCGTCTATTCCGATGATGTGGACGCTCTGTTCGAGCGGGCTGTCAAGGCCGGCGCGAAGGTCGAGATGCCCCTGCAAAATCAATTCTGGGGCGACCGCTATGGCAAGATCCGCGATCCCTTCGGACACCAGTGGGGTCTCGCGCAACATGTCGAAGACGTTGCCCCCGCGGAGATGGAGAGCCGCTCGAAGGCCTTTATGGCGCAAATGAGCAAAGCGGCCAGCGCCAACGACTGAGTCCACATCGCTTTTAGACTCCCTCATCCCCCGGCCCTGGCTCCTTGCGGAGCCAGGGCCGCTGTCATTCGCGGCTTCATTTCAGCGGCCACAGCCACGCCGCCCCGCGCACTCCGCTCGCGTCGCCATGCTTCGCCACCACCACGGGCGTGTCCGCCTCTTTCCCGAACACATAATTCTTCAACCGCTGTGGAACATCCTTGTACAGCCGCGGCACTTGCGACACTCCTCCGCCCAAAACGATGATGTCCGGATCCAGGATGTTTACCATCTGCGCCAGGCTGCGCGTCAACCGGTCTTCATACCTTTCCAGGCTCGCCATCGCCGCGGCCTCTCCTGCTTCGCTTCGCGCGACGATCTCCTTCCCCTGCAGCTTCGTTTTCGTGGCCCGCTCGTAATCCGCCTCCAGGCCGGTCCCGGAAATCCAGGTTTCGATGCAGCCTTTGAAACCGCAGTAGCAATCGGGTCCGGGATATTCGTCGGCGCGCATCCACGGCAAGGTCGTGTGCCCCCATTCGCCGGCGACACCGTTTCTTCCGTTGTGCACGCGGCCATCGATTGCGATCCCTCCGCCGCACCCAGTGCCAAGCACAACGGCAAAAACGACGCGCTTGCCCGCACCCGCCCCGTCCGTGGCCTCTGAAACTGCCAGGCAATTGGCATCGTTCGCGCAACGCACCTCGCGGCGCAGCGCCGCGCCCAAATCACGATCGAACGGCTTCCCATTCATCCACGTGGAGTTCGCGTTTTTCACGGTGTGCGTCATTCCGGAGATTGTTCCCGGAATGCCGACTCCTACGGTGGCACTGCGCCGTAACTCCGCTTCCATCTTCTCCACTCCTTCCTTGATTGCGCGAATCATCCCGTCATAATCGCCGCGCGGTGTGGCCACGCGGTGCCGGTGCAGTTCCCGGCCGTCGCTTTCCAAGACCACGAATTCGATCTTTGTCCCTCCCAGATCGACACCAATCCGCACTTTGTTTTGCGTTGGATCCGCTTGTGGAGATTTCATGGCTTGGGCGCGGCTATCCTCGAATTGTTTTCCCGATTCCCTGCTCGTTCTTCTGCAGCACGCACACGCCGGACCACGGCCGCTTACCCTGGGGACCGTTGGACTCCGGAAGCTTTGCCAGCAACCTGAGAAAAAAGGGCGGCCTGCCAAAGCGCGCTGCCGTTTTCAGCAGCCCGTTCACCTGGATCACGTCCCAACCATGGGGTGCAAAGAACGCGGGTCCCTCCGCCGGGCCAAAACGGAAGGGCGCCCCCGCTTTTTCTAACGCTACCCCGGCGCTCTTCTGCATCATCTGCAACAAACCGGGCGAAGCGATATCCAGAATCCAGCGCTGAAACGATGCCACTCTCGTCAGATCCCTTGCGAGAGACGCAACTTCTTCGGGCGAAAAATAAATCAGCAGCCCTTCCGTCAGCAGCACTCCCCGTTTCCCTCGCCCACCCACGGACTCCAGTACTCCGCCCCGTTCCGATTCATTCGCAAGATTGACGGCAATCCGCTCCAGAACGCAGCGCGGTTTTTCTTGCGCCAGCCGCGCCTCTTTGTACGCAAGAATTTCAGGCAGGTCGAGTTCCACCCAGTGGAGACTGGCCGGCAACTCCATGCGGTAAGGCCGTGCGTCCAACCCCGCCGCGCAGTTCACAATCAAATCCGCGCCTTCCTGAATTTCCTTCTGGATGAACTGGTCAAAAAGATAGGTGCGGCTCACCCAAGCCCACGCGTGGGCCTGGCCCTCCGGAATGGTTTTGGCGATTTCCGCGCCCTTGCCATCTTCCAACTTTTCCGCGAAGGGATCGCGAAACATGGCGTCCGGGCGTTTGTTTTCCTGCGCCCGGAAATAAGCGGACCAGAGAGCGGTATCCGAAATGTTGCGCACCACTGCCGGAGGTTCGGGCATTAGGAAATCTCCTCGGGCAGAAAGGGTAGCAGATAACAGGGAATTCGAGTGCGGCAGGTCAGCCGGGAAAGAGGAATAGCCGGCCAGACTCAAACGACGGGCCTGGCGCGACATTCCCTTTTGCGAGAAGACTCCCTAGAAGTGGAAGCCCAGTTCGGCTGTCTCCGTGCGCGGAGTCACGTAATGTGTACCGCTGAACGTGGACAGGTAGTTGAACAGGGCGACCTTGTCGGTCAAATTGATGACCGTGAAGCGCAAGCTCCACTTGTATCGGTCGCCGTTGAACAAATTGTCGTGGCCCACGGCTATGTCGAACAGGCTGCGCGGCTGGATGCGCTGCGGATTGTGGTCGTCATTTTCCTTTCCCGGCCCCGGCACCTGAATATAGATCGATCCGAACTCATTTGCGGGGCAGGAAGTAAGGGCAGGTCCGAACGGGCTGGGCGCGGTACGTACGCCGTTGCATGTGAACCCGCGCTTGGTACTGCTGGTCAGCAGTCAGAGGTAAGACCAGTGATTGTATTATTCAGAAGAATCGTGTCGTTCGGCCCGGTGGAAGAGAAGCAGGTTGCCGTCTCTGCGAAGCACGGCGTGGCGCCTGCAACCAGTCCGCTGTCGTATCGCCAGTTGAATCCGACCCACGGTCCTTTCTTCCACGGCTGGTATTGAAAGTGGGTTGTCTGATTGTACTTTTCGTCGTGGTCGATGCGGAAAACGTTGAATGCGGGGAAGAAGGCGATCCCCGCGACTTGAGGGTTGTAGAAACGCGCCGCAACGCTGGACATAACAACCATCGCCGTGAGGCCATGGAACTCCGGCACGACTCGCACGAAGCATCCATCCGGGTATCTTCGAGTTGTGCCACTCAATCGGAAACGTGATGGGCGTGGCGCCGACGATGCCGAAGTCGAAGCCGTTGTGCGTGTATTTCCAGATGTATTGCGCATCCACGACCAGGTATTTGCCGAAGGCTTGCTGAAAACCAGCATGGAATTCATTGCGGAATCCAGGCGTCAGTGCCCCCAGGTTACAAGTAACCCCCGGCGGCGACACGATGGCAGCGATCACCGGATCGCCGCATCCCGTGCTTGCGATGACCAGGTTTTCGTTGAACGGAGTCTCCATAATGCGCGCATACGAGACACTGAGAACCGTGCTCGTCGGTTTGATGTTGTAGGAAATTCCTAGCCTGGGCTCCGCCTGACTGCCACTGGATATCCCGTTGTACAGATCACCGCGAATCCCCAGGTTGAAATCCCAATTGCGCCAGGTGATGTTGTCGATGGCGTAAAGCGCGAGTTCCTTGACGTCTGTGTGGCCATGAAAAGGATAAGTGGTGCTTGTGGTGTTTGCGCACCCGTCGGACGCAGCCGGACTCGGGCGAGTAAGGTCGAAGCAGGCCAGAAGCGGGCTAAACGCGGGGGTTGGGGGAGCCTGACCGGTGTTTGCGGACCCTCCCAGATCGCCCAGGCCGCCACATTGAGTGGGGCTTGTCAGGTTTGCGTTCGTATTTGGGCTGCCATCTGCGTTGAGACAGGCCGGATTAAATGTCGGATCGACAATGCCGAAATGGTCGTTCTCCGTCAGGAACGTCTGCTCATAAACGATGCCCACTTTAATATTGTGGATTCCCCGGACGTGGGAGTAGTCCGAGCGGGCGCCCACATTGGTTAGTTTTCGAGACTGGGATGCGGTTTCAACCTGAAGGTCCGGGGCCAAGTCATTCAGGGGATCGGCGCTCGGATAATAGTTGTATTGGTCCTGGCGGACCCAGCCACCGAGTGTGAACACGGCATTTGAGCCGATCAAATGGTTCCACGATGGAGCGACATTAAAAGTCCGGATTTTTGAACGCTGGTCGGTGGTCCCCAAGGGGGCGCCGGTTACGTTGTTCAGAATCGTCGTGCCCGCCGCATCGCAAGAGAATCCGGCGACGCAGGTATGATACTGCTGGTCGTAGGTATTCGGATTCTGGAACCAGGAACGCGTGAAGCTCAAGTTCAGGTGAATCCCGTCGGCTTGCCTAATCTGGTAGTCAACCCTGTCAAAAATATTCTCTTCGTTCCCTTTGTCGTGCAGAACGGTGAACTCCGGCGGGTCCAGAAAGCGCGAAGTGTTGAGGCCGTTAACGGCGATGAAGTTTCCCCACTTATCGCCCCCGTAAGCAAGATCGAATCCGCCATTTGCCGTCCCAAAACTGCCATACGAGGTGTACACGCTTCCTACCGGCTTGGTCACTCCCATCCCGGAGCGCGTGGTCACTTTGATCACCAGGCTCGTCTTGTCGCCAAAGTCCGCGGGCGGCGCGCCGGAAATCACTTCCATGGACTGGATCGAGTCCGCGGGAATCTGGTTGGAAAATATTTTGCTAAATTGGTCAGTCTGCGGCTGCCCGTCAAGCGAAACAGAGTTCTCCGCGTGGTCGCCTAGCCCGTGCATCAGGCCGTTCGAATCCGCGGCTACCCCCGGAGATTTAAGCGTTACGAGCGATGAAAATGGAAGAGCTGCCTTCGAGTGGTGTTCTCTCGAACGCATTGCGGTCCACGTCGGTATGAAATGTGGGTTCGTTCTCCAACAGGTCCGCGCCATTCGACTCCACCGTAACCGTAGTCACTTCGGTTCCGAGTTTCAAGTTGACTTCTACCTTAGCCGGTACTGCCGAGCGTACCTCTACGTCTTGTGCAAAGGCCGCGAAACCCTTCGCCGTAACCGTCATGTGATAACCGTTGAACGGTACGTTGGTGAAACGGAAAGAACCGTCCCCGCCGGTGGTCGTGGCGCGCGCATAACCGCTGATCACATCCTTGATCTGCACCGTGGCATTCGAGATCGCACCCCCCGAGGAATCCTTCACGACCCCGTCGATCGATCCGGAATTTCCACCCTGTGCGGATGCACCAAGAACAAACAGGAATATAGAGATCGCGAGTACCGCAAAACTTCGAAGACCGTAATGCATTTTCCCTCCAAGCCCCATTGGGAGCGATTTATATGAGTGTTGGTAGGACCGCCGAAATAAAGCGGTGGAGCACCCGGCCATTGCCCGGCGCTCTCGTTCGAGGGTGTTTCTTGGGGATTACAGTGCGAAGGAAGGAGGTGCGCGCGAAGGAGATTGCTCGAAAAAGAACTCGGTATGCTCAGCCGCAGTATAGGACGCTGTCAGGCCCAGCAACACAAGTGGGACGGAGAACGAAGGCAGCGAAACCGCTGGCGTAACTCCCAGATGCGCCACCTGGCAAAGGCCGCAGGCGGCTTCATCATGGCTGTTCGTGTGGTTGTGCGGCGCAACCTGCAGCAGGAACAACAGCGCAACGAGCGCCGTGGTGCAGGCCAACAACTTGTACAGCCGGGGCATGTATGGATGCTCTACCGCTTGCATTTACCCGCGTTCCCTCTCGATTTTCAAGTGCCCGGCAGACGCCCATTCGACAATAGCAGCACTTTGAGACATTGTCATCGAGGAAGTCACATTTTTCAACATAGATGCCGGGCAGGGTGTTTAGGATGCACTGCCAACCTTCCTCACTCCGGCCCCGATGCCAACCCCAGCCATGCCCCTGTTACTCTGCAAACGCCGCGGGATTCGCCTCCAAAAGCTGCGTCAGGCTGCTCACAATCTGTTCGCAGATCTTGCGGACGTCCTCTTCGGTGGGGTGTTTGTCGAGTTCGTATTTCGCCATGGGAACGTAATTATTCAGCGTGATCAGCGGTCCGAACCGCTCATCCGGCGCCTCGTCGAGAGCAAGCTGATACAGCGGCTCATTGGGCCGCGCCAGGTTAAAGATGGCAACGTACAACATGTACTTTGCCCCCGGCGCCACGCCGCCCAGAATCGCCTTGTGCACCCGATTCGTCGGATCGATCTCCGTAAACACGCCCCGCACCAGCACTCCGCTCTCCGGACGCGCCCCCTGCCGACGTTTCGCCGTGTAGCCGTTCTTCCCCAACATTTCCACCAGGGTCACCGCGAAAAAATCCATCAGCCGCCGTGCCTGCGCGTTCGGCGTGTCGGACTCCAGAAGCACATCCGGTGATTTTGCAGGCGCCGCATTCGCGGGTGCCGTGTTCGCGTCAACTTTTTTCGCCGGGGTCCCGGCGGCCGCAGCTCCCGTGGACGGTGCGGGTTTCGCCCCCGCCGCGGGCAGCTCAAAATCGTTCACGTAAATCGGCACGGCATGTGCGTCGTCATCGGAAGCACCGGTCGATTGCGCCTCGCTCCCAATTGGTGAGCATGCAACTAGGGCCACGGCACAAACCGCCTTCAGAATACAACCCGGGATTCTTGGCCCATTCATGAAATCCTCCCTGGGGCCTTAGTCTGCACCCCAGCATACGCAATTTGCCTGTCCCTGCAAATTCAGAACTCAGCCCCACCAAAGCGCAAAGCAAGTCCTCGACTTTTGCCGCATGGCCTTCCGTGTCCCATTCGCTCGCCCGCTGCGCGGCCGTCACTTTCTCAGACGCTTATTGAGACAGTCTTTGTGCCGCAGCCAGGTTCGGATGCCCCTCTCCGCTTGCGTCTTCCACCGGCTTTTGCGCCACCGCCACGCCACCACCGATTCAGCGCCAGACCGAGAACTGCATCAAGGAAGGACTTTGACATTTCCGTGCGAATAACTCTCCTTTCAGGTTAATTTGCGCGCACCAATTCCATCTACAACCCGGAATCGCAGGGGATAATGGCATTTTAGTTTTGCGGTAGCGGAATGCCTCAGAACAGACCTGGACTGAGGCGAAAATCCCAAAAAGTCAACGCGCTTACCAAAGAGATAAAGGGAGAAGTTTAGCGGTTCATCGCGCGGAAGCCGCCAGCATTTCGTACTGGACGGGCAATTCAACTCCAAACTGTTTCAAAAGGCCCAACCCATCCCAAATGACTGTTGTCTCCAAAATTTTTCCATCTGCGATCTGGTTGATCGAAATCCCGCTGAAGGCAACTTTCCTGTTGGTAGGAGGCACTCCCAGAAATTCCCCTTTGTGTGTCCCCGTAATCGTCCAGGCCACTACCATCTTGTCGCCCTCGCTGATGGTGTCGTCCACAGTGAACTTCAAGTCCGGCAGCCCGGCCACAAATCGCTCCACTTGGCGCCGGTAGGCCTTGGGGCCCACCCCCTGGCCGTCCACCGTCGGATCACCCAGCGCATGAGTGTCCGCGAACACCTGTTCTATGTATTCCAGTCTCCGCTCATTCCAAATCGTATGATACAGACGCCCAAACAGGAGCTTGTGAGCTGCGGCTACGGACATGGCATTCTCCTTCTCCTCCGGAATCGTCGATTCCGGCCTCCGCAGACTTTCGGCCCTGCCCCGAGGGCGGCCGACCAAGGAGGAAGGCAAGGCTTTCCGGAGAGACTACTCCCAATCTGCCATCCATGCAATGTGCTGGCAGTACTGGCAGTACCACCCAAATCCTCCGCCGCTAAAGGCCATGTGATTCCAGCTTCTCCTCCTTCTTGCGTACGATTGTTCCTTACCTCTCATGAGTTTTCTCCATGGCCCTCCCCAATTTGCCGTCCGAATTCGGATAGATTGCCAATCCTGATCGCGGTAGTCTGGGGACATGGACAGGGGATAAGCCTGCTTGACGTGTGATCTGGAGGGCTACTCAAAATGATGGAAACAGTTCAGGAATATGTGCAACGAATTCAGGGCAAGCTGGCCGGCCAGGATCCCTTGAAAGTGCAAGCCACCACGGCGCAAAAACTCTCCCGATTGACCAAGGGTGCATCGACAGCAAAGTTGCGGAAGCGGCCGGCGCCGGAGAAATGGTCGCCCGCGGAAATTCTTGCGCACCTCGCCGACGCGGAAATCGTCACCAGTTGGCGCGTGCGCGCCATTCTCGGTGCGCCCGGCACTCCCATCCAGGCATTCGATCAGGATGCCTGGGTCGTCGCGGGAAAGTACGCTAAGCGCGACCCGCGCAAATCCCTCGAGCAATTCCGCGTCCTGCGGGACGCCAATTTAGCGCTCTACAAATCCCTCTCCCCCGAACAGTGGAAGCACTACGGTCTGCACGCCGAGCGCGGCGAAGAATCCATCGAACGCATCGTCCGCATGATGGCTGGCCACGACATCAACCACCTCGAACAAGTCGCCGCCCTCCTCGCGCCAAAGAAATGAATTCGCATACGTGGATACCTATTTGAAGCGAGGACAAACAAAACGCATCCGCATTCCGCTTCCGGAGGACCTTGTCCGAGAGATAGACGCATTGGTGGGCCGCAATGACCGCTCGGCTTTTCTGGTGGAGACCCTCCAACAGGAAGTTCGTCGCAGAAAGTTGCTGCGATTCCTGGAGGAAGATTCACCTGCCTGGCATAATGAGGACCACCCTGAGTTAGCAAATGGATCCGCGCTTTGGGTTCGCAAGCTCAGACGAGGGAATAAGGGTCGTCAGTGCCATTGAGCTCGCACGAACCATGAAGAATTAGGCAGAGGATAAGAAAGCAATTGTCGTAGCCCGGTTTCCGGTAGAATATGGGCTTCTCATTTGGCGGGAAACACCATGCGACACATCGATATCGACTCCCTCTCCGAAGAAGAACTTATCGAACTGAACCACAAGGTTGTGGCTCGCCTCCGATTCCTCAATCAGATGCGCTCGCATTCCGCCATGCTGGATTTTCGTATCGGTGAAAGAGTCAAATTTCATCCGGACGGCAACCCCGAGGTGATCGGCACACTGACCCGCTACAACAAGAAAACGGTCACCGTCATCTCCGATTCCGGCCAACACTGGAATGTTTCCCCAAGCTTGCTTACCAGGTTGGAATCTCCCTCCTCCTCAAACACAAAGTCAGGCGACACCGTCGTCGTGCGCTTTCCCAATCGCCCCGCCGAGAAATAGGCGTAGTAGTGCCTCTTGGGTCCAGGTTGCCCCTGCGCCAAATCTGTTCCTTGGGACAGTTCAATCGAACACCGCCTTCCATTATCCTAACTTGGGGGGGCCATGATTATGACTCGCCGGAAGCCTGCCATCTCAACCACCTCTTGGCGCCGCTCGAGCAGCCTCGCTTGCAGACTCCTTCGCTTCATGGTGGGAGTCGTTTACCCAATCTTGTTCTTCGTCCTCTCTGGATGTGCAACTTCCGCTCATCATGTGGCGGGTTCACCTCCGCAGCAAAACCCTCCAACTCCCTCTGTAAGCGTGGCCATCAGCCCAATGTCCGCTTCCCTGGCTGAAGGCGCATCCCAACAATTTTCCGCAACGGTAACCGGGTCTTCGAATACCGCCGTAAATTGGGCCGCAACAGGCGGCACGATTTCTTCCGGCGGAATGTTTGTCGCGGGAAGTGCAGCCGGAAACTTCGCCGTCACGGCCACAAGCGCGGCCGACAGCTCCAAATCCGCACAGGCTTCGGTCGCAGTCGCGGCATCCGCTCCCCCACCGGGCAGTGCCTCCTCCATCACCAAGGATGGAATCACGTGGACCTTCAGCGCACCGGTCCCCGTCGGCCAGTTTGTGAATGGCGACTACTACGTCGTGGGACCGGTCACCGTTACCGCCATCAGCCCCCAACCCACGACTTCTTCGCCCTACCTGAATGGCTCCGTCAAGAATCTACCGACCAGTAATGGCAAAAGCGGCTTCGATTCCCGATTGAATGACGGCACGGACGAGTCTTGGTGGTTTGACGCCACGCTTCGTTCTTATCCCCCCATCACGCTCAACCCCGGCGATGCCCTCGTATCATCCACCAGTTTGCCAACCATCCACTCTGTCCCGGAAGTCATGCGTGCTTCGGACATGAGCGCCAGCCCGGTGGCCTCCGATTCCGTTCTCACCGTCCTAGCTTCAGCGCCCTCCGCCGATGCCTTCCGTCCCTCCTATTGCGACCGAAATCAGGTCATCTATCACGCGGATAACTTGCAGAGAAACCTGCTGCCTTCTCTCGCCCCTCCGAATCCCTCCAATACGCCGGCGCTGTCTCAGTACGAAGCACCCTTTCGCAGGCCGTGGATCGACACCAACGCCTTCTTGTTTGACGCGCCGGCGGACTACATGCCCAGTTACGGCCAACACGTTGCCTTCGCCGATTCTTACGCGGGGCTCCTTCTCATGTTGAACTTCTCCGCCGATCAGAAAGTCAATCTCACCAATTATTTCGTTCAGTACGGAATCGACCTCTATGGTTGTGTGCAAGCGGGCTATGGCTGGCCGGCGTTTGGGGGACACCGCAGCGGCAGGAAACTGCCGATCATCTTTGCGGGAATTCTTTTCAACGACGCCGGCATGAAAAACGTCTCCGCAACATACCCGGACAAATTCGGCGAAGACATGCAGACCCTCTACATCAATCAGTTGCCGCCCGTCGGCACTTACCAGCAAGCGTGGCAGGGCGCCACGGTCATTTACGGCGGGCATTACGGAGTTCATGTCGACGGAACGCCGGTCAGCCCAGGCCTTTACGGCCCCTACGAGCAATTGCAGCCCGCAAGCTGGCCGATTCTGACTCCGCCCGGCGAACAATTAGGCGAAGCCTATCGCCGTTGCTGCACATCCGTTTCGTGGGTCGGGGAAGCTCTCACTGCTCACCTTCTAAACGGCGAGAGCGCCTGGAATTACCCCGCATTCTTCGACTACGTCAATCGCTGGATGACGGAAAACGACGCCCAGGCTGTGGCGCAAATCCTCGCGCAGTCCGGCTTCGACTACAGCGCAAACTGGGAACGTCAGGGCCAAACGCAGTACTGGCTCGACGGCGAAGTCTCCCAACCTACCTTCGTCGACGACATGTGGAACGCCTATCACTGGTAGAGGTCACCCGGAGAAGTAGCAGCCCACGCCTTTCCGTTTAGGCGAGCAAAAAACCGTCCGTGCATTTCTTGCGTAGCGCCTGATCAAAGGTGACAAGGCATAGGCCAGCTTCGGCCGCGAATGCAGCCAAGAAAGAATCCGCCCAATCTTTTGGGGCGGGACGCTTTTCCTGGGAGAGAGTACGAAAACGGGGTTCAAGTGTGGCTGGTTCCTCAAGGAATACAGTTCGGCCGTCTGCAAAACATCGATCATATGCATTCCACGCTTGCAATTGCGTCAGCACTCGGTCAGTGCCCATTACTGCATCTGTCGTCAATAGTCGCAAAAGACCGAGTTGCGTGAATCGACAGAAGCACATATGAACGTCGTGCTCCAAGTTCTGAAACCAATGGTTTGCGATGGAATGGTGGACGTGCCGCTGGTAGGTAAGCGCCAGCCAAACATTGATATCAGGGAAAAGAAATGAGGTCGTAGATCTTGGCATTGTCGATCTCAAGGGTACCCGGGCTATTCGAGCGAATAATCGGAAAAGAAATGCGGCGCTTTCGCTTGTTGGGGCGCGGACGTAATTCGCCCGCCACTCCTCGAAGAATCAATCGTTTGACGGAAACCTTTTCTCTGGCCGCCTTGGATTTCAGCTCGCGGTAAAGGGCATCAGGAATGTCCACGGTCGTTCGCATAAAGTTATTCTACCATATTTATGGCTAGATCGGTAAGTCTCTTACACCGGCCCAAGAAGCTAGCTAACGTCCTGTGCGATCGTGGCGCCTTGAGCCACCTAGCAGTTTCAGGATAATCAGCCATGGAATCAATGTCGTGTCAAAAGAGCATCTAAAGGTCATCGCGAAGAAAGCGCACGCAAGAATAGCCAACATAGCGAGCCCAACCAAAACAGTTCTAATGAGTTCGCACGCGGCGCGGATGCCGTCGGGAGTCAGCGCTTCTACCAACTGACTCAATCTCTCCACTCAATCCCGATCTTGCATCCGTTTTGACCGGCGACCTTCCACTTGTCGTCGGGCCTTTCGGTGTATGTCTTGAGGTAGCGGCCTGAACATAAACAACATCTCGCGAGGGAATGTGTTCGCCCCATTCCACGAATCGAATATCGCAATGGCAGAGTTCCTTGCATGAGAGAATCCAAAGACTGTTTTCCGACTTGGAACCAGATAAGTCCCTAATGTTTCAATATGTGCGGCTAACAACTTGATTTGTCTTCGATTTTTGTTCGCAAGCCTCGGATAGAGATCTCGCTCCGGTTTGAAACTTAGTTCCCATATTGACAATGTATTTGTAGAGTTAACTCGAACGGGTAGGATTCAAAGGAAAGGTCAGGCAGCAAAGCAGGATCGCAATCTCCTAAAAAAAGGCCGCTGATTGCTCAGCGGCCCTTCGTCCATGGAATTTTTCTCTTTGTTTCAACCGATCACGATCTACCAGAATCTGTCCGCCCGTTGGGTTGGAGCCCAATGGGTCTTTGAGTCACTTTGAGTCTAGCGAACCGGCAAGCCCGTGAGAGCTGCCTTTCGCGTGGAGACCATCCTCCGCACACCATAGCGGAGTAGATCTCTCTGTATTTAGAAAGGAGGTGATCCAGCCGCAGGTTCTCCTACGGCTACCTTGTTACGACTTCACCCCAATCATGAGTCATACCTTGGGCGCCTGCCTCCTTGCGGTTAGCGTGGCGACTTCTAGTACAACTCACTTTCGTGATGTGACGGGCGGTGTGTACAAGGCCCGGGAACGTATTCACGGCGTCGATCTGATACGCCATTACTAGCGATTCCGGCTTCATGCAGTCGAGTTGCAGACTGCAATCCGAACTGAGCAGAGTTTTTTCCGATTAGCTCCCCCTCGCGGGTTGGCAACGGTTTGTGCCCTGCATTGTAACACGTGTGTAGCCCTGGACATAAAGGCCATGCGGACTTGACGTCATCCCCACCTTCCTCTCCGTTATCCGGAGCAGTCCACACAGAGTCCTCTCTTGCGAGTAGTAACTGTGTGCAGGGGTTGCGCTCGTTGCGGGACTTAACCCAACACCTCACGGCACGAGCTGACGACAGCCATGCAGCGCCTATACTCAGGTCCCTTGCGGGAAGGCCGTATTTCTACAGCTGGTCCTAAGCATTTCGAGCCCAGGTAAGGTTCCTCGCGTAGCGTCGAATTGAACCACATGTTCCACCGCTTGTGCGGGCCCCCGTCAATTCCTTTGAGTTTCAGTCTTGCGACCGTACTCCCCAGGTGCAGGACTTAACGCGTTAGCTCCGGGACGACGCCCGAACGGGCGGCACCCCAAGTCCTGATCGTTTAGGGCTAGGACTACCAGGGTATCTAATCCTGTTTGCTCCCCTAGCTTTCGTTCCTCAGCGTCAGTAGTGATCCAGCTCGCCGCTTTCGCCACGGGTGTTCCTGCAGATATCTACGCATTTCACCGCTACACCTGCAATTCCACGAGCCTCTCTCACACTCAAGCACAGCAGTTTCGGAAGCAGCCTCTGGGTTGAGCCCAGAGATTTCACTCCCGACTTGCCACACCGCCTACGAACCCTTTACACCCAGTAATTCCGAACAACGCTGGCCCCCTACGTCTTACCGCGGCTGCTGGCACGTAGTTAGCCGGGGCTTCTTATCCTGGTACCGTCACTCCTCTTGCGAGGCATTCGTCCCAGGCGAAAGGGGTTTACACTCCGAAAAGCTTCATCCCCCACGCGGCGTCGCTGCATCAGGCTTTCGCCCATTGTGCAAGATTCCCCACTGCTGCCTCCCGTAGGAGTCTGGACCGTGTCTCAGTTCCAGTGTGGCTGATCATCCTCTCAGACCAGCTACCGATCATTGCCTTGGTGAGCCGTTACCTCACCAACTAGCTAATCGGGCGCGGGCTCCTCCTCCGACACCTTGCGGTTTTGAGTCCTCGGACCATCGTCCAAGGAATGTTATGCGGTATTAGCCCCGCTTTCGCGGGGTTATTCCCCATCGGAGGGCAGATTGCCCACGTGTTACGCACCCGTGCGCCGTGCGCCCATCCCCCGTATTGCTACGGGAAACTGCGCACGCGACTTGCATGTGTTAAGCACGCCGCCAGCGTTCGTTCTGAGCCAGGATCAAACTCTCGTTTGAAGCCTGTCGCTTGGCGTTTATCCCCTTTCAGGGACTTTGTCCCCCTCAAGGGACAAAAAAACCCGGTTTGCACCGGGCCAGCCTGCCAAGCAAAATTGTTAGTCGCTCAAATTAACTCAAATTACCCATTCGTGCTCGAAGCCCGAATGGGGTCGAACAGATTCTGGCACATCGTATCGGTTGTCAAAGAGCAGTTGGCCTCCCTGTCCAGCAGAGTGGCTTCCATCGAACCTATCTATCCTATCAGACCCACTACCTTTGTCAACTCCCGTTTACACCCTATCTTTCGTTTTCCACATTTTTCAACAGCTCCCGCCTTTTTCCATTCTCCGCAATATCCCTCAAACACTCCCTAAGCCGTTGGGGACACGGCTTCTGCAGGCATACGCAGACCTATCCCAGTTGGCGTTCCATAGAAGACACGCGATTCGTTACTTCTTTTTCCGCCTTTAACCAGTCTTCCACCGCAAAACCATCAGCCCGACCGCGCTCGACGTAGAGTTCGTAAGCACGTCGTCCGATCTCTTCTTGCAGCGGTGCAGGGCTTCGCTTTGAATCAACCGGATCAGGGCGACACAAATAAAAACCGAGTCTCATCAGGAAAAAATAATGCCCTTTTTGCGAAAGGCTGGCTAGCCTATTACGAGAGCCCGCAAACCCGTCGGAGTGAAACCAGGGAGACGAAACAGAGAACACTTGCCCCAGGTCTAAGTAAGAATCAGGTAGAGAATTAACGGCTGGAAAGAATAGCTGCGCTTTGAGTCGATTAGCGCATAGATCGCGCTTGAAGTTCTCAATGTCTTGGATCGTAAAATCACCTTCGGGAGCAAGTTCGTCAAAAGCAAATAGAGGCGCCACAAGTACAAAATCACTCTGGTCCGGCTGGCAGTCGCAAGTATGTGAGATCACTATCGCGGGCCCCTCTCGAGGGACGACCGTCCCGCTCTCGGATAGGCTGTAAACTATCGCATTTTCGAGAATATCGCCTTGGTATATTTCTTTTCTGGGAGTTCCGTAAATCCATTTGAGATAGTCGATAGGAGTTTTCTTCAGGTCTTCCAACACAGATCGAACGTTTTCGGGAACCAGCCTTGAGATGTCGTCACCTGGGAAAACGTCTGTCATGGTACCTAGCGGAGCTTGTATGCGCGGTTATAAAATCTGCGGAGGTATCGGCGCTCCTTATCGGTGAGAGGCCTCACATCACTAAGAACGGCACTAGCCACCGTCCGAATGCTTTGCGTGCTCAAAACCATCTCACCAACATCGTTAACTCCGACCGCATTCCTAGGAAGCACTCCTGTACTCGATTGGAGTGTCAGCGTTGAGAATTCTTCGAAGCGTGGCGCAGTAGTATCAAAAAAAAGTCCCGGGTCATTCGTGACATGCCTATTGGCCAAGGCAGGAATGCTCAGATGCTCGATTCGGACGTGATCTGTGTTTCCAATAAACGAACCCGCGATGAGCGTACCCGCGAGCAATGCGTTCGCAAGAATCGTGGTAGTAACATCTGTTGTCACCGGAGCCGTACTCGCGGTAACCGACACCGTGGTAGCCGAGCCCTGGACTACTACGGAGTCACGAGTTTGAGCCGATCTTGGAAGTAGGCCAAAATCTTCGAGAGCATGCCTACTTTGTTGTGGTGCGGTTTCGGCAACGTTCATCGCACATCTCCCGTGCCAGCGATCTCAACCCCAAGGCTTACGAGTTCTCCGAAAATTGCGGACAACCTATCGCGCGTTAAGTCGTTCTGGCGTTCGCCCGGCGTGCTCAGGTCTAGCTCAAGACGGCAAGCGTAAGCCAGCGACTCTGGCGAGGCATACAGAGCCGGTGCGATGGGCGGTTGGCCCGCGAGCGAAAACGCCATCCTTACGACCTGAAGGGCGGCTACAGACCATTTAGAGAGGCGATTAACCTCAAGCTCATTGTTGATTCCTTTAAGCAAACGCGGTCTGTTGACCTGATAGAACAGATCGCGCGAAGACTCGTCGATTTCGACGGTGCGCAAGAATTCAGACAGGCGCCGATAGCCTGCCTCCTTGCTGTCCATGCCTTCTAGCAACACCGCACCGAACGCTAGACGTAGGATGGGAGGGCAGATATTCAGCCATACATTCATTAAGCGAGAGAAAGAGGCGATGATTTCAGGAAAGTGACCAATGGTCTTGATCGCTATCTCATCATCTTGAAACTGCATTTGCGATGGGCTAAGAACCCAATCAACTCGCCCAGGCTGCGCAGAAAATGTCAGAGCGCTGCCCTCGAAGGTGCCCGCCTCCAGTATCTGGCCGGTAACTGACTTTATAGTTTTCGTCTCGGGCTCGTTACCAACGACTCTAGACCACCAGTTTTCGTCTCGCACCCTCACGTCAGGCGCGAGGAACGCACTTAAACGCAAAGACTCAGACTGCCAGTTCGGTGCGATGGTCACATGCTCGGCGGTCATCAACTTCCCTCTAACTAAAGATAGCATGCACTTTCTGACCCACCGGCGAATATTAGGCGAAGCTTGGCCAAAATCAAAACCGCGAAGGCGGATGGCCCATCCTTTCGCGCAGTTTGCGAAAGGGTCGGGTCGGCCGCGCACCGCACACTTTTAGGCTCACACACGGTTGACAGATTCTATGCTGGCAGGGTGGTACAGTTTTGACTACAAGCTACCAGCCCTCATGATGAACAGAAAAGAACGCCGGGAGAAGGAACGCGAGCTCCAGAAACGCGAAGAAAAACTTCGAAAGCAGGAAGCAAGACTCAGACAAGAGGGCGGACCATCGCAGACCCTGCTTAAACGAACTGGCCACGCAATTCTCGGAAAAACAAAATGGCTCGTCGGCGCAGCCGTAACCCTACTCACCGTTTATGCTCTAGGGCGGCCGCATGTCTCTGTTGAACCTGGGCTCTCGTTGAATCCTGCTGACCCGTACACTACGCAGTTCACCGTTAAGAACGAAAACTCAATGTTTGAAACTCACGATATTCACTGTGTCTGCTGGCCGAGAAAGATGGTGACGGGACACACTATCCAGGTGCTAAGTCCCGGACCTCTTCCCAAAGTGCAGCACACAATCCCAATCCTGAATCCCGGAGCGAGTAGCACGGTCGATTGCCCGCCGGTCATTGGCGGAATCGGTGCTTGGATCGGTGAGGTTCTCGATGCCGAACTTGAAATAGTTGTTACTTACCGCCAGTCGTGGTGGCCGTTTGGGACCGTAACAGAGCGAAACGCGTTCACCGCGAAGAGGGATTCACAACACGGGGTTCACTGGGTTCACACTACCCCCGCAGAGGAAAAACCGATTATTCCCTTATGAAAGCAGGGGGAGAGCAGGGGACTTCAAGACAGGACGTTCCCATTCTCGCCGGGTGCCGCACCCTTTGCCTTCCAAGGGTGCGGGTTTTCTTCTCCTACCAACTACTGGCTCCAAACTCATCCGCGAGCCCCTCGCGCACGCCGCAAGGCAACCCCAAACGTCCGTTCTAACATCGAGGCGTACAAAGCCTCGCGTCCCCGAGAAGGAGCTCAGCATGAGAAAAACCTTAATGCGGTTGTATCTGTGTGTCTTCACTGCTTGTCTCGCCTCGCCGTTCATCCTTCGCGCCCAGCAGGCCCCGGAGATCAAGTTCATCGCCGACACGCTGGTCATCCAGGCCGACGGCACGTATCAGACCGACCCCGACCTCGCGACCGTGGTCTTTGACATCAGTGCGCAAGATAAGGACCTGAAGCAGACCTACGACCAGGCTTCTTCCTCCATGCAAAAAGTCGTCCATCTCGCCGAAAAGAACGGGCTCAGGAGCGAAGACGTTTCGTCGGGAGTCCTGACGGTGCAGCCTTTCTACGAGGGCGACCGCAGGAAAAAGGCCAAGTCGTTTTACGTGCACGGCGAAATTACGCTGCGCGTCCGCGACTTCTCCAAGCTCGGGCCCATCCTGGAAGGTTCGGTGGAAGATGGCATCACAGACTTCCGTTCCCTCACCTATTCGCTTTCCGATGAAGAAGCCGCAAAACAGAAAGCCGTCGCTGCCGCGATGAAACACGCTATGGGACGGGCCACGGCAGCGCTCGAATCCAAAGGCCAGAAAGTGGGCAGCCTGCGCTTCGCCAATATCGACGTGAAGCAACTCACCGGTGTTCAGGAGATGAACATCTACGCCATGCAGCGCTACGCGTCAACGGAGACGGTAACTGTGTCTGCGAACGAGGGCAGCTTGGGCTCTCACAAAAAAGCGTCCGCACCCCCGCCACCGCCGCCTGTGCCGCAACCGGAAAAGATCAGCGTGAGCGCAACCGTGCAGTGCGCGTTCCAAATCCAATGAACGCCGGTGTGTTGCCGGGTGCCGCACCCTGTGCCTCTTAAGGGTGCGGGTTTTCTCGGATTCACGGCGGGTGGCTCGATACTGTACGGGGCACCGACTCTGCGGAAAAAATATCTCAGGACGCTTTCACGGGTTGGCCGTTAGCCTGCATCTCTCCCAACAAACCTAGCGCGCGCTGCTGCACCGGCTTCGGCAACCTCGCATAGTCGAGGCCCTCGGACAGATCTTGTCCCCCGTCAATCGTGTACTGGGCGAAGTCGTGGATCGCCTGACGTTCCACGGCGTCCGAGCCATCTCTGGCAATCAGAAAGAAACTCAAGCCCGAAATCGGATAAGCGATCCTTTGCCGAGGCGGGCGGGTCCACGATCGACGCGCGCACATCCTTATCCAACGCCTCGTCCGAAGCCTGCACCGCCGCGGTCGTGCTCGCCGAACTGGGCGCCACAAAACTCCCCGCGCGGTTCTGGATGGAAGCCACCGCCAGGTGTTCCTTCGCGGCGGCGTTCAACTCCGCGTACCCGATAGTGCCCACGTTCTGCTTCACGAATCCCAGAACTCCGCTGGTACCTTGTGCCCCAATTCCCACGGGCCATTTCACGGAAAGCCCGTTGCCCACTTTCTTCGACCAGTCGGGATTCACTTTCGCCAGGTAGGAGGTAAAAATCCCCGTCGTTCCGCTTCCTTCCGAGCGATGCACAACAATGATCGCCGCGTGCGGCAGGGCCACGCCCGGATTGTCTCTCGCGATCGCCGGGTCCTGCCAACTGATGATGTTTCCGAGGAAAATCCCGGCCAATGTCGAGGCACTGAATCGCAGCGGGCTCTTCAACTCTGGAAGATTGTAAACGGCGCACACCGCTCCCGCGGTTACCGGAACTTGAATCACGGGAAACGTCTCTTTCAATTGCGCATCGCTCAACGGTATGTCGCTGGCGGCTATCTCCAACGTGCTCTGCTTCAGGAGGTCAATCCCCGCGCCGCTGCCGATGGGCCGGTAATTGACGAGCGTCCCGGGATGAGCTTGTTCATATGCGCCAATCCATTTCACCATGATCGGAATTACGAACGTACTCCCCGCAACTCCAATAGCCGTCTTGACCGAGGCCGAAACTGCAAAGTCCTTCTCCTTGATCGCGTCCTCGCCCCGGTAATTGCATCCGGCGATAAGGACAGCGCTAAATACAGCGGCCAACACAAGCTTGGATGAACGATGATGGAACATAGGAAAACCTCCTGGCAACAACTCCTTACCTGCAATAGGGAGGGCTAATGGTACAGCAGGCAGCGGCACCCAATGTTAAAGTCATGTTACGTCCACGTAGCTGTGGCTTGAACGTGCCGGCATCCTCGGCGCTAAGAGCAATCTCGATCACGCCTCCCTGGTTCTCCGCGCCGCCAAACTCCCCGCCGTCAAAAACATCTCCCGTATCGGCACGCTTGGCATCGCCAACGATCCCGAGGCTGCAGGTAAAGCAACCGCTCTGCACATTCACTTGCGTTAATACATTTTATTAAGTATGGTTAATCATGCGAACGGTCCCGTCAAACCGGTTCAGGTCCGCACGCTGCTTGTGCCCGGCGCTGCCTCTCTTTGTCTTGGTCGCCTCGATTTCCTTTTTCTCGCCGCACGCTCGCTCTACTCCCAGGGCGAAACAACCAGCGCCATCGCCGGTCAGGTGTGCGATGCCAGCGGTGCGGGAGTGCCGGAAGCCGCCGTGACAGTCCTTAATAAAGAGACGGGGCTGAAGCGAACCGCGAGGACCGATGAATCGGGCAGGTTCAACTTCCCTCAACTGAAACCAGGCACCTACTCGGTCAAAGTGGAAGCACAGGGATTCGAGCCACTGCAAAACGACTCTGTCTCTTCCGCCCTAGGCCAGAAGCAAATCGTCAATTTCACCATTCAAGTCGCTCGAGCGATGCAGCGCGTCGAAGTGAACAGCGAAGCCGCGATTCTCACCACCGACAATGCGAATACCTCCTCCTCTCTCAACGCTCCTGCACTCGAGGACCTTCCCAATCCAGGCGGGGATTTAACCTACCCTCTGCAGTTTGCGGCAGGCGCGCTCATCAATACGGCCGGCAGCGGCAATGACTTCGTCGGCGGCTCGAATGGCTACGGCAACGTCGAGTTCAATGGCCTTCCCGCGCTCTCGAACGGCTATGTTGTCGACGGCTTGGAGACGAACGATCCGCTGACGAATCTGAACAGCGGGCTCTCCACCAACCTTGTCCTCGGCTTGAATTCCATCTCAGAAGTGACGGTCAACACGCTTTCCTACGCTGTCGACCAGGGACGGTACGGAGCCTCTCAAGTTAATTACGTCACGAAATCCGGTTCCAACCAGCTTCACGGGAATCTCTACGAGTTGTGGAACGGCTCGAAGTTCAACGCCGCTGACTTTTTCACCAACGCCACCCCGGGAAATCACAAGCCGCGCTCCACCGTCAATCACTTCGGCGGGAGCGTGGGCGGCCCGATTGTCCACGACAAACTGTTTTTCTTCTTCGATAGCGAATGGGTGCGCATTGCCTTGCCCATCGTCACGCCCACTACCGTCCCGACTCCAGCCTTCCAGAATTACGTTTTGCAGCAGCTACCCCTGGGTGGAACGGATTCCGTCACCGGGACGGTCTATCAGCCCTCACCCCAATCGGTGCCCTTCTACCAAAAGATGTTTTCTCTCTATGGAAATACCAGCGGAACGCCTCTCGCGGTCCTTGGCTGTCCCTTCGATGCCGGTGGAGGTCCCCCTGCAATCGCAAACGATGGAAACGGCTGCGCCAATCGTCAGAGCGTCTCGCATTCCAGCGACGATCACGAGCAAGTGCAAACCGCCCGAATCGATTACAACCTCAACGAACGAAACACCATATGGTTTCGCTTTCAAGCGGATACCGGCGTGCAAGCTGCCTACACTGACCCGATCAATGCTGTGTTCGACTCGGTCTCTCCTCAACCGCTGTACTCCTTCGCGGCGGGATACACCCACGTCTTTTCGCAAAATCTGGTGAACTACTTCAACCCGGCATTTTCTTGGTACGAGAGCCTATTCGGGCCTGCCGATTTTCCGCAAACCCTTTCCGCGTTCCCCATCGTTTTGCAAGGCAGCGGCGCCAATGCCCCCTTCACCACGGTCGGCGGCCTGGACAACACCTGGGTTCAGGGACGGCGCGCCTCCCGCTTCTTCATCAATGACAACCTCGCCTGGAGCCATGGCGCGCACGAACTTCGCTTCGGTACCAACACGCGCATCTTTCGGCTAAATGACTTTGACTTCGGTGAAGGCTCGGTCCCAACCGTGACCTATACCACCTTGCCGCAATTTATTTATGGGGTGGCCTCGACTGCGACGGAAACATTTCCCACCTCGGCCAATGAACCATTCAACTTCCTCAATCTCGATCTTTATGCCCAGGACACTTGGAAATTGACCAAGAAGCTCATCTGGACCTTTGGAATTCGAGATACGTTGAATTCCAATCCGTTGAATCCGCATCAGCAGATTGCTCGTCTGAGCGGCTCTTTCGATTCAATTTCGCATGATGTGAATCAGCCCTTGAGCGCCACAATTCAAACCGGTCTCGGCCACGTATTTTCCTCGACGCCCCTGGCGATTCTCCAACCGCGAACCGCGATCGCGTGGCAATTTGAGCCCCATTCCGTCCTCCGCGCCGGCTTCGGGCTGTTCAGCGATATTTTGCCCGGCAGCGTCGCCGATGTCGTCGGAGTCAATCCACCCTACGTCAAAACTTTCCAGGGCGGATTGCTTGGGACCGTGGGAGGCACGGCAATTGCTCCGGGAGTTCCCGACAGTGCGGTTGACGCAACCGTGGCCGCGAATCAAATCTTCAGTTCCGGTTTTGCGCAGGGCCAACTTTCTTGTGCTTCTGGACGATCAAATCCCGCAACATGTCTTCCACCGGTCGCCATCACCGCGATTCCCAGCGGTGAACTTCACGCCCCCTATTTCATGGAGTGGAGTCTTGGGCTGGAACACCAGTTGGGTTCGACGGCAAGCATCCACGCACAATACGTTGGCACTCGCGCCGTGAACCAGCCCTATCTCACGCAGGTGAACGGCTATCAAACCGTCTGTGACGGGTGTTTTGCCCCATTTCCCTATGCGCAACCAACCGATCCCCGATTCGCGGCGGTCACGCAATTGTCTACCGGTGCCAACAGTCACTATGACGGTCTGCAACTGTCAGCCATGAAGCGTCTGGGTCACGGCCTGATGGGACAAGTTAACTACACCTGGAGCCGTTGCATGGACACCGTTTCCAACGGTGGATTTTTGCAATTTTCCGCGGGCGCAATTCTCAACCCTCTCCCAGGCGATTTGGCGCGCGACTACGGTCCCTGCGATTACGACATCCGGCAAAATC
The DNA here is from genome assembly GCA_963734105.1 of Candidatus Acidiferrales bacterium. Taxonomy (GTDB): domain Bacteria; phylum Acidobacteriota; class Terriglobia; order Acidiferrales; family UBA7541; genus Acidiferrum. Next base: position 60,766 of record CAVTFW010000009.1, on the reverse strand, counting down.
TCACTGCTCAATACGTCTATCAATTGCCTCTCAAGTTCCACTCGCAGGGTCTTGCTTACGCTTTCAACGGCTGGCAAGTTTCGGGAACCTTCTTTTGGCACAGCGGGATTCCCTTCTCGGTTCTCAGCACTCCCTACTCCGCAAACGGAAATGGCATTGTGAACGGCAGCGGGCCGCAGTTCGCGAGCGTCATTCCCGGTGTGCCTCTCTACGACCACCATCCCATTCCAGGAGTCACGCAGCCCGGCACCGTGCAGTGGCTCAATCCGAATGCTTTTGTCTCGATCGTGGACCCGAGCACCGGAGCTTGCAACGGCGGCGACAGTCCTCGGAATTGTCAGTTCGGCAACCTCGGCCGCAACGCGTTGCGCGGTCCGGATTTTGTCTGGAGTGACTTCTACCTCACGAAATGGTTTCCTTTGACCGAGCGCGTCAAGCTGCGGTTCGACACTCAGTTCTTCAATGTCTTCAACCATCCGAATTTCGCGCTTCCCAGCATGGTGCTTGCCGGCATTCCTGGGAAACCTTCCACACAGACTGGGTTTGGAGCGATTACCTACGCCACCTCTCCTCCGACCGGCCTGCTCGGCGTCGGTTTGGGCGGCGACAGCACTCCGCGCATGATCGCCTTCCAAGCGCGCCTCGAATTTTAGCCCCCCTCCTTCAGGGAGATGAAATTGCGAAAACAAAATGAGAGGGTACCCAGCTCGCGGGCAGAAAAAAGCACTCCGGGTGATCTTTTTCCCTTCAAAGTCAATGCTCCGGATTCGTCTTGCGGCATCTAATATGTTGTGCCACGATTGCTGCGTCTCCCCGGCTTCGCTTCCTTCCGCGAGTCCGGCCGCGACCTGGGCCGGTGACATGCGAAAAACTCTTCAGCTCTACCTCGTCAAGCCTTCCCAATACGACGATGACGGCTACGTCGTGCGCCATTGGCGCGGCGTACTTCCCAGCAACACTCTCGCCTGTCTCGCCGGGCTCACGGAGGACGTCGTCAGGCAAAATCTCCTGGGCGATCGCTGGAACGTCAAGGTCCACCTCTTCGATGAAACCGTAGACAAAATCCCCGTCAAGCGCATCTGCCGTTCTCAACGCTGGGGTCTCGCAAAAGCCATCGTCTGTCTCGTAGGCGTGCAAACCAATCAGTTTCCACGCGCCTGCGATCTCGCTCATGAATTTCGCCGCGCCGGCCTCACCGTTCTCATCGGCGGCTTCCACGTCAGCGGCTACCTTGCTCTCCTCCCGGACATCCCTCCCGATATCCAGCAACTCATGGACGAAGGCGTCACCGTCGTCAAAGGCGAAGTCGAAGAAACCTGGGGCGATCTCCTACTCGACGCCGTCAACGACCGTCTCAAGCCCATGTACGACTTCCTGAACAGCAAGCCCGATCTTTACACCAAGCCCATCCCCGCCATCCGCAGGGAATATCTCCGCAAGTTCGCCGCCTCCAATTTCGGCACTCTCGATTGCGGCCGCGGCTGCCCCTTCGAATGTACTTTCTGCACCATCATCAATGTTCAAGGCCGCAAGATGCGCTTCCGCTCCGCCGAGCACATCGCGGAGTCCATCCGCCGCAATTACCATGAAAACGGCATCACCTTCTATTTCTTCACCGACGATAATTTTGCCCGCAACAAAAATTGGGAAGCTATCTTCGACGTGCTCATCAAGATTCGCACCGACGATAAAATCCCCATCGAATTCATGATGCAGGTGGACGTTCTCTCCTGGAAAATCAAGAACTTCGTCGTCAAGGCTCGTCAAGCCGGCTGCATCAATGTCTTTATCGGCATGGAAAGCGTCGATCCCGGCAATCTCGCCGCCGCCGGCAAAAAACAGAATCAAGTCAGCGAATACCGCCAGCTCATTCAGGCTTACCGCGATTCAGACATCTCCGCCCACGTCGGCTACATCATCGGCTTCCCCTTTGACACCGTCGAATCCATCCGCCGCGACCTCAAATTCCTCATGCACGAAGTCCGCCCGGACCACGCCTCTTTTTTCATCCTCATGCCTTTGCCCGGCTCCATGGACCACCTCCACATGCTTCGCCGCGAAGAGTGGATGCATCCCGATTTCAATCTCTACGATTCGCAACACGAAGTCACTCATCATCCTTATCTCAAGGACGGCTCCTGGAAGGAAACTTATTTCGAGGCCTGGCGCACTTTCTACAGCCTCGAAAACATGAAAGCGATCCTGCAGCGCGGTTCGCGCGCCAACTACTGGAACAATTTCTTGCGCTTCCTCTGGTACAAGAATTCCATTCAGACCGAAGGGCGCCATCCCATGATGTGCGGCTACTTCCGCCTCAAGGGCCGTACCGCGCGCCGACCCGGCTTGCCAATTCTTTCTCGCTGGGACTACTACACCGCCCGCTTCAAGGAAGTCCGCATCCATCTCCGCGGCATGCTCCGCGTCCTCTCCGAAATGGAAGAGCTCTGGCTCCAGACACGCCATCCCTCCGAAGCGGAACAGCGCGTCGTTGAGGAACTCGGCAAGCTCCGCGAGAAGTACGATCAGTTCAAGCTCGCCGATCTCCAGGCCGCCTTCGTGCGCGCCAAGGAACATTTCCCGTCTCTCCACGTGCCTTCAAAAGTTCAGCTTTTCTGGGCCAAGTGGAGCCCTCTCGTCGTCCCCAACTGCGTTTACACGCGCGCCGATCTTCACGCCTTCTGGGCCAACGTCCGCCAGCGTTGGGACGAGCGCAGCCTCTTCCGCATCCCCGTCCACAAAGTCCCCCTAAACCTCCTCCGCGATCTCCAACTCTCCATCCTATTCCTCTTCCACGTAGCCCGCGCACTCTAACCATCTATTCTTTGTAGGGGCACAGCACTGCTGTGCCCCAGTCCGCAAGATCCCCCGGCCCTGAATGTCTTGGGTTTCTTCTCTCCGCGCCCTCTGCGGTGAACTCTTTCTCTTCGGTTTTCTCGCTTCCCCGTCTCGACCTCCCTCACCCGCACTGTTACGATAACCACACGCCGCCATGCCCAAGAATCCGCTGGCTCCCAAATCGCCTCGAGAAAATTCTGCTGCTACCCCTCTCCTCTCCTGGATTCACTCTCGACACCTCCGCGCCGGCCAGCGCATCGGTGTCGCCGTTTCCGGTGGCGCCGATTCCATTGCCCTCCTCCATCTCCTCCTCGAATTGCGCGAAAAACTTGGCCTGGTTCTCTCCGTCGTCCATCTCAATCACAAATTGCGCGGCAAGGCCTCCGACGCCGACGAAAAATTCGTCGCCAAGCTTGCCGCTCAACACGCCCTGCAATTCTTCGGGGCCCGCGTAAACGTCTCCGCCAAAGCCAAACGCGAACGCGCCAACCTCGAGGACGCCGCTCGCCGCGCCCGCTACGTCTTCTTCGACCACCTTGTCTCCGAGGGCCGCCTCGACAAAATCGCCGTCGCTCACACCGCCGACGACCAGGCCGAAACCGTTCTCGCCCACATTCTCCGTGGCACCGGCCTCTCCGGCCTCGGCGGCATTCACCCCGAATCCGGCTCCGTTTTCCGCCCCCTTCTCAAAATCCGCCGCGCCGATCTTCGCGACTATCTCCGTTCCCGCCGCCAGCCCTGGCGCGAAGACGCCTCGAACCGCGACATCAATCGAACGCGCGCGCGCATCCGCCTGAAACTCCTACCGCTCCTCGAAAAGCAGTTTCAACCCGCCGTGGTCGCGCACCTCTGCCAACTCGCCGATCTCGCCCGCGAAGACGACGCCTGGCTCGAAAGTTCCGCGGAACTGCGCCTCTTCCTCAACGCCAGAGAAGACAAAGGCGTGTGGCGCATCTCCCTGCATGACCTCATCACTCCTCAGCCACAAGCGGAAGAAGCCAAGAACCCGGACCCTCTGTGGTCCCGCTACGCACCACAGGCCGTGAGCAAGCGCATGATCCGCCTTCTCGTCAAAAAGGTGAAACCCCGCTCCGGCCAGCTCAGCTCCATTCACGTTGACGCTGTCCTCCATCTCGCCCAGCAGCCTGACAGCGGCAAATCCCTCCAACTTCCCGGCGGGGTTGAAGTCCGCCGCGAACGCGCCACCCTCGCTTTCCGCCCCCTGCCCCAAACTTCCTCCGCCAAATCCAAGTCGGCCCCGAAACCCTATTTCCATTCCGTCGATCTCCTTTCCGGCCAGGCGGAGGTCCGCCTGTTGGAACAATCATGCGCTTTACGGTTCACGGTGATTGACTGGCCTCCCCAAGGGCGAGAAACTAGTCTTACAGGGGCGGTCTTGGACCGGGCCAAGCTACGTTCTCCCCTCGTGGTTCGCAACTGGCGGCAAGGCGATCTATTCCACCCGTTCGGCCATCAGAAGCGCCACAGATTGTCGCGACTCTTGAACGAAGTGGGTGTCAGCCGCTGGGATAAAGTCTCCTGGCCGGTGCTGACCTCCGGCGGGCGGATCGCATGGACCCGCGGCTTGCCCGTCGCTGCGGAGCTTGCCCCCGGCAGCTCCACCAGCTCGGGAGTCGTAATCACTGAGGATTCTTTATCGTAACCATGGACAAAGCGACCACATTCTCCGCTGCCCGCATCGCCACCCGCGTCAAGGCTCTGGGCCGCCAAATCGCACGCGATGCCCGTGGCCGTAGGCTCGACATTGTCGTCACCATGGATCGCTCCTTTATCTTCGCCGCCGATCTCATTCGCGCCATTGACGCTCCCGTGGTTGTCCACTTTGTCGGCGAAGACATCCGCGACGTCGAGGTTGCCGGTAGTTCCCGCCGCGAAGTCTTTTTCCGTAATCGCTCCGCCACCAACGCCACAAAGGACCACGCCGAACTCAAGGGCCGCGACGTTCTCTTCGTCGACTCCGTTCTCGAGAGTGGCATCACTCAGGATTTTCTCCTTCGCCGCATCGGCGAAAGCAAGCCGCGCTCGCTCCGTCTCGCCGTGCTCCTGGACAAGACCTCCCGCCGCCGCGTCGCCCTCGAGCCCGATTACTTTGGCTTCCGGACAGCATCTAATCTATTGTGGTCTGGGTATGGTTTGGCCGCCCCGAATGGCACGGGGCGCAATGGCAGGAATTTGATCGCAGGTTCGGGTAGCAACGGTTCTGGCAGAACGCGAGCGAGCCGGAAGAGGAAGCGCTAAGCGCGCCGGCCACGGATTTTAGCAGTTCGTTTTACGGGGTAATTGTGAGGTTACTGTGAACTCTAGTTCTACCGCAAAAACTATTCTGTTCTGGATCTCCATCGTCTTCCTCGGCGTCATGCTCTGGAAGCTGGTCTCCAGCAACGGCCAGGCTACCCACGAACAGACTCCCAGCTACAGCGAGTTCATGGTTCAGGTTGACGAGGGTGACGTCAAGGAAGTCACCATGTACCTCTCCCCGAACAGCTATGAGCTGCAGGGTGAGTACGCCAAGCCCGCCAACAGCAAATTCCGGATCACCATCCCTAAAGAAAACGCCCCGGAGATCACCAAGGCCCTGCGCGACAAGACCGTCATGCTCAGCGTCAAGGAAGTCCGCAGCGGCGATTGGGTTCTCATTCTCCTCAACGCTCTCCCCCTCCTCCTCCTCGCCGGGTTCGTCTTCTTCCTGATGCGCCAGATGCAGGCCGGCGGCAACAAAGCTCTTAGTTTTGGCAAGTCCCGCGCGCGCCTGCTCTCCGCTCAGCAGAAGAAAGCCACCTTCAAGGATGTTGCCGGCAGCGATGAAGCCAAGGAAGAGCTCCAGGAAATTATCGAATTCCTCAAGGATCCCCAGAAGTTCCAGAAGCTCGGCGGACGCATTCCCAAGGGCGTGCTACTCGTCGGGCCTCCGGGCACCGGCAAAACCCTTCTCGCGCGCGCCATCGCCGGCGAAGCCAACGTGCCCTTCTTCTCCATCTCCGGCTCGGATTTCGTCGAAATGTTTGTCGGCGTTGGCGCCAGCCGCGTCCGCGACCTTTTCGAGCAGGGCAAGAAAAACGCCCCTTGCATCATCTTCATCGATGAAATTGACGCCGTTGGCCGCCATCGTGGCGCGGGCCTCGGTGGTGGTCACGACGAACGGGAGCAAACTCTGAACGCTTTGCTCGTCGAGATGGACGGCTTTGAGTCCAACGAGGGCGTCATCCTCATCGCCGCCACTAACCGCCCCGATGTTCTCGATCCCGCCCTCCTTCGTCCCGGCCGCTTCGATCGCCGCGTCGTCGTCGCTCGTCCCGATGTGAAAGGCCGCGAAGAAATTCTCCGCGTTCACACGCGCAAGGTTCCTCTTTCCGATGATGTCGAACTCTCCATCATCGCTCGCGGCACTCCGGGCTTCTCCGGCGCCGATCTTGCCAACCTTGTCAATGAAGCCGCCCTCTGGGCCGCTCGCCAGAATCGCAAGTTCGTCACCATGGCGGACTTCGAGATGTCCAAGGACAAGGTCATGATGGGCGTTGAGCGCCGGTCCATGATCCTCTCCGACGAGGAAAAGAAGAACACCGCCTATCACGAAGCCGGCCACGCTCTCATCGCCGCCATGACCCCCGGCGCCGACCCCGTTCACAAGGTCACCATCATTCCTCGCGGCATGGCTCTCGGCCTCACCATGCAGCTGCCTGAAGCCGATAAGCACACTTACACCAAGGAATATCTCGAAGGCATGCTCGCCGTTCTCATGGGCGGCCGCACCGCCGAGGAAATTTTCCTCGGCCACATCACCACCGGTGCCGGCAATGACATCGAGCGCGCCACCGATATCGCTCGCAACATGGTCTGCGAGTGGGGCATGAGCAACATGGGCCCGCTGGCCTATGGCAAGAAGGAAGAAGCCATCTTCCTCGGCCGCGAAATTGCCCAGCATCGTGACTTCAGCGAAGACACCGCTTTGCACATCGACATGGAAGTCAAGCGCATCGTCAACGAGGCCTACTACAAAGCCCGTAGCATCGTCGAGGCCAACCGTGGCACTCTCGAAAACATCGCCCAGGCTCTTCTCGTCCGCGAAGTGCTCGACGCCAACGAAGTCAAGATGCTCATGGAGGGCAAGACGCTTCCCGATAAGCCGCGCACGCCTCCCACTCCGCCACCCCAGGCCGCCCCGGGCACCGACCCCAAGATCGTCCGCCCCGAGCTGCGTCCCGCTCCCGGCTTCACCCGCGGCGATTCCCCCGCTAAAGCCTAAACCAAAATTTCATCCTGCGTCGCCCAGGGGCACCCGCCGCACGCGGGTGCCCCTACTTTTTTCTTTGCAGAGGAGTAAACTACCGGCATGGGACTCAAAGACGGCGAAAACCTCAACGTAACTTGCCCCTGCTGCCAGGCCAAGCTAGTCATCGACCCGATCTTCGGCGCCGTGCTCTCTCACACCGCCCACGTCAAGCCCGGTCCAGATGTCGATCTCACCAAGGCCCACACTATCCTGGAAGAACAAAAAAAGCATCGCGAAGACAAGTTTGCCGACTCCTTTTTCCAGGAAACACACAAGGAAGACATCCTCGCCAAAAAATTCGAAGAAGCCATGAAAAAAGCCAAGGACGCTCCCGCCGGCAAGCCCATCCGCGATTTCGATTTAGACTAACGTTTCCGAAATTTAGACTAAACGCAGAAAATTTGTCATCCTGAGCGAAGCGAAGGACCTCAACTTCTACCACTTTGATGCTGCGCCGCAAACTCTACCGCCTGAAACTTCCCTCTCGCACGCTCCTCCTTGGGCGCCGCACCCTCGTCATGGGCGTGCTCAACGTCACGCCCGACAGCTTCTCCGACGGCGGCAAATTCTTCACCCTGAGACGCGCCGTCAAAGCCGCCCTCGCCATGCAGCGCGCCGGCGCCGACCTCCTCGACATCGGCGCCGAATCCACACGCCCTGGCTCCTCGGGCATCTCCGCCGCCGAAGAGCTCGCGCGCCTTCTCCCCGTCCTCCACGCCCTCCGTGGCCGCCTGAAGATTCCCATCTCCGTCGACACGCAGAAATCCGCCGTCGCCGAACTCGCCATCCGTGCCGGGGCCGAACTCCTCAATGACACCTCGGGCCTGAAGCACGATCCGCGCCTCGCCGATGTGGCCGCCCGCCACAAAGTCCCGCTCATACTCATGCACATGCGCGGCACTCCCCGCACCATGCAAAAACAACCCTTCGCCAAAAATGTTCTGCGCGACGTAACTTCCGGCCTCCGCCATTCCCTTGCCGTGGCCCGCCGCGCCGGCGTTCCCAAATCGCAAATCATCCTCGACCCCGGCATCGGCTTCGGCAAATCCTACGCCCAAAATTACGAACTCCTCGCCAATCTCCCCACCCTCGCCAAACTCGGCCACCCGCTCCTTCTCGGTACCTCTCGCAAAGGTTTCCTCGGCGCCACATTGGCGCGTCACCGCAAGCCCGCTTCTCCCGGCCGACGCGTCTGGGGCACAGCCGCCACCGTCACCGCCAGCATCCTCCTCGGCGCCCACATCGTCCGCGTCCACGACGTCTCCGAAATGCTCCAAGTGGCCCGCGTCTCCGACGCCCTCCTGGGTTTGTAGTGGCCGATCTTCAGCTCGGCCAGACTGACGTCGAATCCCCCATCCCCAGCCCTCGCGCTATAATCTCCACGCACATTCATCTTCGACAAAGGATCTTCCCAATGCGCGGCCGCAGCCTACTCTTTACTTCGTTACTTCTTTGCCTCATTCCCACTCTTCTCTCGGCTCAACTCCCTGCCGCAAACCCCGATCCTCTGCATCCCGCGCAAGCCATCCAGGGCGCCGCCGGCTGCTCCGCCATCGAAGCCTCCTCCTGCGCGCAGGCAGCCGCAAAAATCACTCCCATCGTCATGGGCGATTCCCCGCTCGAAGAAAATCTCCGCCGCCTCACCGACGACGTCGGCGGCCGCGTCACCGGCTCCCCAGAAATGGCCAAAGCCGTCGATTGGGCCGTAGCCGCCTTCCGCGCCGCTGGCGTCGATGTCCACACCGAAAAATACACCCTCCAGAATCCGTGGAGCGAAGGCGCCACCCATCTCGAACTCCTTGGCCCGGTCACCTTCCCTATTTCTCTCGTTTCCGTCGGTCTTTCTCCCGCCACTCCCGTGGGCGGGATCGAAGCTCCTCTCGTTTATATCGCCGACGGCACGGAATCGGATTTCGTCCGCGCCGGCGCTTCCGCGAATGGCGCCATTCTCCTCGTCCACACCGACGTCAGCTACACCTGGCATGATCTTTCCCGCGAATATGACGCGCCTCCTCCCATCATCGATCGCGCGGTGAAGGCCGGCGCCGCCGGGATTCTCTGGACTGGAGAGCGCGAACGCAAACTCCTCTATCGCCACACCAACTCTTCCGACGGCAAACTCGAACTCATTCCCCAAGCCGTCCTCACCCGCGAAGACGCCCTGCGCCTCGCTCGCGCCGCGCTCGCCTATCCCGGCAAAGTCCGGCTGCGCCTCACCATGCCCAACAAAATCTCCGGTCCCGTCGAGCAGTTCAACGTCGTCGGCGAAATCCGCGGCTACGAAAAGCCCGATGAAATCGTCGTCCTCGGCGCGCATCTCGATTCCTGGGAACTCGGCACCGGCGCTCTCGACAACGGCTGCAACGCCGCCATGGTCATAGAAGCCGCCCGTGCCATCAAAGCCACCGGCCTTCTTCCTCGCCGCACCATCCGCTTCATCCTCTTCTCCGGCGAAGAACAAGGCCTCCTTGGCTCCTGGGCCTACGTGCGCTCGCACCGCGCCGAACTGGACAAGTACCGCGGCGTGGTCATCTTCGATGCCGGCATCGGCCGCGTCACCGGCTATTCCCTCGGTGGTCGCCATGACATCGAACCCGCCATCCACGAAATCCTCAAACCCTTTGCAGGCTGGGGCGCGGACACCCACACGTTTGACGCCACCACCGGCACCGACCATCTCGATTTTCTTTTGGAAGGCGTTCCGACTCTCGTCGCCAATCAGGAAGTCGCCAATTACATGCAGAACTACCACGCCGCGTCGGACACTTTCGACAAAGTCGACATCCGCGAACTCAAGCTCAATACCGTCCTCGCCGCCGTCACCGCCTGGGGCATTGCCGATCGCTCCGAACCCATCGGCCACCGCCAGTCTCGCGCCGAACTCGAAGCCCTCCTGAAAGAAACCGGCCTCGACAAGGAACTCCAAAGTTTCGGCATGTGGCCCGACTTCCAATCCGGCGCCCGCGGCCGCCAACCCTGAGAACAGCCACCATCGTCTCTCTCCCAATGCCCGTGGACGCGCGGTACGAAGATGCGTAAAATCCGCGCCTCAGATAAAATTCCTAAATGATCCTAATCCTCCTCGCGGCATCGCTCCTGCCTGCGCAACGGGCATCCATGCAATGTACGGACGCTGGCGCCACCATCGCGTCCGTCCAGACGCAACCATTACGCGGCCCCGACGGCACTTTCGCGGTCCTCATGGTTTCCAGCGCCGACGATCACAATAAAGACTCCCACCAATGTAGCGCGGACTACCAACTCCTCCTCCTGCGCAGCCCTACCGACACCCCATCGGCCGCCGATCTTCTCTCCTCGGATGCGGAATACGGCCGCAACCTCTCCCTGCGCCTGAGCGGCTTCTCGCAGGATGGCAAGCGACTCTACGGAATCCTCTCCGAAGACGGCAACGCGCCCTCCACGATTCTCTTCGAGTACGACATTGCCAAGAGCGCCTTGCAACTTTTCGACCTCAACGAGCAGTTCGCACGCATCGTCGATCGAAACTGCGCCACAACCTTTGATGTGATTGGCAACACGGAGAAGGGCGCGATTGTCCTCGAGCTGAATTCCGCGAATGCCTGCGCGCCCACCAGCCGCTGGATCCTTACTTCCGCCAACAGTCGCGTACAACCCGTCCCCCACGCCGCATCGATTCAGCCCCTCTACGAATCCAAAGTGAGCGCTCCCTAGCCGACGCCCGCGAATTCGGCAATCTCGCCGCAGCCCACTTTCCCATTCTCTGCGTACTCTGCGGCCCGCTGCTACCTCGGCGGTGAACTCTTTCACTCTTTCACTCTTTTGCTCTTTCACTCCCCCTCCTTCCCGCCCATCGAACATAACCCTGCGCGGCCTATGCCCGAGTCTCCTCTCACCCGTTTGCCTGCATGGAGTTGCTGAGGTAAACTCCATGGCCGATGACGGATACCTCCTCGATTGCTGGTCACACCATCTCCCACTATGTCGTCCTCGAAAAACTGGGTGGCGGAGGTATGGGCGTGGTGTATAAAGCCAAGGACACCCGCCTCGGCCGCAGTGTTGCCCTGAAATTCCTGCCCGATGACATCTCTCAGGATCCCCAAGCCATCGAGCGATTCCGCCGCGAAGCGCGCGCCGCATCCTCGCTCAATCACGCGAACATATGCACGATTCACGATATTGGAGAATTCGAAGGCCGCCCTTTTATCGCCATGGAACTACTCGAGGGCAAGACTCTGAAGCACCGCATCAGCGGGAAGCCCATTGAACTGTCGGAGCTCTTGGAGATCGGCATTCAAATCGCCAACGGACTGGATGCTGCGCACTCCAAGGGAATCGTCCATCGCGACATTAAGCCCGCGAATATCTTCCTCGTCGAGCGCGCGCAAGCGAAAATTCTGGATTTTGGTTTGGCGAAGCTGGCGCCCGCTGTCCTGCAGGCCGCCGAATCGGTTGGCGGCGGGTCCATGAAGACAATGACGCATGTTGCTTATCAGGAGCAACTGACCAGCCCCGGCAGCTCGATGGGCACGGTCGCGTACATGTCCCCGGAACAGGCGCGGGGCGAAGAGTTGGACGCGCGCTCGGATTTGTTCTCGCTCGGTGTTGTGCTGTACGAGATGGCTACAGGGTCCGTTCCGTTCCCCGGGACAACCGCGGCGGTCATTTTCGACGGCATCCTTCATTCCGCGCCCGTACCTGCGAAGGAATTGAACGCTCGCCTGCCCTTGGCGTTGGAGACCATTCTCGGCAAGACACTGGAGAAAGACCCCGATCTCCGTTGCCAAACTGCGGCCGAACTCCGCGCCGACCTGAAGCGCCTCAGCCGCGATATCGAATCAAGCCGCCGGCCGGCTGCGGAGAAGAGCGTTGCGGGCTCCGGAGCTCACCCGGTTCCCTCCAGGCAAAAATCAGTCGCGGTTCTCTACTTCGAAAACCAAAGTGGCGCGAAAGAGGACGAATATTTCCGCGACGGAATTACGGAAGACATTGTCACGGAGCTTTCCAAAATCGCCCAACTGGAAATATTCCCCCGTTCGGAGATGCTCGCCTTCCGCGGTAAGCCGATTACCGCGCTTCAGGTCGGACAGCAGCTCGGCGCCGCCTACGTCCTCGAAGGTTCCATCCGCCGCGCCGGCAACCGGGTGCGCATCACTGTGCAGTTGGTGGAAGTTTCGACAAGGCATTCCGTCTGGGCCGAACGGTACGACCGTCAACTGGAAGACGTCTTCGCCATCCAGGAGGAAATCGCCCGCAGCATCGCCCAGGCCCTGCGCATCACACTTACCCCGCAAGAGGAAAAAACCATCGCGCGCAGGCCCACCGAAAACCCGCAGGCGTATGATTTTTATCTGCGGGGCAGAAGCTACACGCGTCGCGAGAATATGGATTACGGCCTGCAGATGTTCGAGCAGGCCATCCAGCTCGACCCGAATTTCGCTCTGGCGCACGCAGGGATTGCCCATTTGTGCGGACTCGTCTACGAGATCCGCGAACAAAACCCGAAGTGGATCGAACGGGGTTTGGCTGCCTGCGACCGAGCCACAGCACTTGCGCCAGACCTGCCCGAGGTTCTCGTAGCACGCGCTCGCATCTGCTATGCGCAGAAGAGATACGAGGAAGCTGCGCTTCTGGCGTGGCGCGCCATCGAACGCAAGCCCGACTGTGAAGGATCCTGGAACATGCTCGGCCGCGTTTATTTCGATTTGGGGCGGTTCGAAGAGGCCGCCGCGCTCACCGAACGGGCACTCGAATTGAATGGCGACGACTACAACACCTACATTCCCTACAACCTGTGCTTGGAGCGGTTGGGACGGAAAAAGGAGGCGGAAGAGATCCGCAGGCGCATTGTCGGGGTCCTTCGCCAGCAGTTGGAGATAGTGCCCGAGGATGTGCGTGCCCGCATTCTGCTGTCCGCGAACCTCGCCTATTTCGGGGAAGCGGAAGAAAGCGCCCGGCAGCTGCAAACCGCCGTCGCCCTGCGCCCGAATGACGGCAACACCCTCTACAACGCCGCCTGCACCTACGGCGTCATTGGAAAAAAGAGGGAGGCCCTCGAAACCTTCAAAAAAGCTTGTGAGAATGGATTCAGCAACCTGAATTGGGCGGGGAAGGATTCCGACCTCGACTGCCTGCACAACGACCCCGAATTCCGCAAACTCGTCGGCCTCACCGATGGCCCCGCCTCGTAGGAAGTACCCAACCTGTTCGAAGTGAACTCTTCCACTCCTCTCGCGCGTTTGCCTGCATGGAGGTGCTGAGGTAAACTCCATGGCCGATGCCGGACACTTCCTCCATTGCAGGCCGCACCATCTCCCATTACCGCGTCGCCGAAAAGCTTGGCGGCGGTGGTATGGGCGAAGTCTATAAGGCAGAGGACACGCGGCTTCATCGCTTCGTCGCGCTCAAGTTCTTGCCGCAGGACGTTGCCCGCGACCCGCAGGCACTCGCCCGCTTCCAACGAGAAGCGCAGGCCGCATCCGCACTGAATCACCCGAATATTTGCACCATCCACGACATTGGCGAGCAGGACGGGCAGGCGTTCATTGCCATGGAATTTCTGGATGGCATGACGCTGAAGCATCGCATTGGCGGAAAACCTGTCGAGACGGATGTTCTGCTCGGGTTGGCGGTGGAGATTGCCGACGCGCTGGACGCCGCGCACGCCAAAGGCATCGTCCACCGCGACATCAAGCCTGCCAACATTTTTGTGACCGAGCGCGGCCACGCCAAGATTCTCGATTTCGGCTTGGCGAAGCTCTCTGGAGCAAGAGGCGGCGTTTTTGGAGCGTCGGTTACAGGGGAGATGACCGAGGGCATAGGTGCAGAGCAACTGACAAGTCCGGGCTCTACGCTGGGCACGGTTGCTTACATGTCCCCGGAACAGGTGTGCGCCAAGGAACTGGACGCACGCACGGATTTGTTCTCCTTCGGCGCGGTGCTCTACGAAACAGCTACAGGGGCGTTGCCATTCCGTGGTGAAAGTTCAGGGGTGATCTTTAGAGCCATTCTGGATGGGACGCAGACGTCCGCAGTGCGGCTGAATCCCGATTTGCCCGCGGAGCTGGAGCGGATCATCAACAAGGCGCTCGAGAAGGACCGCGACCTGCGCTACCAGTCGGCCGCCGAGCTCCGCGCGGACTTGAAGCGACTCAAGCGAGACACCGATTCTGGCCGTCGACCGGCTGGGGAGAAGAACGTTGCGGGTCCCGGGACGCAGTTGGCTGCCACTCAGCAAAGATCGGTCGCCGTGCTCTATTTCGAAAACCAGGGTGGCGCGAAAGAGGACGAATATTTCCGCGATGGAATTACGGAAGACATTGTCACGGAGCTTTTAAAGATTAAACAACTGCAAATATTTCCACGTTCGGAGATGCTCGCCTTCCGCGACAAACCGGTCACCGCGTTACAGGCGGGCCAGCAGCTCGGCGCCGCCTATGTCCTCGAAGGTTCCATCCGCCGCGCAGGCAACCGCGTCCGGATCACCGCTCAGTTGGTGGAAGCCTCCACAAGACATTCCGTCTGGGCCGAGCGCTACGATCGCCAACTGGAAGACGTGTTCGCCATCCAGGAGGAAATCGCCCGCAGCATCGCCCAGGCCTTGCGCGTCACGCTTACGCCCCAGGAAGAAAAAACCATCGCGCGCAAGCCCACCGAAAATCCGCAGGCATATGATTTTTACCTGCGCGGCAGGAGCTACACGCGCCGCGATAACTTGGACTACGGCCTGCAGATGTTCGAGCAAGCCATCCAGCTCGACCCGAATTTCGCTCTGGCACACGGCGGCATTGCCCAGCTCTGCGGGCGAATCTATGAGACGCGCGAGCAGAATCCCAAATGGATTGAAAGGGGGCTGGCTGCCTGCGACCGCGCTATGGCTCTTGCCCCCGACCTGCCGGAGGTTCTGATTGCGCACGCCCGCATCTGTTATGCGCAGAAGAAATACGACGAAGGCTTGCTGCTGGCATGGCGCGCCATCGAACGCAAGCCTGACTGTGAAGCATCCTGGAACATCCTTGGCCGCGTTTATTTCGCCTCCGGGCGGTTCGCAGAGGCAGCGGCGCTCACCGAGCGCGCCATCGAAGCCAACGGCGACGACTATAATACTTATATTCCGTATCGTAACGCGCTCGAACGGCTGGGACGGAAAAAAGAAGCCGAGCACGTGCGTGAGCGCATGAACAAGGTTCTCCGCCAACAACTGGAGTTGGTGCCGGAGGACGTGCGCGCCCGAATTCTGCTCTCCTGCAACCTCGCCTATACGGGCGAAGCGGAGGAAAGCATCCGGCACCTGCAGACCGCCGTCGCCCTTCGCCCGAATGACGGCAACACCCTGTACAATGCCGCGTGCGCCTACGGCGCCCTTGCGAGAAAAGCAGAGGCGCTGGAGACGCTCAAAAAGGCCTTCGCGGCCGGATATGGCCTCCGGGATTGGGCGGCCAGGGATTCCGATCTCGATTGCCTGCACGACGACCCCGAATTCCGGAAGCTTGTCGGCCTCAGCGAAGGCGCTGCGTAGTAGGAACTACCTCATCGGGTTGGGGGGGGAACTCTTCCACTCGCCCTCCTTTCCGCATTTCCCTCCCTTCACGGTATACCGACTTCTTGACTCAGCTCCCCAACTCCGCGCCGTGCAAAATCGCCTCCCGCGAAATCCGGCACAGAAACCCCCACTGTTTCCGCTATCGTCTCACTCGCCTATGATATTGTTCGCTGAATCTTCAGCCCAAGGGGAACCGAATGGGAAGCGAACTAACGCGTCGTGACGTGCTCAAATTCGGAACGGGCGCGGCCATTTCAATGGTGACGACTCCGCTGTCATCCTCTCCGCTCGCACCTTCCGGCCCCGCCGCTCCGGGAGATCCAGCGGTTCCCTGCCAAGACGCGCGGGTTAATCCCCCGAACGAAATTTGCTTCATGCGCGCTGTCGACCTTCAGAATGCGATCCGCACCAAAAAGCTCTCCGCGCGGGAAGTGATGCAAGCCCACCTGAAACAGATCCAGCGCGTGAATGAGAAGGTCAACGCGATTGTCACCCTGGTTCCCGAAGAGCAGTTGATGGCCCAAGCCGCCGCGGCGGACGAAGCGATCGCCAACGGTAAATGGCTCGGACCGCTGCATGGCCTCCCGGTTGCCGTCAAAGACCTTCACGAAACCAATGGCATCCGCACAACCTTCGGGTCTCCCCTTCACAAGAATTATGTTCCGGACTTCGACTGCAGGGTGGTCCAACGGGAGAAAGAGGCGGGTGCGATCCTCCTTGGCAAGACCAATGTCCCCGAGTTTGGCCTGGGCTCGCAAACTTTCAACCCGGTCTTCGGCGCCACACACAATCCTTACGACCCCTCAAAAACCTGTGGCGGCAGTACCGGCGGAGGCGCTGTCGCTCTGGCCTGCGGAATGGCTCCTCTCGCCGACGGCAGCGACATGGGTGGCTCACTCCGCAACCCTCCCAATTTCTGCAATGTTGTCGGCATCCGACCCTCCCCGGGGCGTGTTTCCAACGTGCCCACCCACCTCGGTTGGTTCACCCTCGCCGTCAGTGGGCCTGTGGCTCGCAATGTCACCGACTGCGCCTTCTTCCTCAGCGTCCTCGCCGGTTTCGACCATCACTCTCCCATCTCGATCGATCAGCCCGGTTCCCAATTTGCCGAGCCTCTCGGTGATCGAAATTTCAAGGGCGTCCGCGTGGCCATGTTCAAGGACCTCGGTCTTCCTTGGGATCCTGAAGTAAAAAGTGCCGTGCAAGCGCAGCGCAGAGTCTTCGAGTCACTGGGATGCATCGTGGAGGACGCGGAACCGGACTTTACCGACGCCAACGAGTGCTTCCTCGCCTGGCGCCACTGGTCCGTGGAACTCGCCTTTGGCGACCTCCTGGCCACGCAAGGTGCCCAGCTCAACGATTACATCCATTGGCACGTGGAAGAAGGCCGCAAACTCACCGGGCCTTATCTTTCCCGCCTCGAGGCCAAGCGCACCGCGTTGTACCAGCGTTTGTGCGGCTTCAAAGGCGAGTTTGACTTTTTCATCCTGCCGGTGAATCAGGTGCTTCCCTTTGACGTGAACCTGCACTTTCCCACGGAAATTGCCAGCGTGAAAATGGAGAATTACCTCGCCTGGATGAAGTCCGCTTACTACATTTCGGCTACAGGCAACCCTGCCGTTGCCGTGCCCTGTGCCTTCTCCACCAGCGGCCTTCCCATCGGCTTGCAGATCGTCGGCCGCCACCACGACGATTGGGGCGCCCTTCAACTCGCCTACGCGTTCGAACAAGCCACCAACGTCGCCAATCGTCGTCCGTCCCTAGTCTAGAGCCCCGCGCCCGCCGACCGCTTTTCCACGCACTCTGCGCTCTTCCCTCTGCGCCCTCTGCGTTAAATCTTCCTCTTCTTAAACTCTTCCACTCTTTCACTCTTCCGCCCCTCCCACTCTCCGCTCTCCTCTCCCCTTCACGCTATACTGACTCCGTGGCTCAAATTTCCAACTCCGCCTCCTGCAAAATCCTCGCCCTCGACTACGGCCGTAAGAAGATCGGCCTCGCCCTGGCCGACTCTCAAGCCCGCATCGCCGAACCTCACGATACCCTCGAGCGCGTTAATCGCAACGAAGACATGCGTCGCCTCCGCGAATTCGCCCGCGATCATCATGTCAAGCAAATCATCGTCGGCCTACCCCTCCGCCTCGATGGCACACTTGGCGAAATGGCCGACGAGGCCACCCGTTTCGCCGAGCGCCTGCGTAAACAGCTCAATCTCCCTGTCGAACTCGTCGATGAGCGCCTCACTAGTTGGGAAGCCGAGCGCATCCTCGAGGAGGAACTCGGCCGCCGCATCACCCACACGGAAACTCACCTTGGCCGCAAGAAATCTCCCCGTGCCTCTGACGGCAAATACACCGTCGATGCCGTTGCCGCCATGGTCATTTTGCGCGAATATTTGGCTCAGACCTCCATCGCCAAGGAACCAGCCTAGCTTGCGATACTTCGTCACACTCGTCCTGCTCCTTCTTCTCGCCGCCGCGGCCGCTGCGGGCTTTCTCTGGTACTCCATCGAGAAGCCTTTCGGCAGCATTCACCCCGAAGGCGTCTTCATCGAAATCCCCCATGGCGTCTCTCAGCGCACCGCCGCTCACATCCTCAAAAACAATGGCATCATCCGCAGCTCCATCGCGCTCGAATTCTACGCCCGCCGTCATCCCAAGCGCTCCCTCCTTGCCGGTGAATACTTCTTCGATCATCCCCTCACCGGCAAGGAAGTTTTCTGGAAGCTCGCCAACGGCGATGTCTTCCTGCAACCCTTCACCGTCAAGGAAGGCGATACCATGTTCGACATCGCCCGCAACCTCGAAGCCGCAAACTACATGAAGGCCGCAGACTTCCTGAAAGCCGCGCGCGATGCAAGTCAGGTACAGGATTTCGCTCCCGGCGCCAAAACTCTCGAGGGCTTTCTTTTCCCCGCCACCTACAACCTCCCGCACCATGCCGCGCCCGCCGATCTCTCCGCCATGATGGTCCGCAAATTCCGCGAAGCCGTGCAGCAGGTTGCTCCGGACCGCCTCGATCCGCTCACCCCCGGCACGCCTCTCCTTTCCGTTGTCACCCTTGCCTCCCTCGTCGAATCCGAAACTCCCAAACCCGAAGAGCGCCCCATCGTCGCCGGAGTGTATTTCAACCGCCTGCACCAGGGCATGCTGCTGCAATGCGATCCCACTGTGATTTACGCTCTCAAGCAAGCGGACAAATACAATCCCCCGCTCTTGCTCAAGGACCTGCATTTCGATTCGCCGTACAACACTTACGTGCACTCTGGTCTCCCTCCCGGCCCCATCGGCAATCCCGGAGAATCCTCCATCCGCGCCGCTCTCGCTCCCGCCCCCACCGATTTTCTCTATTTCGTCGCCAACACCCAGGGCGGCCACTTTTTTGCCTCCACACTGGCGGAACACGACAAAAATGTGGCCAAATACCATCGTCTCCTGAACGGCGAGCCTGCCGATCCTCCGGTCACTGAGGCGCATAGCTCTCACGCCGCCGGCTCGGCCCGCAAAGGCAAACGATGACCGAAGCGTTGCGTACAAAAAAGGCATTGATCATCGAATCCGCCCGCAATCTCGGCATTGAGAAATGGACCACGGCCGAAATCGACCAGCTCCGCCGCAAGCTCATCGCCGATCATGGCGAAGCCGGTAAATCCAGCAACGAGTACATCGCCGAAGTCCTGAAAACCATGGGCTGGAAAGTTCAGCTCTCCGAGCGCGAGGAAGCCGAGGAGCGCTTCGAGGAGGAGTTCGAGGACATTCTCCATTTCAAGACTCTTCAGGACGCTGAGGTCAGCATCACCCGCCTTGACGAGCTCTTCCGTCGCTTCCAGGCGCACGCCGAAAAAGCCGCCGTCGAGCGGGTCCTGGAAATCGCGCGCCTCGGTAAGCGCCGCGCCGAAATGATCTCCCACAACCGCAAAGTCGATGCGCGCAAACGCGAGGAAAAAAAGGAAATTGCCGAATGGTTCCGCATCTGGCTGGAAACCCCGGACGCCTTCTTTGACTGGCTCGAAGTCCGTAAGACCTCGCCCGGCTTCCGCGAGAATTTCGGCGATATCGAGGCCGCCGAGGAATAGCTATGCACGCCGCAAATCCTGCTCCCGGTCTCCCTCTTTTTTCCTTCAACGTCCAGGCCCTCGAACTTGGCGATGACGTTAAAGCCTTCGCCCTTGAGCTCATTGAAACGGAAAGCCGCGAACCGGTCCGCGGCCCCGAAGCCGCGGAAATCTGGGCCGCTGTTTTCCCCGCGCTCGCCGCCGGGGAACCGTTCGTCCTCGATTTCTTCAGCCATCTTGACCGCGTCCGCGATTTCTGCAACATCCACCATATCGAGTACCGCGAAGCCGCCGCGCGTTGCCTCGTGATTCCTCAACCCTCGCTCGAAGTGCTCCGCCAGCTCCTCGTCCGCTTTGAAACCGAAACCTTCGGCCTTCGCGTTGGCCCCGCCGCGCAAGTTCCAGACCCCACCCTTGAAAACGAACTCTCCCATCGCGGCCTGGACGCTTACCAGCCTGCCTATCCCCGCTACACTTTCTGCGCGATCTCCGAACCCAGCGACGGCTGGGTCACCCTCCTCAGTCAATCCCTTTGGCCCAGCGAAATCATCCGCCGCGTCCGCCCCGCCCTCCAGCCCTTCGACGTCTACATCGCCCGCCCCCAATAACCCGCGAAATACGCTAAAATAGAGGCTGTACACTTATTCGTTAGTTTGACGCACCTCCCTCAGGTTGTTAAATGGCTCCCTTTGGGCATATGGTTTCGTAAATCGTCGATGAATCTTGCTCAGAATTGCATGTTCTACTTGACACTGTCCGCCCTAGCTTGCGCCTCGGGCTGCCGCGGCGCTGTCACCAAAACCACAACCGTTCCCCCCGCCGCTCGCCCCGTTGCTCTCGAAGCCTCTCCCGAAGAGCTTTTCGACCGCTACAACTCTCTCGCGCGTAATCTGCACTCCCTCGACGCCACCGTCGAGCTCAAACCTTCTGCCGGCTCCGCCTACAGCGGCGTCATCAGCGAATATCATGAAGTCAAGGCCTTCCTCCTCGCCTCCCGCCCGTACAACGTTCGCATGATCGGCCAGGTTCCCGTCGTCGGCACAACCGTCTTCGACACGGCCAGCGACGGCCAGAATTTCGAAGTCTCCATCCCCCCGAAAAATAAGTTCCTCACCGGCCCCGTTTCTCTCATTCGCCCGGTTTCCAAGCCCATCGAAAATCTCCGCCCGCAGCAT
The DNA here is from genome assembly GCA_963734105.1 of Candidatus Acidiferrales bacterium. Taxonomy (GTDB): domain Bacteria; phylum Acidobacteriota; class Terriglobia; order Acidiferrales; family UBA7541; genus Acidiferrum. The sequence goes on along the minus strand of CAVTFW010000009.1, from coordinate 39,893 downwards.
CTCGTCGATGCGCTCCTCTGGCCAGAGGTTCGCAAGGAAGAGATCACCCTCCCCGAGGAATTCAACGATGAGTCCGCCCGCTATTACGTACTCACCGTCCTCCGCGGCGGCTATCAATCCGAAATCCTCCGTAAGATCTGGTTCGATCGCGCCGATCTCCACTTCGTCCGCTTGCAGTCCTACGGCCCCAAGGGTGCCCTCCTCTCAGACGTCCGCTACGCCAACTGGCAGCCCCTCGATACTCCCGGCTCCGCGCTCGCCGAATATCCCCGCTCCATCCGCCTGGACCGCCCCCGCGACGAATATCGCCTGGACATGACCGTAACTAAGATTTCCGTCAATCAAGCCATCGCCCCGGATCGCTTCCAGCTCGAACCTCCGCAGGGCGCCGAAATCACCCGCTTGACCGATGTTCCCCAGGACAAAAAGCCATGATGGGTGAATTCGTTTTCAGCAATCTCTTCCATCGCCCCATGCGCACGCTCATCGGCGTCCTCGCCGTCGGCGTCGAAGTCATGCTCATCGTCGTCATCGTCGGCCTCACCTCCGGCATGCTCCAGGAAACCGCCAAGCGCATCGAAGGCATCGGCGCGGACATCATGGTGCAAGCCCCCGCCGCTCAGATCCTCATCGGCTTTAGCGGCTCGCCCATGCCCGTCAAAATTGCCGACAAACTGGCGGAACTGAAATTTGTCCAGTCCGTGGCCCCGGCGCTTTTGCAGTTCAACACCGCCGGCGGCGTGGAAACCGTTTGGGGCATCGATCCCAAGTCCTTCAACGATGTCTCCAACGGTTTTGTTTTCCTCGAAGGTCGCGATTTGCAGGACCCGGACGATCTCCTCGTCGACGACTGGGCCGCCAAAGCAAAAAAACTCAAGGTCGGCGACACCTACGAATTGCTCAGCCATAAATGGAATATCGTCGGCATCGTCGAACACGGCAAGGCCGGCCGCCTCTTTGTCCCCATCACCACGCTCGGCGACCTCGTCGGCGCTCGCGAAAAAGCCACCATCTTCCTCGTCAAGTGCACTCGCCCCGAGCACACCGACGACGTCATCGCCGAAATCAAGGATCTCCTGCCCAATCATCCCATCCGCCCGCTCAAGGAATTCATGACGCTCATGAACTCCACCAACATTCCCGGCTTGCAAACCTTTATCAACGCCATGATCGCCCTCGCCGTCTCCATCGGACTCCTCGTCATCTTCCTTACTATGTACACCACCGTTCTCGAGCGCACACGCGACATCGGCGTCCTCAAGTCCCTCGGCGCCAGCAAGCTCCTCATCGTCCGCGCACTCCTCACCGAAACCATGCTCCTCTGCCTCCTCGGTATTGCCGCCGGCGTCGCGCTGAGTTACCTTGTCCGCGCAGGCTTTCTCGCTCTTTTTCCGACGCTTTCGATCTTGATCACCACCGGATGGATCGTCCGGGCGGGCCTCATCGCCCTTGCCGGCGCTCTCTTCGGCGCTTGCTATCCCGCCTGGCTCGCCAGCCGCAAGGACGCGGTTCAGGCACTCTCTTACGACTGAAAAGGAGCCCGGGCAAACTGGCCACCCATGTCAATCACGGTTAGAATACACACGCAGACCAATCCCTCCGCGGAGCCTGAGCTAAAGACTTTGGAGCCGATACTCAAAACCGAGAATCTCTGGAAGCTCTATCATGCCGGCAAAGTGGAAGTCCCCGCTCTTCGCGGCGTCAATTTCGACGTGCTCCCCGGCGAATCCGTCGCCGTCATGGGTCCTTCCGGTTGCGGCAAATCCTCGCTCCTCTACGTCATCGGCGGCCTCGCGCAAGCCTCCCGCGGCAAAGTCTTCGTCGACGGCAACGACCTTTCCACCATGACCGACGCCGAGCGCACCAAGCTCCGCCGCAGCAAAATCGGCTTCGTCTTCCAGCGCTTCAATCTTCTCCCCGCGCTCTCCGCTCGGGGCAACATCGCCATCGCACAATATATTCACGGCGACGGCTTCGATCCCCACCGCTTCGATGTCGTCACCAAGCTACTCGGCCTCGAGGGCCGCCTCCATCACCGTCCCTCGGAAATGTCCGGCGGCGAACAGCAGCGCGTCGCCATCGCCCGCGCCATCATCAACGAACCCAAAATCCTTCTCGCCGATGAGCCCACCGGCAATCTCGACACAACAAATTCCGACATCGTTCTCGAAATGCTTCGCCGCCTCAACAAGGATCTCGGCCAAACCGTCGTCATGATCACCCACAATCCCGAAGCCACCACCTATTTCGATCGCGTCGTTCACATGCGCGATGGCGTCATCGTGGACGGCATCCCGGCGGACTGAAATGCCAGGCCCCGGCCAAATCCTCAATCGCATTTTCTTCTGGTCCTACGAACGCGGCGCCTGGCAATACGACGTCGCCGTCATCCTCATCGTTCTCTTCGTTCTCGCCACTCCCACTCGCTGGTTCCACGATCAGCCCCAGGTCGGCCTCCCTGTCAACTCCTCTCAAGTCGAGCTCCTCTCCAAATCCGGCGAAACCGAAATCTACAAAGTGGACGCCCGCGTCCTCGCTCCTCCCGAACGCACTCCAGCTCTCCAAAACGATCTTCACAACGCTCTCCAAAAATCCAGCCACGCTCTCAACGATGGCCGCTTCTCCATCGGCAAGATCGAACCCATCCGCGACGAAACCGGCACCGTAATCGCCTACGAAGTCGAAATCCGCCACTAGCCCGACCCTCTCTTCGCCTTCGTTGTGGCACAGCCATTCCTGGCTGTGCTCTTGGGTTTCTACCATCTGCGTCCTCTGCGGCCCCTCTGCTAACTCTGTGGTGATATCTTTTCTCCTCCCCCTTCCCTAACTCGGTAAGATTTACAACTCCCCTCGAGTTACCGACGCGAACTTTCGTACTGGTCCTACCCCTAAAAACCCTCCATTCCCCCAGCAAATTCCGCCGCACCCGTAACTTAGCGGTTTTGGCGCGCTACTTGCTCTCTCTTCACATCAGGAGAATCGTATGAATCAGGAACTCTCTTTCAAAACCGCAGTTTGCACCGATTATGAAAGACTCCTCATCACTTGCCACAACGCCCTCGAACTCTGGCGCAACCGCCGCGAAGAAATCTCCGCGTCCCGCTCCATCTCCAAGGAAGCGGCCAATGAACTCCTCCGCCTGCAAGCGGATTACGCCAAGGCCTACTCGCGCGTCGAAAACCACGAGGACAACTGCGAACTCTGCCGCTTCGTCTCCAAAATCGGCGGCCGCAACAACGCCTCCATCTCCAATCCCGCCCTCGACAGAAAGCACCTCAACTAACTCCGGCAAATCCCCATGAAATGGCCCTTCACAATTCTCAGCGTCCTAGCCTTCCTCCTCGGCGCGCCCCTCTACGCCCCGCCCCACGCCGCCCCGCCCTCACAGCCCCTGCCGGACAGTCCAAAATGTCGTCTTGCCGACAGCAATAATTAAAGTTGTCTCAAATAAAAAATTTGGCGAGCACACGCTTGGAGTGCGAATGCTTGCTATTGCTCTCGTGATGTGGGGCGGTTCTCCTAAATGATCCACATACCGATGCTGTGGCAACCGTAAAGGAAGCGGCGGGCCGCCGAGTGCCCCGCCCTGCGAGTTGGCAAAGCCATCGCGCGGCAACGAATTACACATCTAACCTTAGAGGCCATGGGCGAGAGACCCGCAGGCACCCCTCGCGTGCTTATGCTAGGATTCCTTCGGTGAAAGAGCAGGTTAAACGTCTAGGCAGAGGGGCTGCATTGAGAAAATTGGGTCTATTCCCACTGGTGATAATGCTGTGCGCCGGGATTTCCGGGGTGCGGGCTGCCGGGGGCAACCAGGCACCGGGAAAACTCACCATCGAGTATGTGTTGAACATGATGGACCACTCGGCGGAGGACTTTAAGTCGCTGACCGCGGCGATCGAGCACATCAAGTACACCGCAGTGGTGAAGGACACCTCGACGGAGACCGGGGAGATTTTTGTGCGCAAGGATCAGAAGGTGCGCATCGATTTTCAGTCGCCGGATCCGCGCACCATCATCCGCAATGGGGACAATCTCTACATTTACACTCCGAAAATCAACCGCGTCGAGGAGTACAACATCGGCAAGAACCGCGCCGTGGCCGACCAGTACCTGGCGCTGGGATTCGGAAGGCGCGCCGACGATTTGAGGAAGAACTTCACGATCTCGCTGGTGGGCGAGGAAGATCTGGATGGACATAAAGCCGTGCTGATCGAGCTGCTGCCGCATGCGGAGGAGATGAAAAAACAGGTCAGCAAGATTCAGATGTGGGTGGATGAGTCCTCGTGGATGCCGGTGCAGCAGAAGTTTTTCGAGGCCGGATCCGACGACTACGTAATTTCGCGGTACACGAAAGTGATGAAGAACCTGAAGCTCGGCGACGGCAAGTTCAAGCCCGATTGGCCGAAAGGCACGAAGGCGGAAAAGCCTCACTGATAACGACTGTGGTGGCCGATCTTTAGATCGGCCACCACAAAACCCCGCCGAGAGAAGCGGTTAAGCGGACGCGACTTCCCTCTCAAGGAGTTTTTGTTTGCGCTGGAGCCCCCAGCGGTAACCAGCCAGGGTGCCGTCGGTGCGGATGACGCGGTGGCAGGGAACGACGATGGAGACGGGATTTGTAGCACAGGCCCTGGCCACGGCGCGCACGGAGTGCGGCTTGCCCAGCGCTCTCGCCACCTGCGTGTAGGTGCGCGTCGCTCCGCGCGGAATCTTCTGCAACTCCTGCCAAACGCGGCGCTGGAATGCCGTTGCCTGCACGTCCAGCGGGAGATCGACGCTCGGCGTGTTGCCCTCGACGCGGCGCATGATTTCGCTGAGCCAATTCTCGTGGCCCTCTGCCTCGCGCACAATCTCCGCCTTCGCGTACTCCTTGCGCAGTTCGTCCACCAGGGATTTTTCGCTTTCCCCCAAGTAGACTGCGGACACGCCACGCTCCGTGGACGCGACCAATACCTTGCCTAGCGATGTATTCGCCACCGTGTATCCGATTTGCATGCCTGCTCCTCCTTTTCGGTACGACGCGGGCGTCATACCCAACTGCGCATTCGTTTTTTCGTACAGACGGCTGGAAGATCCGTAGCCACAAGCGTAGAGCGCTTCGGTGATGCTGCTGCCTTCGCGGAGCATCTTCTTGAAACGTGCGAGCCGCGTGGCTTGCTCAAACTCCTTGGGAGAGAGTCCGGTTGCGCGGCGGAAGGCGCGGCGGAGCTTTCCGGACGAAGTGTTGAGTTGGGCGGCCAGCGCACCGAGGCGAAAAGAATCGTCGTCAGCGCTGGCCAGGACTGCGGCCACTTGCTGTACCAGCGCGGTGGCGGAGTCCTGCTGCTTCGGGCGGCAACGCCGACAGGGACGAAAGCCGTGGGTCTCCGCGTCTTGGGCGGTGCGGAAGAAAAGCGTGTTGCGGCGCAAGGGGCGCCGCGCAGGGCAGGACGGGCGGCAATAAATGTGCGTGGAGCGCACGGCGAACACGAAGGCGCCATCGGCGCGAGCGTCGCGATGAAGAGTGGCCTGCCAGAAACGATCGGCGGCCTGCGTGGTGATCTGACCGGAGCGCGTGATGGCCTGTTGCGTGTTCATGGCCCTAGACTACCGCGGTCAAGAGCAGCAATCTATCCGAAATCCGACGGCAAATTGGTGCAATGGGAGTGGGGAAGAAACATCAGGGAGGGCATGAGGCGGGGGAATTCCGGCTGCAGGGGGAAGAAAACGAGAAGAGGTACTATGACGAAGTGTTTCGATTTAGGGCACTTCGCTCGTTTTCCACAGGTTGACAGCGCCCTTTTGGAATGTCATCTTGTCAGCCCAACGACTTCACGGAGATTTCGACAAGTAGGGGTAATAGAACCACGGCAGTGGGGCTAGAACGAGTTTCATCTCTTTGAGGGACGAGATGAGTGCCATCAAGCACGCATTAGCTTGGGACAATTTGACAGCACAGGCGGAAGCTGCCGCGCAGGCCGCCACGGTCCCATCGCTCCCTGATAAGCCCCCCGTGGCGGCGCCAGTACCTGCTCTGCGGGTCATGCCCCTGCTGAGGAATCCTCAACCCAGACAATTTGTGCGCGTACCCACTCATGCGGTGGGTGTGCATACCGAGCACCGGGAAAGGCCGCGGGCTTCGCTGAAACTTCCATTGAAGCTGCGGAGCGTGGCAGGGGCAATGGAAGAGTACTCCGTGACCCTGGTTACGCGGGACATCAGTTCTTCGGGCGTGTTTTTCCTATGCCCGAAGACGTTAGCGCCGGGGACGGAAATCGAGCTGGATATCGTGCTGGTGAGTCGGCCTTTGGGCTATGGGAATGTCGTGGTGTCGTCGAAGGCGCAGGTGCGGCGAGTGGAAGCAGCAAACATGCCGGGGTGGTATGGAATCGCAGCCAGTTTTGATGATTTTGCGTTTGACCGCGACGATCAGATTCCCGGTTGGCGCCCTGCCGACTGAGCAAGTTCCCCTCTTATAAAGCTTACGATTTTTCTCACGGTGCTCGGCCGGCATCGCTTTTCCGGGTTCTCGGGCCCTCCACCTCCAAGACAATGCTTTGAGCGATTCTGCTACTCTGACAGGGATGAGCACAGAGAGACGGCTTGCGGGTGTGCTGTTTGATTGGGACGGCACGCTGCTCGATTCCTTTCATGCGGATTCTCAGGCGTACCTGGCTATGTTCCGGGATGTCGGGCTCGATTGGGGGATCAAGGAGCTGGAAAGGCACTATTCACCGGACTGGTACACGGTCTATCGCGCGGCGGGAATCCCGAGGGAGCGGTGGGAGGAGGCGGACGGGCTGTGGCGCGCTCACTACGCAAAGCATCCTTGCAAACTGATCAGCGGGGCGCGGCAGGTGCTGCGACGGCTGGCTCGGCGGCACGCATTGGGGCTAGTTACGAGCGGGGACCGTGTGCGCGTGACCCGGCAGTTACGCGAATTCGCCTTGACGCGAATTTTTCGCGCGCGAGTTTGCGGGGGAGATACGCGGGAGAAAAAGCCGCACCCTGAGCCGCTGCGCTTGGCGCTGCGGCAGATGAAAATGGAGGAGGAAGAGTGCGTGTACGTGGGTGATACGCCGGAGGATCTGGAGATGGCCCGGGCGGTGGGCATGCGAGCCGTCGCGGTCCTGGGACCGTTCCCGACGGAGAAGCGATTGCGGGCGGCCAAGCCGGAATTTCTGCTGAAGAAATTGGAAGAGTTGCCGGGATTGTTGGAGAGGATTTACCGGAAGAATGAGTAGAGAACCCAACGGGCAGAGACGAGAGAAAAGCTTTAACGCAGAGCGCACGGAGGGAAAGGTGCAGAGGGCACGGAGAAGAGAAACCCATTTGGGGGGCGAGCAAGGGCTGTCTGGGGAATCAGGGTTTTGGAGTTGGCGGAGAGGGTGCGGACGGGGTTGTCGCCCGTGAGGTGGGCGAGCCGGGCGCTGCGGGGACGAGCTGGGGAGGGAATGGCTTGAAGTTGGTCCACTTAATGGTGACGCGGATGGGGATGTCGCGATCCTTCATTTTGTAGGTTCCATCGGCGCGCGCGTAATCCGGGAACCAGTATTTGCCATCGACATTTTCGCGGTAAGTCTCAAACATGATGAAGGGCAGCGTGGGGGGGTGGACCTCGCCTAGATCGGTCACCCACTTGCCATAGGTCTTCACCACTTCCAGGTATTTCTGGTCGACCCAGATGATGCCGTCGAAGAGCGGGTGTTGGCGCTCGAGAGTTTTCGGAGAAACCTGAAAGATGTAACAGTCCACCTCATCGACCTTTTCGGTGTTGAGGTATTGGAGGTTGTATTTGGAAAGTTGACTCGCGCTGACGGGAAATGCGGGGATGCGTGTGAGGAACTGGGCGTCCTCCGGCTCAAACTGGAGATACACGAGAGAGGTTTCCGGTGCGGCAGCGGCTTTTTCGTACAGCTTGCCATCGGCGGTACGGACGGCGTCATAAGTGGCATCGAATTCGCCGTCGGGCCTGCCGTCGGGACCGAATTCCTGGATGCGGATCGTTTTTCGGTAGGCGTACTGCGGTCGAGTGGATTGGTACAGCTCCTCCTTTTTGGAAAAGGCTTGAATGATTTCCGCTGGAGGTAGCGAGGGAGGCGCCTCCGGCTCCGCCACGCCGACAACGCGCGTCACATGATGCTCCGGCGGCGGCGCGAGCGGGCCAGCAGCGTTTTCCTGAGCAAGAAGCGCGGGAACGAAGGAGACGGAGATGGCCACGACCAGGCCGAAGAGCGGGGTCGAGCGAAAACCACGGACGGAACTGGGATCGTTGTCAGCCATAAAGAATTAGATGCGTGAGAGCAGCCACGGAGACGCCTCGTGTAGTTGTTTCTCCCCTCGTTGCGAGTGTAACGCAGTTGGAGGGCGCGCAAGGGCGATTTGGAGGGAGACGACAGGTCTCTGCTACAATTCGTTGTTTCGACAATGGCGAAGGAAGAGCTGCAAGCGCGACGATTTGTGGTGACCGGGCGGGTTCAGGGCGTCGGATTCCGGATGTACGCGGAGCATGCCGCCGGCCAAATTGGGGTGCAGGGGTATGTGCGCAACCGGCGGGACGGCAGCGTGGAAGTGCTGGCGATTGGGAAGCCGGAGCAACTGAGTCACATGCGCGCGGCGCTGCAGAAGGGGCCGATGATGGCGCGGGTCGCCGGCGTGAATGAAGAGCCAGAGCGAGTGGATGCCAGGTACCTGGGGCAGTTCGCCATCGAAATGACAATCTGACGAGGAGCCGCGCGAATGGAAGAATTGAAGCAGTTGATCCGCGAAGTGCCGGATTATCCGAAACCCGGGATTTTGTTCTACGACCTGACGACATTGCTGAAGGACAAGAAGGGGTTTCGGAGCCTGATTGACCAGCTCTGCGCGCGCTACGAGGGGCACAAGATTGATCTTGTGGCGGGGATCGAAGCGCGGGGATTTATTTTTGCGCCGGCGCTCGCGTACCGGCTGGGAGCGGGGTTTGTGCCGATAAGGAAGCCGAAGAAGCTACCCGCGAAGACGGCGAAGATTTCGTACGCGCTGGAATATGGCACGGACGCGCTGGAGATGCACGAGGACGCGGTGCAGAATGGCCAGCGGGTGCTATTGTGCGATGATCTGTTGGCGACAGGAGGAACTGCGGCAGCGGCGGTGGAATTGATCCGGTCTCTCGGCGGCGTTGTCGATGGGGCTGCATTCGCGGTGGAGCTGAATTTTCTGAAAGGGCGCGCGAAGTTGCCCGGGCTGGATGTGTTTGCGCTCATACAATACGACAAGTAGGCGAACCTGTGGGTTGAGGTGCGGTTACGTTGGCGGCCCGCCTCGGAAGGTGGCCTCTACAAGAGAAACCCAAGACGCTGGCATGAAAACTCGCGCTACATTGAAGAATGAAAAGACAAATCGCGGAGCAGCGGCTTGTGTCTTACTTTTTCAAGGAATGGCGTTGGCGGAGGGCTTCGAAGAGGACTACGCCGGTGGCGACGGAGACGTTTAGGGATTTGACCGGGCCGGATGTTGGTAAGGAAACTACGAAATCGCAGCGCTTGCGGGTCAGTTCGTGGAGGCCGCCGCCTTCGCCTCCCATGACGATGCCAGTGGGCGTGGTGTAATCAACCTCCGTGTAACTCTTCTCTCCTTTTTCATCCAGGCCGACCAGCCAGTAGCCTGCTTCCTTTAAATCCTCCATGGCGCGGACCAGGTTTGTAACCTTGGCTACGGGAAGATGGGCCAATGCTCCGGCGGAGGCGCGCGCCACCGTGTCCGTGAGGCCGACGGCTCGGCGTTCAGGGATGACCACGCCGTGGGCGCCTGCGGCGAGGACCGTGCGGATTACGGCGCCAAGATTGTGAGGATCTTCCACGCCATCGAGCAGGACGATCAATCCCTGCTGGCCTTTCGATTGATTGGCGCGGGCGATGATGTCCTCGAGGGTGGCGGCGGCGCGGGCCGCGGCAATGGCGACCACGCCCTGATGGTCGCGGGTGTTGGCGAGGCGATCGAGCTGGCCGCGCTCTTCAAAGCGCACGGCGACGCCGCGTTCGCGGGCTAGCTGCACGATCTCCTCGATGCGCGTGTCCTGGCGGCCTTTGGCGATGACGATGCGGTCGAAGGCGCTGCCAGCTTCGAGGGCTTCGCGAACGGCATGAATTCCGGTGAAACGATCCATGGGGAGAAAGTTTACAGTTTACAGTTGACAGTTGACAGTGAAAACCCGGATGCGGACGTTGGGTTGGTAGATGGAATTTTGGACCGTAAAAGCGGCGGCGAGCCGCCGCACTCCAAGAAAAAACAAACCCAAGCTGGCGGCGTAAAGCGCCTATGCACGGAACCCCCGTGAGGTTAACCGCATTTCTCACAAGCCATTATTTCTTCAAGATTCAAATTCAACAACATCTTGTCATCCTGAGGCCACACGCCTTTTGCGGGGCCGAAGGATCTCAACTTCGGATTCGCGCGCCGTGTTGGTCGAGATCCTTCGGGGTGCAAACGACGCGCCCCTCAGGATGACAACGCGTAAGCATGCTTGAAGATCGTCCAAATTTGCGTGTGGAGAGGAACTCGGATTAATCGAGGGCGGAGCAGAACTCGAGGATTCGGGTACGGGCGGATTTTACTGGGACCTCGAAGGGTAAAGGGGCGGCTTCGTCGAGGAGGAGGATGACGCGGTCGAGTTCGCCTTCGCCGGAGCGGCCGGCCAGTGCTAGGCGGATTGGATGGAACAAATCGCGGCTGCGGATTGGCAGGATTTCCTTCAGGTGGGTGACCAGATCTTTGAAACGCTCGGAGTTGAACGGTGCGGGATCGAGCAGGAAGAGGGCGAGTTGGCGGATCACGTCGCGGGCGCCGTGGCGAGCGAGGACGGCGTGAGCTTCGACGGACTGCAGGGTGCGAGCGGCGTCGTAATCGAAAACGAGTTGCAGGAGAGCGGCGAGTGCGGAGAGATCGGCGGCGTGCGGACCGAGGAGAGCGGCGGCGCGCTCACAGAAGTCGAGATGTTCGGGCGAGGGAGCGGTGGAGAGCCAGTGATGTTCGCGGAGAAGGGAGAGGACGTCGTTGGAGGAGAAGAGATTTTCACGGGCAGGGTGAGATTGAAGGTGACCGGGAGAGGACATAGGAGGAGTTTAGCGCGAATTTTCTCTGGAGGTGGACGTGGAAAAACCTCGGGAATTTAACGCAGAGTGCACAGAGAGCGCAGAGTTCGCAGAGAGGAGGAACCCAAGTGCCCACGTGCAAAATCGGCCCGTGGGGCACCCTCTCGGATGCTGGGCTAAAGCCCCGCACCTACGTAGAGAGGAGGGTGGCGACGGCGTGGCAGGCGACGGCTTCGCCGCGGCCTACGGCGTCCACGCCTTCGTTGGTTTTGGCTTTGAGGTGAATTTTGTCGATGGAGACGCCGAGGGAATTGGCCAGAGCTTGGCGCATTTTGGGGAAATAGGGGCCCAGCTTGGGGCGTTCGAGGATGACCACGGCGTCGATGTGCTCGATGGAAAGATGTTTTTCGTCGAGAAGCTTGCGGGCGTGCTCGAGGAAGAGGAGGCTGTTGGCGCCTTTCCACTTGGGATCGTTGTCCGGAAAATGCGTGCCGATGTCGCCCAGGCCAGCAGCGCCGAGAAGAGCGTCGCAGAGTGCGTGAGCAAGGACGTCGCCATCGGAATGGCCGACGGGACCCTTGTCGAATGGGACTTCGATGCCGCCGATGATAAGTTTGCGGCCTTCGGCGAGGCGGTGAAGATCGTAGCCGATCCCGCAACGAACGCTCACGGCTTTTTCTGCTCGGCGTGGAGGTAGAAACGGGCGAGGTCCATGTCGGAGGGCTTGGTGATTTTAATGTTGCGCTCGGAGCCGAGGACGACGTGAACCTCGTGGCCCAGCCGTTCGATCAGGCCGGCTTCATCGGAAGCGTTCACGCCATCTTCTTCGGCGCCCGCGAAGGCCTGCTTCAGCAGCTGTGTTTCAAAAACCTGCGGTGTTTGCGCCAGCACGACACGTTCGCGCGGGATTGTGGCGGTAATCAGCGCGACATCTTCCGGCAAGCTGGCGCGCTTCACTTCTTTCACCGTATCCATGGCGGGGATGGCGAGAATGGCGGCTTGGCACCGGCGCGCTTCTTCAATGACGCGGGTGATCTGCTCGACGGTGACGAACGGCCGCACGGCGTCATGGACCAAGACCAGCTCGGTATCTTCGGGGACGTGCTTCAGGGCTTGGCTGACCGAGCCTTGGCGGGAATCTCCGCCTTTCACGACGCGCACCGGTTGTTTGAATTTTTCCTCGCGGATGCGGGCCTCGAGGCGTTCGATTTCCTCGGCGCGCGTGGCGACGACAATCTGCGTGATCAGCGGGCAAGCTGCGATGCGCCGCAGGCTGAGAATGACGATGGGCACCCCGTCCAGTTCCAGGAATTGCTTGGGGGTCTCATGGCCCATGCGCGTGCCGAGACCTGCAGCGGGAAGAATGGCGGCAATGTGACTCATAGGATGAAAGCAGTCCGGCTGAAGCGGAGACCTGGCGGCTTAAGCACGGGTTGCAGAAAACAGAGTTTACCTCAAGCCGAGGCTGGAAGAGAAATGGAAGCGGGAAATCCTGACACACCAAACGCACCCGAGTCGCAAGGAGCCAGGCGCGCAGAATAAATCGCGAGACTACGGCAAGTAGAAGCGCGGGACGCGGCGGCTGATGCCGGAGATGAGGTCGGAGGTCACCGTGCCGAGGCTGCGAGCGACTACATTCGCGGGGTAGAGGTTTGCGCCGTCGGTGCCATACAACGTGGCGATGTCTCCGATGGCCACATCGGGGACATCCGTGACGTCGACCATGGTGACATCCATTGAGACAATGCCGATGATCGGCGCACGATGCCCGCGGATGTTGACGCAGCCGCGGTTGCCGAGCGAGCGGTGGATGCCGTCACCATAACCGGCGGCCAGCACAGCCACGACCGACGGTCGCTTCGCCACCCAACTGGCGTTGTAGCCCACGCCCGCCCCGGCCGGAATCGAGCGAACAGTGATGAGCCGCGCCCGCAGGCTCAAGACGGGCCGGAGCGCGAGTTTCGCTTCGTATTCCGTGCGCAGGTCTATCGGGTCGAACCCCGGATGATACCCGTATAAAATCGCCCCAGGACGCACCATGTCCGCCCAGGCTTCCGGGCGCGCCGCAATGGCGGCGCTATTCGCGATGTGCACGATTCCGTGAGAGACGCCGCGAGCGCGCAGACGATCGAGGGAGCCGAAAAACAGTTTCAGTTGTTCCGGCGTTTCGCGGCCCGTCGGGGAATCGGTGAAGACCTCCGAGGAAGCCAGGTGCGTAAACGTGCCGCCCAACTCCAGGTGTTTGCACTTGGCAAGCTGATTCACGAAGCAATCGATATCACCGGCGGCGATGCCCAGACGGTTCATGCCCGTATCGATCTTCAGATGAAACGCTACACGCTTTTTGTGCGCTTTTGCGGCGGCCGCATCGAAGAGGGCAAGGTGCTCGCAGCGGTGGATGGCCGGAGTGAGATTGTGCTCGATCAGATTTTTTTCTTCGCCGGGCCAGAAGCCGCCGAGCACGAGAATGGGCTTGCGCACACCGGCCTTGCGGAGTTCGATGCCTTCGCCGGCGGAAGCGACGCCAAACCAATCGGAGCCAAATTTTTCGAGCGCCTTGCCCACTTCGGGTCCGCCATGGCCGTAGCCGTTGCCTTTGACGATGGAAAGAACTTTGCGCGGAGTCTTGCGCTTTTCCGACGGGGGGTTCACGTAGTCGCGGATGGCCAGAAAATTCTGGCGAAGGGCGGAGAGGGAGATTTCGGCCCAGACGGGACGGCCGATGAATTCGACGGGATTCTTTTTGTGGCGGGTCATGCGATTCCCCGAAAAATCTAGTTTACGGCATTCGCGGACCGCGTCCAAAGGTACGCGGGCAGAGGCGCGAGAATGACAACAGGGGAGGGAGCACTGGGAGGGCCAGAATCGGAGAGTTGGGCGATGGGGGAAGGAAAAGCCTCACCCCTCGAAGGGATGAGCTACAGGCTCCTGATTTGACGGGAGTTGCCGCGTTAGAGGCTTTCGACTCGTCTGCGCTCAATCGAGTTTGACGAAACTGGCCGGGCGGACGAGTGTAGCGATTTGGACGCGGTGTGTCTAGAATTACAACTCATCGCCGCCGGCAAATTGCGAAAAGGCGTCGGGGGCGGCTTCCTCGAAACGCGTCATGCGGCTCCGGAAGACGAATTTCACTCGGTCCGTGGGGCCGTTGCGCTGCTTGGCAATGAGGATGTCGGTTTCCTCTCGCTCCTCGGGGGTGGCGCCGGGTTTGAAGAAATGCTGGCGATAGATGAACATGACCACGTCGGCGTCCTGCTCGATGGCGCCGGATTCGCGGAGGTCGGAAAGCTGAGGGCCGCGCTCGTCGCGTTCGGGGGCGCGGGTGAGCTGGCTGAGGACGAGCACGGGAATTTGCAATTCTTTGGCGAGGCCCTTCAAGCTGCGGGAGATGCTGGCGACTTCTTCCTGGCGGGAATTGAAACGGCCGCGTCCAGTGATGAGTTGGAGGTAGTCCACGACGAGGAGCGAAAGGCCCTTTTCCCGTTTCACGCGGCGGGCCTTGGCGCCGATTTCCAGCACGCTAGTCGAACCAGCATCATCCACCCAGAGCGGCGCGTTGGCGATCCTGCCCAGCGCCTCAGTCATGCGTTTCCAATCTTCGCGGCTGAGGTGCCCGGTGCGGAATTTATGGGCATCGACCTGGGCCACCGAGGCCACCAAGCGCTGTAGCAATGATTCCTTGGACATTTCCAGGCTGAAAATGGCCACGGGCAGGCCGCCGCGGATGGCGATATTCTCCGCGAAATTCAATGCCATCGCTGTTTTTCCCTGCGAAGGGCGGGCCGCGAGGATGATCAGTTCGGAGGGTTGCAGGCCGGAGAGCAACTTATCAAGTTCGCCGTAGCCGGTGGAAATGCCGGTGATGCTCTTGCCTTCACGAAAGATTTTTTCCAGGCGGTCGAAACTTTCGTGGACGATGTCCTTGATGGGAACCAGGCCGGATTTCACGCGGTCTTCGGCGAGCGCGAAGATGCTGGATTCGGCGCCATCCAGAATAGAGTCCGCACCCTCTTCGGCCTCGAAGGCGCGCTGTTGGATGTTGTGGGTCGTGTGAATCAGGTTGCGGAGGACGGCCTTTTCCTTGACGATGCGGGCGTAGTGCTCGACGTTAGAGACGCGCGCCACACCGTCGACCAGCGAAGCCAGATAGGGAGCGCCGCCGGCGGCCTCCAGTTCGCCGACGCGATGGAGTTCCTCGGTCAGCGTGACCAGGTCGATGGCGTGCTGCGCTTCGCCCAGCGTGATCATTTGCTGGAAGACGTGGCGGTGCTGGGGGAGGAAGAAGTCTTCGGCCTTGAGGGCCTCGATAGCGGTGTTTAGGGCGTTGTTGTCGAGGAGGATCGCACCCAGGATGGAACGCTCGGCCTCGAGGTTGTTCGGAAGCGGGCGTTCGAGAGTGGAATCAGTGGGCATGGGGGACAAAGAAGGCCTTTCGTGTATTTCGCTTTTCCTTCGCTATAGATAACACTCTTCTTGCCCGGCGGCAAGTATGGATTTTTCTCCAGAGGGACTAGCCCTGCATGCCGGAATTTGAGAATTGATTGTGCGCGGAAGAGCGGTGCGCGTCAATCGGATGGCTGTGAATCGTGAAGGAAAAGCGGTGAATAACTATTTGGCAGGAGTATGGCAAGATGCTGCAGCGAGAAATCATGGAGAGGGAGAGCGCGATGAGGAAAAAACGGACTTGCAGCGCACGGGAAGGGACGCGCAGGTGGATTCTTGCTTTGTGTTGGGCTGGCCTGTTCTTCGCAGGCGCGGTGCCGACACATGGCCAAAACGCGGCGCTGGCGCCGCAGCCCGTTCCGTATGCGGCGGCGAGAGAGAACGCAGACCGGCAGGCGAAGGAGTGGTTAGCCAGAGGCATCCCAGGGCTGGCGCTGGCCGTGGCCCGTGGATGGAAAGATCGTCTACTCGGAAGGGTTCGGCTACGCGGACCTGGAAGAGCGCGTGCCGGTGTGGCCCACGACCAAGTTTCGCATCGGGAGTATTTCGAAGCCGCTGACCGCAACCGCCCTGATGGAACTGGTCGAAGCAGGCAAGGTGGATCTGGACGCTCCCGTGCAGAAGTATGTGCCTTCGTTTCCCGACAAGGGCGCGGTCATCACAGTGCGAATGGTGGCGGGACACCTGGGCGGCATCCGCCATTATCAGGGAGAGGAATTCAATATTCAAAAGCATTACGGCAGCGTGTTGGAGGGTTTGAAAATATTTGAGAATGATCCACTGGTGTCGCCGCCGGGAACAAAATTCAATTACTCAAGCTACGGCTACAATTTGGTGAGCGCGGTGATCGAGTCCGCTGCCGGCGAGGAGTTCCTGTCCTACATGCAGGGTCAGGTGTTCACGCCTCTCGGGCTTGTACACACTGCCGCGGATCAGAACACGCAAATCGTGGAGCAGCGCACGCGATTTTACGAGCGGGCGAAGGACGGGACGGAGGAAAACGCGCCGTACGTGGACAACAGCTATAAATGGGCAGGCGGGGGATTTTTGTCCACTGCCGAGGACCTTGTGCGGTTCGGTTCCGCGATGATGCAACCCGGTTTCCTGAAAGCCGAAACACTGAAAACGATGTTCACGCCGCAGAAAACGAAAGCGGGTGATGCAACCGAGTACGGCATCGGCTGGTTCATTCACAAATCGCAATCGGGAAGGTTAGTTTACGAGCATGCGGGCGGATCGGTGGGCGGAACGTCGCAACTGATTCTCTACCCGGAGACACATGTGGTTGTGGCGTTGGTCACCAATTTGTCTGGCGCGTCGTGGAAGCGGGAAGAAGTGGAAGCCGTGGCCGAGAGATTCGCCCCAGGGCAAAAATAAAAAAGGGGCACGCGCGAGGTGCCCCTGGTGGAGTTTGAATGGAGGTCGAGGGATTAAGATTCTTTTGCGACGTGGACTTTGATTTCGGCGGTGACGTCGCGGAAGACTTTTACGGTGACGGGGAATTCGCCGAGGGTTTTCAGGGGATCGGCGAGCTGGACCTGGCGCTTGTCGATGCCAAAGCCCTGGGCCTTGAGACCGTCAGCGATGTCGCCCGTGGTGACGGAGCCGAACATTTGGTCGTTCTCGCCGGTCTTGCGCGTGAACTTGAGAGAGACGCCATTGAGCAACTCCGCCTGCTTTTTGGCGGCGTCCAGTTCCGTGGCGGTCTTCTTCGCGAGCGAGCCGCGAATGCGTTCGAGGGCCTTCATGTTGCCGGGTGTGGCTTCGACGGCCAGCTTCTTCGGCAAAAGAAAATTGCGGGCATAGCCGGACTTGACGGTGACGACTTCGCCGCGGTTGCCGAGCTTTTCAACATCTTCTTGAAGAATGATCTGCATGAAAGATCTCCTAGTTACCTTTCCAAATCTTGCGGGCCGCTGA
The DNA here is from genome assembly GCA_963734105.1 of Candidatus Acidiferrales bacterium. GTDB lineage: Bacteria > Acidobacteriota > Terriglobia > Acidiferrales > UBA7541 > Acidiferrum. The sequence goes on along the minus strand of CAVTFW010000009.1, from coordinate 22,476 downwards.
AGAATCCCCGAAACCGATTCCTCAAGAGCTAAAGCTCGATCAATCTGCGAACTTAATGTCGGAGCTGAAGCTCCGACCCCCTAAAGTCGGAAGCATGATTCGCCCAAGGTTAAGCCTTTGGGGCCTCAGCGACTACGGCGCGAGGCGCTTGTGTGCCCGCCGCGCTACCAGCGAAGGGCAGCAGGGCGATGTTGCGGGCGCGCTTGATGGCGACACCGAGCCAGCGCTGATGGCGCGCGCAGACGCCCGTCATGCGGCGGGGCAGGATTTTGCCGCGCTCCTGGACGAATTGCGACAGAATATCGGCGCGCTTGTAATCGATGAAGTCCATCTTCTCGACACAGAACTTGCAGACTTTCTTCTTGCGGAAATACTGACGCTTGCCGCGGCGCGGACCGCCGGGACCACCCGGTCCCCCGGGACCGCCCGGTCCACCTTCCCGACGGCCACCGCCCGGACCGCCCTCGCGGCGGCCTCCACCGGAATGTCCGCCCTCGCGGCGGGGTGCACCTTGTCCGCCGTGGCCGCTTGGCGCACTCGGAGCACTGGGTGCGCTTGGTGCGGCCTGTGCGCTTTCCCCGCTCTCGCGGGAAGCGGCTGGCGCGGAAGCCTGCGCTTGTTTCTGTTCCTCTGACATACCTGCCTACCTTTCCGATGTCGCTCCGTGCGTATGCCACAGAGCGCTCCAACTCAAGATTTTCTGAAAAATCGCACGCGCAGTTCAGCTGGCAGGCGCGTTGTGCTCTGCCACGGGCGGCGCCGACGGGGCCTGCGGGCTCGGCGGAGGCGTGCGGCGGGGACGGCGCGCGGCACGCTGTTCGCGCTTGTGGCCCAGTTTCTTCTGGCGCTTCAGGTCTTCGTCGAGGCGCACGGTCTGATACTTGATGACCACGTCCAAGACGCCGAGACGGCGTTCCAGTTCGTGGATCAATTCGGCGTGGGTGGTGCGCACCTGCTGATAGAAATAGATGCCTTCGCGGTGCTTCATCACCTTATAGGCCAGCTTGCGCGTGCCCCAGGTTTCGGCCTTCTCGAGCTTCGCGCCCCTCTCGGTGCACGTGTGCTCGATGGCCGCGAGGACTTTCTTAATTTCGTCTTCCGGGGTTGCCGGGCGAACGATGAAAACCAAATCGTACAAACGTTCTTCCATGATGACCTCGTTTCTTCCTGCTCCGGGCGCGTAGGCCCGGCCGAACGGCGCCCGCCTCGGAAGGCGGCCGCTACAAAACCAAGAAAGACCCAAGAGTGGCCGATTTAAAGTTCGGCCGCTACATTGCCGGCGGGACGCGCCGGTTGTACTTGTTCATGGCGGCTGCGATGCCTTGGGTCAAGAGCAACTCGACCGCATCGCCCGCTGCTGCCACCATCTCCGCCGCCACTTCCAGATCGGCCTTTTTCATGGGCCGAAGGACATAGGCTGCCAGATCTGCGACCGGATGAGCGGGGCCGCATCCCAAGCGCAAGCGGGCGAATTCCTGAGTGCTCACCGCACCGGTGACCGATTTCGCCCCGTTGTGCGTCCCCGGGCTGCCGCGTTCCCCGATGCGGATCATGCCCCAGGGCAGATCGCGCTCGTCGAACATCACCAGCAGATTCGCGGGCTCCAGTTCGTACTTGTCCATCAAGCGGCGAACCGAAAGGCCGCTGAGGTTCATGTACGTCTGGGGCTTGGCGAGGATCACTTCCTCCCCCGCCACTTTCCCAAGCCCTACATGCGCCATCGCTTCGGGGCGCTCAACGCGGATGGAGTTGCGATTCGCAAGTTCATCCACCGCCAGGAAACCGAGATTATGCGGCGTCCACTGATATTCCGGGCCCGGATTGCCAAGGCCTACAATGAGCCGCATAAAGATTGCAGAGAGGCGCGCGAAAAAGAATTACTTCTTCTTTTCCGGCTTTTCCTGCTTTTCCGGCTTTTCGCCGGCCTCGGCGCCTTCCTCGCCTTCGACTTCTTTCTTGCCCTTCTTGATGACTTCCGGCTCCGCGGGCACCGCACCGGTCACTGCGGCTTCGACCGGCTTCTCTTCCTCGACGCGGAGGGCGACAACGTGCGCGAGCACGCTATTGGCTTCCGTGAGGAGCTTGATTTTGGCTTTGTCGAACGCCAGTTCGCCCGCGCGCACGCTTTGGTTCAACATCAAGCCGCTAACGTCGATCTTGAATTCGGTCGGGATGTCCGCAGGCAGGCATTCGACTTCCACCTCACGCGTGACCACTTCGAACACGCCGCCCTGCACCTTCACGCCGGAGGGCTCGCCGAAGGTGTGCACCGGCACCTTGACCTTCATGCGAACGTCCATGGCCACGCGGAGAAGATCGACGTGTAGCAAGCGGCCGCTGACGGGATCGACTTGCCAATCCTTGACGATCGCAGGCTCCTGCTTGCCGGCGAAATCGACCTGGAAGAGGGTGTTGTGGCCGGTCTCCGAACGCAAAATCGCGGTGACCTGCTTGGTGTTCACGGCAAGAGAGAGGGCTTCGCCCCGTCCGCCGTAAAGAGTCGCGGGAACATTTCCGGTGTCGCGCAAACGCCGGGCCTCATTTTTGCCTCGCGATGCGCGAGGCGCGCCTTGAACAATGATCTGAGCCATGGCTTCTTTCCTTCCCTGAAATCTCTTCCGGCGCTAACCGCCGCCGGAGCACTCACATAAAACACTTACATAAAAAGTTCGCTGATCGAGGTCTCCTCATGGATGGAGCGAATGCCGCGCGCGAGCAGCTCCGCAACACTCAGGATGGTGACCTTCTTCAACTTGCGGGCAGCCTCGGAAATGGGGACGGAATCGGTGGCCACCACTTCGGTGATTTTGGAATTTTCGAGGCGCTCGACCGCCGGCCCGGAGAGAACGGCGTGGGTGCAAGCGGCGAAAACCTGGGTGGCGCCTTCCCGGATGAGGGCGTCGGCGGTCTTCACAAGGGTACCCGCGGTGTCGATAATGTCGTCCACGATCAAGGTGCTGCGGCCTTCGACGTCACCGATCAGGTTCATTACCTCGGTGACATCCTTGTCCACGCGGCGCTTGTCCACGATGGCCAGCGGAGCGTCAAGCTTCTTGGCGAAGGCGCGGGCGCGTTCCACGCCGCCGGCATCCGGGGAAACCACGGTGAGGTTCGGCAACTTCATCTTGCGGAAGTATTCCACCAGCACGGGCGAACCATAAAGGTGATCCACGGGCACGTCAAAATAGCCCTGAATCTGAGGGGCGTGCAGGTCAAGAGTGAGCGCGCGGCTGGCGCCCGCCGTTTCCAGGAGGTCGGCGACAAGCTTGGCGGATATGGGAACACGCGGCTTGTCCTTGCGGTCCTGGCGGGCATAGCAGTAATAAGGAAGGACAGCGGTGATACGCCAGGCGGAAGCGCGTTTGAAAGCGTCAATCATCAGCAGCAGTTCCAAGAGGTGGTTGTCCACCGGATAGGAGCAGGGCTGGACGACAAAGACATCCGCGCCGCGAACATTTTCGAGAATCTGAAAATAAATTTCTCCATCGCTGAACCGCCCGAGGAGCGCCTTGCCCAGCGGAACTTCCAAATGCCGGCAGATGGATTCCGCCAGAACCGGATTGGCGGTCCCGGAAAAAATTTTAAATCGCTCGTCGTTCACGGCGCACTCACCTGCGCCACCGCTCAGCGGTGACGCCAAATTCGGAACATGGCCGAAAGTCTGAACCAAGTGGAAGCAGGGAGGCCAGAGGACCGAGAGACGCTGAGGGTCAGACGACGAGCGCGGCTTTCATAACCCGCGCATACCTGCCCCGCGAAACTGTTTCGCAGAGGAAGGTCTGGTCGTGCGGAAACCCGACAACGGCTCGGCGCGCCTTCGCTGGGCTCGGGAATACTCCAAACACCGCCGAACCGCTACCAGCCAGCAAGGCTCCTGACGCCCCTCCCTGGAGTAATGCCCGCCGGATTTGAGCCAGACGGGGATGGCGCCGGAAGACGACCGGCTCGAAATCATTCGAGAGGCTCTCTCCCTGCGCACTCCAGCACAGAGCACAGAACTTAAACAGTTTATGGGTGGCGGCGAATTTTGTCAACGAAGCCAATTCCGGCGCATGCAGCCAGCGGTAGGCATCCGGCGTAGAGACGTGAATGTCCTTTGGCGAAACAATCAGCAGAGAGAGCCTGGGGATGTCCGGAAGGGGGTAAATTTCATCGCCTCTGCCGAGACCCAGGGCACGGCCACCAAGCAGGAAAAAAGGGACATCGGCGCCAAGGCTAACGGCAATCTCCAGTAGGCGGGTGGAATCGATCCTCTTCCGTGCGAATTGCAAGTAGCCCAGAAGCGCCGCAGCCGCATCGCTTGACCCGCCGCCGAGGCCGCGGCGCGCGGGAATTTTTTTTTGCAGAAGGATTTCCACGCCGGAGCGGATCTTCAGTTCCCGGCGCAATGCTTCCACCGCGCGGTAGACCAGATTCTTCTCCGCGGCCTCCCGTGAAAGTAGTTCGTCGCCCTGGATTTGAAGTGCAATGCCGGGAGCGCGGCGCAGACGAAATCGCAAGGTGTCGTGAAGCGAGACGGCGTGAAAAATGGTGCGCAGCTCGTGGTAGCCATCGGCGCGCTTGCCGAGCACGTCCAGACGCAGGTTTACTTTGGCGAACGCAGGGATTCGAATTTCTCGCATGCGATGGTTCAGGGCTTGGCGTCGGTGGGCGGAGTCTTCTGCGCCACGCGGTGCTTCACCTGGTTGAGCTTCTTTTCGACTTCGGCGACTTTATCGCTTTCCAGGTCGGCGGGCAAGGAGCGGCGCCATTCGGCAAGGGATTTCTCCCACTCGGCGGCGGCCAAGTCTGTGCGGCCCTGTTTAGCGAGGACATCGCCCAGATGTTCACGAATGGTGGGGTCGTGAGGTTCATGCTCGACTGCTTTGCGCAGCAGGGCTTCGGCTTCGTCGAGCTTGTTCTGCTTGAAGTAAACCCAGCCGAGGCTGTCCAAATAAGCGCCGTTTAAAGGCTCAAGGTCCACGGCGCGCTGAATCAGATCATGGGCTTCGTCGAGGCGCACACCGCGGTCGGCCATCATGTAACCGTAATAGTTGAGCACCTGGGCGTTCTTGGGATTTACGTCGAGGACCTTCTTGAATTCGTCTTCGGCCTTGTCGAATTGCTTCTGTTTCTCGTAGACGGCACCGAGGAGGAGCCAAGCCATTTCGTTGTCGTGAGGATCCGCGGCGAAGGATTCGGCTTTGCGGGCAGCCTGTTCCGCTTCCTGGTAACGGTGACCCTGTTCGTAGACTTGGGAAAGATTGAGATAGGCCTCGCGGTCCGCGGATGTGCCCTTGAGATCATTCTCGAGCAGCTTCACGGCGTCGTCGGTCTGTTGATTCTCACCGAGCAACAGCGCCTGGCTGGCGCGAATCGCGGAATCATCCGGGTACTTGCCAAGGGCTTCGCGCCCGGCCAGCAAGGCTTTGGGGAGGTCCTTGGCAAGGCGGTAGGTGTCCATGATCAGCAGGCGCGCACGGTGGTCTTCTTCGTCCCCGAGGTGGCCGAGTTCCTGGAAGGTGTAAATGGCGGCCTGATAGTTCTGGACGTCGCGATAGAGCATACCGAGCTGCTGATAAAGAATCGCCAGGGAGCGGCGGCGCGAAGGAGCGGACTGGGCTTTCACCCCTGTCACCGCGTCGGAGAGCACGCGGATGGCGTCTTCATAGCGCCCCTGCGACTCGTAAATCATGGCCTCGTTGTATAAAATCTCGAGGTTGCCGGGATTGTACTGGCGCGCCTTCAGCAGGTTTTCCTCGGCTTTATCGAGCTGGTGGAGCTCGCGGTAAATCTGCGCGATGCGGAGATAGGTGTCCGGGTTATCCGGCAGCAGGTCCGCCAGTTTCTGGTAAGCGGAGAGCGCGTCGGAATATTTTTCTTCGGAGAGCAGGGTCTGGCCGAGACCCTTCAGATGGCTCAGTTCGGAGGGATCCAGATCGACGGCTTTGCGATAGGCTTCCTCCGCCTTGGGGTAATCATGCGTCTGGGTGTAGGCATCGCCGAGCAAATCATAAAGCGTCGGGGATGGCGAATGCGCGGTCATGCCTTCGAGGAGCTTAATTGCTTCATCGGTCTTGTTGCCGTCGAGCAGCAGCTGGGTCAGTTCTTCCACTGCGGCTTCATTGCCGGGGTCGCTCTGCAACATTTTCTGAAGGACCTGCTCGGCCTTGGCGGGTTCGTTATGCAGCCGATACAGGCGCGCGAGCCAGAGTGAAGCTTCCTGGTCGCTGGGATCGAGGCGGTGGACCTCCGAGTATTCCGCAATAGCCTTGCCGACCATTTCCGTCTGCACGCCAGAACCTTTGATGTCGCCAAGGCTGCGCAGATAAATGCGTGCCAGAAGCCGGTGTGTCGCGAGGTCGTTTGGCTCGTGCTTCAGAATTTCGGCGGCTTCGTTGACGGCATCGCGGACGCGCTGGGCCTCCCAATACATTTCTGCCAGCCGCTCGCCGATGGTCGGAGATTGCGGGTCGATGGCATACGCCTTCTTGTAAGCCTCGATGGCCTTGGAGGCAAATTCGGGTTGGCTGGTCTGTTCGTACTCGAGCTCGTAAATGTGGCCGATGGCGAAATTGTAATAGGCGTCGGCGCGAGGCGAGACTTTGCCAGGGGCCGCCGAGGGGTCCGTGGGCGGATTTTGGCCAAAGGCGGGGAGAACGACGATGCCGGCCAGAGCAAAGGTGCAAAAAAATGTTCTCAGGGTCATAAGCACCAGAAGTTTTAGTATCCCATGCAGGAGGAACGCGGTCAAAAGCGAAAACGGAGGCGTTTCCGGGGCAAGCAGGGGTCCCGGAAATAAGATGCGCGGAGGAGAGGAAGGGTTGAGGGAAAAAAGAGGTTGCAATTCGACCGTATTACTGCAATTATCGAAATATGGCCAGGCTCGACCCGCTGCTCGTCACCCGCTGTGCCGATCGCTTCAACGCGTTGGGCGCAGAGCCACGGCTGCAGATTGTGCGGCTGCTGCTCTCGGCGCATCCCACCGGGATGGTGGCGGGTGAACTCCAGGAGGAACTGGAGATACCTGGGTCCACGCTGTCACACCATCTGGAAAAATTGCGGCAGGTAGGCCTGGTGACGGTGCGCCGGGCGGGGACATTTCTCTGGTACAAAGCGAATACCGGCGCGCTGCAGGAAGTCTTGGGATTCCTCTACGAAGAGTGCTGTACGCGGAATCGCGTGGTGCCGGCGGAAGCGATTGTGCAGATTTCAAAATGAGAGGGAACTCCATGAGCGACAAAAACATTCAGGAAGCAGTGAAAGATAAGTACGGCGCGGCGGCCAGGCAGGTTGCAGCCGGAAAAACTGCCTGCTGCGGCGGGGGCGGCGAACTGAGCGGCTGCGACCCCATTTCGCGGAATCTTTACGATGAATCGGAGCAGTCGGGGCTGCCGGCGGATGCCGTAGCGGCTTCTTTGGGATGCGGGAATCCGACGGCGCTGGCACAGCTGAAACCGGGAGAGACTGTGCTCGATCTGGGCTCGGGCGGAGGAATTGATGTGTTGCTCTCGGCAAAGCGAGTGGCTCCGACGGGCAAAGCGTATGGCCTGGACATGACCGACGACATGCTGGCATTGGCGCGGGAAAACCAGAAAAAAGCAGGCGTACAGAACGTGGAATTCCTGAAAGGCACGATCGAGGAAATTCCCCTGCCCGACAATACGGTGGACGTGATCATTTCGAATTGCGTGATCAACCTTTCCGGGGACAAGGATCGCGTCCTGCGGGAGGCGTTTCGGGTGCTGAAGCCCGGTGGCCGCCTGGCGGTTTCGGACGTGGTTATCCGGGGCGAGGTGCCAGCGCAGATTCGCAGGAGCATGGAGTTGTGGGTGGGATGTATCGCGGGAGCGTTGCAGGAAAGTGAATACCGCGAGAAATTGCAGGCGGCGGGATTTGATTCGATCGACGTGGAGCCGACGCGCGTTTACCAGGTGGAAGAAGCGCGCGAGTTCCTGGCCGCCGCGGGCTTGGATGCCGAACTGGCCGGTCCGCAAATCAGGGACAAGTTCATGAGCGCGTTCATTCGCGGGCAAAAACCAGTTGCAGCGAAGTGCGATTGCCCGCCGGGGTGCGTCGATCTTCCCTGCTGCAACTGAGACGCGCCAGGATGAAGGCGCCTTATTATGTGTTGTTTTTGTGCACAGGCAATTCGGTGCGCTCTATTTTGGCGGAAGCGCTTTTGAACCATAGGGGTAAACCAAATTTCCACGCATTTAGCGCGGGAAGTCATCCCACAGGCCGAGTCAATCCAGCCGCGATTCATCTACTTGAATCTGCAGGGTTGCCCACCGCGGGCCTGCGCAGCAAGAGTTGGAATGAATTCGCGAAGCCCGGTGCTCCCCGAATGGATTTTGTATTCACGGTCTGCGATAACGCGGCGCACGAAGTTTGCCCGGTGTGGCCGGGCCAGCCGATGACGGCGCATTGGGGAGTTCTCGATCCGGCGGCGGTGGAGGGTTCGAAAGAGAAAATCGAGCGCGCTTTTCGCGAGGCGTTCGTCACGCTGGACCGTCGCATTGGACTGTTTCTCAGCTTGCCGCTTGATAGGCTTAGCGCAACGGCCATCCAGAAAGAACTCAACCTGATCGGGCGCCTATAAGGCGGGAATCAGTGGAGGAAGTGGCGCATGCCGGTGAAGACCATGGCCAGGCCCAGATGGTCGGCGGTGGCAATCACTTCGTTGTCTTTCATGGAACCGCCAGGCTGAATCACCGCGGTTGCGCCGGCTTTGGCGGCCTCTTCGACTCCATCCGGGAACGGGAAAAAAGCATCGGAGGCCAGAACGGTTCCCTGCAAGGACTTTTGCGCTTTGGCCACGGCAATTTTCACGGAATCGACCCGGCTCATCTGTCCCGCGCCGACGCCAAGTGTGGCGCCGTCCCTAGCGAAAACAATGGCATTGGACTTCACATGTTTGCAGACTTTCCAGGCAAATTTCAAGTCGGCGAGTTCGCTCTCGCTCGGTGCGCGTTTGGTAGCGACCTTGAGTTCCGTTCCTTTCAGGCTGCCGAGGTCGGGCTGCTGCACAAGCACTCCCCCAAGGATACGCTTCAACTGTAGTTCGCGGTCGTGATCGAAGCCGCCCAGGGGAAGTTGCAGAAGCCGGAGATTCTTTTTCGCGGCGAAAATTTCCTGCGCGCGATCGGCAAAACCTGGAGCGAGGATGCACTCGACGAATAGCTTTGCGACGGCCTCCGCGGTTAAGGCGTCCACGATGTGATTGAACGCCAGGACGCCGCCGAAGGCGGAAAGTGGATCGCAGGCGAATGCCTTGGTGTAGGCGTCCTGAAGAGTTTTCTGTTCGGCCGCGCCGCAGGGGTTGTTGTGCTTGATGATTACGGCCGCGGGACCTTCGAATTCCGCAACCGTGCTGCGCGCCGCTTCCAGGTCCACATAGTTGTTGTACGAGAGTTCCTTGCCCTGCAATTGCTTTGCGGCGGCAAGGCCTTCGGGCGGGCGTCCTGCGGGCACATAGAGCGCCGCGGATTGATGCGGGTTTTCGCCGTAGCGGAGTTCCTGCTTCCGTCGCAGAGCTAGGTGGACTCGTTCGGGCAAAGCGGGCTTGGGCTGGATCTCGAGTTTGTCTTCCAGCATGGAGAGGCGTTCAAGGTTCATGGTGATGAGGCCGTCGTAGCGGGAGGTAACCGCGAAAACTTTGCGGGCCAAATCCAGGCGGAGGCCGAGGGAAGTATCGCGATTGGCGGCGAGTTCGGCCGCCACGCGCTGGTAGTCAGCGGGATCGGTGACGACGGTAACGTGTTCGAAATTCTTTGCCGCGGAGCGCAGCATCGTTGGTCCGCCGATATCGATGTTTTCAATCAGCTCTTCGGCGGGCAGGTAGGCCTTTGCTGCCGTTGCCTCGAAAGGATAAAGATTCACGGCCACCAGATCGATGGGCGCGATGCCATGTTCGCCGGCCTGCTTCAAATCGTCGGCGTGATTCCTGCGGTAGAGCAGACCGCCGTGCACCTTGGGATGAAGCGTCTTCACGCGGCCGCTGAGCATTTCCGGCCAGCCGGTGAATTCCGAGACGTCTTTGACGGGCACGCCCTGTTCGCGCAGCAGCTTCGCCGTGCCGCCGGTCGAGAGAATTTCGATTTTCAGCACCGCTAGCTTCCGGGCGAAATCCACGATTCCGGTTTTGTCGAAAACGCTGAGCAGCGCGCGCTCTACAGCCATGAGTTCCTCCACCAAGGATTGAACCTACTAGTTTAAGCGGAGCAGGTGAGTTTCGAGAAACCGCGGGCTGTGGGAAAAAATCGAAGGGAGCGATCAGGATTTAACGAGGGCTTTCAGCTTGACTTGTCCATCGACGGTTTCCACGACATATTCAACGTCGTGGCAGTTTTTCTTGGTCTGGAGGTCTTTCGTGGTTTTGGTGACGAATTCGTTAAAACCGGCACGCGTGAGCTTGCCGGTCTCCTCGCCGGCTTGTTGCTTCGCCTGCACAAAGGCCTCATAAAGCTGGTCCACTTTCTGGGGCTCATTTTCCGGCTCGGAACAGACCACGCGAAAGGTTTTTGGTTCGCTGGGCGCAGCGACAACCGGATTTCTCCGCTCGGCTTCAGCCTGTGCACGCGCGCGTTCCGCCTCGATGGCCTTGGCCGCGGCGCCGAAATGCCGCTCGATCTTGCCTTCCTCATGTTTCACCAGGCGCTTGCGGAAGACGTCTTTATACTTGGCGTAGGTCTGCGCCAGGTTGCTGAACCGGAAGCGCTGGGCGAACTTCATATCTCCGCCCCGCTCGCCATAGCGCTTGACAACCAGTTCGATGCGCCATTCGATTTCGGTGGGCGGACGTTTTCTGCCGCCGCCGAAATACATGTCGTATTCGATTTTGAGCTGGCGAATGTCTCGTTCCAACTGCCCCAGATCCTCGTCAATGGTGGCCATGGAGTGGATAGCCTCGAACCCACATCGTAGGAGCGTCGAAAGCGGGCGTCAACCGGGAAGAGGGAGGGCTGAGGCGGATAGGGCACCGCGCGACGGGGGGAGGCACTGTACCGAAGGCCAGAAGGGCCCAGATGGGGGCTTGGGCGGGGGAGATGCGCAATTGCAGGCGCCTGGCGGCTGTGATGAAATGGCGCCATGCCTATTCCGGCCAAACGCGCCCCTTCGGCGGACCAGACCGCGCTGCTCCGTCAACTACCTTCGGTGGATGAGCTAATGTTGCGCCCGCGAGTTGCGGCGCTTTGCAAAACGCTGGAACGCGGATACGCCGTGGAGACTGTGCGCGAAGTGCTGGCCCGTGTGCGGCGCCAAATCAGTGCAGGAGAGTTGACGGAGGAGGCCGCGATCGATCCGGGAGCGCTGGAGCAACGAGTACTGAGCGCCGTGGAAACGGAACTTGCTCCTTCCCTGCAGCCGGTGATCAATGCATCGGGCGTGATCTTGCACACGAACCTGGGCCGTGCTCCGCTGACGCCCGCGGCAATTGCGGAATTGCAGCGTTCGGCCACGCAATATTCGAATCTCGAATACGATTTGTCCGCGGGAACTCGGGGCAAGCGGGACGTGCACCTCTCGCGGCTCATCGAGCGACTGACCGGGGCGGAAGCGGCGATCGTGGTGAATAACTGCGCTGCGGCCGTTCTTGTGACGCTTGCTACGCTGGCCCGCGGCGGCGAAGTGATCGTGTCGCGGGGCGAATTGATCGAAATTGGAGACGGCTTCCGCATACCGGAAATCATGGAGCAAAGCGGTGCTGTGCTGCGCGAAGTGGGCACGACCAACCGCACGAGGATTGCCGATTATGAGAACGCGATCGGCGAGGGGACTCGCCTGCTGCTGCGTGTGCATCCTTCGAATTTCACCGTGAGCGGCTTCACGGAGAAGCCAGAGGTCGCCGAATTGATCGCTCTTGGCGCGCGGCGCGGGCTGCCGGTCGTCGAGGATCTTGGCTCCGGCTGCCTGGTCGACCTTTCCGGCGCGGAAATCCACGAGCCGACCGCGCGGGAGAGCGTGGAGGCAGGGTTCTCGCTGGTGCTGTTCAGCGGAGACAAACTTTTGGGCGGGCCGCAGGCGGGGATCATCGCAGGCAAGAAGGAGTTGGTTGCGAAAGTGCGGCGGCATCCGCTGTTTCGGGCATTGCGCGTGGATAAGCTCACGATCGTGGCAATGGAGGCGACATTGCGCGCGTACCTTCGCGCGGCCTGGAACGAAATTCCGGCGCAAAGAATGATTCGTTCGACCGTCGAGGAAATTGGGGCACGGGCGACACAATTTGCGGATTCGCTGCGCCCGCAGCTTCCTTCGCTGGAGGCGCAGATCGAAATTTCGGAAGGGCTTTCACTCGTGGGCGGCGGGTCCACTCCCGCGCAATCGCTGCCGACGAAACTCGTGCGCATCTCCAGCACACGTCATTCCGTGGCTGATCTAGAAGTTCGCCTGCGAGAAGGCGCCGCGGGAATTCCGGTGATTGCGCGGATTGAAGAAGACCGCCTGCTTCTTGATTTGCGCACCGTCTTCCCGGGGCAGGAGCATGGGCTTGCCGAATCTTTGGTTGCCGCCTTGCGCTGAGTTTCTTCATACTTCTTCCATGTTGGCCTTCACAGTTTCTGAGCAGCAGCTTAAACGCACCCAGAAGCCCTTACCAAAACTACGAGCGGGGTGGGCACAGATTCGCGTGCGGCTGGCGGGGATTTGCAACACCGACGTGGAGATACTGCGTGGCTACCATCAGTTTCGCGGCGTGCCCGGGCACGAGTTTGTTGGGGAGGTTGTAGAGGTGGCGGGCGTATCCGCGGCGTTGCGCAGGCGCTGGCTTCGGAAGCGCGTTGCCGGCGAAATCAATGTTTCTTGCTCCGCCTACGGGTACACACCCGTTTGCGAGTTCTGCAGGCGCGGATGGAAGACTCATTGCGCGCGGCGCACGGTTCTGGGGATTGTGGCGCACGACGGTGCGTTCGCGGAGTATCTCACCTTGCCGCTCGAAAATCTTCACGCGGTTCCGGAAAATGTTGCCGATGAAAAAGCTGTTTTCATCGAACCGCTCGCGGCGGCTTGCGAGATTCTGGAGCAGATTCCGATTCGCACGTTTCCCCGGGTTGCGGTTCTGGGCGACGGGAAACTTGCACAACTGATTGGGCTGGTTCTGCAAGCGGCGGGCAGCAAGGTAAGTCTGTATGGCAAGCATGGCGCGAAATTGAAATTCGCGAGCCGCGCGGGGATCAAGACGAAGAAGGTTCGCGGAGACGCAAAGGACGTGAAGCTCGTTAGAGAAACGTACCAGCTGGTAGTGGAGGCAACCGGATCGCCAACTGGCCTGGCGCTGGCGCAGCAAATGACCGAACCGCGCGGAACGCTGCTGCTGAAATCCACATTTCATGGAGCCGCGCCCGTGGAAACTTGGCCGATTGTGGTGAAGGAGATTACGGTGGTGGGTTCGCGCTGCGGGCCCTTCGCCAAAGCGATCGAGTTGCTTCGCTCGGGCAAGGTCGACGCCACGCCACTCATTTCGCGCACCTTTGCCCTGAAGGACGCACCGAAAGCGATTCGGCACGCGCAGAAGCGAGGTGTGATGAAGGTGCTGCTGAAAAACACTGCAGCGGTTACAGGCGATTGATGCACGATGCGACGCAGGCCGCGCCGAAGCCGTTGTCGATGTTCACCACGGTGACGTTCGACGCGCAGGAGTTCAGCATGCCGAGCAGCGCGGCGACGCCGCCGAAACTTGCTCCGTAACCCGTGCTGGTGGGCACGGCGATCACCGGGACCGCTACCAGCCCGCCGACCACGCTTGGCAGCGCGCCCTCCATTCCCGCGATGCAGATGATCACGCGCGCTTCGGTCAAGCTGTTGCGATGTTCCAGCAGCCGGTGAATTCCAGCCACGCCGACGTCGTAGAGATGCTCGACGCGATTCCCCATCATGCGGGCGGTGAGCAACGCCTCTTCCGCCACGGGGATATCGCTGGTGCCGGCGGAAACAATCAGGATGGTGCCCTTACCGGTGATTTGCTTGCTGCGCGCGATGGTGATCACGCTAGAAGCCGGGTGAAAAATGGCGGCGCGGTTCACGCGTTTCACAGCCGCAAACGTCTTTTTATCCGCGCGCGTCACCAAGATGTTCTGCCGCGAATCTTTATGGCGAATCATGGCGCGCACGATTTCCGCGACTTGCGCAGGGGTCTTCCCTTTCCCGAACACGACCTCGGCGTACCCCTGGCGCAGCGCGCGATGATGGTCCACCTTGGCAAAACCGATATCCTCAAACGGCAGGTGCCTTAGCCGCTCGACGGCCGCCGCCGGGGTGAGCTTCCCTTCCCCGACTTTTTTCAAAAGATTCAGAATCTCTTCGGAATTCATCGTTTTGACCGTCACGAATCTTAGCATCCCGGCCTCGCAGCGCCTATGCTTGACTTGCCGCATAGCCGCTGCGAGACTGAGAATATCCGCGAAAAGCAATGGCTGCCACACAGGGACGAATCATCACGATTGGTGTGACCGGGGCAAGCGGGGCGATCCTTGCGCAAAAAGCGCTGAGTTTGTTGGAGGATGACCCGCGTGTCGCACGCATTCACTTGGTGGTCACGGAAACCGGCCAGCGCCTTTTTTCCGAGGAGCTCGGGATCACCTCCGGCGACCTGAAGAAACTGCCGGGGCGAATTCTGGGCCGCAATCCCAAGAAGATTGAAACCATTTCGAATAAAGATGTGGGCGCGCCGATCGCTTCCGGCAGCTTCGATGTGGATGCCATGATCGTGATTCCGTGCACGATGGGGGCGCTCGCCTCGATCGCCACGGGCATGAGCGACGATCTGGTGGCGCGCGCGGCGGACGTAATGCTGAAAGAGAAGCGCAAGCTGGTGCTGTGCGTGCGCGACACGCCGTTCAACCGCATTCACCTGGAAAACATGCTGAGGGCGCAGCAAGCGGGAGCCGTGATCATGCCGGTGGTTCCGGCCTTTTATTTTAAGCCGAAGTCCATCGATGAGATCGTCCTACAATACGTGTGCCGCGTGCTTGCGCAAGCCGGACTTTCGCAGGAAAAAATGTATCGCTGGACCGGCAGCGACGCGGCCAGAAAGCCGGGGAGCTAACTGCCATGGCCGGCCGCATCCGCACCGTTCTCGAAATGATCAAGTTTGAGCACTCCGTGTTCGCGCTGCCCTTCGCGCTGACGGGGGCGTTGCTGGCGGCGCGCGCCACCGCGCACGGCTGGCCCAGCGTTCGCCAAATTTTGTGGATTATTGTGGCGATGGTGGCGGCGCGGTCGGCGGCCATGACCATCAACCGCATTGTGGATTTGCGCTACGACAAGGAAAATCCACGCACTAAAATGCGCGCGCTGGCCACCGGTGCGTTATCCGTTTCTTTTGCCTGGATCTTTACGCTGGCGGCGATAGGAGTGTTTTTCGTGGCCGCATGGCAGCTTAATCCGCTGGCATTGAAACTCGCGCCGGTGGCTCTGGCGATTCTTTTCTTTTATTCGTACACCAAGCGGTTCACGCACTGGTCGCATCTGTTTCTCGGTTTCGCATTAGGCATTTCACCGGCAGCCGCGTGGATCGCCATCACCGGGAGCCTGGATTGGCGGATGCTGATTCTTTGCGCCGCGGTGACTTTGTGGGTCGGCGGGTTCGATGTGTTGTATGCCTGCCAGGATGTGCAGTTCGACGCGGAAGCGGGGCTCTACTCGGTGCCGAAGCGGTTTGGCGTCGCGAACGCGCTCTGGATCTCGCGCGGCATGCATATCGGGGTCGTGTTTTTGCTGAGCTGGCTGGCGGCGAGCTTCGGATTGCCATGGCCGGCGTGGGCGGGAATCGTGGTGGTCGCGGCGCTGCTGGCCTACGAACATTCCTTGGTGAAGGCGAACGATCTTAGCAAACTGAACGCTGCGTTTTTCGCCGTGAACGGCTATATTAGTATGTTGTTCTTGCTGTTCTGGGGCGCGGCGGCGGCAGTTTGGCGGGTTTGAATTTTTCGAAATTTGAGAATGTGTAGCTCCCCGGGGCGGCTGGGGCATCCAACGAAGAGAAGATTGTGGCTGAACTGATTCTTACCGACGCAAGTCTGAAGCCGATCGCGGACAAGGTATTCGCGGGCGAGCGGTTGTCTTTTGATGACGGCGTCGCGCTCTACAAGTCGCCTGATTTGCTGGCCGTGGGCTGGCTGGCGAATTATGTGCGCGAAAAACGGTACGGCAACGTTACGTATTACAACGTTAATCGCCACATCAATCCCACGAACGTTTGCGTGGCCCACTGCAAGCTTTGCGCGTTTGGCCGCGATCCCGACGCGCCCGGAGCCTACACGTTCGCGCTGGATGAGATGTACGAACGCGCGGCGCAAGGCGTGCGCGAAGGCGCCACGGAGATTCACATCGTCGGCGGTTTGCATCCGGATCTGCCGTTCGACTATTTCCTGGAACTGATCCGCGGATTGAAGCAGCGCCACCCGCAGGTTCACCTGAAAGCCTTCACCATGGTTGAGGTGCATTACTTCGCGCGCATCGCCAAGTTGAGCATCGACCAGACGCTGCGGAAAATGAAGGAAGCAGGGGTAGACTCCTGCCCCGGCGGCGGCGCGGAAATTTTCCACCCGCGGGTGCGGCGCATCATCTGCGATCACAAAGTAAGCGGACGGATGTGGCTGACGATGGCGAAGCAGGCGCATCGCATCGGGCTGCGCTCCAACGCTACGATGCTGTATGGACACGTGGAAACGGTGGAGGAACGCGTCGATCACCTGGTGCTGCTGCGCGAGGCGCAGGACGAGACGCACGGATTTGTGGCGTTCATCCCCCTGGCGTTTCATCCGGACAATACACCCTTGGCGCATATTCCGAAGCCGACGGGCTACGACGACCTGCGCAGCATCGCCGTCTCGCGGCTGTTGCTCGACAATTTCGATCACATCAAGGCTTACTGGATCATGCTGACGCCCAGCATCGCGCAGATCGCGTTGCGGTTCGGGGCCAACGACATGGATGGCACGGTGGTCGAAGAGAAGATCTACCACGACGCCGGCGCAAAGACCGCCGAGTTCACGCCGCGCGCCGAGCTCGAGCGGCTGATCCGCGCCGCCGGCCGCATCCCGGTCGAGCGCGACACGCTGTACAACCCGATCGACCGAAGCAAGATGCCGCCCATCGTCCCGGCCACGCCCCCGCGCCTCGTTTCCCTCAGCCTCAACGTCTAACTCCCTGGTAACATCGAGGTCTTGGAGGCCTTATGCGGCAAGTTTTCCTTCACCCCGGCGAAACTGGCTATTGGATAGCGGAGTGTGCGTCCTTGCCGGGATGCATCAGCCAGGGGAAGACGCGAGAAGAAGCGATTCAAAATATTCGCGAGGCCATCGAAGGCTATATTTTTGCTCTCCGGGAGGATGGCTTGGCGGTTCCGAATGACTCACTTGAGGCTCTCCTACTGGCAGTATGACAAGGCTCCCACGTATTTCTGGGCGTTTCTGCCCTCGCCAAAATGGGTTTTGTCTTCAAACGACAACATGGAAGCCACATTATTTTGCGGCGGGACTCGCCTTTCGCCCAGGTCGTCATTCCAGACCACTCGGAGCTGGATACTGGAACGCTGCGAGCAGTTTTACGGCAAGCCGGAATCTCGCTGGAAGAGTTCAATCGGCTGCTTTGAGCCTCACACCTGGGTATCTCCTTTTCTCGTTCATGGCGAAGCGATGCCAGGTGATTCAATACCACTCATGAATGGTGTTGAGTACGTCTCCGCGCCGTTATATTCTTCCTCCGGGGATCAAAATGCGGAAGCAATTTGTGTTGGACAAGCGCACCAATGATCTGCTTGAGGAACTCGCTTCCTACCGTGGCGGGAATCGCAGCGTCGTTATCCGCGAAGCCATTCAGGTCTACGCGGATATGGAAGACCACCTCGATAAGATCGAAGCCGACCCTGCTTTTCAGGCAATGATGCGGGATTCGGATCCGGCCATTCGAGAGGGCCGAGTCACTCCTCATGAGCAGGTTGTACGGATGTCTCGTGTGCTCGGAAAGCGAAAACCAAAGAGACGTCCATGACGCGGGTCGTCTGGACCGATCCGGTCCGGGAACTCTTCCTGGAACTTCCGGAACGCGAGCGCGAAGCAATCCTCGAGCATGTGAAGTATCTGAAGCGCTTTCCGCATAGGTACCCGGTGAGGCCGCGAGGCCGATTCCGCCGCCACCGCTGGTTTCAGGTGGGAAATTGGCTGGTTTTTTACCGGGTGGCGAGCGGCGCCGTGTATATCCGTGGCCTGTGGCCCGCGCGGATTCCATGAACTGTACCGTAGCCCGTTCTAAGGGACGTCCAAATCCTTTATACAGGTCAAGGAGCAAGCCTTGCGCACAATTGTCCTTCTTACGATTTCCAACATATTTATGACGTTTGCGTGGTACGGGCATCTTAAGTACAGAAGCTCGCCGCTTTGGAAGGTGATTGTGGCGAGTTGGGGGATTGCTTTTTTTGAATATTGCTTCCAAGTTCCTGCGAACCGGATCGGCTCCTACGAATTTTCGGGCGCGCAATTGAAGACGATTCAGGAAGTGATCACGCTCTCGGTTTTCTCGATTTTCTCGATCACCTACCTGGGGGAATCGTTCAAGTGGAATTACGCCATCGGGTTTGGCTGTATTTCGCTGGGGGCATTTTTTATCTTCCACCAGTGGTAGAATTGCTGGTCGCCCACGCGTAACCCGCCCCCCTGCTCCCGAATCCAATCCGGAAGCACCAGCCACCGGGCGACACAAGACACGAGAAGGAGAAAATTGAATGCAACGCAAAGCTTCGGCAGTATGGCAAGGCGATCTGAAAACCGGCAAAGGCAACATTTCCACGGATAGTGGCACGCTGAAGAATACGCAGTATTCGTTCAGCACGCGGTTCGAAAACGGCGTCGGCACCAATCCCGAGGAACTGCTGGCTGCCGCTCACGCCGGTTGTTTCACCATGGCGCTCTCCGCGCAACTCGGCGGCGCGGGCCTGACCGCTACCAAGCTCGAAACCACCTGCACGATCAGTTTGGAGAAGGTTGGCGAAGGCTTCTCCGTTACCAAGAGTCATCTCGATCTGATCGCTCACGTCCCCGGCGCCGACAATGCCAAATTCGATGCCGCCGTAAAGGCCGCGGAAATGGGCTGCCCCGTCTCCAAGCTATTCAAGGCGGAAATTACGGTCAGCGCGCAATTGGTTTCCTCGAAATCCGCGTGAGTGCCTGAAAAGCGACAATGCGAGTACAATGCTGCGCATGATCCCCGTTCCAGGTGTATTCATTGGCGGTATAGCCGTATTCCTGGTGGTTGCTTGGGACGCCTTCGAGGCCATCATTCTGCCGCGGCGCGTGACGCGCAAATTCCGCCTGACTCGTTTCTACTATCGAACCACTTGGAGAAGCTGGAAGTTCTACGCCCGGCTGATTTCCTCGCATAAGGCGCGGGAATCCTTCCTGGGGTACTACGGGCCAATCTCGCTGCTTTTTCTGATCGGCGTGTGGGCCATCGGGTTGGTTATTTCATTCGGCATGATGCAGTACGGTGCGGGATCCGCCGTCAATGTTGCCGGGAAGGCGCCGAGCTTCTTCACCGATCTGTATCTTAGCGGCACGACGTTCTTCACGTTGGGGCTGGGCGACGTGATTCCCCGCTCCGGGCTTGCGCGTTTTCTGGTGGTCGCGGAAGCCGGATTTGGATTTGGCTTCTTGGCCGCGGTGATCGGCTATCTGCCCTCCATTTGGGGCGCCTTTGCCGCACGCGAAACCAACATCACCATGCTCGACGCCCGCGCCGGAACGCCTCCCACGGCGGGCGAGCTCCTGCGCCGCCACAGCTATCCCACCGGGCATGATGCGCTGCGCCTTCTGCTGAAAGACTGGGAACGCTGGTGCGCCGACTTGCTGGAAAGTCATTTGTCGTACCCGGTGCTGGCCTACTTTCGTTCGCAACATGACAACCAGTCCTGGATCGGCTCGCTCACCGCTATTTTGGATACCTGCGCCCTGACGATTGCGGGGACAGAAGATTCCTGCGCGAAGCAGGCTGAGCTTACTTTCGCCATCGCGCGTCACGCGATTGTCGATCTTTGCCAGGTTTTTTCCGCCGTGCCGCGGCCTCTGCAGACCGATCGCCTGCCGCGGGAAACACTGGAAAAAATACGGTTGAAGCTCGCCCAGCACGGCACCGTGCTTCGCGCTACTCCAGAAGCGGAGCTAAAGCTCGTGGAACTCCGCGGGATGTACGAGCCATACGTTTACGCTTTGGCGACTCATCTGAACCAATTGCTGCCCCCGTGGATTCCGGAGAAAAAAAGCAAAGATAATTGGGAGACTACGGCGTGGGCGCGGACGGCGGGGATGATTGGCAATGAGGCGGTGGGCGTCCTGCACGACGATCATTTCTGAAACTGCTTTTTGCCGCCCGCACTGCAGTACGAAGCAGGAGTAGAGTAGGGCACCTCGGAGTTCAAGGCACGTTCCCCTCGGAGAGGATTCTCATGAAAGCGATACAAGTACATCGTTTCGGCGGCCCGGAAGTGCTCGAGTTTCAGGAAGTGCCGACGCCCAAGCCGGGGCCCGGACAGGTTCTGGTGCGTGTGCACGCGGCGGGCGTCAATCCGTACGACACCTACATGCGCAACGGGACTTATGCCATCAAGCCGCCGCTGCCTTACACGCCGGGATCTGATGCCGCGGGCACGGTGGAGGCGGTTGGAGAGGGAGTGAAAAAGGTGAAGGTCGGTGATCGCGTGTACACGGCTAAGACGGTCACGGGTGCGTACGCGGAGTATGCGCTGGCCCTGGAATCGCAGGTTTACCGGTTGCCGGAGAAAATTTCATTCGCGCAGGGCGCGGGGCTCTGGGTGCCGTACGGCACGGCATACACGGCGCTGTACCAGCACGCGAACGCGCGCGCCGGCGAAACCGTACTGATCCACGGTGCCAGTGGGGGCGTGGGCCTCGCTGCGGTGCAGTTGGCCCGTGCGCTAGGCATGACCATCATCGGCACGGCCGGAACGCAACGCGGCCTGGATCTGATCAAGAGAGAGGGCGCGCATTATGGCTTTGATCACACCAAGGCGGGATATTCCGAAGAAATTATGAAAGCCACCTGGGGCCGCGGCGTGGATGTCATCCTGGAGATGGTGGCCAATGTTAATCTGGCCACAGATTTGAAGTTGCTCGCGATGCGCGGCCGCGTGATCGTGATTGGCAATCGCGGGGAGATCACCATTAACCCGCGCGAGCTGATGGGCCGCCGCGGTTCGATTCGCGGATTCACGCTCTGGGCCGCAACCGATGCCGAAGTCGCGGAAATTCACGCTGCCATCGCGGCGGGCCTGGAAAATGGCACGCTGCGCCCCATTGTCGGAAAAGAGCTTCCGCTGAAGGATGCGGCGGTCGCGCACCAGGACGTGCTGGCCCCCGGCTCGTTCGGAAAGATTGTGCTTGTTCCCTGATCCGAGCCGCCGAAAACGTGGTGAATCTCTTTGTTAGAGCCTGCCAAAGGTCTGAAGCAGGATTCCGGCGATGGCGCCGCCGAGAACCAGCCAGGCGGAATTTATTTTGTAGCGAAAGACGAGCAGGACGCTGACGAGTGCCAGCGCGACGGCCGGAACGTTCACAAGAGCCGCGCGCGCAAATTGCCAGCCCACGTAAGCCATTAAGGCAACTGCGGCTGCATTTACGCCGTCCAGGAACGCGCTCGCCACGGGCGATTTGCGCAACTTCGGCAGAAAGCTGGCCGTGGCCGCAACATATACGAAGGCGGGGAGAAACATCCCTATCGTCGCGAGGCCCGCGCCTCTCCAGCCTCCCAGCAGATATCCAATAAACGTGGCGACGGTGAAGAACGGGCCGGGCGTCGCCTGGCTAACGGCAATCGCATCGAGCAACTGCGCGTCCGTCAACCAATTCATTCGAACCACGAGATCGGCACGCAGCACCGCGAGCAAGACGTAGCCACTCCCGAAAAGCACCGCGCCGACTTTCAGGAAATAGAGGAACAGCGAAGCAATACCCAGTGTCCCCCCTGCGCCAGCCGAAATCACTCCGAGGAGACCTGCGCTACTTGCATTCGCTTTCTTGAGCCTCTGCCCTTCGCGCATCAGCATCCAAAGCCCACCTGCGGCTACTAGTAGCAAAAGAACATTGATACCCAGGAAGGCAAACACAACCACGAAGACCGCAAGTGCCGCCAATGCCGTGTTTTTTATTGCTGTCCGCGCCAGATTCCACACCGCCTGAGCGACCAGCACCACCACAATCGGCTTGATGCCAAACAGCAGTCCAGCGACCTGTGGCACCGTTCCGAATTTCTCGTACATCCACGCCAAGGCGGCCACCAGGACCGCCGCCGGCATGATAAAACATGCACCCGCGAGAATTAGTCCCGCGATGCCGCCGCGCAGTTCGCCCAGGTAGATCGCCAGTTCCGTGGAGCTCGGGCCGGGAAGCAGATTCACCGCTCCCACGAGGTCCAGAAATCGCTCGCGAGTGACCCATTGGCGCCGGCGGACAAATTGTTCCTCCATTATGGCGATGTGTGCCGCCGGTC
>CAVTFW010000008.1:0-78442 GCA_963734105.1 Candidatus Acidiferrales bacterium | reverse complement strand
AGACCCCTGTCGAGTCAGAACCACCCTAGCACTGACCCGTGTCGCGGGAGAGCGAATGGAAACGTTGATTTATAACATTTCGCTAATGGCGGGTCAAACCTTTTGGTATAGAGGCGATGGGGGGAACCCGGCCGTTGAATTTGGGGAAAACGAGGGCATGAGGAGAATATTGGGGAAGGCCGCGACGTCAGTGCTGCTGATCGTGAAGGTGGCGGCGGAGCGGCGAGAGGGATCGGAATCCATATTGGTGCTGGACCGCGAAGTTGCGCCGGACTAGATTTGGTTATGGCGACGATTTCCACCAGCGAAACGCTTTCCGCCGCGGGCGCCAAAACGTCCGAAAAGCGCCTTTTGATCCTCTCCTGCTTCCTCTCCATTTACGTAATTTGGGGCTCGACCTACTTGGCCATCCGATACGCGGTGGAGACCATTCCTCCGTTGTACACGGCGGGAATCCGGCATCTCTGGCCGGGTAGCATTCTGCTCGATCTTGGGCGCTGGCGAAGGGGTTGCGGCCGACAGGGAAGCAGCTTCGCGCGAGCGTGGTGATCGGATTCTTCTTTTTTCTTCTCGGCCACGGCCCGTTGCATTGGGCGGAACAATTCGTGCCCAGCGGGACTTCCTCGCTGCTGATTGCGGTTGAACCGATTTTCGTTTTCCTGCTTTCGTCGGCGGCTGCGCGGACATGGAAATTGAACGGCATGTTGCTGACGGGCATTCTGATGGGGTTGGTGGGAGTGGGAATGCTGGTGCGGGGCCCGGCGGGAGAAGCGGGGCAGAAACTGACGCTCGGGTCGATTGCCATCCTGCTGGGCGCGCTCTCCTGGTCGGTGGGAATTATTTATTCGCGAAGGTCGCATCTGTCCGGAAGTCCGCTGCTGTTATCGGCGCTGTCGCTGTTGTCTGGGGCGGTGATGCTGTTGTGTGTAGCGACGATTGCCGGAGAGGCCCGGGGTTTTTCGATCGCCCAGGTGAGCAGGAGATCGTGGCTGGCACTTGCCTACCTGATCGTGTTCGGATCGGTGATCGCGTTTACGGCGTACAACTGGCTGCTGGAGCACTATTCGCCGACGCTGGTGGCGACACACACGTATGTGAATCCCGTGGTGGCGGTGGTGCTAGGCTGGGCCTACGGAGGGGAAGCGCTGACGCTAAGAGTGGGAATGGCGGCGGTGCTAGTGGTCTTGGCGGTGGTGCTGGTGGACCGCGGGACGAACCGGTTGCAACAATTGGGCTGATTCCTCACGCAAATCTTACAAATGACTAGACTTTTGCTTGCTCCCGGGCGAGGGGTGTGGTGAACTCTCCAGTAAGTACAAGCCATGCTAGGTCAGAACTTAGCCACTATTTGATAGAACAAAAGCTCGGTGAAGGTGGCATGGGAGTGGTGTACCGGGCGCGCGACGAGAAGTTGCAGCGCGATGTGGCGCTAAAATTTCTCGGCACGCTACCCGCAGAAACCTCGGCTAGCCATGAGCGAGCGCTACAGGAAGCCCGCAACATTTCGGCGCTGAATCATCCCGATGTCTGCGCGGGTTGTGATCGGGGAGTTGAGAGGAAGCCGTTCATCGCGATGAAGGAGTTCGTGAAAAGTGAAGCTGGTTCAGCGCTGGAGATTCCTCGGCGGATCTCGCAGGAACAGGTCGAACGGTACGGCTTGCAACTGGCGGATGCGCTGGCGCACGCACACAGCCGTGGAGTGATTCACCGCGATTTGAAGGCAGCGAACGTAATCTTGACGCCCAGCGGACGATTGAAAGTTCTGGACTTCGGCATCTCCCAGCGATTTGAGCCGGGACGAGTTGGCGACGCTACGACGGTGGTCGATCAATCGTGGGAGTCCCAACACACCCTTACCGGCACGCTGGCGTATGTCGCTCCCGAGATCCTGAAGGGAGAGGAAGCCGACGCGCGCAGCGACATCTGGTCGCTCGGCGTCCTGCTGTACGAAATGGCAGCGGGACACCGCCTTTCCGAGGCGCAACGCCTTTTGAGTTGAGCGCAGCCATCCTGCACGAACGCACGCCGGAGGTTTCGCCACCGTTGCCTCCTGTTATGAGAAGCGTGATGGAGAAATGCCTGGACAAGAACCCGGGGCAGAGATACCAGAGCGCAGGAGAGGTGCGCGCGGCACTGGAAGCAGCGAGTACGGCTTCCCGCACGCAGGAATTCGTGACCGTGAAGGCAGAGGAGGTTGGGGCGGGAAGGTTGTTCTCCTGGAGAAATATCCTGATCTTTTGCCTGCTCCTGGGAATGGGCGGAGGGGTGGCCTACTGGTTGAATGGCAGAGGGACAAGGGGGAAGCCTCCCATTCCGCTGCCGGGGGCCATTCAATCCATTGCGGTCCTGCCGCTGGAAAATCTTTCCGGAGATGCTTCGCAGGACTATTTCGCGGACGGAATGACGGATGCGTTGATCACGGAGCTGTCGCAGATCCGCAAGCTGCGGGTGATTTCGCGGACATCCGTGATGCAGTACAAGCGCGCGCAGAAGTCACTGGACCAGATCGCGCGGGAATTGAACGTCGGAGTCGGATGCGTGGAGGGAACGGTGGTGCGGGCGGGAGAGCGGGTGCGGATATCCGCGAAGCTGTTCCAGACCAACATGGAGGGCGCCCTGTGGGCGGGGAATTTCGAGAGGAATTTCGCGGATGTCCTGGCGCTGCAGAGCGATGTGGCCACGGCGATTGCGCAGGGAATCCAGGTGGAACTTTCGGGAGCGGAGCAGAGCCAGTTGGCGCGGAGCCGGACGTGGTGCCGGAAGCGTATGAAGCGTATTTGAAAGGGAAGTATGAAGCGGAGAAGCGCACACTGGAGGGTTTCAGGATGCGGCGACGATCTTCCAGAAGGCGATCGAAAAGGACGACGCTTTCGCCGCGGCGTACGCGGGTTTGGCCGACACATATCTGGACATGAGCAATTACCAAATGGCGCCGCCCGAGACGTTGATACCGAAGGCCAAGCAGGCGGCGCTTAAGGCGTTGCAATTGGATGACCGGTTAGCGCAAGCCCATACATCGCTTGCGGCAATTCGGCTTTATCACCTGGAAGGCGGGGAGCTCGAGGAAGAATTCCATCGCGCGATCGCTCTGGACCCCGGCTATGCGCAGGGAACATTGGTACGCACTGTACCTGGGAGCGGTGGAACAAAGAGGAGTCCATCCGCCGGGAGATCAAGCTGGCCCGGGAGATCGACCCGAAGTCCCTGATCATCAACGCGAACCTCGGATTTTTGTATTACCTTGCGGGAGACTACGACCATGCCGAGGAGGCGGCGAAGAATACGATCCGAATGGATCCGAGCTTCGTTCCGGCGCATGGGTATCTAGGCCAGATCTTTGTGGAGAAGAAGCAGTACGTGGAAGCGATCAATGAGTTTCGAACGGCCGAGTCCCTTTTCTCCGGGAGACATTGCGGGGCAGGCGGACCTCGGACACGCGTATGGGATGGCCGGCGAGAAGTGGGAGGCGGAAGAGATCTTGCACGAGATGCAGGATGTTCAGGGAAAGAAATATGTTTCCACGTACGATTTCGCGATTGTCTATGCGGGTTTGCGAGACGTGAACAAAACCCTGGATTGGCTGGAAAAAGGGTACGAAGAGCGCAACGGAAGATTGGTCAACCTGGCGGTGCATCCGCAATTTGCGTTTCTTCGGGGAGAGCCGAGATTCCGGAACATTCGAAAAGATCTGGAAGACCAGAATGATCGGGGAAGCGAAGCCGTAGCGTGGGCGGGAGCGGTTGCTTCCCTAGAGGAAGTTTCCTTGACGGAGGGGTAGTGGTGGCATAGACTGCGCTCGCTCGGCGGTCTACAGCGGGACGCGAGGACAGATGAGCGTGCGTTAAATGCGAGGCCACGGCCGGATGGGGAGGAAAGATCATGCCGAAAAAAGTCGAGGTTTCGCTTAAGGGAATCGGGAAGCAAATCGATCTTGCCGGGGGGCAACTTTCGGCGGCAGCGAGAAAGGCAAAAAGCCGGAGGGAAAAGAAGAAGCTGGCGGCGAAGATCAGGAAGCTGAAGAAGTTCGAGCGCGGTCGTGGGGCTTTGCAGACGCACCTACACGGTCATTGTGCCAACGGTATAAAAGTTCGAGACGATAGCAATTTCATCCGAGGAAAATGCGAAAATGAGGGGCTCGCGTGTTCCCCCCGTTGTTGGAGGCGGGCGCGGGAAGACAAACGCGAGGTACCGGCGGAGTGCGCCGCTGGTGTTGTATTGGCAGGACGGCGGACTGATTTTTGATAACTTCGCGCTGGGGAGCCGGATGAGTGCGGATCCCGTGGTCTGCTTGATTCTTCATTATTGCGGCGAGTGGCGGGCGTTTCGGGGAACGCTTCCTGCCTGAGTGCCTACGACGAATCCTCGATTCTAAGACGCTGGAAGGCTTCTCTGCGAAAACGGGGCGCTGGAGCGGTCGGACCAAAGCTGGATCCGCGCGTGGAAGCAATGGAGAGCTGGGCGGACTGGAACCCCGCGGGGGCTTTTTCACTTTTCCACTAAGGACACGGAGTACGCCAGGGATCCGGCGGGCGCGTTCGAGGAGTTGAAGCGGCGGGCGAAACAGAACCCGATGCCGCGGCCGTTGAAGAGTTATCCCCGGGCGCCGCGGACGAAGCTGCCAGGCGCGCACACCCGGGGAGAATTCGCGGAGGTGCTGAAAAGCCGGCGCACTTCAAGAAGATTCGGGCCGGAGGCTGTGCCGCTGGAAGCGCTGGCGGAAGCGCTGGCATTGACGTTTGGAATCCAGGGGTGGGTTGATGTTCCGGGATTGGGGCTGGCCGCGATGAAGACCTCACCGTCGGGCGGAAGTTTGCACCCGATCGAGGCGTACGTTTTGGTGCAGCGGGTGAAGGGGCTGAAGCGAGGGATTTACCACTACAACGCGGAGCGGCACGAGTTGGATTGGCTGAGGAAGGGAATTGCGCGGCGGACGTTGCAGCGAAATCTGGGAAACCAGTGGTGGTTTGCGAAGGGCGCGTTTCTGGTGCTGATGACCGCGGCGTTTGGCCGGACGCAATGGAAATATGATTTTGCGCGTGCGTACCGGGCGATTCTGCTGGAGGCAGGGCACTTGTGTCAAACGTTTTGCCTGACGGCGACGTGGCTGGGGCTGGCGCCGTTCTGCACGATTGCGCAGACGGATACGAGATGGGAGAAGTGGCTGGGGATCGATGAAGGAGTGAGGGAGTCGATTATTTATGTGGCGGGGGCGGGGACGATGCCAGTGATTTGCGTGATGCGAACATATTGAGGATAGGAAAGGGCACAACGCCGAGATCGCCTGGAAGATGACAAAGCCGTGCCCGGGAAAATAGCGGCAGAACTTTTTACTTCTTGGTGACCGCGACTGAGGCTCGAGTCGTCTCCCACTCGAAGTTCAGGGCCAGGTACCGCCGTAGGCGGACCTTGTCGAAGGAGATGGTGAAATTTTCGACAGGGGCCGGAAGCGTGGAGACTTTCATGTCCACGCGAGCCAAGTCACTTGAGGGTCCGGGATAATCGGTGCCCCATTCGGCGGTTTTCTTGCTGATGATGAGGGTCCACTTGTCTTTGTCGGGAATGGTGAAGACAGTATAGCTGCCGGCGGGCACGACGGTGCCGCCAATGGTGACATCGGCGGTGGTGACAAACGTGGTTGCTTCGTTTGCACCGGCACGCCAAACCTTTCCGTAGGGCACGAGTTCTCCGTAGATTTTACGGCCCTTGACGCGCGGGCTGGAGTAATCGATGGTGATAGAGTTGCCTCCACCAAGATCAAAAGTTGCCGTGGCGGGCGGGCTGGGACGCTTGGATTTATCCTGCTGGGCGTGGCGGGCCACGGCGAACAAAGCCAGTCCAAGACAGACGGCGGAAAGTGCGATGATCGGTTTGCGCATGATTGACTCCTCCGGATGGACAGTCGCTCGTTGGACGAGAGAGCGCCGGTAGTGCTGCAAGCTACCGCTAGCATTGAACAGGATTTGGGGCTGCGTTGCAAGGAGGGATCCAGTGCGGGGGGAACCGTCAACAGTGTCTGATTCGTGTCCTTTACACCCCGAACATACATGTGTTAATTTAGGAGAGTCGAAGAAAAGAGGAAATTTCAAGGGACGACGGGTGGGGGGCACTTGAGCGACGCCAAGGTTCTGTTGATCGAACAATTCCGCACGCATGTGAAAGATACGGGATCGCCAGAGGTGCAGATTGCGCTTCTGAGCGAACGCATCAACTACTTGACGACGCATCTCAAGTCGCACGTCAAGGACCATGCATCGCGCCGGGGGCTGATCATGATGGTGAACAAGCGGCGGCGCCTGCTGGACTATCTCAACCGGCGAGACCCGGATCGGTATCACCAGATTGTTGAACGCCTTAGCCTGCGCAAGTAACGGAGCGCGAAGTAACGCGCCCCCAGGCTTGCGATTTCACGAACGCACAAATTCCGGATGGAGTAGCTACGTCGGCCGTCTGACGGTTGGACGTGAAGCTGACGGGTGTGTTCCGGCAGGTTGCGGGGCGTTTGTCTCGGTGTAATCGCGGGCGGAGCAGTTCTCCTTCGCAGCGAGCCTTCCTCATTTCTTCACTTTGACGAGTTGAATTGCGAACGCACTCCTCTCGAGAGGAGCCAAAGGAAGAAAACAATGTCCGAAAATAATCACAAACCTGCGCCCTATCAAGTTTCGATTGAGGTCGGAGGGCGCGCACTGATTCTGGAATCCGGGAAGATTGCCAAGCAAGCCAACGGTGCGGTCACGGCGCGGTATGGCGACACAGTCGTGTTGGTGGCCGCGTGCATCGGCGCGAAGGCCAGCGACCGGGACTTTTGTCCGCTGACGGTGGACTACCGCGAAAACACCTATTCCGCCGGAAAGATTCCCGGAGGATTTTTCGAGAGAAGGAAGGCCGACGGAAAAGGAAATCCTGGTGTCGCGGCAGATCGACCGGCCGATGAGGCCGCTGTTCCCGGAATCGTTGAGGTATGAGACGCAGATTATCGCCATGGTGCTGTCCGCCGATAGCGCCAATGATCCGGACGTGATTGCCATGACCGCGGCGTCCGCCGCGGCTTACTGCTCCGACCTGCCGTTCACGGACCCCATTGCCGCAGTGCGCGTGGGGCTGTTGGATGGGAACCTGGTGGCGAATCCGACGGTGGCAGAGCAGAAGACCAGCAAGCTGAACATTGTGGTGGCGGGAACGGAAAAGGGCATCGTGATGGTGGAATCGGGGGCCTTCGAAGTTTCCGAGGATAAGGTCGCGGAAGCCCTGGAATTTGGCCACGAACAGATCAAGAAGATTGTGGCGGGGATCAAGCAGTTGCACGGACAGATCAAGCCGACCAAGATCGTGATCGAACCGTTCCCGTTTGACCAAGCTATCTACGACGGCATGAAGACGAAGTATGGCGCGCGATTGAAGGATGCGCTGAACACCGAGAAGCACCCGAAGAAGGAAAGCTATCACCTAGTGGACGCGCTTCAGGAAGAGATCCTGAAGGCAGTTCCCGAGGACGACGAAGACAAGCAGAAACTGAGCAAGCGGGCTCTTGAACGACTGCGCGAGGAGTTTTTCCGCGAGGAAGTGCTGAAGGCCAAGCGGCGCCCGGATGGCCGGGCGTTCGACCAGATCCGCAAAATTACTTGCGAGGCGGGATTGCTGCCGCGCGTCCACGGCTCGGCGCTGTTCACACGTGGAGAAACGCAGGCCCTGGCGACGTTGACGCTGGGCACCAAGGAAGACATGCAGCGGCTGGACCTGCTGTTTGAACAGGACACGTTTAAGCGCTTCATGCTGCATTACAACTTCCCACCGTTCAGCGTGGGCGAAGTGAAGCCACTGCGCGGGGCGGGTCGGCGGGAAATTGGGCACGGTGCGCTGGCGGAACGCGCGCTGGCAAACCTGCTTCCACCGGAAGTCGAGTTTCCCTACGCCATGCGCGTGGTGAGCGACATCCTGGAGTCCAACGGTTCGTCTTCGATGGCCACGGTGTGCGGCGGTTCGCTGGCATTGATGGATGCGGGTGTGCCGATGAAGGCGCCGTGCGCGGGAATCGCCATGGGATTGGTGGTCGGGGAGGACGGGAAGTACTCGATCCTGACGGACATCGCGGGCGCCGAGGATCACTACGGCGACATGGACTTCAAAGTTGCCGGGACGCGCGAAGGCATCACGGCGCTGCAGATGGACATCAAGGTGACCAGCATCAGCATCGCGATGATGCGCGAAGCGCTGGCGCAGGCGAAGAAGGCGCGGCTGGAAATTCTGGACATCATGGAGCAGACACTGGGGGCGCACCGCGAGTCGATTTCCGCTTACGCTCCGCGGCTGTACAAGCTGAGCATTCGCCGACCGACAAGATCCGCGACCTGATCGGTCCGGGCGGGAAGAAGATCCGGTCCATCATCGAGCAGACCGGCGTGAAGATCGACGTGATGGAAGACGGCACGGTGCATATTTTCTCGACCAGCGGGGCGGGAGGCGATCAGGCGCTGCAGATGGTGCGCGACGTCACGGCCAGCGCGGAGGTGGGGAAGACCTATCTCGGCAAAGTCGTGCGGCTGGCGGAATTCGGGGCGTTTGTGGAGCTGTTCCCCGGCACCGACGGGCTGTTGCACATCAGCGAAATTTCCGAGCATCGCATCCGCGACGTGCGCGATGAGTTGAAGCTTGGCGACCAGGTGCTGGTGAAGGTTCTGGCGATTGAGGGCAACAAGATCCGGTTGTCCCGCAAGGCCTTGATCAAGGAAGCGCGGGAGAAGCAGAGCGCTGAAGAAGGAACCACCGGCAGGGACGCCAACTCCCGCTGCGGCCGGGGAAGGCAATTAGTTCTCAAGCATTAAAGTTGACAAAAGGCCCCAAGGTTTGGGGGCCTTTGCTTTCTTCTAAACAACAATTATGAGAGGGCGGCCCTTAGGCGTGGGCGCAGTGGACGGCGTCCAGGGCGCCCCAGAGAGCGTCGAGGGCCTGGTTGGTAGTGGCCAGGATTTCTTCTTCGTCCCCGTGAGCATGCTCTTCCAGCCAGCCGCGCCAAGCCGCGCGGTGGGCCTTGTCGGTCTCTAAGTGCACGGTGAAATAGGCAAGTCCCTTTGGCGAATGGATGCCATAAAACTTCCGCAGTCCTTCGATCTTGGTGGTGGCGATTTCGGGCACTTGCGCTTCGTAGGCGTAGAGCGCCGCGACCGCTTCGGCGACCGGACGGTCCCCGACAATTTCGCGGAAAGTCTCTACGACTGCTTGCGTGCCGGGAAGCGCCGGGCAAGCAGTGATGTCCTCGTCATTCACGCCGAGGGTGGCGGCGAAATCGCGCCAGAGCTTGGGATGGGGCAGCGAAGGATTTTCTTCTTCCGCCAAGTTTTCCAGGATGATGTCGCGGATCGGGCCCTCGGTGCGTGCGGCGAGGACGCGAAGATGCGTGGGGAATGCCTCCACATGGCGGTAATACTGCGCGGCGTAAAGCTGAAGAGCCTCGCGGCTCAGCTTGCCCATTTGCCAGTCCTGGTAGAAGGGATGTTTCAGAAGGCTTTTCTCGGCGATCGCGGCGTCAATTTTTTCGAGAAGCTGGGTGTTCCGCATGGTGGTTCCCTCCCGTGGTCCGTCCCCGGCGCGGCCGTGAGCAGTCCGGATATCCGCCGCCAACGCGACTGCGGGATTCTACCAGAGTTTGAGAAAAATTGCCGTGTCGATCTCAGTTGCTTGCCTGCGCGTTTTCCCGCACGTTAGTATCATCAAACCTGCGGGTCTTCGTGAATTTGAAGGGAGAAGCAAAATATGTCGCAAGAAGTAATCGCCATTCTGCAGAAGTCATTAGTGGAAAATGAACGGGTGAAGCAACGGCAAGTGATTGCTTTTGGAGCGCTATTTCTCGCCGCAATCGCGATCCTGCTCTGGATCGGACATCTGGCCAGTCAACCCAGCACCGACGTGCGCGAATTGATCGTATGGTCGGTTATTGCCATGCTTGTGGCCATCTGCTACGGAGCGATGGCATTGGCGATCTACATTAACAGAACGACTGCTCGCCTGCTGAAGACCATGAAAGGCGTTTCCGAACAAATCTGAAGGGTAGCCCGGCTCGGCCCGGACGAGTCGCGAAGACTGAGTCACTTATTCTTTCACGTGAAGGCGCTCGATGTCTGCCCCGACGGCGCGGAGCTTTTCGACGATGCGCTCGTAGCCTCGGTCGATGTGATAGACGCGGTCGATGATGGTTTCCCCGGAGGCGACCAGGGCGGCGAGGACCAGACCGGCGCTGGCGCGCAGATCGGAGGCTTGAACGGTGGTGCCGGAAAGCGGCGCGGGACCGCGAACGACGGCGCGGCGGCCGTCGATGGAGATATGGGCGCCCATGCGCATCATTTCGCTGGCATGGAGAAAGCGGTTTTCGAAGATGGTTTCGGTGATGAGGGAAATGCCTTCGGCTTGCGTGGCGAGGGCCATGTATTGCGCCTGCATGTCGGTGGCGAAGCCGGGATATTCCTCGGTGAGTCACATCCGCAGCGACGAGTTTTTGGGCGCCGCGGACGCGCATGGTTGTGGGATTCACGATTTCCACCGGCACTCCCGTCGACGCCAGCTTGGCGATGACCGCGCCCAGATGCGCCGGCGCGCAATTGGCGATCGTGAGGTCGCCGTTGGAGATAGCGCCGGCGATGAGGAAGGTGCCGGCTTCGATGCGGTCCGGAATGACGGCGTGAGTGGCGCCGTGAAGCTTTTCAACGCCGCGGATTTTCAAGGTAGAGGTGCCATCGCCGTGGATGTCCGCGCCCATTTTGCGGAGGAGATGGATGAGATCGGTGACTTCCGGCTCGCGGGCGCAATTTTCGAGCGTGGTGATACCGTCGGCGAGGGCGGCGGCCATGAGGATATTTTCCGTGCCGGTCACGGTGATTTTTTCGAAAACGATGTGCGCGCCTTTGAGGCGGCCGCCGTTGGGCACCTTCGCCTGGATGTAACCGTGTTCGGTGGAAATGTGCGCACCCATTTTTTCGAGCGCAATCAGGTGCAGATCCACGGGCCGTGCGCCGATGGCGCAGCCGCCCGGCAAGGAGACGTGCGCCACGCCAGAGCGGGCGATGGCGGGCCCAAGCGTGAGGATGGAAGCGCGCATGGTTTTGACAAGTTCGTAGGGGGCAACCGCATCGTTGAGGGATTGCGATTCGATGGTGTAAGTATGCGCGGGGAATTCCGTGATCGAAACTTTGGCAGACATGAACGCCAGCAGTTTCGCCATGGTTATGATGTCGCGCACCTCCGGGATGTTATGGAGGATGACCGGCTCCGGCGTAAGCAGGGCGGCGGCCATCAGAGGCAGGGCAGAGTTCTTGGCGCCGGCGATTTCGACGGTGCCGTGGAGGGGCTTGCCGCCTCGAATTCGAAATTTGTCCATTGGCGCTAGCCTGTCTACTCGCCGAGAGCGCGGTGAAGATCGCCGCGAGAGCCTTCCAGGGACTTTCTGGCTTTGTCCGCGGAAATCCCGCGCTTGAGCATGATCAAGGCGACGCGCAGATTGTGTTTGCTTTGCCGCAGAGCGTGTTCTGCCTCAGACACATTTTTCCCCGTGGCTTCCATCAGGATGCGCTTGGCGCGGTCTCTAAGCTTCTGATTCGTTTTGGTAAGGTCGATCATCAGGTTCTCATAGGCATGACCGAGGCGCACCATCGTAGCTGTCGAGAGCATGTTGAGGACCATTTTCTGGGCGGTGCCGGCCTTTAGGCGCGTTGAGCCGGTGAGGACTTCGGGACCTACGTCCGGCGTGATGGCGATTTTCGCGGCTCTTGCCAGGGGCGATTTGCGGTTTGCTGTCGACCGCAATCGTAAGCGCACCTTGATGCTTTGCATACGCGACCGCGGCCAGGACATAGGGCGTCGTGCCGCTGGCGGCGATTCCCACGACCGAATCGTTTTTTGCCACGCGAATTTTTCTTAGATCGCGCCGGGCGTTTTCCTTGTTGTCCTCGGCGCCTTCCACCGGTTCGGTAACCGCTTTTTTCCCGCCGGCGATAAGCGCGGGCACGAGCGCCGGCGAAGTGCCAAACGTGGGAGGGCACTCCGAGGCATCGAGCACCCCAATGCGTCCGCTGGAGCCTGCGCCGACGTAAATCAGGCGCCCACCGTTGCGCATGCGGTTCACAATGCCGTCCACGGCGCGGGCGATCGCGGGGAGTTGGCGTCCGACGGCGGGCGCCACCTTGCGGTCTTCGCGGTTCATCAACCGTACGATTTCCATGGCAGACATGTTGTCGAGATTCTTTGAAGCCTGGTTCCTTTGTTCCGTGCGTCGCCGGTCCGCGCGTCTGCGAGCTTTGTAAGGGGAGGGCATCTGTAAATTATAGCCGTGCATTGCGGCGCTTAGGAAATACGCGGCGAATACGGCAACTGTGCGCTAAGCAAACCCCTGGCTGGGGAAGGAGCTGTGGTAGAACTAGGTTAGGTTCCAGGATGGCTGAAAACGGAAGCGCTGGAACGCAAATTCATGGACGTATTGAAAAAATTGTTTGAAGAGCATTTCCACCTGCCTGCGGAGAAGGTCCAGCCGCTTCAGGGCGAGCTGAGCGCTTCGGGGCGCAATATCATTCGTCTCTCCGGGGGGAAAGCGAGCGCCATTGGCATTCTGTATGGCGTGCGCGAGGAAAACCTCGCATTCATCGCATTTTCGAGGCACTTCCGGCGGCACGGACTGCCGGTGCCGGAAATCTATGCGGAGAATTTAGATCAGGGTGCGTATCTCGAGGAGGACCTGGGCGACACGACGCTATTTGAATTACTTTCCAGGAGCCGTTCGGGGGAGAAGATTGCGCCGGCGGTGGTGGAGGCCTATCGCAAGGTGGTCGCCGCGTTGCCGCGGTTTCAGGTGGAAGCGGGGCGGGATTTGAACTACGGCGTCTGCTATCCGCGCGGGAGTTTCGATCGTCAATCGATTGCGTGGGATTTGAACTATTTCAAGTATTACTTCCTTCGGCTAGCCGCGATTCCGTTCAATGAACAAGCCCTTGAAGATGATTTCGGGCGGCTGACCGATTTCCTGCTGACCGCCCCCGGCGATTACTTTCTGTATCGCGATTTTCAGTCGCGCAACGTGATGCTGCGCGGCGGCGAACCTTTTTTCGTGGATTACCAGGGCGGGCGGAAGGGCGCGCTGCAATATGACATCGCGTCGCTGTTGTACGACGCCAAAGCCGATCTGCCGCCGGAACTGCGACAGCAACTGCTGGATCACTA
Source organism: Candidatus Acidiferrales bacterium (assembly GCA_963734105.1). GTDB lineage: Bacteria > Acidobacteriota > Terriglobia > Acidiferrales > UBA7541 > Acidiferrum. The sequence goes on along the minus strand of CAVTFW010000008.1, from coordinate 65,245 downwards.
TCTGGCGGCGCTGGGCGGGTTCATTAAACTGGACCGCGAAGCTTTCCTGCACCACTACTACGCTTACGTTTACGTGCGCATTTTGCAGGCGCTGGGCGCGTACGGTTTCCGCGGCTTCTACGAGCGTAAGGCGCATTTCCTGCAGAGCGTGCCGTATGCGCTGAAAAACCTACGGTGGCTGCAGCACAACGTCAAGCTGCCGATCGAACTGCCGACGCTGATGGACGCATTCCGGAGCATGCTGGCTTCGGAGAAGCTGCTGGGGCTGGCGTCCGAGGCGCAAAACCTGGTGGTGCGGATTTTCAGTTTTTCGTTTCACGGCGGTTTGCCCAAGGATGAGAGTGGGAACGGAGGCGGATTCGTCTTCGACGGCCGCAGCCTGCCGAATCCCGGGCGCGAAGAGCGCTTCAAGACGCTGACGGGAAAGGATGCGCCGGTCATCGATTACCTGAACCAGCAGGAGAGCGTGCACCAGTTTCTCGCCGGGGTGCTGTCGCTCGTCGACGCCAGCGTGGGTAGTTACCAGCAGCGCGGCTTCAAGAACTTGATGGTGTCGTTCGGTTGCACCGGCGGGCAGCACCGCTCGGTGTACCTTGCGGAGCAATTGGCGAAGCGATTGCGCGGAAGGAATGCGGTCGAGGTTGTGGTGCGTCACCTCGAGCTCGAGAAGATGGGCCGATGAAGGCCATGGTGCTGGCGGCCGGGATGGGAACGCGCCTGCGGCCGCTGACCGATCACCTCCCCAAGGCACTTGTGGAAATTGGCGGCCGGACGCTGCTGGAGATTACGCTTACCCGGCTGCGGGAGTTTGGCGTTCGCGAAGTGATTGTCAACGTGCACCATTTTGCGGGTGCGATTTTGGACTTTTTGAAAGCCAACGACAATTTTGGAATGCGCATCGAAGTCTCGCGCGAAGAGGTTTTGCTGGACACGGGCGGAGGCTTGAAGAAGGCAGGGTGGTTTTTCCTCGAGGACGGGAAAGGAACAGAGGAGCCTTTCCTGCTGCACAATGTCGATGTGATCAGCACGATCGATTTCCAGCGCATGGTGAGACGGCAGAACGAAAGCAGGGCGCTCGCGACGCTCGCGGTCCAGGAGCGGGACACTTCGCGGCATCTGCTTTTCAACGAGCAATTACAACTCTGCGGCAGACGCATCATGCGGGAACAGAAAGACGAGTTGGTGCGCGTGGCGGAAGGATTGGAGGCGCTGGCGTTTACCGGAATCCACGTCATCTCTCCGCGCCTTCTCACGCTGATGAAGGAAGAGGGTGTGTTTTCGATCATTGATTCGTATTTGAGGCTGGCGGGCGAGGGAGAAAACATAATTGGTTTTCGCGCGGACGATTACTACTGGCGCGATTTGGGCAAGCTGGACCAGGTTCAACAGGCAGAACAGGATTACAAGCGGAAGCTCTTTCCGTAGGGGAGAAACGCGCCGACGAGAGGCGAAGTGACGGGTTGAGATGTGTTTAGGTCGTCGGTCCGCCTCGCCAGTTGCAAGAGTGCACCATTGTGGTGCATACTGGTGCCATGAGTCCCGCAAACAAAACTGTACGGCAAAGCGTTAGCCTTCCCGCTAAGGTCGCCACGGAGGTTCGCACCTTGGCAAAGCACCGCAGGCTAAGCTCGAACCGCATGCTGGTCGAACTTATCGAGAATGGTATCGAGGCGGAAAAGCGCAAGCAGGAGCAGTTTTTCGAACTGGCCGAGAAATTCCGGAACGCCAAGGACCCTGAGGAAGCCAAGCGCCTGGGCGATAAGTTAGGCCGGATGGCGTTTGGGAGCTGATGCTCAGAATAGAGGGTTGGGACAACCCGCCCGCAGATGTCCGTCACCGCTGAAAACCGAAAACAGCAAACTGAAAACTTTCGTCATCTCGACGGGGCTGCCTCTGTTGCGAAGCCCAACGCTTTCATGATGGCGTCGTGGACGGCGGGCCGGACGGCCGCGATTTTCATGTTTTCGCGGGTGGGGTTGACGCGATTGGTCAGCAGGACCACGAAGAGCTGGCGATCGGGATCGATCCAGATGGTCGTGCCGGTGAATCCGGTGTGACCGTAGCTGTGCGCGGAGAAATAATGGCCGCTGGAGCCGCCCTCGGTGGGCACGACCCAGCCGAGCGTGCGCGTATTTTTCGCCAGAGCCTGAGGCACGGTGAATTCCTCAATCGTAGCGCGCTTCACGATGCGATGGTGGGCATACACCCCGCCATTCAGAAACATCTGGCAGAAGGCGGCAAGGTCCGGGGAAGTACTGAACACCCCAGCGTGGCCGGAGACTCCGCCGATGGAATAGGCGTTTTCGTCGTGGACTTCGCCTTGCACCAGCCGGTGGCGCAGTTGATTGTCGAATTCCGTGGGCGCGATTTCCGGCCAGAGTGCTTTCGAAGGGTTGTACATCGAATCCTTCATGCCAAGGGGGCCGAAAATTTCTTCGTTGGCGAGCTGATCGAGCGGCTTTCCCGTCAGCCGTTGGATGATTTCGGCCATGAGGATGATGCCGAGGTCGGAGTAAACCACTTTGGTGCCAGGCTCGTATTCGAGGGGCTCAACAAAAATTCTTCCAAGCGTGTCGGCTTTGCCGGTGGAGGTGCGCCAGTATTCCTTGAATGGCGGAAGGCCGGAGGTGTGCGTCATGAGGTTGCGCACGGTGACCTTGTGGCGCCACTCGGGTTGCGGCCCGCCGGCCCACTCCGGAAGATAACGTTCGATGGGAGCGTCGAGACTGAGAGGAGAGGCGAAATCGCCTTCGACGAGTTTTTCGACGAGCGTTGTAGTGACAACGACCTTGGTGAGCGACGCGAGGTCGTACATAGTGTCAATTTTAGTTGCGCGCGAATCCTTGTCGTAGCTCAGTTTGCCGAACGCGTGATAAGAAACTTTGCCGCGATAGCCAACGGCGAGCGTGGCGCCCGGAAATGCCTTATCAGCAATGGCGTTTTCAACCACGGTGAATGCGGGTTGCAATTGCGCTTCGCCGCGCACGTCCATGGGCTGCAGTTTCATGGGATCAGCGGGGAGTTCGATGCCGTAGCCGGCTTTCAGGTCCACGCCGGGAATGGTGACGGGGAGGTGACCGCGGATCGGAATTTCGCCAAACAGCGCGCGGGCCATGGAAATTTGCGCAACGTCGCTGATGCCGAACGCGGAAAGCCAGATGTCTGCCTGCGGGAAACGCTCGATGAGATACGGACTACCCATGCCGAGCGTAACCACCGGCTTGCCGGATTTGTAGATCTGGTCGATGACTGGAATCTGATCGGCAGGGACGTCGATGTCGCCTTTGCGGTCGCTCACGCGGACAAACAGCGCCAGGATGACGAGGTCATAGGAGTCGGGGGGAGGCAGTTTGAGGGTGTCCGCGTGGACAAACTTCGTGTCGGCGCGCAGGGCAATCAGCGAATCGAACCGCGCGCGGAGCTGTGGTTCGAGGTCTTCGCCGGGATAGGGTTCCGGGTCGGAATAAAGGGAGACGAGCAGCGCGCGGGCGGGCTTGGTGGCGTCGAGCGGGAGAAGGTGTGACTTGTCGCGAAGCAAGGTCACGCCACGGTCGGAAATCTCCTGCGCGGTCTCTTGCCAGGCGGTCTTGCCAAATTTCTCGTTCAGGGCAGAGATATCAACCAGGCGATTGTTGTTCAGTCCAAGGCGCGCTTTGGCTTGGAGAATGCGGCGAAGAGAGGCATCCAGGCGCTCTTGCGAGATGCGTCCGGATTTCGCGGCGGCCAAAAGGGCTTGGTAGGCGGCGTCCGGGACCGGCGGCATCAGAAGCGCATCAGCGCCCGCGAGAAATGCGCGCACGGCCGCGTCACCGGGCGCGTAGCGGACGGTGATTCCGCCCATATCGAGCGCGTCGGTAATCACGAGGCCCTGAAAGCCGAGTTCTTTGCGCAGGAGATCCGTGAGGATATTCGGCGAGAGTGTGGCGGGCGTGGTGGGATCGGGCTCGAATGCAGGAACGTTGAGATGGCCGGTCATGACGCTGCCAACGCCGGCGGCGATGGCGGCGCGGAAGGGAACCAGTTCGAGGCGCTCCATGCGTTCGCGGTCGGCTTTGATGATGGGAAGATCGATGTGCGAATCGGTAGCGGTGTCTCCATGACCCGGAAAATGTTTTGCGGTGGCCAGGGCGCCGTTTTCCTGCACCCCGCGGATAAACTCGCTGACAAACTCGGAGACGCGTGCGGGATCTTCGCCGAACGAGCGGGTATTGATAATCGGATTGCCCGGGTTGTTGTTGACGTCGCTGACCGGGGCATACACCCATTGCACGCCGACAGCCCGCGCTTCGAGGGCCGTGATTTTGCCCATCGTGTAGGCGTCCTTGGGATTTCCGGCGGCCGCGAGCGCCATGGCGGTGGGAAAGGAGGTGCCTTCCTCCAGCCGCGGGGCGGTGCCGCGTTCGTAATCGGCGCCGATCAAAAGAGGGAGCTTGGATTTGGATTGCAGTTGATTTGCCAGCACCGCGGTTGGGTAGGCCTGGTCCTTAACGATGCCGAGGGGCGAGCCGTGAGTGATGGTGATGAAGCCGCCGACGTGCAGGTCGTTAATGTCGTGCATCATCTGCGCATAGGTTTCGGAGTCTGTGGCTGTGAAACTCCCGTGGTAGGTGGTGAGGAGAAGCTGACCGACTTTTTCCTCGATGGTCATTTGATGTAGCGAGGATTCCACCCATCTGTTCTGCTCCGATGTGAGCGCGGGAAGCGATTGTTGCGCGTCCGCCGCGGGGGCGGATGCTTCGGGAGATTCCTTTGGGCGATTGTGACTGAGCGCTTTGGCTGTCATAAACAATAGAAACAGAAAGGGCAGAAACAGAAGAGCGGCGTAACGCCTGATCATTTTTGGAAATTCCCCCGGCCGCACGCCCTGCGCCTTGACTGTATATAGCACGCGCACTCGACGCTCACAATGAAGGTGCGAACGGCCCGTTCCAGAATATCATTGGGGAGTATGAAACTACGGACAAGCACAGAGAATAATCGAAAGAGGGTCTGGGTGACGGTGGCGTTGGGTTGCGCGCTGGGGGCCGGCTCGGCTCCGCGTGCATCCGGAGCGCAAAAGGCCAAGGCGGCGCACAAGAGCGGCGTGGGCAGAGTACAGCCGGGACTGGACGTGCTGGAGGCGCAGAAATTTGCGCCGCTGAAGGGAAAACACGTCGGGCTCATCACAAATCACACCGGAGTGGACTCTCAGGGGAAAACGACGATCGAGCTCTTGGCGCACGCGCCGGGGGTGCAACTCGTTGCGCTGTTCAGCCCGGAGCATGGCATCGCCGGGCACGCGGACGAAAAGATCGGCTCCTCGAAAGACGCCTCGACGGGTCTGCCCATTTTCAGCTTGTATGGGGATCACGTCCGGCCAACCGACGAGATGCTGCAGGGAATCGACGCGCTGGTTTTTGATGTGCAGGACGCGGGCGTGCGCTTTTACACGTACACGACGACGATGGGCTATTGCATGGAAGAAGCGGCGAAGCGTGGCATCCCGTTCTATGTTCTGGACCGGCCGAACCCCATCGATGGGGAAATCGTGGAAGGGCCGATGCTGGATGCGGACAAGACCGGGTTCGTGGCGTACTTTCCGGTGCCGGTGCGGTATGGGCTGACGATTGGAGAGCTGGCGCAACTGTTTAATACGGGAAACCACATTAATTGCGAACTGCACGTGATCGCCATGAAGAACTGGCATCGCAACTATTTTTATGAGAGCACGAGCATTCGCTGGATTCCGCCGTCGCCAAATTTACGCACATTGAAGGGCTCGATCCTCTATCCGGGCCTGGAGATTTTGCAGAATGCAGGCGTGTCCGTGGGGCGGGGAACCGAAGCGCCGTTCGAGGAGATTGGCGCGCCGTGGATCAATGGCGAGGAAGTGGCGGAAGCGCTGAACGCGCGGAACCTGCCGGGAGTGCATTTTGCGAATCAGCCGTTCATCCCGGTGAGCGGGTTGTACGCGGGGCAGCGCTGCGGCGGCGTGGGGATCCGCGTGACGGACCGGGCGGCGGTGCGCTCGATGCGCATCGGGCTGGAGATCGCGGCTCTGCTGCAGAAGAAATATCCGGAGCAATTTGATGCATCGAAGACCATCGTGCTGCTTGGGAATGACGCAACCGTGGCGCAATTGAAGGCGGGAACGGCGCCGGAGCAGATTATTGCGGGCTGGGCGACGGAGCTGGCGGAGTTCGACCAAGTGCGGCGGAAGTATTTCCTCTACAAGTAGGAGGGCCGAAGGCCGGCGCGGCACCTCGTTCCGTTGACAGGGATCGAGCGCCGGTTCATTGCCCTGGCCTGCGTTTTGAGCCTCAATTTATGCTAGAGTCCGGGGATGCGAATTGTGTCGCTCCTGCCTTCGGCCACGGAGACCCTGTTTGCGCTGGGTTTCGATGACGAGATCGTTGGCGTCAGCCACGAATGCGATTTCCCTGCAAAGGCCAAGACGAAGACTTGCGTGGTGCGCTCGCGGCTGCCGAAAGATGCTGCTCCCGCGGAGACGGACCGCTTGGTGCGCGAACATGTGGAGCGCGGGGAATCGATTTACGCCGTGGACCGGGATGTGCTCGAGGCGCTCGCCCCGGACCTGATCATCACCCAGGACCTTTGCCACGTCTGCGCCGCGACTCCCGATGAGTTGGCTGCGGCGCTGGCGCAGATTTCCATGCGGCCGGAAGTGCTCAGCCTCGATCCGCTGGATTTGGGGGATGTCTGGCGAGATATATTGTGGATCGGCCAGAAAACAGGGCGCAGTGAGCAAGCCCAGGCTTTCGTGGAGAAGATCGGTGAGCGGCTTGCGCAGATTGAGGCAGATATCGCGGAGGCAGAGAAGCGGCCGCACGTGGTGTTGCTCGAATGGCTGGATCCGTTCTATGTGGGCGGCCATTGGGTTCCGGAGATGATTTCGCGCGCCGGGGGGATTGACGTGCTGGGTAAGGCGAAAACGCCTTCGGTCCGCGTGACGATGGATGAAGTGATTGGCGCTGCGCCTGAAGTGCTGTTCATTGGATGTTGCGGTTACGACGCAGAAAGAGCGCGCGAGGAATATCTGTCGATGAATTTCCCGGATGCCTGGCGGAGCATTCCCGCGGTGCGGGATGGGCAGGTGTTCGCGTTGGACGCGAACGGAGTTGTGTCACGTCCGGCAGGACGCCTGGTGACGGGGATCGAAGCGATGGCCAAGGCGATGCACCCTGAGCTGAAGGTCCGCGCAAAGGTGGCGTCGGCGCTTCTTCCGGTTGGAGAGTCCGCCCGCAATAGTCGAACTGCCGGCGCTGGTTCGTCAGGCGTTTAATTTCTTCCAGATATTTTTCTAACTCAAAGTGGCTACTGAACGCAGCACTCTGCCTAGCGAGTAGTTGATTCTCCAACCGTCAAACCGTCAGGACTATCCTTATCTCCGTTCTGGCGTGTCCAATAGGAATAAAAGGGAAGGCCGGCGAAGATAAGGAGGAGGCCGACGGTGGAACGGCCCGGGCGGACGAGCCAGAGATTGACGGTGAGGACGAGTGCGCCGAGGACGAAGAGGCCTGGCACCCAAGGATAACCCCAGCAGCGATAGGGGCGCGGGAGGCCGGGCTCCAATTTGCGCAGGCGGAAGAGTGCAACGACGGCGAGTCCGTAGAAGATCCAGCCCGCGAAGATGAAGAGGTTGGTGAGCTCTTCGAATGTTCCGGTGAGCGCCATGACGCTGGCGAGGATGCCCTGAAAAATCAGCGCGCGGCCCGGCGTGCGATATTTGGGATGAATGCCGTCGGCAATTTTGAAGAAAATGTGATCGCGGGCCATGGCGTAGGGCACGCGCGCGCCGCTAAGGACGGAGGAGTTCATGGAGCCAAGCGCGGAAATTACCATGGCGAGCGTGATCCAGAAGGCAGCACCGTGGCCGATGACGCGCTCCACGACATCGGAGGCAACGTGCTGGGAGTTTGCGACGCTTTCGAAGGGGAGCACTTTCAGGCAGGCGGCGCTGAAGAGCAGATAGATCAGGGCGACGAAGGAGACTCCTCCCACCAGGGCGCGCGGAAAATTGCGTTGCGGGTCCTTTACTTCGGAGCCTACGAGATTCAAATCTTCCCAACCATCGTAGGCCCACAAAGCCGCGCCCAGGGCGGCCAGGAATGCGGTCAGCAATCCGGTGCTCGCGGAAACGGGCCAGACCGGATCGGGCGGATGTGCGCCGGCGCTCGGAAGCAGGAATGCGACGCCAATGATGAGCAGGACGCTGAGAACCTTAATGGCGGTGAGGAATACTTGCACGCCCCCGCCCAAGCGAACGCCGAGATAATTTACGCCGGTCATGAGCAAAAGCCAGAAAACCGCGAGGGGCTGCGCCCAGGTGAAGGCGAAATCGTAAGGGCGGATCCAGTTGGTGAGTCCGGGGATGGCAAGGTGCACGGTGAAGAGAGGAGCGGCCACCGCTGGCAGGAAGAAACTGAGGAACCGCATCATTCCGGCGGCAATCGAAGAGGTGGAAGCGGGCCGGCCGACAATCGAGTGCATCCAGCCGAACAAAAAGCCCCACACGGGGCCGAAGCCGCGGCGGAGATAAGCGTACTCGCCGCCGGCTTCGGGAATCGCCGCGCCGAGTTCCGCATAGGCCAGTGCGCCAAAAATCGAGAGAAGAGCGCCTGCAATCCACGCGGCAAAAACTGTGGAGACAAAGCGGCCTTCGCGCGCCATTTCCGCGGGCTTCAGGAAAATTCCGGTGCCCACCATGGTGCCCACGACAATGGCGGCAGAGGCCCACGGCCCCAAGCCCCGCACCAGTTCGAGACGTTTTTCGCTCATGCGCCTCCGGGCGAGCTTATGAAAAACGAGTGTAGACCATTGCGCGCCGCTTGTGGGTCATGAGGTCGGGCGCTGTTCAGGAAATACACGGCTGACCAGAGCGCCGACTCCAAAAGTGACACACGTACCGATCATGAAAAACCAGGTGTAGGCAACGTTCGTCTCGTAATACACGGTCAGCACTGCTACCAGACCCGCGAACATTCCCGCGAGGGAGCCATTTGAATTCGCACGCGAATCGAAGGTGCCGAGCAGGAACAAGCCCAACAAACTGCCGAACGGCAGGGCAGCAACGGTCAATCCCGTCTCCAGCAAGGAGCGCTGCCACTTGATCAATCCAAAAAAGATCAGCACTACGCCCCACACCAGGGTCATGCGCCGCGAGATTTTCAGGAATTTTGCCGGGTCGACGGGGCGCCTGCGAAAGGCGTTCAAGTCCATGACGCTGGAGGCCGCAAGAGAATTCAGCGAGCCGCTGGCGTTGGACATGGCCACGGCCAGAATGGAAGCGAGGAGCAATCCGGCCAGCCCGGTCGGCATTTCGCGCACGAGGAAGAGGGGAAGAACGCGGTCGGTGCGCTCGCCAGCCGCAAGCAATGGCGTGTGTTGCGCAAAAACGAAGAGCAGGACGCCGACGAGCAGGAACACGGTGAACTGGAAAAGTACGATGAAGCCGCTCGCGAGGAGCGCGCGACGGCTGTCGCCCTGATTCCGCGCGGCAAGCAGGCGCTGGACGATGGTTTGGTCCGTGCCGTGGGTGGCCATGGTGAGGAAGGCTCCGCCAATCAGGCCGGACCAGAAAGTGTAATTTGTTGCCAGGTTCCAGGAGAAATCGAGGAACTGCAACTTATGTCCGTTGAACGCGGCGACTTGCGCGACTTCATTCCAGCCGCCGGGGATGCGGTGCATGAGCAATGCGAGCGTAAAGAGGCTGCCGGTCAAGTAGAGCAGGAATTGCGCCACATCGGTCCAGATGACCGCTTTCATGCCGCCTTCGAAGGTGTAGAGCACGGTGAGCGCAATCACGATGAAAACCGCCAGGCGCTCGGATGTTCCGAGAGCAACACTGACGACCAGGGCAATCGCCGAAACGCGCACCCCTTCGGCGATCGTGCGTGTGCCCAGGAACGTCAAGGCCGCAACGGCGCGCATTTTTGTGCCGAAGCGTTTTTCAATCAGCGCGTAGGCGGTCAGAAATTCGCCGCGAAAGTAGCCGGGCAGCAACAAAACGGTGATCAGAAAGCGGCCAAGGATGTAGCCAAAGACGAGCTGCAGAAAAGTGAGATTTCCGGCGTAAGCGATGGCGGGCGTGCCGATAATGGTGAGCGTGGAAGTTTCGGTCGCCACGATGGAAAACGCCAGCGCCCACCATGGGGCGCTTTTTCCGCCGAGGAAATAGTCCTTTGCGCTGTGCTGTTGCTGACGGAAGCGGAGGCCGAGGAGGGTGACGCCCAACAGATAGGCGATAACGATGGCCAGATCGAGCGGGTGAATGCGCATCAGGCTCCGGCTTCGCAGAGTTGCGAGAAATCGCAGCGAAGTGTGACGAGGATAGTGGCGGAAGCAAAGAGCGTCAAGGAGGCAGAGCGAGGCGGTGTCCTGAATCCTGAAACCGATTCAACGCGTTGGGCCGGTAGTGGGTCAGGGCGAATTTCGCTAACGCTGAGGTTTGGTCTTGCGGAAGACAACACAGTACATTTGGTGGAACTCATCGTGGGGCCAATCATTGGAGACGGTCTCCACCTCGAAGCCAGCACTAACGAGTTCTTTTATCAGGATGTTTTGCGGCACTCCGTGTCCGACCCGGTTTTTGGGGACCCCTTCCGGAATAATTGATCCCTTGGATGGCTCCTGATCAATCACTGCCAACCGTCCTCCCGGCTTCAGCGACCGGAAAAGGCTTGCGTCGATCTCAGCCGGTTTAGTGAGGTGATGATAAACGAGGCGCATGAAGATTGAATCGCAGCACGTCGGCGGAAGGTTGGTGTCCGCTTCGGCTGCTTTGACAACAGTGATGTTTTTCTCCTTCGTCGCTAATTTTTCTAGCTGAGCCAAGGCTTCCGGATCCAGCTCCGTGCTGTAAACCATCCCTGTTGAACCGACCCGCTGTGCGGCGGCAAGGGTCAACTGACCCTTCCCTGCGCCGATTTCCGCCACCGCATTGCCGGGTTGCCAGGTCAACAAGAGAGCCAATCGATCGGCTTCTTTCTGAAGGGTGTCCTGTCCGAGGCAAGGCGCCAGCCCTAATGCGTAGAGAGCCAGCGCGACGATAATGGAGCGTCGTAGCATAGGGTGAAGCGCGTCAGCGGGATACTACCCGAGCAAAGAAGGAAATTCAAACTGACGCATTTCCGCCAGGCCGCGGCACTACGCGCAACAGGCCTGGCTCGCGTATGCTTTGGGTATGCGCTTCGTTCTCGGCTTCGACGGCGGCGGCACAAAGACGGAATGCGTGTTGATGGATGAGGCCGGCAAGGTGCGCGCCCAGGGACGCAGCGGCCCTTCCAATCCGATGCGCGTAGGGTTTGGCGGAGCCTTCGCCGCCGTTTGTGAAGCAGGGCGAACCGCCATGCAGAATGCGGAGCTTTTGCCGGGCGACATCCGCGCCGTGTGTGCCGGACTGGCGGGTCTGGCGCAACCAGAATCACAAAGGAAAATGGCGCGGCTTTTGACGGAGGAATATCCCGGGAAAGTCATACACGTGTGCACGGACCTGGACCTGACGCTCGAAGCCACGGGCGATAGAAGGGCCATCGTTCTCATCGCCGGCACCGGTTCGGGAGCTGTCGGCCGCGACCTTAGCGGCCAAGTTCTCCGCGTGGGCGGCCACGGCCCGTTGCTGGGCGATGAGGGCAGCGCTTATGATGTCGGGCGCCGCGCGGCGATTGCCGCATTGCGTGAATACGACCGCGGAATGCCCGATTCGGCGCTTGCGGCAAAGATTTTGAGCGAACTGGGCATCGCAAACTGGGAAGACTTTCACCTGCGTGTTTACAGCTCTCCCGACGAAGTGTTCCCGAGGGTATTTCCGATCGTGACGGCATCAGCGGACGAGGGAAACTCCGAGGCCAGGGCACTGTTGCAAGATGCTGTCGTCGAACTCGCCACGCTGGTGGCGGACCTGGTGGAGAGGCTGCAGTTGAAGTCCGAGAAATTTCTGCTCGTCAAGAGCGGCGGCATGGTGGGTCGTTCCGCGTATTTCGACAAGCTGCTGGCCGAGCGGCTGCACGTTGCGGCACCTCATGCTGAGTTCGGCTCGCCGGTGATGACGGCTGCGGAGGCTGGGGCGCGCCTGGCGGTACGGCTGCTTCCAACGGCGGCTGAAGAAGGGAAGTAACGTGGCGGAACTCGAAAAAGAAGTGGAGCGGGCCCGCGTCGCCAGTGGGGATGATCTCAGCGCGCTGATCTACCATACCGCACCCGCGGTCCTGCTGGCTCTGCTGGACAATCCGTCGTTCGATGAAAGCAAAGTGACCCTCCTGCTTTCCCGCAAGGATCTTCCCGTCGAACTTCTCCAGGAGATCGGGATGCGCAAGACGTTGCTGAAGAGCTACGCGGTGAAGAAGGCAGTGCTCTTTCATCCGCTCACGCCAAGGCTGGTCGGTTTGCGCCTGCTGAAGGACATCTACCTGATGGATTTGGTGCAATTTACTCTTTCGCCCGCGGTATCCGCGGAGTTGAAACGCTATGTGGAAGAACAGATCGTGGCCCGGCTGCCGCAACTGCCGCTGGGGCAGAAGATTACGCTGGCGCGGCGCGGGCCCGGGCGGGTTGCCGGGGCTCTGGTCGCGAATGGCAATGTACAAGTGATGCCAGTCGCGCTGGAAAATCCATTTTTGACGGAGGCGCAGGTGCTGAAAGCCCTGGCGCGGGAGAAAGTGCCGGTCGGCGTGGTGCAGGCGCTGGCGAACCACCCCAAGTGGTCACAGAGCTATAACGTGCGGCTTGCGCTGGTGCGCAATCCTTCCGCGCCTATTTCCGTTGTGCTGCGTTTTCTGCCGCAGCTTACGGTCTCTGATTTGCGCGTGCTAGCGGAGCCGGGGATCGTTGCCGAAAATCTACGGAAATATCTCCAGGCGGAAGTGCAACGGCGCATGCTGGCCTCGCAGAAGCGCGCGGCGCGCGAATTGGCGGTGAAAGGGGATGTCCTATCGCCGGAGTCGCAAGACGATCAACGCGCCGAAGAAGAAAAGCACCGCGGAGAAGGAAAACGCCGCGCGCACGGAGACCGCGGACCACAGGAAACCGACGACGAGGCTTGAGAGAAAGTCGCCGACGGCGTTGACGGCCGCGAGCGTGCCGAAGGCCATGCCGTGTTGTTCTTTGGGAATCAATTCCGCCGCAAGAGAATCTTCGAGCGCCTCTTCCGTGCCCACATACAAACCGGCAAGAATAAAGATCACGGCGAGGAGCCAGAGATTGTGCGGCGCCGCGGTCAAAAGAATTGCAGTGACACCGGCGAGAGCATAGCCGGCTGCAAGGATGACCTGGCGGTGCGGCACGTGATCGCTAATCCAGCCGCTCAAATAAGCGGAGGCGGCGTAGAAAACGTTGTGTAGGGTATAGAGCACCACGGCCAGGCTGGCGGCGCGTGCCATGCCGTGCGCGGGAGCAAGCATGCGCGTGGCATAAAGAATCAGAAGCGTGTGCGAAAAATCGCCCGCGCCGAAGATGCCCACGCCGAACAGAAAATGGCGGAATGTTCCGGGGAGGGCGCGCAAGCCGGTGAGGAAGGACTGGTTCTTTCTGGCTTCGATGGGACGCTCGCGAACGAGGAACCAGAAGCTGGCAACCGCGATCATGCCCGGGAGGAGCGTCCAAAGCAAGACCGCGCGATAGTTGTGATTTGTGAGTTCGAGGAGCCAGAGCGCGGTCAGAGGCCCGGCGATCGCGCCAATCGTATCCATCAAGCGCTCCAGGCCGAACGCGCGGCCGTACGCCGAGGGCGAAACGTCCGCGGCGAGGAGCGCTTTTTTTGCGGGGGAACGAATGCCGCGGCCAAGCCAGGCGGCTGCCCGGCCAAAGAGCACATGGTAGGCGTGCGTCGCGAATGCGAAGGAAGCCGTGGAGAGGGCCGTAAACGCGTAGCCAAAAACGGCGAGTGGTTTGCGATGCTTTAGCCGGTCGGTGTAGTAACCGGCGCCGAGTTTCGTAAAACTGGAAAGTCCGTCGGCAATTCCTTCGATGGCGCCGAGCCATGCCGGCCCCGCTCCGATCGCCGCCAGGAACGCGGGCAAGACCGCGGTGGCGATTTCGTGGCTCCAATCGCTGAACAGGCTGGTCAGTCCAACGCCTAGCACGGTGCGATTGAGCCAGGCGTCGTTTTGGGCAGGTTTGGGCATGGAGAGGAAGCTTACAGCCGACAGTGTAAAGTTAACAGCCCGGAGCGGCGCAAATCCGAATTTCTTACCGAATGAGGCTGTTTACCTCATCCAAGCACACGAATACATTGTCATCCTGAGAGGCGCGAAGTTTGCGCCTCGAAGGATCTCAAATTCAACGCCATGCAACAAGCGAAGTTGACATCCTTCGGCCACGCAAAAAGTGTGAGGCCTCAGGAAGACAATGGATCGTAAGAGCTGAGCCACGGATAACTCACAGCTTGTGAAAGATGCCGCTAACGGATTACAAGCTTTCGATACCGCTGGCTGCTACTTTTTGGCGGCGCGATAAAGGATCACCCGCACTTTTTCGAGCGTGACCAATCCGCCGTCCACCATTTCATCCAGCCGGGGCAGGATTTGCTCGATGCGTTCCTGCGTTTCGATGACTTCGAGGACGATCGGCAGATCCTGCGAAAGACGCAGGAGTTTGTCGGTGTGATAGATGCTGGAACCGCCGTACCCGCCGACGCCGCGCAATACCGTCGCGCCGGAGAAGCCTTCCTTGCGGAGCAGTTGGACGATGGCTTCGTGCATGGGTTTGCCGTGCCACTTATCGGATTCGCCGATGTGGATGCGCATCAGCGTTCGCTCGCCTTCAAATTTCTGGTGGGTCATAAAGTACTCCTAAAAACGATTGGCCAGGCGAATCCCGGCCACGGAGAGCAGCAGCCCCAACACGACGCTGGCGGCGACGTAGGAGGAAGCCCACAACCACTCGCCGGCTTCCAGCATTTTGGCCGTTTCCCATCCGAAGCTGGAAAAGGTGGTGTAGCCGCCAAAAAATCCGATGGCGATGGCCATGCGCCATTCTGGTGGGATGATCACGCGATTCAGAGTGAGCTGGCCAATCAGCCCGAGAAAGAAACAGCCCGTCAGGTTAATCAGCAAAGTTCCGTAGGGAAACGTCGTGCCCAGCTTAATTTGCACCACGCCCTGCAGGCCGTAGCGTGCCAGAGTTCCGACGGCTCCGAACAACCCAATCAGGAAGATGCGCAAAGTGTCTCCGATCCGGCTGCGGGGCAGTATACAAAAAAACTCCTGGAGCCGCGCGGCAGCCAGGAGTCATCAGCCGAGGCAGGTTGTGCCGCGGCGGTTTTGGCGAACTCCATCGCCATTCAATGCTTTTGCAAGCTTATCTTGCCCTTCTTCACGAACGCAAGGCATCAGGATGTTGTTGTAACGCAAGCGCGACTGCTCGGTCCATCGCCGCTTCCGGAGACACCAGAGTCATTCCATGGCCGACGGCGAGGCGACTTGGCTTGAGGTCGCGTAACCTCGCCGCGCTGCGGGCGCAGAGTTGGGCGTTCCAAGAAAAGAGCGCAGGGAAGGGAAACTTCCAACTGAACACGCCTGCCGTCACCAGGCCGGTCTGCGTTGTAAATGCATCTCCCGCAATTAAAGTGCGGTCGCGAGTGTCAAGATAGGAGAAGTGTCCGGGTGTGTGTCCGGGGGAACTGACGGCCTGCAAGGAACCGACTTGCTGGCCGTCAACTAGTTTCCGCAGCTCCCTGGTTCTAACGGGCAAGAAGCCGGTCAGGCGTTTGCCCTGCTCTCCGGCGTCCAGCGAGAAATCACCTTGCAAGAATCGCGCCTCGCGCTCTCCAATCGATATCTCGGCCCCTGGGAGAGCCTCCGACAGCTTTGCCAACGAAGCGACGTGATCGAAATGCGCATGTGTCAGCACGATTCTGCGGACTGGCCAACTTAGACTCCGCGAGACCCGCAAAATGGATTCAGTGGAGCCACCGACGTTGGTATCGATCATAGTGCAGCCGTCTTCTTCCCTTACTAAGAAGCAGTTGATCATGCGGAAGCGCGTGAGCCGATACAGGTTTTGGCTTTCTTGGACGATTTGCATACTCAGTAATGGAAACGATAGCGGAATTCGGCGTAGATTTCGCGCGGATCGTTGTAGTGAAATCCACCGAACGTCACGCTGTTGTCCAGAAGGACGCGGCGATTTGCCACATTCAGAGCAGTCACGGAAACACTGTATTTCTCCGAGAAGCTTTTCCCGAGTGATAGGTCAAAATTGGTGTGCCCAGGCAGATAGTTTCCTGGATACAATGCGTTGGGAAACCCGTTATGGAATCCCGAGCCGTAGTACACGTTTGTCGAAGCGAAAGCTTGCCAGGGAAGAGTTGCATTGAAGCCCAGGTTCAAAGTGTTCCTTTGATCGTGGTCCACGGGGCCATATCCCGGCAGCGGATATTGTGAGCAGGTTGGTGTCGGAGGGGGACAGATTAAGCCTCCCGTGATGGGCGAGGTTGCCTGCGCGAATTGATTCGCATAGGCAAGGTGAAACTGGCCACGCCGCCAGAGGCGGGGAGACCGCAGGGTGAGTTCCCAACTTTGAATCAGGGCGGCATCCCAGGTGATCGGCCAGAAGAGATTGGATGCTCCAATATTGTTATGATCCAGCCAATTCTGAGCCCGTGTTTGAAAATGATCTGCGTCCAGGGCCCAGCCGCGAAATGGAATGGTAACGCCAAACTGATACTCTTCGTCCCGTTCACCGTGCAGGGGAGCGAAAGAAAACCCCTGGCTGTTTGCAAAACCGGCCAATGAGCCGGTGGCCGTCAGCAGCGGCGGTGGCTGGTAAAAGTGCCCATAGAACGCGCGAAAAACCCAATTTATGCTGGGGATTTTTATGGCAATACCGACGCGCGGGTCCACTTCATTCTCCACAATATCCGCCGCAAAGTGCGATTGGCGAAAGCCAGCGATTAGCGTCAGCCATGGGGTCACCTTGAATTTGTCGCTGACAAATATCTCTTCGAGTCCTCCCGTGATGGAGGCCGATGAGGGCGGGAAGTTTTGGGTGCCGTCCGTAAATTGATTGTTGAAGTAGTTGCTCTGATGCTGAGCGAATCCGTATACACCTGCCTGAATGTCATTTTTCCAGACATTTGCATTGAGGCTTGCCTGCAGCCCGCCATAATTGGAAGTCTGATCCACGTTGGTGGCCACTGGAAAATCGTTGGGCGAGGCTTGATAGCTGGCTTTGGTGTAGTGATAGAAAGGAGAAACTGTTAGCAGCAGATTCGGATTGAACGTATGGATCCAAGAGAATGCAATGTAGCCATCAGTTTCGTGCTCGCCGTCGCGAAGACCGTAACTGGGGGCCGCACCCACAGCCACCAGCTGCTGATTTCCGATTGAGTTGGGATCAGGGTCGTAGGGAATCTGGTAGTAATCCTGCCGCAGCGAGGTCACCACCCGAAGTTGGTTCTGGGCGCTGGGGTTGTAAATGAAGGACGCGAATCCCCCATAGCCGTTCTCCGCATCGTGAAAAACCTGGCCAATCGGCGCCTGGAGCCCGTAGTTGGACCGGTTTCCATTCAAGCTTGCGTAGTAAGCGAATCGCTCAGTGTGCCCGCCAAAATTGATTTGTTCGTTTGTCTGATACCAATTCCCGAGGCTGAGAACGAGTTCTGCCTCATTGTTCCGCTCGAACCCGGTTCGCGGAACGATGTTGAAGATACCGTATGTGCGGTCCCCGTAATCGGCCTCGTAGCTTCCTCTCTGAACCTCCAAATAGTCGATGTCTTTTGGGTCGATTTGGGGGCCCAGATTGGTGGCGATATTTGTGTTAGGTATGGGGACGCCGTCAATGAGCCAGTCGACCTGGTGACCGCCGCGCATGTGCAGCATGTCGTGGGTCACATAGGCAGCGGGCACGTAGTCAGTGATCATTTGCAATGCATTGGTGCGGTCCGCTCCAGGTGTCTGCGCAATGTCCACGCGCGTCACCAGCGAGGTCGGCGTTACAGAATCGACGTTCGCGACTTCGGGTGCCTCTGCCACGACGGTTGTAGTCTGATTCACGGCCGTGATCTTGAGTGGAAAATGGAGAGTCGGCGAAGAATCGGAAACAACGGTGACGGTTTGCTGCTCGTCCGCGAAGCCGCTCTTCGTCACGGTCACCAGATAATCCCCGACCGGCACCGCGGAAAAAGAAAAGGCCCCATCCTGATCCGTCCGCGCCGTCTGCGTCCAGTCGGAGGTCGCCGACTTAAGCTTCACCGAGGCATCGGCAACTGGCCGGTGCTGCGGATCGTGCACGACGCCTCGCACCATTCCAAATATGGTGGCAAATACTCCGCTTGCAAAGAGAAATGCGACTGCCACGAAAAGCAAAATACGCTGCGCCATGAATTTTTCTCCGTTGGATGGCGGAAAAACTCCGCTGCGGGTCACCTCGACCCGGAATGAGTCTCAACACAAACAATCAGGGGAATTACAGGGAGTAGAGAGAGGCGCGCGGAGGGGGAGAAGGCGGCTCGAACAGGTGTGCAAATTCCACTGGCGCGAAGTGAATGGCGCCAGCCATGGTCAAGGTTGGTTGGGAAACGGTGGCGGGTTCCGGCAGCACGAAAATCATGGCGGTTGTCAGGGAAGAAGCGCTCTCGTGGGAACAGGAAATCGCGCAGGCGGTGAGTCCGCTTCCAGCGTGGTGATCGCAATTCATCGGCGCTTCCCCGGGAGAACTATTCTCTGGCCGGGATGGGTTTGGATTCGAGTGGCCGTGCGCCTCGCAAATGACGCCGTTACAACAGGCCATGCTATTCGCCTGCCAAGCCGCCGCCCACATCGGCGCCCACAGCAGCACGAGAGCCACCAGACAAACCCACGCCCCGAAACATCTTCCCGGAGCGATTGGGACGTGGAGCGAACTTTTCATAGCCTAAGCCGTCAGCATACTCCCCTGTCCCTGCACTTGCAAAATCGAATCCGCATTTGGACTCTAACGCCATAACCGCCTACCGGGCTTCCCGCGGATTGATGTTCCCAGATCCCGAGAGGCGGCTACCGGACATCTCTCTTAATAGACCGGCCAGGTGCCCGGCGTGGCGAGTTCGATCAGATGGCGGTCCGGGTCTCGAAAGTAGAGGCTCCAGCCTCCCAATTCCCACGTCCGCTTCTCTTCGACAGCGATTCCTCTCGATTCGAGCCACGATTCCCAGTTGGCCAATTCGGCAGACGGGATGGCGAACGCGACATGTAATTCGCCGTCCCCGTCGTGAGGCGATTGAATCGCCCGCGAAGCTCCCTTCTTGAACAGCAGCAGCACCTGGCGTGGACCTGCATGCATCGCGCAACCACGCTCGCCGAACTCGCTGATGACGCGGAAGCCAAAAGTCTCCTCGTAGAAGCGAACGGACCGGGGCACATCGCTCACGTACAATGAGGTTTCAAGAATGCCATCGATTTTCGGACGCATCGACCCCTCCTTGCTGCGCATCTGACCGTAACACAAGCGTTGTAACGCCCGATAGAACGCGGCAATCGGAAACTGAGCCACTGCCCGGATTCTTGACTTAGGTGCGGCGGCGTCGCAAACTGAATTCATGCCTCACGTTTATTTGCTGTTTGATTTTGCAAAGGATGAGGAGAAGCTCCAGCTCGCTCGCCACAAACTGGAAGGGTGGAAGCAAGCCTTTCGTCTGGATAAGAAGCTTCTTTATAAGATGGAGCGCACAGCTGCCAGACCGGCTGACGGCGATGCGAAACCGGTCAAAGAGGAAAAGGCTAAAGGGAAAGGCAAGGCCGCTGCGAAAGCGCAAGCCACGGCAGCGGCACCCACTTCCAACGAGGAACTCAAACTAATTGTCCGCCTGGGTTTTTCCGGCCACGAAAAACTCTCCGAGCAGCGTTGGGTGGAGCGCATCCCCTCGGAAGAGCCATTCCATGAGGCTTCTCCCGGGGTGGTGAAATCCGGGGACGCGAATTTTGAGGCCACGGAGAAGCAGTTCGAGGAGCTGGCCTAGTACTCCAGTTTTGCACAATCCCAAGGAGGTTCTGTTGTCCCGCCGCGGGCGACCTCCGGTATAATCGGGGATTGCGGCTCGAATCACTCCCATTTCTCTTGCGAGGTCAGACCGAATGGCAGTGCAAACGCGCGTGAAGACAGCCAAGGGGGAATCGCAGAAGTACGAAGGCCTCGATCGCGAAACCCTGATTCGCTTGTACCGCACGATGTACCTCTCGCGGCGGCTGGATGACCGGGAAATCCAGCTCAAGCGCCAGAACAAAATCTATTTTCAGATTTCCAGCGCCGGCCACGAAGCCGTCACGGCGGCAGCAGCCTTGCTCTTACGTCCGGGGGTAGATTGGCTCTACCCCTATTATCGCGACCGGGCGTTGTGCCTCATGCTCGGCGTGACCCCCCTCGAGACCCTCCTGCAAGGCGTCGGCGCAAAAGATGATCCCAGTTCAGGTGGACGGCAAATGCCGTCGCATTGGGGACACCCCAAGTGGAATATCGTGAGCAAATCGTCCTGTACGGGCACGCAATTCTTGCAGGCGGTGGGCGCGGCGGAGGCGACGCTTTATTACGAGAAGCATTCGAAAGCGCTGGCGCAGGCGAAGAAAGCGCCGCTCGGGGAGTTCGTGAATCACGAGCCGGAGGAAATTGTCTACGTCTCTTGTGGCGACGGGGCCACCAGCGAGGGCGAATTCTGGGAATCGCTGAACGTGGCATGCGCCAAGAAGCTGCCGATTTTTTATCTGGTCGAAGACAACGGGTATGCCATTTCCGTACCGATCGACGTGCAAACCGCAGGCGGCAGTATTTCGCGGCTGGTAAAGGGCTTCCCCGGATTGCATATCGCGGATTGCGATGGGACGGATCCGCTGCAAAGTTATGCGGTTTGTAAGGATGCCGTCCGCTATGTGCGCGAGCGGCGTGGCCCGGCGCTGGTGCATGCGCGGGTGACGCGGCCGTATTCGCACTCGCTTTCGGACGACGAGAAGCTTTATAAGACGCCGGAAGAACGCGAGGGCGAAGCCCACCGCGATCCGCTTTCAAAATTTTCGCTCTTCCTGATCCGCGAAGGGCTGATGGACCAGAAAGAGATTGAGGCGCTGGAGGGCGGAGTCGATCGCGAAGTGCGCGAGGCCTCCGACCAGGCGCTTGCCGCCGAGCCGCCGGAGGTCTCGTCCATCTACTTGAATGTTTATTCGCCGGACATCGACCCGTCGTCGGAGGCGTTCGCGGCCCAGCCGCAATCTCACGGAGCGCCGAAAACCATGGTGGAAATGGTGGCGGCCACGCTGCTGGACGAGATGGCCCGTGACGAACGGATCACCGTTTTCGGCGAAGACGTCGCCGATGCCAGCCGCGAGGAGAATCTACGCGAAGTGAAAGGGAAGGGCGGCGTTTTCAAGGCCACCGCGGGATTGCAGCGCAAGTACGGAGCCGACCGCGTGTTCAACACGCCGCTGGCCGAGGCGAGCATTGTGGGGCGCGCGATCGGCATGGCCACGCGCGGATTGAAGCCCGTGGCGGAAATTCAGTTCTTCGATTACATCTGGCCGGCGATGATGCAAATTCGCGATGAGCTGTGCGTGCTGCGCTGGCGTTCGAACGGAGCGTTCAAGGCTCCGGCGGTGCTTCGTGTGCCCATCGGCGGATACCTGACTGGTGGCGCGGTATATCACAGCCAGAGCGGGGAATCGATCTTCACGCACTGTCCCGGGTTGCGCGTGGTTATGCCCTCGACGGCGATGGATGTTGCGGGAATGCTGCGCACGGCGATCCGTTGCGACGATCCGGTGATGTTCCTGGAGCACAAGCATCTCTATCGTCAGCCGTACAATCGCTCCGAATATCCGGGGCCGGATTTCACGATTCCGTTCGGCAAGGCGCGGATGGTGAGGGAAGGCAACCAGGATGAGCATCGTCACGTATGGCGCCGTGGTGCATCGCGCCGAAGTGGCTGGCGCGGCGCTGGAGCGCGATGGCGTTTCGGTGGAAATCATCGACCTGCGTTCGCTGTCACCTTACGATTGGGAAGCGATCGCAGCGACCGTGCGCAAGACGCACCGCGTGGTCGTGGCTTACGAAGATATGATGAGCTGGGGTTACGGCGCTGAAATCGCCGCGCGCATCGCGGAAGAACTTTTCGAGGAACTGGATGCGCCGGTAAAGCGCGTGGCCGCCAGGGACACTTTTTGCGCTTACCATCCAAAGCTCGAGGACGCCATTTTGCCGCAAACGGGCGACATCACGGCCGCGGTCCAGCGGCTGCTCGAATACTAGACAGAACACAAAACAGGTTTTTCTGCCCGCCGCTATTGCGGATTGCAATTTGTTTCTGCCGAAGGTGGCCGGATTTTCGGCTTCACTGAGTCGCACTGTCGGCAGTGGTGGCTGAATGAACGGTTGGGGTGAGGCTCAACTGGCGGCCCGCCTCCTAAGGCGGGCCCTACAAGGTTGTCTTGCGAAACTTTTTGCTTCCTTCGTTCGTAATTCCATTTAGAATCGCAATGAGAGATTAGTGCGCGGGGGTGCGAACATGTTTTGCCCGAACTGCCAGAAGGAAGTCGCGGACGGCTCCAAATTCTGTTACAGCTGCGGCCACCAGCTCGCCACGGATGCGGCTGGGGCTTCGTCTGGTCCTGTCGGGGCCCAGCCGGGGAAACGGCTGATGCGCTCCAGCCGGGATAAGAAGATCGGCGGTGTATGCGCCGGACTCGCGGATTATTTCGATCTCGATCCGACCATCGTTCGCGTGGTTTGGCTGCTCGCGATTTTCTGTGCCGGAACCGGCTTCCTCGCGTACATCGTCCTCTGGATTGTCCTGCCACTGGCGCCAGCCGCAGGGGCGATGGTTGTTCCAACGACCGCCGCGCACGTTTGACCCTCAGGAACGCTAATCTTTGCTGCTCTTCGCCGCGCGGCGTTTCTTGCCGTCTTCGCCAAAGATCAGGTGATCGAGCGAAAGCGAGCCGGCGCCGATGGTGGCCAACACGAAACATCCCGCGGCTACCGCCAGCGGAAACTCGTAGTCTTTCACCGCCAGGATTCCATGCGCGCTGTGGACCTTCCAAATCGCCACGGCCATTTCAATCATCAGGAGCAACGCCGCTGGCCGCGCAAACAGCCCGGAAAACAACAGCGCCGCCCCAAAGCATTCCAGGATCCCGGATACGCTCAGGAAATAAGCGGGAAGGCCGTGGGCCACGAAAAATGCCCGCATGGCATCGGTGGGGTGCATCAATTTGGGATAGCCATGAACTAGGAAAATCAATCCCAAGACCCCGCGCAACATCAACAAGGACAGCGGTTCCAACCCCTTCATGAATTTCATGTGCGTACCTCTCTTTTTCAATTTACGTGCGAAATGACTTGGATACCAGTCGGAGGCTGGTTTTTGTGCGAGGCCAACCAAGGTCCGGGAATCGGTTACAATTTTCGGTACGGTTTTCGAGGCCCTTAGATGAAGCGAAAATTGCTGGTCGCGGTGCCGCTGCTTTGCTTGGTGGCGCTGCTGGCGTGGTTCCTGCGGCCCAAACACGAATCGCTCGGAAGTGCGTATGTGAGCGAGCGAAGCCTGACGTTATTGAGCAGCATCGCCCAGGTGCGCGAACAGGTAGCGATTCTCTATTATGGCCAACGAGTGGAAATCTTGTCCCGGCGGAATGATTATGTGAAGGTGCGCACGGCGGGAGGCGAAGAGGGTTGGGTGGATGGGCGATACCTGGTGGATCCCGAGCTGTGGCAGCGCAGCGAGAAACTTCTCGAGCAGTCCAAGAGCATGGGCGTACAGTCCCGCGGCCGCACCAAGACCACCACGAATCTCCGCGTCGCGCCGGGGCGTAACGAGCCGCGGCTCTATCAATTCACGCGCGGCACCCAAGTCGAGATCCTCGGGCGCGCGGTTGCCGATTGGGTGCAGGTCACGGACGAAAAGGAAGGTTCGGAGGACGAATCCAATAAGAAGGAAGACTGGTATCTGGTGCGGGGCCTCGCCACGCGGCCTCCCGGCGAAGGCACGATTCGAAATTCCGCGGAAATGAACACGACCCAGCCTGGGGATCAGACTATTCCGATTGCAGGCTGGGTGGTGGGTCGATTCATTTCGCTGGACCTGCCGGATGCCGTACGCGAGGGCACCAGTTCGGCCAATGTGCGCCCTATCGCGTGGTTTGAGCTGAATCGAGTGACCGACGACACGGGCGAGCATCCGCAGTATCTTGTCGCGGGCACGCGCAGTTCCGAAGGCCAGCCCTGCGATTTCACCACCCTGCGCGTGTTCACCTGGAATTCCAAGAAATCCCGGTACGAAACGGCGTACATTGAAAATGATCTTTGCGGCGCGCTTCCCATCCGCGTGAGCAAGGATCCCAAGGGCGCGCCCGAATTTCGTTTCCATGTGATGGGCGGCGCAAAGGAAGAGCGCGTGTATCACCTTGTCCAAACCGTGGTCCGCCGGGTCCGCGAAGAAGGCGCGAAGGGACTCGCCGGTTCGCGAAAAACAGGGGATGTAAAGAGATGAATCGCGCGTTTTTGCGGTGGAAATTTTCCATGCGCGGAAGACTTCCGAAGTCTAAGGACCGAAGCCATGACCCTGCACATTAATGAAGCGGAAGTGGGCCAACTCCTTAGCATGCCCATGGCAATTGCGGCCGTCGAAGAAATCTCGCGGAAACAGGCTGAGGGGACCGTTGTTGTCCATCCGCGGCGCCGTTTCGAGCTTCGCGAAGGAGGCTTTTTTCACTACATGGCGGCGCTGGACAGCGCGGCGGGCTACGTGGCCATGAAGCAGTACACCTATGTGAAGGGAAAGCTCTGCTTTTTGGTTCCGCTCTACTCCGTCTCTACCGGGGAACTGCTCGCGCTGATTGAAGCCGATGTCATGGGCCAGCTTCGTACCGGCGCGGCCTCCGGTGTGGCCACCAAATATCTGGCGCGAAAACTTGCGAAGGTCGCCGCGATTCTGGGCACTGGCGGCCAAGCCCGAACGCAACTCGAGGCGATCCACAACGTGCGCATGCTGGATGCGGTGTACGTGTATGGCCGCGACGCGCAGCGCAGGAATCAGTTCTGCGATGAGATGTCCGAACGGCTGAGTATCCACATTTATCCGAAGGAAACCGCGGCCGATGCCGTACGCGAGGCCGAAATCATTTGCACGGCGACGACATCTGCCCGTCCGGTGCTGAGTGGGGCGGAGCTTGCACCTGGTGTCCACATCAATGCCATTGGGGCGAATCACGCACATAAGCAGGAGATCGACGAAGCGGCCGTGGCAAAAGCGAATCTGATCTTCGTGGATTCGCTGGCGCAATCTCAGCAGGAGGCCGGGGACCTTGTCATTCCCTTCGCCAAACAGCCGGGGCGCTGGAGCGAGGTCCACGAACTTTGTGATCTCGTTGGCGGCAAAGTCGCCGGCCGCGCTAGCGACGGCCAAATTACGCTGTTCAAGTCCAACGGTATCGCCTCCTGGGATCTGGCGGTAGCCGCAAAGGTGTACACGCTGGCGAAGGAAAAGGGGCTGGGCAGGGAATTGCCGCTCTATACTTCGCCCGCCTAGGTTCCGCCCGGGGCGCAGGGACTGCGGTGTCTAGGAGTCAGCACGCTTTCTCCCCGATCCGGATAATCTTCATTGAAAGGGGTCTTGACAGAGGGAAAGAGGGGCACTAGAGTTATTGAACGAACGTTCGAGAAGATCATGGCGAGATCCGTTCCCACCCCCCGCGACTCGGAAGGTAAACTTCAGCATATTCTCCTCTTTTCGGCCCGGATCTTCGCCGAGAGAGGTTTTGAGGGCGCTTCCATGCGGGACATTAGCCGAGCCACGGGAATCTCTCTCTCCGGCTTGTACTACTACTTCGAGAGTAAGCAGAAGCTCCTGTATCTTATTCAAAATAATACATTTACATTCATAATGGACCGGCTCCGGTCTCGCCTCCAGCGTGTTCATGAGCCCCAGGCGCGGCTTCGCGTTCTGGTTCAGAACCACATTGAGTATTTTCTCTCGCACCCAAATGAAATGAGGGTACTGGCCCACGAGGAAGAGGCCTTGGAGCCGCCCTACCGTGAGGAGGTAGCCGACATTAAGCGCCGCTACTATGCCCTGGCGAGAGAGATCTTCGATGCCGTGGCAGGGGAGGGCCTGGCGCCGGGTCTTAACTCGCGTGTGGGCGTCCTGAGCCTCTTCGGGATGATGAACTGGGTCTATAAATGGCATAACTCCAAAGTGGATCCCGGCACGGAGGAGCTGACGGACGCGATCGTCGGCATTTTTCTGCATGGCGTTTTGGCGGCTCCCGCGGGGGAGAAGGCATTGACTGCGGCGGGATCTCCCGCCATTACTTCGGATTGAAGGCCAGCTCGCCGGCCAGGGAATTTAGTCGGAGATGGGGGAGGAAAAATTATGGCAACCAGCACGATAGCGACAAAAGAGCTCGTGAAGTACCGCGTCGAAGGAGGTGTGGCGATCGTGGAGATGGACGATCCTCCGGCCAACACATACACCTACGAGATGATGCAGCAGCTCGATACTGCCATCCTGAGCGCGCGGATGGATGAGGCCGTGCATGTCATCGTGATCCGGGGCGGCGGAGAGAAGTTCTTCTCCGCGGGCGCGAGCATCCCGATGCTCGCCAAGGTCGATCCGCAGTTCAAATACTATTTCTGCCTGCACGCCAATGAGACGCTTTGCAGGCTGGAGCAAACACCCAAGCTGGTGATTGCCGCGCTGAACGGGCACACCGTCGGCGGCGGCCTGGAAATTGCCCTGGCCTGCGACATCCGTATTGCCAAGAAAGAAGGCGGCAAGATCGGCCTGCCGGAAGTGAACCTCGGCGTATTGCCGGGGACCGGCGGCACCCAGCGATTTTCCCGCGCTCTCGGCCGCGCCCAGGCGATTGAACTCATGGCCACGGGCCGGACCTTCAGCTTCGAAGAAGCCCTGGAGATGGGGCTCATCCAATATATTTATGAGAAGGAATCTTTTTGGGAGGACGTGATGGAGTACGCGAGGCAGTTCTGTCCGCCCAACAAAGCTTCGCGAGCGGTCGGGCGCATCAAGCGCGCCGTCGTGACCGGCAGCGAAATTCCCTTCGCCGAAGCTCTCGGCCTGGAACGCGAATTGCAGCAGCTTCTGTTTACAAGCGAGGACGCCAAGGAAGGCCTTGCGGCGTACGTCGAAAAACGCGCCGCAAACTTCAAAGGGAAGTAAAATCCAGAGAGCGGTTTACTTCTGAGATTTGAGATCGAGCGAAGAACGAATGAAAACACTTCCTGACTACCTTCGAAAGGGAATGAAACTTGTCATCGTGGGCTGCAATCCCAGTGAATCTTCCGTGCGCGCGGGCCATTATTATGCCGGGCGCGGAAACCTGTTCTGGCCAACCTTGTTTGAAGGCGGCGTGGTCCCGGAACCCTTTGACTACCCGGACGACCGCCGGATCATCGAGTTCGGGATCGGGCTAACCGATTTGGTGAAGCGCCCCACCAAAGGCATTGAAGAATTAAGACGCGAGGATTTCGCCGAAGGACGGATTGTGCTGTCCCAGAAGCTGGAAGAGTTCGGCCCGCGCGTTGTGGCGTTCAACGGCAAGACGACCTTCGAACAGTTCGCCCAGCGTAAATGCAATTACGGCTTGCAGAAGGAATCGCTCTATGGCGCGCAGGTTTACGTCTTGCCGTCGACCAGTGGCGAAAGCGCGCGCGGCAAAGCCGATCGGCTGAAGCATTTCCGCAAGCTGGCGCGGCTTGTCGAACGAACCACGCAGGCTAAGGAAGCCCAGCGGGATTGAGGAAGAGGGAGGCAGGAGGTCAACATGAGTCAGGCTAGCAAAGCGGCCGCCGAAGCGGTGCTTCTGGAAACGCGCGAAAGATCCATCGTCACGCTGGCGATGAATCGGCCTGACCGCCTGAACGCCCTCAATAACGAACTTTCCACGGCGCTGAACGAAGCGATTTCGCGCATTGCCGCCGACCAAACGGTTCATGTTGTGATTCTGACCGGCGCGGGCCGCGGCTTCTGCGCCGGCGGGGATTTGGCGGTGATTGGCAAAGGGCGCGCGAGCGGAGACGACAAGGAACTCGGACCACTGTTGCGTTCCGGCATGCAAGCGGTTCTGAAGATGCGTACCATGCCGCAGCCGGTAATCGCCGCCGTGAATGGCCCCGCGGCGGGGGCGGGCATGAATCTGGCCCTGGCGGCGGATATCCGCATCGCCGTCGAGGATGCCGTGTTCGGCCAGAATTTTGCCAAGGTTGGACTCTTCCCGGATTACGGCGGCAGCTATTTCCTGCCGCAACTGATTGGTCCGGCGAAGGCCGCCGAAATTTTCTATACCGGAGACATGATCGACGCCAAAACGGCGTTGCGTCTCGGCATCGTCAATCATGTTTTTCCCGCGGACCGTTTCCACGGCGAAGTTCAGAGCCTGGCCGCCAAAATTGCGACCGGGCCGCAGATGGCGATTCGCGCCGTGAAGCAAACGCTTTTCGCGCGGGATAAGTCCGCCCTGGTCGAAGCGCTGGAACGGGAAGTCGAACATCAGCTCAAGTGCTTCCACTCGCATGACTGCCAGGAGGGTATTCGCGCGTTTCTCGAGAAGCGTCCGCCCAGCTTTCGCGGGCATTGACGCTGAGGATTTTGCGTTCGCTGTGCCGCACCCAGGCGGCTGAAGGCTGAAGATTTTGCTCTCAGGAGGTTGAAGCATGCCGGCAACTCGTTTGTCCACGTTTGACGATTGGGTCGACCTGTTCGGTGTCTGGCAAAAAGACATCGGAGTCGCGTACCCGGAGATCGTCAATTACCAATTTGAAGCCAAGTTCGGCCCGACGCGATCGAACGAGATCGAGTTCGGCGCCTATAAGGGGCGCCCGAAGTGGGAGAAGGTCATGCAGGTTCCCGACCAGCGCATGCGCGATGCGCTGTTGAACCTGATCGTGTACCAGGGCGACACGGAATTCGCTTCCGTGGAGCAGCAGCGCCGCCTGTTCGAGAGCGCGCCCAGCGAGCACGACCGCCAGTCGCTATGCCGGGTGGTCACCGAGGAGATGCGCCACGGCTGGCAGATGTGCCATTTGCTGATGCATCATTTCGGGTACAGCGGGCGCGTCGAGGCGCAGAAAATGCTGGAGCGCCGCGCGTTTGACCAGAAGCGTTTACTCGGCGCTTTCAATCAGGACGTCAACAACTGGCTGGATTTTTTCGTGTACACGGACTTCGTGGATCGCGACGGCAAATACCAGCTCACCATGCTCAGCTTTTCCGGATTCGCCCCGCTGGCGCAGTCCATGATTCCGATGCTGAAGGAAGAGTCCTTTCATCTCGGCACCGGGCAGGACGGAATCAAGCGCATCGTGAAGGCCGGCGTCGTGCCGCTGCAAATCATCCAGAAGTACGTCAACAAGTGGGTTCCGGTGAGTTTGGACTTGTTCGGCGTCGATCGCTCCAGCTCCGCGCACTGGTTCTACGTGTGGGGCTTGAAGGGCCGCTACGACGAGCCCACCGCGAAAGCCGAGGCGAACTTGGAGCGCATGAACGAGCACAGCCGCGAGCTCTACCGCCAGGAATGCGTGAAGCTTGTGGACATGATCAATAAGAATGTGCCCGCGGGGCAGCCTACGCTCTACGTGCCGGACGTGAAATTCAACCGCTTCATCGGCGAATTTGCGCGCCAGCCGTACAGCGTGACCGGCGAACTGCTCGGCGAGGAGGCTTACGCCGAGCACCTGAAGGAAATGCTTCCCCAGCCGGAAGACCTGATCCTCGTGAATGAGATCCAGTCTGTAGAGAAACAGTGGATTTCGCCGAAGGGTTCGATCCAGTAATCGCCTACAGTCTACGGAGCCCAAATGGACGATCTGGAAATATTGCCTCGCGAGGTGAAACAGCGCCTGGACAGCGGCGAGAAAGTGTTTCTTGTGGATGTGCGCGAACCGCACGAACACGCGCTCTGCCACATCGAGGGCGCGGTGCTGATCCCCATGGGCTCGATTCCCGCCAATCTTCAGAAGCTGGACGCCGATGAAGATGTGATCTGTTTCTGCCACCACGGGATGAGGAGCATGGACGTCGCCAACTGGCTCCGCGCGCAGGGGGTAAAATCCGCCAAGTCCATGGCGGGCGGCATCGATCGGTGGTCCCTCGAAATCGATCCGAAGGTTCCCCGCTACTGAAGCAGGCCGCGCCACGGCCGTTGCTGGATTGCAGCGCGCAATTTCAACGGAAAATCGAACGGAGGAACGCATGCCCGCGAAAAT
Source organism: Candidatus Acidiferrales bacterium (assembly GCA_963734105.1). Taxonomy (GTDB): domain Bacteria; phylum Acidobacteriota; class Terriglobia; order Acidiferrales; family UBA7541; genus Acidiferrum. Next base: position 35,068 of record CAVTFW010000008.1, on the reverse strand, counting down.
CAGTTTCTATCAGAAGCCCACGTGAACCACGTGCCGCAAAGCAAGAGGTCTCTTGCTGGAGGAAAAAATAAAATTTGATTCGCGGGACCTGGATAAACAGCGCCTCACCGAGGCCGAACTCGACCGGCTCATCGGCGACCGGGATTACAAGGAGTTTCTGAATACGCGCAATGAGCAATTTCGCAAACGCAAGATGAAGGAACATCCTCCTTCCCGCGCCGAAGCCATCAAGCTCATGGCCAAGGAGCCCAATCTGATCCGCCGGCCGTTGCTGATTCGCGGTGTTCACATTATCTTTGGCTTCGACGAAGAGGCGTACCGCAAGTTCGCAAATGCGTAAGTGAATGCGAGGCGGTCGCGGGTGTTATTCAGGAGAGCTATGGAAGTGAAGACCATTGCCGTGATCGGGGCCGGCACCATGGGTCGCGGCATCGCCTATGCTGCTGCGCTTGGCGGTTACCGGACAATCCTCGAGGACGTCAACGATTCCATCCTGGCGAACGCGCTGGTCTGGATTCGCGGGGCTTTGGACGAAGGCGTCAACCGCGGCAAGGTGGAACCCGCTGCCCGCGATGCTGCTCTCTCCCGCATCTCCACTTCCTTCGTCGTCGATGAAGCCATTCGCGACGCCGAGCTGATTATCGAAGCGGTTCCCGAGGAGCTGGAAATGAAGCTGGAGCTCTTCACCATCTTCGACAAGTTTGCCAAGCCCAACGCCATTTTTGCCAGCAACACGTCTTCTCTCTCCATCAGCGATTTCACGGATATTGTCATCGCTCGCGACCGCTGCATCGGCATGCATTTCTTCAATCCCGTCCCCAAGATGCGACTGGTGGAAATTGTTCGCACACCGCACACGTCGGACGAAACTACAGCTATCTGCATCGCCGTGGCCCACCGCATGCACAAGGAAACTGTCGTCGTGAATGAGGCGCCTGGGTTCATCACCACGCGCATCAACGCGCTCATCGGAAACGAAGCCTTCGCTATGCTCGAAGCCGGCATCGCCTCCGCCGCGGACATCGATAAAGCCGTCAGGCTGGGGCTCAATCATCCGATGGGGCCGTTCGAGATGGTGGATCTCGTCGGGCTCGACGTGCGCCTCAAAATCCTGGAATATCTCCATCAGACGCTTGGCGAGAAATATCGTCCCAGCGCGTTGCTCAAGCAATACGTGCAGGAAGGCCGCCTCGGGCGTAAAACGAGACGGGGCGTGCATGATTACACTCACAACGAAAAAGAATCGCTGTAGCTCACCCCTTTGAGGAATGAGGCCTTCCCAGGGTGTAGCTACCTTGCCAGCGCTATGGAAAACCTCAGGCCCGAAGCCGAGAGCTACAAGAATGGTCTAATATAGAGCCATGAAGCCTTTCGCGGAACGCATTTTCATCCAGCAGGGCGACATCACGGACATGGACGTGGACGCCATCGTGAACGCGGCGAACAACGACCTCATCCTGGGCGCGGGAGTCGCGGGCGCGATTCTTCGCAAGGGCGGCGAATCAATTCAAAGGGAGTGCGACGAAATCGGCAGTATCCCCATTGGATACGCGGCGATCACGGGCGGCGGCAAGCTCAAAGCTCGCTACGTAATCCATGCGGCCAGCATGGGCCTGGGTGACGCGCGCACCACGGCCAAGTCCCTTCGTACGTCCACTGCGCATTCCCTGCGACTTGCCGCGGAGCGCAAGCTGAAGAGCATCGCGTTTCCGGCGGTCGGCACCGGTGTTTCCGGCTTCCCCATGGAAGAATGCGCGCAAATCATGCTCACGGAGGCCGCGCAACACCTGAAGGACGGATCCTCGCTCGAAACCATTTACTTTGTCCTTTTCGACGCGCGCTCCCGCGACATTTTTCAGCGCGCATGGGACAAACTTCAGAAAGATCTCTCCGCCGGAGCCGCCGGAGCCGCCGGCGCGTGACGGCGCTCGCCCCTCTGCTGGCGGAGCGCATCCGCCGCTTTGGCCCCATCACCTTTGCCGAATATATGCGCGAGTGCCTTTACCACCCCGTGCATGGCTATTACAGTCAGCCCGAATCGCGCCGCTTCGCCGATTACTACACCAGCGTTGACGTGCATCCGATCTTCGGCCGCCTGCTGGCGCGCCAGTTCGCGGAGATGTGGGAGCAGTTGGGAAGGCGATCCGAATTTAATCTCGTGGAAGCTGCCGCAGGTACGGGCCGGCTCGCGGGCCAAATCCTGGATTTCGCGCAAGCTAAACTGCCGGAGTTCTACCAAGCGCTCCGCTATGTCGCGGTCGAGCGTTCCTCCGCGCGGTGCGAGCAGATGGCCGGGCGGCTCGCTGCGCACGTCGCGCAAGGCCGCTGCCGCGCCAGCATGGAAATTCCCACGAAGATTCCCGTTGGCTCCGTCTTTTCAAATGAACTTCTCGACGCGCTCCCCGTTCACCGCGTCCTGCGGGAAGATGGCGCGCTGAAAGAGATTCTCGTAACTTCCGATGGCGCGGTCTTCTCCGAACTGCGCATGCCGCTCTCTACTTGCGCCATTGCCGAGTATTTCGCCGCGCAAAAAATAACGCTGCTCGAAGGTCAGCAGGCGGAAGCCGGCCTCGAAGCCTGCGATTGGATCACGGAAATCGGGCGCCGTCTCGAGCGCGGTTTCGTTCTTACGATCGATTATGGGCACGATGCCGCCGAGCTGTTTGATGCGCACCACATGGCCGGAACGGTGCTCGCCTACGCCAACCACCGCGCCAGCGAAGATTTCTTCGCTGCTCCGGGCAAGCAGGACCTGACAGCCCACGTGAACTTTACGGCACTGCGGCTCTGGGGGGAGCGCAGCGGCCTCGAGACGCTCGGTCTGGTATCGCAAACGGCATTTCTGCTCGCGTTGGGACAGAGAAATGAGTTCGCCGATTTATTCGACGAAGGCATGGACGAAACCGGGCGGGTGCGCGCGCGCTTGCAGCTCAAAACCCTCATCTTTCCCGAAGGCATGGGCGAACGGTTCCGCGTTTTGATCCAACAGAAGGGCGTGGATTCGGCCAAGCTCACCGGCCTCTCTGGTTTCTGATTTGGCGATTTTTGCGGCAGCCGGGGATGCCGGGAAAGTACCTTCCCAGCGCGCTTTCTGAGATAATTTTCAGCATGAAAATAGTCCTCCGTTTTTTTGCGTTCTTCACTTTTGCACTGCTGGTTTCCTTCGCTCCACTCCGGGCCCAGACACCCGCCACCAAGCCAGCGCCGTTGCAAATACCCAAGCTGAAATTTGAGCGCTATAAGCTGGACAACGGCCTCGAAGTGATTCTCTCCGAGGATCACCGTCTCCCGCTCGTCGCCGTCAACATTTGGTATCACGTCGGCGCCGCAAACGAAACCGCGGGACACACCGGCTTCGCCCACCTGTTCGAGCACATGATGTTTGAAGGCTCCAAGCACGTCCCCGGCAGTTCACACATCCACTATCTCGAGGCCGCCGGGACTTCCGATTTCAACGGCACCACCAGTTTTGACCGCACCAACTATTTCGAAACGCTTCCTGCCAATCAGCTCGAGCTTGCTCTTTGGCTGGAATCCGACCGCATGGGCTACCTGCCGGACAAGCTGGACCAAGCCAACCTCTCCAATCAGCAGGACGTGGTCCGCAACGAACGCCGGCAGAGCTATGAAAACGCTCCTTACGGCATCGCATCGGAAGCCGTGTATCATCTGCTCTTTCCCAACGAACATCCTTATTACCCGATGGTGATCGGCTCGCACGCGGATATCCAGGCGGCCAAGCTCGAAGACGTGCGCAATTTCTTCAAGCTGTATTACGCGCCCAATAACGCCAGCCTGGCCATCGTCGGCGATTTCGATCCCGCTAAAGTGCGCGAGCTCGTCGAGAAATATTTCGGCCCATTGAAGCGCGGGCCGGACGTGCCGCGCGTCATGGTGACCACTCCTCCTATCACCTCCGAACGCCACATCGTCGTTCGGGACAACGTCCAGCTCCCTCGCGTTTATCTGGCGTGGCTTACTTCGCCGTTCTACAAGCCCGGTGATGCCGAGGCGGACATCGCAGCCAACGCTCTCGGAGGGGGAAAGTCCAGCCGGCTGTACAAGAAGCTGGTGTACGAGAAGCAGCTTGCGTTGGACGTGGAAGCCAGTCAGGATTCTCTGACGCTCAGCTCCGTTTTTGAGATTCAAGCCACGGCTCGACCAGGCGTGAAGCCGGAGGATCTGGAAAAGGCTATAAATGAAGAACTCGACTCCTTCCGTGCCAAGGGCCCGACGCCCGAGGAGTTGAATCGCGCGCGGAACGGAATCGAAACCCGCACCATCTCCGGCCTGGAACTTTTCAATGGCGTCGCCGATCTCCTTAATACCTACAACCACTATCTTGGTACGCCGGATTTTCTGGCCGCGGACATTGCGCGCTACGAAAATGCCACGACCGAAAGCGTCCAAGTCTTCGCGCAGGCCCAGTTGAATCCAAATCATGGCGTGGTGGTGTACGCGGTCTCCGGCAAGCAGGACCTGGGTCCGGACGTCCCCACGCCCAAGGCCGAAGCGAAGGACACAGCGAAGACCGGAGGCGAACCGGTGAACGAGGACGCTCCCTGGCGGGAGAAGCCGCCTGCTCCGGGACCAGCGCTTGCGTTTCATCTTCCTGTGCCGGAAGAGTTCAAGCTCTCGAACGGGCTGACGGTCCTGTATAGCGAGCGCCCCGGGCTGCCGCTGATGGCTGCCAGCCTGGTTTTCCGCGGCGGCAGTGGGGCCAATCCTATCGATCATCCCGGCCTGGCCGGCTTCACTTCGCGCATGCTGCAGCAGGGCACCGCCACGCGATCCGCATTTCATATCGCCGATCGCGCCGCCGATCTCGGCACCACCATCGGAACACGGGCTGCAATGGATTCCTCGAGGATTGGCACCTCGTCCCTGACGCGCAACTTCCCGGACATCCTCGAACTTCTCGCCGACGTTGCGCTCCATCCCACATTCCCGCAGGCGGAGATCGATCGCGTGCGTTCGGAGCGCCTGGCGTCCCTGGTTCAAGAGAAGGACGAATCCTTCACCGTGGCCACGCGCGTCTACTCCGCCGCACTGTACGGACCGAAATACACCTACGGCTACCCGGACATTGGGACCAGCGAATCCTTGAAAGCGGTCACTCGCGAAGACCTGCTGCAGTTCTGGCGGCAAAACTACGTGCCCAATGACGCGGCGCTCATCGTTACCGGCAATATCAAGCTGGCGGAGCTGAAGCCGCTGCTCGAAAAACAGTTCGCCGCGTGGAAGCCCGGCAACCCTCCCGCTGCCGAGAGAGGTACTGCGGAAACCTCCGACGCAAAGCTGATCCTCGTGGATCGTCCCGGCGCACCGCAGACCACGCTGGTTTTCTTCTCCCTCGGGCCCGCGCGCTCGACTCCGGATTACACCCAACTTGAAGTTATGAACTCCGATTTAGGCGGGCTTTTCTCCAGCCGTATCAACATGAATCTGCGCGAGGAGCACGGCTATACCTACGGTGCCGGGTCCTTCTTCAACTATCACGTTGCGCCTGGGCCGTTCATTGTTTATTCCGACGTCCGCACGGACGCCACAGCTCCCGCCACCACCGAGGTATTCAAGGAATTGCGGCGCATGTGTGACACCTTGATGAGCCCGGAGGAACTCAAGCTGGCGAAGGATTCCATTGCGCAATCGCTGCCGGGGCGGTTCGAGCATGGTTCCGAAGCCGCCGGCACATTTGCGGAGCTGTACGTTTACCAATTGCCTTTGGATTATTTTTCGCTGCTGCCCGGGCGCCTAAACGCAGTTACGGCAGAGCAGGCGCAAGCCGCCGCGCAGAAGTATATTCAAATTGATAAAATCGCAGTCCTCGCCGTCGGCGATCGCGCCAAGATCGAGGCGGATATGAAAAAACTCGATCTGGGCAAGACGGAGGTTCGTGACACGGAAGGAAAGCTGGTGCAATAAACTGCGCTTCTTGTTTGCAAAGCACAAAAGGCAAGATTGTGTAGCGGCCGCTCGCCGATGTTTGGCGAGCGGCCGCTTTGTACGGCGCACGCCGCCGAGAACAGCTGGCCGTTTCTGCGCCGCAGCGTCTCGACGCTGAAATCCACCGTGGCGATTCGGTTAGCCTAGGGGTTCGGCCGCTTGAGCGTCGGCCTGTCGCCCGAGCTTGGCTCCGGAATGTCGGCCGGCTTGCCGCCCTTGGCGGGTGCCTGAGTAGCATCCGCTGGGCCAGCGGTTTGGACGATTGCGCCCTCGGTGTAAGGCTTCTTGATCAAGGCCTCGACATATTGCTGGGCGCCGCCGGTGTTGTCGTTGAGCTGCCGCGCCTTGTTGTATTCATTCAGTGCGCGCTCGCGCTGTCCCAGCAGGTCGAAAATCTTCCCCAAGTAAATGTGGCTCCAGACCTCCGTCCACTTCTCCGCGGGTTCCGGCACGGTCGCCAGCGCCTCACGAAACGCGTTTGCCGAAGCCTGATAGTTCTTCTGGTAGAAAAACGCCTCGCCCATGCGGAAATTCGCCAGCGAGCGGTTCGGCTGAATGCTCAGTGCCTTTTGATACTGCTGCACGGCATCGTAGTATTTGCCGATCTCGGCCAACTCTTCGCCGCGCGCAATCGCCGCCCGCGCCCGCAGAGTCGGCGTGCTCTTCAGGATGGTATTGTTCGGGTCCACGCGGATTCCCCCGGGCTTGGGCCTGCCGAAGGTCTCCACCATGAACGGCGATTCGGTTCCGGCCACGTCCAAATTCTTAGTTTCGGGGTTTCCTTCCGTGTCGATGCGAACTTGCACGTCCATGCTGAAGGTCTCGATAGGCTGCTTCACCTTTCCCATGACGCGGAATCCCTTGCGTGTACGGTAGACGACATACTCGATGGAGAATTCCGGAATGCCCGTGGAATTCAGCCACTGCGCAAAAAAGCCCTGCAGGTTGGGCGGGTCCGCTCCCTTATTCACGTTCATGTTCACCTGGGCCACAGCCATGTTTTCAAAATCGGCGATTGTGGCGGCCTTGCCCTGATATTTCAAATAGAACTGGTGTAACAGCGCTTTGAACGCCAGGTCTCCCATCTGGGCTCTCAGCATGTGAAACAGCATCGCGCCCTTATTCATCACCACGGAGCGGTACTCGCTGGAGAAGGGAATCAGCCGCGCGGATTGCCCCACCGGCGCGGAGTTGTCGTACATGAGCGCGCCGACGGCGAACTCGTCGATGGCGCGCAATCCCGCCTCTTTTCCAATGGCCTGCTCGGCATAGAGTTCTTCCGAATAGCGCGCCAGGCCATCGCTAATCCAAGTGTCAGCGGTACTCGCCGGTAACACCCGGCTGCCCCACCATTGCGACGCCACCAGGCGGCTCAACGTCCGGTCGCTCGTCTTCGGGTCCCAGACGCGGTGAGCCAGCATCAGCACGCCGGGCGCGGCAAAATCCCGCAACGTCCCATCGGGCAATTGCACCACGGTCAGGTCCTGATCGGGCAGTTCCCCAAACATGTCCGAAAAAATAATTTCCTGATGCGCGGCTTCGTTTGCGAACTCCTGGGCTTTTGCGGACTGCGCGGGCGGGGCGTACACCGCGACGTTAATGCCCTCCGCCTGTTTGGGGTTCAACTGCAGCGGTCCGATCACGAATGAACCATAGGGCTCCGGCTGCTCGCCGTGAAAAACGTACATCAGCCGCCCGCCCTCCGCCGGAGAGCGCGGCGCCAACGACTGGGGCGAATCCGGCTTTCCGGTGCCCACCGCTACGACGTTGTCCGGCACATTCAGTTTGAATGTGGCGGAGTACCGGTTCGCGGGATAGTTTGTCAGTGGAAACCACCGCGCAGGCAGTAGCAAATAGGACCAATCCTTGTTGACCGAAGCCACCCGCAGATTCGGCACCGGGCTGTTCTCTTCATTCGCCAGCAATCCGCCATAGCTGAACGTGAGGGTTACGGCTTGCCCGGCGGCAACGGGCGAGGGCAGCGTCACCAGGAGAAACATGGGGTTCCCGCTCTCGCGTTGAAAGGGCAGTGTTTTTCCGTCTGCCCCTTTAACGTCTTTTACTTCCAGGTTTTCGTGCAGTTCCACCAGCACATTCTGCGAGACTTCCTGGGCGCGGAATTCCACCTTTGCCACCGCGTTAATTCCCTGGGCCACGGTGTCCAGATAGGCAGACACTTCATATTTGTCGGCGAGGAAACTGGGCACACGTGTCACCTGTGCCTGCAGGGCCGCGCCGCAGAGTATCCACAAAAAGAGGATGGCCGGCGCCCGTAGGGCCCAACTCCTTTGCCGAGGCGTCATCGATGTCCTTTCAAGTCGGTTCACGCGGAGTCCATATATAGGATAACAGTGGCTCAAGATTCGTTGCCAGCGCTCCTCTCCAATAACCGGGCGATGGCGTCCGCCGCACGCTCCACGGCGCCTGGCGGCCCCAGCCTCTTTCGCACCTCGGCCAAAGCTGTGCGCATGGCGGACCGCGCATTGGGGTCCTGCAAGAGGCGTAGTGTCTCGCGGGAGAGATTTTCCGGCGTGAAATCGTCCTGCACCAGCTCCGGAACAACCTTTTTCCCGGCGATCAGATTTACCATCGCGAAAAAGGGAGCGCGCAGCAGTGGTTTCGCCAGCGTCGCGGTCAGCGGGGACACGCGATAGACGACCACAAGCGGCACGTCCAGGAGCGCCGCCTCCACCGTCGCGGTCCCGCTGGAGACAATGGCAGCATCTGCGGCGGCCAACGCGTTATAGGTCTGTCCTTCGACCACGCATATTTTCAGTCCTGGCGGCCAACCGGACTTCAAGTTCTGCACGTCGGTTGCATGCGCCGCCGCCACCACGAATTGTGCCGGCATTTTCGCGTGTATCCGCGCGCACGCTGCCTGCAGGACCGGCAAATGATGCCGCAACTCCGCGGCCCGGCTGCCCGGCAGTACCGTCACTACCGCCCGCCCCGTGGCCAGATTATTTTCCTCGCAGAACTGCTTGCGGTCCTTCGTCGCGCTCACCGTCCCCACCAGCGGATGACCGATAAACTCCGTGGAAACGCCCGCGTTGCTGAAAAACTCTTTTTCGAATGGAAAGATGCACAGTGCCTTCTCAAATCGCCGCCGGACCAGATTCGCGCGCCACGGCCGCCAGGCCCAAAATTGCGGGCAGATGAAATAAACATTGCGGATTCCCCTGCGTTGCAGCTTTCTCGCTAGCCGCAAGTGAAATCCGGGAAAATCCGTCAGAATTGCCAGTGCGGGCTTGCGCTTCTCCGCCTCCGCCACCACCGTGTCCATGGCTTTCAAGAGCGAGGGCAGGTGCTTCAGGATTTCCGTGATGCCGACAACGGACACTTCCTCGTAGTTCATGACGATTTCCACGCCCGCCGCGCGCATTTGAGGACCGCCCATGCCGAAGAGCTGCACATCCAGGCGAGCCTGGAGCGCGATGGCCAGCCGCGCGGCGTACATGTCTCCGGAAGCTTCACCGGCGGAGAGGAGTAGAGGAATCGGTGGCATCGAAAATGGATCGATCAGTCATTCGCGGGTAGAGGAGCCGGCGAGGCGGAGGCGCCTGCCGGTGGATGGACTCCGTTCCCGTTGTGCAATTCCTGTTCCTTGTACTGCAGTTGGTACAGGCGGAAATAGATGCCGCGCTGCGCCAGTAATTCCTGGTGCGCGCCCTGCTCGCGTAATCTGCCTTTGTGAAAAACTAGGATGCGGTCGGCGTGCTGAATGGTGCTCAGCCGGTGCGCGATCACGACGGAGGTGCGGCCGGACAACAACCGGCCCAAGGCCTCGCGAATCAGCAGTTCGGTCTTCGTGTCCACGCTGGAAGTCGCTTCGTCCAGAATCAGGAAGCGCGGATTGTGCGCCAGTGCGCGGGCGAAGCTGATCAACTGCCTTTGCCCGACGGAGAGCGTCGAACCCCGCTCATTCACTCCTGTGGCCACGCCCTGCGGCAGCGAACTCACGTAATCCCCAAGTCCCACTTCATCCAGAGCGCGCTCCACGTTCTGGCGCGTGATGCCGGGCGTGCCGAGGCGCACGTTGGTCTCGATGGTACCGGAGAAGAGAAATGGATCCTGAAGCACGATGCCAAACTGCTTCCGCAAATCCTGCAAATCCAGCAATCGGATGTCGATCCCATCCAGCAGGATCTGCCCGCGCTGGATATCGTAGAAACGCAGCAGCAGGGAGATGAGCGTCGTTTTTCCTGCGCCGGTGTGCCCCACAATGGCGAACGTCTGCCCCGGGGAAACGCGGAACGAAACGTCGCGCAGGACCCAGTCCGCGTCCGCCGGCTCCGCCGCATGCTTATAGCTGAACCACACGTTCCGAAATTCAATTTCCCCGCGCGGCGATACAAGTTTCTCTGCGTTCGCATTGGTATCGATGGTGATCGGTTCGTCCAACAGCTTGAAAATGCGCTCGGACGCGGCCATCGCGGACTGCAGAATGTTGAATTTCTCGCTCAAGTCCTGGATGGGCCGGAAAAACCTCTGCGCGTACATGGTGAATGCGGTCAGCACGCCGAGTGACAAGGCATTTCCCAAAATGCGATTCCCGCCTGACCAATAAATCAAGGCAATCGTCGCAAAGCTCAGGAATTCCACCGCTGGGTAAAAAAGGGCATAGGCCAGGATGGCGTCGCGCCACGCCAGCATGTTGTCTTTATTCCGCCTGGCGAACTCCTGCCGAGCCTTCCGTTCGCGGTTGAAAAGCTGCACCACGCTCATCCCGGAGATGTATTCCTGCAAAAACGCGTTGATCCGGGCAATCGCGGTTCGAATCTTCCGGTTGGCGTCGCGCACGTACTTCCGAAAAATTAGCGTCACCACGAAGATGCCTGGCAGCACGGCGAGCGCGTCCAGGGCCAGTCTCTTGTCTATGGAAAACAACCACATGGCCATGACCGACAACAGGAAAAAATCGTTGATCATGGTCACAACCCCTGCGGCGAACAGGTCGTTCAGGGCGTCCACGTCGGTGGTCACGCGCGTCATCAACCGTCCCACGGGGTTCCGGTCGAAATAATTCATGGGCAGCCGCTGCAGGCGTCCGAAAATTTCCGTGCGCATGTCGTACATCGTTTGCTGCCCAACCCGCTGCATGATGCGGATTTGGATGTACTGCGCCAAAAAATCGAACGCTATAACGAGCAACCAAATCGCGGTGATCAGGACTAGGCCTTGCTTTGCCGCGGACAAGCTGATGCCATGCGATGCGCCTGGCACAAGATATTTGTCGATGGCCTTGCCGAAAAGCGCCGGCGGCGCAAGTTCCAGCGGCGTCACCACCGCCACCAGCGCCAGCGCGAGGATCACCCGCCACTTATACGGCGCCATATACTCCAGCAGCCGCTTCATCAGGCGCGAGTCGTACGCCTTGCCGAGTGCCTCTTCTTCGTGAATAGTGCTCATGCCCGTTCGAGCTCTTCTTCCAGCAGCTGTTTCTGGTACAAATCCGCGTAGTAACCGGCGCGTTCCAGAAGTTCGTCGTGAGTCCCGCACTCGATAATCGCGCCGTCCTTCACAACCACGATCTGATCCGCATCCCGCACCGTGGACGTGCGGTGCGCGATCAGAATCGTTGTCCGCCCACCCATCACGCCGCGCAGCCGCCCCAGGATTTTTTCTTCCGTCTGCGTGTCCACGGCGGAAAGGGAATCGTCGAGAATCAAAATGCGAGGATCGCGAATGACGGCACGGGCAATGGCGGAGCGCTGCTTCTGCCCGCCGGACAGGGTTATTCCGCGCTCGCCGACCATGGTTTCGTAGCGGGCCGCGAAATCCTTCACGTCCGCGTCCATGCTGGCGACCTCCGCCGCTTCCAGAATTTGCGCCGGCTCATGCTTTTCCAGCCCGAACGCGATATTCTCTCCAACCGTTTCGCTGAAAAGATAGGTGTCTTGCGGCACGTAACCGATCGAGCGCCGCAGCGTTTCCAGCGGCCATTCCCGGATGGGGTGGCCGTCGATCAGAATTTGTCCGTCCGGCGCTTCCCAAAGCCGGGCGATCAGCGCCGCCAGGGTCGTCTTGCCGCTACCGGTTGGTCCCACAATCGCCAGGGTCGAACCCGCCGGAATCCTCAGGTTGATGTTCTTCAACACGGGGCGAGCTTCCGATGCGTGGCCATCTGCGCCTTTGTTTCCATTGCCGGAAATGGCGGTCGGGTAGGTAAACGTCAGATTCCGGAACTCGATTTCACCCTCAACGTGCGTCCCGTTCGGGATTTTTGCGTACCGGTCATCAATCTGCGGTTTCGCCGTCAAAATGTAATTCAATCGTCCCATCGATGCCGCGCCGCGCTGAAAAATATTCGTCACCCAACCGAGTGCGATCATCGGCCAGACCAGAAATCCCAGGTAGGTATTAAATGTGATCAGCGAGCCCAGCGACATTTGGCCATTCAAAATTCGATATCCACCCTGCCACAGGACTATTAGGAAAGTTGTTCCGACCAGGGCCATCAGCGACGGCATGAACATGCTCCAGGTGCGGATCAACCGTACGTTCTTTGCCACATAATCCCGGTTGGGCTCGTCGAACCCTTTGATTTCCGCCTCTTCCTGCGCGTAGGCGCGGATCACCCGCACGCCGGAGAGGTTTTCCTGGACTCTCGCGGAAAGCGTGGCTAGGGCCGCTTGAATGACCTCGTACAATTCATGAATCACCTTTCCGAAATACCACACGGCTACGGCGACCACGGGGGCGGGCAGCAGGACCCACAATGTCAGCGATTTCGACAAAATGAGCATCACGGAAATCGACAAGACCATTGTGACGATGGTCGTTCCGCTGTACATGATTCCCGGTCCCAACACCATGCGCACCGCGTTCAAATCGTTCGTTGCCCGCGACATCAGCTCCCCGGTGCGGTTCCGCACGTAGAACTCGGGTTCCATCACCAGCAAGCGGTCCAGCAGATCGCTGCGAATATCAAATTCAATGTCGCGCGAAATTCCGATCAGAATCCATCGCGTCCAGAAGGACAGCAAACCCTTCACCGCAATGCATCCGATCAGAATCAAGCAATAAATCCACAGCGTATGCCGGCTATGCGGCTGGTAGTAAGGCAACAGGTTACTCAGCCAATTTAAGGGCGTAACGTCTTGCGCTCCGTGCGTTGCAATTTCAAACGGCCGGGCACTTCCCGCCAGCGTATCGGTTACAATTCCAGTCGTGAGCGGTACGATGTTGCCGATCAATCCCATCAGCAGCAGCGTCAACAACCCCACCGCAATTGCGCCTTTATACCGTCCCAGATATGGCAGCAAACCGCGCAGGTTGCTCCACGATGACGCCTTGGGAGCCTTCTTCGCCGCATCCCCGGAACGCAATGTTGTTGCAGCCGCGCTCATCGCAACAGCGACCTCTGATTCGCCAGTGTAGGCGCCTCAACCAGAAAATGTTCATAGGTGAGGTCCATCGATTGATATCGCTTCGTCGCCGGATTCCACTTCACCACGATGGGCAGGGTCTTCTCGCTGGCTCCTGCCTTTACCGGAGTGAAATAAAGCACCATGCCTTTGTCAGAGCTATTTTCAAATTGCAGCTTCCAGCCTGTGACGGCCTGGAGCGGCGTGAGTCCCAGGTACCCGCTCGTGTTCTTCAGGTATTCATCGGCGCGCATCAGTTCGGTCCACTTGCCATCCACGTTTTCGGCAACGACCGCGCGGGTCACCACCGTGCCCGCCACGGTGCTCTTGGGAGTATTTGGCACGACGTTCGCTGCCAGGATCTGCTGCTTTCCGGTTTTCGCCAGATCGCCATATAGCAAGACTTGGGCATCGCCTCCCAACAGGACCTTTGCTACATCTTGCAATTCTTCGGGGACCGGCGGAGCGACGGGCTGCTTCCCGGATCGCTCAGCAGAGTTCGGCGAATCGGAGCCGCATCCGACTAAGATCAGGCTCAGGGCCGGAACTGCCAGCCAGAAGGCGCGCCCGGGCAAAATCGTGAGGCGGCGCCTCACCGGATGGAGGACCAACCCGTTTGCCGACCGTGATAGAAACCCTAAAATCGAACGACTCATCCAAGTCCTTTCCAGAATAGACGCGCCGGACTGCTAGCTGTAACGACAAAATGCGCCCTTCCTTTGTTACAGGCTCGGCGCTGCCAACGTGATCTCCAACACTCTCCCGGGCTGCCCTTCCCTCTCCTTACTGCAAAGCACTTCCATCACCTGGGGCACGTCCGGGCCCGCCCAGTCGAAGGCGTAATACAACAATTCTAACGGCTGTCCGTCCCGAGTGCTAGGACTCCTCGAGTCCGGCTCCCCATAGAGTTGAACCACTCTTGCTACCGGGTCCCCCACGCGCAATCCATGCCCGGTCTTCCACGGACTTGGAGGCTCTCCGGCACAGTCTGCTGTCGAGCCTCCCCACGCCCCCGCCCGGATCACCTGAATCCTCTTTTCCTTGTCACTGTCTAAGGTCAGCGACTGATCCAGGCACACGTCAAACCAAACCGTCTGATCTCCAGGCAGCTGCTTGCCACTGCCAAATTGTTTATTCAATTCGGCGGCCCTCGCCATGCTGTCCTGCCCCGGCCGTAATCCCGCCAACGTCAACTCATTCTCCCGCCGCGCCACCACCTTGTTCGCATTTGGCTTCTGCGCGCTCTGCGCGCTTGCGAACGTGCTTCCAAGGCACAAGCTCAAAAGCGCCCGCTTCAGAAGACGGCCGCTACAAGAGCGTGCCAGTCCATCAGCTCTTCGCCAGGATCGCATCCAGCCGGGCCTCAAAATTGTCTTCTCCCTCGCTCCACAGCTCGCTACGCTCCACTGGCAATGCCGCCTCCACTGCCTCCACCCATCCGAACAGTTTTTGGATGTTCTCGCGCGTTTTCTGGTGATACAGCTTCAGGTTCTCTGAGCTGGCCATCCAGTTCCGAAAGGTTTTCTCCAGCGGATGGTCGGAACTCTCAAACGGGTTTTTCGCCGCGCCGGGGGCCAGCAAGCCCGCGTGCCCCGTGAAGAAGTGCTCAAAGCCCAGTTCCGCATTGAAATAGCCCGCCGTGGCCGCAACGCCCTCGTCGTAGGCCTTCCCCTGGCAGATTAGCACCAGCGGCTCCGGGCCCTTCTTCCACCTCAGCGTTTCCATGTCGAAGCTCCACAAATCCCACCGGGCATCGACAATGTACGCCGTGTCCTCATTAATGTGCTGGGCCGCCAGCGCCGCCACTTCCGCCGGCCCAAAGGTCGCTTCCTTCAGGTCCCACTCCTCGACCGGGATTTCGGTGGTATCCACGGCTTGCACAGTCAATTGCTGGAAATTTCCCTTGCCCTCGGAAAGAGGAGCGGTAGTAAGGAATCGCGCGAACTCCGCGATCATCGTTTCTTCGGAAAAGTCGCGCGTCCATACGCGCAGGTACGCTCGGTTGGCCATGGCTGAACTACAGAATTATACAGGTCAGGCAGGTCTCTCGCCTAACCAGCGGTCAGTTTTCAGTGGTAAGTAATAAGTGAGAGAAAAGGCCCAAGAAAGACACAAAACGAAATTTGGGACATCCGAAAGCTACTGGGAAACACGACCCTACGTCATCGGCTGTCGGGAACAAGAATGGGGGCTTGGAATGACTTCAGTCTCTTAGCCGCTTGGCACGGAACTGGGACTTCTCACAGGAGGCAGTCTTGTCCATTTCTCAAACGCAACAATACGCTGTCACGCTGAGGTCCCACGCTTTTTGCGGGGCCGAAGGATCTCAACTTCGAAATCACGCAGGCTGTTGAACTTTAGATCCTTCGGAGCGCAAACGACGCGATCCTCAGGATGACAACATTTGGGAATGTTTGAGTGACCAACAAGAGTGCCTCTGGTGAGAAGCCTCTTTTGGAACTGAGAACTGATAACTGAAAACTGATGACTATTTCGGCGGCGCCGGCTTATCGAAGCCCATCGCAATTTGCTGCAAGCGTTCCCGCAGCGTGTCGCCAAATCGGGCAAACACCTCCGACGTCGCTTCGCGCAATCTCTCTTCCGCTGTCGTTGCAATTTTTGCGATCACTTCTCGCGATTGATGATCCAGGGTTGCCACGGTTGCCACCATCCAGGAATTTGAAATGTTCTCCAGCCGCGCGCGGTACTGCTCGGCGCCCTCGTTGCTTAGCCTTCCGAACGTGCCGTGCATGCTCACTATGTTCTCTTCGTTCATCTTCTTCCACGAATCCCAAAGTGCGGCGAAGCCCGCCTCCAGCTTTGCCTGCGCCTCCACAACGCCCCTGCCAACCGCGTCGCTCATGGCTGCCTGGAAGCGGTGCAAAAACTCCTCCTGCTGCGTCGTCAACCTGAGAGTGAACTCGCTGCGCGCGCTATCCAGCCGCTCCCGCGATTCCTCCAGCGACCGGTTCGTCAATTGCGAAAACCCTTCCAGCTCCTGCCGGGCATTGCGCTGAATTTCGTCGGTGAACGCCGCCGAAGTGGTATCCGCGGCTTCCGCAAACAGAACCTGAATCTTTTTGAATGCGTCCTGTACCGCTTCGTCCAGTTGCTGCCGCGTCTGTCCCGCGAAGCTGCGGCTGGTGTTATTGAGTTCGTTTGCGAAAGCGCCGGAAACTTCGCCGGCCTTCTCCCGCAGTTGCCTCCCGGAGTCATCCACCAGCTTTTCCGTCAGATTCTGCAATTGCGTCTGCGTCCTCTTCTCATACCATTCCGCGGACTTGTACATCTCCTCGATGGAGTGGTGTTTGAAGTCGATGGACTTGTTCTCCAGCTCCTCCAGGTGCCGTGCGGTGATGGATTGCGCGGAGTCGCTCAGTACCAGTTCCACGGTGCCGAGATTCTCCCGGAAGCGGCCAAGTGATTCCGCGAACGCCTCGTCCGCCGTCGCGCGAATGCGGTCCTGTTGCATGGTCAAGGCGGCATCCAAGAGCGACCGTCCGCCCGCCAATCTTTGAATCGCCTCTTCGGTGAGCTGAACGTGGGGGGTCACCATCGCTTGGATTTGTTGGTCAAACTTTTCCAGCGCCTGGCTGTTGGCGGCCTCGAAGCCGTTCCGGATCCGCCCGTGAATCTCCTCGAACAATGTTTCCGACCGCCGGTGCAATTCATTCCTGTGGATGCTTAGCACGTCATCCAGTTGCGATTGGAACGCGGTCACTGCCTGTTGCTGGACCGTCTCGATGCGCGCCGGAAGCTGCTCCAGCCGCTCCGTGGCCTGTTTCGCTTGCGCCAGCGTTTCTTCGAGCCGCTTCTTCTCCGCTTCCATCGTTTCCCGCACGGAGATATTCTGCCGCGAGCCCTCTTCTTCCACTTGCTTTCGCAGCTCTTGCGTCTGTTGCTTCAGTTTTTCCGCGGCGCGCTCCTGCGCCGCGTTCATAGCCTGTTCGAGTTCGTTCTGCCAGCGCGATTGCGCCGATTGGACTTCCTGCGCCAGGTGCTCGCGCAGCGAGCCTTGTGCCTCGTTTCGCGCCGCGGCTACCTGCTGCTGCATTTCGTGGATCGCCGCATTCAGGGTTTCGCGAGACGCCCCCGCCGATTCTTCCTGCTGGCGCGCCGCGGCCAGCATATTTTGCATCGCCGCTTCCATTCGCGACGAAACCTGCATCTCCACTGCCTCCGCTTGCGTCCTCAGTTTTGCGGCTGCCTCGTCCGCCTGGACGCACAGCGTTTGCAACGATTCCTGAGCAGTGGAAAGTTGTTTTTCATGCTGATCCCGCTGCGTCGCGCCTTCTCTGGCCAGTTGCGCGGTCAGTTCGTGGGTCAATTGCTCGAGTTGCGGCGCCAGCCACCGTGGCAACTCATTCTTCAGCGACTCCGCGGCTGCAGCCTGCGCCGTCCGCGCGCGTGTCTCGGTCTCTTCCTGAATGGTTCCGACGGCGTGAGCCGTCTCCCGAGCGACCTCGTCCCGGAACGCCGAAAACTTTTGCTCCCATTGTTCGAACGCCAACCGGCGCTCGGCGTTGACCGCCTGCGCCGCCGCATCCCGCGCCGCGGCGTGAATCTGCTGTCGCGCTTCCGCGAGCAATCGCGCCACTTGCCGCGCCAGTTGCAGGGAGGCGTCCGTCGCACTCGCCGGTGCGGGGAACACTCGGATGTTGTCGGGAGTTGCGACGCCGGGTTCCACCTCCTCGATGGGCAGCGGGATTCCGCTCGGAGTTGGCGGCAACGGTGCGCCACTCGAATCCGCGGGTGCCAAGGCATTAGGCAGGAAGGGGCCTTCCTCCGCAAACCTGGACCAGTCTTCCGGAGG
Organism: Candidatus Acidiferrales bacterium; assembly: GCA_963734105.1. Classification (GTDB taxonomy): domain Bacteria; phylum Acidobacteriota; class Terriglobia; order Acidiferrales; family UBA7541; genus Acidiferrum. The sequence continues at coordinate 16,942 of CAVTFW010000008.1, read as the reverse complement.
AAACCCGATTCCCCAAACATTTCCGGATGCTTCCAATTCCAGCGCGACCTGGAACAACTGCCGCACAGTGCGGGGCCGCTGAATCCAGGCTACCTTCCCACGGACGCGCCGCGGCGTGTGCCCAGGCTCCGGGTGTGGCACTTCCAGGTTCACCCACATGTTTTTCAGGACGTAATGTTTTGACTGGTAGCGGCAGCCGTGGCAATTGATGATAAGCGTGGAGGTGCGCTCGGCAAACGGACGTCCCAATGCATCCACGCCGGTAACCACCAGGGGAACGGCCTGCACGATACGGGTGCTCCGTCGCTTCCGCAGTTCCTCGCTTGCGTTCACTGAGCCTTCGGTCGCCATATCGTTAGTCTCGTCCGCCAAATCCGGGTTCCGATCGTCATTCTGCATGGTCGCCTACCTTGTTGTGTGGCCTGGGAAACTGGCGGCCATTACGATTTTTTCAGGGGTATGTCCTCAGGGCTCTGACCGTGACGCGTTCCCGTCAGGAACGACCACAGTTCCTTGGCGACCCACACCGGCCCGACCAACAAATAGATTGGTCCTTGAAAAAACGCCGGATTATTTCCTTCGATCTTGTGCCCCAGGAGCAGCAGTATCCAGCCGCCCACGAAACAGGCTGCTCCGCTCTTCCAGCGCAGCAGCACCAAAAGGATGATTCCCGCAAAAATGAGCGGGATACCGATCCCGTGCAGCACCTTGTTCCAAACTGAACTATGTTCGTGGTCGTACTGGCTCATGTAGTGCGCTAATCCCGGCAAAGCGCACCTCCTACCCCAGTTCCTGCGGGAACCGGCGACGATTGGCGGGGACGGCCAGCGTCGAAACAGGACTTTATCCTGATTCGTGCGGCTTGCCTAGAGGACAATGATGCTGTACGTACTAGCTCTTTTGTCCCACCAGTTTTATCCCCGAGTACCTCTGAAAAACTCCGCGAAAATCACTCCTAGGCCCTATCTTGGTATAGCTTTGAGAGCCTCCCGCTCTGCCTGTCTCCGTGCAGCTCCGACCCGTTCACCTGAAACCATTCGATCAGTCCTGACCGGCTTTCTGATATCTGATATCCAATCTCTGATATCTCCTTCCCCCTACAGCTCCCGTCGACCCTCCATGGCCTTCAGCATCGTCACTTCGTCCGCGTACTCCAAATCCGCTCCCACCGGGATACCCACGCCAATCCGGGTTACCAGCACGCCGAGCGGCTTCAGCAATTTCGACAGATAAACGGCCGTGGCTTCGCCTTCCGCGGTCGGGTTTGTGGCGATGATAATCTCTTCCACCCCGCCCCCCTTCAATCGCTCGATCAAGCTTTTGATGTGCAATTGATCCGGCCCGCGCCCTTGCAGCGGCGAAAGCGCTCCGCCCAGCACGTGGTACATCCCGCTGTAGGTGCGCGTTTTTTCAATCGCCAGGATGTTGTGTGGCTCTTCCACCACGCAGATGGTGCGCTTGTTCCGTGTTGGCCCGGCGCAATAGAGGCACGGGTCCGTGTCCGTAATGTTATGGCAGGTCGAACAGGTCCTTATTTTTTCTTTCGCGTCGCGGATGGCCTCCGCCAGCGCGAGCGCGTCTTCCGGAGTGGCGCGAAGCAAATGGAACGCCAGGCGCTGCGCGGTCTTCTGGCCAATTCCAGGCAGGTGTTTCAATTCCTCGATGAGCCGTTCGACGGGCGCGGCAAAATCTGGCATGTCCCTTGTGTAGCACAAGCGCGCTCCCCGGCGCAAACCGGTTCAAACTCTATTCGTCCTGTGGGATCAATCAGTAGAAGTAAAAGTACGGAGCCGGGGGGACCGACTCGTCGGCCTTGAATTCGAAACATTTTGATCCTGCCTGGCGGGTCCAAAAGTCAAAGTTTCCCTTGAGTTCATCCTTCGGGGTGCTAGTCACAAACGTTGTGCAGAGCGTAAAACCGCTGGGAGGTATCGCAGTGTATTCCAGCGGTTTCGCAGTAACAGGATCCGCGTACCTCGTTTTCTGCGAGTCGTTCAATCTTTCGGGCAGTTGCTTGTCGTGTTGTCTGTAGTAGTTGTCGATCTCATTCGCAAGCTGGCTCACGTTCAGAACCCTCTTCTCATCCGCTCGAACCCGTCGCTGTGCGCTCGGCCCGTGCGTTTTCCAAAACCCAAGGCTAACAACGATCACGACCGCGGCTGTCCCCAATATCGCGGCTAGAGAGTCCCGATTAACGTGCATCTGCCGCCCCTTTGCGGGCGTCCCGCAGAGAGCCCAGGTAATACCAGAAGACTCCTCCCGAGATAAGCAGCGTCATCGCGACCTTCGCAATGAAACGGGAGGTAAGTTCCCCTCGAAGGTAGAACGCCAGGAAGGCGACCACGTCTCCAATTATGACTCCCGCGGCGATCAGGAGGGCGATGTACGTAAGCCATTTTCGGACACTGGACTCCAATTTCTCTGGTCCCTCCCGCGTCTCGGAAAGAATCACGCGCATCACGAACAGATAGAGCGGAAAAGTTACCAGCAGGCACGCCAACTCCGTGGAGATTTGGTTTGACAGGCTCATGCCGTAATTGTTGTGTGCTAGCGGATCCGGAAGCCAATCGTCAATCAACGAAAAGCAGATGGAACCGAGCGAAATGGTCCAGGTAGCGAGCGTCGAAAAGGACAGCAAATAGAGAAACGCATCCTTCGCCGGTGTCGTCGTTTTCTTCCCGGTGGAAATCTGCACGCCGGAAAGAGTTTCATACCGTGCCCCAAGGGCTCCCCAGATCTCAGCCAGCGGCCAGCCTGCGTTCTCCAGGATGGCGGCGAGAGATTCGTCGCTTGCCCCGTGTTCTTTCGCTGCCGCAATAAATTTATGTAAATCGGCGGAAGATTTCGGTGCCATGTCCCCAATTGCCTCCAAACGCAGAAGTACAAGACGGCATCCAAAAACCGAAGTGTTGATGTGATTATGGGGAAGAGAAGTCTGAAAGAGAAAAGAATTGAGCGTTCGGGTTCCAGGCCGAACTTAAAAGAGTCCCGGGATCTTCAGCCCCGCCAGTCCCGGAATGCCGCCGGCCATGTTCTTCATCTGGCTTGCGAGCTCTTCATCCACGCGCCGTGACGCTTCGTTCGCCGCGGCCCGGATCAGGTCCTGCAGCATCTCTTGATCCTTGCTGGCAAAAACTTCCGGCTCGATTTTCACGTCCAGCACTTGCTTCTGGCCGTTCATTTTCACGGTCACCATGCCGCCGCCGGCGGACGCTTCCACCGCCACGGAATTCACCTGCCGCTGCAGGTCTTCCTGCACCTGCCGCAACCTCGAGAGCATTTGTTGGAGGGCGCTGACTTCCATGTTCATTCGATGCCTCCCTTTTCGCCTACTCCCCGGTGCGCCGTCGCACTTCGGAAATTCTTCCACCGAACCGCTGCAGCATGGACTTCACCATCGGGTCGTTCTCAAACTGTGCGCGCATCTCTTGCGTGCTCGCGGCGCGCGATGCGCTGGCAACGTTTGCCGCCCCACTTTCGAGTCTAGCACAGACGCGCACGGTGCGCCGTAGGACCTTGCCCGATGCAGCACGGATCTTCTCGAGAGTCTCTCTGCCTTCCAGCAAACCCGCGAACGCGCTTTCCTCCGACGGAAAATAGATTCGCAATTCGCCGGCTTCCAGTTCCCACCGCGATGCGTGCTCCAGCAATTCCACGATAAATTTCTGCTGCGCCTCGAGCGCCGCCTTGATTTCCTTCACGTGTTCGACGCTCATCCCCGTTGCAACCGGTTCCGCTTTTTCCGTTCGCATCGGAGCCGCGGAATTTTCCGCGTGTATCATCGCCGGAGCCGTTGCTGCCGCCGAGCGGCCTGCGCCAAACGTCCCGGCTGTAGCAGCGGTCCGCGAACTCTTGTAGGGCTCGCCTTCCGAGGCGGGCCGCCCACTGCTCGCTGCCACGACATTCTCCGCCGTATTCATCGCATGCGTCGGCGCAGCCGATGCGCTCGCGGATTGCGCAGAGGCTGTCGCCGCTCGGGAGGAGGACTGCGGCGCCGCGCTCTTCGGCCCCGATCCGCCTCCGGCTCTTCCGCTTGCCCCGCCACCCATCTCCGCCAGCAACTCTTCCAGCGGAGCCAACCGCGCCGCGTTTACCAGGCGCAACAATCCCATCTCCAGATGCACGCGCGGATCCATTTCGCGTCGCACCTCATTGTCCGTCTGCAACAAAATCTGGAAATACCGCGTCAAGTCCTCTTCGGTGAACAGCGCCGCGGCCTTCGCGAGTCCCGGCCGCTGATCCGCTGTCGCGGCAATCAAATCCGAATCCGCGCCGCAAACGCGCGCAATGAGCAGGTTCCTCATGTGCCGGATTGCCTCGCGGCAGAAGTGCTGCAGGTTTCGCCCTTCTCTCTGGAAGCGATGCACCAGTCCAAGCGCGCGCTCCGCCGAGCCGCCGCCGATCGCCTCCACCAGTTCCTGCAAGGCGTCTTCGGGAACCACGCCCAGCAACTCGCGCACTTCCTGGTCGTGAATGTCGTCGCCGCAATACGCCCGCGCCTGTTCCAGAAGGGAAAGCGCGTCGCGCATGCTCCCTTCCGCCATCCGCGCAATGACGCTGAGCGCGCCATCGTCGATCTTCAAGCTTTCTTTCCCCGCGATGTATTTCAGCCGGTCGGTGATTTCCACGAACGTCAGCGCGCGAAAATGAAAATGCTGCGACCGGGACCGGATGGTATCTTCCAAATCCTCCGGCTGCGTCGTTGCCAGGACGAAGATCACGCGATCCGGCGGTTCTTCCAGCGTCTTCAGCAGCGCGTTCGAAGCCTCGCCGGTCAGCATGTGCGCTTCGTCCAGGATCACTACTTTGTGGCGCGCCGCCGCCGGTGCGTAGCGCACCATCTCGCGCAGTTCGCGAATCTGGTCGATGCCGCGATTCGATGCAGCGTCGATCTCGATCACGTCCAGCGAAGTTCCCGCCGCGATCTCCTTGCACGAGTCGCATTCCCCGCAGGGCTCCGGCGTCGGCCCGCTCACGCAGTTCAGCGCCTTTGCCAGGATGCGCGCCGCGGTGGTTTTTCCCACGCCGCGCGCTCCGGAAAAGATGTACGCGTGCGCCACGCGATCGTTCTTAATCGCGTTCTGCAACGTTTCCGTTACGTGTGCTTGTCCAACAAGGTCCGCAAACGTCTGCGGCCGCCACTTCCGCGCGATCACTTGGTAGGTCATAGGCCTCTTGCATTTTCGGCGTCCGCCCCGAAAAAGTCAAAACCTCAGTTCACGCGCCAGCGGCTGCAGTTTCCGATTAGTTTGACATCCAACGTCAATTGCCGAGGTGAAATCAACTCTGCTTTGCAATGGCTTTTGAGTGTGTCGGACGAGCGTCGCAATGTTCCAGTCCATCGGTGCCGCGCCCATGTCACATCGTTGCCCGGCAAGTTGGCGCCAATTTGAAAAGCGTTTGCCTATTGCGGCGCCGGCCCTCGGATAATCTGGACGAATTCATCGGGACGAATCCACTTTGCGAAAGCTGCCTTCACTTGGTCGGCGGTCATCGAAAAATAAATCTGTGCTCCCCTCACGGGTTCGTCAAGCGGCAGGCCGATTTGGGCCCGCCCAAGCAGACCCCTGGCTACTCCGCTTTCACTCGATTCGGCAAGCGGGATTTGCCGCAACAACAGCGCCTTAGCTTGCTGGAGTTCTGCATCCGTTACATTTTCCTGCTGCATCGCAATCAGATCCCGTCGGATCAGGTCTCTTGCTTTCGAAACATTTTTCGGGTCACAGGCATACGTGACGGTGTACACCGTTCTTGTCTTACCGGCGCTCATGCGAACGTCGACGGTGTAAACGTACCCGTTCACTTGTCGCAGATCGTGATACAGACGCGTCGCGTAGAATCCGCCGCCGAGCACGTGGTTTCCCAACTGCAGCGGATAGTAGTCAGGATCAAATCGCGTGATCCCCACCGTTTCGGAAAGATCAACGGAATCCTGCAGCTGGCTTGGATCGGGAATGTTCGATGCGGAGGCCTTGTTGGCGGGAACGCGCGGCAGGTCGACATCCGGCTTGGTTCCGGAAGCCTTCCATCCTCCGAACCATTTCTCGACTCGCGCTCCTGGCTTCCGCTGGTGTAATGTCGCCGATGACCACGATCGTCGTGAGATCGGGACGAAACGTCTTGCGCATAATATTGTTTTACGTCGTCGAGAGTGAGTGACGACACCGTCTGCGGCGTGGCTTCTCGGAGCGCCGGGTCATTCGCCGGATACAACGCCGTTGCAAAGCTCGTTCGGTCTGAAAACCAGGGCTCTTCATCCTGCCGGCCAAATATTGCGCTGTCTGCGGCTTGATGACCTTGAATGCCTCGTCCGGAAGTGCGGGGTTTAGTTCATTGTCGGCCAGCAATTGCACTCCGCGCGAAAAGTCCGGCTTCAAAACTTCCAGGGAGAAGCTCGAAGCCGGCTGATTCTTCGGCCGCTATGTCATCAAGCGCTTTTTGAAACGCCAGCCGGTCCAAACTCTTTGTGCCGTACGAAAACAGCTCATCGAGCACGTCGCTGACGCCGTCCTTTCCGGGCGCCGTTTCCATCTGGGGATCGTTCCGGACGTTGCCGTGAACCGTTATCGTTGGCGTTATATTCTCCGTTCGGACGATCAGCCGCAGTCCATTGGGCAAGGTCACGTCCGAAGGAGGGTGGCTCGGGGCGTGGCTTCTCGAGCGATAGAAGCCTCGACGCGGCCCACGAAGGCAGATCAACCGGCTTTGTGGGCGCGGCGGTCAACTGCTCGCCTCCTCCGAAGCCCTGCGCGGACACCGGCCCGCCGGTGGGCTGCGGCTTTAGTTCCGCCGCGATCGACTCCTGATCAACCAGATATTTCTTCGCAACTCGATTTACATCTTCGGGCGTCACCCGCTTCATAGCTTCGACGTCATCATCCGGCGAATTTCGCCCCTCTGCCGCCAGCGCGTCCGACCACGCTTCCGCGAGGCCTGGAATTGAGTTGCGTCGGAACTCCGCCCCGGCGATTTCTTTGCGCTTGGCTGCTTCCACGAGTTCGGCCGGCACGCCGTTTGCCGCGTAATCGGACATGATCTTGCGCATCTCCGCGATGATCGGTTTCGCATCTCCATCGGCGGGCAAAGCAGCTGCGCTATAAGCCACGCTTGCCTTCGCATACGTCTCCGCAAGACCGAACTCCGTTTCGAGCGCTTTCCCTTGCGGAACGAGAGCATACAAATTTCCGCGCTGGCTTCCTAGAACGTCACTCAGAATTTGGACGGCCGCGAAATCGGAACTGTCGGTTCCCGCAACGCGATAAGAAACAAACGCCAAAAGGTAGGGAAGGTTGCTATCGAGTGTGAAGGATTCCGTCTTTACCGGCGGCAGCGTGATCTCCGCTCGTGCCGGCAACGATTTTTTCGCGATGGTTCCGTAGTATTCCTTGACCTTCGCGAGTACGGCGGCCGGCTCGACGTCCCCCGCTATCACCAAAATTGCGTTGTTCGGCGCATACCAGCGCTGGTGAAACTCCTTGAGCATCTCGCCGGTGGTTGCCTCAAAAGACTCCTGAGTCCCCAGAGCGTCATGGCTGTAGACGGTCCCGGAGAACATGTCCTCATTCAAGCGCGTTATGAACTTGTACGTAGGATTCGAAAGGTCGCGGGCCACCTCCTGCTCGATCGCTCCTTTTTCCTTGGCCCATTCCGCCTGTGAGTCTTCGATGTCCTGCATGCAAGCTGCGTCGAGGCGGAGCGCAATGTCCAGATCGGCGGCGGGGACGGTGGTGAAATACTGCGTGATGTTCTGCTGCGTATCGGCATTGCCGGCCCCACCGAGTTGGGCGTAGACCGCGGCAATTTGGTCGGCAGTGACCCCGGAACATCCCCGGAAGGCCATGTGCTCTTGGGCATGCGCCATCCCGGGAAAACCCGCAGGCGTTTCGTTGCCGCCCACCAGAAAGTTCTCCTCAACGGTAACCACTGGGGCCAGCGGGTCGCGAATAATCACGACTCTCAGTCCGTTGTCCAAGGTGGCTCTCGTGACGTCGGAATCTCCAGCGGGTTTCTGATGTGCAAAAAGTGAGGACGCGGCAACCAATAGAACTGCGCAAATGCTAAGCGTACGGATCAAGGTGACTCCTCTTTGTGAAATCGTTGCTGCGTGTAATTCAGAAACTGCCCGGGCCGTTCGGCGCGCGCCCCAAATCTTGCGGACACACCTTTGGATGCTTCGAGGCCCGGGGACGACACTCGTGCCCTGCTGCGAGTCTTGCTGCGCCTTCTTCAATGCACGTAATAGCCGCTTTTGGCCAGGATGACGTAATCGTGCCCCTTTTTTCCGAACGAGGACGCCAGACGAACATCCAGTTTGTGTGGTTTACCCTCGGCTCCGTTGGCCTGCGTGTAATATCCCAGCGTGTAGCGCGTCTTGATCCGCCCAATTAAGGCGCGAAATACGGGGTCCAGATGGGCCACATCTTGAACGTCGAAGATTTCCCCTCCCGTCTGGTCCATAACTTTGCGAATGTTCACCAACCCGGGAACCATGCTCGCGTAGAAGAGCGTTCCAGGCGGGTTGTATCCCGGTATTTTCAGATTGTATAAGACCGCATCCGCCGCGATTGTTTCCGTGACGATGTCGGGCGTTCCCTGTCCGCCTGCGCTCGTGCCAACGTCATCGCTGATGAGAATGATCACCCGGCGCCCCTTCGGGGGCAAGGTCAGGAGATACTTGGCGGCGAGAAAGATGCCGTCATTAATATTCGTGGCGCCGCGCGCCTGAAATGTATTGAACTGCTCGGCGATCTTGCTCTTGTCGTTTGTGAACGGCACGCGCAATTCGGCCTCGGTGGAAAAGGTAAACAGCGCCACCTCATCTTCGGGCTTCAGCGCCGCAAGAGCGGTGGTGGCGGCGTCCCGCAACGGCCCCAGGAATGGACCAATCGAATCGCTCAAATCCAAGACGAGCGCGACATTGAGGGGCAGTTCGTCACGGCTAAAGATCCCCAATTTTTGTGCGACGCCATCTTCGCGAACTTCAAAGTCGTCTTTCTTCAGGTCGGCCATGATTTGGCCGCCCTTGGTCTTCACGGTAGCGTCAACCAACACAAGGTTCACGTCCACATGAAACACAGGTTTGTCCTGCTCCTGCGCCAGAGCAGGGATTCCGTAGATAAAACCAACGAAAACGATCAGAGCGCACAAGCGCAGTGCTTTGCTGCAAACCGAATCGCGCGTTCTAAGATTTAGGTCTGGGATGGCAACAACCTTGTGGAATCGAATCAACCGCATCCTGATATCTGATATCCGCTATCTGATATCCCTCTTCAACTCGAGAGAAAACCGAGAACCTGAGGTAGGCAACCAACTGCATCCTCATATCTGATCACTGATATCTGATATCCCTCTTCAACTCGAGGAACTTCGGAGTCTCCGCGGCACACTCGGCTTTCCCGGTACCGTTGCTCCCTTCCGGGCCTGGCGGGGTTCGCGGGACCTCGTTGCACGGAGCCCGAAGTTCCACGTCTCGGCAGTCACGCTCTCCGTGTCTGCAAATCAAAGCTTAACACACCCCTCACACCTCTTCTAATTTCCCCCCGGCGCGCGGCTGCATCCGTTTTTCGAATAGTGACAATCCTCCGAAAGCTCCATTCGTCAACTGCTTCAAATCCCACTTCCAACCCCCGCTCTGATTCACGGTCAGTGGCGAATAAGTCGTCGTGCGATACTCCTCTCCTCCGATGCACTCGCGAAACGCAGGGATCGCTGTATCCGTTGTACTCTTAGGTCCGCGATAAGCATCCACTAGTTGAGTGGCATTTCGAGGAGATTCTCTCCATGTTTGGTCTTCGATCGAAACATCACCGAGCTTCTGGACGACAGGGATTAAGGGTCCTATTTGTGTGCCTCTCTCTTCTTTTGCCCATTCTCTCTGGCACGAGGACCTTTGCGCAGGAGCCACCGCTGGACGAACTGCGCCGCATCGATGAAGGGGTCGATGCCTTGATCAAGCGGGTATCGCCGAGCGTGGTGCAAATTCTCGTGACGGGATATGGCGCACTCGAAGAGTCGGGCAGCGGGAACACCGGAGTGGTCATCGGGCGGCAGCGCGCCATCGGCTCGGGATTCATCATTGATCCGGAGGGATACATCATTACGAACGCGCATGTGGTGAATGGCGCACAACGCGTGCAGGTGGTTTTGCCCTCCGGCAATTTGGAAGTTGAGGCGAATGGGGCGCTGTCTTCACGCGTCAACATTGTTCCCGCACGAATCATCGGGGTAACGAGGGAGATTGACCTGGCGCTTCTCAAGGTGGAAGCGAAGAATCTGCCCACGCTGTCTCTCGCCAACTACCGCAACTTGCGGCAGGGTGAGAGCGTTTTTGCATTCGGCAGCCCGGAAGGGTTGCGAAATACTGTGACCCGAGGGGTAATCTCCGCTGTAGCCCAACAAACGGACCCTGACTCGCCGCTGGTGTACGTCCAGACGGACGCGGCGATAAATCCGGGCAACTCGGGCGGGCCATTGGTAAATGTAAATGGCGAAGTGGTGGGCGTGAACACGTTCATTCTGTCGCAATCCGGCGGAAATGAGGGATTAGGCTTCGCGATTCCTTCGGGAATCGTCAGTGTTGTTTACAATCAGTTGCGCAAGTTCGGCCACCTGCACCGCACGGAAATTGGGATCGGAGTGCAAACCATCACGCCCACGCTGGCAGACGCGCTGAAGCTTACGCGAACGTACGGAGTAATCGTTTCCGATGTGCTGCCGGACGGGCCAGCAGAGGCCGCGGGGATACGCATTGGAGATGTGTTACTGGCCATCGATGGAAAAGAGGCGAGCAATCTGCCGTATGTCGCCTTTCACTTGATGTTCCGCGAGTATGGCGAAAAGGTGCACGTCGATCTGATGCGGGGAAATCTTCGGCTGGCGTTCGATGTGCCGGTGATGGAACCGCCCCACGATATGGACCAAGTCACGGCGCTGGCTGACGCAGAAAAAAACATCGTGCCTGTGCTGGGGATCCTGGGCGTGGAAATCGATAAAAAAGTTGCGGCGATGGCGCCGGATCTGCGCGATCCCTTTGGGATCATCGTTGCGGCGCGCGCGGCAGGGGGCGGCGCCGAGGTGCCGCTTAAAACGGGGGACGTCATTCGCACGCTGAATGGTGAGCCCATGACGACGCTGGAGCGCTTGCGGAATGCTCTAAAGGCGCTTTCGCCGGGTGCTGCGGTGGCATTGCAAATCCAGAGAGACCAAAAACTGATGTACATCGCCTTCACGCTGGAGTAGCGCTCGTTCAAGCGCGCGAATCTGACGCATTGCGAGCCGGAATTCTCGATGCCGGAAACGGCTAGGACTTTTCAAAATCTACCGTCCCCGGCGCTTTCACAGCCGACACCCTCTCCACCCATCCCCAAATCTGCCCGGCGCCTGCCTCTCGCCTTGCCAAACTCAACACATCCCCAAAACATTTTGCCGCGCGCTCCGTCGCGTGAATTAAACTTCCATCGGTTGGAGTTCCTCCCCAACCGCCTTGCTCTCTGACCGCATCGGGGCCGCAAGGTCCGCGCGCCAGCGCCGCGTCCCGCCAGCCGGGACCATCACCCCACGTCACGGGGATTCGCTGCACCCGTGTGCAGGCAGGAGGAAATTCATGAAAGCAGTTGTTTCGTTCGTTCTGACGCTGGCCCTGGTGTGCTCGGCCGCGCTGCCCACCTTCGCCGAACCGCGTCAGGTCATTCAGGGTACGGAGGTTCATCTCACGCTTCTCACTCCCATCAATTCTTCTTACTCCCACGAAGGCGATCACTTCGTTGCTGTCCTCGCACAGCCGGTCGCTATCGACAGTCGCATCATTCTTCCCGCCGGCACGCGGGTGAACGGCGTCATCGGCACCATCCAGAAACCCCAGGCCTTTTCGGTTTTCCGCGGCCAGGCATATATGACCCTCTCTTTCAGAACCATTGAGGTCGACAGCCGCCTCATTTCCGTCCAGATGAGCATCCTGGCCATCGGCCAGCCGCGCATTGACAATTACAGCAAACCTCGCAAGGACATGAAAATTACCGAAGGCGAAGTCCTAGCGGCAAAGCACGACTACAAAGGCGACGTACTTGGAGTAGCCATTGGTAGCGGCTCGGGTTCGTTGGCAGGACTGATTTTCAGCAACGTCACGCGCGGCTTCGGCATCGGTTTCGCGGCCGGCGCGGTGTACGTGGTTGCGCGCAGGGGTAAGGAGATCGACTTGCCCGCGAACAGCGGCGTGCTGGCGCGCCTGGACAACACCATCAATGTTCCGGTGATCGCGGCCAGCAATGCGCCAAGCGACTCTACGGCTACCAGCGCTTCGCAGTAGCCGATGAACGGGCAAATCGTCGTTCCCATCCGCCGCCCGCGCCTGAGTGAAGTCCGGGCGGACTTCGATTGGCTTTGTTGCCTGTTCGGCGATTTCTGACTGTCCGGGGTACTGCCTTCAACGGGGAGGTGCGGGCGCCGACTGTCCATCAGGGTTGACCTTCGGCGCCCGTAGGAGGTTCTGGCAGGTTATAGCGAGCGGGGTCCTTGGGGTTTAGTTTCCACTCGGATTCCAGAGCGTTACTTCCTGAGATCGGTACGCCTGGAATTCGAGCTTCGTTCTACCGTCTGCCTCAATTCATTGCAGTCCGCATGCCAACCTCGCCGCCGCGAATTTGCTGCAAACGCATGCCTTACCGTGCCGCCGATATATCCATTTCTGCATCACGCCGACAATCCGGCCCAGATCGGCACACCGCCTCAGCAAATCCTTTGTGCCTCCCCTATCGCACCTGTCTCTATTTGCTTTTTTCATTCATTAAATTCATTTTTCGTCTCCCTTTTCCACCGTTTTCCATTTGACCCTTCCCGGACCGCCGCGATACCTTAACAAGCGAAAGGCCGTGCATGCCGAATCCGAACTTGCCGCAAGCTTCCACTCAACTTCTTAGAGGAGATTCATGTCGAACGAATTGCGTAATTTTCTAGCGCTCAGTTACGAGGAACTCGAAGAACTGAACCTGAAAGCGAAAGAGCAACGCAAGAAACGAACCCCTTTCCAAAAAATCCAGGAAGAACGCCTCAAGTACCTCACCGACGAAAAGCGCATTAAAGCGGTCACGGTCCTCTTCACCGATCTTGAGGGCCGCCTGCACATGCTCGACTACGACAAGAAATTCCTCCTCAAGAGCTACGATAACCTCACCTTTGACGGCTCTTCCATTCGCGGCTTCACCGCGCAACGCGAGAGCGACCTCCGCCTCGGCATGGATTGGGCCTCCTTTTATTGGGCGCCCGCGGACATCTTTGGCAACGGCAAAGTGCTGGTCTTTGGCGACGTCATCGACAAGGACGGCTCTCCCTACGCCGCCGATATCCGGGGCGTCCTCAAAGGCTATGCCGATAGCCTGCACAAAAAAGAGGGCTACACTCTCAACGCCGCCAACGAAATCGAAGGCTTCCTCTTTAAGAGTTCCGAAGCCGAGCGCCACTACTACGAAACCCAGAAATTCGAGTACGTCAACACCGGCGGTTACTACCACTCGCTCCCCGGCGATCCCCTCCGCACCTTCATTGATACGACCGCCGAAGTGCAGCGCGCCATGGGCTTCCAGAACGAAAAGGACCACCCCGAGGTTGCTCCCTCCCAGTTCGAGATCAACTACAGCTACACGGACGTGGTTGGGGCTGCCGACCAGATCCAACTCTATAAATTGGTCTGCCGCCAGGTGGCCAACATCATGGGTCTGACCGCCAGCTTTCTCCCCAAGCCGGTTGTCGGCGTCAACGGCAGCGGCATGCACACCAATGTTTCCATTTCCAAGGACGGCAAAAATCTCTTCTGGGATCCCAAGGGCGAAGAAAAGCTCAGCAAGTTCGGTTGGTCCTTCGTGGACCGCGTCCTCACCCACGGCAACGATCTCTGCCTGCTCATGAATTCCAGTGTCAACGCCTACCGCCGTCTGGACCCGCACTTTGAGGCGCCCAATCAGCTCAAAGCTTCGCCCGTGGACCGCGGCGCCATGATCCGCATCCCCATCGGGAACGAACGCAGCATGCGCGTGGAATTCCGCTCCGTTGCGCCGGACGCCAATCCCTATCTGGTGATGCACTCCATCTTTCGCACCGGCCTCGAAGGCGACACCGCCAAAATCAAAAACCTTCGCCAAGCGGAGCGCTACCTGCCGGATAACATCTACACGGCCATCGAAAACTTCGAGAAGGCGGAGTGGACCACCAAGCTGCTCGGCGGCGACGTCAAGGCTCGCTATGCCGACTTGAAGAGGGCCTCAGCGGATCGCTGCGCGCGCTCCCTGGGCACCTTCGTCAAGGCCCCTGAGGTCCAGTATCACCACGAGGTCTACAACCAGTTCCTCTGGAACCTGTTCTAGACCCAGGGTTTCGCACCCTCTAACCTTTCGCAGCGTGTGAGTCCGCCAATCTCCGCCCCCGTAGGGGCACGATACATCGTGCCCCAGAACCGCCTGCAAAATGTCGGCGCGCCGACATTCTTTGAGTAAGTACATCAAAAGTAATCATTTGCGTTGTCGGCGTCGCCCTTTGTCGGCAAGAGCAAGCTTTGGAGTGCGGCAGCTTGCCCCCGCTTTTGCGATGTACGTCGTCTCTCCCCAATGACCCATGTAGCGGCACCGTTGCAACCGTAAAAGCGGCGATGACTCGCCGCTCTCCAAAAATGTCGGCGCGCCGACATTTACTGAGTAGGTAGATAAGTCTAAAGTATTACTTGAAGGTATCGGCATGGGCGCACCCCCCTTTTTTTGCTAAGTGCGGGAATAATTGGACTTACCGGCGAGTGGCCCGTAACAGCCCGGCAAGGCAGAGGAGCCCGAAAATTAAGGGCGGAAGCTTGCCGTTGGGGAAGCGAGGCGGAGCATGCGTGGTAATCGGAACATACAGCACCGTGCCGATTGACAGGGTGGTCTGGCTGGGGCTGGTGCCATTGGGAGTTGGCTGGGAAGTGGGGGTCCAGCTATAGGTCGGATTGGGCAGTACCGGCGACGTCGAGTAGATTCCCAGTTGGACTTGCTGGTTAAAGCCGAACAGGGGATTGACGAAGATATAGTAGCCTGCAGTGCCGCCTGCCTGAACCGTGTTGGCCGACGGGGAAGCCGTCAGGGTAAAGTCCTCGAACTCGAGATTAAGCGGCAACGAGAAGGTCTGCGAACCGCTGGTCCCCGTCACCGTGAAGGCATAAGGGTTGGAGGTGGGGTTGGGGTTGAGGTTGCTTACGACCAGCGTGCTGGTGCTGCCGGCGCCCGTTGGCCGTAATGATGTTGGGGGTGAACGTGCAGGTGGTGCCCGTGGAGCAGGCTAGGCCAATGGTGCCCGTAAAAGCGTTGGCACCGGTGGGCCCATTGGCGACAATGGTGAAGGTTGTCTGGGTGGAGCCAATGATCACGGGGTTAACGTTGCCCGTGGAGGGTGCGGTGAGGGTGAAGGTGGCGGTCACATTCCCGTAAGCGCCACGGCCTGTGGGCTGCCTGTGGCGGTGTCACTGATGCTCAGCGAGGCCGACCGGGTACCGCTGGCAGTGGGGGAAAACGTCACGCTCACGGTGCAGCTCTGATTTGGTTGGAGGGCGTCAAAATAGGGTGTGAGGCCGCAATTATCGGTCTCAGAGAAGTCGCTGGTCGTGCCCGTCGTGCTCGTCGCGATCTTCGTAATATTCAATATTTCTGTGCCGGTGTTGGTAATTCTGACGGTTTGGGGCGCGCTTACGGTTCCCACATTCTGACTGGAGAAGGAAAGGCTGGTGGGTTGAATCGTAACCTGTGTCGCTGCTGTCACCCCGGCTCCGGTCAAGGTAATGGTTTGTTCGGTCCCCGCCACTCCTCCGGCATTGTCGGTAAGGGTGATTTGATCGGTCACGCTGGTGGTACTGTTGGGGGTAAAGGCCACGTACATCGTGCAAAAGCCGCCGCCTCCGGGGATGGAGCCCACGCCGGGGGTGGTGCTTAGACAATTGTCCGTTTCTGTAAATACGGTGGTGGACAAGCCTACCTGTCCAACTAGAATCCCGGTAATCGTCAGGGGCTCCGTACCGGGGTTGACGATGTTAATCTGCTGCAAGGCGGTGGTAACGCTTATCGTTTCGTTGCCGAAGTTCAAGGTGTTCGGCACGATGGAGATATTGGGGACATTGGCGGAATCGATTTTGGCAATAAACGCGTTGCCGGCCGTTCCGGTCAAGGTGGACTTATAGGGGGGCGTATACGAGACTGAATTGGCCGTGGCCACGGGCCGGGAAGTTTGTGGATGAGGTGCTGCCGGTGATGTAGGGATCGCCCGTGCTATCCAGCGCGATGCCTTGGCCGAAGTCGGGGCCATTACCACCTAGATAAGTAGAGTAGACCAGGGCGTTTCCGGCGGCATTAAGCTGCGTGATGAAAGCGTCGGCGCAGGGAGAAGATCCGCACAAGGAGTTGTTACTGCTGAGTCCCAGGATGGCCTGAATCGGAAGGTGCGTGGGGAAGTTACTGGATTGCGTGTAGCCCGTAACGAAGGCATTTCCGGCAGAGGTCCCGCTCTGAATCACGGCGATGGCGGTTCCTTGGTCGATTCCGCTGCCGAGATAAAGTCGAGTAGACCAGGGAGGAGCCCGCGGAGTTTAGTTTGCAAACGAAGGCGTCGGAAGAGCCTCCTAGGGAGGTCTGGAATGCGCCGCTGGTAATAGGGAAATTCGTCGAAACCGTCGAGCCCGTGACGTAGACGTTCTGGGAGGCGTCCAAGGCGAGTCCATAGGCGCGATCATCCCCCGAACCGCCCAGGAAGGTCGAGAAAGTCAGTGCTGCGCCCGTAGCGTTGAGCTTGGCAACAAAAGCATCCGCTCCGCCCCCGATACTGTCTTGGACGCCGCCGACTATAGGAAAGTCAGGGGAGAAGGTGTAACCCGCGACATAGGCATTTCCGGAGCTATCCACCTGGATGCTCTGGGCAACGTCGGCTTCCGAGCCTCCCA
>CAVTFW010000007.1:0-47922 GCA_963734105.1 Candidatus Acidiferrales bacterium | reverse complement strand
CAACAACCAGATTCATTTCACGCTTCGTAACAACACCAGTGACGCGGGCATCCCGGGCCAGACCGTATTTACTCCACCCAGCCTCTATCAGCGCTACAACCAACATCTCTTCAGCGCCAATGCCCGATGGGAGTTCGCCTCGGGCGCTCATTGGCACTATCAAATCTCCGGTACGGAGGCCTACACGCGCGAGCACAGTTTTAATCCTCAACAGAGTTTCTACGCCACCGATCCCAACGCCTTCTGCCCCCAAACGAGCCCGGCGCCGTGGCCACGCCGGAGTTTTGCGACTTCACATACGATTCCCTCTACAACTACAATCGCGCGGGCTTCACCGCTCAAACAAGCTACGTGCTTCGAAACTTAGCCGTCACGGCGGGCTATCAGTATGAAGTCGAAAATGCCTACATCTATTTTCTCGACCAGGGCCACGTCCGCCGAAACAATCAGGGCGGCTACCTCGACATCCGCTATTCGCCGGTTTCGCGTCTTTCTCTTGATGTTGCCGCGCGGGCCGAAGACAACAATTACTTCGGCACCCGCGTCGTGCCCCGCGTGGGCGGTTCTCTCGCTCTTCGGTATGGCACAGGCTTCTGGGGCGATACCCGCTATCGGGCTTTTTACGGGGAAGGGATCAAAGAGCCTCGGTTTGACCAAAATTACGGCACCGATCCTTGCGATCCCGGCAATCTCTCCCTCAAACCAGAATCCAGCAAGAATTGGAGCACCGGTTTCGACCAGAAGCTTGCCGGGGACCGCATCAAAGTTTCCGCCGACTATTTTTCCAGCCGGTTCTACGACATCGTTAGCTTCACGTTCTGCGCTCCGGGAGAGGTGTGTCCGGGAACCCCGCCCCCGAACTGTCCCTTTGGCTATGGAACTTACTTCAACACGGATTTGGCTCGCGCTCGCGGCACAAACATTTCCGCCGAGGCGCGCGCCGCAAAATGGCTTTTCATCACCGGCAACTACACTTACGACGACAGCCTGATCCTTAAGTCGCCGAATGCCACCGACCCGTCGCTGGTGCCCGGCAACCGGTTGGCGCGGCGTCCTCCCAATTCCGGCTCCATCACGTTTATCGGCACCTTCGGCCGGTTTAACGCCACGTTTGCGGGCTACCCCCCCGGCCAGCGCACGGACAGCGACTTCCTGGGCCTTGGTCTCACGCGCGACCCGGGCTATGTCCGATTCGATCTCTCCGGAGGCTACAGCTTCTCTCATGGCATTTCCATCTATGCCCGTGCGACCAATCTCTTCAACAAGAGCTACCAGGACGCCCTGGGCTATCCGGCTCTCGGGCGCAATGCGCAAATCGGCCTCCGTTACCACTTCTCCGGGCGCGACTGAGCCATGAGTACGCCCGTTGTTTTTTCCTGGAGCGGCGGGAAGGACAGTGCGATGGCCTTGCACGTTCTTCTCCGCGACCCTCAGTTTGAAGTCGTCGCACTCCTTACTACCGTGACCGAAGGTTACGACCGCATCAGCATGCATGGCGTGCGCAGGGAACTTCTTCGCCGGCAAGCGGAATCCATCGGATTGCCGGTGGAAGAAGTTGCATACCGCCTCAGTGCACCAACCCCGTCTATGAAGCCCGCATGGCAGAGGCGGTTTTGCGCTTTCGCGACCGCGGAGTGCACCATTTCGCTTTCGGCGATATTTTTCTGGAGGACTTGCGGGCTTACCGGGAAAAGAAGCTCTTGCAGGCGGATATGACCGCGCTTTTCCCCCTCTGGAAAATAGACACGCGAGAACTAGCCGCGCGATTTCTCAAGGTGGGTTCCGCGCCATAACCGTTTGCGTCGATCCCAGGAAACTCGACAAGTCGTTTGCCGGGCGGGAATTGGACGCCGCCTTCTTCCGCGACCTGCCCGCCGGCGTCGATCCCTGCGGCGAGAACGGCGAATTCCACACCTTCGTGCTTGACGGGCCCATTTTCCGCTTTGCGATCCCGGTCCAGGTAGGCGAGGTCGTGGAGCGCGACTCATTCGTCTTCTGCGATCTTCTGCCCGATACGAGAGGAGAACAGTCTTGTTCCGCAAAATGAATTCCGTAAGCTATCTCTCGATCCTCCGCGCTGTCGTCATTCTCTGCTTTCTTCTTTTTGCCGCTGCTGTCCGCATTCTGCCGCATCCGTGGAATTTCACGCCCATCGGTGCCATGGCCCTTTTCAGCGGCGCAAAATTGGCCGCTCCTGGAAGGCTTTCCTTTTTCCGCTCGCCGCGCTTTTCTGCGGTGATTTGTTCGTCTGATTTCACCGGCTCATGCCCGTTGTCGATTTAAGCTTCTCCTGAGCGTATTGATTGGAATCGCTTTTCGGAACCGGCAATCTATGAAGCCGCTTTGCTTGGCCACGTTTCTCGGCGCCTTGCAGTTTTTCCTGGTTACAAATTTCGCGGTCTGGGCACTGGAAAATACCTATCCGCACTCCTCTGCGGGCCTTATGACTTGCTACGTCGCGGGAATCCCGCTCTTCGGCAATACGCTCTCCGGCGACGCCTGCTATGCATTTCTGCTCTTCGGAGGATTCGCGTACGTCGAGCGCCTCATCCCTGCGCTGCGCCAAAGCGAGACATCGACTTTGCCCGGTTACGGTGATTGAGCCGGCTGCTGGGGATTTCCCACAAGAGGCAATTCTTTCATCACTCAAACACAACGATCCCCTGTCATCCTGAGGAGCGCGCCTTTTGCGCTCCGAATGATCTCAACGTCCGCGCTATATGACATTCCGAAGTTGAGATCCTTCGGCCCCGCAGAAAGCGCGGGGCCTCAGGATGACAATGGCCCGTTAAGGTCGAACCACGGATAAATCGCAGTTTGTGGGAAATGCCGGACGGGGCAGTGCCTCTGCTATAATTTCTTCTCAGTATTGCGCTAGCGCCATGACCAAATTCGCCACGGAATCCGCTGTGACGCCCGAGCTCCTCGCCAAATACGAGCCTGTCATTGGGCTGGAAGTCCACGCCCAATTGTTGACCGAGACGAAGATTTTCTGCGGCTGTTCAACGCGCTTTGGCGATGCCCCCAACTCGAATGTCTGCCCCGTCTGCCTCGGACTCCCGGGAACATTGCCGGTCCTCAACAAACGGGCCGTGGAAATGGGCATTCTTGCCTCGTTGGCCTTGAACTGCACCGTGCATGAGCACTCCCGCTTCGCCCGCAAAAACTATTTCTATCCCGACCTCCCCAAGGGCTACCAGATTTCGCAATACGAACTTCCCCTGGCCACGGGCGGCTGGATAGGAATCGAGCAGGGCGGCAAGTCCAAGCGCATCGGCATCACCCGGCTGCATCTCGAGGAAGATGCCGGAAAATCGTTGCATGACGGTTTTCCCGATTCCGATGAAAAGACCTACGTCGACTTCAACCGCTGCGGCACGCCGCTCAGTGAAATTGTTTCCGAGCCGGACATGCGCTCGCCCGATGAGGCGTACGCGTATCTCACCACGCTCCGCCAGATTCTCCTCTATACCGGCGTGAGCGACTGCAATATGGAAGAGGGATCCCTGCGCTGCGACGCGAATGTCAGCGTTCGTCTCCGAGGCGCTAAGGAATTCGGCACCAAGGTGGAAGTCAAGAATCTCAACTCTTTCCGTTACCTCGCCAAAGCGCTTGAATACGAAATCGAGCGCCACATCGGCGTCATCGAATCCGGCGGGCAAATCCAGCAGGAGACGCGGCTCTGGAATCAACCGGCCGGCCGCACGGAGCCGATGCGCTCCAAAGAAAAAGCCCACGATTACCGCTATTTCCCGGAGCCGGACCTCCTGCCGGTGCACGTGGGCACGGCTTGGCGCGAAGAGGTCCACGCCTCTCTGCCCGAACTGCCCGCAGCCAAGCGCGCGCGTTTTGTCTCCTCCTTTGGCGTCACACCGTATGACGCGGAAGTTCTGACGGACACGCGGGAGCTGGCGGATTACTTTGAATTGGTTGTGAAAGCCGGCGCGCCCGGCAAAGCGGCCGCCAACTGGCTGCAGACGGAGCTTCTCCGCCGCCTGCATGATTCCGGCAAGGAGATCGGAGCCAGCCCGGTTTCGCCCGCGGCGCTCGCCGAACTTGTCTCCCTGGTGGAATCCGGCAAGATCACCGGCGCAGTTGGAAAAAAGGTTTTCGCCGCCATGTTTGAGACCGGCCGCTCCGCCGCGGACATCGTTTCTGCCGAAGGACTTGGCGCCCAGGTAACGGACGCGGCCATCGAGCAAGCGGCGCGCGATGTCATCGCAAAAAATCCGGACAATGTGGCAAAATTCAAGTCCGGCAACGAAGGCGTGTTCAAATTTTTCGTGGGCCAGGTAATGAAAGCCACCAAGGGCCAGGCCAATCCACAGGTAATTAACGATACGCTTCGCAGGCTCTTATCCTGATTCGGACGAGGACACCATGCTCAAGATCGGCGGCAAAGCGCCTAACTTCACCCTGAAATCCGACGATAGCAAGGAAGTCTCCTTGAACGACTTTGCTGGGAAGCGCGTCCTGATTTTCTTCTTTCCCAAAGCGAACACGTCGGGTTGAGCGATCGAAGCGTCCGAGTTTCGTGACGCAAAAGCGAAATTTGACAAGCAGGGCGTGGTGATCATCGGCGCCAGCGCGGACCCGGTGAAACTGCTGCAGAGTTTCAGAACCAAGCAGAAATTGAATTTTCTGTTGCTCAGCGATCCCACGCACAGGATGATCGACTCTTATGGCGCCTGGCGCACCAAGAAATTCATGGGCCGGACGTACAAGGGGATTGCGCGCAGCAGCGTTCTCATCGATCCCGCGGGTAAAATCGAGGAAGTCTGGGAAGAAGTCAAAGCCAAGGGCCACGCCGCTGAAGTGCTTTCGAGGCTAATGGCCTGAAAGTCCGGAGCGCTCAGAGCTCGACGGCGAATTCGTCGCCGGCCGGCTGAATCCGCATATTGTCGATCAGGCGCGTATTACCGATATGCACCGCCAGCAGCACATAGCAAGCTCGCCCTAGCCGCGCCACTGGCTCAAACGTTTCCGCATCTACAATCTCTGCATAATCCACACGCGCGCGCGGCTCGCCCTTTAACGTTTTGTGCATCGTCCGCTGCAAATCCAATGCGTCTCGCACGCCCGCGGCTACTTCCGCCTTCGCGGCCCGCAATGCATGGTACAACGCCGTCGCGGCCTTGCGTTCCTCCGCTCCCAGGTAGGCATTCCGCGAACTCATCGCCAGGCCGTCCGCCTCCCGCACAGTAGGACAAACCACAATCTCCACATCCAGATTCAAGTCCCTCGCCATCTGCCGGATGATGCGCACCTGCTGTGCATCTTTCCGTCCGAAATACGCATACTGTGGCTGCACAATCTCCAGTAGCTTCAGCACCACCGTCGCCACGCCGCGAAAATGCCCCGGACGCGATTTTCCTTCCAGCCGCTCACTCAACCCTTCCACGTGAACATATGTCGAGAAGCCGCGAGGATATATCTCCGCGGCATCGGGCAGGAACAATCCGTCCACACTCGCGCCCGTCAGCTTCTCCAGGTCCGCCTCCAGCGGCCGCGGATACTTGGACAAATCCTCGTTCGGTCCAAACTGCGCGGGATTCAGAAAAATCGAAGCGTATACCGGCGAACACTCTTTCCTCGCTCGTTCCACCAGCGCCAGATGTCCGGCATGGAGCGCGCCCATTGTCGGCACCAGGCCAATCACGCGGTGTTCCAGCCGCGCCTCCCGAGCCTTTTCCTTCATCCATGCAATCGTGCGAATTGTCTCCATTCCGCGTTCAGGCCTCCGCACCCAACGCTTGCTCACGATAGAAGTGCATCAAATCCGTCAAAATCGGTTGCGCCCCGAGCTGCCGCAGCATGGTCGTGACCTGTCCACGATGATACGTCCCGTGGTTCACGACATGCTGCATCGATTGCCACAGCGGATTGCGATACATGCCAAACTTCATGGTCTTGTATTCCATCTCGCGATCCAGGTCTTCCTGCGTTAACCCGCGCACGAACGTCAGCAGCGTCAGCTCGAACGCATCCCAGCTTGCCTTAAGCTTTGCGATGTCCGTAAACCCCGAATCGTCCGGAAAGGCCAAAGGCGAACGCCCCTGGAAGCGCTCCAGCCATATCCATTCAGCGCCGTAAATATGCGACAGCGTGTCTCGCACGGAGGAAAAGCTCGATCCTAACTGCTTTGTGAATTGCTCCTTTGTGAGCGCGCTTGCCGCTTCCAATGCGCGCCGATCCGCCCAGGCATTGTATTCGTATAAGGTCACCATCTCAGTCGGTTTCATTGTGTTCGCCTCTCCTACAAAATTGCAGGGGCGCCCCGGTCTGCTCAAGGCGCCCCTGTATGCACTCTCTCCTCATTTCCACTCGCTCATTGTGCAATCGGAATGGTTTTGCGTCCTTTCAAGCCGGCGGGCGAGTGATAAGACTCCGCGTCGGAAGGGAAACTGCCGCTCTGCACGTCCGCGCAATATTCTCGCACGGCCTGTGAAATCGCCGCGCCGACATTCGCATAACGCCGCGCGAATTTCGGCGGCTCCTGAAACGTCAAGCCCAGCATGTCGTGCAGCACCAGGACCTGACCATCGCAGTCCGGGCCCGCGCCGATTCCAATGGTCGGGATGCGCACGGTGCGCGTGATTTCCGCGGCCAGTTCCCGCGGCATGGCTTCCAGGACGATTGAAAACGCTCCCGCTGCTTCCACCGACCGCGCATCGCGCAGGACTTGCTCGGCGGTCGCCGCCGTTTTGCCCTGCACGCGGTAGCCGCCCAACGCGTTGACCGATTGCGGCGTCAGTCCCACGTGCCCCATCACGGGAATTTCCGCTTCCGTCAATTTCGCAATCAACTCCAATCGCCGTTCGCCGCCTTCCACTTTCACGGCCTCCGCGCCCGCCTCCTTCACAAAGCGCATGGCGTTGTGTACTGCCTCGCTGATCTCCCCGTGGTAAGAACCGTAGGGCATATCCGCCACCACGAGCGCCCGCTGCACGCCGCGCCGCACCGCCTTCGTGTGATGGATAGACTCCTCGAGCGTGAGCGGCAGCGTGCTTTCATATCCCAGCGCCACCATGGCCATGGAATCGCCCACCAGCACCACGTCCACGCCCGCTTCATCCAGCAGACGCGCGGTCGGATAGTCGTATGCCGTCAGACAGGTGATTTTCTTGTTGGGAGAATTGGCAGCAGCTAAAGTCTTCCGCTGCACCAAGTCGGGCACGGTGATCTTTCCGTTGCCCTGATTCGGCAGGATACTCATGTCGGCCTCCGGTGCCGTTCCCTAACTCCGGGATACAGCCCTCTTCCAGACAAGCCCACTATACCAAAAAGTGATGCAGGTCACCAATAGTTGTGATGTTTAATGAGCATGTTCTCTGGGCCACGCTTTTTGGCGCACACCCGGCCGATCCTTCATGGTTTTGCTGGCGCTTGCGCTCGGCCCTTCCATTGGCCGCCGTGCCCCAGCCAATAGCGCACCGCAGAGAGGCAAGTCGCGTAGGAATAAAACACGGCCACCGCAGGCAAAAGCGGTGCCCACAGCGGCGAAAGTCCATAGAACCGCACCGTCGGCAGATAGGTGATCGTCATCAGCGCCCACGCCGCAAGGCTTAATCGCCAGCCGAGAGGCTGCGTGTGGAACGCCAGCGCCACCGGCACCAGATAAGTCAGCATCATGCCCGCGATCGTGCCGATCAGGAGCGTCGCTGAGTATTCCAACTGGGTGAACGCGGTTCGTGCGATCAAGTCGCGTATCTCCGCGAAGCTGCTATACACACGCAGACTGACGCTCTTCCGGGTCAGCCCCATCCAGATTCTCCCGCCGCTGCGTTTCACTGCGCGGGCCAACGCGCAGTCGTCGATCACCTCTCCTCGAATTGCGGAAATTCCCCCGATGCGCTCCAGGGCACCTTTTCGTAATAGGATGCATCCGCCGGCCGCACCTGCCGTGCGCGATTTTGTGCGCGCAATCCGTTTAGGAGGGTACAGCATCAGGAAAAAATATAGGAACGGAGGAATGAGCAGCCGCTCGGGAAATGTTTTCGCCTGCAAGAGCACCATCAATGAAGCAAGATCGAGCTGCTGGCTCGCGGCCCGTGCAACCAGCCTCCGCGCCGTGTCCGGCGCGTGCACGATGTCCGCGTCCGTGAACCAAAAATAGTCCGGTGAAAAAGACGCCGTCTTGCCGACTCCTTGCTCCAAGGCCCAGAGCTTCCCCGTCCAGCCCGGCGGCAACGGCGCAGCCTGTAGAATGGTCACCCGGTCAGCAGTGCCGCGGGCTTGCGCCGCGCGTTGGGCAAGCGTGCCCGTAGCGTCTTCACTGTTATCGTCCACGATGAATATGTGAAATTCGCCCGCATAATCCTGGGCAACCAGGGATTCCACGGCGCGGGTAATGGTTTCCGCTTCGTCGCGGGCCGGCACAATCGCCACGATTCGCGGCCAGTTCTGGGGAGGTTCGTGCCGCGCGGGATCGTCGTCAAACGCGCTTACTTGCCAGAACGCCCCGCGAAAAAAGGTGAGATAAACCCAAATGAGTAGTGAGAGGCCAGCCAGAATGATTGCCAGGGAGGGCACGCCTTATTTTGTCGCGAATCCGAGCTTCCGGCTAGGCCAGGTCGTCGGGCTTAATCGGCAGCCGCCGCACCGGTTTGCCCGTGGCGGAGAAAATCGCGTTGCAGACAGCTGGCGCAATCGGCGGCGTTCCCGGTTCGCCAATCCCGCCCGGGCCATCGTTGCTTTCCACGATGTGCACCTCGACCGGCGGCGCTTCGTTGATCCGCACCATGTCGTAATCGTTGAAATTCGATTGCTCGACGCGGCCGTTCGCGATGGTGATCTCCCCCTTCAGCGCTGCCGTCAGGCCATAGATGATGCCGCCCTCGATTTGTGCGCGGATGGTCTCCGGATTGACGTGCCGCCCGCAATCCACCGCGGCGACCACTTTGTGCACCTGCACGGTTCCGCCTTTGCGGTCCAGGCTGATCTCCACAACTTCCGCCACGAAACTCCCAAACGATTCAACCATCGCGATACCACGATAGTGCCCAGCAGTAAGCGGTTTGTTCCAGCCCGCTTTCTCCGCCGCCAGGTTCACAACACCCAGCGGCCGGGGTTCCTTCGCAAGAAGCGTGCGCCGGAATTCCACCGGATCTTTCCCCGCCACTTTGGCCATTTCATCCACAAAGCATTCCGCGATGTATCCATTGTGCGAATTCCCCACGGACCGCCAGAATCCTACGGGCACTCCCGGGTCCGTCATTAAGTAATCCACAAAAAAATTGGGCACTCCATACTTCAGCGTGGCGATCCCTTCCACGGCTGTTTCATCGATTCCGTTTTTGACCGACCCAGGAAAAAATCTCGACATGATCGACGGCCCGACAATCCGGTTCTTCCACGCGATGGCATTTCCATAACCATCCAGACCCGCCGTCAGCTTTACCAGCACCGCCGGCCGGTAAAAGTCCGACTGTATGTCATCCTCGCGCGACCAGGTCACCTGCACCGGCGCGCCCATCGCTTTCGAAACTTCCACCGCTTCCACGATGAAGTCCTCCTCGGCGCGCCGCCCGAAGCCGCCGCCGAGATACGTGGTGTGAATCCTCACCTGCTCGGGTTTCAACCCGGCTATTTTTGCCGCGGTAAGCTGGTTCACGGTCTGGAATTGCGTCGGCGCGTACACATCGCAGCCGTCGGCGCGCACATCCGCGGTGCAATTCATCGGCTCCATCGTGGCATGCGCCAGGAACGGCACTTCGTAAACGGCTTCCACCTTCTTTGCCGCACTGGCCAGCGCCGCGTCCGCGTCTCCTTCCTTCCGCGCAATCGCTCCGGCCTGCTCGAGCCGTTCGTGATACAGCTTGCGGATCGCCTCGCTCGAATTTTTCGCATTGGGGCCTTCGTCCCACGTGATCGCCAGCGCCCGCCGGCCTTCCATCGCCGTCCACGTATTGTCCGCGACCACCGCTACGCCGTCCGAGATTTGCACCACATTGATGACACCACGCACCGCCTTCGCTTTACTGCCATCAAAACTCTTCACTTTTCCACCAAACACTGGGCACCGCGCCACCACCGCGTGCAACATCTTCGGCCGGCGCACATCAATGCCAAACTCCGCCCTGCCGTTCACTTTTATCTGCGAATCAATCCGCTTCGTCGGTTTCCCGACGTACTTGTAATCCTTCGCGTCTTTTCGTTTCGGATTCACGGGCACGGGTAACTGCGCCGCTTCCTCCGCAAGGGCGCCATAGCCCACTCGCTTTCCCGAGGCGGTCTCCACGACGGCGCTGTTCTCGGTGTGGCATGCCTCCGCGGCAACGCCCCACCGTTTCGCGGCCGTGGCCACAAGCATTTCGCGTGCGGCTGCTCCCGCCTTTGCCAGCGGCTCCCAGGATCCGCGAATGCTTGTGCTGCCCCCGGTGCCTTGCATCCCGAACACCGGGTTGAAATATTGCGGCGCGGCGGGTGCAAATTCCGTTTTGATCTTCTGCCAATCGAGGTCCAGCTCTTCGGCCAGGATCATCGTCAGCGCCGTGGAAATCCCCTGCCCCATCTCGGATTTGTCGATCTGCAGCGTCACGGAATCGTCGGGACCGATCTCCACCCACGCGTTAAGCGCCGCGCCCTCTTTCGGCGGCACGCCCGCGAGCGCCTCGTACTTTCCGGGCAAGTAAAATCCGATGACCAGCCCCGTGGCTCCCGCGGCACTTTTCTTCAGAAATTCACGGCGATTCACGCTTTCCATCGTCGGCATGTTCTCTCCTATCAGGCTAAATCCTCGGGACGAATCGGCAACCGTCGAATCCGCTTGCCCGTCAACGTATACACCGCATTGCAAACGGCGGGAGCCACTACTGGAAGTCCCGGCTCGCCGATGCCCGTAGGCTCTTCGGTGCTCGTCACGACGTGCACTTCGATCTTCGGCGTATCGGTTATGCGCGGCAATCCGTAATCATTGAAATTCGATTGTTCCACCCGGCCACCCTGGATCGTGATGGCATCAAAGAGAGCGGCGGAGAGTCCATAAATCGCGGCGCTTTCCACCTGCGCGCGCACTCCATCCGGATTGATCGGCCGTCCGCAGTCCACCGCGTAAACCAGCCTGTGCACTTTCACCGCTTTGTCCTTCACGCTGACTTCCGCAACGCAGGCAGTATAAGTCTCGAACGAATAATACCCGGCAATGCCGCGCCCCATTCCCTTCGCAACCGGTGATCCCCACCCGCTCTTCTCCGCTGCCAGTCTCAATACGCCCTTCAGCCGCGCTGTCTGCAACGGATTCCCCGCCTTCGGATTCGTGAAGTCGGGAACATCGCGATCGCCCCCGATCACTCGCAGACGATACTCGAATGGATCCACGCCCGCCAGCGCCGCGAGCTCATCGACGAAGCATTCGACCACAAAGCCGCTCGTCGAATGTTCGACCGACCGCCACCAGGCGCGCGGCACGCCGGATTTCGCCAACGCATATTCCACGCGGTAATTGGGAGTCTGATAAGGAATGAAAGCCGCGGTGCCAAACTCCGATTGCTCCGCATTTTCTTCGCCTTTGTCGCGCCACATCGCCGCAATCGACGTGGAGGTCTGAAAGTGTTTCCAGGCCGCCAGTTTTCCGTCTCCATCCACCGCGCCTGAAAATTTGTGGTAGGAAGCCGGCCGGTAAAAATCGTGTTGCATGTCGTCTTCGCGCGTCCAAAGCACCATCACCGGCTTGCCCGTAGCCTTGGCCACCTGCGCCGCTTCCATCACAAAGTCAGCCTGGTAGCGCCGCCCAAAGCCTCCGCCCATCAGCGTCGTGTGCACGGTCACGGACTCGTGCGGCAGCCCCGAAACGCCGGCGATCACGTCCTGGGCCCACTGCGGAGCTTGCGTGGGAACCCACGCCTCCGCCCCGTCCGGGCGGATATGAACGGTACAATTCAGCGGCTCCATCGATGCATGCGGGGCAAATGGAAAATCGTACGTGGCCTCGACCTTCTTCGCCGAACCGGCCAGCGCGCCATCAGCGTCGCCCTCGTTGCGCACCACCTTTGCCGGTTTTGCGGCGTTTTCCAGGAATTGCTTATGCAACGTCTCCGTGGATTCCCCCGCGTTCGGCCCTTCCTCCCAAACGATCTTCAGCGCATTCCTTCCCTGTATTGCGGCCCAGGAATTATCAGCAAGCACGACAACGCCCCCGGCCGTAAACGCTCCCTTGCCGACCGCATCGATCGTGATGACATCGTGGACGCCGGGAATACTCTTTGTCTTTGTCGAGTCGAACGATTTCACTTTGCCGCCAAACACCGGGCAGCGCGCAACCACCGCATACTGCATCCCCGGCACACGGGAATCGATCCCGAATTTCGCGGTGCCGCTCGATTTGGCTTTGCCATCTTCCCTGTGAAGGTCATGGCCCACGATCGTAAAATCGTGCGAATTCTTCAACGGCACCGTATTCAGATCCGGAACCGGCAGTTTCGCCGCCTGCTCCACCAGTTGCCCGTAGGTCAGAAAATCCTTTCGCGCACCATGCAGAACCCCGCCATCCTGCGCCACGCAGGTATCCCGATTCACGTTCCACTGCGCCGCTGCCGCAGTGATGAGCATCTCGCGCGCCGCCGCTCCGGCTCTCCTCAACGGCAGCCATGATCCGCGAACGCTGCCGCTGCCGCCGGTTCCCAGCTGGTAAATTTTCGGATTGGTGGGCGCCTGCTCGATTTTCACCTGCTTCCAATCCACGCACAGCTCTTCTGCAAGGATCATCGGCAGCGAGGTGATTACGCCCTGCCCCATCTCCGATTTTCCGAGCACCAGCGTGATGTGATTGTCCGGCGTGATGCGCACCCACGCGTCAAGCGGATTCACCGCCGGTTTTTCCTGCGCCTGCGCGGGATCGGTGGCCGCACGCCCATCCAGCCGGAAGCCGATGATCAGGGCAACTCCGGTGGCGGCGCTGGTTTTCAGGAATTCACGGCGATCGAGAGAATAAGTCTGAGCCATGACAAACCTCGCAGATTGCGGAGCGGCTGGCAGGGGAGCGCGCCCGGAAAGGGGTTACTTCGCGGCTTGCAGTGTGGCCGCGCGGTGAATCGCCTTGCGGATGCGCTGGTAAGTGCCGCAGCGGCAGATGTTGCCGCTCATGGCGTCATCAATATCCGCATCCGAAGGATTTGGCTTTTTCGCAAGCAAGGCCACCGCGGACATGATCTGCCCGGACTGGCAATACCCGCACTGCGGCACATCTTCTTCAATCCAGGCTTTCTGGACCGGGTGCGATGCATCCGTGGACAGGCCTTCGATGGTGGTGATTTTCTTTCCGGCAACGCTGGAGATGGGCGTGATGCAGGAGCGCGAGGCTTCGCCGTTGATGTGCACGGTACACGCGCCGCAGAGCGCCATGCCGCAGCCGAATTTGGTACCGGTCATGTTCAGCGTATCGCGAAGCACCCACAGAAGCGGCATCTGCGGATCGGTTTCGACGGTGGTGGACTTTCCGTTCAGTGTGAATGTAATCGCCATGGTTAACCCCCTCGGCAGGGGAATATCGTACACCAAACCGGCGCATGGATGGAAATCTGCGAAAAAACATGTGACGGGCAAGTCTGGGAAAGAAGGGCCGCGGTAGCGGGGGGTTGTTTCCGAGTGTGCCGTCAACCGGTGGTAAGTACCGATGAAGCCTCGAATTTCCAAGGCAGCACAAGCCTTTTTAGATACTGAGAACAACAGGAGGCCGCCGCGAGTTGCTTGAATCGTCTTATCTATTGGTTTTCGGCACACTGGCTCCCATCGCCCACTCATTTGGGAACCGCATTAACTCTGGTATCTTGAACGTGTTTCAGAGGTGCGCGTTTGCAAGATCAACTTCTCGCATTGCTCCACAACCAACTTGTGGACATCATGTCCGGAGCTGTTTTCCTTTTCATCGGGCTGGCCGCCTGTTCCCTCGCTGCCGTTCGCCGTCGGAGCGGAGCACGCCTCTTTGTCTGGCTGGGGATATGGAGTGGGATGTACGGGGCCCAGCTCCTGATCGACTCACCGGCCGTGGCTGCCGCCCTGCCGCACTGGATTCAGATCGGTTTTCCCTTTCTGAAGACCGCCATCAACTATCTGATCGTTCCCGTTGTGTCGCTTGCCTGGCTGGAGTTAAGCACCGGCAAAATGCGGCTCTTTATCCGCATAGTGTTTTTCAGCAGTCTGGCCATTGGTGTCGCCGGAATCGGATTCTTCGTCATAACTGGCTCTGCAGACAAGTTGATTCTCTATCACGACCTCCTCGCTGTCGCTGCCCTCGTCGTCCTGGTAATTACCGTCGTGGTGCCAGGACTCTCCCGCAAGTTCCTGGTCCTTCCCAACCGTGCAGTCATGGTCGTTGGCACGCTCGTTTTTGCCATTGAAGCCATACATTTCAGCATATCGCGCGCCCTTCACTATCAGACTTGGCCCATCACCGGCTCGCTCGGGTTGGCCGCTCTCCTCTTCTCGTTTGGGTACGTCGCCGTGCAAATCACACTGGCGGGCGAACGCCGTTTGCACTCGATTGAAAGCGAACTCGCAGTTGCCCGCGAGATTCAAGCCTCGATTCTTCCTCGCGAAAGCCCGAAATTGAAGAACCTTCGCGTCGCCGCCGCCTATCGTCCGATGACCGCCGTCGCCGGCGATTTCTATGAATTCATTCCTGTCGATCAGGACCGAATCGGTTTCCTGGTGGCAGACGTCACCGGACACGGTGTCCCCGCCGCGCTTATCGCGTCGATGATCAAGGTGGCAATGCAAGCTGTTGTGCCTTTCGCACACGACCCGGCAAAAGTGTTGCGGGGATTAAATCGCGTCCTTTTCGCGCAACTGCGTACGCAGCTCGTTTCGGCCGCCTATCTGTGGCTCGACACGGAGAATCGCATCGCGCTCTACTCGGCCGCGGGACATCCGCCGCTCTTGCGCTGCCGCGAAGGCAAGCTGGAGCGCATCGAAAGCAACGGCCTGCTGCTCGGAGTGCTCCCGGACTCCGACTACCCCCTGTGCGACATGCAGGTCCTCCCAGGTGACCGTTACCTCCTCTATACCGATGGCGTCATTGAGCCCGAAAATGCTCTCGGCCATTCCTTCGGCGAGCACAAGTTCGAACAAGTCGTTCATCACAATCACTCGCGCCCGGCTTCTGAGCTATTAGATCAACTGCTCTCTGAGATTCGCCTCTGGCAACCCGCTTCCGCGACCCAGCACGATGACATCACAATCATTGCCATAGATGTGATTTAGTCGGGGTAACTGCCGGGTGGACGCAATCAAGGAGGCTACTGGGATGCGCCCGAACAATCTGTGCGGATGGTCGGCGATCCGGAACTGATCCACGATTTGCTTTTCAAACTGCCCCGGTA
Organism: Candidatus Acidiferrales bacterium; assembly: GCA_963734105.1. Classification (GTDB taxonomy): domain Bacteria; phylum Acidobacteriota; class Terriglobia; order Acidiferrales; family UBA7541; genus Acidiferrum. Next base: position 32,605 of record CAVTFW010000007.1, on the reverse strand, counting down.
TCAAAAAAACACGACATGCTTCCCGCTCATTGCGGAATACCTGCGCAGGATCCAAGCGGCAAGCGGAGACGCAGGAGTCCTGCGGCTTGCTACAGCGTCGCGGGCTCCGGGGTTGGACGTGGCGGCTCGTGCTCCACGCCACGCCATCCGACCGGCCGCCCGCTCACGGCTTCCTTTACGGAGCGGAACAGCACGATGTACATCAACTGGCGGTAATAGAAACGCTGCAGGAGAACGGGAATCAGGAGCGTCCAATCTTCATGGAGTTCCAGCGCGAACGCGACCACGCAAGTGAGCACGTCGATGATCAAAAACCCTAGGAAAAACACCACCGATCGCTGCACGTCCGCCAAGGTCCAGAGCTGTGGAATTTGCGTAATGTGCAGTTGCGCCAGGCCCCACAAGAAACAGGCTGCCAAAGAAAAGAAGGTCCAGCAGCGGCGAAATCAGCGGAAGCATGATCTGAAATACAAAAATGTTCGGAAGCGCGATGCAGCCCAGGGTTCCATACTTCGGCCGGAACAGCGTGTCGCTGTGCTTCCAGAACGATTGCAACGTGCCGAACGTCCAACGGAATCGCTGGCGGATCAGCGCGCCGGGCGTCTCGGGAGCTTCGGTCCAGGCAATCGCTTCTTCATCGTAGGTGACGCGCCAGCCGAGGCGCCGGATGGCAATCGTCAGGTCGGCGTCCTCGGCGACGGTGTCGGCGGTGATCCCGCCGCTGTCTTCAATGGCTTTCTTTCGCCACGCGCCCAGCGCGCCGGGAACCACGGTGATGCAGTTCAGAAGGTCAAAGGCGCGCTTCTCCATGTTCTGGCTGGTGATGTACTCCAGCGCTTGCCAGCGCGTCAGCCAGCGCGAACGGTTGCCCACTTTCACGTTGCCCGCAACCCCTCCCACCTTGGGATCGGAGAAATGCCGCAGCAGTTTCCGGATCGCATCGGATTCGACTTCCGTGTCCGCGTCTATGGTTACAACAATATCCGTGCGGGCATGCGACAGGGCATTGCTTAATGCCGCGGCTTTCCCTCGATTCACCTGGTGAAGGATCTGGACCGCCTCGTTATTGCCAAAATTGCTGTTCAGCAGCTCCAGGGTTCGGTCCGCCGAGCCGTCGTCCACCACGATCACATGGATGTCCGTCACGTCGGACAGCAAGACCGACGTCACCGTCTGAACGATCACGGACTCCTCGTTGAACGCGGGAATGAGCACGGTCACGCCCGGCGGTGGATCCGGCATTTTCGCGTGGTCTGGCCGGAGCTTTTCGAGAATGGCCAGGATGCCGATGATCACGGCGCGGCCGCTGACCAGCACAATCCCCAAAATGAAAACCGTGGCGATTCCGAGGCGGACCCATTGAATAATTCCAAAGATCAGGCCATCCGCACGCGCGCTCAGCCGCTCCTGGAACGTGAGCGGCACCATAACCCCGGCCCGCGTTTTGCCAAGCAGGTCGGAAACGGAGGTAAGTTCGTAGCCATTCGCGCGTAACCCGTCAATGATCAGCGGAAGCGCGGCCACGGTCTGCGCGCGTTCTCCGCCGCCATCGTGGAGCAGAACGATGTTGCCGTTCTTGGCCTGGCGCAGAACGTCTGCGGCGATCTCCTCCGCGGGACGTTGTGGTCTCTCTTCGGTCGACCGCCAGTCGTCCGGATCGATTCTTTGGCCAACGATGATGTATCCCAATTCCTGCGGGTAGGGCAGTTGCGCCACTTCCTCGGCATACTCAGGCTGGTGATCGATGCCATACGGAGGGCGGAAGAGGATGGATTTTACGCCCAGCGTGCTTTCGATCAGCCGCTGTGTCAGGTTGAGCTCCCACTTGACCTGGGTGCGCGATATCTCGTCAAACTGGGGATGCGTGAAGGTGTGGTTGCCGATTTCGTGCCCTTCGTTGTATTCGCGCCTCAATATATCGGGTGACGCGTTTGCCTCCTCGCCGACGACGAAAAACACCGCCGGCGCATGTTTCTCCTGAAGAATGTCCAGAATTTGCGGCGTCCAACGGCGGTCCGGCCCGTCGTCGAAGGAGAGCACGATCTTGTTTTTGGCGGCGCCGATCTGGTCGATGTCATAGGAAAGCGGAATAGCGTCGTAATTTTCGTCGGTAATCAGGTCGCTGTCGGGGTCGTACTCGAAACTTCGGCGTCCCGGCTTCGGCACATCGACGATATGCCAGATATCGCCGGCGCCCTCCAGAATCAGATCCGGGCCAGGCGGCAAATCCTTGAGCTTTTCCCGGGTTGCGTCATCCGGACGGATCGCATCCCAGATCGGCCAAAGGGAGGTGTCCGCAGTGCCCAGTCGCCAAAGCGCCGTGCCTTGCACATCCAGCCGCTCGCAGGCGCGCAATTCGTTGTAGGCCGTAACCGCATCCAGCATCCACACTTGGTGCGTACGGTTCTGCCCGTCCTCGTACGAGTAGTGCGGATTCAGCGAGGCGCCATCAAACTCGATGTCCGTCTCGGACTCGTGCGCGTGCAATAGCGCTTCCTGAATGCTGAACTCTCCGGCTTGCCACCCTCCTTTCTTGGCTGCCTCGGTCCAGTCATAAGCGTAATTGGCGATGCCCACTACGATTTTTTGCGCCGGAACAACCTCGCGGATCTGGCGTAGGTTCTCCATGAACCAGTCTTGCGCCGCGATCGGCCCGGCAGGTGAGCTTGTCCAGTGCTGGTCGTAGTTCATGAGGATGATCGCATCGGTCTCGCGGCCGAAGAACGCGTAATCATAGTCATCGTCGCGCGCGGGCAGCGCGATCATCAGCTTTAACCCCACGGCATGCAGACCAGGTCCAAGCTCCGCGATGAACTCACGGAAATGCGGCTGGCTCTTCAGCGAGACTTCCTCGAAGTCCACCACAATGCCGGACTGATGCGCTTCCACGGCATACTGCACGACATCGCTGATCAGGTGATGGCGCGCGGCAGGATTGGCAAGCATGTCTTCGAGCTCTTTCACGCGCCAGAGAACGCCGTCGTAGTTGTTGAGCAGGCCCATCATCGGGAAGGTCGACCGGGGGATTCAAGGAGCGCATCCACCGGTGGAGTTTGTCCTGCTTGAGGCGGGCAATGGCTTCGGCGGGTGACGCCTTCACGGTTTGATATCGCTCGTAGTCCACGACAGTCATGGCACCATCAGCGGTCACAGCGTGGAGCTGCTCCGGCATCAGCAGGTCGAGGTCCTTGTAATGCTTCTTCAGTGAGGCCAGGCTATTGGGGTCCCAACTGACGAAGAACGCGGCGCGCAGCGGGTCGTATCCGGCGGGAACCTTGCCGATGCGGGAGACGCGCAGGTGGCGTCCTTCGCGCACGCCCGACTAGTTTCACGCTCTTCTTCTTTGTCGCGTGGTACGCAGGACGCGTGTCTGGCAGCAAGGCAGAGGGTAGTTCAACGCTGCCGGCAATGGTGACGAAGAAATAGACCAGCAGCAGGGTCAGCAACACCCCGCTGATTTCCATGCTTCGGCGCGTGCGCCGCCAGCGGACTTTCTCAGAATCGTAAAATATCGGCTTGCGTTCTTTCATGCAGCGTGGCCGCCTCGTGGCGTGGGGGGAACGCCTGCGAGGCTGAAATCACTCCGTCGAATCAGACCGAACCTCTCTATTGTAAGATGCGGGACACAGAATGAAACGTTTTATCTTCAATCCGTTAATGGCGCTCGTCGCGGGAGCGGGTCTGCGGCTGCTGTTTGTGCTGAAGTATCCGGCAGCCAGCGGGGACACCGTCCTTTACGAACAGTTCGCGACGAACTGGCTGAAACTGGGCAAACTCGCCATGAACATCAACGGACAGGCGACTCCGGTAGACCTGCGCATGCCGGGGTATCCGGCGTTTCTGGCGATTGTGTACGCGATCACGGGGCGCACCGGAGAGAGCGCACGAATGCCGGTGATGCTCGCGCAGGTGCTGGTGGACCTGGCGGCATGCGTCGTGATTTCCGCTCTGGCCGCGCTTCTGGCCAACATGTGCGGGCCGCAGGCGAAAACGAAGCGCGTGTTTCTACTGGCTTTATGGCTGGCAGCCCTGTGTCCCTTCACGGCGAACTATGTGGCTGTGCCGCTGACGGAAGTGTGGGCGGTGTTTCTGACTGCCGCGGCGTTCGTCCTGCTGGCCGTGGTTGCACAGCTGGCCTGCGGGAGCGCTGTGCCGTTGCCGGGGCGAATCGCACTGGGCGCGAACGATACCTGGAAAGTCGCGGCGCTTGGCGGATTCGTCGTGGGCGTGGGAACGCTGTTCCGACCGGAGACGCCGCTGTTGCTCATAACTACATTTGTCGCGCTCGGATTCTGGATGCTGCGGCAGGGCCAGGCGAAACACTGGCTGCTGACGTGCGCGCTGATGGGGATTGCGTGTGGAGTGTCGCTGACGCCCTGGATTATACGGAATGCGGTGACGCTGCACGAATTCCAGCCGTTGGCGCCGAGAGATGCCACGTTGCCGAGCGAGCTCGATCCGAAAGGGTTCCAGGCGTGGGAGAAAACGTGGTTGTACCGCATGCGGGACACATACCAGGTGGCGTGGAAATTGAATGACGAAGAGATCCATCTGGAAGACATTCCCGCCAGGGCGTTTGACACGCCGGAGGAGAAAGAGCGCGTGGCGGCGGTGCTGGAGACGTACAACGACGAATTGACCTGGACGGCGGAGGAAGACGCCGTGTTTGCGCAATTGGCGCGACAGCGAACGAGGCGGCATCCGCTGCGGACGTATCTGTGGATTCCGCTGCTGCGCACCCTGACGATCTGGTTCACGCCGCGCATCGAGTTGGTACCTGTTGCGGGGCATGTGTTTCCGCTGGCGTATATGCGGCAAGAGGATCCGGTCGACCAGGAAGTGACCATCGCATTTTTTCTGGTGAATGTGTTTTACGTGGGACTGGGTTTGTGGGGCGCGTGGACATTGTGGAAGTGCCGCGGGGCGCGCGCGGCGGTCGCGGTGCTGGTGCTTTATATTCTGGGGCGAACAGCATTCCTGACGACGATGGAGACGCCGGAGCCGCGCTACGTCCTCGAATGTTTTCCGGCGGTGATTGCTCTTGGCGCGCAGGTGGCCTCCGGCCGCGGACGTCAGGCGCGTCATGAATAATCCGGCGACTGCAGGTCGCGCGGCCACGCACGTGGGGGCCATCCTGTTCGCGGCGGTCGTCCTGGCGTGGCCTGCGTTTTATAACCGGTATCCGCTGCTGTACCCGGACTCGATCTCGTATATCGGCGATGGCTCGAATGTGGCGCGCGCCCTTTTTCACCGGGAATTTTCGGACTATTACGGATTCCGCTCGCTCATTTACAGCCTGGGCATCTTCCCTTTGCACTGGCATGTTACGCCTTGGCCCATCGTTGCGTTCAACGCCTTGCTCGCGAGCTACGTCCTCTGGCTCCTGGTGCGATCGCTTTTCTCCGAGCGCACCGTGCTTCACTTCCTGGTCATCGTTCTTGCTTTGAGTCTGTTTACGGGGCTGGGGTGGCTGGTGGGCTGGGTGATGCCCGATCTGTTCGGACCGCTGCTGTACCTGTCGGTGTTTGTGCTGGTGTTTGCCGGGGAAACACTTGGGGTGGGTGAGCGCGTTGCGCTGGGCGGGATCGCGTGGTGGGGAATCGTGGCGCACGCGAGTCATCTTTTGATTGCGGTTGGCCTTTGCCCCGTGCTGGCGGTTGTGCTGCTCTTGCAGGGGCGCGGACTGCGGCAAAGTTTGCGTGGCGTGCGACCGGTGGCGGTGATACTGCTTGTCGCGGTCGCGTCTCAGGTGGGCCTGAACTGGTACCTGGACGATAAACCATCGCTCATGGGAAATCGGCCTCCGTACCTTCTGGCGCGAGTGCTCGCGGATGGGCCCGGCCGGTGGTACGTGCAAAAGCATTGCGGTAACGCACCGCTGGGGAGCTGCGATCAGTTGAAGTATGTGACGGACGACGCGGACGAGTTTCTGTGGGGAGAGCATGGCTGGGCCAATGCTTCGGCCGAGGAGCGGCACCGATGGAACCGCGAAGAGATGCCCGTGGTCCTGGGAACTCTGCGCGAATATCCCTGGCAGGAGCTGCGCATCGCCGCGGCTCACTTCTGGGAACAGCTCCTGAACTACGGAGTGTACAGCTACGACGCCAACGCGTGGATCGCGGAGAGCATCGACGTGGTGCTCCCCGGCAAGTCCGGCGTGTACCAGCGCAGCCGGCAGGCGCACAACAAGCTCGATGAGGACTTTTTCAGCTCGGTGCAGGATTGGGCGCTGTACGTTTCTCTGCTCTTGATTGCGCTGTGGGCCATCTTCGGCCGCCGCCTTTGGTCGCCCCGCCTCGCGGGCCTGACCGTCCTTGTACTCTACGTCGTGCTCGCCAACGCCGCCGTCACCGGCAATTTCTCCAACGTGGAGGATCGCTACGAAGCGCGTGTCATCTGGCTGGTGCCGCTGCTCGCGCTGGCGTTCCTGCTGACGTGGCTGGACCGCCGTTTCGGGAAGGCTGCAAGTGGCTAGTGGTGAGGAAGAAAGTCCAGCCCTCCCCCCTCCCCCCGTTTTTTCGGTACGGCTTGGAATTGTTAGAGGGGAAAGGGGATAGAGCGAAGACGGTTCGGTACGGGAACGGTATGGAGCGCGGAAGTGGCGGAAAGAAAGGGGATAAGGCGAAGACGAATCGGTACCGAAATCGGTACGAGTCGGTAGGTGGGAGCAGATCACGGAGGGAGAGTTAAAGTAAAACTTGAAGTTGTACGGCGAAAAAGGAGTGGATGAGAGGGAAGGGACGAGCGAGAGGTCAGAAGAGCAGCTTCCGCAAAACACAACGGTGCAGAGTAGCACAATATTTATCATATGTCAAATAGAATTTAGTAGATACTAGTTTCAAAACTGGTACGGGGAGGGAGGGAAAATGGACCCCAAGAGCCAACCCTTCAACACCCGAGGGTGGGGCGCCCTAAATTCTCTTCGAATCCATCGTCCGGGCCACTCGCCAAGGATTCAGCGCCAGGCTGCCGGGCGTTTGAGAGTTCCTCCGCTGCCATCGGGTAGCACATCCGTAAATTGACAATGCCCAAGGAGGTTAAGCGGCAGCTCGCGACTTCGGTGCGCGGCTGCGCGAAGTTCTACGGCGGCTCCTCGTAATGGATTTCGACATGGCACGTATACTGTAATTCTCTTGGACGGAAAACGGCTCCGAACGGTCGCGACGGCTGGCACAAGGTCTGAGTCGCCGCTTATGAGGACAAGGTGATCGCAGGCGTTTTGATAGGCATCATCGACCATGGCCACCGCAATATTCACGTCAGTCCGTTTTTCCTCTGGCACCTGAAACCATTTTGAAGCTGCATGTGCGCAGGTTGAAACTCCACACTTCACTTTCCGATGTTTAAATCGACCCAAGATGAGTCGTACACGCGGGAGGCTGGCGAGCGCCTTTAAGTATATCTCTTGGTTCGTTTGCGTTGGCCCAACCATGGGGGCACTGAAATACTTGATGGCTTGGATGTCGTCATGTGGCCGCAATCTGCGGCACAGCAAGTCAAGATTCAGCCATTTTAGGGCCGGAGCATCTCGCACCGCACCGTAATACAAGTTCAGTCCGTCGATATAGACGATAGTCCGCAAATGAGAGATTGGAGGATGCGCAACAGCGGCCATAAAAAAAGGGCAATCATGTAGATTGCCCCAACCGGCTTATTAGGCCGGGGAGTCGTAAACAGAGTATGCCACCAGAATCACGTTCGTTCAATCCTTTTCTTGCGAGGCGAGCGGCCGGCTTAACACTCGCGAGGCTAGGGCATCCAACTTCGTTTTGGAGCTTAGAGGTGGCCGGCCGTCAAGTTCACGTATACTATACAGTATAAGTATTTATTGGGGAACAAGAAAATTAGACGAAGACAGAGAACCCCAAGAGCCCACCCTCAAACCCCGAGGGATGGGGCACCCGAAATCGTCCTAATCATCTTGTGCGTGGGCCACCCGCCGAAACGTTGTCCTGCACCGTTCCGGGTCTTTCACAGGGAGCTGTCTCGATTACTCTGACCAATCCCGATGGTCAAACTTATACCTTCGAGAACGCGCTTGTTGTGCTTTAGGCGTAGCAATCGGGTGCAAGTTTCTGATGCCGAATGACGGATGGGTCGTTCTCATGGATTGAGTGAGGGGATGGAGTTTCTCTCATTTTAGCGTTCGATCCACGGGTGTTCCGATTTTGAGGTTCCGCCTGTTTGTGCGGCTTGCGATGGGAGCAGAAGTTGAGTTACTCCCGATAGCTGCGAGAGGCCTCGGGCCTCGAAGGCCTGCGCTACAGATGGCCGAGGCCATCAGGGGAGAAGAGGGGGTGCGGCAACGCGTTGTGCCGGGGCGAGCGAAAACCCTCAGGCCTTCTGCCCCTCCTGCGGCGGGCAAGCGCAAGGCGGCGGATAGGACTTCCGGCGAAGCGGTTCCCTCGACTACGCGACCGGCGCTCGCGTTCGCGAGCGGAGGAAAAGCCGGCCGCTCCGGTCGGGATGACAGTGGGGTGTGCGTGGTCAGTTTTGTCGGAGCCCATCGAGGCTCAGGGCAAGCTTGAGCTCCGACCCCCTGAAGAGGAAGAGCCGACCCTTTCTGCAGGACGAAAGGGTCGGGCACCCTCGTGACACTGCGACTGCGTGGAGGCTGAGTTCGTGCGCTATCTGTTGGCCGCGCACAGATTCCTCAGTGGCTAAAGCCAAATTTTATTGGGGATGGAAAATGTCGGAGCTGGAAGCTCCGACCCCCTAAAGAGAAACCCAAGTGGCGAACCTGTGGCCACACGCCCCGGCGCACTCCTTCAAACACCGGCCGTTGTGTCCCGTGCTATTCCTGAGGCATTTAAGGCGCGCTGGGTAGGTCCGGTTGCTGGGAATGGCTGGGTGGACTAGAATGTTGGCCCTTCGGCGCCGCTGCGAAAATTCGGGGCCGGGGAGGCTCCCTTGAGGCTCAGTTACGAAGGCCGCCGTGTTTTTGTGGTGGCCGGGATCTTGTTGTGCGGGGCGGCAACATCGCTTGCGCAAACCGAGGCAACATCCAGTGCGAGCACTCCGGGCCAGGCCATACCCGGAACAGAGGGAGTGAGCCCGTTCGCGGGAAGCGTGCCTGCAAAACTGGTTCCCGGAGTGATGCCGCTTTCGTTGCAGGACGCCATCGACCGCGGATTGAAGCAAAACCTGGGGCTGCTGCTTTCCAATACGGACATTCGCGCGGCGCGCGGGCAGCGCTGGGAGCAATTGAGCGCGCTCCTGCCACACGTGACGGCGGCGCCTTATGTGGCAGCCACGGAGCTCAATCTCCCTGAGCTGGGCTTGAGCAGTCTTGGCGGATTGATTGTCCCGCCCTCCGTTGGCCCTTTTTCTTATTTTGATGCGCGTGCCTCCGTGACCCAGACGCTGTTCGATTGGAAGGCGATCAATGCGACGCGCGCGGCCAGCCAGAGCCTGAAATCGGCGGAATATACGTTCAAGGATGCGCGCGACCTGGTGGTGCTGGCCGTGGGCTACACCTATTTGCAGGCCATCGCCGACGAGGCGCGGATCGAAACGGCGGACGCGCAAGTGAAGTCGGCGCAGGCGGTTTACGATCAAGCAGCGGACCAGGTGAACGCGGGCACTTCGCCGGCGATTGACGGGCTGCGCGCCAAGGTGGAACTGCAGACGCGGCAGCAGCAGTTGATCCAAGCGAAGAACAACTACGCCATCCAGAAGCTGACGGTGGCGCGCGTGATCGGCCTGGCTCCCGGGCAGGAATTCGAATTCACGGACAAGTCGCCGTATGAGCCGTTTGAGGGCATCACCGTCGACGAGGCGCTGAAACGCGCCTACGCTTCGCGATTCGATTACCAGGCGGCCCTGGCCGACGAACGGGCCGCGCAATTCTCCCGAAAGGCCGCGGTGGCCGGCTATTATCCGTCGCTTTCCTTTAACGCGGACTATGGCACGGCCGGAGGGCATCCCTCGACGGCAACGCAAGTGATGGACGCGCGCGGAACGCTGTCGATTCCCATCTTTCAGGGAGGCAGCGTTCACGGTGACGTATTGCAGGCCGATGCGAGGCTGGAGCAGAGCCGCGAGCGCCTGGACAATCTGCGAGCGCAAATCGACGCCGACGTGCGCACGGCGCTGCTGAACCTGCAGTCGTCGGCGGACCAGGTGAACGTGGCGCGGAGCAACATCGATTTGGCGGAGGAGACGCTGGTGCAGTCGCGCGATCGTTTCAGCGCGGGCGTGACCGATACGGTGGAAGTGGTGCAATCGCAAGAAGCGGTGGCGAGCGCGCACGAGCAATACATCTCGAGTCTCTACAGCTACAATTACGCAAAAATTTCCCTGGCTCGCGCGCTCGGAGCCGCCGAACAGGGCGTGAAGGAATATTTCAAAGGAAAATGAACATGGCGGAAGAGAATCCACCCCGATCGGCGGCTGAGACGGGCAAAGAATCCCCGGCCGATGCGTCGCCGTTGACGGACGGGAACTATACGCCGCCGGGGCGCCGGAATCCCAAGCGGCGCAGAAACATCGTGATTGCGATCATCGTCGTGGTGGTGGTGATCGGCGGAGTGTTCTTGTGGCGCTACTTGAGCAGCTATGAATCGACGGACGACGCGCAGGCGGATGTTCACCTGTATCCCGTGAGCGCGCGTGTTTCCGGGTACGTGTTGCGGGTGAATGTAGACGACAACCAGTGGGTGCAGAAAGGCACCGTGCTGGTGGAGATCGACCCGAAAGACTATGAAGTTGCGGTCGCGCAGGCGCAAGCAAATCTGGCCAACGCAGAAGCGACGGCACAATCGCTGAATATCACGGTACCGATCAGTTCGGTGAACAGTTCAAGCCAACTGAAGTCCACCTCGTCCGATATCGATAACGCCAAGGCTGGAGTGATTGCCTCGGAGAGGCAGCTCACCGCCGCCCAGGCCCAAGTGGAACAGGCGGAGGCAAACGACGTGAAGGTGCAAGACGATCTGCACCGCTACAAGTTGCTTGTGGACAAGCGGGAAGTGGCCGAGCAGGTTTACGATCAAGCGTTGGCCGCGGCCAGATCCAGCACCGCCGCGGTGGCAGCGGCCCATGCCAATGAGTCCGCCGCGCAGCAATTCGTTCAACAGGCGCGCAGCCGCCTGGAGCAGGCGGATGCGAACCACCAATATGCGGAGACCGGGCCGCAGCAGGTTTCGTCCACGCGGGCCCGCGCGCGTGCGGCGATCGCCGATGTGGAGCAAAAGCGCGCGCTGTTGGAGCAAGCCGAGCTAAACCTGCAATACACGAAAATCGTCGCGCCGGTCACCGGCGAAGTGAATAAGACGGTGGTCGTCGGGATGAACGTTCAAGACGGGCAGCAACTCATCACCGTGGTGCCTCTCGACGAAGTGTGGGTCACCGCGAATTTCAAAGAGACGCAGCTCAAGCACATGCGCGTCGGGCAAAAAGCCGAGATCCACGTGGATTCGACCGGGCGACGTCTGAAGGGCCATGTGGACAGCATTGCGGGGGCGACCGGCCCGCTCTTTAGTTTGCTTCCGCCGGAAAATGCCACCGGCAACTACGTGAAAATTGTGCAGAGGGTTCCGGTAAAGATCGTTCTCGAGCCGGGAGAGAACCGGGACCGTCAGCTTCGTCCGGGCATGAATGTGGTGCCGGACGTGTACCTCCAATGAGTTCCGCTGCGGTCACAATGGACCAGGAAGTTTGGCGGCCCAAGTTCAATCCATGGCTGATTGCGGTTGTCGTGGCGCTGGCAGCATTTATGGAGGTGCTCGACACCAGCATTGCCAACGTGGCTCTGCCGTACATGGCCGGGAATCTGGGGGCGAGCAACGACCAAAGCACCTGGGTGTTGACCTCTTACCTGGTCTCGAATGCGATCATTCTTCCGATCAGCGGCTGGCTTGCGGGCGCGTTGGGACGGAAACGCTTTTTCATGAGCTGTTTGGCCGTGTTTACGTGGAGCTCTTTGCTTTGCGGGATAGCGCCGAGCCTCGGACTTCTTCTGTTCTTTCGTGTGCTGCAAGGTGCGGGCGGCGGCGGGCTGCAGCCGATGGCTCAGGCAATTCTGGCAGACACCTTTCCGCCGCAAAAGCGAGGGTTGGCGTTTGCGCTGTATGGCATTACGGCCATTATGGCGCCAACGATCGGACCAACGCTGGGCGGGTGGATCACCTTTAACTATTCCTGGCGGTGGATTTTTTTCATTAACCTCCCGGTTGGCGTGGCCACATTGTTTCTTGTGCGGCGCTTTGTCGAAGATCCGCCTTATATAAGCCGGCTCAAGGCGGCTGGGGTCAAGTTGGACTACATTGGGATCGCTCTGCTGACGCTGGGTATTGGGGCGTTGCAAGTGCTGCTCGATAGGGGCCAGGAAGACGATTGGTTCGGGTCGCACTTTATTACGACTCTCATCGTCGTGGCGACTGTGTGCCTGATTTCGCTGGTAATCTGGGAGTGGTTTCAAAAGGCGCCGATCATTGACGTGCGCATGTTCAAGAGTTTTAACTTCGCGAGTGCGAACCTGATGATGTTCACGTTGGGAATCATGTTGTTCAGCAGCCTGGTGCTGATGCCGCAGTTTCTTCAGACGCTTTTGGGGTACACGTCTGAACTGGCGGGGTTTGCGCTTTCGGCAGGAGGACTTGTTTTACTCTGTGAGATGCCCATCATGGGCCAGCTGACCACCAAGATTCAGGCTCGCCGCCTGATCGCCTTTGGCTGGTTGGCGTTGTCCATCGCCATGTACTATTCCACGCAGCGGATCGACTTGCAGATTAGCTTCAGTGCCGCCACTTGGCTGCGCATCGCCCAGGTTATCGGTTTGGGGTTCCTGTTCGTGCCGATTACGCTGGTGGCTTACATCGGAATTCCGTCGGAGAAGAACAATGCCGTCGCCGGAATCGTCAACTTTATGCGCAATATGGGAAGCAGCGTGGGGACGTCCATCGTCACCACAATGATAGCGCGGCGCTCGCAATTCCATCAGGCAAGGCTGGTCGAGTACGCAAGGCCCGACAATCCGAATTTCCAGAATTCGGCGAACGGCCTTGCCCAGCAGTTGGCTCACTCCGGAATAAGTACCCCTGACGCACCCGCGCACGCTTACGCCAGGATTTACCAAGCGGTGCAAAACCAGGCGGGGACCCTGGCGTACATCGATACCTTTATGGTTCTTGCCGTGGGGGCAGCGGTCATGTTCTGCCTAACTTTCTTCCTGAAGAAAAATGATCCCGGGGGTGGCGGAGTAGTTGAGGCGGGTTGAGCGAAGTGGAATGATAGGGAATGAGGATGGCGTGCACCGGGGAATCGAATGATCAAAATCGTCACCATTGAACGGGAGTACGGAAGCGGCGGCGGGGAAATCGCTCAACTGCTTGCGAAGCAGCTTGGCTGGAAGCTTTGGGACCAGTTGCTGACGGAGGAGATCGCGAGACTTGCTGAATGCCCCAAGGCCGTTGTCGAGGTCCAGGAGGAACGAACCGATCCACTGTACTACCGGCTGTTCAGATCCTTTTTGCGCGGAAGTTATGAAGGAAGCTTGAATGCGCACAAGCTCAAGGTGGTCGACAGCGAAAGCATTTTGAAGATTACGGAACGCGTGGTTCAGCAGGCCGCGAAAACCGGAAACTCCGTCATGGTCGGCAGGGGGTCGCAGCATTTTCTGAGGAACCGCCAAGACACTTTGCGCGTGTTTGTTTACGCTCCGAGAGAAAATAAGGTGCGGCGCCTGGTGGCTCGCGGTAAAAGCGAGAAGGAAGCCGAACAGCTTGTGGATACGATTGATCTGGAACGCGCCGATTTCATCCAGAAGTATTTCGGCGTCGATTGGCCTAACCGGGCCGTCTACCACACCATGATCAATACCGCGATCGGGGATGAGGCTGTCGTTCAGATGATGCTAGATTTTATGAAAACCCTCGATGCAAGAGTCACCGGCTGAATACTCCGGGAATAGATCGGCCGCGATCGTTCGGATTTGAATGCTCGAGCGCTCGGTTGTTGAGCGACGAGAGTTCGAAAGTTCAAGAGTTCAAAGGTTCAAGAGTTCAGAGGTTCAACAGTTCAAAAACCATGCTGGCCGATCTAAAGACCGGCCACTACCGAGAGAGTTGAAAAGAGCTATCGGCGGATGATGGATTCGGCGCACGGCTCGTTTTTGCCGAGGAGGTTGGGGCCGGCCACCTGGACAAGCTGCTCTCTGCGGAAACCGGCGCGTTCGAAAGCACCAACGGTAAGCGGGTGTGTGGAAAACGGGTTTGCGTATAGAGCGCACTCTAGGCGGTTATTTGCGGGGATTCGCCGGGAATTCCGTTATTCTGACGATTTTCAGGTGCATTTTTCTCAAAGATGTATAGAATGACGAAGCGCTTTGACTGCCCTGGCAAAAGCCGCTGGAGCCGGCGGACGGCTGCGAGTACGCTCTCCAAGGAGTCTTTCATGAGTTCTCGGCCCTTCGTTATCCACTCCCGGCACCTCGCCGATGGACAATCGGGCGAGCTGTTGCGTTTTTCACGCGAGGGCGTGCAGTGGGAATGGATGAGCATGTCGGCGCGGCGGCTGAATCCCGGCGAAGCGTACGAAGCCGCGACCCAGGGGGAAGAAGCTGCGTTTGTGGTTCTAGGAGGCCGCTGCGTTGCGAACTGGGGCAAGGGAGAGCAGGAGATCGGCGGCCGGAAAAATGTTTTTGATGGATTTCCGTACACGCTCTACCTGCCGACCGGCCACTCCGTGAAGCTCAAGGCGGAAGGAGCTTGCGAGATCGCGGAATGCCGGGTACCGTCGGAGGCGAAACTGGAGCCACGACTGGTAACGCCAAAAGACGTGGCGAGCGGCCTGCGCGGGGGCGGCAACGCGTCCCGGCAGATTGTGGACATTATTCGCCCGGACTTTCCGGCGGACAAGCTGGTGGTAATCGAGGTGTACACGCCGGGGGGAAACTGGTCGAGCTATCCACCGCACAAGCATGACGTGCACAATCCGCCGGTGGAAGTGGACCTCGACGAAATTTACTATTACCGGATCGACCATCCAAAGGAGGGGTTCGCCCTGCAGCGCTTGTACTCCCCGGACAAGTCGCAGGATTTCACGGTGCGCGCGGAAGATGGCGATGCGGTCCTGGTGCGGTCCGGTTACCATCCGGTGGTGGCGGGTCCCGGCTACAACATCTACTATCTGAATTTCCTGGCGGGGACGTCGCGGACGCTATCGGTGACCGAAGATCCGAATCACGTTTGGCTCAAGTCCACGTGGAAGGAAATGGATCCGCGGTTGCCGCTGGTGAAGTAGCGACGCCGATGACGCCCCGGGACGTTGAAGGATCAAGCAGAAAATCCACAGGAGGCTCAGCACGGGTAAGAACCCGCCTGAGAAGATAAGCGTTGAGGCTGCTTCTGCGGTGTTGGCTGGAATCTTCGGCTGGTTCTGCGGCATGCTAGTGTGCGCGAGCGCGAAACGCGCAAGGAGAATGGCTCGATGAAACGCCGGTTGACAGTGGCACAAGCGCTTGTCGCCTATCTGCAGAAGCAGTACTCCGCCCGCGATGGCAGAGAATGCCGGTTCATCGAAGGAGTTTTCGGAATTTTCGGCCACGGGAATGTCGCGGGAATCGGGCAAGCACTGGAACAGGACCCGGGCCTGAAATATCACCTCTGCCGCAACGAACAGGCCATGGTCCATACGGCCGCGGCGTTTGCCAAAGCCAGTTTCCGGAAGCGAACGCTGGCGTGCACGACATCGATCGGACCGGGCGCGACCAATATGGTGACCGGAGCGGCGGCGGCAACTATCAATCGCCTTCCCGTCCTGCTGCTCCCGGGCGATATCTTCGCGCGGCGTAATGTTGCACCGGTCTTGCAACAATTGGAATCCGGAAGTTCTCAAGACATTTCGGTCAATGACTGCTTCAAGCCGGTCTCACGCTATTGGGACCGCATTCAGCGCCCGGAACAATTACTGACGGCGCTGCCGGAGGCGATGCGCATACTGACTTCGCCGGCAGAAACTGGCGCGGTGACCTTGAGCTTGCCGCAAGACGTGCAAGCCGAGGCCTATGACTATCCGGAGGAGTTTTTCCGGAAGCGCGTGTGGATCATTTCACGCAGCCGCTGCGACCAAGCGTTGCTGAAGCAGGCAGCGGAATGGATTCGAGCGGCGAAGAAGCCGCTGATTGTTGCCGGAGGAGGAGTGCTCTATTCGGAAGCCAGCGGGGCGCTCGCGAAGTTCGCGGAGGCGACCGGCATTCCGGTGAGCGAGACGCAGGCGGGGAAGGGAGCACTCGCGTATGACCACCCGCAGGAAGCCGGCGCTATCGGCGTGACCGGCACGCCCGGGGCAAACATTTTGGCGCGGGAAGCCGACCTCGTCATCGGAATTGGCACGCGCTATAGCGATTTCACGAGCGCTTCGAAGACCGCGTTCCAGCACCCGGACGTGCGTTTCATCAATATAAATGTCGCGGAATTCGACGCCTACAAGCACGCAGCGTTGCCGTTGACGGGCGATGCGCGCGCGACTCTGGACGAGCTTCTTCACGCCATCACGGGTTACACCGTGGAACAAAATTATCGGATGAAAATAAAAAGCTTCCGCGCGGACTGGGAGAAAGAGGTCGATCGAATTTACGGGATTCGCAAAGAGCCGCCCATCAGCCAGGGAGAAGTCATTGGCATAGTGAACGCAGCGGTTCAGGCGGACGACACCATGGTCTGCGCCGCGGGAAGTTTGCCGGGAGACCTGCACAAATTGTGGCGAACGAAGAAACCCGGCGGCTATCACCTGGAATACGGGTATTCGTGCATGGGATATGAAATTGCCGGAGGCCTGGGCGTCAAGATGGCGGACCCGAAGCGCGAGGTGTACGTGCTGGTGGGCGATGGATCTTATTTGATGATGGCGCAGGAAATTGTTACGTCCGTACAGGAGGGGTACAAGTTGAATATCGTTTTGCTCGACAATCATGGCTTCTCGAGCATCGGGGGGCTCAGCCGCGGTTGCGGCAATGAGGGGATGGGAACAAACTACCGCTATCGCCGAGGGGAGAAGTATGACGGCGAGCTTCTGCCCGTCGATTTCGTCAGCAACGCGGCGAGCCTGGGAGCGTGGGCGACGCGGGCAAAATCGCATCAGGAACTTTTGGCGGCGTTAGGGGAAGCCCGGAAGCAGCCGCGCACGAGCGTCGTGGTTGTGGAGACTTCCTACGATCAACGGGTTCCCGGATACGAGTCCTGGTGGGACGTGGCCATCGCCGAAGTTTCGGAGCGGGAATCCGTGCAGGAAGCGCGGAAGAAGTACGAAGAGGCGCGCAAGAACGAACGCATCTTTTTCTAACGGGTTCCTTCACGCAGTGTGTTCCCGAAGTTTGCGGTCTGCCGGTTCCGAAGGGCTAGTCAGAAAGAGGCCAGGGTGGAAACAACGCAGGCAGTCCAGACGGGGACCGCTGCACAACCGGGTCTCAAACGGGTTCTGGGTCTGTGGGACCTGATCTATTTCGGGGTTATCCTGACCTCGCCGATTGCCGCCGTGCCGCTATTCGGGGACGCTCAGGTACTGTCACACGGCCACGCGGTCGCAACGTTGTTGCTGGCCATGGTGGCGATGTCCGTGACCGCCGTGAGTTTTGGAAGGATGGCGAACGTCTATCCGTCGGCCGGCTCGGTCTACACATACATCAGCCGGGGATTGAACCCGCACCTGGGATTCGTGGTGGGTTGGGCGATGTTCCTGGAATACCTGTTTCAGCCGGTGCAGAACGCGCTGTATGCGGTGTTGGCAATCCAACGGATGGCGCCGAAAATCCCGTTCTGGCTTTTGGCGGCCATGGCGATCGGGTTCATCACGCTGATGACGGTGCAGGGAATCAAGTTCACGGCTAGGACCAATGAAGTACTGCTGGGCTTCATGGTGCTGGTAACGGCGGCGTTCCTGGTGCAGGCGTTCCGCTATATCGTGTTGCACGAAAATTACCGCGGCCTAGTCTCCCTGTTACCCATCTATAATCCATCGACTTTCAATCTGCGCGCGCTGGCAGCGGGGACTTCCCTCGCGGCGCTGGTGTTCGTCGGATTTGACGGGGTATCGATCCTTGCGGAGGAAGTGAAAAACCCGCGGCGCAATGTCTTGCTGGCCTCGGTGCTGGTTTGCGTTTTCACGGGGCTGTTCAGCGGACTGCAGGTGTACCTGGCGCAGCGCGTCTGGCCGGATTACACGACGTTGCAGCATCCGGATACCGCTTTCATGGATGTGGCACGGATGGCCAGCGGTCCGCTGTTGTTCACGGCGTATGGAATCATGCTGCTGGTTTCCAGCATCGCGTGCGGACTCGCCGGCCACGTGGGGGCAGCGCGGCTGTTGTACAGCATGGGGCGCGATGACGTGCTGCCGAAGAAAATTTTTGGTTATGTGAGCGCTAAGAAGGGAAATCCGATCTACAACGTGTGGATTGTAGGAGGGCTCGCTTATGTCGCGGTGTTGACCATTCCCTGGGAGCTCGCCGCGGAAGTTGTCACGTTCGGGGCGCTGCTGGCGTTCATGGGGGTGAACCTGGCGTCGCTGAAGCATTTCTGGTTTTCGAAAGAGGCGGTGGGGCACAGGAATTTCTTTGTGGACGCGTTCGTGCCTGGATTCGGATTCGTCTTCTGTTTCGTCCTGCTGATTAGCCTACAGAAATGGACAATGTATGCCGGGCTGGTCTGGCTGGCTGTTGGCGTTGCGTACGCCGCGTACAAGACACGCGGATTTACTCTGCGGCCAAAGCTGATTGATTTCAGCGAGACCTGACGCGGGATTTCCGACCGGAGGGCGAGAGGCTGGCCCGGCAAATAGGGCGCGGCGGTGCTAAGACAAATAGAATCCGGTAGCACAGGCTAAAGCCTATGCTACCGGCAAGGATGCTTTGACTATGCTTTCGCGGCTTTCGCCAATTGGTCGATTACGCCGTTCAGATACTTCATGCTGGCGGCCACGCTTTCCCTCGGCGGTATTTCCGTGGCGCCAAATTTCACGTCCTGTTCAATGACGGACCAGCCGGAATAGCCGTTCTCGAGCAAGGTGCGGAAGAACGCCGGGAAATCGATATTCCCCTGGCCGATGATGGTGAACACCTTGTGCTCAATGGCTTGTTCGAAAGTCCATTTGCTGCGGCGCGCCTGTTCGAGAATTTTTGAAGCGCAGTCCTTGACGTGAACGAAGCGCAGCTTGGCCTTGTATTTTTCGGCTTCTTTCCCGGAATCGCCATGACCGTAAACGCAATGGCCGGTATCGAGACAAAGGCCCACGTTGGTGTGCGAGGCGGCATCGAAGAAGCGTTCGCATTCTTCGGGCGATTCGATGTAGGTCGCCACGTGGGGATGAAAGACGAGGTCCAGGCCGTATTCGTTGGCGACTTTTTCGGCATCGGCGACGATCTGGCCAACGTGTTTCCACTGGTGGGAGCTAAGCGTGGGACAGCCCGGGTCGTAGACGCGCCCGGAAAAGGCATTGCGCTCGGGAGATTGGTCATCGGCCAGCACCAGGAAGGGAGCTTTCAACGTGGCGAGGAGATGGCCTACTTTGCGGATGCGATCCATGACGGCCTTGCTCGCGGAAGGGTCTGTCATCTTGACGGGCACAAAGGAGCCGAGGAGTTTCAGCTTGCGCTTCTCGAGTTGCGGCCGAAGCACATTGGGATCCGTCGGGAAAAAGCCGTAGGGGCCAAGTTCCGTGCCCGAGTAACCCGCCTCGACGATTTCATCCAGCATTTGTTCGTAAGATTGCTCCCACGACGGGCCAGGATAATCTAATACGCCCCAACTGTCCGGCGCACAGGCAAAAAGAAAACGCTCTTTGATTCCGCTCATGATCTTCCTCTTCCTACTTGGGATATGACAGCAAAAAAAGTCGATTCGCGTTCAGTCGGACATTCTCACAAGCTGCGGCTAGTAAGTGGTTCACGTTTAGAAATGCATTGTCATCCTGAGGCCCCGCGCTTTTTGCGGGACCGAAGGATCTCGACTTCAAAATCACACACTCTGTTGAAGCTGAGATCCTTCGGAGCGCAAACGACGCGCTCCTCAGGATGACAGGGTGCTGTCGTTTTTGAGTAACTGACAAAATTGCCTCTCGTGAGAAGTCCGCTTTAGCCCCACGGCTCCAAGACCACCTTCATGGAATCCGGTTCGATCGATTTCCGGACTGCGGCTTCGACGTGACGCAATCCGAAGCGGTGGGAGACAAATTCCCGCAGCGGATAATGTTTCAGGCAGCGGGCCATCTGGCGCATGCTGGGGCCATACGCGGCGGGCTCTTCCCCGCCGACGCTAAGAATCCGTGCATTTTTCGCGCAAAGATGCCGGTGAGGACTGAACGAAACTTCTCCCAAATCGGAGAAGTTCCCCGCTTCCACGAGCAGGCCGCTGATCCGCAGCATTTCCAGGCCCTCGGGGACGGCCTGCGGAACTCCGGCGCATTCAATCACCATGTCGGCGCCGCGCCCGTGGGTTAAGTCCTTCACAATTTGCAATCGCTCAGCTTTCGAGGTTTTTCCCGCGTTGATGGCGTGATCGGCCCCCAGCCGCTTCGCAAAATTCAGGCGGTAATCCGAAAGATCGACGGCAATGATGGTCCCCGCGCCCAGCATGCGCGCCTTCATCAAAAAGCACATGCCCAGCGGACCCACTCCCAGGACCACGACGGTGTCATCGAAACGGAAAGATTCGTTGGGGAAGGCGGACATTTGCTTGGCGCGGTCCAGCCCCACGGAAACCGCAAAAATTTCGGTGAGGACCGCGACTTCCAAGGGCAGATCATCCGGCACCTTTACCAGGAAGCTTCCCGGCAGCACATACAGATACTGCGACCAGCCGCCGAAGAGGTACGGGGGATTTTTCGCGCTGAGCAGATTGCCGTAATCGAGCGTGTTCTCACAGCAGTAGTAGGGAAAGTCGTGGCGGCAGTAGTAACAATGGCCACAGGAAACGTTGGAGCCGACGACTACGCGGTCCCCCACCTGGAGTGGAATGCCTTCGAAATCGGTGTATTTGCCGTCGCCACCAATGGCCGCGATGGTGCCGACGTTTTCGTGGCCTTGAATGAGGGGAAATTCGAGTTTGCGTTCCCCATATTGGGTGGTGAAGCCCTGATAGGCGTGCTTGTCGGTCCCGCAGATACCGGACATTTCCATTTTGACGAGCACACAACCGGGGGCCGGCTCCGGCAAGGGAAATTCGCGAAGCTCGTAACGGCCGGGCGCGACGAGTGTGGCGGCAAGGACGGAGTTAGCAGGCATGAGAAATATCCTTCACGGGTATTTTATCTCCGCCGGTTGCTGAGTACGCGCTGACTCGTAGATTGCATCGAGAATGATCATGTCGCGATGCCCTTGAATCCCGTCGGGCTCAACGGTTTTTTTCTCTAGAATCGCGGAAGAGAACGCATCGATCTCCAGGGCAAATTCGTCCATCGGCGGGAAACGCTTGTCCAACGCGCGCCCTTCGATCATTCCAGTGACCCGCCGCACCTCTTCAAACGGGTACGCGGGAGAAAGCGAGACCCAGCCTTTGCTGCCCTGCATAAAAACGAAGGAAGACATTGTGGCGCCGTAAGTGGAGCTACCTTGAACGATGAGGCCGCTTGGAAAGTTCAGGCGAAACGTCATGCCTTCCTCTACATTCTTGAATCGCCGCGCATCGCGACGCCAGGCCTGCGCGATAGCCTCGACTGGATCCTCGCCGGCGAGCCACCGGCTGGTGTTCACGCAATAGACGCCGAGGTCCATCATGGGCCCGCCGCCCGCCATCGCCGGGTCCAGAAGCCAGGGCGGCGCAACACTCGGGTTGAAGAGCTCGCTGAAAGAAGTGTGGATCATGTCGAGCCGGCCGAGAGCGCCGTTGCCCATCAGAGACTTCAGGTACAGGGTGGAGGGCTCGAAATACTTGCGGTAGGCGGTCATTAACAGAACGCCCCGGCGCTGACACGTTTCGACCATTCGTGCGGCCTGCGCCGCCGTGGCCGCCAGCGGTTTTTCGCAGAGGACATGTTTCCCCGCCTCCGCAGCGCGAACGGTGAGCTCCTCATGTGCACCCGGCGGAGTCGCGATATACACGGCGGAAATTTCCGGATTGGCCAGGCAGGCGTCGAATTCCTTCGTGCTGTAGGAGGTGGTGGCTTTAAACTTTGACTGCAGGGCAGCGGCCTTTCTCTCTTCGCGGCTTACTAGGGCGATTAGTTTGGTCCTCTTGCAATTCGCGAAGGCTGGCAGGACGGAGTTCCGGGCGATGTTGCCGAGGCCCACAACGGCATATCCAATCTTTTTTGCCACCGCCATGAATCAGAGGTCTCCTGTAGAATTCTCGGGCTCAATCGCAGCAGATTCGAGGGCCTGAGGAAAATCGTCGAACAGAAGGCAATTCTAGCTTTCGCGGTCGGCCCGGCCCAGCTTCTGGTTGCGGATCGCTTTGTGGTCCAGCCCGCGCAGCTCTTCCAGGTTGTCCAGGACTTTGTGAATTGCATTCGCGATCGCATCCGCGTCTTCCGTGCTCCCAAGGAAATTCTGATGCGGAAACCATACCGCTTCGTGATACGCGGCGCGCTCGGATTCGGGGCAGGAATACATTGTGCGCAGATCCAGCGGCTTTTCCCGCCCCCAACTCAGCGCCGGGAAATCCGCCGAGTCCACGGGAAAAAGCGAGCTCTTGTAGACAGGCTCATAGAAGAGGCCGTCGCAGGGAATTCCCTCTAGTTGCAACGCCGCAACAAACGAAGCACGGGGAATGTCCTTGGCTTTGCCGGTAAAATATTTGATGACATAGCCATAGGGAGCTGGCCCGGTGATCCGCGGATCCGGTTTTAGCAAGCCGATCGCCGGCGTATTTTGCACCCGGCTTTCGAACTGCTTCATGTTCCGTTCGCGAATCGCCGACTGTGCCGGCAGGCGGTCCAACTGCGGCCCCAGAACGGCCGCCTGAAATTCACCCAGGCGGTAATTGAAGCCGATGATGCGGTGGTGAAATTGGTCCGTCAGGCTGGCGCGTCCGGCGTTGATATAGCTCTGGACGATCTCCAAGTATTCGAGGTTGTTGGTGATCACAGCGCCGCCTTCGCCGCAGGTGATGAGCTTGCTCGATTGGAAGCTGAACGCGCCGAGGTCTCCCATCGAGCCGGCGCCTTTTCCTTTCCACTTTCCGCCGTGCGCGTGGGCGCAATCCTCGACGACTTTCAGTTTGTGTTTTGCGGCGATGCGCAGAATTTCGTCCATATCGGCAAAGCGCATGCCCAGGTGCACCGGAAGAATCGCCTTAGTCTTTGGCGTGATGGCCTTCTCAATGAGCTTGGCATCAAGACAGTAAGTCCCCGGATCAACGTCCACGAAAACGGGAATGGCGTTGACGAGCAGGACCGGGCCAACGGTGCCCTCCCATGTGTAAGCGGGAACGATGACTTCGTCGCCGGGCCGAATCCCGATGGCTTTTAGGGATGCCTGAATCGCGACCGTGCCGGTGTTCACGCATTGCGCGTACTTGGCGGTGTGAAGTTCCGCAAACTTCTTCGCGAACGAAACGGAGTGCTTGCCGGGAAACGGCTGCCCGCCCCATTTCGTGCTGGTCAAGACGTCTTCCAACGCAAGCGCTTCATCATTTGTGGAGGTGGGCCAGATCGGAAAAGGCTTTTTTGTCAGCGGTTGGCCACCGGTGATTGCTAGTTTCCCCACGAACTCATTCCCCCATCCAGGTTTTTCCGTTCAGTGAGAACGGCTAATAATCCGCAAGCGCAGGCACAGAAAAAATTTCCGGGAAGCCCGAGAGGACCTCCCGGAAAGCGCAAAATATTCACAGTGGTTGTACCATCCCTAGAAGTTGAACTTCGCGGAAACTTGGCCGATGCGGGGATCTCTCGCGCCCGGAACCTGGCCCATGGTATTAGGGTTTGGAAGCCCTTGGAGGCTATAAGTGATGATCCCGCTTGGCGTGAGGAATTGGGCGTGATTGAAAATGTTATAGAACTCCCCACGCACCTGAAGGTTCAAGTGCTCGGTGAGGTTCGTGTTCTTGATCAACGCGAAATCCCAGTTGTTGATTCCGGGTCCGTGGAAAAATCTGCGATCGGCATTGCCTTCCGATCCGATGGCGTCGGGGCCAAACGCCGCCGGGCTGAAGTATTGCCCCCCGGTTTTGCGTGGGTTCGTAATATTGAGCGGCCCGATGACATTGGGGGTGTCCACGGCGAGAGTGATTGGCCCCCCGGTAAGAGTGCCCAGAAGGGAACGGTCGTCGTTTTCGACGATCGTCACCGGCAGGCCGGTAGCGAAGCGAGTGATGCCGCTGATTTGCCAGCCGTTGGTCAGCTTCTTGGGACCGGCGAGTTTGTCGATGGGCAAAGTGTAAGCGTAGCTGGCCACGAAATTGTGGGTGCTATCAAAGGCCGAGAGTCCGCGGCTAAGCCTCGGATTAATCGGATTGTACTGTTCGCCGTAACCGGAAGAATTGTCCAATGACTTACTGAACGTATAGCCGACGAGCAATTGGGATCGGTTGCTGGTGTGGCGCCAGTTCACTTGGGCGGAGTTATACGAGGAGTAGCTTCCCGTAATGAAGTAGGAGTCGTTGCCGAACGGTATGATCCCAATGTTGCCATCGGGAAGCAGCGTTCCCCCGCTGACCTGAGTGCCGGCAGGCAACACGACTCCGCTAAATGGAGTGCGCGTCCCTAAAACGTAGGTGCCGTCTGGGCGGATGTAAATGTTATTTTCTCCAGTGGGGCCGCAATTTTCCGCAGCGAGTGAGAGGCACAGAGCTGGGTTGCCCGGATTAGCGGACTCGGAGGACAACAGATGGTGGCCTTGGGTGCCGACATAGCTCACGGTCACCAAGTCCGATGCGGTGATCTGGCGTTGAATGGAAAGTTCGTAGTTTTCTGCATATGGCAGCACGTTCTTGGGATAAATGGCGGGCGAACTGCCGATAGTTCCGAAGGCGCTGAAGAACTCAGCTAAGGTGTCATATGGCGGGCCACTCGCGGGATGCCCTGCTGAGAAGCCCTTCACTGGAGGGGGTACGGGGAAAAAGTTTGTGATCGAGCTACCGTTAGCCAAGTTGGTGAACGGAGCGGCAAATGTGGAGCCTACCTGAGTCGTATAGTCTCCGAAGGGGGCGTCTCCGATTTGGTTGAAGTCTGTCGCACCCTCGTATGTCGTATAGAACATACCCCAGCCGAGGCGAATGCTGGTGGTGCCGGGCTTGCCAAGAATCTTGCCCAATGCGCCTTCATGGTTGCCAAAGGAATAGGCGAGCCCGAAGCGCGGAGCGAAGTTGTCAAAGCGGGTCGGGGCGAGCGTGCGGGGAACACCGGGGTCTCCCGGAAAGACCCAGCCAGCAGGAGAGCCTGGAAAGACGACGGACTGCTCGTTGGGAATCAGCGTTTGAATCTCGTTGAACTTCTCATACCAAGGAGGACTGATGTCGTAGCGGAATCCGTAGTTTATGGTCAGGTTCGACTTGATGCGCCAGCTGTCCTGTATGTAAGCACCAAAGTAGTAATTACGGCCATAGGAGGGGAAGGACTGCCCCTGAATATAGGTACTGGGCGCGCCTAGGAGAAAATCGACAAAGTCGTTTCCGGTTGCGGTCACTCCACCAACCAAGCCCGTGCCAAAAAAGAAGTTACCATTGGCGACGTTCGAGAGGTTTTCTTCGAGTTGGTCGAAATGGTATTGCGCGCCGAGTTTCACCGTGTGCTTGCCGATCACTTTGCTGAAGTTGTCGATAACCTGATAGATGTTCTCCACCAATTGGTTCGGGCGGCTTGGCACACCGATCGCAAAGTTATTGAAGTCGATTTCGGGAATTCCCTCGACACTGAGAGTCCCGGGATAAATGCCGGGCGCCCCACCCGCGCCAGAAGCAAATCCGAGGTCGGCAAGCGAGGTCCCCTTTCCGCCCAAAGGTTGGTTGAACTTGGCATTCAGGCGGAAGTAGCCGAGACGGAATTCATTCACCGCTGCAGATCCAAACGTTTTCGTGTCTCCGAGATTGATGTTGTGCGTTTGCCCGTTGGTACCGGCGCTGAAACCTGGATACAAGGGCGCGTTGGAGGCCCAGTAGGGATCGACGCGATTGAACCGGTCGAAGTAATAGTAGCCAGTGAGAAGCCCAAGCCCTGTATTCGCATCCAGGCGGGTGCTGAACTTATTGTCAGTCAGATCCAGCTTTGCAGAGCTGGTGGAAAAGGTGCCAGTCCCGCTTGGGCCAATGGGTCCATTTGACGGCAAAATGTACTTCAGAAGATTAGCTGCAATCGGGTTAAAGGCGTTTGTTGGCAGTTGGGCGTTCGGAAAAACACACTGGGAGTAGCTGGTGCAACCTGGCGTGTAATAGGGGGTAACGTTCGACACAAAGTTCACCGCCTGCCCGGTCGCCTGGGAAATCTGCTGGGAGAGCTGGCTCGCCCACGCCGTGCCGGAAACCGTCGAGCCTTCCAAGGTCGAGGCAATGCCTGACAAGTTGCCTTGTTCGGTTTGCGCGGAAGGCGAACCGTTGATGAGTTGAGTGACGCCTTGCACCTTGCGGTTTCCCTGATAGTCTGCGAAGAAGAAGATCTTGTCGCGCTTGACGGGACCGCCAAAGGTGCCGCCAAATTGATTCTGGTGGTAACTGCCGCGCTGGCCCTGGGCAAAGTAGTTCGCCGCGTCCAGATTCGTGTTTCGCAGGAACTCGAATACGTTTCCGTGCCAATCGTTGGTGCCGGATTTCGTGACCACGTTAATTTGGCCGCCGCTGTAATTTCCATACTCTGCGTCGAAGTTGTTGGTGAGAATGCGGAATTCGGCAAGGGAATCCAGGTTCGGGATCGCACCCGCGCCACCGTAGCCCGTCTCTTGTACCAAGACTCCGTTCAAGATGAATCCATTGGCTGCCTCGCGCATGCCGTTCACCGACTGCGCGCCGGAGTTCTCGTCACCGGACACCAGAGGCACAGGAAATCCAGCCGACTGAAATGGACCGGCAAAAGCACCACTCATGCCGGAAGCGGTGGAGATAACTCCGGGCTGGAGGGCAAGCAAATCCGTGTAGCTTCGGGTGACTAGCGGCACATCCGTCATCTCTTTGCCCTCGATCACCTCGCCCATCTGGGTGTTCGCCGTTTCCACGTGGAGCGCAGCGCTGGAAACCTCGATCTTCTCCGTGGTCTGCCCCACCTGCATTGCCACATCCACCACCAGAGCCGAGTTCACATCCAGGATCAGCCCTGTCTCGCGGTAGGCCTTGAAGCCCTTCTGTTCCATTTCCACCGTGTATTTTCCAAGCGGCAGAGACTGGAAGGAATAAAAGCCCTGACCGTTGGTTTGTTGAGTGGACGCGATGCCGGTGTCCACGTTTGTGGCAGTAACCGTGGCGCCGACGATGGCCGCGCCGCTCGTGTCTGTGACCGTACCCGAAATACTGGCGGTAACGCCGGCGTAAGCTAGACCGGCAGTGACGAGCATGAGCAGGAACACAGTCAGGAGGCGCGAACTCAAAATCCGGCGGGAAATCTCCGCTCTCATATGAATGTTCTTATTTGCGAGGCTTGGTGCGTTCATGCTTCTTCTCCCTGTACTTCGCTATGAATTGGAGTAAACCCCATCTGGATGAGCGTTTCCGAGAGGATTCCACCGAACAGGTGAAGTTGCACCAGCGCTCGCCAGTACCGCATTATTCGGAAAACAGCGGCTCGACTTCCGCTCAGAAGCGCATAGTTGCACCTGGTATGCGCCTGTCGTTCTAAGCGCTTTTAGTTCAGGGGTGGCCATTTGTCAAGCGATTTCTGCTTATCGGGCGGCCACGGGGGATGGCGGCTCAAAATGCACGCTCGCATTCAAAGTTTCTTTTGACACTCTATTCATTCGGTTTAACTCTGGAAGGAACGAAAAGGGTGAAAATCAGTTTCGCCGAGGTTGCACGGCAAGGAGCGGCAGGGCCGGGTCCTACGTCGCCTTCTCTACAGCCAGGATTCCCTGCTGCTTGAATCCGCAGGATTCTCTAACCCGAAGCTCCGGCTGAAGCTTTTTGAGCACTCCCGGACCATCTTTCCCGGCGATGCGATCCAGCAGGAGTTCAACCGCCTCCTGGCCCAATTGATACTTTGGCAGTTCCACGGTCGTGAGCTTGGGACGGAAAATTCCCAGCCACGGATAATCGTCGAAACTCACTAGGCCAAAGTCCTCCGGGCAGCGCAAGCCCATCTCTTCCGCAGCTTTCAGCAGGCCGACGGTCATCAGGTAATTGGCAACGTAGAC
The DNA here is from genome assembly GCA_963734105.1 of Candidatus Acidiferrales bacterium. Lineage (GTDB taxonomy): Bacteria > Acidobacteriota > Terriglobia > Acidiferrales > UBA7541 > Acidiferrum. The sequence goes on along the minus strand of CAVTFW010000007.1, from coordinate 4,404 downwards.
GCCATCCGGCCGGTGCGAGAGCAGCAGATTCCCTCCGCGATAGCCGGACTCAACGCGGTAATCTCCCTCAATGACCAGGGCGGAATCGTAGAGCAGGTTGTTGGCTTTCAGGGCGTCACGAAAGCCCTCCCACCGGGCCTTGCCGTTGCTAATCTTCCTGGGTCCGCCGATCAGTCCAATCCGTTTTCTCCCGGCGCGCGCCAGGTGGCAAACCGCTTCGTAGGCGCCCCGGTAGTCGTCCGTGATGACGGCGTCCTTCGAAATTCTAGGGAACGTCCGCATCACCAGCACGATGGGAACCTTCATCTCCTGCATCATCTGGCGAAGGGGCGGGCTGATGTCGCACATGGCCTTGGTGAGGAGAATTCCGTCCACGCGTTTGGAGAGCAGGAGTTCGAGGGCATTCTCCTCTTTCTCCTGGGTATCATCACTGTTGCAGAGCAGGAGATTGTAACCGCGCTTCTGCGCCGCGTCTTCCGCGCCGCGAACCACCATCGGGAAAAAGGGATTGGCAATATCGGGAACAATCATCCCGATGGTATGAGTTTTCTGCTTCGCCAGGCTGCGCGCCAGGAGGTTGGGGCGGTAGTTTAATTTGCCAATCGCGGCTTCCACGCGTTCCCGCAATTTCTTCCCGACGTGGCTCTTGTGGTTCACGACCGCCGAAACGGTGAAGACGGAGACGCGGGCAACCGCGGCCACATCATAAATGCTGGCCGCCTTGCCGCTGCGGGCTGATTTCCTTTTGCGTTGCATGGCGATAGAGTCCGGCTGAGTGTATCCTACCTTTGGAGTAATCACCAGTGGTCCAGTCTAAGCGCTTATATGGCTTCGGGTTAGGCAACACGACGGCGCTCCCCTTGTTCCCCTCACAGGCTTCGCGTGATCATCGGCCTGGCCTGGCGGACGATGAAAGCTGCCGCGCTTCCATGAAGGATATATCGCCTGTTTAGGGCACATTCGGAAGATATTTCCGGGAATGCGCCGGGGAGATGAGCGGCCCGATTTCCGCACTGGGGTGGTGCGTCCAGAATTTCTGTTTTCATTTTCTTGTCAAAGCGCTAAGATTTCCGTTGAGGAATGGCCATGCGGAAACTCGGGTTCGGGGTCCTCGGTGTCGGGGAGATGGGCAAACGGCACGCGGAGAACGTGCGGCGCTTGGTGCCAGAGGCGCGGCTGATCGCCATTGCCGATGTCTCTGCCCAGCGTACCAAGCAAGTTGCGGAAGAATTGGAAATCGAGCACGCCTATGCCAGCATCGAGGAGATGGTGCAGCGGAAAGACATCGACGCCGTGCTGATCGCCACGCCGGACAAATTTCATGCGCAGTCGATTCGCGCCGCCGCAGCCGCCGGCAAGGACATTCTCTGCGAAAAGCCGCTGGCCCTAGATCTGGAAGTGCTGACGCAGCGCTTCGGGAAGTTTCCCGGGCGGGAGTGCGCTTGCAGATCGGCTTTATGCGGCGCTACGATCCGGCCCACGTTGCCGCCATGAAGCGGATCGAAGCCGGCGAGATCGGCACGCCGGTCATCTTCAAATCCTTGGGCCGCGATAAAGACGAGCCGCCCATGACGGCTTACCAGAGCGGCGTCAACGGCATGCTCTTCTATAACAGCACCATCCATGATTTTGATCTGCGCTGGCTCATGCTCGATGAAGTCACTGAAGTGCACGCGTACACCACCAGCGCGATCCGCCCGGAAGTCGCGAAGTATGGCGATGTCGTGGCCAGCGTCGTCAACCTGAAGTATGAACACGGCGCGATCGGCAATATAGAATCTTACGTTCAGGCGGTGTACGCCTACGACGTTCGCACGGAGATCGTGGGTTCCAAGGGCTCGATCTTTGTGGGCGCGCTGCAAAAAACGCCGGTCACGTTCTATCGACTTGACGGGGGCCACACTGTTCTGCGACGACTTTCTCTCCCGGTTTGCGGACGTTGCGCCAGTTTATTACCGCCTGCCACGACCTGGACGGCATCGTGCGCGACATCCTGATTCCAGACCCGGACGCTTGACGACCAAACTGTCCAGACATTTGCTCGCGGACGGCGTCATCGGTCAGTGCGAGGCGGTGAATGCGTCACAAACGAGTTCGAGTCTCCGCGTTCCCGCGCAAGATACTGGTCGTAAATCCAGCGGTAGGTTTTTTCCAGCCCCACACGTAGCGGAGTATTTGGCTCCCAATTGAGCAACTGCTTGATTCGCGTGTTATCGCTGTTGCGGCCGTTTACGCCTTTGGGAGCGCTCAGGTCGTACCTGCGTTCGAACTTGATCCCGGCGATCTCTTCCACAATGTCCACCAGTTGGTTGATCGTGACCAACTCGCTGGAACCAAGATTGATCGCTTCCAGAATATCCGATTCCATGATCAGGCCGATTCCCTTCGAACAATCATCGATATACATGAAGCTCCGGGTTTGGTCGCCGCTCCCCCAAATTTCGATTTCGTGCTTGCCCCTGACCTTTGCTTCAATCACCTTCCGGCAGATGGCCGCCGGGGCTGCTTCCCGGCCGCCGTACCACGTACCCCATGGGCCGTACACGTTGTGAAACCGCGCCATTCGCGTGCGCAGGCCAAAATCCTCCCGGAAATGCCGGCACATTCGCTGGGAGAAAGCTCTCCCAGCCGTATCCGTCTTCCGGCATCGCCGGATAGGCATCCTATTCCTCCAAGGAAGGCGAATCGAAAGTTTTCTGCTTGTCCGCGTTATAAACACATGCCGACGAAGAGTAAAAATAGCGCGGCACATCGTCCTTCACGGCGGCCTGCAACATGTGCGTATTGATCAGCACGATGCACAACGCTTTGTTATTCTCGATGAAGCCCATTCCGCCCCATGTTGGCGGCCAGGATTTGTAGAGCTCATGGGCGTTTCGCGGCGATTTCGCAGTTTTCCTTTTGATTTAGGTCGAGCGACAAATTCTCTAGATCGTCGAACCGCTGATACGGTCTTGCAATGGCTTGGAGTCAATTGCCCGGATCGCCTTGTGTCCACGGCTGCGAAAAGTGGAAACGAGATGGCCGCCGATAAATCCGCCCGCCCGTGACCACGATCAACTTCTCTTTGTTCTCTGGCACTGCAATCTCCTCTATGCTGTTGTGAATGTGGCGGGCGACGGGCAGCGTTTCCTCGTCAGGATCCAGGGAAAGGGTGGACGAGACGTACCTGCTAACTAGCAGCTAGAATAACGCAGGAGCACAGCGAGGGGGACAAGCCGTTCCTGGCTCGAGTGCGCCCGAGCCTCGGAGACGGACGCCAGGTCAGCCACGAGAAAGTTTTCAACCCACCTTGGGGAGAGTTCTATGCGCATTGTTCGTTACGCGGGAAATGATGGAGTGACACGCCTGGGCGCGCTCACGGAAAGTGGCGTGCTGAATTTGCAGGGCGCCGCGCGAACCAGCGGGATTCCGGAGGAACCATTTGCGGACGTGCTCTCTTTTTTGGCGGCGGGAGATTCCGCTCTTCAGCAAGCTGTCCGGCTGGTCCGGCAAGTGCCCCAAGGCGCCTTCATCCCCCTGTCCAGAGTTCGCTTGCGTGCCCCGATTCCCCGCCCTGGAAAAATCGTCGCGATCGGCCTGAATTATCGCGACCATTCCATCGAATCGGGCGCCAAGGAACCCCCTAAGTGGCCTGTGATCTTTGCCAAATTTCCCACGAGCATAGCAGAACGGAAGATCCGATTATCATCCCCGCGGGCAACCCCGATGTGGACTATGAGGCCGAGTTGGCCGTCGTCATGGGCCGCAAAGCAAAAGGCATTTCAGCGGGGAACGCATTGGACTTCATTGCAGGCTACATGGCATTAAATGATGTCTCGGCGCGAGCCTGGCAATTCGCCGACAGACAATGGGTGCGGGGAAAATCCTGCGACACTTTCTGCCAGACGGGACCTTGCCTGACCACCCGCGACGATGTCCCCGATCCGCATTCACTCTCCATTTGCGTGCGCGTGAACGGCACGACTCTCCAGGATTCCAACACCTCAAAATGATTTTTCGTGTTCCGGAGTTGATCGAATTCATTTCCGCGAGCATCACGCTGGAAACGCGGGGGATATCATCGCCACCGGCACTCCGGAAGGAGTCGGGGCATTTCGCACTCCGCCCATTTTTCTCAAGCCGGGCGATGTCGTCGAAGTGGAAATCCAGGCCCTTGGAGTGCTGCGCAACCCCGTCGCCGCCGCATAAACGTGACGCACCGCAACCTTGACCCTGACTGCGGCCAGTTGCGAATACTCCCGTTTGCAATATCCCGGGATTCCGCTGGCGAAGAGCGGGTGGCAGAAATCTGTCCAACTTGTTGTAAATTAAAAGTCTGCTTCGTTGTTCCCCGGTAGCTCAATGGTAGAGCATTCGGCTGTTAACCGAAGGGTTGCTAGTAGAATATTGACCGGGGAGCCA
>CAVTFW010000006.1:0-84058 GCA_963734105.1 Candidatus Acidiferrales bacterium | reverse complement strand
GGCACGAGATGAAAGTGTCCGAATTTTTCAAGCGGTCGAGGAGTTCGCGGCTTTCCACGCGGCCGTCCGCGTTGTAGACCACGGTGTTAATTTGACGAACGTTGGTGTCGATGCCGAAACCGAGGAGAAACATCTGAAGAATAGGAATGATGAGGGAGAAAAACAGGGTGGCGAAGTCACGGCGGACGTGCAGCGTTTCCTTGTAGAAAACGGCGCTGAGCGGCGGAAGGGATTAAGCACGGGAAGCCTGCTGTGCAGCCTGATGTTTGTAAGTGAGCTCGACGAAGACGTCCTCAAGGCTGGGAGCGAGCGGGCGAATTTCTGCAACGACGACGTTGTGTTTCACTAGCTGCGCGCGAAGGTGATCGAGGTCCAGGTTGTCGTCGATGAGCGCGTGAACGGACTGGCCGAAAATGGTGGCGCTGCGAATGCCGGGAATGGTGCGCGCGACGCGCAGGGCGCTTGTGACGTGGGGCGCGGTGATCTCCACGCGGTAGGTTCCGGCGGGCCTCACGTCGGGAAGCTCGCGAAGGTCATCGGGTGTGCCGTCCGCGATGACTTTGCCGAAGTAGATGTAAGCGACATGGCTGCAGCGTTCGGCCTCATCCATGTAATGGGTGGTGACAAAAAAAGTGATGCCTTGCGCGGAGAGCTCGAAAAGAAGATCCCAGAGCTGGCGGCGGGCCACGGGATCGATGCCTGCGGTGGGCTCATCCAGGAAAATCAGGGTTGGCTCGTGGAGCATGGCGCAACCGAGGGCCAGGCGCTGCTTCCATCCGCCGGAAAGTTCCGCCGAGAGACGGTTGAGATAGGGACCGAGACCATTGAGCTGAATGATCGCGTCCATACGTTTGCGGAGGCGCTCGGAAGAGAGGCCGTAAACCCGGCCGTAGAAAGTCAGGTTTTCCGTGACCGTGAGGTCGCTGTAGAGGCTGAAATTCTGCGACATGTAACCGATATGTTCACGAACGGTTTCGGCATCCTTGCGAACGTCGATGCCTTGAACCGTGGCGTCTCCTGAGGTGAGTGGGAGCAGGCCGGTGAGCATCTTGATGACGGTGGTCTTGCCGCTACCGTTGGGCCCGAGGAAGCCGAAGATTTCGCCCTTTTGGACGCGGAAACTGACGTCGTTGACGGCGGTGAATGCACCGAAGCGGCGGACCAGGTGATCCGCGGAGATGGCGAGTTGTTCGTTGGCAGCCATGAATCAGCTTGCCGGGCTCAGCTTCACGTCGGCGGCCATGCCGGCAAGAACGCGGTGTGAGGTGTCGTCGATGCGGACCTTGACGCCGAAAACCTGGTGAACGCGTTCCTCGCGGGTCTGCACGTTGCGAGGAAGAAATTCCGCCTGCTGGTTGATCTGTTCGACCACGCCCTGGAAAACCTGGTTGGGGAAGGAGTCCACGCGGATTTCGGCTTTTTGCCCGAGCTGCACGCGGCCAATTTCGGTTTCCGGAATGTAAATTCGGACGTAAATCTGATCGCGCTCGAGGAGCGTTGCGACCGGGGTGTTTGGAGCGATCAGGTCACCGGGGCGGACGTCGAGAACTTCCACGGTGGAGGCGGCAGGGGCGAGGACCTGGCGTTCGCGGAAGCGCGCTTCATCATAGGCGAAGGCGGCGCGGGCAGCGGCCACATCCTCGCGGCGATTGCCGCGCTCGAATTTCTCGAGCGTGGCTTGGGTCTGGTGGTAACGGGCTTCGGCGGAAGCGATCTCTTCGGCGCGGTAGCCGCGGTGTAGTTGATCGAGCTTCTGTTGAGCGCTCTGTTTTTGCGCCAGGGCCATTTTCCAGTTGGCCTCTGCGGTGTCGCGCTGCTGCTTAGAGACTTCCTCCTTTTCCGCGAGTGAATTGTAGCGCTGAAAATCGAGGTGCGTGCGGATTTCGTCGGCGGTGGCGCGGTCGAGGTCGGCTTTCGCGGAATCGATGTCTTCCTGGCGGTATCCATTCTTACGCTGGTCGTATTCCGCCCTGGCTTGGGCGGCGGCCGCACGCGCTTCGGCGATTTCTTCCGGGCGGAAGCCGCGTTCGGATTTTTCCGCGGCGGCACGCGATTGCGCGAGAGATGCCTTGAGTTCCTTGTCGTCGAAGGTAATTAGAGTTTGACCGGGTTCAACCGAATCGCCCTCGCGGACGAGGATCTGATCGATGCGGCCGCCGACCTTGGAGCCGACGCGGATGTTGCGAGCTTCGATGGTGCCGGAACCCTGGAGGGCGTTGTCGTGATGAAACCAGCCCACGGAGTAGGCGGCGACGGCAGCCACGCCGGCGGGGACGAGTATGATTAGGAGGACTTTGCGATTCATAGACTATCGATCCTCACCAGAACAAAGGAAGTACGTACGACGCCGGCTTGGAATTACGGGGCGCCAAGCCGTTCCAGAGAACTTCGAAGTTGGACTCCATGCGGGGCAGCAGGCTTCCATCGGCGTAGAGCGTCCAGATGAGGAGAGTGCCGAAAATAGCCTGGCGGAATACCTGGGCAATTTCCAGCGCGGGCAAATCGTCGCGAATTTCGCCACGCTGCTGACCGAGTTGGATCATTTCGGAGTGCAGGGCAAGAACGCGCTTTTGCAAATCGAGCATGGCTTCGCGGACGGGTGTGCTGGAGAGATAGGCCTGGAGAATCGCGCGGACAATGGCGGGATTGCGAGTGGGTTCCTGGGTCATGCGCTCGCCGAGGGAACGGAGGAACTTAGGCATGGGCTCGCTGGTGCGACGAGCTTGCTCGACAGCGGCTTGAAGCTTGGCGAGTTGCATTTCACTGAAAGCCAAGAGGATGTGTTCTTTGCTGGGGAAATAATTGAAGAAGGTGCCCTTGCCGAGGTCGGCGGAGTTGGTGATGTCCTCAACGGTGGTTTCGGCGAAGCCCTTTTTGGCGAAGAGATCGAGAGCGGCACGGAAGAGGCGCTCGCGAAGTTCGAGGCTGCGGCGAGAGCGGCGATCGGAAGGGATGGAGCGAACGGAGGTGTTCATATTGACTTTCACCCACAAATGACCATAGGTCATGATATGGTGATAGTCAAGCGAAAAGAGAAGTAGAGGTTCCGGCTCAGACCGAGGTTCCTAGCTAAACCACGAACTTTCCAGATGTTAGATTTCCTTCCCCGAAGACATGTTCTTGGGAGATTTCTTGTTCAGATAAGAGATGAGCTTTTGGGCGGAGGCAGGGACTGGCACGACGCCCCTGAAAACGATGTCCTGTGAGGCGACATCTTTGTGGTAGAGCCTCAAGTTGGCAGTGTTGTCCGGACGCACTGTGGAGCCAGCGAGAGAAATGCCGGCGAAAAGTCCTCGCGCGCGGGAATAGGAGAGAATCTCCGCACGCATGGTGACATCGGTGGAGGCTTCCGCGTTGCGACCTTTGGGGCCAGCGGCGGCGGATGCGTCGCCGCCGAGTTTTACCTTGCTGCTGAGGACGGCCCGTGCGCCGCGCTCGTTCATGATGAGAAGGACAAAGTCGGTGGCTTGGCCGCCAATTTGAAAGCCGAAGCTGCCCCCCTCGAGAGCCATCATGGTGGGGGCGCTCCAGGGTCCGTTGAAGTGCTCGCCGGTGCGGCAGGTCATGGCGCCGCGGCCGAAGCTGCCGCCGAAGATGAAGGCCGCTTTGACCACGGTAGGATAGACGATGACACAGTAAGTTTTGTCGATCAGGTCTTGCGGGATGTCATCGGGGATGTCCATGATTTCCTGGATAACCAGGCCGCAATTTTCGAGGCGCGCATTTTCTTTCTTATCATCCGCCAGAAGCGGCGGAGCGATCAGGGAGAGAGCCAGAACCAATGGAATTAACTTTTTCATGCGTTTCACCTTTTCCAGTTTTTGAATCCCCTGTCTCTAATAGGATGCGGCCTGGGCTGTGGAAGCCGTTGGCTGAGCGCGGCCCGGAAGCACTGCACTCCAGATCCTCATGCGAGCAAGACGAGAGGGGGCCTCCACTGTCTTTCGAATATACTTTCAGTTTAGGGATTTTGCCAATAGAGGATATATGGGGAGAATGATGCGAAGAGCTTTGCGAGGGATGCTGTGCCTGCTGTTTGCGTTGGGCGCATGGCGCGTGGGGGGAATTGCGGGGGCGCGTCAGGAGGTTGCTTCGCCCGGAAGCGCGGCTGCGGCGCGCAGCGAAAAACCGGCGGGCGCGACGGAACGGTTTGCGGAACGGGCGGAAAGGCTTGTGCAGACGGCGCCTGTGGACAAGGGTGAATGGGGCTTGCTGATCGTGGATGCAACGACGGGGGAAACACTTTACGAGAAGAACGCGGAGAAATATTTCGTGCCGGCTTCGAACATGAAGCTGCTGACGACGGCGCTGGCGCTGGACACGCTCGGGGCGGACTACCGGTTTCGCACCACGATTGAGACGAATGGAACGCTTTCTGCGGATGGGAAGCTTACTGGGGACCTGATTTTGGTGGGCCGCGGTGATCCCAATCTTTCCAACCGGAAATTTCCGTTTGACACCAAGGAAGAGTTTGACGGGCCGCCCGAGAAGGCCTTGGCGGAGCTGGCGGATGCGGTTGTGGCGCGCGGGGCGAAGGAAATTAGCGGCGATGTTGTGGGAGACGACAGTTACTTTCCGCGCGAACGTTACCCGGACGGGTGGGAGATCGATGACATGGTGTGGGAATACGGGGCGGCGATCTCCGCGATTGTGGTGGATGACAACACGGTGACCTTGACGCTGACTGCGGGAGAAAAACTGGGGGACTCAGTACAAGCAATGATGGAACCGCCGGAGCAGGAATTCGTGGTGAAGAATGAAGTGATCACATTGGGCGCGAAGGAAAAACCGGACTTGCGGCTGACGCGAGAACCCGGGGCGGACACGGTGGTGGTGGGTGGCGTGCTGCCGGCAAAGAGCGAGCCGCACAAGCTGGTGCTGGCGGTTCAGGAGCCCGCGCAGCATGCGGCGGTATTGCTGGCACGGCTGCTGAGTGAGCGCGGTCTGAAAGTTGACGGCAAGATCCGGGCGCAGCATGAGCCTGGTGCGGCGGAGACGTCGCGCACGGTGCTGGCGGAGCATCTTTCGATCCGGCTGGGAGACGCGGTGAAGTTGGTGAACAAGATCAGCCAGAACCTGCACGCGGAAGTTCTGTTGCGGACGGCGGCGCGGCAGAGCGGGCGCTGGAGCGATCCCGAAGATCTGCAGAAATTTGCGAAGGAATTTTATGCGAAGGTTGGAATTGTGCCGGACGACGTGGTGCAAACGGATGGGTCGGGATTGTCGAGGCACGACCTGGTGACGCCGCGGGCGTTTGTGGCGCTGCTGCAGTATGCACAGAAGCAGGCGTGGTTTCCGGAGTATTACAACTCTTTGCCGGTGGCGGGTGTGGATGGGACTTTGAACGAGCGGATGAGGTCCGCGGAAATTGCGGGAAGGATTCACGCAAAGACCGGGTCGGTTTCGCACGTGCGGACGCTTTCCGGGTTTGCGGAAACGCCGGGGGGGAGGCGGCTGATCTTTTCGTTTTTGAGCAATAATCAGTCCGGAAAAAACCATGAGGTGCATGACGCGCTGGATGGGTTGTGTCAGGCGATGATTGAGGAGTTTGAGGTGAAGAAAGAAGAGGCGAAGTAAGGAAGTAAAACGGTAAAGAAAGTGCGGGGAGGGCGCCGCGTAATGGTGGCGAGAATTGTTACGGTGTTTGGGAGTTCGCGGCCGAAGGTTGGCGATGGGGATTACGAGGAGGCGCGCGCGTTGGGGAAGGCTTTAGCGCATGGCGGATTTGCGGTGTGCAGCGGGGGATATGGCGGGGTGATGGAGGCGGTATCGCGTGGCGCGAAGGAGGGCGGCGGCAAGACGTACGGCGTGACCGCGGAATTTTTTGGGCGTGGGGCGAATCAATGGATTGAGGTGGAGGTGCGGAAGAAGAGCTGGGAGGAGCGGCTGTTTGAATTGATTCGCCTGGGCGATGGATTTGTGGCATGCAAGGGAGGGACAGGGACTTTGGTGGAGCTGGCAGTGGTTTGGGAAATGTTGAACAAATCGGTTATGAGTGCAAAGCCTTTTGTTGTGCTGGGCGAATTCTGGCAGCCCATCCTGGACCGCGTGAGAGAGGTGGAGCAGGGGGCGCGCGCCGCGACGGGGTCGCGCACATGGGACGAGGCGAATGGAAACCTGGTGCATAGCGCGATGCGAGTGGAGGATGCTGTGGAGTATCTGACATTGAAGATGAAGTAAGCGGCAAGGTAATAAGGAAATAAAGCGATTCGAATCGCGGTTGAGGAAAAAAGAGAATGTCACGGCCGGCGCCGGAGGTATTGGAGTTCGACAAGCTGCGGGAGTTGCTGCGGCAGAGGACGACGTGTGCGCCGGGTCGGCGTTTCATTGGCGAGCTGGAGCCGAGCGGGCGGCGCGAGGAGCTGGAGGCTGCTTTCGCGCTGATTCGTGAAGCGCGGGAATGGCTGCGCGCGGAGAGGGAATCGGGCTTCGGGGCGCTGGCGGACCCTGCGGGCTGGCTAGGGCGGTTGGAATCGCCGGGCGCAGTGCTGGAAGCGACGGATTTTCTGGATGCGGGTTCGTTGCTGGAAACCGCGGCGCGGCTGCGGCAACAGTTCCGGGAAGAGGCGGCGAAATTTCCTTTGTTGGCGGCGCGTTGCGCGGGGCTCGCGGATTTCAAGGATTTGCAGGCGGCGATCCGGCGATGCATCCTGCCGAACGGGGAGATCAGCGACGACGCCTCGAGCGCGCTGCGGCGGATTCGCGTCAGCATTCTGCAGACGCGGGAATCGATTCAGAAAACGCTGAAGCAGATTCTGCGCTCACGGCAGGCAGAGGCCGGGGAAGACTACGTCACGCTGCGCAACGACCGGTTCGTCATTCCGCTGCGCGCGGAGCACAGGCGGAGCGTGCAGGGCGTGGTGCATGGAGCAAGCGCAACGGGGCAGACGGTGTTTGTCGAGCCATTTGAAACGGTGGAGGTCAACAATCAACTGGTGCAGCTTGCGGAAGATGAGGCCGCGGAGATTTTCCGGATACTCAAGGAGCTGACGGAGCGGCTGCGGGGAATGCTGGGTCCCGTCGAGGCGGCGGCGAGGACGATTGCGGAGTTGGACAGTGTTTTTGCGCGGGCGCGCTTTGCACGCGATTTTGACGCCTGCATGCCGGAATTTACCGAGGTCGCGGAGTTGCGGCTGGATGCGGCGCGGCATCCGGTGCTGGAAGACAAACTCAGAAAGGAAAACCGCGCGATCGTGCCGATGTCCCTTGCGCTAGACGGCGAGGAGCGTTTGCTGGTGATCAGCGGCCCGAACACCGGCGGAAAAACGGTGGCGCTGAAAACCACGGGCCTGGCGGCCTTGGCGGCGCAATCTGGGATTCCGGTGGCGGCGCAGCGCGCGGTGCTGTCCTTATTCGACCGAGTGCTGGTCGATATCGGCGACGATCAGTCGATTGCGGCGGACCTTTCCACGTTTTCCTCGCACATGTTGAACCTAAAAAGCATGCTGGAAGAGGCGACGCCGAATTCGCTGGTGCTGGTGGATGAAATGGGGACGGGCACGGCGCCGGACGAAGGCGCGGCGCTGGCCGTGGCGTTGCTGCGTGAGTTTCAGAAGAAGCGTTGCTTCGTGCTGGCGACGACGCATCACGACCGGCTGAAGACGTATGCCTCGACGACGCCGGGTGTGGTGAATGCGGCGGTGGAGTTCGACGATGTAAATTTGCGGCCCACGTACCGGTTGATGGTGGGCGTGCCGGGCGGGTCGAGCGGGATCGCCATCGCGCGACGGCTGGGACTTTCGAACACGATCATCGAATACGCGCGGTCGCTGATGGCACCGGAAGCGCAGGAGGCGGCGGAGTTGATTGCGTACCTGCATCGCAGCCGGGATGAGCTGGACCGTTTGCGTGCGCAAATGGCGGAGGAGCAGCGAGCGCTCGAGCAGGAGCGCGCCAAACTGAGGAGCGAGTGGGTGGAGCGGCAAAAACGGCGGATTGCTGAACTGGAACAGAAGTTCGCGGAGATGCAGAAACGCTTCGACGAAAACGTCGCGAGCGTCGTGGAGGCGGTGAAGGAACGGGAACTGCGCGCACAGCTAGAAAAAACAACGCGGCGGAAGATGCAGGACGCGCGCGGCGAAGCGAAGGAAGAGCTGAACGCGGCGGTGGTGCAAACGATTTCCGAATCGCAGCAGGATTTGGGAGTGAAGGCGGAAACGTTCGAGAAGATCAGCGTGGAGCGCCTGCAGCCGGGAGTGAGGGTGCGCGTGCGCGGCTTCAACAAGGCGGTGATTTTGCGGCGCGTGGATGGGCCGTCGGCGGAAATCGAGGCCGGGCCTCTGCGGATGAAGGTGGCGGTGGAGGAGATTACCGGGATCGAAGAAGCGCCGGCGGGGAAGGCCGGGCATAGAGGGAGCTCTCGCGCGGACGTGACGGTGAACGCCATTCCTGGCGAAGGTGCGGAGCGCGGTGAGATCAACGTTATCGGGATGACGGTCGAAGAAGCCAGCGCCCGCGTGGACAAATTCTTGGACGAGGCGGTTCTGGCCCGCCGCACACAAATACGGATCGTACATGGCCACGGAACAGGGGCGTTGCGCAAGGGCCTGGGAGAATTCCTCAAAACGCACCCCTTGGTGGCGCGGAGCGAGTTCGAGACGGAGGAGCGGGGTGGGAAGGCCATAACCGTTGTAGAATTAGCTGGATAGGAGGGTTGACGAAGCCAGTCCCATCTACTAGACTTTAGTAGAGTCTAGTAGTCCTTGAGGAACACTGAAATGCCTAAAATGATCACTCTGGAGCAACGCGCCGTGGGCTCCTACAGTTGGGACGAACACGATGAGGCGCGCATCGAACGCAACCTGTTCGCGCTGAACGGAGACACCTGGGAAGGATTGCGTTTTTGCAAGAATCGCAATGGCCGCCACAATCGGGTGCACCTTGTTATCGGAGAAGCGGAATTCGTGGACTTGTTCCGCGACGCCGTGGCGAAGGGAGTTTTCCATGCGCAGACGCTGGAACAGTTGCGCGCGATTCTGACAGGCGGCCAGGATCCCCTACTGGAGGTAATCGGTATTGCGCAGGATGGTCAGCTCACGAAGGCGATCGACAGCGAGCTTTATGGTGATAGTTCACGTTGAAGTTATTTGTGGATACCTGGGGATGGTTGGCGCTTGCCGACCGCAACGATGCAAAGCACGGAGTCGCGGCGGATTGCTATCGCGAGCGGATCAAGCTCAGCAGGAACGTATTCACCTCGAACTTTGTTCTGGATGAATTGCTGACGCTGTTATTTTTACGGCTTCCGTTTGCCGAAGCAGGAAGATTCGCGAACGCCGTCCTCGCGTCTCCCGCGGTGACGACGGAGATAGTGACGCGCGAGCGCTCCCAGAAAGCGATGGAGTTCCGCCTGAGATTTGCCGACAAACCCAAAATTTCGTTCACGGACCTCACCAGCATGGTAATTATGAAGGAGCTGGGAATTTCGGAAGTGATGACGGCAGACTCCCAGTTTGTGCAAGTGGGCCTCGGGTTTCAGATTTTCCCGGATAGAGTGTAGATCGATCCTCAAGCAGCCGAATTTCGTGCTTCGTATTTCGAGTTTCGAACCATATGGCGGAAGCGGGATCATTTGCGGATCGGGTGAAACAGCAGGCGGACATTGTCCGCGTGGTGGGGGAATACGTCCGCTTGAAGAAGAGCGGTCAGAATTTCACGGGGTTGTGCCCGTTTCATGGCGAGAAGACGCCTTCGTTCGCGGTGCACCCGGTGAAGCAGATTTATCACTGTTTTGGGTGCGGGAAGGGCGGAGACGTTTTCAACTTTGTGATGGAGATGGAGAAGTGCCCGTTCCCGGAGGCGGTGCGGATCGTCGCCGAGAAGTGCGGGATTGCGATTCCGCAGCCGAAGGAGCGTTCGCCGGAAGAGCGCAAGGAAAACCAGCAGCGAGCGGTATTGACCGAGATGCACCGCGAGGCGCAGACATTTTTCGTGAAGCAGTTGGAAACGACGGGGGAAGGAAGGGCGGCGCGGGCGTACTTGGAGGATCGCGGGCTGGACAAGGAAGCGATCGGGCGATTCGGCATTGGCTATGCGCCGAGCGGCGGCGACCTGCTGCTGCGGCACCTGAAGCAGAAGTATCCGGACAAGTTGCTGGCGGAATCGGGGCTGGTGTCGCGAGATCAAAGCAGCGGGCGGCTGTTCGACCGATTCCGGCGGCGAATTACGTTTCCGATTGCGAATGAGTCCGGAAAAATTGTGGCGTTTGGCTGCCGCGCGCTGGGCGACGACCAGCCAAAGTATCTGAACTCGCCGGAGACGCCCATCTATTCCAAAAGCAACGTGCTGTATCACCTGGACCGCGGGAAGGACGCGCTGCGGCGGGAGAATTTCGCGGTGCTGGTGGAAGGCTACATGGACGCGATTGCGGTGGCGCGGGCCGGGATTAGCAACGTGGTGGCCAGTTGCGGCACCAGCCTGGCGGAACCGCAAATAAAACTGCTGGGGCGCTTCACGAAACGCGTGATCGTGAACTACGACCCGGACGCCGCGGGGCAGGTGGCGACGGAACGATCCGTTTCGCTGCTTCTGGAGCACGATTTTGAGGTGCGCGTGCTGGCGCTGCCGGCAATTGGAGACAAGAAAGCCGATCCGGATTTGTATATTCGCGAAAAAGGAGTCGAGGCGTACGTCAAAGCACTCAAGGAGGCTCCGCCGTACGTGGACTACTTGATCGCCAGAGCGCGGCAGATGGATTTGACGACGGGAGAAGGGAAGCTTCGCGCGTTGAATTTCCTGATGCCCTACGTGCAGAAAATTCCCAACCGCATCCTGCGCTCGGAGTGGGCCACGCGGATTTCGCAACAATTGCGGATTGATGAGCCGGTGCTGCGCGCGGCGCTGAGCAAGGCGGCGAACGAACGGCGGAGCGAAGTGAAGACGCGGCCGGAACTGGTGGGCAAGGCCGCCAAACCGGTGGAGCGGCGCCTGATTCGCATGCTGGTGGAAGCGGAAGGGTTCAAGAGGGAATTGGCGCAACGGCTGCAGCAGGAGCGGCTGTACCAGGGTCTGGAGACGGAAAAGATTTTTGCCGCGCTGATTGTCGCTGGGCTGTCCGAGGAGCCGATGCCGCCGACGGAGATCGCGGCACTGCTGGAAGAGCGGGAGCGGCGGCTATTCTACGAGATATTGTTTGAAGCGGCGCAAGAGGGCACTTGGGAAGAGGCGGAAAGCTGCGTGGAGGCGCTGCACGGCAGGCGAATCGAGCAAGAACTAGCGCAGGTGCAGCGCGAAATCGAGAACAGTCCCTCCGCGGTGGCCATGCGGGAGCTGCTGGCGCGCAAACAGGAACTGCTGAAACGGCGTGCGGCGGGCAAGTGAATCGTAACTCCTTCGAATCCCAAGTGATGGTTAGAAACAGCCAGCGCGAGGGTAAGTAAATCATTGACGGGAGGAAGTTTAAGTGTGTAACGTAGAAGAGTTGTCCGGATAACGGTTTCGCTCCTTTTTGCATCTATAAGATAGCTGACTAGATGCACGAGAACTGTTACGGCGGGGTCGCAGTAAGCGGGCAGAGCGTGGGGCAGCGGCTAGAAATCGGCGCGGCGTACAAGGCTTCAGAGAAAAAATCGAGCTTCCCGGAGGATTTCGTCCCTCCTTATGCCAGCTTCTGGCTATCTCTGTTCGTTCCCTGTGCGAACCGCGCGCTTCGGCGTGCACGATGAAAGTGCCGCAAGTTGGCGGAAGTAGAGCGGGAGGAAAGTTGTGGCGGGCACGGGCTTAGAAGAAAAATATGATGCTGTAAAGCAGCTCATTGCCATCGGCAAAGAGCGCGGCTACCTCTTGTACGACGAGGTGAACGACTCGCTTCCGGCGGAAGTGCATTCTTCGGAAGAGATCGACGACCTGCTGACGACATTCGAGCGCAACGGGATTGAGATTTACGAGGACGCGGCTTCGGCAAAGGCGGCGCGCGCGGTGGAGGTGTCCGCGGACCACGGCGACCGCGATGCCGTGGTGAAGGACGATGCGCACAGCGACGAGGGCGGCGGCGACCTGGACCTGACCCCGGGCTCGCTGGAAAAGACCAATGACCCGGTAAGGATGTACCTGCGGGAGATGGGCACGGTGCCGCTGCTGACGCGCGAAGGCGAAGTGACCATCGCGAAGCGCATCGAGCGCGGGCAACTGGTGGTGATGAAGGCGATCACGCGCTCCCCGATCGTGATTAAGGAATTGATCGCGGTCGGCGAGGACTTGCGGAAGGGCGCGCGGTCGATCAAAGAGATCGTGCAGTTCGACGATGAAGAGCTGACCGAAGAAAAGATCGCGAACAAGACGAAGCAAACGCTGAAGTACATCGACAAGATTGCGAAGTTGTACGAGACGGCGCTGAGAGAGGCGGTCAAGTTCGGCAAGTCCGTTAAGGCGAAGAAGAGAGCGTACACCCGGGCGAAGTGGGCGGTGGGGCGGACCCGCGTCGAGATTTCGCTGGAGATCCGCGGGATCGACTTCAACCCGTTTGAGAAGAAGCGCCTGATCGACAAGATGCGCGGCACCGTGGAGCGGCTGCAGTCGCTCGAGCGGGAAGCGGGGCGGCTGGAACGGCGCGCGGATGTATCCAAGGGCGATAACGCGGCCGAGGCGCGCCGCGAACTGCGCACCCGCCGTTCGGAATTGAAGGATATCGAAGAGGCCAGCGAGGTCGGCCTGACGGAATTGAAGCGCACGCTGACGATCATTCAGCGCGGAGAAGCGGAAGCGGAGCAAGCCAAGAAGGAATTGATCGAAGCCAACTTGCGCTTGGTGGTTTCGATTGCCAAGAAGTACACCAACCGCGGATTGCAGTTCCTGGACTTGATTCAGGAAGGCAACATCGGGTTGATGAAGGCGGTGGACAAATTCGAATGGCGCCGCGGGTATAAATTTTCGACGTATGCCACGTGGTGGATTCGCCAGGCAATTACGCGCGCGATTGCCGACCAGGCGCGCACGATCCGCATTCCGGTGCACATGATCGAAACGATCAACAAACTGGTGCGCACCAGCCGCCAGTTGGTGCAGGAACTCGGGCGCGAGCCTACCAGCGAGGAGATTGCCAAGCGCATGGACATTCCGGTGTCCAAGGTGCGCAAGATCCTGAAAATCGCGCAGGAGCCCATTTCACTGGAGACGCCGATCGGC
Organism: Candidatus Acidiferrales bacterium; assembly: GCA_963734105.1. Classification (GTDB taxonomy): domain Bacteria; phylum Acidobacteriota; class Terriglobia; order Acidiferrales; family UBA7541; genus Acidiferrum. The sequence continues at coordinate 70,936 of CAVTFW010000006.1, read as the reverse complement.
GAGGAAGAAGACTCTCATTTGGGAGATTTCATCGAGGATAAGGCGGTGGTGTCGCCTTCCGACGCGGTGATCAACCTGAATTTGAAGGAGCAAACCTCGTCGGTGCTGAAAACGTTGACGCCGCGCGAGGAAAAAGTGATCAAGATGCGGTTTGGGCTGGACGACGGGAGCGAGCACACGCTCGAGGAAGTCGGGCAGTCGTTTGCGGTGACCCGCGAGCGCATCCGGCAGATCGAGGCGAAGGCGCTGCGGAAGCTGCGGCACCCTTCGCGTTCGCGCAAGCTGCGGGCGTTTTTGGAAGGGCCATCGCGGGATTATCTGTAGGAAGAAGCGAAATTCGGAAGAGAAACGCCCGGTGCGAGCCGGGCGTTTTATTTTGTGCGGGACTGGGCAGTTTCTTGAATCGATTCCTGCTCAAGCAGGAAGTTCGACGTAAGCGGAGTACGTGTGTGGCTCGGGGATGAGTTCCCCTTCTTCACGCAGCCCGTCGAGGTGGAAAGCGATTGCCTCGCGCATGTTTTTTTCAACTTCAGCACGAGAGGCGCCGGTGGAGATGCAGCCGGGGAAATCGGGCGAGTAAGCGGAGTAACCTGTTCCTGTCTCCTCGATCACGATAAGATATTTCTTCATGGTTTGAGTCCCGCCTGTTTCCTAACACTGTTCAGCGTTCCCGGTGCCAAGTCCTCACCGAGTTCGCCCGGCACTGTCACCAAGCCACGCTTCACTGGATGTTTGTATTGACGATAGCTTCCTCGAGTTCGGGCAAGATACCAACCGTCAGTTTCAAAAGCCGGATGACATCACGTACCTTCACAATCTTACGCTAATCCTGAGACTATTGTCCGTCAACCTCCGAGCTGCTCGTTGGCGAAACCAAAGAGTTCGCGAACCTGCGCACCAGGATGCCGCCAGGAAGAACAATTGACCCGAGGGATCCCAATTGAGGAACTTGTGCCCTGCATCGAGATCGTTACCGATCGCGGATGACCAGCTCCTGGGCAGCCTTCTTCTTTTGTTTCTGAGCGTACATGAGCGCGTCCGCTTTGTGCAGAAGCTCCTCAAGGTCGGCGTGTTCCGGCCCATTTGCGGCGACTATTCCTACGCTGAGAGAAAGCGCGTAGCCGGGAGCTGGATTGGCATTCGTAGAATCCAATTTCTTCTGGATTCTTCGAAGGAACACGTCGGAGCAGTCTTTGTCTGCATCGGCAATGAGGATTGCAAACTCATCCCCCCCAATCCGGGAAAGGATGTCAGACCGGCGGCAAGAGTCTCTTAGCACGTTGGCGGCTTCGACGAGCGCGCGGTTTCCTTCCTGGTGGCCGAACGTATCGTTGATTTTCTTCAAGCCGTCAAGATCGACAAAGGCAACCAGGAACGGCATTCCCGAGCGGTTCGCGAGTTTGACATGGTGCCCGCCGAGAGCCAGGAACCCCCTTCGATTATTGAGACCGGTTAACTCGTCGATCAGAGAGAGATTGAGGAGCTCCAGTTGTACACGCTGTCGTTCCATAGCGTAGCGGAGGGCCCGCCAGACCAAGTCGCCGTTAATTTGCGCTTTCGGCAGGTAATCCTGCGCGCCCTCATGCAGAGACCTGATTGCCAGGTCCTCGTCATTGCTTACGGTCAACACGACAAGGGGCGTCTGCAGGGCTGCGCGGTGCATCCGTCGCACGGTTTCCAATCCTTGCGCGTCCGGCAACCCGAGGTCCAGCAAGACCACATCGGGGCTCCCGTTTAAACAGAACTTCAAGGCTTGCGCCACGGTTTCGCAACGAACGAGTTCAAACCGCAACTTACCGGCTTCAGAAAGCGCTTCCTCGATGAGGCGCGCATCCCCGTCATTGTCTTCGACCAGCAGAATCTTGATTACGGCAGTTGACATGATTAAGTCACCTCGATGGTAGCTTGACCAACGTGAGCCAAAAGCTTTCAATGGAATGAACCACTCGCAGAAATTGGTCCAGATCTGCGGGCTTGGTGATGAAGCAGTTCGCGTGGCGGCTGTAAGCCCTGGCAATGTCCTCTTCGGCTGCGGAGCTGGTAAGGACGACCACCGGGATCTTCATCAGGCGCTCATCGGTTTTGATCTCGGCCAAGACCTCCCGGCCGTCCTTCTTGGGCAAGTTAAGATCGAGCAGGATCAGGTCTGGCCGCACCGCTTTCGCATGCTGGCCTTCCCGGCGCAGATACGCGAGGGCCTCTACGCCATCGTTCATCACCGTAAAATTGTTGAGTATCGTCCCCTCTTTAAACGCTTCCAGCGTCAACCGGACATCACCCGGATTATCTTCCACCAGCAGGATTTCGATGGGCCTCGAATTCATTTCTCCATCTTCTCCGCTTGCGGAATCGTAAACAGAAATGTCGAACCCTGCCCGGGTTGTGATTCCACCCAAATCTTTCCCCCGTGTCGTTCTGCGATTTTTCGGCAAACGGCCAGTCCGATGCCCGTGCCGGAGTAATCCTTGCGCGTGTGGAGCCGCTGGAACATCTGAAAGATGCGTTCGAAGTATTGCGGCTCGATGCCGATCCCGTTGTCCTTTATGGAAAAAACCCATTCATTTCCGTTGAGCCGTGCCTCTACGTGGATTTCGGGACTGCGTTGATTGCAGTATTTGATGGCGTTCCCGATCAGATTCTGGAACAACTGCGTAAGCTGGGTGGCATCTGCAAGCACTGTCGGTAGAGGCCCGACGCTCACTTCGGCGTTTGACTTCTTGATGGACTCTTGCAAGTTCTCGAGCGCGGCAATGCAGGCGGCCTCGGCTTGAGTGAATTGAGGCTCCTTGCCTCTTGTAGTGAGTCGAGAATAAGACAGCAGGTCCAGGATGAGCTGCTGCATCCGGGTCGCGCCGTCAACCGCAAAGCCGATGAATTCGTCTGCCGAGGCATCGAGCTTTCCTTGATAGCGCCTTGCCAGAAGCTGGGTATAGCTGATTACCATTCGCAGCGGCTCCTGCAGGTCATGGGAGGCCACATAAGCAAACTGTTCCAGGTCCGCATTGGAGCGGGCCAGTTCCTCCAACTTGCGGGTGAGTTCCTGCTGCGCCTCCTTCCGTCCGGTGATATCCCGCTGAAGTTGTTCATTGGCCCTGATGAGTTCGGCGGTGCGCGTCGCCACCAGTTCTTCCAGATGGATCTTGTACTCTTGTAGCGCGGTCTCGGCGCGCTTTCGATCGGTAATGTCGCGGTTCATGATGACGAGCTTATCGACTCTCCCCTGCGCATCGAGGATCGTGCTTGCCGTGGATTCCAGAACGCGCCAGCTTCCGTCCTTGTGGCGCATCCGGTATTCGATCCGGCGGCCCACTCCACTACGCGATGCCTCTGCCGCTGCTTCTTTGATCTTCTCGCGGTCGTCGGGGTGTATCTGTTCGAGCGAGGATGTGGCGCCAAGCTCCTCGGGTCTATAGCCCATGATCCGTTCATACGAGGGGCTGTTGTAGACCCGGCGTCCCTTGGTATCCACGACCGCGATCATGTCGGCGGCTTTCTCAGTGATCAGCCGGAACAGATCATCTCGCTCACTCGACTGGCGCCGAATGCTGCGGATTTGATACTGCTGATAGATCACGTAGATATCGAACAAGAGAACCAGACCGATCAGTCCGCGGACGGCTAGAGTCATGTGCAGCTCGTCGAATTTTCGGAAGGGCGAAGCCACCGTCAGGGGCACGAACGAGGCGATCCCCAGCGTGAGAACAAGGGTTACAAGAACTGCGGATGCCCACAGCCACCACTCGCGGCGTTCGATCTTGCTTATGCCAAGGTGAGTGGGATTGGATGCTCGCCTGCTCACGGGAGGGGCGTATTCTGCAGGAGGGAGTTCGATTGGTCTCGAATTCATCTCTTCACCCCCTTCTCCGACGGAATCGCAAACGGAAACATAAATCTCTCTCCGGGCTGTGATTCCGCCCAAATCTCTCTTCGTGACGTTCGACGATTTTCGGCAAACGGCCAGCCATCCCACGGTCACCAGAAGAACAACCGGCAACCTGAATGCCATCCCCAGTCTCACTCTGATGCGATTTTCGCTGATGCCAGAGGGAAGGCGGTTCAAATGCAAAATGCGTCTTCGAAAACGATGACCGGCTATACGATTAATTCTACTTTGGTGGATGTTGCGGTGGCCCAAATTGCCTCCACCGAGTTCTTGATGAGTTAACATTCAACCCGAAAAAGAAGAGCCGGCCCGCATCGCCGATTGCGCCCGATAGCGTGGCGGCGCAACGGGTTGCAGCGGCGAGAGCGCAGGAAGTCCTTGCGTTTCTGGGGCGAATCGCCGAGATTGGGAGGTATCCCAGCCAATCTGACGGCAGGATTTGAGACGGCGAATTCCTCATGCAAAAAACACAGAAGATTGCGGCGATCGTGATTGTGTTCGTGGCCGGGCTTACGGCTTACGGATTTTGGATGACGCGGCCACCCTCGCCGACGTTGCCCGCCGCGGGAACGAATCCGTCCGAAGCCCCGGACAAATCGCTGGTTGACCAGGGCCCGTTGAAGATAGCGCAGCGAGTGGCGCAACTGGCGACATCCCATGATGAGCGCGCCCTCGCCCAGGAAGCGCTGCGGCTGGCCGACTTCGACGTGGACCTCGCGTTTGACAATGCCCTTCGCGAAGTGCGGCTGCATCCGCCTGCCTTGTCGCCGGCAGCCAAGCAGGCCGAGGCGCGGCTGCAGAAGGCACAGAACCGGCTGAACGCCGACCAGGATCGCGGCAAGGATATTTCCGAGCGATTGGCGAAAGCGCCGGCAAGCAAGAAGGATGTGCTCGAAGCGGACCTCGTCCAAAACCAGGCGGACCTGGAACTCGACCAGGACGAAGTGGATGACGCGAAGCAGGACTTGATCCGCGCCGGCGGAGACCTGACAGACCGGATCGAAGCGCTGAAAAAGAAGCACGAAGAAGCCTCCCATGGCACTCCGTCAGCAATCCCCACGGGACCTGAGCCTGCCGAACAGGCCGGCCTGCTCCATCGCGTGATGGAATGGCGGCAGCTTCATGAAGAGCAGATGGCACTGTGGCAGGCGAAGACGACGGCGGAAAAGAACATGGCCCTGCTGGCGGCCAAGCACAATGCGCTGGACGCCCAGATTGACGCCGAAAAGGCGTCCGTGCCGGAACTGGCGCATCACTCGAAGAAAACCGATCCGGGAATCGCGGCTTTGCACGTTTCGGCTTCGGACAAAAGCCAGGACGCAGCCGCCGATCTGCTCAAAAAGACGCAACAACTTTCCGACGATCAGAAGATCCTTGCGGCTTACGACAAGCGCATCGAAACGAAGAAGGAGCTTGCGGCTGTGTACGGCCAGTGGATTGACCTGGTGGCCACGCGCCAGCGGAGCGTGTTGCATCGCGCGTTGCTCGGGGTCGCCATCATCCTGGCGATTGCGCTGATCGGGCTTCTCTTCAGCTCGTGGATGGATTCGCTGCTCAAACGGCTATCCATGGATCGCCGCCAGCTCCATTCACTGCACACCGTGTCTCGCGTGGCGCTGCAAGTTGTGGCGCTGCTTCTCATTTTGTTGGTGTTTTTTGGGCCGCCCGGGCAGTTGGGAACTTTCCTCGGCCTCGCGGGCGCCGGGCTGACCGTGGCGCTGAAGGATTTCATCGTGGGCTTCCTCGGCTGGTTCGTGCTTATGGGGAAAAATGGCATGCACATGGGTGATTGGGTGGAGATCAATGGAGTGACTGGGGAGGTCGTGGAGATCGGACCGTTCCATACGGTGCTAATGGAGACTGGGAATTGGACCGACTCCGGGCATCCGACGGGGCGGCGCGTCACGTTTACGAACAGCTTCGCCATCGAGGGCCACTACTTCAATTTTTCGACCAGCGGCCAGTGGCTGTGGGATGAGCTGCAAATCGTGTTGCCGGTCGGGCAGGACCCTTATCCGATGGTGGACGCGATCCACAAGAAAGTCATCGAAGCGACGCAGGCCAGCGCGGAGCAGGCCAAGCAGGAATGGCAGAGCGCCTCGGGGTCACGGGAACTCAGTGGAATCTCCGTGGCACCGGCTGTGAGCGTGAAGCCGGTCGCCGGCGGTATCGAGGTGGCGGTGCGCTACATCACGCGGGCCAGCGAGCGCTACGAGTTGCGCGCAAAACTCAATCAGGCGGCAGTGGAGCTTTTGGGCGGAAGAGCGGAACGGGTGACTTCTTAGGATTTGCTGCGAGCGCGCACCTCTTCGGAGGTGAGTCCGTACAGAGGCGGAGTAGAGACGCCAAGAAGCCCGAGATAGAGGTAGATCTGCCCGCGGTGATGGATTTCGTGCTCGACCATCGAGCGGAGCCATTTCCACTTGGCGATTTCCATGCCTCCAGCATTGCGGCATTTGCTTTGCAGATCGGCGTCCGTGAGTTTTGAAAAAATCTCCATCGATTCGGCGTGGAGGCGTTCCATAAAGGCGAGAATATTCTCGCGGCCATCGGCAAGTTCCTTGCCGTGGCTGGTGTAGCGGCTCTCGCCGCTTTGAATGTTTTCGGCGAACAGGTAGCGTTCGGTGACGGCAATGTGGCGTAGCAGATCCCCCAGAGTGAACTTCCCCGGGGCATAGCTCCAGTCGATTTTTTCCGGCGGAACGCAGCGCGCGACGCGCATGGTGCGTTCACGAATGTTGCCGAAATATTGCAGAAAGGGCTGGATGGTTCGGATTTCCATGAACGGCCTCGCTTCCCGATGTGCGGCCAGCCCGGCTGCGGTATGACACGAACTGGGCTTGCTCCAGGGGCTGAATCCTCACGCCTCCCACAGAAAAGACTTCTTCCACCGCCTATAACAGGAAAAATTTAGCACAAAAACCTACAATCGCTTCGCGCACGCAAAGTCAGGCCGCGGAGGAGCGCAGAAGCCTGCGGGCGCGGAAAGCGGTAAGAGTGGCGGCGGCGTACATGAAGGCGAGGAGGAAGAAGCCGATGGCAATGCTAAAGCGTTCGGCAAGCCAGCCGAGGGAAAAGCTCATCCCGAGCTGAAGGATCGTGGCGAAGATCGCGAAGGCGGACTGCGTGCGTCCCATGAAATGCTTTGGAACGATGGCCATGAGAAAGGACTGTGCCACGATTCCCGCAAGCGCGCGGAAAAATCCGAAGCAGCCTTGCAAGATGGCCGCGCCTAACAGGAAAGCGACAAAGGGGACGGCGACGTGTCCCAAGGCCAACCCAATCATGGCGGCGACGTACAGCGTCAAGCGGAGGCGCTGCGGCAACTGGCTGGTGATCAAGCCGCCGGTGATCGCGCCGATCGCCCAGCCCGCTTCAATGAACCCGAAGCCGCGCGCGCCGGAATGCAGGATGTCGTTGGCGAGCGCCACCAGCACGACGTTCGAGCTCACGATGCTGGCCATCAGCAGCGCGTGCGTGACGCCAAGCGCCACGACCACGGGCTGCTGGCGGAGGTAGCCGAAGCCCTCTTTCATGTCCGCGTAGATTGCCAGCGAAAGGCCCGCTTCTGCCACCTCGGGGTTTTCGCCGCTCTCCAGCGCCTGGGCCGTTGCCTCCGTGGACTCCGAAAATTCACGGGGATATTGCAGGTGGGAACGCGGCGAAACGTAACCCTTGCGCAGCGAGAGCAGGCAGTAGGAAGAAACAAAGTAGGTGAGCCCGTCGATCAACAGGATACCGGAGATGCCGATGTGATCGTATATGAAGCCGACGAATGTGCCGGCCAGCAGCATACCGGTCTGCACACCCACGAGCACGGTAGCGTTTGCGCCGGTGAACTGGCTGGGAGGGATCACTTCCTGCACCAGCGCGTTCACGTTGGCCCAGTACATTGCCGAGCCCGTGCCGGTGATCAATGTCATCAGGTAGAGATGCCAGAGATGCAGATTGCCGCGCCAGGCGATGTAGGCGATGGCAAGCACAGCGAAACCGCGCGAGAGATCGAGAAGAACGCCAAGGTAGCGGCGGTCAATGCGATCGATAAGCACGCCGCCAAGGAACGGTACTACTAGGCCCGGCAGCGTCACCACAATCACCTGCCAGCTCACCGCCACCGTTGAATGCGTGGCGGACATGATGTACCAGCTCACGCCGATAAAATTCATGCCGCTGCCGAACAGCGACACGAACATCGCGGTGAAGAAAAAGCGGAAGGAGCGCTGCTCCCAAAGCAGCGACCAGTCCACGCGTTGCGTTGCGGCGGTGGCCATCGAGCCTGCCAGTTTACTATTGGTGCGGCCTTTTTTGGGCCGCGAAGGCATCCGAGTGACGGAGATCACACTGCGATTTGCGGGCAAAATGTTCCAATGCTCTGGCTGGCAACCTTCCAGGGTTCCCGATACGCATGAACCTCTGTGGAAAAATTCTTTGTGAATATCGTATAAATTCGCAGGAATACGGTTGCAAGCAGACGTAATCGGTGTGTAGAATCTGGCCCAATTTGGGGTTGGGGGGAGTCCGCGCTGGTCTACCTCCCTCGCGCGCCCTTCACGATTCGACGGTCAAGACGGGGTGCAGTTAAGGTGTCAGTTTGCAGTTGTGACGAGTAAGGACCAGTGCCGTCGCTCTCCGCGTGACGGCGATTCCCTGGTGGTTTACCAAAGTGCGTCAAACTTTCAAAATTACGAGGGGTTCGTCATGAGATTTGATTTAGGAAAAGTTCTCGTTGTACTGCTCACTGCCCTTATTTTCTCCTTGCCTTCCCATGCGCAACAGACTTTAGGTGCCATTGCAGGTACGGTGACCGACTCTTCCGGCGGCGTGGTTGGCGATGCCACTGTGACGGCTCTGAACGCCGCGACCAATCTTGAGGTCGTTGCCCACTCGAAGTCGAACGGCTCCTACCTGCTTCCGGACCTTCCCGCAGGAACCTACAAGCTGACGATCACGAAGGGCGGGTTCAAGACCGAAACGCACACAGAGATTATTGTGAACGGGAACCGCACGACGACGGTGGATGCCACCCTGGTGGTGGGCGCGGTCAGTTCCACGGTGGAGGTCACTGCTGTGCCGCTGATGAATCAGACGGAAACCACCGTCGGCTACGTGGTCGATGCGCAAACCATTGAGGAAACGCCGCTGGGAACCGGCAGCTTTACTCAACTGGCGATTCTGAGTCCGGGAGTTCACGCGGATTTCCTGGGTGGGTCGGGTTCAAACACCGGCCTTGGCAATCAGGCCATCTTCGCCAATGGGAACAGAGACACTAGCAATAGCTTTTCGCTGAACGGAATCAGCACGAACAACCTGTTCAACGGGAACTCCACCAGCCAAGTGGGGGAGAACCGCTTCGTCCTGAATACCGGTGAGAACTTCGGCGCGGGTGGCACGATCCAGACCAGCACGTCGGTCTATAGCGCGATTGGCCAGGCTCTCCCCACACCCCCTCTCGACGCCATCCAAGAGATCGCCGTGAATGCGTCCATGTACGACGCGACGCAGGGCAACAACAGTGGGGCGCACATCAGCGTGCTTACGAAATCGGGCACCAATGCGATCCATGGGTCGGTCTGGGAGCAGTGGCAGAACAGCGATTTGAACGCCACGCCGTTTTTCTACAATGCGGCCGGAACCCCGGAGCCTTTTCTCAATCGAAACCAATTCGGCGCCACTCTTGGCGGGCCCATCAAGAAGGACAAATTGTTCTACTTCCTCTCCTATCAGGGTGTTCGCATCTCCGATGCGGAGTCCGCGACGAAGGACGTGACCGTGCCGCTGGGTCTGACGAGCGACCGCAGCACCCAGGGCATCATCAACATGATCCAGGCGACCTACGGCGAGACCATCACGGCCAGTCAGATCAATCCGGCTGCGCAGAGCCTCCTGCAGGCCAAGCTTCCGAATGGACAATATCTGATTCCGAGCGCGCAATTCACCAATCCAACGACGGCCACTACTCTTGGCTATGATGCGATTGTCGAAGGGCGGAATGCGATATCAACCGTGGATCAGGGAATTGCCGCGGTGGATTACGTGCTCAGCCCCAAGGATCGATTGTCGGCGAAGTATTACGTTCAGAACGATCCTACTACCAATCCCTTTGGCGCCGTTGGCTCCCTGCTGGGCTTCGCCCAGCAGCTTTCCGCGGGCAGCCAAGTAACTTCCATCGCCAACTCGATCATCTTGTCCCCGAACTTGACCTGGGAGCAGCATTTCGGCTTTACGCGGCTGCGGGCGTATGCGCATACGGGGCAGGATTTCACCCCCAGCTCGGTGGGCATAAGCTTGCCTGGTGCGGCTACGTTTCCGCAGTTCGACATCAGCAGTTCGGATCCAACGATTGCCAGCGGACTGGAGTTCGGCCCAAGCACCAGCTTTGGCGATGGCGGAATGTTCCAGAATCAATGGGAACTCGGATCCTCACTGAATATAGTTAGAGGAAGGCACGTGATCAGTTTCGGCGTGCTGTGGAACCACACCCAGCTCAATATCGTCAACAACAACACGAACACGGATACGCTCGACTTCACGACCTTCCTCAACTTTGTGGAAGGGAAGTTACATGGTGGAGATGCATTCGCCGGCAGCGCGAGCCGCTATTACCGCTCCGATACCGTCGGCTCGTTCGTCACCGATAGCTTCAAGATGCGCAGTAACCTGACGCTGACCGCGGGCTTGCGCTGGGATATCGACGGGCCGCTCTCGGAGAAGTATGGCAGACTGACCGCGTTCGACCCGTCGAAGTATAGTTACACACAGTGCACAGTGGGTGGAGCTCCGGCCGATCCGGCTTTGACTGAGTACAATTTCGGCCAATGTGATCCCGGCACCGATGTCATCACAAACTCCGGACTGGAAATTGCCGGGAACAACAAGACCGGTGGCACGCCGGGCGCGAGCGATTCGCTGCTGAGGAATCACCAGTGGGGTTTCGCTCCGCGAATCGGCATCGCCTGGTCGCCATTTCGGAAACTGACGGTGCGTGCGGGGTACGGCATGTACTATGATCGTGGCGAGCTGTTCAGCTACTTGTCGCCAAGCGCTGGGTCCGGCTTTAACGGTCCGTTTGGCGTGACCCTGGCCCCGCCGTTTGTCCAGCCCATCACAACGGCGAAGAATGCAACACTTTCGCAGCCGTTCGGCACGAGCCTGCCTCCACCACCGCCGGGTAACGGCGCAGCATTTCTCGCCTCCTTGCCGAACTTGCAGCAGACCGCCTGCGGTTATCCTGGATGCTGGCCATCGGGCAACCTCTTTGGCCCCTTCCTGTTTGGCGGTTATGACATCTTTAACAAACTGCCGTATACACAGAACTGGACCTTAAACCTTCAATACCAGCTTGCCAGCAGCCTGCTGTTTGAGGTCGGATATGTGGGCAACCACGGCACCCATCTGGTGGTGCCCATTCCGTTTAACCAGCCGCTCATCGGCACACCGCAGCATGCGGTCAACGGACAAACTTCTTCCTATGGCGGTACAAGCCCGTTGGCGAACCAGAACTATTTCGGGGGTACACCTCTACCGCTCGATACCGAGCCCATTTACACGAATGAATACGCCGGGAACGCGCCGATCCGCGTGCCGTATCCTGGCTATGACATGAATTCAGTGCTGTACGAGGCCGAGGGAATTTCGAACTACAACGCATTGCAGGTGCAGATGCACAAGTGGTTGACGAACGGGCTGCAATTCACCGGGTCGTACACCTGGTCACACGCTCTTGATGAGCAGAGCGGGCTGGGACTGTTCTTCACGGGGAACAATCCGCTGAATCCAAGGTCCAACTATGCGTCGTCGGACTTCGATCAGACACACGTTTTTCTCGTTAATTACAGCTATACCATTCCGACCCTCGTCAAGGGCGAAGCACTCGGTAAAGTGCTCAATGGCTGGGTCATCGGCGGGCAGACCGTGGCGCAGAGCGGCCAGCCATACAGCGTGTACGACTATTCGGGCTCAGTGGCGAGTCTGTTTTTTGGCACCAGCAACTATATTGGAAACCCCATCGTGCCGCTCAAACCTGGCGTAACTCCTGGGCAGGCGAAACTGCAGGGTACTCTGGGCGTGAATGCCGGCAATCCGGTGCTCAATCCCAACGATTTTGCACCGCAGTTTGTTGCCCCAGGCACGAACGGAGTGCCTCCTTGTGACGCAACGGGCTGCGACTATTTCGAGTCGCTATACGGGAATTCGGGCAGGAACATCTTCCGAGGTCCTTTCCAGGTGCGCTTCGACATGAGCCTGGCGAAGCAGTTCCAGATCAAGGAACGCTTCCGCCTGCGCTTCGAGGTCGATGCGTTCAACATCTTCAACCACCCCGATTTCGACTCGCCGAACAATGACGTGAACTTCTTCCCCAACTTTGAGGGTCCGCCTGCGATCCCACCGCAGGGCAGCCTCGGTGTGATTCAGCATACCATTGGCAGTCCGCGCTTCCTGCAGTTGGGCTTACACCTGACGTTCTGAGCGGCCCGTTGGGCAGGAGTTTCAACTAACTCAAACGATAGGATAACTTACCGGGAGGGCCGCTTCGGCGGCCCTTCTTTTTTTTGCGCGCGGTCTCCGTTCGCCACTTGAATTGCATCGGTAAAAAGCGACGCCATAACGAAGATGCTCACTGCCCGCACAGATTGTTGAGGAAATGGCGGCGAATGCATCTATGATTTTGTCGTGAGCGACCTGCTGAAGGTGCGCGGATTGACGGTGGAACTGCCGACAGCGGCGGGGTGGGTGAAGCCGGTGAACGAGGTGTCGCTGAAGATTGCGGCGGGGGAGACGCTGGGGCTGGTGGGGGAATCGGGCAGCGGGAAGACAATGTTGTCGCTGGCCCTGATGGGACTGTTGCCGCCTGGGGCGCGCGTGAGCGGGGAAGCGGTTCTGGCTTCGAAGGCGGCGGAGTCAAAATCGCTGACGGCGTTGAGCGAAGAGGAGTGGCGCGGAGTGCGCGGGCGGGAGATCGCAATGATCTTTCAAGAGCCGATGACTTCGCTGAATCCGGTGATGCGTATCGGCGCGCAAATCGAGGAAGCGATTCTCGCGCATGAGCCGAAGCTGGGGAGGGAAGCGCTGCACCGGCGGCTATTAACGGCGATGGAACATGCGGCGATGCCCGAACCGGAAATTCGCGCGCGGCAATTTCCGCATCAACTTTCGGGCGGCTTGCGGCAGCGCGCGATGATCGCGATGGCGCTGGCGCAGTGGCCGAAGCTTCTGATAGCGGATGAACCGACGACCGCGCTGGATGTCACGGTGCAAAAGCAGATTCTGGATTTGCTCGATCACCTGCGTCGCGAATTGGGGCTGGTGCTGCTCTTCATTACGCACGATCTCGGGGTGGTAGCGAAGGTGGCGGACCGCATCGCGGTGATGTACGCCGGGCGGATTGTGGAGGAAGGGCCGGTGCTGAAGGTGCTGATGTCACCACAACATCCCTATACGCAGGGATTGCTGGCGGCCTCGCCCACCCTCGAGCGCCGCATCTTGACGCCGATTCCGGGCACGGTGCCGCGGTTAACGGAACTACCCGCGGGCTGCGCGTTTGCGCCGCGCTGTTCGTATCGCCGCGCGGAATGCGAGGAAGCGGTGCCGGAATTCCGCTCAGTAGGACCGGATCACGCGGCGCGGTGCGTACTCCTATGAGCTGCCTGCTGGAAGTGCGCAACCTTAAGAAAAGCTACGCGCGCGGCGGCGGGCTTTTCTCGGATGGTGCGAAGGGCGAGAGTTTCGTGGCGGTGGATGGCGTGAGTTTCGAGGTCGCGCGGGGAGAGACGTTTGCGATCGTCGGCGAAAGCGGCTGCGGCAAAACGACGCTGGCACGGATGATCCTGCGGCTGATCGAACCGGATAGCGGGGTCATTCGTTTTGAGGAGCGCGATCTCTTGTCGCTGAGCGGGGATGCGTTGCGGGCGCAGCGGCGGCAGATGCAGATGATCTTTCAGGACCCCTTCGCTTCGCTCGATCCCCGCATGCGAGTGGGGGAAATCGTGTCGGAGCCGCTGGCCATCCACGAACCGCGGATGCCGAGGGCGGAGCGAATGGCGCGCGCGGGAGAGATTCTGCGCCGCGTAGGCCTGGATGAATCCGCTCTGCAGCGCTATCCGCACGAATTTTCCGGCGGGCAACGGCAGCGCGCCGGCATCGCGCGGGCGTTGATCCTGCGGCCAAAGCTGATCGTGGCGGACGAACCGGTGTCCGCGCTGGATGTTTCGGTGGGGGCGCAGGTGCTGCGGCTGTTGCAGGATCTGCAACGGGAATTCGAGCTGACTTATCTCTTCATTTCGCATAGCCTGCCGGTAGTGGCGCAATTGGCCAGTCACATCGCGGTGATGCGCGCGAGCCAATTCGTGGAGTACGGGCCTGCCAGCCTGATCCTTCGGGAGCCTACGCATGCCTACACGCGAGAGCTGCTGGCCGCGGTCCCCGGACTACCGCGACCGGGCCAAGTGTGATATTTTCCCCCTAGTTCGAACGTAGTATCTCTTGAAGCTGGTCCCTGCAACCCTGTGGTGAAGGAGTCCTCCATGGCAACTGTACCTGTACCTCTGCCTGCGGCCGAACCTCAGGCGACGGTCTCCGCGTTTGGAAGAGTTATCGGCGTGTTTTTCTCGCCCAAGACGACGTTTGAAGATATCGCCCGAAAACCGAGCTGGTTATTGCCGGTTGTTATTTCGACGATTCTATCCCTTGCGGCGATGACCGCCCTGAATCAGCGGATGAATTGGCGCGAGTACGTGGCGCAGCAAATGGAAAAGAGCCCGGCAGCGGCGAATCTCAGCGCGGAGCAGAAGGAGCAGCGGGTGGAAGGAGGGGCGAAGTTTACACCGATCATTCTGTACACGGTTGGCGTGGTTGCGCCCATACTTTCTGCGCTGATTGTCGGCGTCATAATGATGCTTGCGTACAACCTGCTGGCCGGTGCGGGCGCCACATTCTCGCAAGCCCTGGGGATTGCGGCGCATGCGTTCCTGGTAGGCATTGTCAGTACGCCTCTGTTCTTGCTGATTTTGTTTTTGAAGCCGTATGGGACGATTGACGTGGAAAATCCCATGGCCACAAATCCGGCGACTTTCCTGCCGGAGGAATCGGCCAAGTGGCTGGTCGCGCTCTGCAAGTCATTTGACATTTTCAGCATCTGGATTCTTATTCTTATCGCGATCGGGTTTGCCGCGGTGAACCCGCGGAAGCTGAAGGGAGCAAAACCCTTCGTGATCGCTTTCTCGGTCTGGGGCGTTTTCGTGGTCGCGCGCACAATGTGGGCGTTTATCTTCTCCTGATACACTGGCGGAGTGAGTTTTTCGTTTGAAGTTTTGCAATCCGACCCGAGCGGAGCGCGGCGCGGGCGACTGACGACCCCGCACGGCGTAATCGAAACGCCAGTGTTCATGCCGGTAGGCACGGCGGCGACGGTCAAAGGTCTCACTCAGGAGGCGCTGGAGGAACTGGGCGCCGGTATCATCCTCGCGAATACCTATCATTTATATTTGCGGCCGGGGCACGAGCTGATTCGCAAGCTCGGTGGACTGCACACATTCATGTCCTGGCGCAACGCTATCCTGACCGATTCGGGCGGCTATCAGGTGTTCAGCCTCTCTGAACTGCGAAAAATTACCGATGAAGGCGTTCGCTTTCGCTCTCACTTGGACGGCTCGGAACATCTGCTGACGCCGGAAAAAACGGCGGAGATTCAACTCGCGCTCGGCTCGGACGTCGCCATGGTGCTTGACGAGTGCATCGAAACGCCCGCGCCGCGCAAGGTCGCGGAAGCCGCGGTGAAGAGGACGACGGAATGGGCGCGGCGGGCGCGGCGATACTTTCTGGATTCGGAAAGCCGCGCCGCCCAGCCCCGACAATGGCAATTCGGAATTGTGCAGGGAGCAACGTTCGCCGATTTGCGGCGAGAGAGTGCGCGGCAACTTTTGGAATTGAATTTTCCCGGTTATGCGGTGGGCGGGCTGGCGGTGGGCGAAGCGCATGAAGTGACTTGCGAAATGACCGCGGAAGTCACGGCGCTGCTACCAAAGGAGCGGCCGCGCTACCTGATGGGCGTGGGCCGTCCCGAACAGTTGGCGGACTACGTGGCACGCGGCATCGACATGATGGATTGCGTGCTCCCGACGCGGGCGGCGCGGCACGCTTGCCTGTACACCAGCGAAGGCCGCGTGCTGATCAAGAACGCTCGATATTTCGAGGACCAGCGCCCGGTCGATCCGCGGTGCACTTGCTCCGTCTGCAAGCGTTACACGCGCGCGTATCTTCGGCACCTTTTCGCCGCGGGAGAAATCACCGCTGCCATCCTGGCGACCCACCACAACGTCCACTTTTACCTTGACACATTGCGTCAAATTCGAGAGGCTATCTCTTTTGGACATCTTGCGAATTTCGCGGCAGAACTGCGCGCTCGCTATGTGGCGGGGCCAGCCTGAGGCGAGCCGCCCGGCGCGCGGAGGACTTCCGCGCGGTTGTGGCAACCCGCAGTAGGTCGAGTCTCCTGACGAGAATCGTGCGGGCAGGGCAAGCGGGAAAATTCCCGCTCTCGGGTGGTTTTTCTCCAAAGGCAGGAAACCCGGCGAACTTCAGACCAAGACTTAGGATGTTCCAGGGCTCGGAAAGGGCACGGTAAGAAACTACGCAATGCATTCGGCAGCTTTTCTCGTCTGGCAGGGTGGCGGCATCGGAGGACTCGGCGGCTTTCTCCTCCCCCTCGGGCTCATGTTCGGGATCATGTATTTTCTGGTGATTATGCCGCAGCAGAAGCAGAGAAAGAAAATGGCGGAGATGCTCGGAGCGGTGAAGAACGGCGACAAGGTCATCACCACTTCGGGGATCTACGGCACCATCAATGGTATCGACGGCGAAACATTTATTTTGAAGGTCGCCGACAATGTTAAAATTCGCGTCGCGCGCGCCGCGATTGCCCAGGTGGAGGCATCCGAAGATGCCAAGTAATTCCATCAAGGCATGTCCGCCGCTGCGCTTGATCTTCTAACCATGAATCCCAACTTGAAGTGGAAAGTAGTCTTTATCTTAGCGGTGGTTGTCTTCTGTTTGTATTCCGTCGTCGGTTTGCCCACCTTCCCGACGTCGTTCGCTCAGTTCAGGGATAATTTCGAGCATCAGATCAAGCTTGGCCTTGACCTGCAGGGCGGCACGCACCTGATTCTTCAGGTGCAGGTGCAGGAAGCCGTGGCACAGGAAACCGATCAGACCGTGGACCGGCTTACCACCGCCATGCGCACGAAAAATATTCATTACGATGAAGTCCGCCGCATGGATGACACCCACGTCATTGTGCGCAATGTTCCGCAGGACCAGGTGTCGCAATTCCGCGACCTGATTCACGAGCAATTTGAAAATGCCTGGACGCTGAGCCCTGCCCCGGGAGAGCCCACGGCCGCGCTCCTGACCATGCGGCCCACCACCATTGCCGCCATACAGGAAGCCACGATGACGCAGTCGCTCGAAACCATCGAGCGCCGCATTAACGCTCTCGGCCTCACCGAACCCACCATTCAGCCCCACGGCCGCGTCGGCCAGGACAACGAAATTCTCGTCCAGCTCCCCGGGGAAGGCGATCCAGCCGCCGCCAAGCGCGTCATTCAAGCGGGCGGTCAACTCGAACTGAAGCTGGTGGAAGATCCGAATACCTATCCATCGGAAGCCGCCGCACTCGCGGCGAAAGGCGGCATTTTGCCTGCGGGCGCGGAGCTCGTTGAGGGCAGCAGCGAAGCGCGCTCACGAAATCCGCAGGACACGGGCAACGTCTGGTACGTCCTGGACCGCACGCCTGCCGTGACCGGACGCGACCTGCGCAGCGCCACGGAAAGCCGCAACACAGAAATGCCCGGTCAGTGGCAAATCAATTTCGTCCTCTCCAGCGACGCCGGACGCAATTTCGGCAGATTCACGCAGCAGAACGTCGGCAGGCAGATGGCCATCGTTCTGGAAAAGAAGGTTTATTCGGCGCCGGTCATTCAAAGCAAAATTGAGGATACCGGGCGCATCGACGGCAACTTCAGCCAGGAGAGCGCCCACGAACTCGCGCAAATCCTGCGCGCCGGAGCGCTGCCGGCTTCGATCAAGTACCTGGAGGAGCGGACCGTGGGGCCGTCGCTGGGCGCGGATTCCATACGCCACGGCGTGCAGGCCTCGGTGTTGAGCCTGGTCGTGGTGATGATCTTCATGGTCTTTTATTACCGCTTGTCCGGCGTGAATGCGGTGCTGGCCTTGATCCTGAACCTGGTTATCCTGCTGGCGGCGCTGGCCATGTTTGGCGCGGTGCTCACGCTGCCCGGAATCGCGGGCGTGATCCTGACGATCGGCATGGGCGTGGATTCGAACGTTCTGGTATTCGAGCGCATCCGAGAGGAAATTCGGAATGGCAAGTCCTCGTCGGCAGCAGTGGACGCTGGCTTCAACAAGGCATTCCTGACCATCATCGATACCCACGTCACCACGGTGGTTTCGGCGGTCTTCCTCTTTATTTTCGGCACCGGTCCGATCCGAGGATTCGCCATCACTTTGACCATCGGTTTGATTGCCAACGTCTTCACGGCCATCTATGTGTCAAAGACGATCTTCCAGTACCACCTGACGAAAATGGATCGTCAGGCGGAACTGAGTATTTAGCGGCGGCTCCAGGGTTCCAGTACCGGCATTTCGGTCCGGGAACAAAGGGGAACCTCTTGGAGTCTAAAGAAGGGAAGCGCAAAACAGAATGATCGAGCTCTTCAAGCAGCCCAACATCGATTGGATGGGTAAGGCTAAGTATTTCTTTGCGTTAAGCGGCCTTCTGCTGCTGATTGGCTGGTCCGCGATTACCCTAAGGGGCGGCATCAAATACGGGATCGACTTCCGGGGTGGCACAAACGTGGATGTGCGCTTCGCCCAGCCGCCGAATATCGACCAATTGCGCGCCGGCCTGCGTGCCCAGGGACTCGGGAACAGCGAGATTCAGAGCGTGGGAGACATTGGGAGCTCGAACTCGAACGAGGTATTGATTTTCGTGGAGCAGGCAGGACAGAGCGATCAGGCTCTCGATGAAGGCAAGGCCAAGGTTCTCGCCGCCCTAAACGCAACCTACGGCGTTTCCAGTTCCGGCAAGCCAGACTTTAACTCCGCTACTCTCACTTCCCTGACCAACTTCCTCGCTCAGAAAGACCCCCTCGGGCTCTCGATTGGCGTCGGTGACAAATATCAGGTCCTGGCGAAAAACCTTCTGGCATTCCGCGATAAGGACAAGAACGGAGTGGTCACCAGCCTGGATGAATTATCGCACGTCACTGGAGCGACTCCGGCGGTGATTTCCGCTTTGAACGGAAACTATTCCCTGGCTCCGTTTGCGATTCGCAACGTCGAGATCGTCGGGCCAAAGGTTGGCGCCGAGCTCCGCAACCAGGCCATTCGCGTTACCCTCTATGCTTTGGCAGGCATGCTGGTATATATTGCCTTCCGGTTCTACGGTGGACAAATTGGCGGTTCAACCGGTTGGTCCGGCAAGGGTGTTGTCGGATTTGCCCTGCGCTTCATGGACCGGATTATTTTCGGATTGGCGGCGGTCCTCGCGGTTTTTCACGATGTGCTCATCACTCTGGGGCTGTTCAAGATTTTTGGTTTTGAGATTTCGCTGACCGTTATCGCGGCCTTGTTGACGTTGGTGGGTTATTCGATGAACGACACGATCGTTATTTTCGACCGCATTCGGGAAAACAGCCGCCTGTTGCGGAAGGAGCCGTTCGCGGACGTCGTCAACAAGTCCATCAACCAGACGCTGTCGCGAACGATTCTGACCAGCGGATTGACATTCCTCACCGTGCTCGTCCTGTTTCTGATGGGCGGCCAGGTGCTTCGTGCATTTGCTTTTGCCCTGGTGGTGGGGATTGTGGTAGGAACGTACTCAAGTTTCGGTATAGCTGCGCCTCTCGTCGTCGCCTGGAACCGGTGGCGAGGACAGGGAGCAGCGACAGGCACCGGAACCGCAGCCGGCAACAGAGCCCGTGGAAACGAGAGCGGCACGCCGCGCCTCGCGACTTCCGGGAGGAGGTAACGGTCACCCATGTTTGAAGAAATGGTAGTTTCGAGTCCGAAGGCCAAGGCGACAAACAAGCCGTGGACGGTGGTCATCTCGATGCTGCTCCAGGTCGGCTTCCTTTCGATACTTATCTTGATTCCGCTGATTTACACGGAAGCGCTGCCGAGGACATTGATGTCTTCGATTCTGTTGGCGCCACCACCTCCTCCTCCGCCACCTCCGCCGCCGGCCGCGGTGCAGGTGGTCCATATCAAACCCGTTGCCCACTTGATGGAGGCCGGTAAACTGGTGGCCCCGAAGGTGATTCCTAAGGACGTAAAGATTATCAAGGAAGAAGAACAGCCGCCGGACATGGGCATGACGGGAGTTGCGGGTGGCGTACCGGGAGGCGTCGCGGGTGGTTCCATGGGCGGCGTGATCGGTGGCGTCATTGGTGGCGCGGGCTCCGGTCCACCACCCCCGCCGAGGCCGAACGTGACGCGCACGCGCGTCGGCGGCGCGGTGCAAGCCGCCAAGCTGATCAACAAAGTTCAGCCGATGTACCCGCCACTGGCGCGCCAGACGCGCATCAGCGGTACAGTCAAACTCCACGCCATTATCGGCAAGGATGGCACGGTGCGGGAGTTGCAGGTTCAGTCCGGGCACCCGCTCCTGGTGCAGTCCGCGCTCGATGCCGTGAAGCAGTGGCGCTATCAGCCCACGTTGCTGAACGGCGAACCGGTGGAAGTGGACACCGAAATCGACGTTATTTTCTCTCTGGCTCAGTAGTGCAACGGAGCGGCGCGGGAGTCGTGGGACCTACGCGGCGCTCTGAGTAGGCAGTGGAATGGACACTCTTGATGGCGCCTGTCCGCAGGGGCCACGGGGGAATCACTCGGAAATAAGGAGCAAACGAATGTTAGCAACAGTTTTTGTTTACGCGGCTTGGCTGCAGGAGGCGGGCGGCACCAGTTGGGATCTCCGCTCAATGTGGGGCAACATGGGCTGGCTCGCCAGAATTGTCGTGTTCATCCTGTTTTTGCTTTCGGTATATTCGTTCGGCGTCATGATTGACCGCTTCCTGATGTACAACAACGCGCGCAAGCAGTCGCGGCTGTTCGTGCAGCAGGTTGCCGGCGCATTAAAGGATGGCAAGCTTGACGAAGCGATCGCCATTGCCGAGCGCAACAAGAAGAGCCACATCGCCAAGGTCGTGGCGACGGGACTCTCCGAATTCCAGTCCGCCTCGCAACAGGTTTCCGACGCCGAAGTGATCGAAGCCGCCAAGCGCGGTCTCGAACGCTCCGTCGCCATCGTGCACGCGGAAATGAAGCGCGGACTTTCGGCGCTCGCCACCATCGGTTCGACGGCTCCGTTCGTCGGATTGTTTGGCACGGTCGTCGGCATCTTGAACGCGTTTAAGGGCATCGAGTCGCAGAAGGCCACCGGATTGTCGGCGGTTGCCGGCGGTATCGCGGAAGCGCTGGTCACCACGGCGTTCGGTTTGCTCGTGGCCGTGCCCGCGGTGTGGGCCTACAACTACTTCACCAATAAGGTGGAAGCCTTCGACGTCGAGATGGACAACTCCTCGATGGAGCTGATCAACTACTTCATTCTGCGCCGCGGCGCCACCAAGAAGTAGCTGGGAAGAAGGCAAACCATGGCTTACAAGCCACAAGCCGGATCGCAGATGGCGGCCCCGAACGTGATTCCGATGGCCGACATCATGCTCGTGTTGCTGATCATCTTCATGGTGGTCACGCCCATGTTGCAGAAAACGCACCAGGTGGACCTGGCGCCGGTCAACGACCCGCGAGATATGAAGGACGCGGATCGCGACGACGCCATCGTCGTGGCGGTCACCCGGGATGGCAGCATCTTCCTCGGCAACAACAAGGTAAACAAGGAAGACATCACCGGGCAGATCAAAGACCAGATCGCCAATAAACTGGACAAAACCGTCTACGTGAAAAGCGACGCGCGCGCCAAGTATGGCGACGTGGTCGCCGTCGTGGACGAAATTCGTTCCGCCGGAGTCGACTCCCTGGGCCTGTTAACGGAGAAAGTCACTTCGGGCGCCGGTGCTAAGAAACCGGCGCCGGCGGCTAACACCGGTACCTGAAGTCAGTTCGTTTGATTTGCCGTTGGCGTCATTCGTTTGCAGAGAGGTTGACACCGCGCCGGATCCCACCCGGCGCGGCCTCCCACTCCGAAAACGAGTCCCAGCGGCTCGATAGGAGAATTCGCAATGGGAATGGAAGTTGGAGACACTCACGGAGCGATGGCCACGCCGAATATCGTGCCTCTCATCGATATTCTTCTGGTACTCATCATCATCTTCATGGTTATTACGCCGCTGACTCCCAGGGGCCTGGACGCGCTCGTGCCGCAGCCCTCGCCCAATCAGCAGCAAAACGTCGAGCTCGAAAACAAGACCGTCGTGGTGCAGGTGATGATGGGTGGCAAGCTCAAGATCAATAATGAAGACACCACCTGGGAAGGCCTCGGTCCGCGCATGGAACAAGTCTTCAAGGATCGCGCCGAAAAGGTCGCGTTCGTCAAGGGCGACAATGACGTGCTGTTCATGGATGTGGCCCGCGCGATCGATATCATGAAAACGGCCGGCATCGACCGCGTTGGCCTGATCACCGCCAAGCTCGAAGCCGGGCAGTAATTTCTATTCGCAGTTCTCGCGGGTTGTAAGAGTCCTCCTCGCCGGGTGCAAATTCTGGCCGCGAGGTGACTCATGGTAGTAGGTTTTTCTGGTAGCACTGGCGGGATCGTATCGGACGTAAATGTGGTTCCGCTGATCGATATTCTGTTGGTGCTGTTGGTCATCTTCATGATCATTCCGCACCCGCAGATGGGGCTGCAGGCCAGTTTGCCGGAGCAGGTAAGCGGGCCGGTTCCCCTTGATCCTTTGCAGGCGATCGTTGTTCAGATCGCCTCTGATGGTTCGGTTCGGATCAATGGGTCGGTTGTGCAGCTCGATGAATTGCGCGGTCGTCTGGGACGAAACTTCGTCCTGCGTGGTCATCGCGCTGCTTTTCTCCAGGGAGACGGTTCCCTCAAGTTTCAGGTGGTTGCCGAGGTTTTGGACGTCATGCAAGTTGCGGGCGCTTCCCCTGTTGGCCTGATGACTTCGGAACTGGAAAAAAACCGCTAAACGTGATGGAATGACCCCTACAGGACGAAAGTGAATCCACGCGCCGGCCTCGAAAGCGTCGAGGTGGTGCAACTCAGGGATGGATGCTTCGATGACTCACGCAACGGTTTCACGGGAGACCTCCTCGCAGTTCTCCCGCATTGCCGGCCAGGTGTGGTGCTTGGCGGTGTTGTTAACTCTCGTTGGCGGCCTTTCCGGTTGCGATAAGCTGCGCGCCCGCGACCTCTTGAACAAAGGCGTGGAGGCTTTTAAAAACGCCCAGTTCGACACGGCCGTCGAGGACTTCAAGCAGGCCAAAGAGAAGGATCCGGAACTTCTCAACGCGCGCCTTTATCTCGCCACCGCCTATGCCAGCCAATACATCCCGGGAGCTCCCTCTCCGGAAAACATGCGCCATGGCGCAGAAGCCATTGCGGAATACCAGCAAGTCCTGGAGAAGGCTCCCGACAATCTCAGCGCCATCGATGGGTTGGCATCGATTCTCTACCAAATGGCAGGCCAGCCTTTTGACGAGAAGAAGTTCGAGGAATCCAAGGCTTTCCACGAGAAGCACATCGCTTTGAAGCCGCAGGATCCGCAGCCGTATTATTCCGTCGGTGTGATTGACTGGGCGCTTGCCTATCGCGGCAATACGGAAATGCGCGCCGACTACAATAAAGCCCACATCAACAAGCAAGTGAAGGACACCGAGCCGTTGCCGCCCGACGTGCGCAAGGCCTACACGGACAAGTATCAAGCCATGGTGGACGATGGAATCGACAAACTGAAAAAAGCCGTCGAGCTCAAGCCGGACTACGACGATGCCATGACTTATCTCAACCTCCTCTATCGCCGCAAGGCCGACATGGTTGAATCCACGGCGGAGCGCGATAACTTCACCAAGCAGGCCGATGACCTGCTCGACAAGGTCAAGGAGATCAAGCAGAAGCGCGCCGAACAGCCGACGCCGGGCTCCTGACGCGTTTCTTCTCCCGTTACTTCGAAAGGCCCCGGTTCGCGCCGGGGCCTTTTCCATTTCCCGGGATGCCGACGTGTGATTCCGGATGTCCGATATCTGTTCTCCATAGCCTTACTTCTCCCGACTTTGCAGCCTCGACACACAACGGCACCACTCTTCCGCTGCGCTCCTTCCAGGCGTAAACTAAGACATGGGATCGCGCGCCAATCTGCCGCTGAATTTCAATCGGGATCGCACCGAGCGCCAGATCGATGCCCGCCTCGAAGAACTCCTGCAAAAACTGCGGGTTAACCGCCCCTCCGAGGATCCCTGGCTGGTTCGCCGCGCCTTTGACATTGCCGCCGAGCGCCACCGCGACCAGTTCCGCAGCTCTGGTGAGCCCTACATCACTCATCTCCTGGAAGTCGCCCACATCCTCGCGGACATCAAGCTGGATGCCACCACCTTGGCTGCCGCTCTCCTTCATGACGCCATTGAGGACACGGAATATCCGGTGTCCCGGATCGAGGAGCGCTTCGGCGCGGAGGTCGCGCACCTCGTCGAGGGCGTCACCAAAATCGGCCGCTTGAACATGATGGCCCCCGAAGCGCGCCAGGCCGAAAACGTCCGCAAAATGCTGCTGGCCATGGTCAACGACGTTCGCGTCGTGCTGGTCAAGCTGGCCGACCGCCTGCACAACATGCGCACGCTCGAGTTCCTCGACTCCGTCAAGCAGCAGCGCATTGCACGCGAAACCATGGACATCTACGCCCCCATCGCTCATCGCCTTGGCATGTCCATCATTAAGGGCGAACTCGAGGACCTTTCCTTTTGCTTCCTCGAGCCGGACGCCTATCTCTCCCTGCAGAAAGAGGTCGCGGAAAAGGCGCCACTTCACAAGCGCTTCCTCGAAGACGTCCAGAACGCCATTCGCACCAAGCTGGTCGAAAACAGCATTCCCGCGGAGCTGGAGGCGCGCGTCAAGGGGCTGTATTCGCTGCATCGCAAGCTCATCCGCCAGGAGCGCAGCCTCGACCAGGTTTACGACCTGCTTGCCGTACGCGTCATCAGCGATACGGAGCGCAATTGTTACTCCGCGCTCGGCGTGGTTCACCACATCTGGCGCCCCGTTCCCGGCCGCTTCAAAGACTACATCGCCATGCCGCTCCCGAATCTTTATCAGTCGCTGCATACCACGGTGATTCATGGCGGACAGCCCTTCGAAGTGCAGATTCGCACTCAGGAAATGCACCGCGTCGCGGAGCAAGGCGTTGCGGCCCACTGGAAATACAAGGACGGCCGGCCGGTTTCCAATGATGACGACCAGCGCATCGCCTGGATGCGGCAGCTCATCGAGTGGTCGCAGGAGCTACAGGAGCCGGGCGAGTTTCTTTCCACGTTGAAAGTGGATCTGGCACCGGTGGAAGTGTATGCCTTCACGCCCAAGGGACGCGTGCTGGAACTGCCCAGGGGAGCCACGCCGGTGGACTTTGCCTATTCCGTGCACACGGAAGTGGGGCACCAGTGCGTCGGAGCGAAGGTCAACGGCCACATGGTTTCGCTGCGCCACGAAATCGGTTCGGGCGATGTGGTCGAGATTCTTACCCAGAAGGGCCACAAGCCCAGCCGCGATTGGTTGAGCTTCGTCAAATCCTCCCACGCCAAAAGCAAGATCCGCCATTTCATCAATACCCAGGAGCGCGAGGAGGCTATGGAGATGGGCCGCCGGCTCCTGGAAAATGAATCGCGAAATTTCCCGAAAGGTCTGAAGAAAATTCCCGCGGAAGATTTGCAGAAGCTCAGCGAGGAGTATGGGCTTTCCCGGCCGGAGGACCTGTTCGCGGCCGTGGGCTTCGGCAAGTTTTCCGCGCGTCAGGTGCTGGCGCGCTATTTTGGCGAGCCTAGCAAAGAACTCGAAAAGCCCGACGCGGACGCCAAGCCCACCCTCGTCAAAACCGTCAAGCGCATGTTGGGCATGGGCGAAGCGCCGCTCATCGTCAAGGGCCAGGATGATCTGCTGGTTTTCCGCGCCAAGTGCTGCAATCCGATTCCCGGGGATGACATTGTCGGCTACGTAACGCGCGGCCGCGGCGTGGCCGTTCACACGCGCACTTGTCCCAACGTGCAAAACCTTCTCTATCAGACCGAGCGGCGCATCGCCGTCGAGTGGGGCGGCGAAAATGCCGCCACGTTCCCCGTCGAATTGCTGATTCGCGCCAAGGATCGTCCCGGACTGCTCGCGGACATCACTGCCGTCATCAGCGGCGCCGGTTCGAATATCCGCACGCTGGAAAGCCGCCCCGACCGCCAGAACGCCCGCGTCGAAGCTAGCCTCGAAATCACCGATAAGCGCCAGCTCGAATCTATCCTCGCGAATATTCGCCGCGTCAACGGCGTCTACGGCGTCGAGCGCACCTTCCAGGTCTGACCGCCGCGCGTCTTCCACCCTTTTGTCTTGCCGGTCGGTTCGCCGACACTCGCGGTCCAAGAATCGCGCGGGTGGCCTTCGCTCTTACAGAGGGCCACCCACGATGTAACTTGATTGTGGAGATCTGGCTTAGGCAAACCTTCCACCTTCAGTAGGGACCTGCCCCGGAACCGTTGTCCACCTCGCCGATCGCGGGACAGCTTTGAAATTCCAGCGAGGCTTCCCTTCCCCTCAGAAGTCCGTCGGCATTTTTCAGCTTTAGCAGGAACACTCGCTGAAGAGGGCTGTTGCTTCCCTTCTGCGCCTGGCTATTCAAGCAAACGTAAATCCCAGCATTGTTTTCCTGCAAAATGCTGATGGCGACCCGCGAACTCCCCCGCGCGGCCTCGACGAGTGCTTCATTGTCGCTAACCTTCCGCGTCGCAAATCCATAATCGGCGAAGGTCTTTTTTCCCTTTTCCAGTTTCGGCCGGAACTCCTGCGGGATCGACGTTACATCCAGTTTGTCGACCACAAACTCAGCCAATTTTTCTTTTGGGTAGGCATCGTGACTCTTCGCTACGGCCAATGACGCACACACCAGCAAAAATACTCCACACGCTACTTTCATTTCATCTCCTCTTGTTTTTGGCGGCGACCATAAAGCGTGGAGTCACGCAAACGCTACGCATGCTTCTCAGTGCGCCCTTCGCGATTTTCCCGCGTTTTTGCTCACTCTCGGCCGTCAACCATTTCGATTCGCTTTGGAAGCTTTTGAACAACAAAACACTAACGTTCAAGCGCTTCCACATACGGAGACCGCGGGCAGGGGATTTTTATTCCTCGGGTGCGAGCAAGAGAATGGGCAGGTCTCTCACTTTTAATGTCCTAAGGGAAGCGCATCCGACGGTTTCATCATCAGGATGGCGCCGAAAATTCTGCAACGTTCCCCGTGGAATTGCTGATTTAAGCCAAGGATCACCCCGGTCTGCTCGGGGATGTCACAGGGGGCATCAGCGGCTCCGGCTCGAGCATGCGCATGCTCGAAAGCCGCCGCGACCGCCAGAATTCCCGCGTCGAATCCGTCCTCGCCAACATCCGCTGCGTCATTGGCCTCTACGCCGTCGAGCGCACCTTCCAGGTCTGACCGCTCTTCCATCGGCCTGTCGTCCCGCGTTCTATCCCTTGCTGGTTGCTTTCCAGGTTGATGTTTTCCGACTGTGAATCCTGCCGGTCCCCACCTCCCACACACTGATCCGGTCTAGTTTCGCTCGGCTATCGTAATCATGTAAATTCAAGATGAATGAGTCGTTGTTAGGAATGTTCGCCCAGTAGCAGACCACAACAATTCCTCGAGAGAGGCGGTTAAAGCTCCAGAGCGAGAGATCCAGAGATAAACATGAGCGAGACAGACCGAAATGAATCCCCTAAGAAAGATCTTTCGCCCAAGGCGTTTCGATTACTCTTCGTTGGATTGAGCGTGCTTTCGGTTGTCCCATTCTGGACATGCCGATATCCGGTGCTCGCAGACTATCCCCAGCACCTTGCCAGATGGTTTGTTCTTTACCGAATCGATGACCCGGCCTTCCGCTTCTCAAGTTATTACTCACTGGACTGGGGCCCGTATCCCTACGTCTTAACTGATGTGCTCGGAGTATTGTTGCAGCGTATTTTCTCAATTGATATCGCGGGAAGATGCGTTCTAAGCATCTGCGTGCTTTCCGTTCCATTTGCGGCGCTGTATTTTTTGCGCAAAGCGGCTCCTGGGAACGTTGCTCTGGCGCTTTTGGGCTTTTTGATTGCCTTCAATCCAACCATGTTAATGGGATTCCTCGAAAGTACACTTAGTCTCGGACTTTGCGTGCTCGTTGTCGGGCTTTGGGTTTCTTTTTGCGCTGCACCGAAACTAGAGACTGGTCTGGCGCTGTCCGCGGGGATTGTGCTTGTCTATCTGGCTCATCTGATCGGGTTTGCTTTGGCCGGACTTACAATGGGGTTCTATTGCTTAGTGCAAAAAAAGCCATGGACCCGCTTGCTTGAGCTCGGCCTTATCTCAGTCCCAACCCTGGTGTTATTCGCGCACAACCTGAAACCCTCCCCGGCCGGGGGTGGTCTCGTTTACAGCGGCTTTATCGCATGGAGCAAGTTCAGGAATCTCTTTTTTCCCTTCCGAGTGTACTCAAGGACTGAAGATCTCATAATCATCACCGGGCTGGCCGTTTTGCTGTTTCTGCTGTTCCGAAGCCAAAGGGAGATTCGGTGGCAGAAGGCATGGATTATTGTTTGCGTCCTATTGCTTGTAATCTACCTCGCCGTGCCGGGCGAATACGGATGGGTGGGATTTATAGATGTTCGAGTTCTGCTTCTGGTTTACCTCATGGCGTTGGCCACGGTCCGGCTCAAGAACATGTCTTGGATCACTTCTGCGCTCCTCGTTCTTCTGGTGCTATTTCGGATTGCCACCGTTGAGCTGTTGTTTGCATCGAAGCAGCAAGATTTGGAAGCGCGCACTGCTGCCTTTCAAGTCATTCCATCTGGCGCCCGCGTTTTTCCTATAGTCCAGTTCGGTGCAGAAGGGACACTCGTCGGCAATGCGGCGGTGCACCATGTTGATTATGGCGTCATACGCAACGGCTTCTTGGTGCCCACAATATGCTATCTGCCCGGGTTTCAGCCTCTTCGCGCGACTGGCGCAGGTTATTGCCCAAATCTATTTTGTGAAGTGGTGAACCCCGAAAATGCGGATTGGAGCCGAGTTGCCAAATCTTACGATTACTTGTGGGTGGATACTTTTCCCGCGGCAATCCCTTACGCGAATTCGATTGCTGATCGCGTTTTTTCCGACGGCAGAGTCACGGTGTATCGCGTCAGGCGGCCACCTGGAACCGTTCCCCGGTAAGAGTATTCCTCCACGCACCACTTCGATTAAAGAAAAAGACGCAGCCACGCGCGAATGCGATTGCTGGAAAACCTGCGGTGAAGCGGAATGGTCCCCGCACGCCTCTCCCGGGCGATTGTCCGGAGCCGGTTCTCATAGGGGAGTGGGAAAACAAAAGAAAATGACCGATTCTGTAGCTTTCAATTACTATTTGCCGATAATTTGGCGAAATTCTGAGAATCGCCGTAGCACGGCCTTTGCTTTTCGACGGCTTCGCCAATCTCCGGAGTGGTATGAATTCCAGGACGGCCTGGCGTAATCGTAGGCAGCTGCCGGACGGAATCTCTCCTTGGTCGGGGAAAACACCGTCACAATGTCTTCCTGCGTCTTATATTCAGCCAGCATTTGGTTTTTTTTCGCTATTTCTGCTTCGGACGGATTTATAAAGATTTCTCCATCTTGAGCATTCCGAAACTCCTGAAAGACGTCTCGCCCTTTCTCGGTTTTCCAATAAAGTGGAAATTCAATGTGCTTCAGTGAGAGTAAGTTTGCAGCATGACTCGCAAGCAAATTGCAGGCATCGTGATCGACGTGCCCCCCCTCATAGGCATGGGAAACGATTGCATCCGGTGAGAAATCCCGTGTGACCGCCACCAAGGAAGCAGCGGCCTCCTCCAGGTGCTCGAAAAGATGACGGTCGGGAAAATAGGTTCCGTCGCGCGCTTTCAGCCGGTGAAAGGAGCAGTTCGGCAGATGGCCTAAAGCGCGGCCGGCCTCCTTGAAGCGTTCTTCAGAATAATTCTTAAGGCTTCCGAATTTACGTTCAAAGCCGTAGCCAGCTGGAGCGCCATCCACCGCGAACACAACCAAGGCCGAGGGCGCGCGCTGCAGGAACACTCCGCACGCGATGGTTTCATCGTCGGGGTGAGCGGCGAAGACGAGCACGCGCTTCATATGTCCATTCGTTCTCCCGTTCACGGAAAGCTTCGGCGCGCTGCCATCAGCCGCCTGAAGGCACCGCTTGGGAGGAAACTGAGTCCAAACTTGACCCACGCCCGCCCATGCGCCGGCTGGCGCCTTAAAGCGGCCGCTAATTTCATACGCGATTCCGTTCGAGCACCTGTCGCCAGCAGGTGGGACCCGTAAACGTAGTAGCGCTCGGCAATTGCGTCCTGTAACGCCCGACTCTCGGCCGAGGATAGTTCATTGCAGGCTGATTTGACGTTTTCCAAAGCGGCGATGCCATTCTCCAAATATACTTCCGGCCGCGTGCTCAGGGACAAGCCTTCCGGGTGTGTGTCTCTCACGGCGAGCACTTCCGGAACCACCGCAATCTCCCAGCGCGCTGCAATGCGGAGCCACAGGTTGAAATCTTCGCTAACCGCCAGTGATTCGTTGAAGAGCCCCACTTCCTCCAGACACTTGCGGCGCACCACCACGGTGGGAGTAAACACAAAGCAATCGCGCACTAGGCGCTCGAAGAGTTTCCCTGTAGGTGGCACTTTGGCGCTTCCAAAATGCGCGCCCACAAATTGCCCCTGTTTTATCGTTTCACAGTCCGAGCACACGAGCCCCACGTCCGGATTCTGTCTTAGCACGGTAATTTGCCGCTCCAGCTTGTTCGGCAACCAGTAGTCGTCGGCGTCGAGAAAAGCGATGTATGGGCTGCCGGACATCCGAATGCCACGATTGCGCGCAGCGGCTTGGCCGGCGCGTTCTTGGCGGAAACAAAGACCATAGTCCGAATAACGCTCCAGGATATTCGGTGTTTCGTCCGTCGAGCCGTCGTCAACGGCGAAAAGACGCAAATCGCCGTGCGTCTGTGCCAGAACACTATCCAGGGCTCTCGCAAGATAGCTCGCGGCGTTGCGGCAGGGAACAACGACGGCCACTTCGCAAACTCGATTGGGGGATTTCAACGGGACATGCAAATTGTTGTTGCTCGATCCCGAACTGTCCTGGCAGTTCCTTCTCATTTACGGACCATTGCGAATGATAGAGCAAGTTCGGGTGAATTTGTCAGCCCGACGTAACGCCGCTGTCACTTTTCACCCCCGCCGCCTGACATACGGCCCGAAATGCCAACGGTGTCTTCTGGAATTAGTGACCTCGATTTGACCTTTCCATGACACTTCCAAATGGACAGTTGCCTAAGCTTCTTAGGAACGAGGGACGTTTTTGAGAAACAAGGGAGCCACATTGCATGAGAAGTAGCCGATGCCTGCATTTTTGTGCGGGCCTAATACTCGCCGTATTTTGCGCCGTGCCATCTCAAGCGCAAGACCTGGTCCCGGTGATTACCGGGTCGGCAGGTTTCATCTACACGAAGGATGCCGGTCAGACAACTTTGCAGCCGATCATCAATCCGATTTTGCTCTTTCCGATTGGATCCAATTTGCTTGTGGAAGCGAGCGCCGAATTGCAGGGATTCGTGGCCCGTACAGGTCCAGGCGGTCCGTACGAATGGCAAACTTTCTCTTCCATCGGCTATATGCAGCTCGATTATGTCGTGAACTCACATATCACCATCGTCGCCGGGCGTTTCTTGACGCCCTTCAATATTTTCAACGAACGCATCGGCCCTATCTGGATTCAGAACTTCCAAGACGGTCCCATCATCTATCCCATCGGCACGCGCACGACAGCTTTCAGCGACGGAGGCATGATGCGAGGCGTTGCCGTATCTCGTCCCGATTGGCTGTTGAATTACACTGCCTACTTTTCTGCACTCAGCAACTCCGCCAAGTTTGGAGCGGGCCGCGCTTTTGGAACCCGCGTGGGACTTTTTCTACCCAAAGTCAATTTGGAAATCGGCACTTCCTACCAACGTTTTCTCCAGGATCAACACACCGATTTCTATGGTGCCTATCTTGCCTGGAAGCCCATGGATCGTATCGACGTCAAAGGAGAATACGCGCACTCTGCGCAGGGCCAGGGTTATTGGATTGAGGGCGCGTACCGTTTCAGCGCATCAGGCCGGCTGGGCCACGAACTCAAGAATGTTCAGCCGGTGATCCGCGGCCAACAGTTTTTCCGCTTAGGGCCTGGCGTGAGCGACGAGTTGCCGCAGGCGGATACGCAGCGAGTGGATTTCGGCCTCAATTATTACTTGCCCCATGAAGTACGCTTGAATGGAAGCTATGGGCGCCAGTTCAGCAGCACGGGGAATTCCAACAACTGGACGCTTGATATCACGTACCGTTTTCTTTTTCCCATGCCGTTCTGGCCTAAAGGTGGACAGTGAAAATCTCAAGTTCCCGATTCGTTGTGCTTGCCCTACTCCTGTTATTGCTGTTTGTGGGACTGCGAACCAGCGCCCGTCCGCAACAAGCGAATGCGGCCCCGCAAAAGGCTGCCCCTAAAATTGACGAAGCTGCAGAAGGCGCGAAACGATTCCGCACGAATTGCGGACGGTGCCATCACCCTCCGGAGGACTTGTCTCCTCGCGAAGCGCGCGCCGTGGTTCGGCAAATGCGAGTTCGAGCCATGTTGAGCGCCGAAGACGAACGGCTCATCCTCAAGTTCCTGGCGCCCTAAGTATCCGTGACGCATTCGTCGGCCTGTGTCGGCGGCGGTTTTTCTTCTCCTGTTCGTTAGTCCGGTATCGACGAAAGCACAGGGGCGGCGCGGCAGGCTTGTCCCGCCTACAATGAAGGTATGCGGCAATCGCTTGCGCTTCTCGGTGCGTGTGTCCTGCTTCTGGCGGGGTGCCAGAAGCATTCTCAGACGGATTACACTTCGCTTGATCAGTCCGGGATGTGGTCGTCGAACCTGGATGAGCTGAAAAAGTGGAAGGCCAGCGATCAAGAGATCGCGCAACTCACGAAACTAAAGCAAGCGGGCGCCTCCGATGACCTTTGCCTCTCGTTATTGAAAGCCGCCCGCGCGCATCATCATGAGTTCACAAGTGCCGATGCCGTCATGGATCTTTCGCACGCCGGTTACAGCGATGCCGAGATCATGGAGATGGCGCAGGTCGATCAGGTGGATCTTCTAAGCGGCGAAGCGGTCACGTTGAAACTGATCGGCCTTTCCAATCCAACCGTGCAGGCCATCCTGCACCGCCGCATGCACGGCTTGCCCACGCTGACCAGCGCGCAGATCGGCCGCCTCAAGAACACCGCAATGTCCGAAAAACAGATCCTTGTGGTGGTCGACCAAGGTTACTCCAACGAGCTGGCGGAGGCGTTCATCACACAACGCGAAGCCGTGCGCAATCACGCCAACACCGGGTTCACCCGCGTTCACGGCCGCAAGCAGCGCTGAGTCTCCCTTCTCCGAGCCCGTATCTGCTATTCTTTTCTTCCGAGATTCAGGAGGCTTCCCCATGAAGGATGTTGTCTTGACCGCGCGCGGTCCCAAACCCATCGGGCCTTATTCCCAAGCGATCAAATCCAACGGCTTATTGTTCGTTTCCGGACAGATCGCCCTGGACCCGAAGTCCGGCGAATTTGTGGGGCAGGACATCCGACAACAGACAGAGCGGGTAATGGAAAATTTGAAAGGCATTCTCGAGGCGGGCGGTGTTTCCTTCCATCACGTGGTGAAGACCACGGTGTACCTGAGAGACATGAACGATTTCGCGGCCATGAACGAAGTCTATGCACGTTACATGACGGCGGCCCCGCCCGCGCGGTCCACGGTGCAGGCCGCGCGGCTCCCCAAGGATGCGCTGGTGGAAATCGACGCAATCGCGTCAATCTGAAGTGCGAGTTACGCACGGCGCCGGAGAAACGGCTAACCCGGCTGATCGCGCTGGCTGTGAATATGCTTCCTGTGATCTTGCAGTTCGCTTACGGGAGATCGTTGCTTTCCATCGCCATAACCACGAGAACAACAGTCGCGACGCCGATGGCAGATGTGGCCACGATCAGGAAGCGGCTGCGGCCGGCCCGCAACGGACCGTGCTGCCTGTTCCTATCTTTCTCATCCTGCTGGCCCGCACCGGCTCCCTCTGGGCCCTGGGCGACTTCTGTGGCCGGATCAAGGAGCACGCGGTAGGAAGTTCCCTCAGGGATGGCCTGGGTTTCGTCTTCGACCATGACGCTGAGTTGGCCACGCCGTGCGGTCACTAGGAGTTCCTTCTCGTTCACAAAAGTGACTTGCCCGACGGTGGGCGAGTCGGTCTGCGCCCGAATGGATGCTTTGGAAGCAAAGAGCGTGAAGGCGTGTGCGTTGCCTGTGGAGAAGGTCGCGGTTCCCTGCAATAATTTCGCGGAGGGTGCACCCTGGCTGTCGTTCACAATCGCGGCCGAAGCGCCGAGGAGCAACAATCTTGCCGCACCGGTGCGCACCTGGACGCTGCCCTGCAGTTCGGTGCTTAAGTAGTCGCCACCGTACAGTGTCGTGCCAACATCCGCATTTCCTTTGCCTACATGGGCTCGGTCGGCGGCAATGACGGTACCGAGTGGCAAAACGCTCGGTGTGGCGGCTCCCCACACCGGCATAGACAACAGACTCACACTTAACACGGCTGCACAAATTGCGCGCAGACGTTGCATAGATGCCTCCCGGCTGGAACTGCCAAAGGATACTTCGCCCCAGCATTGCCGTCAATCGGGAAACGCCGATGTTTCCAGAGAAACAAGTCGCCGGGCCATTGCCAGTCTTGGGTGTGGACGGTCTTGGCTGGCGGAAGGGGCGCTTCACTGTTAGAATTCAATCCATTATATGGCTGACTGGAAACAGATTACTGCGCGCATCCGTCGCGCGCGCACCGGCAAAGATCCCGCGGGACAACTCACCAATCTTTTTTCCAAGACCCGCGATGCCATGGTGGCGTTCGAGTTGGCGCGCTACTTTGAATCCAGCGGCAACACCACTGACGCCGGGAGATGGTACTTGACCGCCGCGGAACGCTTCCGGCGCGCAGACTGGAAAACCAAAGCGCAGGAAAGCGCGACTCGGCTAGGTGCAACGGAGCCGGCGGAAATTCCCGAACCCCCGCCTCGTTCCAAGACTAGCGAGGTTGTGTCTGCGGAAGCTTCTCCAGAGGCTGTTTCGCTGGAGCCGGAGCCATCCGGCGTTTCCCTCGGGAACTTGGCAGAAACTTCCGCACGGCCAGAGCCTGTGCCGCCGGCGAACACGGAACCGAATCGGCAGAGGCGCGGGCGACGCGGAGGACGCGATACTCGGCCTTCGCGGCGCGGGACACTACATTCCTCTGCAAGGACAATAGATTCCCCCCCAGTGTTTGCTTCTCGTGCAGTCTCAGATGAGCGCCCACCACGAGCCACGGAAGTCGAGGCTGCTGAGGCCACTCCAGAAGTAGCACCTCCGCCCAGCCTTCGCGGTCGTTACGGTGACCCGGGCCTAGCTTCACGCTTAACTCAGTTGGAGATGAACTTTCGGCGTTTGCTGGCATGCACTCCGGTAACTTTGGATGCTGCGGACACGGCGCCGGCCGGACCCGGAGTGTGGGTGCTGACGGATTCCGATCTGGCGACCTACTATTACGTTGAGTCATGCCAGACGCTGCGTGTGGCTATACCGAATCTTTTGCGGAGCGGAACTGGCCGGCGGGGCGAATCGATCCGGCCGGGACTAGCGGAGCACCTGGGCATACCAGAATCGCGGGTGTCGAAGTACCTGGCGGATCATTGCGTGGTGCGCTGGCTTCAAATGGACGACGATGCCTCTTACTTCGCGCACTTCCTGATTGCGGTGCTCCATCCTGCCCTGAACGAGTAAATCTGGCGTGTGCCAGGATGAAAGCATTGGTTGAACTCGTTCGGTAACCACCTTATGCTTGTTCAACTTAGCGCCATTCACTGACCCTCTATACCGTTTAACCTCCATTTTTGACCATTCACCGCATCCTGCTGGCTTATCCCTTGCCATCTCCGCAAACTGTATGAGTCCAACCATTTAGGGGGCCGCCTCGCCGCGCGCTACCTCAATGGGAGCCTTGGGGGCTGTGCCGATCTGGGTCGGGCTCGATTTGGCGATTTGGGGATTCCCGAAGTAGAGAACGAACTTTCGAAAGTGAGGCAGCCGCAGTATGCCTAATACTATCTCCACGCAAGTCCTACGGTCGCTCGACTGGCTGGTTTGCAAGACGGCGGGTATCACCTTCAATAGCATTCAATATTTCAACAAGCGCAATCCGAACCCCTCGACCACTCCACAGTGGTCGGATAAGCCGTTGTTGAAGTCCTGGGAAAAGACCAAGCCGACCCTCGGCTTTCCGCGCCAGACAGACTCGCTCTGCCCGGCCTGCGTCCAGGAAGCTCGTAAAGCGATCATTGGCGGCGAGAAAGATTGGCGCGACCTCATGAATGAGAAGGTCGGCGAAATTAAGGCCCAGATTGTGGAGCGCGACGGCCAGGTCTGGATGGTAAAGGACTGCCCGCAGCACGGTCACTACGAAGACCTGATGGCGGTGGACGCCACCTTCCTGAAGTGGATTGAGAGCCAGTTTCCCGGCCGCGATATTCCGGCGCACAACGATGAAGGGTTGCACAAGCACGGCTCATCGAATGTCCGCTACGGGCGTGGCTCGGTCCTTACGGTGGACCTGACCAACCGCTGCAACATGATGTGCGATCCGTGCTTCATGGACGCCAACCAAGTTGGCTATGTACATGAACTTTCGTGGGAAGAGATTCAGGAAATTCTGGATAACGCGGTGAAAATCAAGCCGCGCCGGCAAATGTCCGTGCAGTTCAGCGGCGGCGAGCCGACGATGAGCCCGTACTTTTTCGACGCTATCCGCTATGCCCGCAAGGTGGGATACAACTCGGTGCAGGCGGCGACGAACGGGATTGAGTTTGCGAAGAGCAAGGAGTTTTCGAAGAAAGCCTTCGAAGCGGGCTTGCGCTATGCCTACCTGCAATTCGACGGCATCGGCAACGACGCCAACAGCCACCGCCAGATCGGCAACCTGTTTGACGTGAAGTTGCGCGCGATCGAAAACCTGCATGAGGCAGGGATCGAAATCGTGCTGGTCGTGACCATCGTGAACAACGTGAACAACGACCAGGTGGGCTCGGTCGTGAAGTTTGCGATGGAGAACCCCAAAAAGATCTCTTTCGTCAGCTTCCAGCCGGTTTCGTTTACCGGGCGCGACGAGAACATCACGCCGGAGCGGCGCCTGCGGCAACGCTACACCCTGTCGCATTTGGCAAAGGACGTGAGCCAGCAGGTTGGCAAGATCGAGCCGACGCGCGACTGGTTTCCGATTTCTTTCATCAGCACGTTCGCGGGTTTCGCGGACATGGTGAAGGGCAACGAATCCCAGTGGGGATCGCTGTCTTGCGGCTGCCACCCGAACTGCGGCGTGGGCACGGCGATCATGATCAATAAGGAGACCAAGGAGTGGGCTCCGGTGCCGCGCTTCCTGGATGCTCAGGGCCTCACCCAGGACGTCACCGCCATTACTGACGCGGCACGCGGCAAGAGCTTTTCCAACTTCATGATGGCCATGGCGCTGTTGAAGAACTACCGGGCGTTCGAAGGGCCGAAGGGGTTGAAGCTCTGGGACCTATTCAAGAAGTTCGACAAGACCTGGGCGCTGACGAAGGGCGCCAGCAGCAAGTACGGGCGCACCTCGCCGGAGCGCACGTATGAAGATGCCATGAAGCGCCGCGCGCAGGATCCCTGGAACTTTCTGTTCATCGCGGGGATGTGGTTCCAGGATCTTTTTAACTACGATTTCCGCCGCACGGAGATGTGCATCATTCCTTATGGAACGCAGCAGGGGGAGATCAGCTTCTGCGCGTACAATACCGGCATCGGCTGGCGCAACATCATCGAAAACATGCACAAGAACGCGACGGTTGCTGAGTGGTACAAACAGCACGGCAAGCACGAAATTTATGCCAAGGGCAAGACCGTCAACCTCGGCTCTTACGAGCATTCGCTGGTGATTGACGCGGAAGATGCCGCGCGCGTGCGCCACATCGAGCACGACATTCCGCTGACCGCTGCCGAGGAAAACCGCATCCGCCGGAAGAAGGCTCTCGAGGAGCAGGCCAAGGTCCGCGCGATTTACGAAGAGCTGGTGCTGAAGAAGCCTCAGCAGGCGGTTGTACAGATCGGCACGATGAGTGACATCGCCAAAGCGGTTCCGGCCAACTTCACCAACGCAGGCAAGCCGGTTACGATCGCGCCCGCCAATGGCAATGGGAATGGCAACGGCCACTCCCATGGCAATGGCGCCTCCGCGCCCAAGGCCCCGGAAGCCGCCAAAGAGGCCGTCGCCGGCGACTAAGCCTCAACGCAATATCACTCTTTTCAACGGCCCCGGCTTTGTCCGGGGCCGTCCTTTTTCCAGGAAACTTTTCTGAACTGTCTGGTCCTCGCCTCCTTTTGCGTTATGCTTCGTGGATGAGCTTCACGTCTAAACTGCAGAATCGCGTTGCTCTTGTTACCGGCGCCAGCCGCGGCATCGGGCGTGCTATTGCCATCGCGCTTGCCGGTGCTGGGGCGGACGTTGCCGTGAACTACCGCAAGGAGCAGGCTGCAGCCGACGAGGTCTGCGCCGAAATCAAGGGCCTGGGTCGCCGCGCAATTCCTCTGCAGGCTGACGTTTCGCTTGCGCCGGAGGTGGGTCGCCTGGTTTCCATCGTCGAACGCGATCTGGGGCCGGTCGAAATCCTTGTCAACAATGCAGGCATCTCCCAATTAAAACCCTTCGCGGAACTCGACGAAGCCGACTGGGACGAAATCCTGCGCGTCAATCTCAAGTCCGCCTTCCTCGTGACCCAGCGCGTTCTTTCCGGCATGCGGTCACGCCGCTGGGGGCGCATCCTCAATCTTTCTTCCGTCGCGGCGCAGACTGGTGGAGTCATCGGGCCACACTACGCCGCGTCAAAGGCCGGGCTGATCGGCCTTACGCATTCCTATGCCGCGCTCCTCGCCAAGGAGGGCATTACGGCCAACGCTATCGCCCCGGCCCTGATTCTTACCGACATGATCACCTCTAATCCCAACGCTTCGACTGAGCGCATCCCGGTCGGTTTCTTCGGTTCTCCCGACGAAATCGGCCGCGTGGCCGTCCTCCTTGCCGAAAGCGATTTCATAACCGGCCAGACCATCAGCGTCAATGGCAGCTGGTTTATGACCTGAGCCTCCTGCGGTATAATTAAGATTCGTACTGTCGCGCCGTTCCCGGCGCTGCCTTGGAGAAAGTTTCACCATGCCCATCTATGAATACGTCTGTGACAGCTGCAACGAGCGCTTTGAGAAGATTGTTTTCAATAAGCAGCAGGAGATCGCCTGCCCCAAGTGCGCCAGCAAGAAAGCGAAGATACAGCTCTCCGTATTTGCTACGGCCGGCTCTGGATCTTCCACTCCGTCCGGTGGATTCTCCGGCGGCGGTGGCGGCTGCTGCGGCGGCGGCTGCTCCTGCCACTAAGAAACCAAGAGCATCCGGCGCATGCTGATCAGTCCATCCTCGCTGCTTCTGTTCGTTACAGGTGCCGCCCTGCTTCTGATCATCCCCGGACCCGCAGTTCTTTACATTGTTAGCCGAAGCCTCGCACACGGGCGGCCTGCCGGCCTCGTGTCCGCGCTGGGAATCACGGTGGGGACCTTGGTCCACGTTTCCGCGGCCACACTGGGGCTTTCCGCTCTTCTGGCTTCCTCTGCGGTCGCGTTTCAATTCGTGAAGTATTGCGGCGCGGCTTACCTTATTTACCTCGGGATTCGCGTGTTGCGGGGCGGCGATTCGGAGATGCTGCAGCTTGCCGCGGGCAGACGGAGCTTCAAGGGCATATTTGGCCAGGGCGTGCTCGTCAATCTGCTGAATCCCAAGACAGCTTTGTTTTTTCTGGCGATCCTGCCGCAGTTTGTCGATCCGGCGCGCGGCCACGCAACGCTACAGGTCTTCCAATTGGGCGTGCTATTCGCGCTTATGGGTTGGTTCAGCGATTCTGTGTGGGCTCTGCTCGCAGGAACGCTTGCCGGGCGCCTTCGTGACAGTGCGCGGCTCCGCCGCGCCCAACGCAATGTTTCCGGCGGCGCGCTGATTGCCCTGGGGCTTGCTTCCGCCTTTTTGGGTGCAGAGTCCAAGTAATCGTATTTGGTCGTGATCGCAAGGCCAGATCGGGGTCATCCCCACTCCCGGGTACCATGAAGAGCCTCGAGCTTGCGGGCGGACAGTCCCCAAAGCGCTGTGCCACATGACCGCGGTTGTGCATTCCGTTGCAAGCTGACCTCTTTTGTGCGACTGAAAACAAAAATTGGGCTCGCGCTGGTTGCCTTCGGCATCGGCATTTTTGCCGCGTGGAACTTGTGGACGAAAACGAGAAACCTTGTGCCCGTGGACGTTTCGGTTGCCATGGGCGCGGGCACGACCCTTATATCTGATTTCAAACTCAACTTTGATGGCTTGTACCTGATCGAAATTGAGGCGGAAAAGACGGTTCCACTCGACACGCTAGGGTGCCTGATGGCTGTGCAAGCCAACGCAGCCCGGTGCAAAGATATTCCGCCCGCAATCGGGGCCGCCTGGATTCTCTCCAGCAATGGGCAGGAAATAAGCCGCGGCAGTTCCCTGGAAAAGCACAGTGCGCCAGTGCAATCGGATAAGGTGGCGCGCGTGATCGGGGAGTTCCAGGGCAATGCCGGGCAAGCGTACAAATTGCAAGTTACGTTCACCACCGACGGCAGAAGCCTGGGCCCGGCCCATCCGCGGCTGAAGGTGGGCGTCTCCGGCATCGCCTACACGGACATTCAGGCCGCCAGCGTGCTGGTTTTTTCCGCTACCTTCATCTGCATTTTGTTCGGAGTGATCCTGCTGTCAATCGCGCTCTTCGCGAGGAGCCGACCGGGCGTTGCTGGATCGTACCGGTGAGCCTCATTCTCATTTCTGAATTGACGGCTAGCGCGAGTAGTTCCTCAGATAGTCCGGAACAGGCGGGTCGTTCTTCCGCTGGGCGTCCGGCACGGGTTCCCGGACTACCGTCTCCAGCGGCAGCACCCCCGCCCAGACGGGAAGCGAATAATCCGCCTCATCATCCACGGGTCCGCCGGTGCGGACCTTTGCGCTGACTTCTTCAAGACGGAGCGCGAGCACCGTGGTCGCCTTCAATTCCTGCTCGGTGGGCTGGCGCACGTCGTCCCAACGGCCTTTCATGACGTGCTCGGTGAAAATCCGGAGCGCTTCCATTTTTTCCGCGGGATCTTCCACCAGGCGCGCCGTGCCGAGAATCACGACGGACCGATAGTTGACGGAATGATGAAAGGCCGAGCGGGCCAGAACTAGCCCGTCGACATGCGTAACGGTTACGCAGACGGGTATGCCTGTGCTCAAGGTCTTCAGCATGCGGCTTGCGGCGCTGCCATGCAGGTACACGGTGTCCCTGGAACGGCCGTAGTTGGTCGGGATGACAAAGGGCTGGCCATCTACATTGAAGCCGGCGTGGCAGACAAAGCCGGTGTCCAGAATCTTGTAGACGGTTTCGCGATCGTAGTGGCCGCGCTTGGGCAGGCGTTTCACCTGCGTGCGCTCGGTAGGCTGAAATTGGCTCATGCTTCCATTTTAATGGGAAGATGATGTGGCGCCAGAGCCAAGTTGGCCTTCGGCCAGGGATTTGCGTTTCTGCGCGGAAAGCCAGGTAAGCAGATCCGGTTCGGCGAAGGCCTTGTTCCAGACTTCGTGATCGACCTTGTGGTATTCGGTGTAGCGGAGATTGGCGTTGGCTTTTTTGAGCTGGCGCATCATGTCTCGTACCATGGTTACGGGAACGGATTCGTCGGCGTCACCCTGGAATACCCAGAGCGGCACCTGAGTGATGGCAGGGACGTCCGTAAAGTTGTCATAGGCCGACATCACGATTGCCGCCGCCCATTTTTCCGGGTACATCTGCAGAAGGGACCAGACTCCCAGGCCGCCCATGGATTGTCCGGCGATGTACACGCCGTCCTGATCGATCGGAAATTGCTTTTCCACCTTTGCCAGGGCTTCCACGGTTAATTGCAGCGCCTTGCCCGGTTGATTCAGTTCCGGCTCCGCCCAGTTCTCTCTGGCAGGACACTGTGGCACAAGAACGAAGGCGGGGAATTTCGCCTGCGCATCGCTGGTGATCCAGAAATGCGTGCCGAGCAGATTTTCTTTGGTGAGCTGCTTAACGTTATCGGAACCTCGTCCCGTGCCCCCGTGCAGCCAAAGGAGGAGCGGATATTTTCTATTAGAGTCGTAGCCCAGAGGAACAAACAGGCGGTAGGGCAAGCGGGCGCCATCCTTGTCCACGTACACGTCCTTGCGAAAATCGATGTCGTCCTTGGTGAGTTCCGTCGCCGGGGCGAGAAGAGGGGCGACAAGCAAGGAAGAAACAATAGGGGGGGCAAAAAACAGGAATCGTTTGCAGGACACCAAGGTCACCTGTTCAAAAAGGAATTGCCGGCTGCGGCCAGTTGAATTCACTGGTGCGCAAAAAGAATAGTGCAATTGACGCGGAATGGGAATGGTGTAGTCTGAATCACTCGGTTGCAATTCGAGGTGATGGCATGCCGGCCGCGAAACCTCCGTTTAGCAAGGAAACGTTTCAGTTCTTCCGCGAGTTGGGAAAGAACAACCGCAAAGTCTGGATGGACGAAAACCGCGAACGGTATCGGGCATGCATCGTTCAACCGCTTCGACGGCTGCTCGAGGAGCTTGCTCCGGCGATCTTGGAGTTAAACGAGAATTTCGACGTGAGCGGGAGAACGGGGGCGAATTTCTCGCGGATCAATCGCGATATCCGGTTTGCGAAGGACAAGACGCTCTACAAATCGCAGATGTACCTGAAGTTTCAGTTGCCCTCTCCGGGTGACCGCGAAATCGGGCAGCTTTACACCGGGGTTTCCACCGATACCGTGACCGCGGGCTTCCGTCTCTATTCCGGCGCGAAGCGCAAGGATTCGGCGCTGGCGACGATTGCGCAGCCACGCGTGATGGCCCATCCGAAATGGGTGGCGCAGCAAAAGAAGCGCCTTGGCCGCAAATACGAAAGCTACTGGTACACCACGGTGAAAGGCGAATGGACCAAGCACGAAGGCTGGCCGACCGAACCCGAGGACTGGAAGAAAATGCTGGCATGGATCGTGCGCAAGAAAATGAAACCGGCGGCGGCCACGCGAGCTGCCTTTCGCGGCGAATTGCTAAGGGTATTCCGCGATGTCTATCCATTGCTGAAATTCACAAGCATTCCTTAGATCGCGCAATCCTTGGGGCGCGGCACGCGCGAGAAACGAATCGGAAATTGACGCTCGGGCGCGGGTCGCATAGGATGCGAAACGCATCAAAATCTGCCGAGGGAAGGAACTCCATGCTGAGAAGCAAGCAGGTTATCCTGGCCGCTATTTTGACTCTCTTTTGTGGAAGTGTACTTTTCGCGCAGAAGCCGCAGACCCCGGCCGAAAAGCCCGAGGAAAAGACCAACGAAAAGCCGGCAGATAAAGCGAAAGACGAGAAAGCAAAGGACGAGAAAAAGCCGGAAGAGAAGATCGTCCAGACCAAGCACACCATTCGCATCGGAGGCCAGGAGATCAAGTACACAGCGACCGCAGGCACGATTCTGCTGAAGCTGGAAGACGGAACTCCGAAGGCCAGCGTCTTTTACATTGCCTACACGAAGGATGACGTGAGCGACCTCGCTAAGCGCCCGGTGACATTCACCTTTAATGGCGGGCCGGGTTCCGCCTCGATCTGGCTGCACCTGGGCGCGTTCGGGCCTAGGCGCGTTGAAATGGGAGACGCGGGCGCACTGCTGGGGCCGCCGTACAAGCTGGTGGACAACGAATTTTCGATGCTGGACGTCACGGACCTCGTTTTCATTGATCCCGTATCGACCGGATACAGCCGCGCGGTTCCCGGAGAAGCTCCGAAACAATTCCACGGCATTGAAGAAGACATTCAATCGGTTGGCGATTTTATCCGGCTGTACGCGACCCGTAATAAGCGCTGGACCTCTCCGAAATTTCTGGCCGGGGAGAGCTACGGCACCACGCGCGCCGCGGGCCTCTCCGGTTATCTGCAGGAGCGTTACGGAATGTACCTGAACGGCATCATTTTGATCTCCTCGATTCTGAACTTCCAGACCGCCGAGTTTGATCGCGGAAACGATTGGCCCTATATCCTGTACCTCCCGACGTACACCGCGATTGCCTGGTACCACAAAAAGCTGCCTGCGGACTTGCAGGCCGATTTCCAGAAGGCGATCGGCGAATCCCGAGCCTACGCGATGGGAGAATATGCGGACGTGCTTTCCGCGGGTGACAATCTCGCCGCTTCCCGCCGAACGGAAGCGGCGCAAAAGCTTGCACGTCTGACTGGACTCTCCGCCGACTATATTGACCGCAGTAACCTGCGAATTCAGATTATGCGTTTCACCAAGGAATTGTTGCGCAGCGAACGGCGCACCGTCGGACGCCTGGACGGGCGCTTTACGGGCATTGATTATGACGCTGCCGGCGCGCAGCCGGAATATGACCCAAGCATGGCGGCCATTATCGGCCCTT
Organism: Candidatus Acidiferrales bacterium; assembly: GCA_963734105.1. Taxonomy (GTDB): domain Bacteria; phylum Acidobacteriota; class Terriglobia; order Acidiferrales; family UBA7541; genus Acidiferrum. The sequence goes on along the minus strand of CAVTFW010000006.1, from coordinate 26,215 downwards.
ACACCGCAACGTTTAGCGATTATGTGCGCGGCGACCTGAAGTTCGAGAGCGACCTGCCGTACGAGTTCCTGACCGAACATGTGCGGCCCTGGAATTACCAGCCTTATGAAAACCGGTACGTAAATGTTGCGGAAACGCTGCGCGGCGCCATGACGCAGAATCCGTTTTTGCACGTATACGTTGCCAAAGGCTACTACGACCTGGCAACGCCGTTTTTCGCCGCGGAGTACACCTTCGATCACCTGGGACTGGATGCCTCGCTGCGCGGAAATTTAGCGGGCGGATATTATGAGGCAGGCCACATGATGTACGTCCATAAGCCATCTCTGGCGAAATTGAAACAGGACCTCAAGACGTTTATGGCCTCGAGCGTTGCGCAATGAAGCGAACGCTGGCGGTCCTTGCGTGGGTCGCGGTTGGTGCCGTCGGCGCAGTCGCACTCGCCACCATTGCGCTGCACCGCGGCGAGCCGATTAGTGCCACGTGGTTCGTCCTGGCGGCCGCGTGTTCCTACTCGGTGGCGTACCGGCTCTATTCCGCATTTATCGCGGCGAAATTGCTGGCGCTGGACAACACCCGGGCCACGCCCTGCGAGCGCCGCGAGGATGGCCGTGACTTTGTGCCCACGAACAAGTGGGTTTTGTTTGGCCACCACTTTGCCGCCATTGCCGGCCCCGGCCCGTTGGTCGGCCCCACGCTCGCCGCGCAGTTCGGTTACCTGCCGGGAACGCTCTGGCTGATTGCCGGAGCCGTCTTTGCCGGGTGTGTGCAGGATTTTGTGATTTTGTTCTGCTCGATTCGGCGCGACGGTAAAACGTTAGGGGAGATGGCGCGCGATGAAGTTAGCAAGCGCGGCGGTTTTATCGCGCAACTGGCGGTCCTGGCCATCATGATCATTTTGCTCGGCGTGGTCGCCCTTGTGGTCGTGAACGCGTTGAAGAGCTCGCCCTGGGCCACCTTCACGCTAGCTTCCACGATTCCGATCGCGCTCCTCCTGGGTGTTTATTTGCGCTTCTTGCGCCCGGGCCGGGTGATGGAAGCCTCGGTGATTGGTGTTGCGCTCGTGCTGTTTGCGGTGGTGGCTGGGCAGTGGGTGGCGGATTCGCCGGCTTGGTCGAAAGCCTTCACCTTGAGCGGAGTGGCCCTGGCCTTCGCGATTATCGCCTATGGTTTCGCGGCTTCGGCTCTGCCCGTGTGGCTGCTGCTGGCGCCGCGCGATTATTTGAGCGCGTTCATCAAAGCAGGCGCGATCTTTACTCTGGCTGCGGGGATTTTGGTGGTGCGTCCACATGTCCTGATGCCGCCGCTGACTCGATTCGTGGACGGCAACGGCCCGGTGTTCGCCGGTAAGATTTTTCCGTTCTGCTTCATCACGATTGCGTGCGGCGCGATCAGCGGGTTTCATTCGCTGATTTCCAGCGGCACCACACCGAAAATGATCCGGCGCGAAGCGAATGCGCGCTTCATTGGGTATGGCGCGATGTTGCTGGAATCGTTCGTGGGCGTGATGGCCATGGTGGCGGCGTGTGCGATGACCCCGGGCGTCTATTTCGCCATCAACAGTCCGGCAACAATCGTCGGCGCCACTCCGGAAGCGGCGTCACAAACGATTTCGAACTGGGGTTATCCGCTTTCGGCAGCGACCATGACCGGCCTGGCTCATGCGGTCGGCGAGCAAACCCTACTGAATCGGGCCGGCGGGGCGCCTTCGCTGGCCGTTGGCATGGCGCAAATTTTTTCCAGCACCATCGGTGGCGAACGCCTGCTCAGCATCTGGTATCACTTCGCCATCATGTTTGAGGCGCTGTTCATCTTGACGGTGCTCGATGCCGGCACGCGCGTGGGCCGCTTCATGGTGCAAGAGCTAGCCGGGCGCGTGTGGAAGCCGCTGGGGCGGATGAACTGGTACCCAGGGATTCTTCTCTCGAGCGCGCTGATTGTGGGGGCTTGGGGGTATTTTCTCTACCAGGGAGTCGTGGATCCGCTGGGGGGAATCAATTCGCTTTGGCCGCTGTTCGGCATTTCCAACCAGTTGCTGGCGGCGGTGGCGCTGGTTGTGGCCACCACGATTTTGCTGAAGATGGGACGGCTCAAATGGGTTGCAACTACGCTGCTGCCGATGGCGTGGCTGGTGGTTATCACCATGACGGCAAGCTACCAGAAAATCTTCAGCGCCAACCCTCGCATTGGTTTCCTCTCTTATGCCAACGCGCTTGCGGCACAAATTGCCGCCGGCAAAATTCCCGCGGCGAAGATCACCGAAATACAGCGCGTGATTTTCAATAACCGTCTGGACGCGGCGGTGACCGCGGTCCTGGCGAGCATGATCCTGGTGCTGCTCGTGGAAGCGATCGTTCAGTGGCATGCGATTCTTAGCCGGGGCAGAGCGCCGGTGCTGCACGAAACGCCATACGTGGCCACGCAGTGGGCGGAGGGCGATTGATGCGGCGCGCGTGGGACCTCACAAAACGCGGCATGGCTGGTTTCTGGCAGGGCCTGCGTGAGTGGTGCGGCGACGCGGCATACGAGAAGTACAGAAAATGCGCGCTGCGAAAAGGGCTGGAAAATCCTTTGTCGCCCACGGAATTCTACGTGGCACAACTGAATCAAAAGTATTCGCGGCCGAACCGTTGCTGTTGAGTTTTCCTAAAGAGTTTCTTCGTCTTCTTCGGGAGGCTTCAGCGGTGTGACTTTGTGCGTTATTTTGACGCCATGCTTACGCACGCCGCTCAGAATGCCGCGGCGGATTTCCACGGGAAGCTGTTCTGGCGCGAATACGCCTTCCAAATCGCGAGGAAAATTCTTGATGAAAAGAGCGGCAACATGTGCCGTGGCAAAGGCAACGGCCGTGGCGAAGCGCCCCTGGCGGCGAATCTGATATAGCGTGGGGAATAAGACGTCGCTGCGGATGAGCAGGTGCTGGTCCTCTTTCGGGCCGTGCTTCACGCCGCGAACCAGAATGGCCGCGGCAAAGCGCGCGTTCTGGAGAATGCCCCGGCGAATCAGGGACGCTATTTTTCGCGGAGAGGATGTTTCGGGAAACCGCTGGCGGGGGAGGCCCTGGGATTTGAATAGCCTTCCCAGTTTGTACCAGCGGCGCAGCCGGTCAAATTCATTGCCGCCGATTTTCACGTCGAGATCCCGCATGGGAATGAATTTGGGGAGCGTGGCGACCTCGTCCTGCGCCGCGAGAACGACGTTGACCGGACCAATCGGATCCGGGAAGCGAAATTTCTCCAGCTCCGAGAAACGCTTGGCCAGGCGGAATTTCCTATGCCGGTAGATGCGCGGCTCGGAGATCGCTTCGTCGAAGGAGACCTCCGGGGACCATTGGGAGATGGGATCGTCGCTCTCTGTGCTTTCGTAGAGGCGAATCTGGACGGAGAGGACTTCGTCTAGCAGTTCCGCGGCGCGCCTTACGAGGAGATTGGTGAGGCCCGGTGCCGCTCCCGTGTTGATCAGAGCGGCGCGATGTTTGGCCTCGAATTTCTTGGAGTAACGGAATTGCTCCGGTTGGAACGGGTTTCGCGTCAGGTGAGAGCTGAGATCGAGATAGTGGGCGCGCAGCCGCAATGCCGCGCGCAGGACGATTTCGTTGAAGACCGAAGCGGACGCATTGACGATGAGGTTGCAGCCCCGGGCGGCGCGCACGATGGCGTGAAGGTTGCGCGCGTTTACGGTAGTAACTGCAATCGTCGATTTTTTCCCCAGGAACCGGCGGGCGCGGACGATGTCGCGATCGCCACACCACACGTCGTGGCCCTGGCGTTCCAGAAGTTGGGCTAGCAGGGAGCCCGTTGCCCCGGCTCCCAGGATGAAGATTCGCATTCTGTCCGCAGACTTTATCACACTCGGAAGGAAGGCAGGAACAGGAGGCAGGAGCAGTTGCCAATTGTGTCGCAGGACGCGAAGAACAGCTCTGCCGGACCGCCATCTGGCAAGCTGCTCGGAAAAGGAGCGAACCGCGATTGCACGCTCCCTCCCGGCAGCCGTAGGATTAGGGTAACTCCGATCCCGCCGGCCTACGGGAGAGACATCCCAGGGCGGTGGGGCGAGGCGGTTGAAAGGATGGCCGCCGAGGGTTTGGGTGGAAACGCCCGAGCCTCCCGTGCTTGGAAAGGAGCCAGTAAGCCGGAAATCTACGGATTTTCGGCTAGAGCCCGATTCCATGTGCGAATCGGGTTTTTGATTTTAGGTGGCTGATCATAAGTCTCTTCGACAAATTCGGACGGCAGATAACCGACCTGCGCATTTCGGTGACGGACCGGTGCAATTTCCGGTGCGTCTATTGCCGTTCCGCCGATCCGGAAAATTACCGCGAGCACGACGAGATCCTGTCCTGGGCGGAAATGGAGCGGCTGGCGCGCATCCTTGTCGGCATGGGGATACGCAAGGTGCGCATAACGGGCGGGGAGCCGCATGGTGCGCGATGGCGTGGAAAAATTCGTCACCTACCTGAAGGGCATCGGCGTGCAGGATCTGTCCATGACCACCAACGGCCATCTGCTCGCCGAGCGTTGCGAACGGCTGATCGCCGCGGGATTGCACCGCATCAACATCAGCCTGGATTCGCTGGACCCGCTGAAGTTCGAAAAGATCACGCGCACGCGCTCTTACAACACGGTGATGCGCGGCATCGACGCAGCGCAGGCCTCGCGGCTGGCTCCGGTAAAAGTGAATGCGGTCCTGGTGCGCGGGTTCAACGAAGACGAGGTGGAAGCCTTCGCGGCGTTTGCGCGGGAACGCGGCGTGATCATGCGTTTCATCGAATTCATGCCGCTGGACGCGGACCGGCACTGGTCGCGGGAATTGATGGTGCCCGCCGCCGAAGTCTATGCGCGAATCCATGCGCAGTGGCCATTGGTGCAGATTCCGCACGACAAGAGCGAGACCGCGCGGAAGTATCGCTTTGCGGACGGCGCGCCGGGCGAAATTGGCCTGATTGCGCCGGTTACGCAGGCCTTCTGCGGACATTGCTCGCGTATACGGCTGACTGCCGACGGGAAGCTGCGCACCTGCCTGTTCAGCAAGGAAGATCACGATTTGCGCGCGCTGCTGCGCGCAGCAACGCCTCGGATCAGGAAATTGAGGATCTGGTGAGTGCGGTAGTGAACGAGAAGGAAGAAGGGCACCGCATCAATGAGCCCGGATTTGTGCCTCCCTCACGGACCATGGTCTTTATCGGCGGTTAATACCGTTTCTGTACAGCGCCATGGTTTCGCTAGCCAAATACACCGAAAGGCGCAAGAATTCATCTAACGACCGCATGCTGGCTTTGCGCTGACAGTTAATCTGCAAAGCGCGCCTAATTTGCACGGAGAGTTCATGGCGGACCACGACGAAGACCAGGACGAATTACCGGAACCACCGCAGAGAATTTTCACGCTGACGGAGGCAGAGCGCACGCGGCGTGAGCTGGAGCCGTTTTTGATCGAAGCCATAGACGTGCGCAAACGGCTCAATGTGCTGGAGCAGGACCTGGCTGCGGTCTCCACACGCATCATGATGATGGGCGGCGTGCTGGTGCCTTACGCGAAACTGGCGGAAAAGCGCACGGAGCACCAGAGCCTGGCCGAAGTGATGAAAACGAACCTGGAAAAAATTCTTTCCACCGGATGCGTGATCAAGGATCTGGACATCGGGCTGCTCGATTTTCCCGCCATCGTGAACAACGAAGAAGTCTATCTCTGCTGGAAGCTGGGCGAAGACCGCATCCGCTATTACCACCGGCAGGACGAAGGCTACGCCGGCAGAAAGCCGCTGGATCCGCACGACCTGGGGCCCGACGACAAAGTCCAGTAACACTCCACTTTGCATTTCGCCGATTTTGCAGGAATGCAGCCGTCATCTCTTCACGCCTGAACGGGAGCTGGGCACAAATGAGCGAAAATCGACTGAAGGATTCGGCCAGTCCGTATCTGCGTTCGGCGGCGCACCAGCCGATTGACTGGTATGAGTGGGGCGAGGGCGCGTTTCGCACGCGCGAAGAGCGAAGACAAACCGCTGCTGCTGGACATCGGCGCGGTGTGGTGCCACTGGTGCCACGTGATCGACCGCGAGAGCTACGAGAATCGCGGAAATCGCGAAAATCATCAATGAAAATTTTGTGCCCGTAAAAGTGGATCGCGACGAGCGCCCGGACGTGGACTCGCGCTATCAAGTCCGCCATCAGCGCCATCAGCGGACAGGGCGGATGGCCGCTCACCGGTTTCCTGATGCCCGATGGCCGGCCGTTTTATGGCGGCACCTATTTTCCGCCCGTGGACCAGCAGGGGCGGCCCAGTTTCCGGCGCGTGCTGTTGGCCGTGGCGGATGCTTACAAGAACAAGCGCGAGGAACTTCTGAAGACTGCGGACGCGCTGGCCGAAGCCGTTGCCAAGGCGGAAATTTTCAGCGGCGCACGCGCGGAATTTGACCTTGGTGTTGTGGATGCTCAGATCAGCTCCATGACGCAGCTGTTCGACATTCGTCACGGCGGATTCGGCCGCGCGCCGAAGTTTCCGCACGCCTCCGCCGTGGATCTTGCTGCTGGAGCGCTACCGGCAAACCGGCGAAAAGCATGTGCTGGCCATGGCGGAAACCACGCTGGAAAAAATGGCCAAAGGCGGCGTGTACGACCAACTGGCCGGCGGATTCCACCGCTACTCGGTGGACGAACGGTGGCTGGTGCCGCACTTCGAGAAGATGAGTTACGACAATTCCGAACTTCTGAAGAATTATCTCCACGGCTCGCAGGTCACTGCAGAATCCAGTTCTCCGCGCAGACCGCCGAAGGCATCATCGGCTGGGTCAACGAAGTTCTGTCCGACCAGGCGAACGGTGGATTTTACGCCAGCCAGGACGCCGACGTTTCGCTCGACGACGACGGCGATTACTTCACCTGGACGCTGGGCGAACTGCAGGCCGCTCTGCCTCCGGCCGAAGCGCGCATCATGGAATTGCACTACGACGTCGAGCCGCAGGGAGAGATGCACCACAATCACGAGAAAAATGTGCTCTGGATCGCGCGGGACGCTGCCGAGATTGCGAAAACCCTGGGATTGGACGAAGCCGGCGTGAGGCTCAGCATTGCTTCCGCGAAAGGGAAGATGCTCGCGGCCCGAAAGCTGCGGCCTACGCCCTTCATCGACCAAACCATGTACGTGAGTTGGAATGCGATGTTCGTATCGGCGTACCTTGACGCCGCGCGCGTCCTGCGGCGGCGCCATTGGCGGAAGCTGCAAGGAATTTGCGCTCAAGACGCTGGACCGGATGCTGCGGGAAACATGGAGCGAGGAGCAGGGATTTGCGCACAGGATCGGCGGGCCGGCATTGCGCGGTTCGCTGGACGACCAGGTGTTCGGCGTGATGGCGCTACTGGACGCCTACGAAGCGACTCTGGACGCAAGGTATTTCCGCGCGGCGCAGCAGACGATGGATCTGACGATCGAGAAATATGGCGATGCGGAGGGCGGCGGATTTTTCGATCGCGCCTCCGATGCGCCGGCGATGGGCGGGTTGGAGGTGCGGCGCAAACCGTTTCAGGATTCCCCCACGCCAAGCGCGAATTCGGTGGCCGCGATGGCGCTCACCCGCCTGCACGCCTACGCGAACGATCAGAAATATTATGAATGGGCCAAGAAGACGCTGGAAGCTTTTGCGGGCGTGGCCCCGCAATACGGGCTTTTTGCTGCGACTTACGGGCTTGCGGCGGCACTTTTCGCCCAGCATCCCACACAGGTCGTGATTACAGGCGCTCCGGGCGATAAGTCGGCGCTAGAGCTGGAAGAGGCGGCGAACAGCGTTTTCCGTTTGGGCAAGGCGGTGCTTCGGGTCACGCCGGAAGCTTCCCTGGAAAATCTCCCCGCTCGCGCTGCGTCAGACGCTGCCGCATCTGCCGAAGGACAAAGCGCAGGCGCTGGTCTGCGCTGGGAATACCTGCCTTCCGCCGACCAGTGATGCCGAAGAATTGAAACGAATTTTGCACAAAGGAATTGCGGGAACGGCGGCGGGATAGAGTTTCGATCACTCAGACGATCCTGCCGATATGGGGCGCCCGCCGTCGGCGGACGCCCCCACCAGAACGCGAAAAGCTCGCGATCAAGCGGTCCCTGCTACGGGTTACTTCTTCGGACGCGATTCGGGCGGCACCATGCCATTGTTCCGGTAGTACACGACAAGGGATCCATAGTGTTCGCCGGAATGCTCGATCAGGCCATAGGCCAGGTCGTAGAGGCGGTCGAGGTGTGGGCTGCCGTCGTCCACCGCTTCGTTCAAGCCCTTATCGCCCTTTTTCTTGATCTCCTCGGCGCCGTCCGCGACGCATTGCTTCACGAAGGCCACGAGCTGGGCCCTGGTCTTCACGTTGTCCAGCTTCGGATCGTCCGGATAGCGTGGTTTCTTCCCTTCAGCAAAGTCCGTGAAGTAGTACATAGAGGCCGCGGCATGCGTAATGTTGGCGAGAAACGTCCTGGATTCCGAGGCGGGTTTATACCCGAACTTGTCCTCCGGAAAATCCTCTGCCATGGCAACGAGCTTACGCCCGATGTCATTCCACTGCTCCAAAACCGCATCCGCAGGGCCCGGCGCGGGTTTCGGTGGGGCTTTCTTTGCCTCCTGAGCCAAAACGGGAAGCGCGCCACAAACCACAGCCAGCAACACGACCGCGAACAGCGAGAATTTCCTCATTTCCTCTCTCCTTTATCCTTTTCCCTTTATCCTTCCGGGCGGAAGGCTACACGATGAGACGCAGCCCTACAGCGGAAGTTTCAGGAGGGCCGAGGGCCGATTAACGGGGCCCAAGGACCGCCATCATACCCAGAATGGCGGGAAAAGTGGGGAAGAAAGAGTTGCCGGGGCTGGGTTACTTCTCCGAATCCCCGCAGCCCGCGTGAGGGGTATACGGCTAGGGCGTGTTATCCTAGGTATGTCGGGCCGAGGGGGCCTGTGAATTGAGCTGGAGCTGGATCCTAACCCGGGCCGGGCTGCTGATGTTGGTGCTCACCCTGTTGTATCTTTCCCAACGGTTCTGGTACCGGGCACTGTGGCGGGTCACCTCCAATTGGGGGCGGCTAGGGTTGCGCATGGGCGTGCGGCTTCTCTATCTGGCAGGCCTGGTGCTAATCATCCTCACAATTACGGACGGCCTGCGCCAGGACCGTGGCCACATCCTGCCCCCACACTCCACGCTTGCCGCCTTCGTGGGTCTTTGGTTTGCCAGCGCCTTGGCGGGCTATTTATGCGTGAAGGTGGTCCACGCCATTGAATGGGGCTGGCACCGGCTGCACAAGCCTGTCCCGCGCGAATTGCCGAAGACTCTGAGCTTGCCCGCGACTGCTGCGGATTTTGTGCCGGACCCGTCGCGCCGGACCTTTTTCCGGACAGCCAGCGTGGTGGCCGGTGCGGTGCCGTTTCTCGGGGTAATGTACGGTTACGCCGCAGAACGCCTGCGCTATCAAGTCTGCCGTGTGGAGATTCCCCTGGCCAATTTGCCGCCAGAGCTCGACGGCCTGGAGATCGTCCAGATTTCGGATATCCACCTGAGTAGTTACATGACGCGCGAATCAGTGCGGCGCGCCGTGGACATGGCCAATGATGTGGGCGCGGACCTGGCGGTGGTCACCGGCGACCTGATTACCGGAGTGCACGATTCCGTCGCCGAATGCGTCGAAGAGGTTCGTCACCTGCACGCGCCGCTGGGCGTTTACGGCTGCAATGGAAATCATGAGATCTATGCGCGCGCGGAGGATTTGGCCGAGCGTTTGTTCCAACAGGCGGGGATGAAAATGCTGCGCCGGGAAAACGCCATAATCCCGATCCGCGGAGCGCAATTCAATTTGATCGGCGTGGATTACCAGCGCGAGCGCACGCCCAGCGGCCGCCGGATGCAGATGCTGGCGAACGTGGAGCCGCTGGTGCGCCGCGACATGCCCAACATTTTGCTTTCGCACAATCCGAATTCGTTCAACCGCGCCGCGGAAATGGGTATCGAACTCAGCCTTGCGGGCCACACTCATGGCGGCCAGGTGCAGGTGGAAATTCTGGACGTGAGCTTGAGCCCGGCGCGCTTCATCACCGATTACGTTGCCGGGTTGTATCACCGGCCCTTGCTCATGCCGGACCAGCCGAAGCGCCTGGGTGAGACCATTAAGCTGATGCCCAACGCACCCAAAGGACTCGCCGCGCTCTATGTGAATCGGGGGATCGGCACAGTTGGTGCGCCGGTGCGGCTCGGTGCCCCTCCGGAGATTACCCACATCGTGCTCCGCCGCGCCTAAAAGCGGATCTTCCTCCTCCTGCTTAATTTCGCTTCGGCTTTTGTTCCGTTTCCCCTTTCTTGTCCCAATGATAAAATTTGCGCAACAAATCCATGAACATTAGAGAGACGAACTATTGGCTCGAGACTGTTTCCGAGCCTGCGCAGGGCACAAGCGGCCCTCTGCCGGAGAGCGTGGACGTTGCCGTCGTGGGAGCGGGTTTCTGCGGGCTGTCAGCCGCGCGTGTGCTTGCCCGGCACGGCGTACGCGTGGCGGTGCTGGAAGCCGAGACCCTCGGATGGGGCGCAAGTTGCCGCAATGGCGGCATGGTGCTCACCGGGATGAAGCTGCCGGTGCCCACGCTCATTGCCCGATATGGCCACGAGGCGGTGCAGCGGATGTATGCCGCGTCGCTCGAAGGGATTGATCTGGTCGAGCAGATTGTGAAGGAAGAGGGCATCGATTGCGCCTTCTCGCGCTGCGGGCACCTCGAAGTGGCTTGTAAACAATCGCATTTCTCTGCTTTTGCGGAGTCGGCAGAACGCATCCATCGCGAATTCAATCACGAATTGCGCATCCTTCCGAAAGGAAAACTTTGCGAGGAGATCGGTTCCGATATTTACTACGGCGGGATGGTGGATGAAACCAGCGCGGGATTGAATCCCGCGCAGTACGTGACGGGATTAGCAAAAGCGGCGCACCGCGCGGGCGCCTCCTTGCACGACCACACACGGGCCGTTGACTTGAAGCCCGAGGTTTCCAATGGCAACCGGCGCCTTCGCGTGAGGACCTCGCGCGGTTCTCTGCTTGCCAGGGAAGTGCTCCTTGCCAGTGGCGCCTACACCACATCCGCCACGCCGGCGCTGCGGAAGAAAGTGATTCCCATCGGCTCGTACATCATTGCCACGGAAGTCCTTCCCGCGGACCTTGCGCGCGAACTGAGCCCTCGCAACCGTATGATTTACGACTCCAGGCACTTTTTGCATTACTACAGGCTGACCCCGGACAATCGCATGTTGTTTGGAGGTCGCGCCGCATTCTTTCCGGAGTCACAGGACACCGTGCGGGAGAGCGCGGAGCTTCTGCGCCGGGGCATGATCGGCGTGTATCCGCAGTTGCGCGACACCAAGGTGGAATTCGTTTGGGGTGGCACGCTCGATTTTACGTTCGATGTCATGCCGCACTGCGGCAAGAGCGACGGCATGTATTTCGCCCTGGGTTTTGCGGGGCACGGCGTGGCGGCCGCCACATGGATGGGCGCCAAGCTTGCCGGGGTCATTTGCGGCGACCCGGACGACATTCCGTTTTCCGCCATTTCCTTTCCCGGAGCGCCAATCGGGTTGCGCAGCGGCAACACCTGGGCGCTCCCGCTTGCGGGGATGTACTACCGCGTGCTGGATTACTTCACCTGATTCAACGTTCCCGCACGCCGCGGAATTTCGGGAAAAGAAAATACGCGGCGATTCCCACCGCCACGGGCACCGGGCCCCACTTCAATGCGAATTTGTCGCTGCCGATCAGTGCCACCGCGCTCATCAGAATGGGCGCAGATACCGCGTAGGCGAGGCCGGCTTTTCCCCAGGGAATGCGAAAGGGCCTTTTCATCTCCGGTTGCCGCCGGCGCATGCGCCACGCCGCCAGGACGGTCAGAAGGGTCACAAGTATCCGCAGCCAGACGTACACGGTCAGCAACTGCGCGAGGGTATGGAACGCCAGCAACGCGTAAATCGCTGAGGAGATCAGAATGGCGATCCACGGCGTCCCGAATTTCGGATGCTTCGCGGCGAACAGCGGCGGGAGATAGCCATCCTCGGACATCGAAGACGGCATGCGCGTGCTGGTCAGAATCGTTGCATTCAACAAGGAGATATTGCACAGCATCGCCGCCACGGTCATCAGGAATCCCAGCCAGCCTCCCCCGATGAGCCTGGCTGCGGTCGAAAGATACGCGGTATTCCAGTCCTGCCAATTTCCCAACGCGGCCAGGGAAAGCAGCGTCGGAAGAAAATACGTAGCGATGGACAGCGGCACGACAATCGCCAGGGCCAGCGGATAGCTTCGCTGCGGATTTTCGATCTCTTCGGCCACGCTGGAGCATTGTTCATAGCCGGAATACAGCCACAAGCCGAGAGCGAGCCCAACGCCGAACACCTGGAACGGTGGCACGTGCGGGGGAATCATGGGTTGAAACGGATTGTGATGCCAATGCGCCGCGGCAATGCCGCAGAGCAACAGAACGGGAACAAGTACGGAAAATTCCAGGATGGTGGCAACGATGCCGACCATTTGAATTCCGCGAATGTTGATGTACGCAAGCAGGGAAATCAGCGCGAGGGAGACGAGGTAATGTTTCCATCCGACCAGCAAAGGAAAATAGTTGGCCAGGTAATCGGTGAACAGAACCGCGTAGCTGGCTCCCAGCAACCACGACGCGCTCCAGTTCCACCAACCCGCCAGGAAGCCCCAGAAATTGCCAAAGCTGGCGCGCACCCAACGATAAAATCCGCCCTCCACGGGCATCGCAGTGGTTAATTCCGCGGCGACCAGCGATACCGGAATGCACCAGAAAAAAGGAATCACCAGCAGATACAGCAGCGTCATTCCCGGCCCGCTGGTCGTGACCATCTCCTCCATGCCGAATGGTCCGCCGGTGGTGTAGGCGAACATCACGAACACGAAGTAGAGCAGCCCTGCTTTTTTCACCGCCGCTTTGGTTGGATTCACCGTTTTCTCGGCACGCTGTGTCCCTGGCGTGCAAGTGTGCGGATGTTATCCTACTTTTCGGCGGTGCGCTGGACTTCGGGTGCGGCTTTGGGAGAAACTCGGCACGCAACTGCAAAATGGATGCGCGATGATTCTTCTTCTCATGGGAGTGACTGGATCGGGAAAGAGCACGGTCGGCCGGCTGCTGGCCGACCGGCTGGGTTGGGTGTTCCTCGAAGCCGATGATTTTCATTCCGCGGGAAATCGAGAAAAGATGCATCGCGGCGTACCGCTGACGGAGGCCGACCGGCTGCCGTGGCTGGACGCGATGCACGCGGCGCTTTGCGTTCAGGATGCAGCCGGGAAAAGTGTGGTGCTGGCGTGTTCCGCGCTGCGAGAGGAGTACCGCCGGCGACTGACAGCGGGTCTTGACGTGAAGCTGGTGTACTTGCGCGGTTCCCAGGAGTTGATTGCTCAGCGGCTTCGCCACCGAACGGGCCATTTTGCGGGAGAGGCGATCCTGGAGGATCAGTTCGCGGTGCTCGAGGAGCCCCAGAATGCGCTCGTCGTGGATATCGGTGCACCTCCGGAGGAGATCGCCAAGGAAGTGCTTGGGAAAATACTTTGAGCCTCGGCTGGGCCTGTCGTGCATGGTCACCTGCCAAATTGGTGGCTTGCATGCCTGCACGGTTCAGGAAATAATCCCGGTCTGACCTTATCGGGGGAAAATTCTTGAAAAAACCATTCCGAAGCGCTTTGATTGCCGGAGTTGTGCTGGCGGGAGCGTCGCTGGCGCCTCTGAAATCGCGCGTGACCGCAGACGATTTGCCGCTCTACGGATATTCCGCCGAATCCTCGCGCACGGAGCGCCAGTGGGAAGAGAAGATGCGCGCGATTCCCGATCCGAAAAACTTGCGCGCGTACATGGAGCGGCTCTCGGCGCGCCCGCACAACGTCGGTTCTCCCTACGATAAGGACAACGCCGAGTGGCTGCTCTCCAAGTTCAAGGAGTTCGGCCTGGACGCGCAAATTGAATCGTTCTCCGTGCTTTATCCAACGCCCAAGGAGCGCCTCGTCGAACTCGTGGACGGCGGCCCGCACTTCACTGCCAAGCTTCAGGAGCCGCCCTTACCGGAAGATCCCACTTCGAATCAAACCGCGGAGCAGTTGCCCACGTACAACGCCTATTCCATTGATGGCGATGTGACCGCGCCGCTCGTCTACGTGAATTACGGCGTGCCGGAGGACTATGAAGTTTTGGAACGACAGGGCATTTCCGTGAAGGGCGCGATCATCATTGCGCGCTATGGCCGTTCGTGGCGCGGGATCAAGCCGCTGGTTGGCGCGGAACATGGCGCGGTGGGCTGCATCATCTATTCCGATCCCCGAGATGATGGCTACTCCGGCGGAGACACTTTCCCGAAGGGCCCCTGGCGGCCCAAGGATGGCGTACAGCGCGGCAGCGTGCAGGACAGTTCGGTTTTCATGGGCGACCCTCTGACGCCGGGCATCGGCGCGACGCCGGACGCCAAGCGCTTGCCGATCAAGGAAGCGCAGTCGCTAACCAAAATTCCGGTGCTGCCGATTTCCTATGCCGACGCGCAGCCGCTCCTCTCCGCCATCGGCGGGCCCGTGGCGCCGAAGGAATGGCGTGGAGGGCTTGCCGATCACCTATCGGATCGGGCCGGGCGCGGCGAAGGTGCACCTGAAAGTTTTCTCGAACTGGGATATGAAGCCGCTCTACGACGTGATCGCGAAGATTCCCGGTTCCACGTTTCCCGACGAATGGGTGATTCGAGGAAACCACCACGACGCGTGGGTGAACGGCGCCGAGGATCCGATTTCGGGAATGGTGACGGTGCTGGAGGAAGCGCGGTCCATCGGCGAACTCCTGAAACAGGGATGGAAGCCCAAGCGCACGATTATCTATTGCGCGTGGGACGGCGAGGAGCCGGGCCTGCTCGGTTCGACGGAATGGGTTGAAACGCATGTCGACGATCTCCGCAAACACGCGGTGATGTACGTCAATTCGGACACCAACAGCCGCGGTTACCTCTCGCTTGAGGGTTCTCACACGCTCGAACATTTCATCAACGATGTGGCTCGCGACATCCAGGATCCGGAGACCAAGCTTTCGGTCTGGAAACGCGCGCAGATGAAAGCCATTGAGAATGCGGAATCGTCCGACGCGCGCCGCGAGCTGCGGGAGCGCCACGATCTGCGGCTGGACATGCTGGGCGGCGGGTCGGACCACGCTCCCTTCATCAATTTTGCGGGGGTCGCTTCGCTGGGCATCGGATATGGCGGAGAGGATCACGGCGGAATCTACCACTCGGTCTACGACGATTTCTATTGGTACACGCATTTCAGCGACTACGATTTCGTGTATGGCCGCGCGCTCAGCCAGACCGGCGGCACCGCCATCATGCGCATGGCCGATGCCGACCTGTTGCCATTTCAATTCACGGACTTTGCCGACGACGTGAAAATGTACGTCCGCGAAGTGGAGAAATTCGCCAATCAGCAGCGGGAGGAAATCCAGGAGCGAAATCAGAAAATTCAGGAAGGCTTCTACGAAGCGACTTCCGATCCGCGGGAAACCTGGGTCACCCCGAAAAAAGAGGAGTTGCCGCCGCACCTGAACTTTGCGCCGCTTGACAACGCCGTGGAAGCCGTTACGCGGAGTTCCGCGGATTACCAAAGGCGCTCGACCGCGCAAGTGCGAACGGCGGCGCCGCGTTGGCCAGCTGCTTCACTGAAAGAGGTGAACGAGCTGCTGATTCAAAGCGAACGCAAACTGACCAGCCCCGGAGGGCCTGCCCGGGCGCTTCTGGTATAAGCACGAACTCTACGCACCGGGAACGTATACGGGCTATGCAGCGAAGGCCATTCCCGCGGTCCGCGAAAACCTGGAACAGAAAAAATGGAAGGAAGCGGAACAGTCCGCGGCGCGTGTCGCCCAAGTGCTGCAAAACGAAGCAGCGCTAATTACCTCTGCCGCCGCGAAATTGTCGGCAGCCACAAAATAGATTCTCCGCCTGCTTGTGCGCGTGGAAGCGTCGTCCGGCGCTCGCTTATTTGTGCGTAACCGGCTATAAGTTACTATTTCGCGTTCAGGAGAGACGGCAATTCCTTCTTATAACTTGGCAATCGTGGGATTTGGCGACGTCGGGCGCGCCCTTCTGCGGCTGCTGATCTCGAAGGAGACGGAGCTCCGCCGCAAATACGACGTACGCTGGCGGCTGACGGGCGTGGCTTCGCGCCGTATCGGCTGGATTGCCGATCCGGACGGCACTGAATCCCCTCGCCGCCCTGACCGGGCACTTCCCGAATGAGATCGCCGATCGCGCGGAATGTGCGCGAATGGCTGGAGCACGCAAAAGTCGATGTGATGTTCGAGGCGACTTCTCTGAATGCACCCACTGGGCAGCCGGCGATCGAGCATCTGGTCGCCGCGCTGGAATCGGGCGCCCATGCGATCTCCGCCAACAAAGGGCCGATTGTGCATGCTTACCGCGAACTGACGGCCCTGGCGAAGGAGAAAGAAGCGGCAATTTCTATTTGAATCCACGGTGATGGACGGTGTGCCGATTTTCTCGTCTGTTCCCGCGGGGACTTCCCGCCACGGAGTTGCGCGGATTTTCCGGCGTACTGAATTCCACCAGCAACGTGGTGCTGACGGAAGTCGAGAAGTGGCGGTCGTTTGACGAGGCGGTGAAGCGCGCCCAGGCCATGGGCATTGCGGAGACCGATCCGGCTCAGGACCTGGACGGCTGGGACTCCGCCGTGAAAGTGGCGGTGATCACGACGGTGCTGATGGGCGTGCCGACGCATATCGACCAGGTGCAGCGCACCGGCATTCGCGACTTGACGCGAAGAGAAGATTCGCTCGGTGCGGGCCGCGGGGATGCGCTACAAGCTTGTCTGCCGCGCGGAACGGCGCGGTGATGGCGTGGATTGCCGCGTGTGCCCGGAATTGCTCCTCCTGTCGGACCCGATGGCCGGGCTGGAAGGCACAAGTTCGGCGATCCGCTTCGATTTGGATGTTTTCGGACTGTCGCTGGTGGAGCACAATCCGGGCCTGGAAGCGACGGCCTACGGGCTGCTGGCGGACTTTGTCCGTGCCGTGCAAGCCTGAGCGCGAAAGCGAAATCACCCGGCGCGTGTGCCGTTGGGAACGGGGCGCTCCGGCATCGCCAGCGCCGGCTTTATGCCGTCCGCATAGCCTAGATCGAAGAGCATGCCCTCGGAAATTTCGCCGGCCATTTTTCGCGGTTCAAGATTTAGTACGAACAAAGCCTGCTTCCCTTCGATCTCGCGCGGATTTTCGCGCTCTTTACGCATGCCCGCGAGGATGGAGCGGGAATGGTCGCCAAAATTCACGATTAGGCGCATCAGCTTTTCCGAGCGCGGCACCTCTTCGACGCGTTCGATGGTGCCCACGCGGATATCCAGGGCATCGAGCGCGCTGCACCGGCACGACGGGTTTGACGGTGGCGGGAGTGAACTCAGTCATCGCTCACCTCTTGTAATTTGCGGCATACAGCGGGCGTGGGAATGGCCGGATCGCAGCGATCAGTCGCGAAGGGGCGGATCGGCCACGAGGCGGAAGGGGATCACGCCGGCCCAGACGGAAAGGCCGTAGTCCTCGGCATCATCTTCCACGTCGCCGGTGCGGACCTTTGCGGAGACTTCGGTGAGGGGGAGCTTCAGAATGCTTGTAGCTTTCAGTTCTTTCTCGTTCGGATGCCGCGCATCGTTCCAGCGTCCGGGAATCAGTTTTTCCGCGAGGGCCTGCAGCGCGCGGAGCTTTTCCGCCGGATCATCGATTACCGTGGCATGGCCGAGAGCGACCACGGAGCGGTAATTCATGGAGTGATTGAAGATTGACCGGGCAAGCACGAGGCCATCGGAAAGCGTGACCGTAATGCACACCGGTAGGCCCGCGCTTAAGCCACGAAGCATGCGGCTCGCTGCAGAGCCGTGAAAATAGATAAAATCGCCCGACGCGCGCGAACATCGTGGGAATCACGAACGGCTGGCCCTCCGCCGCGAAACCCACGTGGCAGACGAAGCCTTCGTCCAGGATTTTGTAAATCGCCTCGCGGTCGTACACCGCGCGATTCGCTTCGCGCACCAGGCGCGTTCGGTCGCTGACAGGAAACGGTTCCGGCATGGAAACCCTCAATGGTGAAACAGGGCGCGGAGTTGATAGCCGGCGCCATCGCGGCATGAGTGGGGAACGACTCTGTCATGCTAACACGCCGCGGCTGCTCTGTGAGAAACTGGTCTGCGGATGAAAATTTGATTTTGCGAGAGCAGAGGGGACATGAGCACACCCGGATTGGACCGAAGCGCGGCGAACGCACTGGATATTGGCTGGGTGCGGTCGCAATTTCCGTCGTTGCAGACTCAGGTGAACGGACAACCCGCGGCATTTCTGGACGGGCCCGCGGGCACGCAGGTGCCGACCCAGGTGATGCACGCGATTCAGAGCTATCTGATGAACGCGAATGCCAACACCTGCGGCGCGTTTCTCACCAGCCGGCGCACGGACGAAATGATCGCGGATCGCCGCGCGGCCATGGCCGATTTCTTCCATTGCGCACCGCGAAGAAGTTGTCTTCGGTCAGAACATGACCACGATTACGTTTTCGATTGCGCGGGCGATTGGCCGCGAATTGAAGGCGGGCGACGAAATTCTGCTGACCACCCTCGACCACGACGCGAATTTTTCTCCGTGGAAAGCGCTCGAAGAAAGAGGCGTGGTCATTCGGCAGGTGGACATACGCGAAGAGGATTGCACGCTGGACCTGGAAGATCTGAAGAGCAAGCTGAACGAGAAGACCAAGCTAGTGGCCGTGGGATACGCGTCCAACGCCGTGGGCACCATCAATCCGGTCGCGGAGATCACGCGGCTGGCGCACGCCGCCGGTGCGTTGGTGTATATCGACGCGGTGCACTATGCGCCGCATGGATTGATCGACGTGAAGGATCTCGATTGCGATTTCCTGGTTTGCTCGTCATATAAGTTTTTCGGACCGCACATGGGCACGCTCTACGGCAAAACGCCAGCACCTGCAGTGGCTTCCGGCCGTATAAAGTGCGGCCGTGCACCGACCAGATCCCGGACCGTTGGGAAACCGGGACGCAAGTCCACGAACTGATTGCGGGGATCGGCGCGGCGGTGGAGTACATCGCGGAACTCGGGCGGCGCTGCGACCCATCGGTCGCAACGCGGCGAGGAGCGCTGGCTGCGGCCTATCGCACGACGGTGGCCTACGAGCGCCGGCTCGTTTCGCGGCTGATCGAGGGCTTGCAGTCGATTCCCGGAGTGCGCATCTATGGCATCACCGATCCGAAGCGATTTGACGAGCGATGCTCGACACTTGTCGCTGCGCATCGGCAAGCACAATCCCACAACGATCGCGGCGTTTCTCGGCGAGCGCGGCATCTTCACCTGGGACGGCAACTACTACGCGCTGAACCTGACGGAGCGGCTGGGCGTGGAATCGCAAGGCGGCCTGCTGCGCATCGGCCTGGTGCATTACAACACGCTGGAAGAAGTGGAGCGCCTGCTGGCCGCGCTGCGCGAATTCGCCGCGAAGTAGCTTCAGTATGGAACCATTCGATTATTTTGAGGAATTGAACGGTAGCAGATATTTTTTCTGGAAGAACTTTGCGAACCTGAAACAAACATGTTCAGAATTCGGGTGGCCGAGGGAAAACCTTCCCCTTCGCTGTATGCGTGATTCAATTCTTGAAAGGGAGCTGATAACAAAAAGAGCCATGGCAAAACGACCGAAACCGATTGTGCTTACGGTGCTGGATGGATGGGGCTATCGTGCGGAGACCAAAGGGAACGCCATTGCGCTCGCGCGCAAGCCTACCTACGACGAGTTGCTGCGGAAATTCCCGAACACGCTGATCCAGACTTCCGGGCCCTACGGTCGGCTTGCCCGAAGGGCAGATGGGCAACAGCGAAGTGGGCCACATGAATATCGGTGCGGGGCGCATCGTGCACATGGACATTACGCGCATCGATCTGCTGATCGCCAACAAGCAACTGGACCAGGTGGCGCTGTTCCAGCGAGGCCATGGAACGCGGCCGTCAGCGGCAACTGCATCTTCTGGGCTTGCTGAGCGATGGCGGCGTGCACTCGCACATCAATCACTTGTTTGCGCTGCTCGAGATGGCCCAGCGCGAAAAAGTGGAGAAAGTGTTTGTGCACTGCTTCATGGACGGCCGAGACACGCCACCGAACAGTGGCCGCGATTTCGTGCGCAAATTGCAGCAGAAGATGCGCGAACTTGGCGTCGGCGAAATCGCCACGATCGTGGGCCGCTATTACGCCATGGACCGCGACAATCGCTGGGAGCGCATCGAGCTGGCCTATCGCGCGCTGGTCCACGGCGAAGCGGAAACACAGAGCAATGATCCTGTTGCGGCGCTGCAAGCGAGCTACGAGCAGGGTGTCACCGACGAATTCGTAAAGCCCGTTGTGATCACCCGCGGAAAGGGACCATCTGCAGCAGCCTGTGGGCTTGATTCGCGACGATGACGCGGTGATCTTCTTCAATTTCCGCGCCGACCGCGCCCGGCAGATGACCTTTGCCCTGGAAGCGCCGAACTTCGATAAATTCGCCGATCCGAAGCGGCCCAAGAATCTCTTTTTTGTGGGCATGACGAAGTACGACAAGAACTGGCCGTGGTTGAAGTGCGTCATCCAGCCGGAAAAACTGGAGCACATTCTGGCGCAAGTGTTTCAGGAGCTGCAGTACAAGAATCTTCGTTGCGCGGAGACGGAGAAATATGCCCATGTTACTTATTTTTTCAATGGCGGCGTCGAAAAGCCGTTCGGCGGCGAAGAGCGCATTCTGGTGCCGTCTCCCAAAGTGGCCACTTACGATCTGAAGCCGGAAATGTCCGCCGCAGGCATCACCGATACGGTGGTGAACGCGATCGAGAAGGGCGAATTTGACGCCATCATCATGAACTACGCGAATGCAGACATGGTGGGACACTCCGGCAAGCTCGAAGCCGCGATTCAAGGCGGTGGAAGCGGTGGACGCCGGACTCGCGCGCATCTACCAGGCGCTGAAGCCGCGCGGCGGCTCGTGGATCATCACCGCTGATCATGGCAACGCAGAGACCATGATCGATCCGGTAACCGGCGGCCCACACACATATCACACCACCAACCCGTTCCGTTCCTTTGCGTGTCAGATAATGATCAACTGAATCTGGCGCCGGGCGGCGCGCTGCGCGACATCGCACCTACAATGCTCGGCATACTGGGCGAGCCCGCGCCCAAGGACATGACCGGGCAGAGACTTGCGCATTCTGCCGAAGAGTTAACGCTCATTCGCTATCCGCGCCGACACGACTTCCGGGCACATCAGTCGCCGACGCCGCCTTTAGGAGCCGTGTAGCCTTCCTTGGCGTAGACTACCCATTTCTGTTTCTTGCCCTTCTGGTCGGTGACGATCAGCGGGCTGCCGTCCGGCGCGACCAATTCCACTTTGATTTTGCGGTATTTGCCGTCGGCGGCGTGATTGGTCGGCGTGTACGTGATGCTGTACTGGTGGCGGAGGAATTCCGTGACGTCACGCATGATCCCTGGAAGTTCGCCGTCAAATTGCGGGAACCACGCAAAGCCGCCGGTCATCTGGCGAAAAGGTCTTCAATCTGATTTTCTGCCTGAAGATAGTTCATGCTCGCGCATGCCGCCCAGACGGCCCTGGAACTCCAGGCAATTGGTGATGGGTTTGTCGACGCCGACTGCGAAAATGGTGACGTCGCGTGCCGCGAAGCTCCTTCATGGTCTGATCGAGGGTGTGCTTGGAGAAGGTGTCCACCCCGCTGGCCAGCACCAGAACTGGATTTCTTGCCCTTCACATCCTTCAGGCGATCGACGGTATCGAGCAAGGCGTCAAAAACGTTGGATTCGCTGAATCCGGGGAAATACAGGTGATAAAGGGCCTGGCGGACCTCGTCCTTATTCTGCGTGAAGTCCACTTCCGTGCGTGGTTTCATGTCGAAAGTGACCAGGGCGATCCAGTCTTTCTGATTGAGATTGGGAAAAAGCGCGTCGGCCCAGTATTTGGCCTGATAGGAGAACCAGCCAGACGCGCGTGCGCTGAATTCCATCAACACGACCATGGTGATGGGCGCATCGGAGGGGCCGAAGTTGGTGATGGTCTTGCGGCTGGCCGTCTTCGAGAACGCGAAAATTTTCTTTCTTGAGACCGGGGATGAGATCGCCGTGCTGGGTGGTGGCGATCACGTCCAAGGTAACAACCGGCACTTCGACGGCGATCGTGGCACCCGCGTCCTGCGGCTTCTGCTGTGGAGGAGCCGGTTTGGGCGAAATCGTGGGTGTCGGGTTGGACTGCGCCGGAGGCGTGCCCTGAGGGCCTTCCGGGGCTTGCGCCGGTGCCGAGGCCGAGAGAAGCAATCCAAGTGCGGCAACTGCGGCCAGACTTAACCGATGACAGAGGCTACGCGAGGTTCCATTTCCTATCCCCCAATCCTTCCCGGATATGAGACGCGTTCTAAGTAAGATGCGGGTACTCGCTCCGGCGTCGTTCGCCCCGTTGCCGCGCGCGGGTGCAGATTAGGCACGCCCACGCGAGGCCCCCCAGGGGACGCGCGAAACTGCATGTTAGTATGGAATTTAGTCGACGCAAAATGCAATCCGACTGGAGGGTGCCTTTGTGAGTTGGAAGCGCTGGAGCTTCTTGAGTCTGAGTGCGATAGCCATTTGTGGATGGGGAGGCGTGCCGTTGCGCGCCCAGATACAGCAGAATCCGCCTGCGATGGGAATACCCGAGGGCTCTTCGCTGGTGGGGGACACGACGGCGCTGGCGCGCGAGGCGCAGGACTGGCTGGTGGAACTGATGAAGATCAACACCACCAACCCGCCGGGGAACGAGCAGGCAGCCGCAAAGTACATTGCCGGGATCCTGACGAAGGAAGGAATCACGTCCGGAGTTTCTGGATGTAGCGCCCGGACGGAGCGCGTTGGTGGCGCGGCTGCGGAGCAGCGCGATGGCGGACCCGTCGAAGGCGCTGCTCCTGGTGGCGCACATGGACGTGGTTGGCGTGGACAGGAGCAAGTGGACGGTGGACCCGTTCGGCGGAGTGATCAAGGACGGCTATCTGTACGGACGCGGCGCGATCGACGACAAAAGCATGCTCGCGGCAAATCTGGCGGCGTTCATCGCCCTGAAGCGCGGGAGTGTGCACCTGAACCGCGACGTGATTTTCCTGGCTACGGCCGACGAAGAACAGTTTGGAGAAGCCAGCCTGAAAATTCTGATCGCCAAGTATTGGGACAAGTTGGCGGCGGGCTTTGCCCTGAATGAAGGCGGCAAAGTGGTTCTGAAGAACGGCAAAGTGCAGTACGTCGGGGTGCAGGTCGGCGAAAAGGTTTCCGTAAATGTTTCCGTGACTGCCAAGGGAAAGGGCGGCCACGCCTCGACGCCGACAAAGGATAATCCGGTGGTGCATCTGGCGGCGGCGGTAGAAAAGATCGGCAACTATACAGCGCCGGTGCGTCTGACATCCATTGTACGGCGATATTTTGAAGGGCTAGCGGCGATCGAGGACGATGAAACGGCAAAGTGGATGAGAGTGCTGGATACGCCGGACCGCGGCGAGCACGCGCAGCGGGTGATCTCCGACATGAATCCGATGTGGAATTCCATGATGCGAGACACCATCGCCCCCACCATGCTGCAGGCAGGTGTGCGTGCGAACGTGATTCCGTCCGAAGCGCGCGCGGTGTTGAACGTGCGGCTGCTGCCGGGAGACACCATCGATGTGCTGTTGAAGGATCTGAACAAGCTGGTGAACGATCCGTCGGTGAAATTCGAAGTTATGCCGGATGCGGGGCTGGCGGCGCCCAATTCTTCGATGGAAACGGAATTCTACGCGCTGATAACCAAGGTGTGCGCCAAGGAATTTGGCGGCGCTCCGGTGCTGCCCATGATGTCCACTGGAGCGACGGATTCGGCGCAACTGCGGCTGCACAACGTGCAGGCTTATGGCTTGAGGCCATTTCCGCTGACGGAAGAGGACGACGCACGCGTGCATGGAGACGATGAGCGAGTACCGCTGGCGTCGTTCGCCAAGGGCGTGGACCTGATGACCCGCATCGTGGCGGAGTTTTCCGTCACCCGCTAGCCGCCACATCTGGTATACACAAAGAAGAGGTATCGATGATTTCGCGGCATTCCAAAATCGTCTGCACCATCGGTCCCGTCACGCGATCGCCGCGCATGATCCGCAAGCTGATTCAGGCGGGCATGGACGTGGCGCGCCTGAATTTTTCGCATGGCACCCACGAAGAACACGCACAGAGCATTCGCGATGCTGCGCGAAGCCGCGATCGAGCGGAAGAAGCCGATTGCGATCCTGGCGGACCTGCAAGGCCCGAAAATCCGCACGGGGGCGCTGGCGGGCGGCGGGACCGTGCTGCTGCGGGCGGGCCAGAAGTTTGTGATCACCACGGCGAAGGTGCTGGGCGATTCGACGCGGGTGAATACGACTTTTCATCCCATGCCGCGCGAAGTGAAGCGAGGCGACCGCATCCTGCTGAGCGACGGATTGATTGAATTGCGCGTGGAGGGCACCAGCCACACGGAAGTGATCTGCCAGGTGGTGAACGGCGGGACTCCTCGGCGAGCACAAGGGGATCAACCTGCCGGGCGTGCAGCTGCACGTGCCGGCGCTGACGGACGAAGGACCGTGCGGACCTGCGCTTTGCGCTGTCGCACGGCGCGGACTACATCGCCGTAAGCTTCGTGCGGCGTGCCGGAAGATGTGGCGCTTGGCAAAATCGCTGGTGCGGCGCGCGAGAAAAGATACGCCGGTGATCGCAAAGCTGGAGAAGCCGGAAGCCATCGAGAACCTGGATGAGATTCTGCGCGTCGTCCGACGGCGTGATGGTGGCGCGCGGCGACCTGGGCGTGGAAATGAACCCGGAGCGCGTGCCGGTGGTGCAGAAGAACATCATCGCGCGCGCCAGGGAGTTCCGCCGGCCGGTAATCACCGCGACGCAGATGCTGGAATCCATGACCGAAAATCCGCGGCCCACGCGCGCCGAGGCTTCCGACGTGGCCAACGCGATTTTTGACGGCTCGGACGCGGTGATGCTCAGCGCGGAAACGGCTACGGGAAAATATCCGGTGGAAGCCGTGGGAATGATGGCGCGGATCATTGAAGAGGCGGAAGCGAGCATTCACGAATTTCCGCGGCCGGCGCCGCAGGAAAAGTTGAAGGTAGCGGAAACGGTGGCGGAGCTGGTGTGCCACGCGTCGCGGGAATTGCACATGAAACTGATCGCGGTGTTCACGCACAGCGGATTCACGGCGCGGCTGGTGTCGCGCTACCGGCCGCTGGTGCCGATCGTGGCGTTTTCGCCGGAGGCGGAAACGCGGCGGCGGATGGCGCTGCTGTGGGGCGTGACTCCGCGAAGCATCGTGGACATCAAGAAGATCGATGGGTTGGCGGCCATCGCGGAGAAGCGGCTGGTGGAAGAGCGCCTGGTGAAAAAAGGCGACGTGATCGGAATCGTGGCGGGGACGCCGATGGGGATACGGGGAACGACGAACTTCATGAAGTTTCACGTGATCGGAAGCGCGAGTTAGCGCGAATTTCTTACCAAATGCAGTTGTTTTCGCGATTCAATCGCACGAACAAATTGTCATCCTGAGGAGCGCGTCGTTTGCGCTCCGAAGGATCTCAACGTCAACGCCGTGCGTGATCCCGAAGTTGAGGTCCTTCGGTCCCCGCAAAAGGCGCGGGGCCTCAGGATGACAATCGATTGTTAGACTTGAACTGCAGATCAATCTCACCTTGCGAGAAATCCTGGCTGGTTTTGCGGGCGGGTCAGTTGACCCAGCGATCGGGGGGAGGGGGATCGTTCTTGTTTTTCTTCATGTACACCTCGAAGCGTTTACGGTTGCGCTCGTAGCGCCAGTCCGCGACTTCGTTGCGGACGCGGAAGAGAAACGAGCCGCGGCGAAGATAGATCCAGCCTACGAGCATGCCGCCAAGGTGGCAGAGGTGGCTGACGTTGTCCCCGCCGGCGCCGAGGGTGGAAAAGAACTCGACGGCTCCCATGACGGCGACAAATGGCCGCATGGGTATCATGATCGGCAGCGGGAAAAGCCAGATCTGGCGTTCCGGAAACAGGATGGCATTGGCGATGAGGATGCCGAAGATCGCTCCGGAAGCGCCGATCGTGGGGATATCCGAGGGGCGAACTCCC